>CAKOTF010000001.1 GCA_934120045.1 uncultured Clostridia bacterium
TTACTTTTTACTAATTCTTATGTGATAATTTTAATTATTTTTGTCTGTTGCTTGGTACGTTTTCTATATTAACACATAATGTCGTATTTTGTCAACACATTTTTGAAATTTTTTTTGATTTTTTTATATTTTATTTTTTAAATTGTTTTTTACATTTTTATTGTTATAAAAAGTAAAATAGAAAACCTCATAAAATATACATTCACTGTCTATTTTACATTGTTTTCTATTTCATTTACTATTTGGTTTCTTTTGATGGTTTATTCCAAGATATATAATCACATGATTGTGGGTTGTTTTCACATATATAATACTTTCTTTTATTTTTTGCCTTTCGAACTTGAATAGTTCCACCACATTTTGGACAATGTTCTTCTATTGTTTCAATAATTGGTTTTGTATTCTTACATTCTGGATACCCAGGACATGCTAAAAATTTTCCAAATCTTCCATATTTATATACCATCATTCTTCCACATTTATCGCAAGGAATATCAGAAACTTCATCTACTAGTTCTATATGTTCTAGTTCTTTTTCAACTCTTTCTACATTTTCTTCAAAAGGACCATAAAACTCTCCTATCATCTTTTTCCAATCTTCTTTTCCTTCTGCTATATTATCAAATTCATTCTCTACTTTTGCAGTAAACTCAACATTTATTACATCTGCAAAATTTTCACATAATAGTTTATTTACTATTTTTCCTAATTCTGTTGGTACCAATTGTTTTTGTTCTTTTTCTATATATCTTCTTTCTAATATAGTAGTAATTGTAGGAGAATATGTACTTGGTCTTCCTATTCCTTTTTCTTCTAATGTTTTTACCAAACTTGCTTCTGTATATCTTGCTGGTGGTTCTGTGAAGCTTTGTTTGGGTTCTATTTTTTCTAATTTTACAATTTCATCTTGTCTAAGTTCTGGCAACATTCCCGCTTCTTTTTCTTCTTTTCCATCAGTTCCTTCTACATACAATGTCATAAATCCTTTAAATTTTAAATTTTGTCCATTTGCTTTAAATGTATAATCATTTGCGTTTATTGTTACAGACATTGTATCATATACAGCAGATGCCATTTGACTAGCCATAAACCTATTATATATCAATTTATATAATTTGTATTGCTCCTTTGTTAAAGAATCTTTTATTTTTTCTGGTTCTAGTTCTGCATATGTTGGTCTAATACCCTCATGTGCATCTTGCGCTTCCTTATTAGTCTTATAATATCTATTTTCATAATAGTTTTCCCCGTATGTTTCAGTAATATATTTTTTTGCAGTTGTTCTTGCTTCTTCTGAAATTCTTGTAGAATCTGTTCTCATATATGTTATAAGTCCAACAGTGCCTTTGTCTTGAATTTTTACTCCCTCATACAATCCCTGTGCAACAGACATTGTCTTTTTTATCGAAAAGCCTATTTTTCTTGATGCCTCCTGTTGCATTGTACTAGTCGTAAATGGTGGGGCAGGTGTTCTTTTCTTTTCACTTTTTTTAACTTCTTCTATAATATATGTAGCTTTTTTTATTGTAGCTAATATTTCATTAACTTCTTCTTGAGAATGTATTTCCTGTTTTTTGCCTGATTTTCCATAAAATTTTGCTTCAAATTTTTTATTTGTTTTTTTATCAATAAGTTCTACATAAATATTCCAATATTCTTCTGGAATAAATTTTCCAATTTCTTCTTCTCTATCAACTATAAGTTTAACTGCAACTGATTGTACTCTTCCTGCAGATAACCCTCTTCTTACTTTTTTCCATAAGACTGGGCTTATTTTATATCCAACTATTCTATCCAATACTCTTCTTGCTTGTTGGGCATCTACTAAATTAATATCTATATCTCTTGGTTCTTTTATAGCTTTTTGGACTGCTGTTTTAGTTATTTCATTGAATGTCACTCTTGTTACTTTTTTTTCATCTACATTCAATATATTAGATAAATGCCATGCAATTGCTTCTCCTTCACGGTCAGGGTCAGTTGCCAAATATACTTTTTTTGCATTTTTAGCATCTTTTTTTAATTCTTTTATTAAGTCTCCCTTTCCCCTTATGTTTATATATTCTGGTTCAAAGTTATTTTCTATGTTTATTCCTAATTTTGATTTTGGTAAGTCGCGAATATGTCCCATTGATGCTACAACTTTTGTATTTCCACCCAAGAACTTTTTTATTGTATTAGCTTTAGCTGGTGATTCTACTATTATTAGTTTATCTGTCATATTCTTTTCTCCCTTCTCTTTTTATTACTTTTGGTATTGTAACTTATTTTTTTTTTTTTGGCAATACCTTTGATTTATTTTATACATATTTAAAATGGTATAGGAAATCCTATACCATTGTCAATATATCGTTTTCTTCAAGTTCAATTAAAACATCTTCCAAACCAATCGGAGTTACTTCTCCCTCTTTTAATTGATTTAAAATTTTATTAATTTCTTTTTCATTAAATGTAACATTTTCTATTTTTCTCTGTTCAACTCCAATTTTTTCTTTATATTCTGTTTTAATTACTTGTACTCCAAATAATAATCTTTTTCTAGTTGATACTTCATTTGATATTTTATAATATTCTACTTTTATTGGATATTCTATTCCTGCTTCTCTTAATTTGTCACGATTAATAAATATACTTCCAAAAAAGTTCTTCACTACTATTCCCCCTTCTTCTTATGTGCACTAAAATATTATCATTTCGAAATTATGTTATTTACTATATTACTCTATTTTTGAAAATTCAAGTGACTTTTGTCACTTTTTTTATTTTTTTCTTTTAATAATCGACAAGATTTGGCATAATTTTCTTTTTTACTATGTTATAATTAATTTACATTACATAATATGAACGTTCATTTCTTTCATTATATATTTTTTATTTCTTATTATATTGGTATTTTATATTTTTTCTCATTTACCAATATTTTTGGAAAAAGGTACATTTTTATTGTACCTTTTTATTAATCTATTTTCATCGGTTTTATTCCAAATGTCCCATATATAGGATCTTCGAACAGTGGAAGTATAGGAGGATAAATTGTAAAGGTAAGAAAACATAACAATATTATTATTAAAGTTATTATTGATACCGCTTCTAATTTACACATTTCTTTTTGTTTTAACATTTTGTATGCTATATATTCACCACCCAAAATCCCTATTATAAATGATGCAATATCTAATAAAAAGAAATTTTTCCCTATAATTCCTGTATATGTATAGAAAAATACTACTACAAAAATCAAAGCAAAAACAACTCCAAACATTTGAGTATACCAATAATTACATAATTTTCTTCCTATTTTAAAATACCCAATTATGGAAATAAAAAACATTGGATAAAATAATAATTTTAAATGTTCCCAAACACTTTCATTTACAGCACTAAATAAGCCTACTATTACATTATAATTAAACCATTCATATGCAAAATGTAATATCGTCCCCAATATTAAGCAAAATATACTAGCGAATATTTGCCATTTTTTTATATTCATATTTTACCTCCATATATTTTTATTAAACATATGCTTTAATTGCTTTTTTTATCACTTAATCTTTTTACCATTAAAAACTATAAAACACCATTTTGTTTTACCATAACGTTTCTTGACTTTATATCTATAATAATAAACATGAATTTTAATAAATATTCTTATTTTATTATTTTTCATAGCATTATGATATATTAGATGTTAATTGGCATTCGATGACCTCGACAAATCATCTATTTCTTTTTGAAATAAATAAAAATCCAATTAACACTAATATATTAAGCCTAAATTACACAAATTCAATTCAAGAGCTGCAAATTTATCTGTAGCTTTCTTTTTTTATGGAATATTTTTATAATATTTGCATATAATATACAAATATAAAATTTATTTTCTTAAAGTATTGACAAAACATTATTTAGTGTTATATAATTAGTTTGTTGTTACATCGCGGGGTGGAGCAGTTGGCAGCTCGTTGGGCTCATAATCCGAGTTCTACGAAAAATGTTAAAAGTTCTGAAAGTGCGATTATGACTTAAATACATTGAAAATTATATATTTTGCAGTTTTTTGAAATAATCCTTTTAAGTTTATTAAAACTTATTAAAAGTTATTAAAACTTATTTGATAAAGGGACATTAAAGGGACACAAAAAGCACAATATTTAATTAAACATCGCGGGGTGGAGCAGTTGGCAGCTCGTTGGGCTCATAACCCAAAGGTCGGAGGTTCGAGTCCTCCCCCCGCAACCACTTTGGAAGTTTTTGCCTAAAGGGATGTCCCTTTAAGTAATTAAAATATATAAGATTTTACTAGAAATAGTAAAGTCTTTTTTTATTACAAAAATAAATAACGGAGATGATAAAATGTTACACTTTATAATAGGATTATTTTTAGGGGCTAATCTTAGCCTCTTTTTATATGCCTGTATATTAGCAGGAAAAAAATCAGAAGAATAATATTTAAGTGAAAGGAATTAAGTTTTGAATGAAAATATTAAAAGCAATTATTATGCTGTCATCCCAGCCATTGTTAGATATGATAAAGACTTAACTGATAAGGCAAAACTATTATATGGTGAAATTACTTGTCTATGTAATAAAGAAGGATATTGTTTCGCTACAAATAATTATTTTTCAAACTTGTACAATTGTACTCCTCGAGCAATACAATTTACACTTTCCAAATTACAAGAAAAAGGCTATATAAAAATAATTGTAGAAAACAATTATCAAAGAAAAATATATTTAACTGATGCCCTAAGGTATGAAAAATTTTTCACACCACCCCATGAAAATAATTTCATAGGAAGGTACGAAAAAAATTTCACCAATAATAATATAAAATATAATATAGATGATTTATTTATTTTAATTATAAACAATAGCAATAAGATTTCAGAAGAATTTCTTTCTAATTTAAAAAGACTTGAATTCATATATCCCCCAAAAATTATAGATATAATGGATCAATCTAATTTGTTAAAATTAAAAGAAATTATTTATACTTTATTTTTAATTTACAATAGTAGTTTTAAAACTATTATGTATAAATTTGAAAGAGAAAATTTAGTTAATCTATATTTAACTTGCAAAGAACATAATACAGGAGATTTTTTCAATTATTATAAACAGGCTATTATAAATAAATACATAGATACATCATAAAGGAGTTTTGAGCAATGATAAATAATTATATAAATAATTTTCAAAGTATAATATCAACTTTCTTATTTTATGGTTTTAAATATACTTTACTTTTACTTGTGGTTATATTAATATTATCACTTATTTTTCTAATGATTGGTTGTATTATAAAGTCACAAACAATAAAATCGAAATTTATAAAAATTGTACCAAGCTTATTACTAAGTCTTATTTTTTTACTTCTTTTGCCTTACATTTTAGTACAATTTAAAAATTTATTATAAATAGTGCTTTCCTTAATTTGCCTTATCAAAAAGTTAAGGAGATGATGTTTTATGAATGTTACAAAAGGAAAAAAGAAACTTATTGCAAAATTATCAAGCATTGGAACAACAATTACATTGTTATTAATTCAATGTAATCAATGTTTTGCTGAAAGTATTGGAACAGCTGAAGTGCAAACTGCAACAGATAATATTAAAAGAGTTATCACAAGTATTGCAATGCCACTAGGCCGGAGTTTTAATTTTTGCAAGTGTAGTTGTTGCAGCATTAAAAATGATTGCCAACTCAAATAATCCACAAAAACGAGCAGAATCTATTGGAGCTTTAGCTTGGATATGTGGTGGTGGTGTAATTTTAGGTGCTTCACTTATTATTGCTGGAATTATTATTAATGTGGCTACAAACAATAGTGGCACATTGCTTGGAAGTTAGGTGATTTACAGTGAGAGTGTTTAAAATTCCATTTGATATTAAAAGAGAAGAAAAAATATTTGGTGGATATTTGAGCCTAAGACAAGTTTTATATTTAATGCTTGCTACAGCAAGTTTGGGAATCCTCGCTACCCCACTAAATATTATTATAAAAATATTTATTATCACTATAATTGCTACATTCTTTCTACTTTGTGCTTTTCTAAAAATAAATGAGCAAAATTTTGATAAGTTATTTTTATATGCTACAAAATACATTGTTCGTAGAAAAAAATTCAAATATGAGAGGTGCTTGAAATGATAATAATGTTTATTTTTCTTGGATTAACTATTGTGTTTATCATTGGTACAGCTATTTATTTAAACAAAAGCAAAAAGCAAAACGGATTTACACAAAATATTGATAAAAAAGAAAATCAAGGCAAAAAAGTAGACAAAAAGAAATTAGAAAATATTTTTAATTTTAAAATAAAAGATAATATGATTTGCATTGGTAACAGATATTCAAATATTATTAGACTTGGCAACATTGATTATAATATGCTTTCTGTTTCTGAACAGGATTCTATTGAAAATATTTTAATACAAACATCACTTTCAATAGATTATCCAGTTCAATTTTTTAGCACAACTGAATACATAGACACAAGCAAAGTTATTCAACTTATGAAAAAGAATAAAAATACAAATGAAAAAATTGAAGAATATAAAAATTATTTGATAGATTACTTACAAAATTTAATGGAAAATAGGACCATTTCTGTTGTTAGAAGTTATGCAATTATTAGTTATGATGGAACTTCACAAGATGCAATACAGGAATTAAACAGAAAATCATTATCTTTTACAAGTAGTTTATTAAGAGCAAAAATAGTATGCGAAATTCTTACTGAAGATGAAATTTATAATTTAATTTATAAAGAATTAAATAAAAATTCAACCATCAATATTAGTAATTTACAAGGAGGTGGAAAAAACTTATATGTTGGTAAAAAACAAAAAGCAAAAAGAAATAAACATATTTGAAAATGTACCTAAAATCTCTGATTTACTTATTCCAGATGAACTACAAGAAAAAGTAGATTATTTAAAACTTGGCTATAATAAATTTACGAGAATATTTGTAATGACAATTTATCCTGAACAAACTTGGGTTAGTTGGCTGGATGATTTGTTTGCTATTGGAAATATCAATATTTCTGTAAAAATAGAGCCTTCTATAAATGGAAATGTTATAAATCAATTAACAAAGAAATTAGTACAAGCACAAAGTGAGTATGCAACCTATTCAAGGCAAGGTAATATATTGCATTTGCCAGAATTAGAAAAACAAATTGGAGATTTAGAAGATCTGCGAATGCTAATACAAACTAATCAAGATAAATTATTTTATGCAACAATTTTTATATCTCTAAATGCTGAAAGTTTAAAAGAATTAAATGAGAAAACAAAAATATTAGAAAGTGAACTAAATAAAAAAACAGCAATGATAAGGACTTTAACTTTTAGACAGTTAGAAGGCTATAAAACAATTCTTCCAACTAATGAATATCCAATTTCAAATTATGAAAGAAATATGGTTGCTGGTCGGTGTTGCAACATTGATACCGATTTCAACTCCTAATCTATCACATGATAAAGGTATATTTGTAGGAAGAAATATTTATACAAATGCACCTGTTTATATTGATACTTTTTGCGGTCCTCCTACGCTTCCTAATCCACACGTATTTATTTGTGGTACAAGTGGTGGCGGAAAAAGTGTAGCTTTAAAAACATTAACTGCTAGAAATATTGCTACTACTGGATGCGGAGCATTCTTTATTGATGTTGAGCGGTGAGTATTCAAACCTTACTAAAATGCTTGGTGGAAAGGTAATAAAAATTGAACAAGGAAAACCTGCAGGAATAAATCCATTTGAACTAGAAGCAGATTACAAAGGTAAAGAAAAATTTTTAAATATACTTGATAAAGTAGCAGAAATTAGAGCCTTAATTGCAACAATATGCAGAAATTATGGTCGAACACTTACAGGAACAGAAAATACTGAAATTGAAATAATAGTAAATCAATTATATAGTGAAAAAGGTATTACAAGTGATGTAAATTCGCTTTATGAGAAAAAAGGTGGAAAACTTGATAATGGTAAATATGTAGTAGGTAAAATAGAAAAGAAAATGCCTACACTTACAGATTTTCATAATAAATTAGTACAGCGTGGTAAATGTAAAGAATTAGCAGATATTTTAATACCATTTCTAAAGGGCAATTCATTAGGAATATTTGATTGTGAAAGTAAAATTACATCTTCTGAAGATATTATTTGCTTTGATATGAGTGAGATTAAAGATGAATTTACAAAATTATATTCTTCTTTTGTTATCTTAACTTGGGTATGGCAAAAATATGTACTAAAAAATAGAGAAAAGAAAAAAATCATAGTTTGCGATGAAGCTTGGTTATTTTTAAAATATCAAGAATCCGCAGACTTCCTTGTGAATGTTGCTCGCCGCCGGTCGCAAGTATAATGTTCCATTATTCATTCGGTAGCCAATTTATTGATGAATTTTTAAGTTCTGAAGAACGGAAAAACCATTATAAATATATGTTCAACAAGATATTTATTTAAGCAAAGTCCTGGATCAGTCGATGAAGTTGTAGATTTTTTCAATTTATCTGAAGGCACTAAAAATTTTCTGACTGCTGCTACTCCTGGGCAATGCGTAATAAGTCTTAACAATACAGTTACAGCAATAAAATTTGTTATAACAAAATACGAAGAAACCTTTGTATTTACTTAAAACTGGAGGTGAGAAAAATTGAATAAATTATTTAAAAGTTTTGTAATAGTAGTTACAATGCTTTTTTTATTATCTCCTATATGTTTTGGTGCAACTCCTGAACTAAAAAAACAAATAAAAAAAGAAGATGGATCTTTATTTGAAAAAATCATTGCGGAATGCATTGGTGGAATTGCTGAAACAGTCCTAGATTTTACAACACGGAGAAAAAGCAAATGTAGGATTTAAAGATTATGACGAACTTATTTTTAATAACAAACAGGCAAATGATAGTTTATCACCTTTTACCAATGAATTATGGTCTAAGACTATAAAATGGTATCAAATTTTTAGTATTATTTCTGGAACATTGATATTAATTGCAGTATTTATATTGGCTTTTAAGATGATAAATGCAGGTATGAATACAACTAGGAAAAATGAAGTAAAAGAAAATTTGATGCGTTTATGTTTTGGTGGTGTTGCAATAGCCCTTGCTCCCCTATTTATCAGATTTTTATTATATATGAATAATAGCCTAGTATATTTATTAGTTACAGCTGCAAATACTGGAACACTTGATGCGACATTAGGAAATTCTATGTTAACGAGTATAAAAACTGGAAATGCAATCTCAACAGCTCTTGTAATTGCAATGTTTATATATTTATTTGTAAAATTAAATATTAAATTTATAGTTAGACAATTTACAATTATAATATTTACTATTTTTACACCTATTGCTGCTGGACTTTGGATAATAAATAAAAATGTAACTGCTGCTAGTATTTGGGCTGGTCAAATTATTATGAATATTTTTATGCAATTTATATATTGTTTTTTATTTTTAATATATCTTGCATTTTTGCCAGCTGGTGGTGGCTGGGCCATCTCTTTAATATGGGCTATGATGATACTTCCACTTGCTGATACACTACAAAATTGTTTGCAAAATCTAACTTCAAGAATTGCCGGCATTGATAATGAACAAATGACAAACAGAGTTCTTGGAACAGGTGCTATGCTTGGTTTTGGATTAGGTGCTATTAAAGAACAATTTAAAACTCCTGATATTCCAAGTAAATCATCTAACAATGGAACTGATAATAATTCTAATAATGGTCTAAAAGGCATTATATCAAGAGCAAAATCATTTATAAATCCAGTAACAAACTTATCTGATGAGAAAGATTACAATGGAAATATAAATCCTATAAGGGATGTAATAACACCTACAAAGGAAAACAAACAGGAAAATGTAACAATGCCTAAATCAAAAATAGATAACAAAGATAATATAAGCAATGGAAAAATAACTCCAAAATCAGTAGTTAAGAATGTTGCAAGTGTTGGATTTAAAGGAACAAAAGCATATTTAAGTGCTGGAGCAAAAATGGCTGAAGGAGATTTTAGTTCATACAAATATAAAAAACAACCATCTTCAAAAAATAACAAGTCTATGCAAAATACTGAATATTTAAACAATATAAATAGTTTGCAGAAAGGGGCTGAAAATGAGTTTAAAGGAAAAAACGAAGAATGAAATCAAAAAGAAATTCAAGAAAATCGTTTTTAAAATAATTAAACCATTTATCCCATTTTTAATTGTAATTTTTTTAATTGTTTTAGCAGTATGTACCGTAGTAGACTCTATGTTTACAACTGAAGATGATATGCAAATGGCTGAAAAACTTTCAAGCGAAGATTACGAAGCACAATATGCAGAATGGCTAAAAGATAAAGAAACAACACCGAGTACAATAATAAATGATGGAAAAGGTCTTATTCCTACTGGTATGTTTACCTGGCCAATACCTGGTTATACATTAATTACATCACATTTTGGAATGAGAACACATCCTATAACTGGAGTTTACAAATTGCATAGTGGCACAGATGTCGGAGCGCCTATCGGAGCAAATTTTGTGGCTATGGCTGATGGTATTGTTACAACAGCAAAATATAGTAATGCGTATGGAAATATGATAATGATAGACCATCGGCAATAATATTGTAACTTTATATGCACATGGTTCTGAAATCTTAGTACAAACAGGACAAGTAGTAAAACAAGGAGAGCCAGTTTTAAAAGTTGGCTCAACTGGTTACTCAACAGGTGCACATGCACATTTTGAGGTTAGAATAAATGGGAGTTTTGTAAATCCTGAAACTTATTTTAAATAGGAGGTCTAAAAAAATGGTTTTAATTTTCACAGATAATGAAATATTAAACAAAGATTTGAACAAAAATATTGAAAATAGTAGAGTTGTATATTATCCGGATTACATATTGGAAGAAAAAGAAGCAAATATTCTAATTGCTACATTACAACCAAATAAATATAATTTTAAAGACTTTATGTTTAAAGTTAGAGAAAAAAATATAAGAGTAATTTTAATTCTTGAAAATGCACAAATACCAGAATTAAAAGATGCTCTTTTTTTAGGAATATATGACTTTATTTTTGATCCTTTTGAAATTGAAGATATAAAAAAAGAAATCAGCATTGCTACACCATTTTCTAAAATTTCAAAGTATATAGAAAAATACTTAAATTAAAGTATTTTAACTATTCTAATTGAAAGGCGGTGATATAACTACATTTCAAAATTTTAATGGAAGGAGGATTTTTAGTTTTGCACAAAAAAGTAATTATAATATCAATTACAGTCGTTCTTATAATTATTGCAACAATATCTACATTTTTTATAGTTAAATATTTTATGAATAAAACTAAAATAAACTATGTGTATGAAGAATATTCTAGCAATAATACACAAAATAGACTAGATACAGAAAATACTAATACCAAAACAGATTCAACTGATAATTTAATGTTACACATTGATGGAAAAAATGTACTTGGTGTTATAAAAATTGACAAGATTAATTTTGAGGGATTAATTTATGAAGGAACTTCTATGCAAACTCTTGCAAAAGGTGTTGGCCATTTTGAAAATACACCATATCTTGAAGGAAATGTATGTTTAGCAGCACATAATAGCAATTCATATTGGGCTAATTTACATACATTATCTACTGGCGATAAAATACATTATACTTGCTTTTTAGGAACAAAAGAATATGAAGTAAGTAATATTTCAAAAATTAGCGAAACTGATTGGAGCTCTCTAGGAAATACTGATACTAATACTTTAACACTTATTACTTGTGTAAAAGGACAAAAAAATTTAAGACTTTGTGTTCAAGCCAAGGAAATTTTTTAATTTTTTCTGTTCAGCATTGTCAAGAAAATATACTACATGTTATCCTACAAATATATTAATTTAGAAAGGATGATGTGTTATGAATAAAAATTACAAAACAATTATAATTTTTAGTATATTTTTTATACTAGCAGGAGGTTTCTTTATTTCTAAATACTTAACTTTGAAAAATAAATCAAACATAAAAAATTTAGCAAATAATATTTATGATTTGTCCATTTCGATGCCTACTCATAACAACCAAACAGAAAAAAAGTCAGAAGATATATCTTATAACATAATCGATAATAATTTTTCAGAAATTAATGAAGATTCTAACTCTCAAGATCTTTCTCAAAAAGAAGATGAAATCATCGAAAATGAAACAAATATATCGACTTACAATACTACTATCGAAAAAAAAGACACTTCAAATATAAAATCAAAAGAAGTTCTTCCCTCTCCCCCTCCATCAAGTGATTATACTATTACAGAGGAACAACCTTATTTTGAAAAAACAGAGGAACCTATTTTTACTACTAAAGAAGAAGCTAAAAAAGAAGAACTAGATATTTCTAATAATCTATCTCAACAAGAAAAAATCACTCAAGAAACTAATGATAATCAGCCAACTTCAAAAATAAAAGAAGAAAAATATATAAAAAATGAAGAAATGATAGAAAAAATCAAAAATATTATAACAAATAATGAATCTGAATTTATGAAAAAATATGGTTATGAAATTATTGTTGATAGCTCAATAAAAGAACTTACAAATCAATTCACTTTTACTGAAAATCGAGTAAAAAGTTCTTTGCAACATAAATTCGGAACTATACGAATTTACGCAGAAGATTTATATATAAATTCAGAATTCATAATGACTGAATGTTATATAATTTAAGACACTCTTAGTGTCTTTTTTTTATAAAAAAATTTAGGAGGATTTTTAAATTATGAAAAATAATGTATTAAAAAAGTCAATAGCTTTACTTATGCTATTAATATTATTCATCTCTTCCATATACAATATAGTTTTAGCCAAAGATATTGGAGATGAAGCTTATCTACAAAATAATGGTGATTGTGGCTTTCATTTGCAATACTGGAAAGAAGAAAAAGGAATATGGAGTTACATTATATGCACATATGTTACTTATAATGAAAATGGAAATGAATATCCAGCCTATTGTTTAAATAGAGAAAGCCATGGTGTTGGAGAAACTGGTGATTATAGTGTTGATTTAACTAATTTACTAGATGATGTACGAGTATGGAGAACAATTATAAATGCCTATCCATATAAATCTCCAGAAGAAATGAATGTTGAAAATGAATTTGATGCCTTTGTTGCAACAAAACAAGCTGTTTATTGTATTCTTTATGACTGGGATCCAGAAACAAGATTTCGTGGTGCTGATGAAAGAGGTGAAAGAATTGCCAATGCAATTGTAAATCTTGTTAATATTGGAAGAAATGGAATGCAAACTCCTTATACAAATGGAATTTCAATCTCAAAGGTTGGAGATTTTATTGAAGATGGAAATTATTACACTCAGGAATTTAAAACAGATTGTGGTATAAATATCAAAAATTACACTATAACAGCAACCAATGGTCTACCTTATGGAACAATAATAACTGACATGAATAATAATAAAACAACTACATTTAATGGTAATTCAAATTTCAAAGTAAAAATACCTAAAACCTCAATAAATTCGGACATAAATGCAATCTTTTCTCTTCAAGCATGTGCAAAGAATTATCCTGTATTTTTCGGCAAAACTAGAATTGATGGAACTCAAAATTATGCAATAACTGCCGACCCTTTTGGAAATATAACTGGTATTGGAAACTTTAATTTATCTACTAATACAGGAAAAATTCAAATAAATAAAACTGATACAGATACTAAAGAACCAATTTCTGGTGTTACATTTCAATTAAGTAAAACTGATGGAACAATAATTGGAAATGCTACTACAAATGAAAAAGGTATTGCAACATTTTCAAAATTATATCCTGGTAACTATATTTTAAAAGAAATTAATACTCCTGAAAACTATGTTGTAACTGATATCAATTTTGAAGTTAATGTTACATTTAATAAAACTACTATAAAAAATATATCAAACGAACATAAAAAAGGGAATTTAAAAATTTACAAAGTTGATAAAGATAATCATAAGATAAAGCTTATGGGGGTTGTATTCGATTTGTTTTCAAAAGAATTAAACAAAGTCATAGGAACATATACAACTGATTCTAATGGTGAAATAGATCTTTCAAACCTTAGAATTGGAGATTATACATTAATAGAAAAAGAAACTGGGAAATTATACAACTTAGGAAAAGATACAGATATTAAAATAGAATGGAATAAGGAAACACCTATAACAATTGAAAATGAAGCAAAAAAAGGTCAAATAAAAGTTATAAAAGTTGATAAAGATAATAATGAAATTAAACTTGAAGGAGTCGAATTTGAAGTATTAGACAAAGATAATAATATATTAGAAAAAATCATAACTGATTCTAATGGTGAAGCATTAACCCAAAAATATGCATTAAAAGATTATGATACTTTAAAAATAAGAGAATCTAAAACTCTTACAACATATGATTTATCTACTGAAATCCAAACAATTAAATTAGAAGAAAATCAAATAAAATCTATTACATTTACTAATGAAAAAAAGAAAGGCCAAATTAGAGTTATAAAAGTTGATGCAGATAATAAAGAAATAAAAATTCCAAATGTTGAATTTAAAGTATATGATAAAAATGGAAATATTGTTGATACATTAGTTACTGATACTAATGGTGAAGCTACAACAAAAAAACTTCCTATTGACCAGGACTATAAAATTAAAGAAACCAAAACTAATGAATGGTATGTATTAAATAATGATATAAAAACTATCACATTAAAACAAAATCAAATTAGCACTATAACATTTACCAATGAGAAAAAGAAAGGTCAAGTTAAAGTTATAAAAATTGACGAAGATAACAATGAAATAAAACTTGAAGGTGTTGTTTTTGATGTACTTGACTCTAATAATAATATTGTAGATACTATAACAACAAACTCTAATGGTGAGGCTATAACAAAAAAACTTCCTATTGATCAGAATTATAAAATTATTGAAAAACAAACACAAAAAGAATATGTACTATCTACTGAAACCCCAGTAGTCACATTAAAAGAAAATGAAATAACTTCACTGACTTTTACAAATAGAAAAATAAAAGGATATTTAGAAATTACTAAAATAGATTCAGAAGATAAAAACAAAAAATTAGAAGGTGCAACATTTGCAATATATAATGATTCTGGTTTAGAAATTGAAAAAATAAAAACTGATAAATATGGAAAAGCAACAAGTTCTTTGCTTCCTTATGGTAAATACTTCTTGAAAGAATTAGATTCCGGATCTGTTTATTATTTATTAAACGAAAATACCTTTAACTTTGAAATAAAACAAGATGGAGAAATTGTTACAATAACAATAAAAGATGAACATACAGATGTTAAGGTAGATGTTGACAAAAAAGGTTCAATTGAAGTACAACCAAATGATAATGTGAATTATGAATTTTCTAATATAGCAAATAATTCTAATATCTATTTAGAAAAATTTAAATGGTTTGATTATATTCCAACTGAATATGTAAAACTACAATCAATGACTACTGGAAAATGGAATCAAAATTTAACTTATAAAGTATATTATAAAACAAATAAATCACAAGATTACATATTATTTAAAGAAAATATGTCTACACAAGAAAATTATTACTTAGATTTTAATCAGATAAATCTTACAGAGGATGAATATATTATTGAAATAATGTTTGATTTTGGAAAAGTTGAAAAAGGCTTTAAAGAAACTATATCACCTACAATGAGTTGCAAATCTTTCGAAAATTTAGAAGATGGTCAAACATTTACAAATCACACAAAAACATTTGGATCATATTTTGATATGAGTGCTGAATGTACTAGTAAATGGACTACCATAGTCCATAAACCAGTAGAAAAACACGAAAATATCTTACCTCGTACTGGAAAATAAATTGTTTTTTATAGTTTCTTCTCTATTAATTTGCCCCAAAAATAATTATAGGAGGATTTTAATTATGAAAATTACAAATGTAAAATTTTTTAAAGTATCAGGAAAAGGACCTGTTTTAGCTTTTGCAAATATTATTTTAGATAATAAATTTATAATAAGAGGTATTGCCCTAGTTGAAACAGAAAAAAATGGAAGATTCATCTCAATGCCATCAAGAAAATTAAAAAATGGTAAATTTAGAAATATATTTCATCCATTAAATAATGATATTAGAAAAGAACTTACAACAATTTTATTTAATAGTTACGATAATTTCATTAATACTATTAATTAACAAAAAACCTTTAATTTACCCTATCATACATAAGAAAGGATTAAAAATGATTATAAGTGAAAAACTATTAAATGAATTACAAATTTTAAATACAGATATTGAAAATATACTAATAACAAAAAGTCTAACTACTTTTCAATTAGATACTTTTTTTAAGAGTTTTGAAAAAAGAAGATATAATATTTTATCCGAAATCAAGTTGTATAATAAAAACATTGAAAATGAATACGAAAAAATTAAAACTATTGATACCAATTACTCTGCAGAGTTATCAAATAACATTTTAAAAATATTTGTTCCAGAAACAATACCAAGTTATAAAAATCTTAAAACACATACATATAAAAGAATTTTATTAAATGTTGCTGAAGTAACAAAAGAATTTAAAGGAGTTTTTGATAATAAAGTTTTTATTTTCATAAAAATATTTGATGATATAACTGGTTGGGATATTGATAACAAATATATTAAACCTATTTCAGATGCCTTAATTTCTAGTGGAGTAATAAAAGATGATAACATATCAAAAATGTATTATGCTGTAAAAGGTGAATATTCAACTACCCCTCATGCAGAAATTTATGTTATAGATAGCTCAAAAATTGATAATTTTATAGAAAATTCCATTCTCTAAAAGTATGGTATTTTTTTTATTTTGGATTTTAAAATCTTCCATAAATAAATTTATTTATAATTATTGCTATATCAAACTTTGCGTTATACCTATTCCCTATTTTTTTATGCTGAGGTATGTAAGCAAGAGCGTTAGCTCGAGCTGGAATACCATATTAGATAAATTTTAAAATATATTTTAAGCTTTTGGAGGTGAAACATTTTGAACTATTTTCCTAATGGCATAGAAGAAACAAATTTAATGAAGTTTATTTCTAAATATCAATACATAAATACAAATGATTGCCACTATTTCTTTACAAGTAAAAAATACTATAAACAAAGAATTAGTAACTTAATAAAAAAGAATTTTCTGAAAAGAATAAAATTAAATCTAGTTCTTGATAAAAATGGAATTGAATATGTAAAATTGATGAGCTTTGAATATAACAAACTTAATAGAAATAAACAATATTTACCAAGACTATTATATTTAAGCCATTTTGCTGCTTTTTATAATAATTGTAACAATATTTCATTTTCCCCATCTTTTTCAATAAAAGACAAAGAAACTTTCACAACAATAGCCCGTAAATTTACTGGAATATTAACTATAAATGGCATTAAATATCTTACATATCATATTTCTAAACAACATGATAATAAATATATTTATTCCATCATTTATGATATTCAAAAAGAACGAAATTATAAAAACATTATAATATTTATTGATGATAAAAGCAAAATAAAAAATATTTCTGATTTTACTTTTGGAACAAATCAAGTATTAATTATTGAAGAATCAAACATTTCTAAAGAAAAATTAAAGTATATAAATAGTATCGATTGGCATTTAATAATTAATACTATTTATAAAAATGATAATATCTCTTTATCTTCTTATAACTTCTGTGATTATACAAATTATAAAGATAAATACATTACAACATTCTATTTTTTCGATACTGAAAAAATAAATAGAATACAATACTTTCTAATGGAGAATAAAAATAAAAAAATGGATGTACTTTCCCCTAAAGAAATTCAACCATATTTACAAAAATATCTTCCCACTTGTAATTATATATCTATAGATTCAGAAAAATTTATAAAAAAGGAGTTACATATATATGCTTAAAAAAGTATGTTTTTACATATTTTTATTTTTTTGTTTAACTTTAAATATCATACTTGATTTTAATATTTCCAATTACTTTAAAATTTTAGAATTATGTTTTGGTATAACACTATCACTATCAACAAATTTATATATAAGAATTTGCATAATAATTGCCATTATAACAGTTTTTATTATATTAAATGTAATATTAGTTTGTTTAAAAATTACTCCTTCTAAAATTGAAATTAAGCCCAAAGAAAATGATTCAACACATGGTACTGCAACCTGGATGCAAGAAAATGAAATGAAAAATATCTTAGGATTTAATGATACACCTGGATTAATTCTAGGGACATATAATGAAAAAATTATCAAATTACCATTTGAAAGCTTTTTTAATAAAAATATTAGTGTATTTGGTAGTTCTGGAAGTATGAAAACAACTTCATTTTTACTGCCTAATTTACTAGAACTATCCAAATTCAACAAATCTATAATTGTTACTGACCCAAAAGCAGAAATATATAGGATAACATCTACTTATTTTAGGAAAAAAAATTATATTGTAAAAGTATTTAATTTAAAAGATACTAAACATTCTGACAGATGGAATCCCCTTCGGAGAAAATGAAACAATTTCAGACGTTCAAACCTCTAGTGATGTTATAATAAGTAATACTCAAAAACATCATAAAAGTGGCGAAGAATTTTGGAATCGTGCTGAAGAAAACCTTTTAAAAGCATTTGAATTCTATTTTTTAGAAACCTTATTAGATAAAAATAATCTAACCAATATTTATAAAAAGGTTGCAAATGGAGATGTTAAAGAAATTGATAATATGTTTAAAAAACTCTCTCCAGAAAGCCCTGCTCGTATGTCATATAATATCTTTGCAAGTGGATCCGATACAATAAAAGCAAGTGTTTTAACAGGTCTTGGAACTAGACTACAATCATTTCAAAATGAAGATTTGCAAAACCTCACTTCTGATAGTGATATTGACTTAACATTACCGGCACAAAAGCCATGTATATATTATGTTGTAACAAGTGATGTTGATTCAAGTAATGATTTCTTAGTTTCTCTATTTTTTACATTTCTATTTATAAAATTAGTTAGATACGCAGACTCCACAAGTACTGGAAAATGTGATGTCGATGTTTTCTGTTTCCTAGATGAGTTTTGCAATATTGGTACAATACCAGATTTCAATAAGAAAATAAGTACTGTAAGAAGTAGGCAAATTGCTTTGATTCCTATTATGCAAAATATCGGTCAACTTGAAAATCGTTATCCTAATAATTTATGGCAAGAAATAATTGGAAATACAGATACAAGGTTAAATTTTGGCACAACAGACACTTTAACAGCCGATTATTTTTGCAATATGTTGGGGATTTCTACTATAGAAAATGAAAGCATAAAAAAATCAAATTCTCTTGAGGGTGAACTTGAAGAATTTGGTCAAAAAACTATATCAACTACAAAAAGAAATTTATTAAATAGTGATGAAATTATGCGACTTTCATCTAACAAACTTTTCGGAATTTTAAGAGGAAATAAACCATTTTTATTAAACAAGATGTTTTATAAAACACATCCATTAGCTTCAGAATTAGAAGAATGCTCAATATATGATTATAAACCAAATTGGACTAAAAATATAATACCTAATACTATAACTATAAAACAAAATAAAAAAAATGAGCCCAAAGTAGAAAAAGTAAAAAAACAAAACATTAATTGGGATAATTTTTAATTGGAGGTGATTTCATGAAAGAAGTTTCTATTAGAAATTTATTAAGAAGCAAAGAAGAAAAAAGAATTTTAACCAGTAAAATTAGTGGCATTGAAGATGAATATTATAAATATAAAAATATGTATATTCCTTGTGCAATAATTTGGTATAATGATATAAAAATTCTAATTCCAAGTACACACTTAGGTATTATAAATTTCAACAAATCTATGATAAGAGGAATGCTTGGAGCAGAAATTGATTTTATCATTATAGATATTGATTTAACCTCCAATATAGCAATAGCAAGTAGAAAATTAGCTATGGAATTACGTTCAAAATTAGAACTATCAAAATTAAAGAAAAATGATGTTGTAATGGTTCGTGTTCTAGCTGTAGGAATTAAACATATTTTAGTAGAACTATTTGGAAAAGAAGTTATTATTAAAGCTGCTAATCTAAAACATACATATATATTAAACTGCAAAGATTTATATTCTCCTGGAGATAAGATCAAAGTTAGAATAAAAAATATTGATATTCAAAACAATATCTTTGAATTAAGTGCAAAAGATTTTACATTAAATCCTTTCAATGAAATTCGAAAATATATTACAGAAAATGGTGAATATACTGGTAAAGTTATTGCTTTTTCAAAAACACATAGTGGAATCATTGTTCAACTTGATAATGTATCTGTTACTTGTTTAACTCGTGTTCCTCCAAGATTTAATGATTACCCTCATCTTTTGAGTAATGTATTAATAAAAATTACAGAAATTAAGGAAAATCAAAAACAAATTTATGGATATTTAATAAGAATTATTTAAAAGACTATATTTTTTCCAATAATAATAAAAATTTTAGGAGGTCAATATGATGAATCAAGAAAAAATAGAAATAATAAATTTTTTGCAAGACTTCGGTTGTGCTAAATTAGAACAATTACAAATTCTATTTAATAGCCCAAAAGATAATTTTAAAAGTATTCTTCCAGGAAACATTATAAGTAAAAAAGAAAATATATTTATTCATAATACAAAAAAAATTGATAACAATATGCTTATTGCTTTAGATATTCTTTGCAAATATAAAGGTAGATTTAAACAATTTTATAAAGGCTTTTATCCTATTTATGTAACTTTTTTAAGTAATGATAATTTACTTTATCATATTATTGTAGCTGATAATGAAAATAAAAAAGGAATTGTAAAATTAATTAATTCTCATTCCTTTACTCTCCCTAATGCAGATAAATTGATTCTTGCATTTCCTGATAATAGTGAGTTTGAAAATATAAAATGTAATATTCCTTTTTTATATTGTATTAATTCAAACTTGAATATTATTAATAACTAATATTTATTTTTTTATCTTGTTTTAAAATTTGTAGAAAAAAGAAGTGGAACTTGTATTATAATGTGCCCACTTCTTTTTTTGATACTTTTCAAATTTCATATATTCTTTATATCTTTTCTACTAAAAATGAAAAATGATATTCCACATATACAAATAATATTAATTAAACATATACATAAAGAAAATCCTTTATTTAAAAAACTTACTTCTGCAATATTTCCAAACATATATTTTGAAAAATCCCAATTAACAATAAACAGATATTTAACAAATTCTAGGTTTTCATTTAAATTTATTAAATTTTTTGACAAATATATCAATACACTTAATATTATTGGTATAGATGAATTCAAAAGCATAATGCTTAACATAAATGTAACACAAGAAATTATAATATACATTGGCATTTTAGAAATCATAAGAATAACAATATATTGTATTACATTTATCGTTTCAACATTACAATTATTAAAATTATACTCAATAATTGGAACCATATAATCAGAAAAATTATACACTATACCTCCAACAATAAATTGAACAACAAAAATAATAAAAATTATAATACATATCATTATAATACATGTAATTAATTTTCCAAGTAAAATCTTCCATCTTTTATATGGTTTAATCAAAAGTAATTTTATTGTTCCTTTAGTAAATTCATCACTCACAATTGTACCAGATATTACAATTATTGAAAAAACAATTAAAGCTTCATAATAAATTAGAGAATTCATTAGCATATCCCTTGAATTATCAGCATTTAAAATTTTAACATTTTTATTAATCTTATATTCTAATTCTTTTATACTTTTTAATGCTTTATTATATTGCAATTTATCCTTATAACTATTTTCGGTATAATTACTATATTCCTTTTCAAAAATTTTAGATTCATCTTTATATTGTCTTAATAACTTATCTCTACTATTATTTTCAAAGCTTATATCCTTTTCTAATCTAATTTTTAAAAATTTTATTTCAAACTCATTTTGTTTTATTTTTTCATCTATCTGAGAAGTTTGTTCTTGTTCTTTTTCCTTTTGTTTATTCAATTCACTTATATTATTTTGATATCTTTTTATTTCGTCTTGTGCAAATTGTTTCCAATTATCATTTTTCATTGGCTTAATTATTTCTGCGTACTTATTCTTATATTCTTCTAATTTTTCATCATTCTTTTCCTCAGTACAGAAATTAATATTATATAATATATCTCTCAAGTCACTCATTTTCATGATTATTGCTTGATACTGCCATGATCCAACAGAATATTCCAATTGTAATTTAACTAAATCCAATTCTGTCTTGATTTCAATTTTTTTATCAGCTTCATTATTCTCATTTAATTGTTTTGTTAGCTTTTCTTCTTGTTGATGTAAAGCTTCTTCAGAATGATCAATTTCAATTCCATCGTAAATACTAATACCTATTCTAGTATTAATTATAATTATACAAATTATTATAATTAATAAAATATGTATTGTTTTTTTATGTAATAATTTTCTAAATTCATTCTTTAATATTTTTTTCAACCTTTTCCCCTCCTATTTCTTTTAAAAATGCTTCTTCTAAACTTATATCTTTTTTCGTAATTGTATAAATTAAAACATCATTTTTTTCTAATTTTTTAACTATTTTAGGAACTTGCTCTTTACTTGTAAAAATTTTTATATGTTGCTTATCTATAATTTCTGACTTAGTACTTATTAGCTTTCGAACTTTATATGAATCCTCATTCTCTATAATATAACACTCTTCTAAATTTTGAGATTTAAGCTCTTTAATATCTTTTTCATCAATTATTTCTCCACTTTTTATAATACAAACTTTATCACATATGTTTTCAACTTCAGAAAGATTATGACTAGAAATTAGTATTCCAATGTTTTCCTCAAAAACTAATTTTTTTAATAAATTTCTTATTTCAATTATTCCTTCTGGATCTAACCCATTCGTTGGTTCATCTAATATTAACAATTGAGGCTCATGTAGTATTGCTTGAGCAATTCCTAATCTTTGACGCATTCCTAGTGAATATTTAGACACTTTATTCATTATACTATCCTTTAACCCTACTATTTTCACTACCTCATCTATTCTCTGATTTGGTATATTTTTATAATATTCTTGTGCAATTTTTAAATTTTCATAACCAGTTAAATATGTATATACATCAGGATTTTCAATTATAGCTCCCACTCTATATATTGCTTTTTCAAAATCCTTTTTTACATCATATCCATTTATTTCTACCTTTCCTTTAGTAATTTTTTGTAATCCTAATATTAATTTTATCGTTGTCGTTTTACCAGCTCCATTAGGTCCAATAAACCCAACAATCTCACCCTTTTTCACTTCAAAAGATATTTTTTTCAAAATATACTTTTTTCCAATCTTTTTATATACATCTTGACATTTTAAAATAACCTCACTCATTTTTTCCCTCCCATATAATAGAGTAAACTATTAAAAAAAAGTTACAAATATAAAAAATTTTGTAACTTTTTTTCTTTTAATTCCTCTATCATATGAACAAAAAAATAATGGGAGGACTTATTTTTGAAAATACTATTAATAACAAATAATCTAAATAATATGATAATTATTTCAAACTATATAAACTTAAATATTGACATCTCTATCTCTGTGCTCTTAGCCCAAAATATTAATTCTGCTAATTTAATACTAAGTGAATATGATATTAATTTAATCATCCTTGATGAAAATATTTTTAATTATGATTTCTATACTCAATATATTAAATTAATCCCTATTATACTTATAACAAATTCAACTCAGTTTCAAAATACTAATTGTAAATTTGAAACTTTTTCGACTAACTGCATCTCAAACCTTTCAACTATTATTAATAAACATATTACTATATTTAATAATATTTCTAAATCTAGAAGATCTATACTTAATCAATTATTAAATATTGGATTTAACATAAAACATCGTGGTACAAAATATTTAGCTGAGTCTATTTTAATATTCAAATATTATTGTCACACTACAAATATGAAGGACATTTATTCAATAATTGCTCAAAAATATAATACATCTGGCAATAATATAAAGTCAAATATCTCAAAAGCAATTAATTATATGTATTATGAAACCGATTTTTCTCACTTATGTTCATATTTTTCTTTAACTGAAGATATTCGACCTACTGCTAAGCAAATTATTTTAAATATATCTGAAAAAGTCTAATTTTGTCGTTTTTTCCACTTTCGTTAACTTTTATGAACTTTTTTGGAAATATATGGTATATTAAGTTTGTACTTTATGTTTAGGTATTGCTTATATAAGGAATATGTACTTTTTCCTTTTATGAGACTATTGCAGAACCATATCATACTTTAAGGAGGATACCTTATGTTCGCTATCAACAAGAAACGTATTGCTGGTTTGTGCATGGCTTTGGCATTCGTGTTTGCCTCTGCTATTCCTGCGTTCGCAGCAGAACCCAATCTTCAGAGTGAGATTCCGGCAGATAGTGTCGAAATCATTGATGAAACCAACTCTGAAGCTCAACCCTGTGGCACACTTTCTGGCTACCGCTCTATTGACCTTTCTGGTGAAGGCGATAAATCTTTCATCGTTGACGTCAATGGTGTGTCCAGTGCCTGGGCTGGTTGCACTCTGAAAACGAGTGGTTTCTCTTCTGAGGCAACCCTTGATATCACCGTTAAATATGGTGATACGACGATGTGCCACAAAATTCTGGGACCCAACTCCGAAGCTCGTAACATTGCTATGTGGGGCGTAAGTTCTGGTGGTTATACTGTTGAAGTTACCATCAACAACAATACCAACACTGGCAACCTTCAGATTTGGATCTACTAAGGTTCTAACCCCTAACTTACTCGTAAGTAAATAATCTTTTGGTTCTGCAATAGTAAACGGAGATTCTTCTTGAATCTCCGTTTTTCATTTTATATTTCAATTATTTCTGCATTATAATCATTTTTCAAATTCTTTAATATTTTATCTTTATCTCTACCAATGTATGTATTATCATTCACATATAGTTTTTTATTTTCTATCTTGATATTTGAAATTACAATAGAACCTTCCCAACTTTTTCGAAAATTTTCCATTTCTGTTTCATTATACCCTTTAATTATACATCTCGCATTAATACATATATTATTTTTGTCAAAAGTTAAAATAATATCATATTCGATGTTTCTTCCATTATTATTGTTTATATATTTTGCATATACATTAGTACTATCATCACCTTTTTTTATATTTCCTGTATTAAAATTATACAAAATATACCTTCCGTTTTCATCTCGTACTAATCTATATGTATTAAATATATGTAAAATTGTAGCTGTCATACAAATACAAATTATAATTATAATTATTGTTTTCAAAAATATTCTTCTTTTTATGTTTTTTATACATCTAATTTCTCTTTCAACACTTTTTTCATCAAACTCACTAATTTCATCATTATCAAATATATTCTTTTCATTTTTTATTCTATTAAAACTCTCTAAACATTTATCACAGTTTTCTAAATGATGTTTAATTTCATTTTTGGTTTTTTCACTAACTAATTCTTCTATGTATAAAGGCAACAAATCTTCTATTAAATTACACTTTTCTTTTTGCTCCATTAGTATTTCCTCCTTTCAAAAAATCTTCTAATTTATTTTTTCCTCTATGATAAACAACCTTACACCAAGTTTCATTTTTTCCTATAATTTCTGATATTTCTTTAAACGAAAATCCAAGAAGCCTTAAATACATCAAATCTCTTGTTTTTTCATCAAGATTCTGTAATTGTCTATATAATTCTATTCTTTCCTCTTTTTCTAAAAATCTTTCATCTATCGATAGCTCTTGTACTTCATTTTCATTTAATTCTTCTAACTTAAATTTTTTTATTTCTTTATATTTTCTATAATATAAATGTTTAGCAATTACGCATAGCCATGTACTTACTGCACATTCTCCTTTGAATTTATTAATTTCTTTAATTGCTATACAAAATGTTTCTTGAGTCAACTCTTCAGATAAATTAACATTATGTGTTAAATCAATTAGATATTTAAATACTATATTGTAATATTTGTTACATATATCTTCTATGTCATGCATTTTCTCCTCCTCGCAAGAATTACTAATTATATGAATATCCATATTTAGCCAGTATATTAAGAACATTCTTACTTGATTCAGAAATATTTTCAATTTTATACGTACTTAAATCTATAAATCCAGTACTATTATAACTTAAAACATTATCTATTTTTTTTCTTGCTTTTATAAAAAATATTTCTTTGTATGTATTATCATTATTCTCTTTATAATTCTCTTTTATATTACTTAAATTTCTAGTAAGTTCATTTAAATCTTCTGTTGAAATCGTTGCAATTTGATTTGTTATATATTTTACCACTATATCATTGCCGATCTCATCTATTATTTTTTCACTTTCATCGTTCTCATTTGGAATTTCATATTCATATACTTCCCCATATCCATTTATACATTTTCCTTTTATTATATTTTTGGATTCAATATAACTTCCTAAAATAATAATCATCTTTTCTTCATTATAATCCACATGCGTAACAGCTACAGATGGTAAATATGAATAATGTTCTTCTAAATCATACTTAACCTTAAGTTTTTCCTTTCCAAACTTTAAAATTTTACTCTCAATATCATCTGGAAACATATCTTTTATTGATTTTGGATATTGTTCTCCATCTTGAGGTATTTCGCAATTTATAATCTTATCATCTTTAAAAGTAAATTTGTATGGCATTGCACTTCCCTCACTACTTCGAAGCAAATTATGTTTTACATAATATGATTCTTCTGATATAAACATATATACATATTTTTCACCATTTTTTTCTTTTATTCCAAATTTTTCATAATTATAAAATACCTGAAAATCCTCTTTATCTCTATCTTTAGAGTTCTGATACATTCTTTCTTTTAAATAATCTATTGCAATATCATATAAGTAATCACTATCCGTTATCCAATCTCCATACTTTTTAATATTTTTCTTTTCCTTAAAAATTCTATATCCGAACCAGTGCAATAACTAATATAGTAATTATTATAATTAAAATCTTTACTTTCTTTTTCATACTTTTTCTCCTATCTCAAACTTAATATTAATTTCTCACATATATTAGAGAAACAAAAATTAAAAAAGTTACATTTTTATTTTATCATAACATTAATTAATTTTTCAAGCTACATAGCTAGTTTATAATAACTAAGATATATCTGTTTGCATAAAAAAATAAGTGAATGTAATAAATTTTCCTTATATTACATCTCCTTATTTCTTATTTATAAAATTCTCTAATTATATATAATTTCTTTTATTCCTTAAATGCTATCATATATTCATTAATTTCTACTTTTCTTTTTACATTCTGATATTCAAATTCCGCATTTGTAAAATAAACTTTATACCCTTTATTCTCAAAATAATCTCTACTACTTTTTAATACATAATCAATCTCTTTTTCTGTTAGATTATCTTTTACTTTTAACTCATAATATGAGTACCTTATATAACTGGTATTTTCTATTTCTTTACTTTCAATTAATTCATTCGTAAATTGTTTTAATTCTTTTTCCGTCATTTGTCTCACTTCCTAAAATTTTTTATTGATTTTATCATATTTTTTATAAATTTGCATTATTTTTAATCAAATTTAATATTAGCTTATCTTTTATTTTTTATTAAAACTTATTCTCATAATTTTTCTAATTTTCTTATTATAATAAAAAAGACTTACCCTATAAATAAGAGTAAGCCATAAAATAATTTTTTCATACGCTAATTATGCAACTTTTTTCAATGAATACAACGTAAAAAAATCCTCATCTAATATTTCTTTAAATTCTGTTAATGTTTTTGTTTCAAGATTATATCCAAGTGGTATCAAATCTCTAAAAATCCTATTTATAATATAATCTAAATTATCATTTTGTCCAACTTTAAATACAAATATAATATTAGTAACATTAACAGATTCAATAGCTTTTAATACTTGATATGAATTACTAATGTTAGAGAACGCAAGCATTGGAACATTTAAACTTGCTTTTATATAATTTCCCAATAAAAAATTATCTGTTAATATTACTGTATTAGTATCTTCAAAAATATTGTTTTTAATTAATATGTTTTTTACTCCTGTTCCATTAATTTTGTCCTTGCTAGAAAACCACATATCCCTTGTATTGTTAAAAGGCTTATCTAAATGGACTGATAGTGCTTGTATTTTATAATTTTCATCAAAAACTGGTATAAATATACCTTTTCCAGCCGAAAAAGTCCATTTAAAATCCGCCTCTTGATAAAATCCAGGAATGCCTGATAAATCATACATTTTTGCAAGTCTATATGCAATTAATTTTCGTAGAATACATTTATTAGGTATTGTTCTATACATTTGTTCCTCAATAGTCGAATTTAAAAATCCAAGTTTATTTAGTTTTTGCTTGCTACTTTGTTCAAGTTTTAACATTTTTATAAATGCAGTATATACTGCATTTCTTCTATCAATATCAGCAATTTCATTTATAGGGCTTATTGTTATATTACTTTTTTGAATCGAAAAACATTCTTTTTCTAATAACTCTTTATATGCTTTTTTAGTATCTATATTTCTCACTTTAGCATATAACCCTATTGAATATCCACCACTTCCACATCTACTACAACAATATTTATTATTTTGTATATTAAGGCTCATTGTTGCTATTTTACTATTTTTATTGTATCCGACAAAATGGACAAATTGCCTTATATTCATATCCTCTTGTTTCTTTTATTTCTAAACATAAGTGATATGCAACATTTAATATATTAATATGTCTTATTACTTCTTCATAATCTTTTCTATCCATAACATTTTCCTTTCAATCTTATCCTGCTACCTTTATATTTTCTATTTCCATATAATTTTCAAGTCTTTTTATAAATTCATTTGCTGTTTTTTATATTTTTTCTCCTAACTCTAGTAAAATATTAATATCTCCATTAGTCCATGAAAGTATATATCTAAAACTACAATTTGAAGTATCTAATCCAAAATGATCAGCCACAATATAAGCTACTGATTCTACAAATGTTTCTGACAGATTTCTTTCACTTTTATAATTAAAATCATCATAAAAAGCATGCGTTAGCTCATGAAGTAATGTGGAAGCCTTATCATCAATAGATAACATTTTATTTAATACAATACATTTCTCTTTTGGATTCCAATATCCTTGTACTTTTCCTAACCCTTCATTTTCTTTAATTTGAAATGGAGAAAATGCACATAAATTATAAAATAAATCATTTTTAGTATTCGTATTCATTACTTCATTTTCAAAAGGTAATTTTTTTCCTGTTGTTTGAGAAATATCATATACATATGTAGCTCTATATGTAATATATTCAATAACTTCTCTCTTTTCCTCATCATTATCTAATACTTTTTTCTCATATTTCTGTTTAATTGGATAAATTATTTGTATTCCTTTTGCACCATATTTTATTTTTCTTTCCATCTTCTGCCAAGTCTTAAAACCTGCTACTTTTGTTGCAGTTGGCATTTGAATATATATAAGAACCATATTATTAAAACTATATGAATGAAAGTTTTTACTAAATTCCAGAAACTTCTCATATTCTCCAGATTTTATAATTTCTGTTATTCCTTTTTTTATCTTATCAAAAACAATTTCTATTTTCTTCTTTTTTTCACTCACTTCTTCCATCACTTTATGCTACTCCTTTCAATATATTTTGTTCCCATTCTTTTAAGAATTTCAATTCATTTTCTGTAGGTTGATTATTATTTTTTATTCTACTTTGTACAATTGTATTATTTCTTACTTCAATTGTAACAAGAGATTTTTTTGGATTCTTTATATTTCTCATAAAATAAATATCACATTCGCCATTAGCATATTTTTCTGCATAGGTTCTTACACAATTATTTTGTTGAGCACTCTCATCTTGTAAATCTTTTATACTTGTTGCTGGAAGTATAATGAATTTTTTATCTTTAAAAGTATTTTTTAATAATTCTTTACTTCGTGTTATTATTGCTAAATTTATAATTTTTGTATTATTAATTTTGTATTGTTTCTCTAGTTCATCATGCGAATCTTTTAAGTTTTGAGGAAAAGCATATTTATTGTTTTTTAAATCTAGTCCTAATGCTTTTGCAAATTTTAAATAGTCTGCATACATATGTATATCTATTCTATGACGTTTCATTTTTGAATATTTTATAAAACGATTTAAACTAATGTATTTTGAAATTTCTTCAAAAGTATATGTTTCATCATTATAATAACCAGAAAAAGTCTCTAAATAATGAATTTTCTTAATATCAGTTTCTTGTAATATTCTTAATATTTTTAATTGCCTATATGTAATATTATTTCTTCTCATAAAAGAATAAAATGTTTTAGGAACACCAAAAATTGATTGAAAAGATCCTTTAGGATTACACCAATATGCATTTAAAGCTAATTTATATAGTTTTAGCTTAGCTAGCATTTCGACTTTCAATATTTCTGACGTATTTTGTATTAGTTTTGCCAAATCCAAATAAAATGGTGAGTGTTTTACAATATCCCATATTCTACTATATTTAAAAGGCGTATCTTTTAAAGTATTTTTTATATTATTAGGAAATGGAATTGAATAATCAATAAGTGAATAATTGCGAGTATATTCTCTCCATTTTCTTTCATCATAATAATTACTATGACATATATGAATACAACCTTGACACCTAGATACTCTATCATTTACATATACAGCTCTTTTACTTGTTTTGTCTGGAATTTCTCTTCCAAACTCTACAACTGATGATTTTGCTTGATGTTGTGAATCTATAGTTGTTTTTAATTCAAAATATCTTACAATTAAAGTATTATCAACTTTATCTAATATTGATAAGTAGTCTTTAAATTTATAATACTTTAAATTACTTCTTTTTATTAAATATTTATTATGGCATTGTGGACATTTTTCATATTCATTTATTCTTTTATTACTCACAAACTCTCTCTTACAATTGGTACAAAAACATCTGCATTTACTTGACTTTATAATTAGATTATGAGACTTTGCCTGCTTTTTTACAAATTCATCCCAACCATTTGGTAAAATAAATTCTTCATCTATTCTTCTTAATATTTCTTTGTCTTTTACCTTTATATATCCCATTACTACAATACCTCCTCAAATATTGATACTTGTTCATCTGACTCTTTAATACCTTTTTCTTTATCTGAAATGCTTTCTTTTGAAGCATCTGTAGCACTCTTTATTTTCTTTTCTTCCTTTTTTATCCCTAATTCTTCATTACTCTTACAAAAATAAGTTATTGCCCATAGATATACTACTTTATCATTTACAGCTGCAACACCATTTTGAGCAAGTGTTTTAGCTTTTCCACATATAAATTCATACATACCTTTTATCGTTTTTTCTTCATTGTCAAATTTTTCTTGTAACTCATCCTTATCTTTTATATAATTGAATATTAAAACAACATTATAGTTGTTCATTTCAATTGTTTCTTGTTCTAATCTTTCTTTTCCTTCCATTTCTTTCTCCTTAAAAAAATGAGATAAGATTAAAAATTAATCTTATCTCTATAAATCATTCTACACATTTATTTAAGCAGCTTCTTCTACCACTTCAAAGAAATTAATATATCTATTTTTATTTATCTTTGTAGTAATAGTTTTCATATATTGCTTTATTCCTTTAATTTCATCTTGTGAAACATTTATTTCAATAATTTTTGCAATTTTAATTCCATATTTTGTTGGTGCTTTTACTAAATCACCCTTATTTACTGCTATACTCGTGAAATATGTATATTCTTTTCCTAAAAAAGTTCTAGGACAAAAATTATCTTCATATTTAACTTTTACTATATTCTTTTCCATTACTTTTTCCTCCATTAAAATGGCAAATCATCATCTTCAGCAACTGAAAAATCTGGTTCACCTAACGTTTTATTTTCAACACTTGGTGCAAATAATATTGAGTCATTTGGTTGCTTATTCTTAGATTCTATAAAATCAACTTCTTCTGCTATTACTTCTGTAATATAATGTCTTTGACCATTATCGTCATCCCATATCCTTGTCTCTAATCTCCCAACTACAGCAATTTGATTTCCTTTTACTATATACTTAGAAATATTTTCAGCCAATTTATTCCATGCAACAATATTAAAAAAATCAGCTTGTCTTTCTTCTCCTTGTTTGCAAAAACGTCTATTTACTGCTAATGAAAATGAAACTACCATTGTATTATTTGTTTGTGTATATCTTACTTCTGGATCTTTTGTTAATCGTCCTATTAAAATTACTTTATTCATTTTTATATCCTTTCTATATATCAATCTTAATCGTTATATATTGTAAAACTTCATCTCTAATTCTATACAATCGTTCAAGTTCAACAATACATTCTGGTTGTACCAAAAAAATTATTTCATAATAATATGCTTCTTTTTGTTTCTTTATTTCATATGGTATTTTTCTTACTCCAATTTCTCTAAAATTTTCTATTTTGCCATATTCATGCATACATTTTTTCACCATGTTTACTATTTTCTTTCGTTTACTATCTGTTAGTTTGGTATTTAGTAAAAATATTGTTTCATATCTATTCATCTTCTCTCAATCCTTTCATGATTATGCTGCATCCTTAAAAATATATTCCTTATTATGCTTTTCACATTTTTCTCTCATCTTTCTTTGATTAAAATAATATTCTTCTAGAAATTCTTCTCTAAAATATTTTATTTTTTTCTGATGCTTTGATAATTTAAACATATTTGTATATTTTCTAATATCCTTTTTTTTCATTGACACAATTTTATTATTTTTTACTGATACAACTAAAAAAGTCCCAATCAATATATAACCACTAAAAATTCTATTTTGCTCCGTATAATCTACATTCTTAGATAAATAAATAGTATTACTTTCATTTATTTTAATCATCTGCAACTCTTTTCCTAATAAAGCCTTTATAAACTTAATATTTGCAGGAATTTTAGCTTGTTGTACTTCTTTTCCTGGCATTACTAATAAACATTTTACTTTCATTCGTCTTTCTCCTCCATTTTTATAATTAAGACTATGCAACCAATTGCATAGCCTTTGTTCCTTCATAATTTGATATTTTTAGATTCATTGACTTTTCAACTCTAGAAACTACAATTTGGGTATTACCTGCAAATTCTTCTATAAAATCATAATCAGCACAACTTTCGCTATCATCAACAAAAAGCATAAAATTAATTCCAGAAATTTTATTTAGCATATTACTGATTTCTAGTGATGTAGCAATAGTTTCAGACCTAGATAGATTTTTAAATTCATTTGATTTATACGTAATAATAAAATCTTGTTTTATTTCTCCACTATCTTTTAAAATACTATAATATTTAATACTTACATTTTTTAAATGTTTTGTTGCAAATTGCATTTTTGCCTCAATATAATTAATAAGTAGTTTCTGGGCGATATCTTTTGCTTTCTTTATACTATCAATATTTTTATATAAATCAGCAATACTTTCTTGAAATTGTTTTATATCTTCCTTTGCTTCTTGAATATTATTTTTCTTTATCCTAATAGATGTATTAAATTGTTCTACTTCTAGTTTTTCTTTTTCTAATGCTTTTATTTGCATATCTACTTGCTTAATTTTTTCATTTTGTTCTTCAGAATTTTCATTTCCTAATGCATACAAATTACATTTTTCAATAGCTTGTCTTTTCTTTAATTCTTGCAATTCACCTTCTAATTTAATTTTAGTAGAATAATCATTTTCTAAATCACTTTTCATCTTTTGAATTGCACTTATCCTTCCAATATTATTTAATTTTTGCTTACATGTTGGACAACAAGAGATTGTATCATTTTTTAATGACATATAAATATTTTTTCCTTGAATCATTTTCTTACTTATATTTTCTATTTGAATTTTATAATTTTCTATTTGTTTGTTTATATCTTCAATAACTTTTATTTGTTTTTCCCTGTTTTCAATTTTTTTATCAGATTTTAGAAAAGACACTTCTTGAAGTAATAAATCTAATTCTTCTTGTTTATTAAAATCTTTTGCTTCTTCTAGTTTTTGATTAATAATATTTTCAACATAAGCAATTTTACCTTGATAATTTTTTATTTTATCTTCATACATTAATTTATTTGAATTTAATTCATTAATATACTTTGTTACATCTGTAGGACAACCCTCTAAAATATTTTTTTCCTCATTATCTAGTTTTTCATATATTTCTCTAATATCTATATTCGGTAAATACTTATCAAGTAAACTCTTTTGCTCTGATAGTGAACGACTAATAAAATAATTTGAATTTAGTATTGATAATAATAACTTCTTATCTTTATAAAAAGATATTAATTCTTTTTGTTCTATTTGCTTTTCATCTAACAATAAAAAATTATTAAAATTGTTATATCTATTTTTTTGTCTCTTCAATATATGCTTAACTCCAAGATTATCTATAAAATGTAATTCTACATAGCAACTATCTGCATTTTTATTTCCAAGGAAAACTTTATCATCTCCTGTTAAATTTGTTCCTAAAAAGCCCCATACAATTGCATATAATATATTGGTTTTTCCCTTTGCATTTCCACCTGTAATTAAAGTTGTATTATATAAATCGGTTTCAAACTCTTCTTCAAATTTTCTAAACCCTCTCGTTTTTATTCGTATAATTTGCATTTTTATTTTTCTCCTTCCTCTTCAAACTTTTTTAAATATTTTCCATTAATCCAATCTTCTGTTCCATCAATAAATTTTATATTGTAGTCTAAGAAAAATGGATCTCTACATATAATTTTCGCAATTCTATTTTTGTAATATGTTCCTCTTTCCTTTCCAAATCCATTTACAATAACAATTTCATTATTTTTAAATTTATTAAACATTATAATTCCAAGACTTACAATATTCTTTTAACTTATCATTATCAATAAAACAAAAATCTATTGTTTGTGGATTATCTGTCTTAAGAGTATCTAAAACATAAAAATTACATGGAATCCTATTTATAATTTCTTTAACAATACCTAACTTCATTAAAAATTCAGTTATATGTGAATTTTCAGAATAATTTTTTATTGCAACTATACTTGGAGTATAAAAAAAACTATCATCGTATATAGTACACTCCATAATTGCTCCTTTGGCATTTTCAATTCTTATCTCCATAGCCATATTATTTCTAATATAACTTCCTACTATAAAATAACAATTTTTATAGTCTTTATATGTAAATGTTTTCATTTTTTATTTTTCTCCTTACTTTTTTTCACTAAACTATTGACTTTTTTTAGATTCATATCTTATACTATTCGTATAGTGATTTTCTTTTAATATGTAGTAGTATATTTGCCTATGCTACTATTTTTTTTGGTACTTTTCGCAAAATTTCAACTTTTTTTGCAATAATATACTCATCAAATTTTTCAATTTCAACAGCAAGTTCAGTTCCTATATCACATGTTTCAATTTCTGCCATATATTCTGGATTTATAATAATTTCCATTGTATTGTCTTCAATATCAACAACTTTGGCTATTAAATATTTTGTATCTACTCCTCTTTTTTTGAAATTCTGATATCTAGTCTCATATAAATAATAATGTGTCTTATTTGTATTTTCATTTTTTATTGAATTATCTGTTACTTGATTTTGTTTTTCAATTTCTTGTACTTTTTCTACCTGACTTGTTTTCTTATCTTCTTCAGAAACCAATTTATTTTTCTTACTTCTTTTTGAAGTCAATTTTGGAATATTTGTTTCTTCTTTGTTTTCTTCTAATGGTAAAGCTCTATCTTCAATCAATTTGTTTTCACTTAAATTATTTAAATCAAAATCTTCTGTCTTTAAAATATCTAATACATAGTTATTATATTTTTTTCCTTCAGCTGATATTTGTTCTTTTTGAGTCAAAAATAGAGTATAATCACCTTTCATTGTATTTCCTAAATACTTTTGAAAATTAATATACTCTTCTAATCTAGTTATTGATTCTTGACCTGTTATTTTCATAATCCATATTCTGTCCTTGCTAATTTCAGGTAATAAAAATTTTAATGTTCCTTCTCTATTACATGCTGGTTTTTGACACCCATTCTGAATACTTCTATATTTGCAGTTTTCAGAACATTTAATATCTTGCCATTTGTTTGAAACTTTTTGCTTACCATCTTCTGAACCTTGCATACAATAACATACAGCACCACTTTGATTATATCTAATCTTTCTTATGGATAATGGGTTTTCATCAAAAAATCTAATCTTTAAACTCGTTTGTTTTTGATATTTTTCATTAAATTTATTAAGTAAAAAATTCATATTATCATTTCTAATTTTTGCAATAAAATATCCTAATTCTTTTACTTTTGTTTTATTATCTACAATTTGTTTTTCTCCATGTTGTACTCTTCCCACTATCGGCAAATTCATTCTAGCCACTTGTTCCATATTTTTTTCTTCCTTTCGATTTGTTTTGTGTAAAAAGATTTATTAAAAAAATCCTCCTTTCCCTATTCTAGGTATAAAAAAATAGAAAGTAATTAATCTATAAGGGGGATTATAAATTAACTCTTTCTTTATTTATATAAGTACACAAATAATCTATATTATATTTGTTTACTAATACCTATTTTATGCTACATATAAAATGTAGAATTATTACTACTAACTATTATTTAGTAGTTATGCCACAATATTTGTGGATAGTTATAATTTTAAACTATAACATTATCTTTATACACACTTATATTTTACATTTTATAAAAACAAATATCAATAAACACATATTAAAAATTTTTTTACTTAATTTTTCAATACTTTCGAAGATTTTTTATATGGTATCTTCTATTTCTACTTTATAATTGTATTTATAGTTTTTTATTTTTTTCCAACTACCGAATTATAATATTATTTTGTATTTAATTGTTTATTTAACTTATTTGTCAAAACCTTTTGCTTAATCATGTGTATAATATATATCACTATTGCTATTATAATATATAAAATAACTATATTACTAATATCTAAATCTGTAGAATATTTTATATCTGTTGAACCTATATTATTAATTGACTTATTTAAAAACATTTCATAGCCTATATTAAAAAGTGCTATAAGCATAACTAATATTATGAAAGCAATTACTAATTCAATACATACTTGTTTTGGTGGTATATTTTGAATTGCAACTATATAAATTACAATTCCTAATATAACCCCTGTTATTAAAGAAAATAAATATACTTGTATAATTCTACTTGTTGAAAATTTACAAATAAATTGATATAACAATATTTCATCTGCAGGATAATCTTCTCCATATAACTCTTTTTCTTCGTTAATTTTCTTATTGATTTGATCAACCTGTTCTTGATAAACTTTTCCTATTTCTACTAATGTTTCTGAATCTCCATCCAAACTATTTATTACCTCTAACTGGATCACTTCAGGAATTGATAATAAAAATAATGCTGTAGTTCCTATAAATACCGATATTATAATTGTATATAAAATTGTTATTAGTAGTTTTTTTATTGAAAATGTTTTAAATTCTAATTTTTTCATATCACTCACTCCTATCTTTAAGAAATTTCATAATTTCTGCAGTTCTTCTTCTCGAAACGTTTTCTTCGTTTCCATCTTTAAATTTTACTACTATTCTTCCAATAATACTTGTATTAAAACATTTTACATGTTTTATATTTATAATTGTTGAATTAGATATTCTAATGAATTCTCTTGAAGGAAGCACGTCTTCGAGATAATACAATTTTTCTTTTATTAAGAAAATTCCATCTTTCGTTTTACAAAAATTATTTTTTTCTTCACTAAAAAACATTATCACATCTGATACATTAATTATGAAAATATCATTATTTCGCATAGCAATTATTTGTTTTATCACATTAACATTTCTTGATAATAATTCATTTTCTAACCTTTGTACTTCTTCATTTTTTTCTGGTGCATTAATGCATACTTCAATCTCTTGAAATTCACTTGAAATATTAGTACGTACTTTAATCTTCATTTTTTGCTTCCTCCTTGAAATTATTATAGCAATAATTATTCTTCTTAGCAATGTTTTGGTATTATATTAAGATAACTGTAGTCTTTTCTTAGATAACTGTACTTTTCTTTTAGTCTTGTCATTATATTGCAGAGAAATTTTAGTAATTAAATATATACTTTTGCATTCAAAAAATAATAAGATATTAATCTAATAATTAATACCTTATCACAATAACATAAATCTCCTATTTTTTTCTTCATAAAAATTATAAAATTTCATCTCAAATTCTTCTCTCTTTTATTTCCTGTATATAATCCTTCTGTGCATTTTCCGACTATATTATATCCTGCTTTTTCATAATAGTTATTTAAAAATTCATTATTTTCTGCATAATCCAATCTGAGCTTTTTTTATTATATTATATATATTTATATCACAAAAAACTGGAAAAGACTAAACAGAATTTAATTTTTTCCAGTTTTCTTATAAAATTTAAGACACTATTCTTTTTTTACTACCAAGCCCATCCATAATAATTAGTATCTCCGATAAAACCAGGATTACAATCATCATGTCCAGCATTAAGTACTTCTTGTCTTGCTTCTAAAACACAATTCAATACAGATTTCGAACCTAATTTACCACAGAAGTTAATTATAAATTCATATGAAGTTCTAGTACTAACACTATTATTATTTCCTACAAAACATCTACCACTATACCCTTTAGTTTTAAAAGCCTTAGCAAAAGCATCTGTTGAAGACGTTAAGCAACCTGCCAGATATACAAAATGCCAGTTTCCTGAAACTTCTGAAGAATAAAGTGTCCAATTTTCACCATCAGTTATTGCGTTCAAGAAATTTCCGTTTTCATCTTCAAGCCCATGTGCAGATATAAATAATCCATATAAGCTTTTATGATTAATAACCCACATTACATCCTCTTTTTTCACCCAACCAGTATGTGGTTGACAAGCATATGGGGTTGCACATATCCTAATCTTTCAAATGCTTCTGCTGCAGCATCTGCTCTTTCAGCTGCTTTATAGAATGTTGGAACTAAAGACATTGCTCTCGCACCATCAGCCATTTTGGTATCTCCACCAAGAATTTCTCCTGTTTCAGCATCCACCATAATTATGGTATTTCTTTCAATAGTTATTTTCCATGCAACTCTTATAAAATCTGCCTCCTCATATGGACCACCTTTTTCCCAATAAAAATTTGGTCTAAATGTAGTAAGTTGTGCTAAGATATCACTAGAATTAATATTTTGATTATACATTTTCTTTGCAATTTCAATTGCTTGTTCCTTTGTAACTATTACATTTATGCTTTCTGGTTCTATAGTATTTCTAGAAAATAACATTATTGACCCATCTTTAGCATCAATTGAGACAGTTGCAACATCATATGGATTCACAACATTATCAAATAATATCTTATTCCATGTTATATTCCAAACTCCTTCTATATCATTATTACATTCCACCATCTTGTACTCTTGCAAATTATTTACTGAAACTATGTCATTTAATGTATCTTGAATTTGTTCAATATTTTTTATTGAATATTCAATTTGTGGCAACTCTTGAAACTCTACATAATCTCTTTTATCTTTATCAGTTTGCGGAAAATCTTCTTTATTTTTAAAACATACTATATTTCCTTCATTATTAAAGTCAATTTGAACGCTATCATTCTCTAATCTTCTAATTTCTCTATTTAAATATTTGTCTTTAATTAAATAAACATCATTATACTCATTAATATCAGCATCTGACACATTATATACCAACATTGCCTCTTTAGCCGCATCATTTATTAGTTCTTCTTTTTTTTAATATTGTATACTTATTTTCTGTTCAAGCTCTCCTGTTTCAAAACTATATTCATGACGTTCTACTTTATCAAGTACTTTGTTTTCAGTATTGTTAGAAACCAAAATATAATTTGCGAAAACCCCATTAGAAAACAGAACAATACATAGTGTTAATACAAAAAATATTGTAAAAATTATTTTTTTTGTATTTTTCATAACATATCCCCTCCTAAAAAAATATTATTTATAACAAGAGAATTTACAAAAAGTTATTACTTTTCACAATTCTCATATTATCATCTTTTAGTTTTCATCACTTAATAAAACATTTGAATTATCAACCTTTAATGCAAAATATGGTTTTTCTTTTTGGCTTTCTTTTAAATACAATATAAAATCATCATTATAAATAAACTTTCTACCATTTTGTGGTCTAATTCCTTCTAATACTTTTATCAAAGCTTCACTCTTAACACTTCCTCCACAATTATTCAATTCAAATTCTATTGTTTGAAGTGCCTGTTCAATATATAAATCTGTTCCTTTTATCATTCTTCCACAAAGTTCATCATAATTTATTTCGTTCTTTACTTTTATAAATGGTACATTTAAACTATCAGCTTCATCCCACTCTTTATTACCATTATACTCAGCCTGTTTTTCTAGCATTTTTTGATAAATTTCTTCAAAAGATTTATTTATATCTGTTGTTCTATACAAAAAAACTTCATCATTCTCTTTAGTCTTTAACTTTATAGCAAAATCTTCGCTTGAATTATAAAATAATATTTCTATATTTTTACTTGCTTCTTGTGAAGTGTTGGGATTAATCCCAAAATATTTTACTTTTTCTTCTGAATTTCCAAATATATCATCATTTAATGTTGGAAACTTTTCTAAATAATTAAATTCTTTTTTTAACATTGCATATAAAATAAATGCATCTGGATTTTTCCATTCCACTTTATCCAATATTTCACTATTTTCATTAAATTTTTGCTTTATTTCATTTTCGATTTTTATTTTTAAATCCTGTGTTGCTTTTCCATGCGTCTTAAAATATGAATTAGAATTTAAATCATTTATAGTAAATGTTTGTTTATTTAATTCGTCTGCTAAAACAGATGGACCATCTTCAAATTCTATTTTTTGTTTAATAACATCATTCATAAAATCATTCCATACTAAATTAAATGTTCCAACCCATACTTTATTTTCATCAACTGATGATAATTTACTTGTAAATGTAGGTGTTAATTCTGCTTTTCCATTATTTTTTTTTAAAAATTTCATTATTCCATATACACTTCCTGTCAACAAAATACTTATACATAATACCAAAATAATAATTTTTGAAGATTTACTCATTTCATCAAATCCTTTCTTTAGCAGGATTTTTCTTAATTGCATTTTTCCTCTATGTACTAAATTTTTTGTATTTTGAATTGTTTCATTTAAAATATTTGCAGTTTCTTCATAAGATAATCCCGCAATATTTATAAGATAAATAGCATTTCTATATCTTTCATTTAAAAGATCTATTGACTCTAATAATTCTTTTTTAGTTTCTTCTTTTGATACAATCTCTAACAAATCTTTTTCAATTTGTTGATTTCCATTAAAAACATATAATTCAGTTATTTCAGTTCTTCTTTTTTCTTTTTTTATATAATTAAATGACTTGCTTTTAGCAACAAGATATATATAATATTTAAAAGATGTATTTTCTTGCATTTTATTTTGCATAACATATATAAAAGTTTCTTGAGTTAAGTCCTCTGCAATTTCATAATCTTTTACTATTGTATAAATAAAATATTCAATTTTGCTTTTATATTTATCATAAAGAAATTTAAATGCTTCTTTTTCCCCATTTAAATAATCATTGTACAATTTTTTATCTAAATCTTTCTCCATTTTTTACCTGCTTTCATATATATAGAACACTAAAGTATAAAAAAGTTTCAAATTATTATAATTTTTTTCATTTTATCACATTTGATAAGATATAAAAATAGACTAACCTTAAATAAATCTATTTTTATCAAAGTCAAGTCCACTTTCTATATTAATTAAAACCTCATTATTACATTTTTCAAATTTCAATAATTTATAGCTTATGCATCAAATAAGGAACAGATAGATATATATCTACCTGTTCCATCTTTTTTCTATTCATTTTCTTTTAATTTATATTGGCTAATATCTGGTTCTGCAAAAATTGAATCTTCTACCATATTAAACTCGTATTGTCTTTCATTTTCTATACCGGATTCTATCGTCTTTACAAGTAATCCTGTTTCTTTATCTATATATACTTCTGTATCTTCATAACTTAAAGATGTTAATGACATAAAATTTTTAACAACATAACATTCTTTTTCATTATATTCAACAGATTTTATTCTGGCATTTACACATCCAAAAAATGTTTGCCACTTACTATCATTTTCTAAGTAATTAGAAATCACCAAAGGCATTATTTTTCCATTATTTAATTGTGCAATTTTTGACTCTTTTGTTTCTGTAAAAGTATCTGTTCTTTCTCCATTATCATACATTGATATTTTTGTTAATTCACTATCTCTCTCTCGTTCAATAAAAACAACTTGTTTGTTATCTTTTTTATAATAATCCATTTTTACAATTGTCCCATTTGTTTCAGTTGCAAATGATTTTATATGATAATTTATGCTATTATTGTATTCTGCAATTTTATCCTGTAACTCTGTTATAATTACATAATTTCTAATTGTATGAACAATAAGAAATACAAGAAACATAGTAATTAATATTAAAACTATTTTTAATACATTTTTTATTATTTTCTTCTTTTCCATATACATTCCCCCTCTTTAGTGCAACCTAGCAATCATAAGCACTTTCGCTTTTAGACCTATGGCTTTGCGTCATAAACTTTCGCCTATTTTGCTATATATATCCATATTATAACATATTTTAATACTTTTTGCAACTTTACAAAATTTTATTCAAAATACGATTCTTTATAAAATTTTTTTACTTCAGCATTAACAATTTATTTCTCTTTATATAAAATTCAACTTGAAAGGAGTTGATAATCTATGATAAGTAAAGAAGATATTATTTCCACACTATATGAGAGAAATCAATCTAATGGTGCATTTATTTTAGATACTGAAGAATTTAGTAAGTGGAAAAAACAAAAATCTAGTAATTTTGAGAAACTAACAAATTTTATTTCTCAAAAATTAGATTCAAATTCTAAAGAAGAATTTGATAACATTGTTGATGAATATCTTGAAGCCGAAGAAGCATGTGTAGCTCTTTATCTAGAAAATTCATACAAAGTTGGTTTCCTAGATGGCTTAAGCATATTCCGTATGTTTTAATTTCAATAATACTCTATATAATAGTATAGAGTATTATTATATAAAAAAACAAATGTAACATAACTACACTTATGATACATTTTTACTTATTTTCTTACAGGATATAATAAAAAAATGTAACATAAACAAATAAATTACTATCATAAAAATGTAACATAAACGAATAAAGGAGATTTTTAATGGAAAAATTTATTTTATATATGAAAGAACAAAATATTTCAGATAATACTTGCAATAGTTATGCAAATGATATTAAACTATATAAAAAATATTATAAAGATTCTTTTGGAGAAGATCTTACAAATTTAATTCATGAAGATATTTCAATGTATCGCAGTTATTTATTAAAACACAATATAAGCGCTATAAGCATAAATAGGAAAATATCTGCTCTAAAAATGTATAATGAATTTTTAGTACATGAAGATTTACAAGAAAAGGTAATTATTATAGATAAAGACTATATAAAAATTCAAAAATCAATGATACAAAAACAACTTCCATCCGAAAGAGATATAAACATGTTAAAACATTTTTCTTGTAGAGATAAAAAAAATTCAAAAAGAGATTTCTGTATTATAATACTACTTTTATATGCTGGTTTAAGAGAAAGCGAATTGGTTAATTTACGTATCGTTGATATAAAACTTGAAGAAAGATTTTTAAATATTATTGGTAAAGGTAACAAGTTTCGACAAGTTATGATAAACAACCTAATGTATAATGCTTTAAAAGATTATTTAGATGAACGTCAAAACATGAATATAAAAAACCCATATTTAATAATTGGACAAAAAAACAAACAGACACAAAAACCATTGAATAGAAATTTTTGTAATAGACTATTAAACAAATATAAAGAAATATGTAAAATCAATTACCTACATCCACATTTATTAAGAAGTTACTTTTGCAGTAATGCACTTCACAATGCTGGATATACTATTGAACAAGTAGCAAATCAAGCTGGACATAGTAGTCTAAATACGACAAAAGGTTATCTAGTTTCAGAACAAAAAGATTTATTGAAATTATCTAATTTACTATAATCATTATACTTAATAATAAAAAATTATATCTTGTTTTAGCTCAAAATACTTAATAAAAACACCAGCTAATAATATAGCTGGTGAAAAACATAAGTAGTGCTAAGTTTTCTAAATGTCTATCTTACCAAACTTTTATGCTTTATAAGACCAGACCATTACTCTTCCTGCAGATGCGTCAGGAAATCCGATAACGGAAAAATGAATTCTAAACATCCGACAACTAGTAGCCTTGAATACATCCTGGTTTTTTCCACTCTTATTCCAAAGATAATCGCCTCTATAAGAGCCAGAAATGTTTCCAGGTTTGTATTTTTCACCAGTATCAGCATTATATACTTCATAATATACTGCTGTGTTTTCATCAAAAGAATTCACTTTTACTGTTATTCCAGTCCATGATTTATTAGGATCTCCCAGAACATACAGGTCTCCCTCCGAAGAGTTACTCCCGCTATACCAATAGTTATCATAATCAGGGAAATCACCATCAGAAAACGTTTCAACACCATTTGCAGCAAAAGCACTAATTGCACACATGCTAATCATTACAAATGCTACAAAAATACTAATAAAAACTTTCTTATGTTTTGCCATAATATCACCTTTCTATTAGCACTACTTATTTTTTTATTATTAATATACACATTCGTGTATATACTAAAGAATATTTCTAAATTATTTTATCATATTGTAAAAATCTGTCAATATTTTCACACAAAAAAAATAGAATAAACTTATTATTCTATTTTTTTTATATCTAAAAATCATTGTCTGTTACAACATCAAATTCATATTCATGATTAACTATACTTATGCTATTATCTTTATTTCTCATTTCTACTTTTTCTACTAAACCATTCTCCTTATTGATATAATATTTTACCTTGGCATCAGCTTCAGTAACTCCACAATTAATATTTGTTATAACAAAATATTCTTTATCTCCATTTTTTTCAGATTTTATATTTGCAAATATAGAATTAAAAAACATATTTGTTCTATCTTTAAATTCTAAATATGTAGTAATTGTATCAATAGGAAATATTTTTTTATTTTGATTCATTTCTGTTATTTCACCATTAGTATCTTCAAAATATGTTTTATATCCATCTGTCGTAATATACTGTATAAGTTTGGTTTTATCTTCTTTTTTCTCGATAACAATTTTTTCTTTTTCTTTATTTTTAAACAATTCAATATATGTTAATGAAGAATCTGTGGCAGAAATTTTATGATAGACATTTTCTTTATTGCAATATTCATCCGATTTTTGCATTATTTCTTTAATTATATTATAGTTTTTCACTCCTAATATACTAAGAAAAATCAAAATTAAGCCTAAAACAATTACAAATACTAATATACATTTCTTTTTCATATGAATACCCCCTTTTCATCTTTTGACTATTTTATAAGTAACATTATTTTTTATATTATAACATTATTTCATTTAATTGTCAATTTTTGTCAAATATTCATGTTTTATTTTTAGACTTACAATCTTTAAATCTCATACATAGAAAAACATCTTCTCATCTTTTTTCGCATCAAAATATTTTAATTGTTTTATATACTCTGGTGCATTTTCAACCATTCCATCATACAAAATCTCATTGTTTTCATCAATAACTCTTATATCCAAAGTCCTTATAGAACCAATTGTCAAATATAATTTTTTTTCTTGTTTTTCCATATTATCTTCCTTCTACTATTTGATATAAATTTCTTTCTATATATTTATATATATCATATGAAAATAAAATTTTCAAATCAAATTTCCAAAAACAAAGAGTAATTATTAAACTAATTACTCTTTTTACTCGTATTATTATTTATTTCCCCACTTACATATCCATCTATAGTTGCTATGCACCTATAAAGCATTCCTAATTTATTTGAATCTGCCTTATTAATTATATTTAACACTGCTCTTTTAATTGTTAATGTATCATTATCCTTTTTTCCATATAAAATATAATCCGTATCAATTCCTGTTGCTGAAGCAATTTTATCAAGAGTTGATATACTAAATAAAAATTCTCCCCTTTCAACTTGTCCTACATATCTTGTTGTTAAATTACACCTTTTTGCAAAAGCCTCCCTAGACTCATTAAAATATTCTACTCTGATTTCTCTAATTCTTTCCCCTATAAGTATCTTATCTAGAGCCATTCTCCAAACCTCCTAAAGCATCTGTTCACACAAGATATTTTACATTCTTTTTGTAAAAGATTATATACTTTAAAACTCTAAAGATTTATACTTTGCCAAAGTAATATCTTTTTTAAACTTCTGTATTATCAATGCTTTTAGGTTTTTGTATCATAAAAATACCATATTTTCCTATCTTTCACGATACAAAATTCGACATTTTTCATAAACTTCTTACTATATAATGCCATCATGGGTTTGATAGACCTGTTTTAGATGAATGTATCTCTAAAGATATGGTAAAAGTAACTAGAGAAAAATTTATAGCTTAAACACGTCTATTAAGCCATTTTTAATATACAATTAAAAATTTTAGTAAAGGAGGTTTTTATTTTTTTGCGTTCCTCTTTAATAGGAATGTCAAGCCTAAATCGTAGATTTAGGAGGAACGCTTATGGAAAATAAAAGCATTCAAAGTAAAAGGTTTGATAGTTTCCTTAATAAAACTATTATCTTATCTTCAAAAAGATATTATAAAAATGAAATAACAAAAGACTTCAAAGAACTAAAGATTATAGATGACGAAAATTATTCTGAATATATAAAAAAATATATCCAATACGATGAAGTCTATAATTTTGATTTTATAGACAATTTTAAAGCTGATTTTGAAAACATTGAGCTTGTTTGTGCTCTTAAATCACTGTCAAACATTGAGTTGACAGTGATTTTTTTATTATATCAAGAACAACTAACAAGTTCTGAAGCAAGTAAAATTTTAAAAATATGCTCTGATTCTGTTACCAGAATTAAAAGAAGAGCTTTAAAAAAAATAAAAAAATATTTGGAGGAAAAATAATAATATGGATAAAGAAACTTTATATGAATTAGGAAAAAAAGCTAAAAATGGTGATGAAATTGCTTTAATAAAAATAATCGATAATAAAAGAAATATGATAAAAAAATATTCTTTTGGAGATGAAGATAGATATCAATACATAATAGAAAGGCTTATAATTGGCATTAAAAATTATAAATTTTAAATAATTTAATAAGATGGTCGGATTTTCACTTCAAATCGTATGTAAATATAGTGAAGGGCAAATTAAAAGGAAGCACTATATTCTAGACAGATAAGACAAGCTCTTATCTGTCTAATTTATTTTATGAAAGGAGTGAATCTCATGTTTTTTAGATTTGTATTACTAGGAATATGTCTTACTTTTGTCTTATTCTTTATAGAAGTAATATTTCCAAAACTAACATCACAATTTAATCTTCATAAAGAACAAAAAAACAAGAAACAAAAACAAGAAAAATTTAGAAAAAAAATGAAAGAATTAGAGATTAAATAATTTCTCTAATAGCCTTGTCGTATCAAAATAGTGTCGACAAAAAATTAACCATAGGTGATAAATAATAAAATGGAAAATTCAAAAGAACTAATTATAAAATATTTTTTCAACGAGCATCTAAAAGTAAAAGAAATTGCTGAAATAATACATACATCTTCTAGTTACATTACAAAAATTATTAAACTAGATAAAAGATATCTTGAAGAAAAAGAATACAGAAATAATAAATCTAAAGAAAAAAGAAAAAAAGATCAAAATAAATTTATAAAAAATAAAAGAGAACAAAAAAGAATTTATGATAATTTTGCTTTTGTTGAAGAACAACACAGACTAGCATCTTTGGAACTTTCAAAAACAAAACATTTAAGCAATGAAACTTATCGAAAATGGAACATTAGTGCTTATAAATACAACCCTTCAAAACATAGGTATGAATTTGATGAAAACCTTGGGCGTTCGGCTGATATACCTAAATATATTAAAGAAAGGTAAAGAAAAAATGGAAGAGAAATTATTAAAAGTTTTTAAATTAGCTGATAAATTGAACACAAAACAAAGTAATATTTTTGCGGAAATTCGTTATTCAGCAAATGAATCACAAAAATTAGAACTACTTATAAGATCAAAAAAAGATTATTCATATATTGAAAAATGCGAAATTACTATAACAGAAAATTCCGAAATTAAATGGGATAACATTATTACACTTTTTGAAACTTTTGTTGGGGGTGTATCTTATGAATAAAAAAGAAGCAATTGCTTATGGTCAAATAGCTTTTGAAAGTATGATGCACTCTGATTTTAAAGGAGAATTAAGTGTTGCTAACTTTGGCATAGAAATGAAACAGGCCTTCAAAATGTATCCAAGAAATATTGTAGTGAGCATTGCAGAAAGTAAAATTTATGCAGAAAAGAAATTAAAAGATTTGAAAAAACGGATGTGATACAGATGAATAATAATGAAAAACTAGGATTAAATGTTAGTGAAGCTGCTGATTTAATGGGCATAAGTAAAAATCTAATGAGTGAATTAGTAAAATATCCTGATTTTCCATGTATTAAATTTAAAAGAAGGATTGTTATAAATAGAAACAAATTACAAGATTGGTTTGATAAAAATTCTGGTAGATTTTTTGTTTAACATTGTGTTTTTATAAAAATTACTATATAATAGAAAATATTAAATATTGCGCTTTTTACTTTTTAATGTTCTCTATTTTAATAAATGGAGGCAAAAAAATGGCAAAAACTTCACCCAAACAACCTGCAAAGAAGAAGAGAAATACAAGAGGAATGGGCTCCATAAGAGCAAAAAATGGTGGTTATGAAGGAAGAATCACCGTAAAAGTAAATGGTAAACCAAAACAAATTTCTTTATTTAATAAAGATAAAAGAATTCTAGTTCAAGAAATGATAAAGGCAAAACAAGAATCGAATGATAATGAATACATTGAAAAAGATAAAATAACACTTGAACAATGGTTAAAAAAATGGATTCGTATTCATAAAAAGCCTTTTGTTACAGCTAGAACTCTACAAGGGTACATTGAAAAAATCAAGGTCAATATACTTCCATATTTAGGCAATTATCCCATCCAAACTCTTGATAGAATGATTTTACAAGAATATTTCTCTGATTTAGCAACAGGTAATGAGAAAAAATCAATAAAAAAATATTCACCTAAAACCATTAGGGAAATTAAAAGTATTTTAAATATGGCATTCAAGGATGCTGAAATAGATAAAATCATAAAAGTAAATCATATTCCTACAATAAAGACACCAAGAGTTCAAAAGAAAAAGAAAAAACCAACATTAACTCCAGCAGAACAACAAGAATTTATAAAAATAATGTTATCTGAAAATAATGGATTATGTTATATTTTTATTTTAAATACTGGGCTTCGACCTGGTGAAAGTGGTGGTATAAAATGGAAACATTATAATTATGAAAATTCAAATATACAAGTAATGGACAACTATGGAAAAATAACTTATTATGATGATGATTTTAACAAGTTGGAATCTACTTACGAAGAAAAAAAATTAAAAACACAATCTAGTTATCGAACTATACCTTTGCAATGCTGGTTAAATGAAATTATGCACGAATATATGTTACTTGTTATGAAAGAAAAGGGATATACTAAAAAAGAACAACTTGACAATAATTATATGTTTGTGAATAGTTTAGGAAATGCTCTAAGTAGTGACTATTTGTGGGATACTTTAGATAAGATATTAAAACGACATAACTTTAGACATATAAGTGTATATCAAATTAGACATTTATTTGCAACAAGATGTGTCGATGTCAATATACCTATAAATCAAATAAAACAATATTTAGGACACGCACTAGCAAGTACAACTATGGACTTTTATGTAGAGTATGATGAAGATACTAACAAAAAAGAAATAGAGAAACTTGGAGACATCAATAATGTAAATATTATTCCAAAAAGATTGGAAAGCATAAATAATAATTTGTCCCTAATAAAAAATGCAGTTTAAGGGACATTAAAGGGACATTGAAAAAAAACAGTAAAATTTAGCAATAGAGGAAAACTCTACATAGGTTGCAGGAGTAAGAATAAGAGACGTTTTATAAAACAATTCTAAAGAAACATATTGCCGGGCTCATAACCCAAAGGTCGGTAGTTCGAGTCTATCCCCCGCAACCACTTTGGAAGTTTTTGCCTAAAGGGATGTCCCTTTAAGTAATTAAAATATATAAGATTTTACTAGAAATAGTAAAGTCTTTTTTTATTACAAAAATAAATAACAGAGATGATAAAATGTTACACTTTATAATAGGATTATTTTTAGGGGCTAATCTTAGCCTCTTTTTTTTATAAATTTGCATTATTTTTAGCTAAATTCATATAATTAGTCTTTCACTTTATAGATAATTTTATTTTCTTTTTGGTTGCAAAAATAAATATTTACATATTTATTAATATAATATTTTCAAAATTCTTGCAATATCAACAAAATGATGCTATAATGGTTTCCATAAAACATTTGAAAGGAGTTTTATACTATGAAAAAGATCGCATTATCAGAAGAAGTAAAAAAAGTCGTTCGGCAAATGGTAAATACTCAAAAAGAGTATGACCTCGAAAAGCTTACCATTTTTACTTTATTTGACTCATTAATGACAATTGGATGGTTTTCATCTTTACTTGCAAAATATTCTTCTTGCAGTTTAAATGAAATCATAGGGAACATTCAGGATGTACTAAAAGAAACTAATTCTGATTTTTGTGAAAAGGAGGCAGAAACCGAAGACGAAATTGATTACTTTACAGAAGTATTAAAAGATTCTGGAGTTGAAAATTACTCATCTATCAAATTTTCTCAGAATCTTGCGAACACATTTACCGATGCACTCAAAGACGCAGAGAACTTAGAGTGTTCTGAAATAACTCTTCCAAATATCATCACAACTATTTTCCTTAATTTATCTGACGAACTAGTTGATTTTATCAATATCATTGATACTAATGTTACATTCTTGTTGACTGAAGTAGCAGCAATGGAAACAATTGATTTAATGAATGAGTCTTCTGAAGATGATGAATTACCTATTCCTGCCTCTCTTTCAAATTGTATTACTGTTTTGAATGATAAATTCAATGTAAATCAGAAATGTACAATTCTTGGAAGAGATAAAGAAGTAGCAGAAATGTGGAAAACCATGATGAAAAAGACCAAGAGAAACATCATTTTGGTTGGTGAACCTGGTGTTGGCAAATCTTCAGTTGTTTACAAAATTGCTTGCGATATTGTCACAGGCAATTGTCCTGAAGAGTTTGAAGATTATGTTGTTTTATCACTTGATGTAAACAATTTGATTGCTGGCACTATGTATCGTGGACAAGCTGAACAACGCTATCAAGATCTAATTTCTTTGCTTGAACTTTATGATAATATAATTTTGTTCATTGATGAAATTCATATGATTGTTGGAGCTGGAGCAAGTTCTGGAGAAAAATCACAGGATTTTTCCAATGCACTTAAACCTATTCTTGCTGGTAATGAAGCTATCATCATTGGTGCAACAACCAGTGAAGAATATGAAAAATATTTTAAGAATGAGGGGGCTTTAAAACGCAGGTTCCGCAATATCCAAATTAAAGAACCAAAATCTACAGAAGTCTATCAAATGTTAAAAGAATCAATTCATCAGCTGGAAAATTTTCATGGAGTAATTATCTCCAGAAGAATGATTGATTCTATAATCTTCTATGCAGCTTGTTTCAATTTCACTACGCGTAACCCAGACCGTACCATTGATCTTGTCGACCTTGCAATGGTTCAAGCAAAACTAAATAACAAAAAACATGTAGATCGAAATTGTATCTTAAAAAATTTTGATGCTAATTTTGAACAATATAAAAAAATGCCATATTCTTCGAAATTGCAGACTTCCTATCATGAAATTGGTCATTTTATCATTAAACGTTTTTCCGGAAGATTAGTTGATTTCGATACCCTAGCAATTTCGATTATTCCAACAGAAAATTATTGGGGAGTAAATGTTTTTGATAGAACTGATGCCGTTCCGAATGATAACAGAGATTATTTCATTGACTTAATTGCATCTTTTCTTGCTGGTAGAATTGCAGAAAAAATTTTCTTGAATCAACCCAACAATTCTGGTGCAAGCAATGATTTGGAACAGGCGACAAAATATGCCTATAACATGGTTACTCGTTATGGCATGTCCAAAGATCTTTGTCAAAATCGAGTCTATTTCGATGATGGCATTCGCAATTTGCAAAACTCGGTGTTAACAACAAAGATTAATACTGAAATTGAGGCAATAATAAAACAGGCAGGTGAAAGAGCAAAAACATTATTAAGAACGCATGAAAAACTTGTGAAAGTTTTAGCAGCTGAACTGTCCAAAAAAGGAATTTTAAGCAAATTTGAGTTAGAAAAAATCATTAGTACTGTAGAACTTCCTGACTCACCCAAAACAATAGTATAACTCTATGAGGTAGGAGCATATGCTCCTACCTTTTTATACATAAATATACTTTTTTATTTCATCATATTTATTATCACCTATACCACTAACATTTTTTAATTCTTCTATTGATGTAAATTTACCATTTTCTCTCCTATAATTTATGATTCTTAATGCCAATGACGGGCCTATTCCTGGTAAAGTTTCTAATTCTGTTTGAGTTGCTGTATTAATATTAACATTAGAAATTTTAAATGCTGATTCACTTTTACTTGATTTATCATCAAATGTTAATGACGAAGTTTTTCCATTGTTAGAATTTGCATCATTTTTTTCATCTCCTGAGCTCATTGTTATATATTCAAAATTAGAATTATCTCTTAATTCTTTACTGCTTGGTATATTTACTTTCATTCCATCTTGCAACATATATACTAAATTCACTTTCATAATATCTGCATTAGAAGTAACTCCTCCTGCACAATCTATTGCATCTGATATTCTGCTTCCATATGGTAATACAATAACACCTGGATTATTTACTTCTCCAGTTATATACACATATATTTTTTCATTTGCACTATCTTCTAACTTAGATTGAGTAGCTTCCGTAATCTTCTCTTCGCTTTCTTGTATTTCCATTTCTTCTATATCTTCAATAACTTCCTCATTTATTTTAATATTTTCTTGTTGTACATCCTCTTCATTTATTTCATTATCTATAATTGACTCTTCCTCAAATTTTTCAATTTTATTATTTTCTTTAGGTATACTTTTTTCTACATTTATATATACAATTATCAATACAACTATTATACATATAATCACTAAAGACTTACTTTTTATTATTTTTACTAATCTATTTTTTAAATTCATAAATATCAATCCTTTCTTTAATTCTTAATTATTTTTCAATTTTATATTAATATCCTTGAATTTAATTTATAAATAAGTTATTATATTAATACAAGAAAGGATGTTAATACATATGAAAAAACGTTTTTTTATAATTATGACATTAATTATAACTCTATTTAGTTTATATACTTTATCTTTGGCAGATACTACAGAAAATGATTTTCAAATTTATTCATCTGGTTCTGTTTTAATTGATGCAAAAACAGGAAAGATTTTACTTCAGAAAGACATGAATAAACAACTTTATCCAGCTAGTACAACAAAAATTTTAACGGCTATCTTAGCAATAGAAAACTTAAATTTAAATTCCAAACTAACTGCTAGTCGTTCTGCAGTAATGTCAATTCCTTCAGGATATTCAAATGCTGGAATAAAAGTAGGCGAATCTCTAAGTGTGAGTGATTTACTAGAAATGTTTTTAATACATTCAGCAAATGAAGTTGGATATATCTTTGCAGAAGAAATCTCTGGAAATATAGATAATTTCGCAAATTTAATGAACCAAAAAGCTTCTGAATTAGGTTGTACTAATACACATTTCACTAATCCTAGTGGAATTCATGATGTTAATCATTATTCTACTGCTTATGACATGGCACTTATTGCTAAATATTGCATGCAAAATGAAACATTTAGAAATATTGTTAATAAAAAAAGTTGTAAATTTTCTGCAACAGATTTATATCCAGAAGAACGATATTTTAAGAATACAAATAGTTTATTAGATTCATCAAATAGATATTATTATGAATATGCAATAGGAATAAAAACTGGTTTTACTACTCAAGCTAAAAATTGCTTAATAGCTGGCGCCAAAAAGGATGGAATTGAATTAATTGCTGTTATGTTAGGAGCTGAAGCAACAGAAAATGGTCAAAGTGGTCGTTATGTTGATGCAAAAAATTTTTTTGATTTTGGATTTTCAAACTATGAAATAAAACAATTTTTAAATGAAGGAGAAAAAATTACAGAAATTGAAGTAAAAAATGCAACAAAAGAAACTAAAAATTTAAACTTAATTGCAAAAACTTCTCTTTCCACTACATTTAAATCCGATTTTAACGTATCAGATTTACAGCCATCTATTGAAATAAATGAAAATATTACAGCGCCAATTGCCAAAGATAAAGTTTTAGGGAAAATTTCTTATACTATTGATGGTATAATTTATGAGTCTGATTTAATCGCTGAAAATGATGTTATAAAATCGAATTTACTAGAAATAGTATTTCAAATTGTGTTTGCTTTATTTATATTAATTTTAATTGCAAAATTTCTATCACATAAATATTTTAAGAATAAAAAAATTAAATCAACTAAAAAAAGTTTAAGAAAAAATAATTCTATATATAAATTTGAACTTGAATAAACAATATATTTTATTTTTGTGGAGGGAATTCCCCCTCCACTTTTATTTATAGTCTTTTCCAATTATAATTGTAATATCTATATTATTAGAAGTTGTAGAATTCGAAGATACAACTCCGACACCTAATAAGCTTTTTATTTGTTCTATATATTTTTCGCTAACATCTGTATTATTTATTATTGTAGTCTTTGAAATAACTCTTTCATCACTTATTTTAAGATTATATCCCTGTTCCTTCAATAGCTTTTGTGCCTTAGTTAATTTATTTTGTGAACCTGATGCATTTATTAATGATATTTTTATTTGGCTAGTTTCATCAGTTGGAATATTAATTACTTGTCCACTATTACTTGTGTCAAAATTTTTTTCTGTTTCTTCATTTTCAGAATACAAATCTTCTAATACTTTCTGTGCTTCTGTTTTGTTTGTTAATATAAACCAATATGGTGCATACAAATTTCCTGCTTGAGTTGGTCCAACAGAGGTTCCTGGTAAAACAGCACTTTTTAAATTTTCTATATTAAAATTAATTGCATATGGAACATATGCTTTTATATTAGATATTGAAATATTTGTATCTACATATTCATATATAATATCTATTATATCCTTAATTTTAAATATATTTTTAGCTTGTAGTGTCTGCTTTGCTGTAGCCATTATAAAATTTCTCTGTGTTTTCATTCTTCCAATATCGTCAGAACCATATTCTGCAGGATAACCTGTTCCATCATCATTTTTTCTAAATCTTAATAGTTGTTCTGCATGATCTCCATCAAGAACTTGTACACCTTTGCTTAATTCTATACTTAATCCTTGCGTATCATCATGATAATTCATATTTGTTGGAACATCAAATTCAACTCCACCTATTACATCTACTAATTTTATTAATGCCTCATTATCTACAACCATATAATATTTTAAATCTAGTCCCGTTAGTTCATTTACTTTTTCACGTATTTTATCTATACCTTTAGTATATAATGCATTTATCTTTTCATTTGGTCTTCCTTGTGAATGATCTTTTCCCGTATATGTGTCTCTTGGTATTGATAATAATGATGCTGTCTGATTTTTAGGATTATATGTAGCAACCATTATTGTATCGGTAATTTTTCCACCTAGATCTGTGCTTACACCTAATAACAAAAATTGTATTGGTTCTAATTCCTCCAATGTTTCTTTATCATTTCCTACTAATGTTGCTAATAATCCTTGCATTCCACCACCATTAACATGTGATTTATACCCAAAAATTCCTATACATATTATTAATACTATAATTATCAAAAATAATATTTTTCTTATTACTTTTAACTTCTTTTTTTTCTTTTTCAAAAAAATCCTCTCCTATATACTTTTTCCTAATATACTATAGCAGAATAATATCTTTATTTCAACATTTATATAAATAATTAATAAAATTTTCACAAATTATTCACATTTTACTTTTTAAAAACTAAATTTAATAAAATATTATTATTATAAAATATTTTCGTAATATATGATTCTGATATTGCCTTAGAAACTGTTGTATTACCTGTTATATATGTTATTGCAAATATTATTGCTAATATAATATATATAATTATAAGTGCTTTTATAATCCCATATATAATTCCACCAATTTTATTAAATTGTTTTAATATTGGTAAACTCATTATTAAATCTGCAATAATTGTTAGTAAAAATGCTAATATTCTTACAACTATAAAAATGCCTAAAAATACACATATATTAATAATTTTTATAGAAACTACCTCTGATGCTTCAATTACAATTTCATTTTTTGTTTTATTTACAGCATCATCAACATATGATTGCATATAATTCATCATTCCTTTATCTGATGAATTATCTTCTTCAGCTTCTTTATTCTCTGATGTAAGTGTATTTATTATTGATTCTTTAATTTTTTCATCAATTTCAGTATTTTTTATAATTATATTTGAAACTGGCTTATATAACATCATTGCCAATATCAAAGAAATTATTACTGCTACCAATCCTACTGCTAATTTTACTAAACCTTTTTTATAACATATAATTATATTTAACAATATTATTGCTATTATTATTACATCTAAAACTATTCCCATTTTATTACCTCCATTTTATTAAAAATTTATTATAACAATACTGTCACTATACACAATAGCTGTTAAATTATCTGTCATATATACATTATTAATTTCTGAATTTGATTTATATTTCTTTATTAAAATCCCATTTGTATTAATAATATGTAATTCTGTTCCGAAATTTATTGCAATCTTATTTTCTGAAGTTAAAATTGATTTTGCAACATTACTAGTAATATATTGCTTTATCTTATTGTTTTGAGGATTTAATATTTTTAAATATGTATCTGATGTATATTCACCAGATGAATTCTCTTCTGCCAAAGCAATTCGATTATTTAAGTCTATTGTTACAAATGCTAATTTTTTTTCATCATATTTCACAAACTCTTTATTTTCATTTTCGAAAAATATATCAATAGAATCATTATACATGCAAATAAGTTTACTATTTTCCTGATATTTTATTTTCATTATTAATTTTCCAATTGTTGCTTCATACTTATTTATAAATGCTTTTTCTGGATTTGTTTGTGCTAAATCCATTGATACAATTTGTATACTGGATTTTATAATTATTCCAGACAAATCCACTTCTGCAATTGCTAAATATTTACTATCTTGCGAAATGCTAACATCTACAACTCTTGCAGTACTCAAATTTGTTTTAAATATTTCCTTACCATTTTTATCAAATACATCTACTACAGACTTATAACTTGTATTTGATATTACAACTGATAAATAACCATTTCTATTAACTTGTATTTGATTAATATTTCCTTCAATTTCATTTTCATATATTTTCTCTTTTCCTGAAATCAAATAAAACTTTTGACCATTTTTTTCACAAATTGCTAAATATCTTCCTGCTGCTGAAAACTCCGCATTTGTAATATCTACCTCTATAGTATTTTTTTTTGTTCCTATTCTATTATAAAATTCTAATGTTTTTTTTCTTAATACACAAATATACTTATCATATGCAAAGACTTGAACATTTTCATCTTTACTTATAACTATTTTTTTTACTTTCGATTGAGAAATTTCTTTGTTGATTATATTTTCATCGCACCACATTCTAAAATTAACATTATTGAAATACACACATGTTAGTATACAAAATACACTAGTTATTAATATAAATATAAATAATATAGTTAATTTTATTATTCTTTTTCTTCGTCGATTCTGAAGCTCATTTGCTAAAAAATCTTTCATTTCACTTTTGTTTCCTTTCATTTTAATACCATTAGTTTATCACAATCCATACTATTTTTACAATATAATTGTCAAATTTTATTTTTCTAATCATTTCAACTTATATTGTAGTCTAAGAATAATTATCATTTGTAATATTCCAATATATCCAAATATAGGATATATCAAATTCACTAATTTTGAAAAGCCAAAATTACTAACAATCAAACTTGTTATACACATAAATAGAACAAGTTGTGGATAACTATTTTGGTCTCTGTTCATATTTTGAATAAAACCTATTCCAACAGAAATTGCTGTTGTAAAAATAGATGCAAGTATTATAAAGGCATATATCTTTTTATAATTAATAAAATAATTGCTAATTACATATACAACTGGCATTTCTTGATTTTCCAATTCTGATATATCTACTTTAGTTAACAAAAAAAATATTGCTATTGACAATATTAGTATTATTTCTGTTGACAATATAGATATATATTTTATATTTTTCTGTGTTTTTACTTGTTTTTTTAATGATATTAATACTGGAATTAATAAAATTAAATTATAACTAGTGTAAGTTATCATACTTAATATCCAATTATTTTTTTGTTCATTAAACTCTATAAATTTTAATTCTGTAATATTTTGAATTCCTATAAAAGATATAAAAATAATCAAAAATGGAACAATAAAATCACTTACTTTTAAAACACCTTTTACATTAGAAAAAAATACAATTGCACATAATATATCTAAAATAATACTTCCTATCATTTTATTTAATCCTATTTCTTGTTCAAAGTATGCTCCAAAACCAGCTACCATTATAAAAAAAGAAATCAATAATAATACATTAATTATAAAAAAAATAAATTTTTTTATTTTTTTATTTTTTATAAATAAACTTAAAAAATCCTCATAATTATATATTTCATTTTGGCAAATGATTTTTAAAATTATATATATATATATTCCAATTATTATACTCATTAATAATATTCCATATATTCCATTTTTTCCGCATGAATAAAAAAACGAAAAAATTTCTTGACCTGATGCAAAACCTGCTCCAACTAATGCTCCAATTATTACTAATACTATTGAAATTATTTCTTTCATAATTGGTCTCCTTTCAATATATAATATATTAAAAGCCTTGTATTTTTATACAAAAAATTAAAGCTTCTAACCATTTTAATAGTTAAAAGCTTTTCTACTTTATCTCTTTCTTTTTCTAATAATCCATACAATAATTCCTATGATAATTAATATTACCGGTACACTAAATATAATCATTTTTATTATTGAATTTTGTTGTGCCGTAACTGTATATGTTTCTGAATCATCATCTTTTCTTATTGTTATTGTATTTGTTCTTTCTGTTAAATGTGAAATTGAATTTAATATGATATCTTTATTATTATATAAATCAACTGCATACATATAATATTGATTATTAACTGGTATTTGTAAATCCATAGCACTAACTTCACTTGAGTAGATTATTAGTTCTGTCGAAATATCATCAGATATCTTTTTAGTAACATCTGCCCCAACTATAGACGTTTCTTCTTCCCTATCTTGTTCTGTCCTTGAATATGATTGTATATCAAAATTTGTTCTAACAAAAGATGTCGAACTTGTAGAAGCTATTTTTTCATACGTTACTCCTAATTCATCTAACTTATCATCATCCTGAAATTTTATACTTCCAGCATCTATAAAACACATCTTCATTGACATATTTATATTCTTCATAAAATTAGCTGAAACATCTGCTATTACAAATTCTGGTGCATTTTGTAGCATTTTAGATGTATCTTGTTCAAATACTACTCCAAAATCAATTGATATACCATATTCTGCAAGTATTGCATCCAAATTAGGTGTTTCAATGTTTAAAACATTCTGAGATGTCAACATCATTATTTTTCCACCATTTCTAATATATTCTAATATTTTATCTTTTTCTAATTCATTTAAATCTTCTTTTAATGTTGGAATTATTAAGCAACTACAATCTTCTGGCACTGCTCCTGACGTTAAAATATCTAAATATTTAATTTCATTTGATTCATCTTGTAATTTTTGAATTACACTTGATAACGTTTGTTCAGCTTGATAATATGATTTGCTATTAAAAATATATATTACTGGTTTTTGATCCATTGAAAGTTCAACTATAGCATTTGTTATTGCTTCTTCGGTTAAGTCAATTTGTTTATATGTAGAGTAATCATATGTTGATAAATCATTTGTAGTTAATGTTTTTTCTTTTTCTCCTTCTTTTACCACAATCAACATATCTGTATCACTTAAATTATATTTTGTTTTTAAATCTATTCTTGATGATAAATCTGAAATTTCTTCAATACTTATTCTACTATTTAATACTGTATATTTTCTGGCATAATCTATCAAATAAGTATAATTTTCTGCATTTATTAATTGTATTGTTACATCTTGATCTAAGTCTTTTAATTTTGTTTTTGTTTCATCAGATAATGAATATAATTTTTTTTCTGTAAAGTCTAAGTTTTCTACATTTATTTTTTCTACTAACATATTCAAGCCAATATAACAAGCAATTACTAGTAAAACTAACAATAATGTTGTAGTTCCTTTTATTAGCCATTTGTTTTTTATGATTTCTAAAAACTTTTTCAATTTTCTTTTTCCCTTTCTTAATTATTTTACTAATTTACGTCTTTGCATTACAATTATTGTAAATGATATAAACATTGCAGTAAATGATATTAATCCAATAACTTCCTTTAATGAAATTACACCTCTTGAAAAATAACTATAAAAATTCATTATAGATAAATTCTCAAAAATACTATTAAGATCTTGTATAAATAATGTCATTACTAAAAATGCAATTGTTATTATTCCAGCAATAATTTGATTTTCTGTAATGCTTGATGCAAACATTCCTATTGAAATTGCTGCTGCACTTACTAGTATAAATCCTAACATATGTACTAATACAGCTAATATATTAGGTTTACCAAAGAATTTTACAATAAAAAAATACATAAATGATGCTAATAATGTTACTATTATCACACACATTGCTGCCAAAAACTTTCCTAATACAACTCCAACCATACTTACTGGTGATGTTAATATTAATTGTTCTGTTCCTGTTTTTCTTTCTTCAGCAAACATTCTCATCGTCAATATTGGTGCAATAATTATCAAACCATATAATGCTGTATAATAATATAACGCTCCTAAATCAACACTTGCATTATTAATTGCTGTTAAATAGAAAAATACACTAAATACAAACAAAAATATTCCTATTACAACATATCCTATAGGAGATAAAAAGTAACTTTTAAACTCTTTTTTTAAAACTGCAAACATTATTCTTCCTCCTTTTTATTTTCTATTTTATCATTCTCTTCTTCACTTTTATCTTCTGTTTTATTTTCTTCTATAACTTGTTCTTCAGAACCTTGTGTATTAGTTTCTTCTGGCACTTTATTTTCTGTTGAATCATTTATTAATTTCATAAAGGCTTCTTCTAATGTTGTATCTGCTTTTTTCATTTCAAATATTGTTATTCCTTCTTTTGCAAATACCTCAAATATCTCTTTTCTTAAGTCTATATCTTTTTCACCTTTTATTATATATTTTTTTGTTTTATCATCATTTTCACTAACTAATTCAATATCAGTAACATCATTTAATTTTTCTTTAACATTATCCATCTTATTCTCTAAGTCTTCAACTGTAACATATACTGCATTATTTTGAATAACTTTATTTTCAAGGTTTTCTGGTGTATCTATTGCTATAATTTTTCCTTTGTTTATAATTATTACTCTGTTACATATTTGACTTACTTCCGATAAAATATGAGAACTTAAAATTACTGTATGTTTTTTTCCTAATTCTTTTATCAATGATCTAATTTCCGTTACTTGTTTTGGATCCAATCCAACTGTTGGCTCATCAAGAATTATTACTTTTGGATCTCCAACTAATGCCCCAGCCATACTAACTCTTTGTTTATATCCTCTTGATAGGTTTTTGGTCAATTTATTTTGAACGTCTATTAATCCTGTCTCGCTTAAAACTTTATTTACCTCTTCTCTTTTTATCTTTTTAGTACAACCTTTTAAATCTGCCATATATGAAACAAACTCTTTTACTGTTAAATCACTATATAATGGAACTCCTTCTGGCATATATCCAATTTGTTTCTTAGCTTTTTTGGGTTTTTTAGATATATCATATCCATCAACAATAATCCTTCCTTCTGAAGGTTCTATAAAACCTGTTATCATATTCATTGTAGTACTTTTTCCAGCACCATTTGGACCTAGAAATCCAACAATTTCTCCTTCATCAATTTCAAAATTTATACCATCTACGGCCGTAAAATTTCCATATCTTTTTGTAATATTTTCTACTTGAATCACAAATTTTTTCCTCCTATTTTTCTTAAATATTTTGTTCAAAAATGTTATTTCCCTAAAAAAATAATATAAGTCCTTATTTCGAACTTATATTATCATTTGCTTTTTATTTTGTAAATATATTTCACCGAATTTTCACATTTTCTTTTTGTATACAACTTGTATCATTTTCTTTGCCTCTAACTACATCCCTAACTTGATCTAACACATAATACATTTTTCCATCATATTCATATCCATCAACAATAATTGCTATTTGACTTTTTACATCAACAATATAGTCATTTTCTACTCCTGATATTTGCAAATCTTCAAATTCATTTTTTCCAAAATACCTGTATTTACTAATATCTGTATCTATATCCATTATATTTTCTTTAATTTCTTCTAATTGTCGTCTTAATATGCTTGATTTACTTTCAGGAACCATTATTCCTATTGCTGTTATCTCACTATATGGCATATCACAATATTTTTCATACCATACATTAACATTTGATTGCATTATTTCTAATTCTTTCTTTAATCTTTCAAATTTACTGTTTTTTATAGAATCTATACCAGTTCTTGTAATCATACTTGATAATATTATTAAAATGATAATAGTTATAACTAAAGATATCATTGTAATACCTTTTTCATTACTAAATTGTTTCATATAAAAGATTTCCTCCTTTGTATTATTATACTTATAATATAACAATTTTTTTAGAAAATCAATGTTCATTTAAATATTTTTTAACTATTCAATTCCTAAATATTCATTATACGTAACTTCTCTATCAATAACCTTATCAGCTTTTATATCAATAATTCTATTTGCAACTGTTTGTGTTAATTGATGATCATGTGATGTAAATAAAATATTTCCCTTAAATTTGCTCATTCCATCATTCACAGATGTAATACTTTCCATATCTAAATGGTTTGTTGGTTCGTCAAATATTAAAAAATTTGCACCTGATAACATCATTTTTGCAAGTACACATCTTACTTTTTCTCCACCTGATATAACTCTTGCTTGTTTTAATGATTCATCACCTGAAAATAACATTCTTCCCAAAAATCCTCTAACATATGTCTCATCTGGATCCTTTGAGTATTTTCTTAACCATTCTGTTAAATTTTCATCAACATCAAACAAATAATTATTATCTTTTGGGAAATACGACTTAGTAATTGTTGTTCCCCAAATAAGTTCTCCTTCATCTGGTTCAATTTCACCTGCAATTATTTGGAATAATACTGTTTTAGCATTTTCATTATCTGCTAAAAATGCTATTTTATCACCTGTTTTTACTGTAAATGATATATTATCTAATATTTTTTCACCATTTACTGTTTTAGATATATTTTTTACTTGTAATATTTCTTTTCCTGGTTCTCTATCTGGTTTAAAATCAACATATGGATATTTTCTATTTGATGGTTTTATTTCATCTAGTTCTATCTTCTCTAATGTTTTCTTTCTTGATGTAGCTTGTTTTGATTTTGAAGCATTAGCACTAAATCTTGCAATAAAATCTTGTAATTCTTTAATTTTTTCTTCTTTCTTTTTATTTTGTTCTTTCATTTGTTTTAATGCTAATTGACTTGATTCATACCAGAAATCATAGTTTCCTGGATATACTTTTATTTTTCCAAAGTCAACATCTGCAATATGTGTACAAACTTTGTTTAAGAAATATCTATCATGTGATACTACAATTACAGTATTTTCAAAGTTAATTAAAAATTCTTGTAACCAATTAATACTTTTTAAATCTAAGTCATTTGTTGGTTCATCTAGCAATAATACATCTGGGTTTCCAAATAAGGCTTGCGCAAGCAATACTTTTACCTTATCTCTTGCTTCTATTTCACTCATTAATTTATAATGATTTTCAGGTATTATTCCTAAATCATTTAAAAGCATTGCTGCATCTGACTCAGCATTCCAACCATCTAATTCAGCAAATCTTTCTTCTAATTTTGCTGCTTTCATTCCATCTTCTTCTGAAAAATCAGGTTTCATATATATTGCATCTTTTTCTTTCATTATGTCATACAACTCTTTATTTCCCATGATTACAGTATCCATTACTGTATATTCTTCAAAAGCAAAGTGATCCTGTTTTAGTATAGAAAGTCTTTCTCCTTTTTCAAGTGATACTTCTCCTTTACTTGGTTCTAATTCTCCTGATAAAACTTTTAAAAATGTTGATTTTCCAGCCCCATTTGCTCCTATTATTCCATAACAATTTCCTTTACCAAATTTTATATTTACATCTTCAAATAATACTCTTTTTCCAAATCTAACAGTTACTCCTGTTGCAGTTAACATGTTATCTCCTCCTTAATTTTACTTTTCCGCTTCTTATCGCTTATCTACTATACCACAATTTTACAATTTTAACAAGACATTTCATATATTTTTCACTATTGCTTTTTTTGTCGTAATATGATAAATTTTGTTTATAAAATGAAAGGAGATTTTAACTATGCGTAAGAAAATTTTATTATTTATTTCAATTGCTATTTTTACAATGTTAATTTTATTTGGAATTGAACATTTTTCATCATTAAATAAAAAATCACAAGAAATTTTGTCATCTGAAGCACAACCAACACAGAATACAGAAGATACAAGCTTAATTGTAAATATTCCAAAAAAAGAAGATGTAACTATAAATATGAGTGTTATTGGTGATATAATGTGTCATAATTCTCAATATCAAGATGCCTTTAATGGTTCTACATATGATTTTTCTTATGTTTTCTCAGATATAAAAGATTATATTTCTAATGCTGATATTGCAATTGGAAACCTTGAAACAACTTTTGCAGGTGCTGAAAGAGGTTATAGCAATTATCCAACATTCAATACTCCTGAACAATTAGCATATAATTTAAAAGATTTTGGTATTGATGTTGTTTCAACTGCAAATAATCATTGTATGGATACTGGATATAAAGGATTAGTTAGTACTTTAAATTATTTAGATGATGCTGGAATTTCACATACTGGAACATCTAGAAGTAGTGAAGAACAAAATAAAGTTTTACTAAAAGATGTAAATGGTATAAAAATTGCCTTTTTATCTTTTACTTACGGCACTAATGGTATTCCTGTTTCTTCACAAAGAGACTATTCCGTAAATTTAATTAGTGATGACTTAATCTTAAATCAATTAGAATTAGCAAAAGAACAAAATCCTGATTTAATTTGTGTTAGTATGCATTGGGGAATTGAATACCAAAACACTCAAAATAAGGAGCAAGAAAGACTTGCAAACTTACTATTTCAAAATGGTACAGATATAATATTAGGTAGTCATCCACATGTTTTACAACCAATGGAAAAAAGGACAATTACTCTTGATGATGGCTCTACAAAAGACGGATTTGTTATATATTCACTAGGAAATTTTATGTCTGGTCAAACTAAGGAAAGAACTCGTAATTCTATTATATTAAATATTGAATTAACTAAAAATGGTGAAACAGATAAAACATCTATTGAAAAAGTTACATATACACCAATATATATGTATAAAAACACATCAAAAAATAAACAAAAATACCTTGTTATGGATATTGAAAAGGCTCTTAATAACTATAATTCTGGAAATCATATTATTAGTTCAAATACTTATTCTACTTTACAAACAGAATTTACTAGAATAAAAAATACAATAGGAGAAAATTTAGACTAATTTATATTTTACAAAAATAAATTTTATAAAAAGGGGGATTTTTAATGAAAAAAACAATTAAGATTTTTTTGCTTACTATTTTTTCACTGATTTTGCTTAGTCTATTTCCAAAAGTAGAAGCAAATTCTATAAATAGTATATCTATGGATATTGCCATTGATGATAATGGTAATGCATCTGTAACAGAAATATGGAAATGTAAAACATCTCAAGGAACTGAAGTATATCACCCATATTATAATTTAGGAAATTCAGAAATATCTAATTTAACAGTTTCAGAAAATGGAACAAAATATACTACACTATCAACTTGGAATACATCAGGTACTTTATCTGACAAAGCTTACAAATGTGGTATAAATAGATTATCAAATGGTGTTGAACTTTGTTGGGGAATAAGCACTTATGGTTCACATACTTATACTATAAAATACACTATCTCAAATTTTGTTTCTGAACTTTCAGATTCACAAATGATATATTGGACATTAATTCCATATGATTTTTCAAATTCAATTGGAAATGTATATATCAAAATTCATTCTAATTTTAATATTCCAGATTCTGTTGGAGTTTGGGGATATGGTAATTATGGTGGAACAGCATATGTTTATGATGGTTATATTGAAATGCAATCAGATGGGAATTTAGCAACAGATGAATATATGACAATATTAGTTCAATTTCCTTTGGAAAGTTTTAATTGTAGTAATAAATTAGATTATGATTTTAATCATTATTTAAATATGGCAGAAGATGGAGCTGAACATTATGTAGATAATTCTTCATATAGTTCATCAAATGGTTCATCATTTTTCAATATTATTTTTGGACTATTTTCTTTTATAATATCAATTTTACCATTTGCAATAATTATAATTTTAATTGCTGTAAAATCAAATCCTGAATCACTTGATTTTGGAGAAAACGGTAAAAAAATGCCATCAGATTTAGATTATTATAGAGATATTCCTTGTAATGGAAATTTATTTAGAGCTTACTATATTGCATATAATTATGGATTACTAAAAAATAAGACAGATATACTTGGTGCAATTATATTAAAGTGGTTAAAAGATTCCTTAATCAAACTAGAACAAAAAGAACAAGGTGTAATCTTCAAAAGAGAAAATACTGTTATTATCTTAAATGGTGCAAAAACTGAACTAATTACAAATACTAAAGAAAAAGAACTATTTGATATGCTTTATCGTGCAAGTGTTGATGGAATCTTAGAAAATAAAGAATTTGAAAGATGGTGCAGAATTAATTATTCAAAAATACTCAATTGGTTTGAAAATATTTTAAAAGAAGAAAAACAAGATTTAGTTATTAATGGATTTTTAATACCACATGAAAAAACAACTTTAAAAATATTTAAATCAACTGTATTTACAGTTACTCCTGAGATAAGAAATGAAGCCATACAAATTGCCGGTTTAAAGAAATATTTAATTGATTATACTTTAATACATGAAAGAGAAGCAATAGAAGTTTCTTTATTTGAAGATTATCTAATATTTGCACAAATGCTTGGAATTGCAAAAACTGTTGCAAAACAATTTAAAGAACTTTATCCAGACTTAATTGAACAATCACATTTTACATCATATGATAATTTTTATTATATTGCATTATGTTCAAATAATGGTATTTCTGCTGCTAATATAGCAAAAAGTAGAGCTGAAAGCTATTCTTCTGGTGGAGGTGGATTCTCTTCTGGAGGCGGAGGCGGTGGTTCCTTCGGTGGTGGTGGCGGAGGCGGTGGTTTCCGTTAGAATAAAATATACAAGAATAGAATAAATTCTATTCTTGTATATTTTTTCCTTATATCTAAAAATCCTTATCTGTTACAACATCAAATTTATATTCATGAGTAACTATACTTACGCTATTATCTTCATGCTTCATTTCTATTTTTTCTACCAAGCCATTTTCTTTATTTATATAATATTTTGCCTTAGTACCATATTCAGTAGCTTGACAATTAATGTCTGTTATAACAAAATATTCTTTATCTCCATCTTTTTCAGACTTTATATTTGCAAATATAGAATTGAAAAACATATTTGTTCTATCTTTAAATACTAAATATGTAGTAATCGTATCAATAGGAAATATTTCTTGATTTTGGCTAATTTCTGTTATTTCACCATTAGTATCTTCAAAATATGTTTTGTATCCATCTGTTGTAATATACTGTATGAGTTTTGTTTTATCTTCATTTTTTTCAACAACAATTTTTTCTTTTTCTTTATTTTTAAATAATTCAACATATGCTAATGAAGAATCTGTAGCAGAAATTTTATGATAAACATTTTCTTTATTGCAATATTCATCTGATTTTTGTATTATTTCTTTAATTATATTATATTTTTTTACTCCTAATATACTAAGAAAAATCAAAATCAAACCTAAAACAATTACAACTACTAATATACATTTCTTTTTCATATGAATCCCCCCATTTCATCTTTTGACAATTTTATATAACATTGTTATACTTTATATTTTACCATTATTTCTTATAAGTGTCAATTTATGTGATTTTTGGGATAGTCTCTGCTAAGTCCTTTTTGAATCCTAAATTATCTGAGTAATTTTTAATAAAATAATATGAGTATATATTCACTCATATTATCATTTTTTCTTAGAGCTACAACAGTAGTACAAACTGAAACAGGCATTACTCTTATCATCATGCAAGCTATACAAAAATATTGTAAATCGCCCAGAAAATTCTATTTTTCTTTTATTTCTACCTTATATTGTGATAAATCTGGCACTTCTACATCTTCATCTGTTACTACATCAAATTCATATCTGAATTCCGTAATCCCATCACCAGATTTTATTAATATGTCTTGTTTTTCCTTTAAATAGTCGTCTATTTTACTTTCATCAATATTTTCTTCTTTTTTTCCTTCATTAGAATAAGATCCTACATTAATTTTTTTAGACTTAATGCTTAAAAAGATTGGTGTTACTGTTCTAAACCATATTAATAATTAAGATTATCAAGAAAAAATAGTAATTAGTCAGCTAAGTTTGCAATTTCTTCCATCATACTAAAAAAATCATCTTTATTGCTTGAATTAAAATCAAATATAAATGTATATATATTGTTATATGGTTTTAAGCTTACATATGATGAATTGCTATATCCTCCAAAACCAAGTCCATTATCTATATCATTAATATAAACATAGTATTCAGGAAGAAATCCTATTATAACTTTTTTATTACTAGAAATTACTTTATTTATTTTACTTTCTAGTTCACTGGTAGATTTATTATCTACTAAATAATTATTTTCTATATTATATGAGAATCCAATTGCTGAAAGCAGTTCTTTCATAAAAACAGTATTTTCTTTTATAAAATCATAAGGATTGTCTGTTTTTGTATATCCACTAACATTTGATATAAAAATACCATTTTTAGTAATATTCTTATTAATATAATCTTCAAAATTTGTTGTTTCTGTAATATTTTCACACCCCAATAAATATGCAATATTGGCTTGAGATATAATATCCTGATTAAATGTTTTTGAAACTCCAGATACAGTTAAACCAGTATCACTAGGTAAAGTACCAGTATCTTCAGTAACTATATTTTTGGGTTCTTCTACTATTTGAGAATTATTTTCTACACTATTGTTACTATTAAAATTATTTTTATATTGATTTTTGTTATTGCTAGAAAAAACAATTGCTAATAACAGAACTATTATTATACTTATAGTAATCATTATTGCTTTTTTCTTTTTATTCATAATTCTCACTCCTATTTCGTAAATTGTTTTAATTCTTTTTTTGTCATTTGTTTCACTTTCTAAAACTTTTTATTGATTTTATCATATTTTTTACAAATTTGTACTATTTTTTATTAAATTTACACATTCTTCTATTATATTATCTTTTGGCATACATATATAATTTATAGTTATGCCATTTCATTAATAATATATAAACATATATAAACCAAACTCAATATCATCAAATTAAAATTATTTTGTTTAAAAAACAAAAAATGTATGTTGAATAACAACATACATTCTTTATTATTTTTGTATCTCACAAATATGATTATCACTCACACCATATTTGCTATAGCTTTCCTCATTAACTAACCAATAATTTAAATTATCATCTTGCGTAACCTCTATTCCATCTCCTACTACAAAATAAGTTTCTTTTGTCTTTGGATTATAATAACACATTTTATATTCCCCATCTTTATAAATAATGTCTCTTATAAAAATATACTTTGAATCATAATATATAACAATTCTTATACTATCCTCTTCATTTCGTTTTGTTTTATTTATAAAATCCTCAAATAAATTATTTGAAACAATCTTATAATTTTCTAAAACAAAACAGCCATCCGCTATTGCTTCTTCTTTTGAATATGAATCTGTAATTTGCTCAAGATTTTTATATTTATTATCAGCTGAAATATTCGGATTTATTATTAAATCTATTTTTTCTCTTTCGTATTCTTTTGATATCATTGTTGTTATTAAATTTTCATTTTGATCACTATTGCCTTCGCAAGTTGACAATTCTACAAAAGTTGTTGTATCATCACAAGAAACTTTGGAAATATATGTATTAGTTCTTGCCATTATAATTAATAAAAATTCATTTTTAAATTCTTCTTCTGTAGCATCATAAATATTATTCCAATGACTTTTTAAATTTTTATAGTCTGCATAATTAGAAATCTTTTTATAATACATATCATCATCAAAAGTCATATCATTAATCCAATCATAATAATTATCACTATTATCCTGATTTCTACTTATATTTTTCTGCTTAATTTTATTTTTATAAACTTCCACAGAAGCATAAACTCCTGTAGAAAGCATAAGTCCTACTACAAACATTGCAATACATGGTTTCAAAATTTTTGTTTTTTTATCATAAGAAAAACAAAATGTCTTTCTTTTATCTTTACATATATCAACATTTTCCAATGTTTCATCCACTAAATTTTCTATATTTCTAGGAATTCTCATTTTTTTCTTCCCTATATTTTTTAAAATTTCATCAAAGTTTTCCATACTTTATTTCTCCTTTCTCTATTTTTTTCTTTATTTTGATTTTTGCTCTATTCAATTTACTTTTTATTGTATTTTCATTAATTTTCGTAATTTTACTTATTTCTTTTGTTGTATATTCGGAATAATAATACAACGTTAATATTAACTTTTCTTCATAGCTTAATCCATCAATTAAGATATAAAAATCAAGATTTTCTATATTTTCTTCATTTCTCCATTCAAAATCTGAATCCAAATAATTTTCAATTTCTTTATCTTCATATGATATACACTTTTTACAATTTTTTTTATATATATAGTTACATTCATTTATTAGAATTTTAACTATCCATGTTTTAAAATATGAATTTTCCCTCAACTTTTTTATATTTTTATAACATTTATATATTGTCTCTTGTAAAACATCTCCAATGTCATCATCATTTTTAATTCTTGTTTTTGCAATCCAATATAAATCATTTTCAATACTTTTTATTAATTGTGAAAATGCATTTTTATCACCTTTCTTGGCTTGTTCTATAAGTTCTTCCACTATTCCATCTCCTTTAATATGTACATATCTACTTATTAGATTATTTCCGTTTTATATCTAGTTGCATTTAATTTATATTTTTTTATCATTTTTATATAATTTATTAAGTATAGTATAAATCACTAATTTGTACTGAACCAAAAAAATTGGACATTTTTTGGGTTCAGTACAAAAATAATAACTCTTTTTTAATAAAAAAAGACTTACCCTATAAATAAGAGTAAGCCATAAAATAATTTTTTCATACGCTAATTATGCAACTTTTTTCAATGAATACAACGTAAAAAAATCCTCATCTAATATTTCTTTAAATTCTGTTAATGTTTTTGTTTCAAGATTATATCCAAGTGGTATCAAATCTCTAAAAATGCCAAAATAAAAGCACTTCAAAGAAGTGCTTTTTCTTTATAAAATATTTCTTACTATTCAAAAATAGTAAAACATTCTAAAAAATATGGTGCACCATCGCGGGATCGAACCGCGGACCTTCTGATTAAGAGTCAGCTGCTCTACCAGCTGAGCTAATGGTGCAAATAAATAAGTTTGTTATATCAATATAACAAACTTATTATAATACTATTTAAAACTTTTGTCAATATATGAATTTATATTTTAATCAAATCGTTTTTATGTTAAGCATTTAATACTATTTAATTTCCTGTTCCTACTCTAACAATTTTTTGCATTGCATTATATGTATCTTTAGAAAGAAGTGTTCTTGAAACAACCTCTCCATTTAATCTTTTAACTTTATAAGCTTCATATTTACTACCATTATTACCATTTTGAACAACTTTTTGAGTTCCTGCTGGTAAACTTGAATCATTAATATATTGTGTTGTGTATGCAATTGTAGCAGTTTTCTTTGTTTCTATAGAAATATCATATTCTGTCTCTTCCTTGTGCCCCCATACTTGTATTGTAGCAATTCCTCCACTAACTGTGGCCGTAATTCTTATAGGATATTTTCTTGAATTCTTAAATTTAAAATCTTGTGATCCCCATACAACTGTTGCATCCTTACCACCTGGTAAATATGAAGTAATAAATTGATGATTTCTTCTCACAGTTACATCTAAATCTGCAAACACAACAGCATCATATAAAGTTGAAGATATTTGACATATACCCCCACCAAGACCATCTACAACCTTTCCACCTGAATAAGTTGCTGCCATTTTATAACCTGCTGCAATTGTTCTCTCTCCTACAGTTTGGTTATATGAAAATTCCTCTCCAACTAATAAAACTTTACCATTTATTTTTCCAGCTGCCAACTTTAAATTAGTTGTTCTTCCTGTATTACTAGCATTATATTTAGTTGAACATGTTCCTAATAAATCTGGAAACGCTTCTGTTCCTATATCATTTACTGTTTTATCTGGTTGTGTTATTATAAGTGGAATTTCATATTCTTCTTTTTCTTCTTCTATTATTGATTTTGCACTTTCTATATCAAAATCAATTCCTTTTACTTCTGGATATATTGTAAATGGATTATTTGTATAATATGCATCTTGTGCCTTTTTATATATTTCATTATGTATTTTTTCCAAATCAATTGCCTGTGGTTCTTTATAAGAAACTGGAACTTCTATAATTGTGCTTTTTTCAGAATTAATATTTAAAATATTTGTTACAATATTTTTCACTTCAGCTTCATTAACGTCAATTCCTTTTTTTCCCGGTGTAATAATTAATTTATCATCTTCAATATAATAACTTGGTTCTACTATTGCATCTTCTGAAGTATTATTTATATTTTCACAAACTTGTTTTATTACATTTTCATCAAAACTTGCTTCTAATCCATATTTATTACCGTTAATCCATGTAGAAAGGATTTCAAAATTATTTTTTATTATATTGCTTCCTCTTCCTACATGATATGCTTTTTCTACTTTTTCTTTTATATCAAATTCTACTTCTAAAGCTTCATAAGTAATTGGTGTTTCAACTTCTTTATATTTAAAAATTATTTCATTTTCATTTTCTTTATCTGTAATCTCATTCAATAAACTATTTGCCTCTTCTATTGTCAAATCAGAAACATCTATATTTTCAATTAATATTCCTTTTATAATTTTTTTGTTCCCAATATTTATTAATGCAAATATTGTCGAAAAAATTAATAAAATAATTACTATTATTAAACTTGATATTATAATCCATTTTTTACTCTTTTTCTCAGTAACAACAATCTGCTGATTATCAATGTTTTCCTCATTGTTTTCATTTTTTATCTCTGGTATTTCTAGTTCTTTTATATCATCTGTTTTTTCTTTTAAATCAATCATATACAACTCCTTTTCATTCTCATTAATAATAACATATATTTAACTTTTTTACAATCTATTTTAATAAATCTATAACTTATAGTTTTATGAATTTTTTGGCAAAAAGACTTGCATATTGTAAAATAAAATATTATAATATGTTCTATCAAAAGATAAGGAGTTTTCAAAATGGAATTAGTAAAAAATATATTCTTTAATACTGATAAATTAGTTGAAAATAGTAAAATAAAAATATCATATACAGGTAAATTTTTTCAGGATAATTCTGAAAAGGTTTCTATTCATTATGGTTTTGGAAACAATTGGGACAATTTAACTTCAACTCAAATGGTAAAAACAGAATTAGGTTACCAAATTGAAATTGAAATTGGTGAAGTTGAGACTTTTAACTTTTGTTTTTGTAACGAAAAAAATGAATGGGATAATAATGACGGAAAAAATTATATTTTTGTTATTGAAAAACAACCTGTTGAATTAATTACTTTAGAAGATGAACCTGTTTCTTTAGGTTCTGCTCGAAAACTCAGAAAATCATATATTTGGAGTAAAAAAATAAGATTAGCAGTTTATAAAATAATTACATATCTTCCTAGAATAATATCTGGAAATTATAAAAAGAATTCAACTGCCAATGGATAAAAAAGTACTGAAAATTATTTCAGTACTTTTTATCTAATCACCCATCCTCCATTTATAGAAATTATTTGTCCAGTTGTATATTCATCTTCAATTAACCATTCTATACATTTTGAAATATCACTTTTTTTTCCTATTCTCTCAAGAGGAATTTCTTCTTTTATTGCTTCTATTTCTTCTGCAGAATAACAATTATTCATTTCTGTATCAATAATTCCAGGAGCAATAGAATTAACTCTAATATTTGATGGTCCTAATTCTTTTGCTAATGATTTTGTCATTCCATCTACTCCAGCTTTTGCAACAGAATAAATAGATTCACATGAACTCCCAACAATTCCCCATATTGATGATATATTTATAATACATCCTTCTTTTCTCATAATCATATTTGTTAATACTTCTTGTGTAGTACAAAAAACAGAATATAAATCATTATTAATTATTTTATTCCATTCCTCATCTGTAACATCTGTAAATAAACCTGTTAGTGAGATTCCTGCATTATTAACTAATACATCTATTTTTTTATATTTCTCTAATATAGATTTAATCATATTATGTACTTCTTCTCTTTTTGAAACATCAGCTTTATAAATATCTATATTTACATATTTACTTTTTAATTCTTTGGCTTTTTCTTCTGACCTATTATAATTTGCTATTACTTGATATCCTTTTTGAGCAAGTTTTTCAGCTATGTCTCTTCCAATTCCTCTTGATGCCCCTGTTATTAATACAACTTTATTCATTTTTTATACCTTTCTTTTTTATATTATTATATAAAATAAAAAAAGCCAATAATTAAGCTTATAGCAAAACTACTGACAATTTGGAGCCACTTCCCAGATTCGAACTGGGGACCCCCGCATTACAAGTGCGGTGCTCTGGCCAGCTGAGCTAAAGTGGCAATGGTGACCCCGACGGGAATCGAACCCATGACTCCGCCGTGAAAGGGCGGTGTCTTAACCGCTTGACCACGGGGCCATATAAATGAGAGAATTCTAATTATATTTCACATTAGAATTCTTTTTAATCTTTGGTGAGCTATCCGCGACTCGAACGCGGGACAACTTGATTAAAAGTCAAGTGCTCTACCACCTGAGCTAATAGCCCGTAAACAATGTATTGAACATTGCTTAATTATAATACTACAATCAGATTAATTTGTCAATACATTTTTTTAAAATTTTTAAAATTTTTTTATTTTTTGTTGTATCATGTCAAAAAAGTTATCAACTTTACTCTTCTTCATTCAATTTCTTTACAACTTCTTCAACATCAATTCCATGTACTTCACAAGCTTCTTCCAATGTTTCCATTTGTGATGCAGGACATCCTAAACAATGCATTCCAATTTCAATTAATATATCTGCTTTTTCTGGTGCAATCTCTAAAATTTCACCAATTTTTGTATCTTTATTAAATTTCATTTTTATTTTCCTTTCTATATTATTATATCTTTTTTCAACTTATTTATTCTACTACATTTTTATATAAAAATCAAGTATATGTTTATAATTTACATAATTTTTTCACACTTTATTTATAAAATATTCATATAAAAAATTTGTAGTATTCTGTCATAAAATTATAAGATTTTTTTCAAAAAAATATAGACAAATGAAAAAAAATATTATATTATTTTTTTTGCTAGGCGGTGATTTTATTTCAAAATTAATTAATCTCTTTTTTATAATTTATTTTTTTAATTTTTTTATATTTATTTATTCTATTTATACTTTTTTGGATATTATATTTTTTCATAATCTACAAGGTTCAAAATTAAAATTAAAAAAAGAATTAATAAATAAAAATAAATAATTAATTTTATTTATTATTTTTTATAATGTGAGGTGACCATTTATAAAAAAATTTGTTCTTGTTTTTTTCTATACATTCCTCTCTCTTTTTTGTGCACAAAAATTATTTCATCCTCTTTATATATCCTCTGAAATAATTATATCCTCAGTATTTACTTCATTTGATATCTGTCAAAAAAATTTTTCCTTTTGGAATTTTTTAAAAACAAGTTTTTGGTTTTTATATTTCTATACAAACTTTATATTAATATACATATTAATTGGTAAATTAGAAAATTTCAAAAATCTTTTTAATTATCAAAAAAATAATAATATTATTTCCAAAAATAAAAAAAATAATAATTATTCTTCAAAAAATAAAAATCAAATTAATTTATTAATAGGAAAAGAATTTAATTCCCCAAAAAATATTATTATTTCTGAATCAGGACTATATCAAAATTTTTTAATAACAGGAACAATTGGAACAGGAAAAACATCTTCTGCAATGTATCCTTTTACAGAACAATTTATAAAATATAATTCATTAAATAAAAATAGTAAAATTCCTATTTTAATTTTGGATGTAAAAGGAAATTACTATAAATATGTAAAAAATTTATTAATTAAATATAATTTAAAAAATGATTTAATAGAAATTGGATTAAATTCAAAAATAAAATATAATCCTCTTCATAAACCAAACTTAAAACCTTCTGTTTTAGCTAATAGATTAAAAACAATTTTATTATTATTCTCCGAAAACAATTCTGAATCGTTCTGGCTTGATAAAGCAGAACAAGTTTTAGCAGAAGCTATAAAACTTTGTAGATTATATAATAATGGATATGTAACATTTATTGAATTGCACAAATTAATTACTGAAATAGATTATTATAATTCAAAATTAAAAATATTAAAAAATTTATTTTATGAAAATAAATTTAACCATAAACAAATTTATGAATTAAACTCTGCTTTGGATTTTTTTGAAAAAGAATTCCATTCCTTAGATTCAAGAACCTCAGCAATACTAAAATCTGAAATTACACGTATTACAAATATATTTGTTTCAGATTATAATATATCACAAACCTTTTGTGCTCCTTTAGATGAATTAAATTTTAAAGGCTTTTCCTCTATGCTAAATTGTGGAAAAATTGTTATATTAAATATGAATATTGCAGAATACAAAAATTTATCAAAATTAATTTCAGCATATTTAAAATTAGATTTTCAATCTGAAGTAATGTATAATTTATCAAAAAACAAGGCCAAACCATGCGCCTTCATTTGTGATGAATATGCTGAATATGTTACTAAAACAGATGCTGACTTTTTCTCTCTTAGCCGTGAGGCAAAATGTATAAATATTGTTTCTACTCAAAGTTATTCTTCTCTAAAAAATACATTAAAAGATGATAATTCTGTAAAAGTAATTATTCAAAATTTAATTAATAAATTATGGTTTAGAACTGATGATATTTATACAATTGAAGAAGTTCAAAAACAATTAGGAAAAGAAGATAAAGAAAAAACTTCTTCAACTATATCTGAAAACGCAAAAGAAACATATTTTAACTATATTACTAATTCATTCAATTCAAAAAATTCAAATATTACAGAAAGTTATAATACTTATACTCAATATGATTTTATTTTCGATACAAATTTTTTTACTCAAAATTTAGAAATATTTTCTTGCCTAGCTTTTTTATCTGATGGAGAAAAAATTTTAACTCCACAAAAATTAAAAATGTTTCCATATTTTAAATAATTTATTATTTATTTTTATTAATTATTTTCTTCTAATTAATAAAATTTATAGAATGGAGGTTTTATGAAAAAAATTATTTTCAACTTAATTCTAGTTATATTATTACTATTTATTTTTTCAATCCAAGCTTTTGCATCTACTCCAAAATTGGTAAATAAAGTAAATGATGCATTTAAAGAGATAGAAGGATGGATTCTTAAAATATCTACGCCTGCTGCAGCTGTAGCAATTTGTTCTGGAGCACTTATGCGAAAGTTTAGTTTTGGTGATGAAGAAAAAATAAGAACTGGAAAAAAACTGATTACAGGTTCATTATTTTCTTATGCATTTATTTTAGCAGCTGATTTAATTTTATCTGCAATTCAATCTTTAATTAATTAATAATTTATTTAAATTATTTTTTTATAATTTAATATTTATTTTTATAATTATTAATTTTTTATATTTATAAAAATATTTATTAAATATTTTAGGAGGCATAATGGAAAATGCAAAAAATATTACTCAAATAATTATTGAAACAATTAATACAATTTTACAAAATTTATTTTCATCAATTGATAATAATTTATATGAAATTTTAGATGATATTATTTTTATAAATCCAGATATTATTTCCGATTCTTTTTTTGAAAAAATATTAGGAACAAATTCTCATAATGGAATTATTTTAATTTGCAATTCTTTACTATTTGGATTTATTTTATATTATTCAATAAAATATTTATTTTCTCATTTTAATTATAATCAAATTGAAAAACCATCACAATTTATTTTTAGAATAATTATTTTTGGAATATGTATTAATTTTTCATATTTTTTCATAAAAGAAATATTATCTTTTACATCAAATATTACTTTAGCTATTCGTGGAATAGGTGAAGATTTATTTCATAAAAATATTTGCTTTTCAGAATTGATTTTAGAAATAAATAAATCTATTGGTATTTCTTTTTCTTCATTAGACGTTTTTTCTTTAGATGGTATTATAAAAATTTCTTTATCTTCTTCGCTTTTAAGTTTAGTTTTCACTTATGCCTTTAGATATATAATGGTTAAAATATTTATTCTTTTAACTCCCGTTGCTTTTTTATCATTAATTTTACAAAATACTTCTTGGTTCTTTAAATCATGGATTCGTAATTTATTTTCATTATTATTTATTCAAATTATAGTATCACTTGTTTTATTAATATTATTTTCTATGGATTATTCATCTGGAAATCTAATTATAAAATTTATTTATATTGGTGCAATTTATGCTTTGATAAAAGCAAATTCATTTTCACGAGAATTTTTAGGCGGTGTTTCCACAACTATTTCACAGAATGTGAATAACTTTTTCAAGAAATAGAACTAATTGTGGATAACTACTCTTAATTTTATTTAGAAAGGACTATTTCTATGAAATTTATAATACCTCAAAATTACAATTTTAAAAATAAAATATTAGGACTTTTAGATTACCAAACAGCAATTTTTATTATTATATGGTGTTCAATTACTTTTGGTCTTTTACACATTTTTATAAAAAATTGGGACATTAAAATTTTTCTTTTTATATCTTTATCATTTCCAATTATATTGTTTAGTATAGTCGGATTAAATGGTGAATCTATAGTTTACGTTCTTAAATATATATTAAAATATCTTATTCGACCAAAATTATATTTATATAAAAAGTTTTGACTTTTTACTTGATTTTCTGACCATACATGATATAATTCTAATGACATTTTAATATAACAAAAGGAGGTACAAAATGAAACTAACACAATCAGATTTACCATTACTATTTTCTGAAACAATCATTCCAGATATATTCTTTGCAGAATATTTATCTCAAATGCCAGCAACAAGTGTAAAAGTATATCTTTATATTATATTCCTTTCAAAATATGAAAAAGATGCGAAATTAAATGACTTATCAAAGAATTTAGCTTTGCCTTTAAAAGACATCAATGATGCTTTTACATACTTAGAAGAAAACGGTTTTATAATCAGAAAAGAAAATGGTTTTATAATATCAAATTTACAAGAGCAGACACTTAATAAACTATATAAACCAAATTTAACAATGTCTCCTGAAAAAGTTGCTGATATTGCAAAAAATAAAGCTAGAGCAAAAATTATCGAGCATATTAATAACACATATTTTTCAGGTATTATGGGACCATCTTGGTATAACAATATTGATATATGGCTTACAAAATATAATTTTGATGATCAAGTTTTAATTTCATTATTTGATTATTGTTTTAGACGTTCTGCATTAAATATGAAATATGTTCAAACCGTTGCAGAAGCATGGGGAAGTAACAAAATTCAAACTTGGGAAGATTTAGACTCTTATTATCAAAAACAAGATACATTAATAAAAATAAAGAAAACAATAGCAAAAAAACTAGGAAAGCAAACATTAACACAATATGAAGAAGCATATATCGAAAAATGGTTACTTGATTATGGTTATAATTTAGATATTATTGAAATTGCTCTAAAGCGTAGCGTTTACAAATCAAATCCAACATTTGAATATTTTAATAATATTATAACTAATTGGCATGAAAGAGGTCTAAAAACTCCTGAAGAAGTTTATGCATTTATAGAACAACGCGAAAAACAGAGAAAAGATACAAAACAATTAGAAAAGCAAGTTAATAAAGCTTCTTATGAACAAAGACAATATAGTAATTTATCATTTTTATATGCCAATTCAAATATGCAAACAAATACGGATAATCAATTCCAAATAAATCAAAATCCTAATTACCCTAATGTTGCAGCTTCAAATATTCAAGGAATAGAAGGAGATATAAATGTCTAATGATATTTTAACATCACTTTTAAGTGATTATGAGCAAAAAAAACGTAAAGCTGAAGTTAATTTTGAACATCAAAAAGTAGAATTATATAAAAAAATACCTCGTCTTCATGAAATTGAAGACGAATTAAATTCTGTAGCAATTAATGAAACAAAAAATATCTTATTGGGAAATTCGTCTTCTTTAGAAAACTTACATCAAAAAATTGAAAGTCTTAAAGAAGAAAGAAAAAATATTCTATCTGAAAATAATCTTTCAGCAAATGATTTACAACCAAAATATGAATGTTGTCTATGTAAAGATACTGGATATATAAAATCTGGAACATCAGCAACAGTAATGTGTTCATGTTTAAAACAAAAATTACTAAACATTTCATATAATAAGTCTAATATGACAAATTTAAGCAAAGAAAACTTTGAAAATTTTAATCCAAATATATTTTCAAATGAAATTTCTAGTAACTTTAATATATCGCCAAAACAAAATATATTAAATATTAAACAAAAATGTATTGAATTTGTAAATGACTTTGATAACCCAAACTCAAAGAATCTTTTATTTACGGGAAATACAGGTTTAGGAAAAACATATATGTCCAATTGTATAGCAAATGAACTTATAAAAAAAGGGAAAAATGTACTTTATCAAACTGCTCCTGTTTTATTAGAAACTATTATTGATAATAAATTTAATAAATATAAAACTGCAAATAAAGATAACTTTTATAAAGATGTTTTAGAGGCTGATTTGCTTATTATAGATGATCTTGGAACAGAATGTTTAAACAGTATGAAACTAAGTGAATTATTCACAATATTAAATACTCGTATCTTAAATTTAAATAATAAAGTTACCAAAACTATAATTTCAACTAACCTTAATATTAATAATATCTTTAAAAGTTATGAGGAACGAATAGGATCAAGAATTGTTGGTTACTATGATATTTATTATTTCTTTGGTGAAGATTTACGTTTTAAAAGAAAATAAATTATATATAAAAAAAGTCAAATTCTTTAGAATTTGACTTTTTTATATTATAATAAATCCATAAGTGCGTTTATACTTTTTAATGATGTTCCTGTTGCAGCACAAAATACAACTATTAAAACTACTAATAATACTGTAAATACTCCTGTTGATATTAAAACTAATTTATCTGTATCCTCTACTTCTAACAATCTTTCATATGCAAATATCACACTATATCCTATATAAATACTTACTGCAAACATAAATATAATACCTAATGGTGCATATATTTTTGATAATATAATGTTTATAATAGATGCTATAGCAAATGTTATTACTGCACTATTTACTATTGATAATGTATCTGAATATTCTTTTGGACTTTTTATAAATTTAGCAATTATCCATAATACTAAAGCCACTACTGCAATCCCTATTGCAATAATTACCCATGTTTTAAAGAATGTTCCAAATAGTTCTGCATCTTTTATTGCATCCCATTTCATTTTACTTAATTCACTTTTTTCATAAATATCTGCATACCAACTTTTTGATGAATATTTTGAGAATATTGACATCATTGAAGTTATTACATTTATTAATGCCATTACTGCTGATATTATTACAAGTTTTATTGTTCCTTTTTTTATTCCTTCTTCTTTAGATTTTTCTACCATAGATGTTACCGGATTTTTTAATTGTTCTATTATTGTTTCAAACATTATTTTTTCCCCCATTAAATATCTCTTAATTTATTATATTTATTTCTTACAATTACACATAATATTGTTACAAATGTTAATATAAATACTATTCCAATTCCAGCTCCCGTATGTGGTAACTCTCCTTTTGCTTTTGTATCATCATTTGTATTATTAGAATTTTGTTGATTATTTTTATCATTATTATTTGCTTGATTATTGTTGTTGTTATTGTTGTTATTATCTTTATTATTTTCATCTTTACTATTATTATCTACTTTATTATCATCTTTTTGGTTATTATCTGTTTTATTATTATCTTTATTTTCATTATCTGGATTAACTGTTGCTGTTCCATTTGCATAAACACATTCAGCAGAACTATATTGAACATATATTGCAGGCACTGTTAATGTTGCTACATTTCCAGCAGAATCTTTTAAATCTCCACCTATTAAGCTTACTGATGTTAATGCTCCTTTATCTGTTTCTTTTATTGTATAATTATAAGAAACTATTGATCCACCAATTACACCATTAGTTAACTCAATTTTATCCATATCTCCAAATTTTATTGTTAATACTGGAGCTGTTTTTCCTTCTACTATTTCACTAAATTGAACATTTATTGTTAATGTTGTTCCAGATGATGCAATATACATATTCTTATTTGTATCTTTTGTACAGTTTTTTATGCTATCTCTTGCAACTTCTATTTTTTCTACTGATGGTGGTGTTACATCTGCTCCATCATTTGCTTTATCCCAGTTTGCAATATAATCAAAATTTATTTCATTTGCTTTTGCGTATTCTTTTGATTTCATTACATCATTTCCGTAAATTGTTAATTTAGGACATTCTCTAAATGCACTATTATCAATAGTTACTACATTATCTGGAATTAGTACTTTTTCTAAATTTGAACATCCTTCAAATGCTCCACTAGCCCATCCACTACTTGCACTTATAGTAGTAACATTATCAGGAATTTGTACTTCTTTTAATCCAGTATTATCATAAAAAGTTCTATCTGCTATTTTTGTTAAATTCTTTGAAAGTTTTAATTCTTTTATTCCAGTACATGATGCAAATGCATCATTTTCCATTGTAGTAACACTATCAGGAATTTCTAATTTTGTAATTCCTGTACATCCTTTAAATGCATAACTTCCTATGCTTATTAAATTACTAGGTAAGTTAATTTCTTTAAGTCCTGTACATCCTCGAAATGCTGAACTTTTTATCTCAATTAAATTTTCAGATAAAACTACACTTTTTAACCCTGTACATCCATAAAATGCATTACTGCTTACAGATGTCAATAAATTTGGAAGTGTTATAGTAGTTAAACCTGTACAACCTTCAAATGATTTATATTCTATTGATACTATTGTATTTGGAATTGTAATACTTTTTAATCCTACACAATTATAAAATGCACCATCTGGTATTTCTGCAATTGTATCTGGTATTATAACTTCAGATACTGCTTTACAATTATTAAACACAGAATTATATCTATCATCATTCGTATCATAATCCGGATTCTCTGTTCCCTTAAGGGATATTACTTTTTTACCATCAATAGTAGATGGAATTTCAACTTTTCCTATTTTAGATTTTGTTGTACACCATAAATTTATAACATTATCGTTTTTGTCTAATTCATAAGCCCATTCAATTCCTTGCTCAGTATCGGAATATTTATATTCTGTTGCTGCATTAGAAAAATTTGGTTTTAGCATAATAATTGCTACCATTATTGCAATTAATACTATTATGTATCTTTTTTCTTTTAACATTTGTCTTTTCTCCTTTTAATTTTGTTTTTTTATTATTTATACTTTTTATCTTTAGTAACTTATTTTATTTTTTCACCTCCCATATTAATTTTGAGATATTTTAGAAAAACAAAAAAACAAGCCAAATAAAATCTACATAAAATTAGATTTTTTGACTTGTTCATTATTCTTTTATTTCATAAAATTGCCTGTATATATACGCCTTTAAAGCTTTCAAGCTTTTTGTTTTTTTCATTTGAATACCTCTTTTCTTTTCATTTTATATTTTATCTTATAATTTAGTTTATTTCAATAGATTTTTATTTTTTTTGCATGTTTAGTATAACTTTTTCATGTTCTTTTATAAAATTTATATTAAAAAAAGCCTAATAAAAAATATCTAATTTCTATTAAGCTTTTTATTTATTTTCATTATTCTTCAATATCTTCCATATCTGGAGTTAAAGTTTCAATACTTACAACTTTTCCACCATCTGTTGTTCTCATTAAAGTAACACCTTGTGTTGAACGTCCTAAAACACTTATATCCTTAACTTTTAATCTAATTATTGTACCTTTATCTGTTATAAGCATTACATCTTCATCATCTGTTGCAATTCTAACTCCAACTAATTTTCCTGTTTTTGGAGTTATTTTATATGTTACAACACCTTTTCCTCCACGAAGTTGTACTCTATATTCATCTAATTCTGTTCTCTTACCAAATCCATTTTCAGTAATAGCAAGTAATGTAGCTTTTCCACCAGAAATAATTGATTCCATTCCAATAACTTCATCATCTTCATCAATTCTAATTCCAATTACACCTTGTGAAACCCTACCTATAGGTCTAACTTCTTTTTCATCAAATGTAATACATAATCCATTTCTAGTAACTAATACAACATTATCTTCTCCATCAGTTAAACGAACACCAATTAATTCATCGTTTTCTTTTAATGTTATTCCTAAAAGTCCTGTTGTTCTTGATGAATCATATTCTTTTAATGCTGTTTTCTTTATTAATCCATTCTTTGTTGCCATTAATAAATATTTTCCTTCAGCAAAATTTTGAATTGGTATAACAGCAGATACTTTTTCTCCTGGATCTAAACTTAATAAATTAACAATTGCTGTTCCTTTTGCGGTTCTACCAGCTTCAGGAACTTCATATCCTTTTAATTTATATAGCTTTCCTCTATTTGTAAAGAATAATATCATATCATGTGTTGAAGCAGTAAAGATTTGTTTTACAAAATCTTCTTCTCTTGTAGCTGTACCTATAATTCCTTTTCCACCACGTTTTTGACTTCTATATGTATCTATTGGCATTCTCTTGATATATCCAAAATGTGTTAATGTTATTACAGATTGTTCATCTTTAATTAAATCTTCATCTTCGAAATCACCTTGTGCCGCAACAATTTTAGTCTTTCTCTCATCTCCAAACTTATCTCTTATTTCAATAAGTTCTTCTTTTATAATATCAAAAACTAATTTTTCGCTTGCAAGAATTGCTCTTAAATGTGCTATCAATTCCATTAATTGTTTATATTCTTCTTCTATTTTTTCACGTTGTAATCCTGATAATGTTTTTAATCTCATGTCCAAAATAGCTTGTGCTTGGATATCTGTTAAGCCAAATCTTTTCATTAATCTTTCTTTAGCATCATCATATGAACTACGGATAATTGCAATTACTTCATCAATATTATCAATTGCAATTCTTAATCCCTCTAAAATATGAGCTCTTGCTAATGCTTTGTCTAAGTCAAATTGTGTTCTTCTTAAAATTACATCTTTTCTATGATCTATATAACAATCTAAGCATTGTCTTAATGTTAAAATTTGGGGTTCATTATTTACTAATGCTAGCATAATTACACCAAATGTATCTTGCATTTGAGTATTTTTATATAATTGATTTAAAACTATATTTGCATTTGCATCTCTTTTTAATTCAATTACAATTCTTACTCTATCATTTCTATCAGATTCATCTCTTAATTCTGAGATTCCTTCAATTCTTTTTTCTTTACATAGGTGTGCTATGTTTTCAATTAAACGAGCTTTGTTTACTTGATATGGTAATGATGAAACTATAATTCTTTGCTTGTTTCCACTCATCTCTTCAATTTCAGCTTCAGCTCTCATTATAATTTTTCCTCTACCAGTAGTATATGCTTCTTTTATTCCTTCTCTACCTAAAATTAATCCTTCTGTAGGGAAATCTGGACCTTTAATAATCTGCATTAATTGTTCATCTGTTACATTATCATCATCTATGATTTTTATAATACCATTTATAACTTCTGTTAAATTATGTGGTGGTATATTTGTTGCCATACCTACGGCAATACCAGATGATCCATTTATTAATAATGTTGGTATTTTTGTTGGTAATACTGTTGGTTCTTGTAATCTATCATCATAGTTTGGCATAAAATCAACAGTATTTTTTTCAATATCAACTAACATTTGCTCAGCAATTTTTGACATTCTTGCTTCTGTATACCTCATTGCCGCAGCTCCATCACCATCTATTGATCCAAAGTTTCCATGTCCATCTATTAACATATATCTCATTGAGAAGTCTTGTGCCATTCTTACCATAGCATCATATACAGATGCATCACCATGTGGATGATATCTTCCTAATACAGATCCTACTGTATTAGCACATTTCCTATAAGGCTTGTCTGATGTAATTCCATCTTCATGCATAGCATATAAAATTCTTCTATGAACTGGTTTTAAACCATCTCTTACATCTGGTAATGCCCTAGAAACGATAACACTCATGGCATAATCTATATAGGCTGTTCTCATTTCTTCATCTATATCTCTTTTGATTATATTTCCATCTTGTCTTTCTTCCATTGTTTTACCTCTTTCTTATTACTTTTTTCTTTTGTATTATATTATAATAACTCTTATTTTGCAAGGATTTTATGGAATTATTTTCATAATTTTTTCATATGTTTTATTATAAAATCTATGCCATCTTTAAATCCTTCTTTGTAATATAATTCTGCTATTATTCCTTGTTTTATATTTTCTCTTTCTTCATTTTTTTGTTCTTTTATTAATTTAAGTCTTTTATGATATTCATAACTTATTTTTCTATCTATCTTTTCTTGGTTATTTTGAAAAATCTGATTCAAAAATTCATCACTCAACATCTTTATCACCTTCCAATATTTTGAGTCTTATTTTTCCATTTTATTCGTTTTAATTCTATTTGTTTATATTTACAAAACTTTCAATTTTTTGGAAATTTGTTTTTTTACAAATGCTGACTTTAAATATTCGCTTTTTGCTTATTATCTGTTGACAAAATTCGCTATATAATGTTAAAAAAATTTGGAGGAGTAGATTTATATGCATTTTAACCAAGATGATATAAACACGGGTGAAAGATTACGTGGAATTAGAGAAAGTATGAAAATGAATAGAGAAGAATTCTCAGAAAAAATTGATATAACAGATTCTTTTCTAGGTCAAATAGAAAGAGGCGAAAGAGCTTTAAGCGTAAAAACCTTAAGAAAAGTTGTAAAATATACAGGTGTCTCTGCTGATTATTTATTATTTGGAAAAGATACAAACAATGAAACAATTCAAAAAATAAATAATATTCTAACTGTAAATTCTGCAGAAACATCAGATTTCATTTATCACATTGTTATGTACTCTAGTGATTTCTGTAAAAAATTAAATAAAGAGCAAAAAATAGATAAAATATAAAGGTATATTCATACCTTTATATTTTTTGAATGATTTCCATTTCTTCTTTACTCAAATCAAAATTATTTCCATTATTTTTTATTAAATTATAAATATTTTCAGTTTGTCTTACTTGTTTTAGTATATTTTCCAAAGGAATTATACTTTTTAAATTGTTCTGTATTTTTTTCCATTCTTTTGTCATTCCTTCAAAATCTTTGCTTTTTAAATACTCATTAAAGTTATTCACATATTTTCCTATATTGTGTATACTTCTCTCTTGAAAATTCATTTCATTTTTTATATTACTTGTAACATTATTCAAAATTATATCTTTCCCACTCGTTATTACAGATTTTATTTGACTGTTTATTATTCCTTTTTGATATATTTTATTTGATGCTTTGTCAATTAAATCTGAAAAAGTATCAATTACTCCTCCACTTCCAATTGCTGTTTGAACTTGTGAAATATTTTCAAATTTTCCTGTAAAAATTCCAGAAATACTTTTTCCAATATCAACAACACATTCTGTTGCTGTATGCAAACCATCTTTTATTCCATTTTCTATTAAAGCATCTTTTATTTCTATAACCTGATTCTCTATTATATCTGGTAACATTGCCCTTAACCCGAAAATCTAATGCTTTATTTATTATTTTTCCAAAAGTAGTATCAAAAAAATTTCTTTGTTCTTTTTCTAATTCATTATTTATATTATTTTCTAATTTATTTTCTAACTCCATTTTTATTTTTCCTTTCTTATCAAAAAATATTTTAATTATTTTTTTCTTCAATTATTTTTTTTTCAAAATCACTTGCATTAATTTTTATTAAAATATGTTCATCTCCAACAAATGTTAAACACTCTCCTCTTCTTAAAGATTTTATTTCGATTTTTTCTTTTTCTGAAATATTTGAATATTGTGATAATAATTTTATATTTTCTTCTTCTAATGAAAAAAATGTTTTTATACTTGAATTATTTAAAATACTTTTTCCGTATGCTCCATTATCCAAACTAAATAAATCTGAAATATCTTGTGTAATTGCTACACTACTTCCACCATATTTTCTAATTGTTTTAAATATTTTATAAATAAATTTTGCAACATCTTTATTTGATGTTACTCCAATTAATCTCCAAATTTCATCTAAATAAATTGCTTTTTTTATTTTTCTATTTATTTTTATTTTATCCCAAAATAATTCAACAAATAAATACATTCCAAATTTCATATTTTCTTCACCTAATTCATAAACATCTGCAATAATTAATTTTTTATTTAATTCAATATTTGTATAATTATTAAAAAATTTTAATGATCCTTTTATAAATGGAATTAATTTTATTTTAAATTTTTTTGTTTTTTCATCATTTAATATATTATAAAAATCTTCTAATATTGGCATATCTTTCGTGGATTTAAATTTCTTATTTTTATTATATAAAGATTTATCATTAAAATTAATTTTTTTTATTTTATAAACTTGAATTATTTTTTCTTCTAATATTGCTTTTTCTTCTTCATTTAATTCTCCAAAAATTAAATTAAAAAATCCAATTAATTTTCCTATTTTTGTTGCAAGGTATCCGTGTTCATTTTCTTCTATACTTTCTTTTCTTATATCAAAAACATTTATATAATTTTCAGATGTTGGCCCAAGTTTTATTACTGTGCTATCTAAATTCCTTGCTAAACTTTGATATTCCCTTTCTGGGTCAATTACATATTGTTCTATCCCAAGGAGTACATTACGCAAAATAATTAATTTTGTGTAAAATGATTTGCCTGCTCCACTTGTTCCAAATATACACATATTAGCATTTTTATATTTATTTGTATCATATCTATCTATTAGCACTAATGAATTATTGTACATATTATCACCAATATAAATTCCATTTTCATCAAATATTGAAGATGAGATAAAAGGATATGTACTAATTAAACCTGAAGTCAAAATATTTCTTTTAGCCACTGTTCTTATTTCTTTTTTATTTTCACTTAATGGTAAACATGAAATAAATAATTGTTCTTCCCTAAAAGTAGCTCTTCTTGTTTGTAGTCCTCTGCTTTGTAAAATACCTTCAATTTTTTCAATATTATATTTTAATTCTTTTTTATCTTCTGAAAATAAATTTAAATAAATATATAAAAAGTACATTTCTTCATTATTAATCTGAATTTCTTTTCTTATATATTTTGCATCATTATAAGTGAATGCAGCAATATCTATGTCTTGCCTATTATCATTAAATTGTTTTAACTCTGCCCCTATGTTTCCGATGTTATATGTTAATTCTTTTATAACTTTTGATGTGTCACATTTTTCATAAAAAATAGAAATATTCATATTTATATTTGTATCTAATAATGACTTTAAAATTAAATCATTATTTTCTCTAAAATAGTTTGTAATAATAATTCCTGAATAAAAATAATTATCGATTTCTAAAAATTTTGGATTATTTAAATTAATATATGTTGGAGAAAAAAAATCTTTATCTTGAAAAAAACCTTCTTTTATTTTTATATTATTTTTTTCTTTTTTTATTTTATAAAATATATTATTTATTAAATATTTATTTTTTATTTTATTATTATTTATTTTTTTATTTTTTATTTTATTATTATTTATTTTTTTATTTTTTATATTTTTCACCTCTTTATTTTTCTAAAAATATTTTTGTATTAAAAAAAGAAAATAATATTTTTTTTATTTCATTTTTATCACATTCAAAAATTAAATTTCCACATCTTAATAAATTATCTTTTATTTTAAAATATTTTTCATTTAATTCTTGAATAATATTTTCTTCATTATTTTCTGTTTTATTTTTTATAATTAAATAAAAATTTTTAGATGCCGATTTATTTAAATTGTTTTTTTCTTTTATATAATTAATATAATCATTTAAATAATTATTTATAAATTTATTGTTTTCATTTTTGGAATTTAATTTTATTTTTTCAATATGATTTGTTAAATCTTCTTTTTTACTTTGAATTAAAATTTGAATATCAAAATTACATGTTTTTAAAAATATTTTATATGAATTTAAAATTGATTCTTTTTCCATTTGTGTTTTTAAGTTAAAATTTATTGGATTTACTTTTAAGATTTTTATATATTTATTTTTCTTTAATTTTATAATTCCTTTTTCTAAAATTTTTTCTATTGGAATCCATTTTTGTATTGAATTAATTTTTCTCACCTCACATTATAGAATATAAATTTTTTGACTTTAAATAATTCAAGAATTAAATTTTATGTTTTCATTATACTATCTTTTTATTAATTGTCAAGAAAAACATTTCGACAAAACAATACAAAAAAATTTTTTTAGTTTGATGTATAATAAAAAAGTTTTTGAACATAATATGTGTATAAGGTTAATATTAGTTGAGTAAAGAGTAATAATAGATTATAAATTAGTTTGTTATTATTCGAGCAAAGATATATATTAGTTTATTGAAGTAGATTAATATATGTCGGCGATAAGAATATATAATGTATATGTAAGCTATATTTTATTATGAATTTTTAATCTTTATAATATAAATTTTTATTAATTCATCTTTAGTTATATGGTTAAATTATATGTTATGTATTTGAACTAAGATTATACTTACAGTATATGGGATTGTTATTAGTCCAACAAGGATGAATATAGTTTCTACTATTGTATTTATAGTCGAGCGACTGATTAATATATGTGGTATATAGTTTATTTGTATAGTAATATATATTAGATTAAAATATTATGTATATTAGTTTGAGTTAAGATTATTATTAGCTTTATAGATAATAGCTAAGAGATGTTGTTTCTCTTAGCTATTAATTTTTTATATATCAAGATTTTTTACATATTTTGCATTTTGTGCAATGAAATCTCTTCTTGGTTCAACTTCATCTCCCATTAAAAGAGTAAATGTTTCATCTGCCTTTATTGCATCATCCATTGTTACTTGAATTAATGTTCTTTTTTCTGGATTCATTGTTGTTTCCCATAATTGTTCAGGGTTCATTTCCCCTAAACCTTTATATCTTTGTAAAGATAAACTTTCTCTTGCAATTCCTTTTGCTTCTAATTCTGCAAATGCTTTATCAAGACCTTCATCAGTATAACAATAAATATCTTCCATACCCTTTTTGGCTAATTTATATAGTGGTGGTTGAGCAAGATAAACATTTCCATTTTCAATAAGTGGTCTCATATATCTAAAGAAAAATGTTAACATTAATGTTCTGATATGTGCACCATCAACATCGGCATCTGCCATTATTATAACTTTTCCATATCTTATTTTTGTGATATCAAAATCTTTTCCAATACCTGCTCCTACTGCAACTATTACTGGATTTAATTTATCATTTCCGTATATTTTGTCAGCTCTTGCCTTTTCAACATTTAACATTTTTCCCCATAACGGTAATATTGCCTGGAATTTTCTATCTCTTCCTTGTTTTGCACTTCCTCCAGCAGAATCACCCTCTACTATGTAAACTTCACACTCTTCTGCATTTTTACTACTACAATCAGCTAACTTTCCAGGAAGTGTTGTTGTTTCAAGAGCACTTTTTCTACGAACTAATTCTCTAGCCTTTCTTGCTGCTTCCCTAGCTCTTGCTGCACTAACACATTTTTCTAATATTGCTTTTGCAACATTTGGATTTTCCTCTAAAAATGTTGCTAATGCTTCATTTACCATTGATTGAACAATTCCTGTCACTTCACTATTTCCTAGTTTTGTTTTTGTTTGTCCTTCAAATTGTGGTTCTTTTACTTTTACAGAAACAACTGCAGTTATTCCTTCTCTTATATCTTCACCTTGTAAATTTGCATCTTTATCTTTTAATAAATTATGTGATCTTGCATAATCATTAAATACTTTTGTTAATGCTCTTTTAAATCCTTCAAGATGTGTTCCACCTTCAATTGTATTTATATTATTTACAAAAGTATAAATATTTTCAGAATAACTTGTTGTATATTGCATTGCAATTTCAACAGGAACTTCTCCATCTTTTTCAATATAAATTGGATCTTTGTGTAAACATTCTTTGTTTTTATTTAAAAATTCAACAAATGATTTTAATCCACCTTCAAAACAGAATTCAACTTTTTTTTGTTTTTCTGGATTTCTTTTATCTTCAAATGTTATTTTTAAACCTTTTGTTAAAAAAGCCATTTCTCTAAATCTTGTTTCTAATACATCATAATCAAATTCTTGAGTTTCAAAAATTGTATCATCAGCAAGAAATCTAACTTTTGTTCCAGTCTTTTTAGAATTTCCAATTTTTTCAAGTTTTTTTACTGTTTTTCCTTTTTCAAATGTCATTTGATAAATTCCACCATCTCTTTGAATTGTAACTTCAACCCAATTTGATAATGCATTTACAACAGACGCACCAACACCATGTAATCCACCTGAAACTTTGTAACCACTATCTCCACCAAATTTTCCACCAGCATGTAAAACTGTATAAACAGTTTCAGCAGTAGATATATGTGTTTTTGGATGTATTTCTACTGGTATTCCTCTACCATTATCCTCTACACTCATTATATTTCCTGGTTCTATTACAATATTAATTTCAGTACAATATCCTGCTAATGCTTCATCAACACAGTTATCAACAATTTCATAAACCATATGATGTAAACCTCTAACAGATGTACTACCAATATACATACCAGGTCTTTTTCTTACTGCTTCTAATCCTTCCAATACTTGAATCTGTTCTGCCCCATACTTGTGTTCGTATTTTTCCATTATCTCCATTCCTTTCTTTTTGTTAGTTCTATATTATTAAAATTGTAAAAATTTTCAAGTATATTTTTACTTTTCTTTTTCTATTATTTTCCCATCAACAACATTATATAAAAAATAATTTAAATTTTCAAGTACTATTTTATCAGTACATGTTATTATAACTTGAATATTTTTTATATTTTCTAAAAAGTTTTTTCTTCTTTTTTCATCTAATTCAGACATAAAGTCATCTAATAATAATATTGGATATTCTCCAATATCATCATAAATTACTTGTAATTCAGATAACTTTAAAGATAACATTGCTGTTCTATGTTGGCCTTGTGAACCATATATATTTACTTGTTTATCATTTAAATATATTAAAAAATCATCATGATGTACTCCTTTTGTAGTAAATCCTTTAATAATATCTAACTTTCTTTTTGATTTTAACTCATTTATGAAATTTTGTCTAGTACTTGCATCAGAAAAATATTTAATTTCTATATTTTCTTTTTCCTGTGTAATATTAAAATGAATATTTTTTATTTTTTTTTGAATTTTTTCAATAAATTCATTTCTATATTCATATATTTTTATTCCATAGTCTACTAATTTTTCATCCCAAATATCTAACATATTTTCTGTTTTATTCTCAAATTTTATTTGTTTTAAATAATTATTTCTTTGCTCAAGTGTTTGCTTATATAAAGTAAGTAAATGCATATAGTTTGGCCTTAATTGACTAATCATAATATCCAAAAATTTCCTTCTATTTTGAGGTCCACCTTTTAAAATATTTATATCATCTGGTGTAAATATTACTATATTTATATTTCCTAAAAGTTCACTAAGCTTTTTTAATTTAATTCCATTTAAATATATGTTTTTTTTATCATTAATTTCAATTTTTATTTTTCCATCTCTATCACTTTTTTGAAAATATATTTCAGATACTGCTTTTTCTTCTCCAAATCTTATTAATTCTTTTTCATTATTTGTTCTAAAAGACTTTCCTATACTACTTAAAAATATTGATTCAATAATATTGGTTTTTCCTTGTGCATTTTCTCCATAAAATACATTTATATTTTCGTGTAATTTAATTTCTTGATAATTATAATTTCTAAAATTGCTTAATTTAATCTCATTTATCCACATTTTATTCTCCATTTGTGTATAATTATTTATTTTTTTTACTATTTTTATTTTATTTTTTTTATATTTTTTATTATTTTATTATTTTTTTAGGTTTATAACTTTATTTTTTAAAAATAAAAAAGCCTTATTTTTGATTTTCGTGCGTCGTTTTTTATTGTTTTTTCGTTGAAATATCAATTTTTTATGAATTTTTATAAAATTAATTTTAATTTTTTCGAATTTTTATTTTAATTTTAAAAATTTTTTAATATTTTCACCTATAAAGTTATATCATAAAGAAATAAAAACGTCTTATTTTTGATTTTCACGTGTCGTTTTTTCCTTATTTAATATAAATAATGGTCAGATAGCAAATCTGACCAATTTTTTATTGTTTTTTTATTATTCTTTTAATCTTATTGGTAAAATCATGTAAACATATTCACTATTTTCTACTGATTTTATTAAACATGGTGAAATGCTTGTTCCAAATTCAACAAAAACTTCTTCGTCATCTATTGCTTTTAAGCTATCTAAGAAATATTTTGGATTAAATCCTGCTTCAATATTTTTTCCTTCTGTTGAAATATATATTTCTTCTTTAGCTTCACCTGTTTGGTTTGTACAAGATATTGTTATTTTTCCAATATCAACAGAAACTTTTACAGGATATTTTTTTTCTTTTTCTATAGATGAAGCTGATATTAAACTAATTCTTTCAAAACTATCTTGTAAACTATTCTTATTTACTCTAATCCTTGTTTCCCAATTACTTGGTATAACTGATTTATAATTTAAAAATTCTCCATCTAATGTTCTTGTAACAACTTTACAATTTTCCATTTCAAATAATGCTTGATTTTTAGCAATTCCTATTTTTACATGATCAAATGAATCTAATAATATTTTATTTATTTCATTTAATGTTTTTCCTGGAATAACAGCTTTAAAATCATTTACTTTTACTGGTAAATAAATACTTCTTAACGCTAATCTAAAACCATCTACTGCAACAACATTTAGCTTATTGTTTTCCACTTCGAATAAACAACCTGTGAATATAGGTCTATTTTCTTCTGTACTAACTGCAAATATTGTTTTTCTTATCATATTTTTTAACATATTCTGTTCTAAATCAATTGAATTTTCTATTTCTATTCTTGGTAATTCAGGAAATTCGTCAGGATTCATTGTTGTAAGTTTATATAATGCTCCTTCACATTCTATTTCTAACAAATTATTAGAATTTAATGTAATGTAAATTTCTGAATCTGGTAATTTTCTTATAATTTCACTAAACATTATAGCATTAACAACTGTACTTCCTTGTTCTTTAACATCACTATCTATAATATATTCAATTCCTAATTCCATATCATATGTAGTTAACTTTACTTGATTTTCATTAGTTTGTATAAGTATTCCTTCTAATATAGGATTTGTAGTTTTTGAAGCTACTCCTTTTATTACGGAATTTAATGCTTTAAGGAGTGTATCCTTATAACAAACAATTTTCATTTTTAACACCTTTCTTTCAAAAAACTTGTCGATTTATATTAATTATAATAATAATATAAATATAATTAGTAGTAGTAGTATTAGGTCCTGTGGATAATGTGGAAAACTATGTGGAAACTTGTAATCCGTAGGCTTTTTTCATGTGTATAACTTAGTGGATAACTTTGCTCTTTGTCCACAACAATTTTTTTAAAATGTGGATAATTGAGTTATTAACATTTTATTAACACTCAATCCACATTTACTTGTGGATAACCAATCAAGCTGTTCCCTAAGTAGAGATAACTTTTTTGTAACCAAACAAACGATTTGGAGAACATATTTTCAAAAATCGACATCAATCTATTTAATTTTCTATTGTTCTCCATTTATAATTATGTTTTTCACACTTTCCACAATTAATCTTGTGTTATTTTTCTCCTTTATTTCATTTTCAATCTTCTTACATGCATGCATTACTGTTGAATGATCTCTATTTCCAAAGTCTTCTCCTATCTTAGGATAAGACATATTTGCTACATCTCTACATAAATACATTGCAATTTGTCTTGGAAAAGCTATTTCATTTGAACGTTTATTGCTAGATAAATCATTTTTGTCTACACTAAAGTATTTAGATACTATTTCTTTTACATAATCAGAAGATAGTACTTTTTCACTTTCAGCTTTAAATTCATTAATGGTATTTTCTGCCAATTCTATTGTTATAGGACTGTGCATTAATGAGGCTCTAGCTATCATTTTATTAAAGACACCTTCCAATTCCCTAATGTTAGATTCAATTTTTGTAGCAATATTTGCTAAAATACTATCATCTACTGCAATTTTTTCATCTTGTGCTTTTTTTCTTAAAATAGCTAATCTTGTTTCATAATCTGGACAAGATATGTCTGCAAGTAATCCCCATTCAAACCTTGACTTTAACCTATCTTCAAGTAATTGAATTTCTTTTGGTGGACGATCACTTGAAATAATAATTTGCTTTTTTTCTTCATACAGTTCATTAAATGTATGGAAAAATTCTTCTTGAACTTGCTTTTTTCCAGCAATGAATTGAATATCGTCAATAAGTAATACATCGATTTTTCTATATTGATTTCTAAATACTTCCATCTTATTGTCTTTTATAGCATTAATCATTTGATTTGTGAATTTTTCAGAAGTTACATATAAAATTTTAAAATTCCTAAAATTTTTTAATGTTCTATTCCCTATTGCATGCATTAGATGAGTTTTACCTAATCCAACACCTCCATATAAAAATAATGGATTGTAGGCTTCTGAAGGCTTATCTGCAACAGCTAAAGCTGCAGCTTGTGCAAATCTGTTATTATTTCCAACGACGAAAGTATCAAATGTATATTTTGGGTTTAAAACTTTATTTGAAAGTTCTATTTCAGCTTCTAATTCTTTTTCAGAATCAGAAGGTGTAGCAACATCATTTATTGTTTCCCTATTTGTTTTTTCATCATTGTAGATAATTGTTAATGCCATTTCTTTGTTTGTTAAGTATTTGAAAGTGTTTATAATTAAATCTCCGAATCTTTTTCCTAAAAAATCAGCATTATAATCAGTATTAGCTCTGATTGTAATTTTATCATCATCTATTGATAAGATTTTTAAAGGTGAAATCCATGTATCATATGCAATTGAGGATAATTCTGCTTTGATAAGTTCTTTTGCTTGCCTAAAAAGTTCTTCATTTTCGCTTTGCATATTCAAAACATCCTTTCAAAAAATATTTATATAAAACATAAGTTATCCACAGAGTTTTCCACATGTGTGGATAACTCTGTAATATTTATGTAATAAACCTATTATTTTTTACAAACATTTATTTTGATATAATTTTATAAAAGTTTGATTTCCTAAGTTTCTTCTATAATATCAAATTACTACAAATTTCGTCAATAGAATTGTGGATAATTTTTAAAAAATTGTGGATAACTTTATAAAAATTGTTGAAAACTTATTAATTATTACAAAATTATTACAAAATATTTGGTTTTTTTGTTATACTATATTTTTTATGTAAAATCAACATTTTACATAAAAAAAGTTCAAAAACTTTAAAATTTTTAAAAACTATTGACAAAAGCTGGAATCGTGGTGTATAATCGATTTACTTGTTATTTTGTAACAATAATTTCCTTAAAAAGGAATTAATATATAAAAAACAAATAGGAGGTGCATAGTAATGAAAAGAACATTCCAACCAAAAAATAGACAAGAAAAAAGAGAACACGGATTTATGAAAAGAATGTCAACAAAATCAGGAAGAAATGTATTAAAAGCAAGAAGAGCAAAAGGAAGAAAAAAGATTTGTGCATAATTAAATTAACAATGTTTTAGATTCTAGGAAAAATTCCTAGAATTTAAAAGTAATTGTACCTTAAAAGTGACGAAAGGGATGTTAGAAAATGAAGCAGACAGTAATGTTAAAGAAAAACTATGAATTTAAAATAGTTCTAACAAAAGGTCGTTTCTACATAGGTAAACAACTAAAAATTGTAATATTAAAAAATGGAAAAAATTTCAAAACACTAGGTATAGCAGTTAGTACAAAAAATGGAAAAGCTTTCCAAAGAAACAAAGCAAAAAGACTTATAAGAGAAGCTTATAAAAATTTGGAAGAAAAGATTATAAATGGCTATAGTATAGTTGTTTTATTAAAAAAAGATATAGATATAAATGATATGAAATATATAGATATAATAAACGAAATGGAAAATACTTTTAAGAAAGCAAATATTATTTCTTAATTAGAAGGAGTATTTACTATGAAAAAAATATGTATATATTTAATTGAATGGTATCAAAAACATATCTCAAAATTTTTTGTAGCAAAAAATATAAGATGCAAATATTACCCAACATGTTCAGAATATACAAAACAAGCCATTGAAAAATATGGTGTATTAAGAGGATGTATGTTAGGCGGAAAAAGAATTTTAAAGTGTAATCCTTTCTCAAAGGGAGGATATGACCCATTAAAATAGAAAGGGGCAGATATGATAGCACCATTTGCAAATTTATTTGGATATATTTTGAATTTTATTTATAATATAGTTAATAATTATGGTCTGGCAATAATTATTTTTTCAATTTTAATAAAAATAATATTATTACCATTATCAATAAAACAGCAAAAAACAATGAAAAAGACCACGAAAATACAGAATAAAATTAAAGAAATACAATTCAAATATAAAAATGATCCAGAAAATCTAAATAGAGCAACAATGGAATTATACAAAACAGAAAATATGAGTCCATTTAGTGGATGTTTTAGTGGAATTGTTCAAATAATACTATTATTTGCAGTTTTCTATCTTGTTAGATCACCATTAACATATATGAAAAAAATAGATGTTAATATTATTAATAAATATACGAAAATAGTAAAAGAAAATGATTTAAGTACAGATAGTGCATATCCAGAAATAGAAGTTATTAGAGAATTAAATAATATAAAGAAATTAAAAGAAAATAATACAGAGAATATTGAAAAAAATTCAGAAAATAATGAAGAAAAAACAGATTTAGCAGAAATAAATGATGAAGAATTAAATTCTTTAGATATAAATATGAATTTTTTAGGATTAAATTTAGCTCAAATACCAACGAGAAGTGGTGATTGGAAAGCATTTATAATTCCTGTAGTATATGTATTGGTTTCAGTAATTTCATTAAGAATAACAAATCCGACTCCAAAGAAAAAAGATGGAGAAGAGAAAAATTCAGAGGATGAATTTGATGCAATGGCTCAAATGAATAAAAATATGAATTTAATGTTTCCTGTTATGTATTTAGCGGTTGCATTAATAGCGCCATTAGGACTTGCTTTATATTGGTTAATGAACAGTCTTTTAATGATAATAGAGAGATTAGCTTTAAACAAAATGTTAAAAGATGAGGAGGAATAGCTATGTCAAAAAGTGTAATTTCAGAAGGAAAAACAACACAAGAGGCAATTGAAAAAGGATTAAAAGAAATAAAATTGCCTAGGGAATTGTGTGAAATAAAAATATTAGAAGAAAATAAAAAAAGTTTTTTTGATATTTTAGCACCTAAAATAGTTAGAGTAGAAATAAAAGAAATAGAAGCTAGAAAGCCAGAAGAAGTGGAGATTGAAACAACAGATGAAGAACTAAATATTGCAAAAAAAGATGTTGAAGAATTTTTAAATGAATTTTTAAATAAAATATCTCCAGAAGCTAAGACTACAGTTGAAATAAAAGATAAATGTTTATATATTTCTATAAATGGAGAAAATATTGGAAATTTAATAGGATATAGGGGAGAAACATTATATTCTATAGAAAATATATTAAAAGCAATAGCAAATAAAAAATCAGAAAATAGAGTTGTTGTTAGATTAGATATAGAAGATTATAAACAAAAAAGAGTTGAAACATTAGAAGAAGTAGCAAAGAAAAAGGCTTTAATAGTTGAAAGAACAGGTAAAATGATAACACTTGAGCCAATGAAAGCATATGAAAGAAAAATAATACATAGTGTTTTACAAGATAATCCTAATGTAGAAACAAGAAGTATTGGACAAGAACCAAAAAGAAGAATTGTAATAACAAAAAAATAATTAAATAAAAATCGGAAGTCAAAGTTCAGATTTTAATCAAAAGATTAAATTTAGAATTTTGACTTTTTTCTGTATAATAGGAAAATAATGTAAAAAATAAAGGAGAAAATAAATGAGTACAATAGTAGGAATAGCAACTGCACCAGGCATTGGAGGAATAGGAATAATAAGAATGAGTGGAGAAAAAACATTTGAAATATTAGATAAAATATTTATTCCAAAAACAAAACAAAATATATCTGAAATAAAAGGATATTCAATAAAATATGGAAATGTTGTTGAAAATAATAAAATAATTGATGAAGTTTTAGTATCATATTTTAAAGCTCCCAAAAGTTATACAACAGAAAATATGTGTGAAATAAATGCACATGGAGGAAATATTGTTGTAAAAAAGATATTAGAATTATGCATGGCTAATGGAGCTGAAATGGCTGGGCCAGGTGAATTTACAAAAAGAGCATTTTTAAATGGAAGAATTGATTTAGCACAAGCAGAATCAGTAATTGATGTTATAAATGCAAAATCAGAAAGAGAAGCCAAAAGTGGAATTAAACAATTGGAAGGTTTTTTATCAGCAGAAATAAACAAAATAAAACAAGATATTTTAGATGTTTTAGTAAATATTGAAGTAACAATTGATTATCCAGAATATGATACACCAGAGGTTCAAGAAAATGAACTAAAAAATATGTTAAATAAAGTAGAAAATAAATTAGAAAAATTGGAAAAATCATTTGATAATGGTAAAATAATAAAAGATGGTATAAAAACAGCGATAATAGGCAAACCAAATGCAGGAAAATCATCTTTGTTAAATGCTATTTTGAAAGAGGATAGAGCAATTGTAACAGATATAGCAGGAACGACAAGAGATACTATAGAAGAGTATGTTACAATAAACGGAATAGCTTTGAAACTTATTGATACAGCAGGAATTAGAGAGGCAAAGGATTCTGTAGAAAAAATAGGAATTCAAAAATCAATAGAAGAAGCAAATGATGCTGATTTAATTATTGCAATATTTGATAGTTCAAAAGAATTGGATGATGAAGATTATGAAATATTAAAATTAATAGAAAATAAAAAATCAATAATATTATTAAACAAAAATGATTTAAAAAATGTTATTGATGAAAATAATGAAAAAATTAAAAATGCATCAGAAAATATATTAAAAGTTTCAGCATTAAATAAAACAGGATTAGAAGAATTATATAATAAAATAACTGAAATGTTTAATTTGAATGAAATAAATTTGGATAATGAATTATTAATAACAAATGTAAGACATAAAAATATAATTGAAAAAGCAATTCAAAACGTTAAAATGGCAAATGAGGCACTTTTAAATGGCATGCCTATAGATATCATTACTATATATATAAAACAGATTTTAGACGATTTGGGAGAAATAACGGGAGATTGTGTAACTGAAGATATAATAAATGAGATTTTTTCTAAATTTTGTTTAGGAAAGTAAGGGAGAGGAGAAGAAAAATGAGTTATTATGCAGGAGATTATGATGTTGCTGTAATTGGAGCTGGACATGCTGGATGTGAGGCAGCACTTGCAGCGGCTAGATTAGGGATGAAAACAGTAGTATTTTCAATAAGTTTAGAGGCAGTAGCTAATATGCCGTGTAATCCACATATTGGAGGAAGTTCAAAGGGGCATTTGGTAAGAGAAATAGATGCTCTTGGTGGAGAAATGGCTAGAAATATAGATAAGACAATGATACAAATAAAAATGTTAAATACTTCAAAAGGTCCAGCAGTCTATTCTTTGAGGGCACAGGCTGATAGAAAAAGATATCAAATGGAAATGAAACATACTTTAGAAAAACAAAAGAACTTAGATATAAAACAAGCAGAAATAGTTGACATAAAAATAGAAAAAAATAAAATTAAATCAATTGAAACAGATATTGGGGCAATTTATAATGTAAAAACATTAATTGTTGCAAGTGGAACATATCTTAGAGGAAAAATATTTATTGGAGAATATTCAAAGGAAAGTGGCCCAGATGGTGTATTTCCAGCTAATAAACTTTCTGAATCTTTAAAAAATAATGGTGTAAAATTGGTAAGATTTAAAACAGGAACACCAGCAAGAATAAATAGAAAAAGTATAGATTTTTCAAAAATGGAAGTCCAAAAAGGTGAAAATGGAATTATACCATTTTCATTTGAAGATAAAACAGTAGATTTTGATCAGGTTGATTGTTATTTAACATATACAAATGCAGAAACACATAAAATTATTAGAGAAAATTTACATAGATCACCTTTATATGCAGGTGTAATAGAAGGAACTGGACCAAGATATTGTCCATCAATAGAAGATAAAGTAGTTAGATTTGCAGATAAAGAAAGACATCAGATATTTGTGGAGCCAATTGGTATAGATACAGATGAAATGTATATACAGGGAATGAGTTCATCATTACCAGAAGATGTTCAAATTGCAATGTATAGGACTATTCCAGGATTAGAACATTGTGAATTTACAAGACCTGCATATGCAATTGAATATGATTGTATAGATCCAGCAGATTTAAAATTATCATTAGAATATAAAACAATTGATGGTTTATTCTTTGCAGGACAAACTAATGGAACTTCTGGATATGAAGAAGCTGCTTGTCAAGGGTTAATTGCAGGAATAAATGCTTCACAGAAGATTAAGGGAAAAGAACCATTAATCCTAGATAGAACAGAGGCATATATTGGAGTATTAATAGATGATATTGTTACAAAAGGAACAAATGAACCATATAGAATGATGACATCAAGAGCTGAATATAGATTATTATTGAGACAAGACAATGCAGATTTGCGTTTAACTGAAAAAGGACATGAAATTGGACTAATTTCTGATGAAAGATATAAAAAATTTATTGAAAAGAAAGAATTAATAGAAAAAGAAAAGGAAAGATTACAAAAAACAATAGTAAAACCAACAGAAAAAGTAAATAATTATTTAAAAGAACAAGGTACATCAGAATTAACAACAGGATCAAAGTTAGCAGAATTATTGAAAAGAACAGAAATAACGTATGCTTCACTTGCAGAAATTGATGAAAATAGACCAGAATTACCAGAACAAGTTAAAGAAGAAGTTGAAATTCAAGTAAAATATGATGGATATATTAAGCTACAAGAAATGCAAGTTGAAAAATTTAAAAAAATGGAGAAAAAATTAATACCAGATGATATAAATTATGATGAAGTTAAAGGTATTTGTCTAGAAGCAAGACAAAAATTAAATAAACATAGACCACATTCAATAGGACAAGCATCTAGAATTTCAGGAGTTTCACCAGCAGATATATCTGTATTATTAGTTTATTTACAAACAATTAAAGCAAAAAAATAAAAAAAGGAGATATAAAGAGAAAAGCATGGAAGAAAATGAATTTAAAGAGAAAATGCAGGAAAAATCAAAGATTTTAGGGTTTGATTTTTCTGTGGAGCAAATTTCAAAGTTTTATAAATATATGAATATGTTAATTGAATGGAATGAAAAAATCAATTTAACAGCAATAATTGAACCAAATGAGATAATTTTGAAGCATTTTATAGATTCACTTACAATATATAAAGACATTCCTAATAAATCAAGTGTTGTTGATGTTGGAACAGGAGCAGGTTTTCCTGGTATACCATTAGCAATAATGAACGAATCATTAAAAGTTACTTTAGTTGATTCATTAAATAAGAGATTAATTTTTCTACAAGAAGTAATAAATGAATTAAATTTAAAAAATGTTGAATTAGTTCATGCAAGAGCTGAAGAATTTGGACAAAATAAGAAATATAGAGAAAAATTTGATATTTCTACATCAAGAGCAGTTGCAAATTTATCAACATTGTCAGAATATTTAATACCATTAGTAAAAGAAAATGGAAAAATAATATGTATGAAAGCATCTGAAGCAGAAGAAGAAATTGAACAGGCCAAAAAGGCAATAAATGTTCTTGGTGGAACAATAAAAAATGTAGAAACTTTTGATTTACCACAAAGTGATATAGGAAGAACAATTATAACAATAGAAAAAGCCAAAAAAACACCAGCTAAATATCCAAGAAAAGCTGGAACACCAAGCAAAGAGCCAATAAAATAAAATTTATTAAAAGATAAATGCTCCACATAAAATGTGGGGTAATTTTTTTTGTGAAATTTATACAAAAAACATTGACTTATTATCAAATTTTTTATATTATTATAGTGCTAGGAAAAATATTGAAGAAAGACATAAGAAAGAAGGGAAATGTAGAAAATGGGAAAAATAATATCAGTAGCAAACCAAAAAGGGGGAGTTGGAAAAACAACAACAACAGTTAATTTGAGTACTATTTTAGCCAAAAAAGGGAAAAAAGTCTTATTAATAGATACTGATCCACAAGGAAATGCAACAAGTGGACTAGGTGTTTCAAAAGATGTAGAACTATCAGTATATGATATATTAATTGGAGATACAGAATTTGATGAAACATTACAAGAAACAGCAATAAAAAACTTAAAAGTATGTCCATCAAATATTAGTTTAGCAGGTGCAGAAGTCCAATTAGTTTCAATGATGTCAAGAGAGCAAAGGTTAAAAACAAAGTTAGACAAAATAAAAGATCAATATGATTATATATTAATTGATTGTCCACCATCATTAGGATTAGTAACATTAAACGCATTTACAGCGTCTGATAGTGTATTAATTCCAGTACAATGTGAATATTTTGCACTTGAAGGATTGGGACAATTATTAAATACAGTAAATTTAGTCAAGAAGCATTTAAACAAAAATCTTGAAATAGAAGGAGCTTTGCTTACAATGTATGATGCAAGAACAAATCTTTCAAATCAAGTAGTAAAAGAAGTAAAAAAATATTTTGAAGATAAAGTCTATAAGACAGTTATTCCAAGAAATGTTAGATTAAGTGAAGCGCCAAGCTATGGAATGCCAATAACGGTATATGATCCAAGATCAAAAGGTGCAAAAGCTTATGAAAAATTTGCAAAAGAATTATTAAAAAATAATTAATCATGGAAACAAGTTTACATAACAATAAGGAGGCAATAAAATGGCACAACCAAAAAAAACAGGATTAGGAAAAGGTTTAGATGCTCTTTTTGGAGGAGTATCAATAAATGAACAACCACAAGAAACTGTTGTTGAAGAAAAAAGTGAAATAAATGATAATTTAAAATCATTAAAAATAACTGAAGTTGAACCAAACAGAGATCAACCAAGAAAACAATTTAAGCAAGAAGCATTAGAAGATTTAGCAGAATCAATAAAAACATATGGAATAATTCAACCAATAGTAGTAACAAAACAAGATGGATATTATGGAATTGTTGCAGGAGAAAGAAGATGGAGAGCTGCTAAATTAGCGGGATTAGAAGAGATTCCGGCTATAATAAGAGAAGATGATGAACAAAAAAACAGAGAAATTGCATTGATTGAAAATATCCAGAGAGAAGATTTGAATCCATATGAGAAAGCATTAGGAATTAGAAATTTAATGGATAAATATGGTTTAACACAAGAAGAAGTTTCAAAAAGAATAGGAAAAAGCAGAAGTGCAGTATCAAACACTGTTAGAATTTTAAATTTAGCTCCAGATGTATTAGAACTTGTAAAAGAGGGAAAATTATCAGAAGGACATTGTAAAGCATTAGCTGCTATAACAGATCAAAAAAGACAATATGAAATGGCTATAAGAATGATAGAAAGAGGAGAATCTGTAAGACAAGCAGAACAAAAGAATTTAAGAGCTAAAAAAGAAAAATATTTAGATCCAAAGTATAAGATGTTATATGATGATATTGAAGATAGATTTCAAGGATTTTTTGGAACAAAAGTAAAATTAGACCAAGGAAAAAGAAAAGGAAAGATAATTATTGAATATAATGGAAATTCAGATTTAGAAAGAATTTTAGATTTATTAAAATAATTAAATCTTGTAAGTATAAGAAGAAAATTAACTTTTTAAAATTTTTAATTAAAACTATTGACAAGCGACATGAAAGTATGGTAATATTAGTAATGTCGTGAGACATGGAGAGGTGGTCGAGTTGGTTTATGGCACCAGTCTTGAAAATTGGCGTGCGTTTATAGCGTACCGTGGGTTCGAATCCCACCCTCTCCGCCAAGTATAAGAGTTAGATATGAAGATATTGAGTATCTAACTTTTATTTATATAAATTGTAGGTGTACCCAAGTGGTGAAGGGGGCAGTTTGCTAAACTGCTAGGTCCTGTAAGGGGCGCGGAGGTTCGAACCCTCTCACCTACGCCAAAGTTAAGATATAAAAGATGTTCTTTTATATCTTTTTTGTTTTATTTGAAAGTATATTTTATAGATAATAAAATAAAAATCAAGTATAATTTTTGTGTCATAATCCACAATTTATAAATAATATGTGGAAAGAATGTAAAAAAAATCGAAATCTATTGTATAAACAAATGTTTCTTGATATAATCACATAATGAGAGGTGAAGATATATGCCAATATTTGCAAAACAAGGAGAATATGAACCTTGTGGAATCTTTACAAAAGAACATTTTTTATTAATATTATTAACAATAATAGGAATAAAAATATCATTAAAAAAAACTATAAATAAAACACATAAAGAAGTTAAACAAATAATAAAAAAATGTACAATTGCAATGTGGATTTTTGAAGTTATAATAATACTATTTAAAATAATAACAGGAGGTATTAGAAATTTAAATAATTATGTACCATTATATTATTGCAGTTTATTATTATATGCAGGTTTACTAAGTTCATTTGCCAAAAATGAATTAAAAAGAATGGGAGATGTATTTTTAGCTACAGGAGGAATTATTGGTGGAATAGTATTTATTTTATATCCATCTACATCATTACCAACATATCCAGCAATTCACATAGTAAGTTTACATAGCTTTATTTTCCATGGAATAATGGTTTATTTAGGATTATTAATAAATAAAACCAAATATATTGAAATTCAATCATCAGACATAAAATATTATTTTATTTTAGTTGGAAGTATATGTGTATTAGCATATATAGTAAATAATATTTTTGGAAGTAATTTAATGTTTATATCTAAGAACTTTCCAGGAACACCAATAGAAATAATATATAATATTTCTGGAAAATATTTTACATTAATAATGAGTTTTGGACAAATGATATTGCCATTTTATATAGTCCATGAAGTTGTAAAACAAATGGAGAAAAACAAAGAATTAAAAGAACAAGTTGTTTTAGAAATAAAAAGTTAATAAAATCCATTGACTCAAATAATAAGATACTATATAATGATGTTAAAATAAATAAGGAGGAAATAAAATGAAAAAGCAAACAATGATTACGATAATTGTAATCGCAATTATTGCAATAATTGCAATTGTTGGAGTTGTTATTGTAAAAAACAATAATAATACAACAAATGGAGGTACATCTGTAAAAATAGAATCAGGAAAAGACATGAAAAGTATGTTAAAGTCAATATATTCTGAAAACAAAGATGTATTACCAGAACTAGAAACAGAAGAAATTGATGTATCAAATTCAGATTTAGTAACATCATATACAGGAATTCAAAGTACAGGAAATGTAGAAAGTTTAGTTGTATTAGAACCATTAATGAGTTCACAAGCATATTCTGCAGTAGCATTAAAAGTAAAATCAAATGCAAATATTGAAACTGTTAAAGAAGAAATATTAAATAATGTAGATATGAGAAAGTGGATTTGTGTTTCAGCAGAAAAATTATATGTTACAAATCATAATAATATTATATTTTTTGTAATGTCAGATGAAGATTGGGCTACTGCAACATACAATTCATTTAAAAAATATGTTGGAAACGAAATAGGAAAAGAGCTTCAAAAATCAGGTGAAGAAGATATTGAACTCCCAGAAGAAAGACCAGCACAATAAAAAAATAAAGCTTCCAAGAAATTGGAAGCTTTAATATGTTAGGAGGAAAAATGCTATTTACTAATATAAGTTTTTTATATTATTTTTTACCAGTATTAATTATAATATATTTTATTATGCCCAAAAAAATTAAAAATATTATTTTATTTTTAGCTTCAATGATATTTTATTTTTATGGAGAACCAAAATACATTTTATTAATGATATTAGAAATCTTAATTGCATATATAGGTGGAATTTTAATAAAAAAATATAAAAATAAAAAAATGCTTTTTGAAATAATAATAATACATATTATATTTTTATGTTTTTTTAAATATACAGATTTTATTATAGGAAATATTAATAATATTTTTAATGCAAATTTTAAACTTTTAAATCTAGCATTACCAATAGGAATTTCTTTTTATACATTTCAAATTATAAGTTATGAAATTGACGTATATAGAGAAAAAGTAGATGTACAAAGAAATTTTCTAAAATTAGCAACATATGTTTCTTTATTTCCACAATTAATAGCAGGACCGATAGTTAGATATGAGACAATAGAAAACGAATTAGACAATAGGACTCACAGCTTTGAAAAGTTTTCTTATGGCGTAGAAAGATTTGTAATTGGACTTGTCAAAAAAGTTTTAATTGCAAATCAATTAGGACAATTGTGTAAAGTTTTTACAGAGACAAATGAAAAAACAATTTTATTTTATTGGATTTTTGCAGTAGGATATATGTTACAAATATATTTTGATTTTTCAGCATATTCAGATATGGCAATTGGTTTAGGAAAAATGTTTGGATTTGATTTTTTAGAAAATTTTGATTATCCATATATATCCAAAAGTATAACTGAATTTTGGAGAAGATGGCATATATCATTAGGAACATGGTTTAAAGATTATGTTTATATACCATTAGGTGGAAGTAGAGAAGGAACAAAAAAATTAATGATAAATATTTTAATTGTTTGGGCACTAACTGGTATATGGCATGGTGCTAGTTGGAATTTTGTTATATGGGGATTATATTTTGGAATAATACTTCTTATTGAAAAATTATTTTTAAAAAAATATTTAGAAAAATTACCAGGATTTATTCAAAGAATATATGTATTATTTATTGTAATGATAAGTTTTATAATATTTAATGCAAATAATATGAAAGAAGCATGGAGTAATATTATAGGATTATTTGGAGTTAATGGCGAAAAATTAATTAATAAATTTACAATATATTATTTAAAAAATTATTTTGTTGTAATTATTATTGCAATAATTGCTTCAACACCAATAATTAAAAATTTAATAAAAAAATTAAAACAAAATAAAAAAATAAATAAAATAATAAATATTTTAGAACCGATATTAATAGTATTTATTTTAATAATTATAACATCATATGCTGTAGATAATTCATATAATCCATTTTTATATTTTAGATTTTGAAAGGAGGAAATATGTCAGAAAAAAATAAAGATAAAATAGTAACAATATTATTTGCAATAATAATAATTTTATCTTTTTTTATAAATATAATAAAAAAAGATGAAATTATATCAATTGCAGAAAGAAGAAAATTAGAACAATTTCCTTCTGTTTCTATATCACAAATAATTAATGGAACATTTTTTAATAAATTTGATAAATATGTAACAGATCAATTTTTTGAAAGAAAATTATTTAGAAAAATAAAAATAAATACAGAATTAAAATTATTAAGCAAAAAAAATTATAATAATTTATATGAATATAATAATTATATAATTGAACAAATATATCCATTAAATAAAAAATCAATATTAAATATTTCAAATAAAATAATAGAAATAAAAGAGAAATATTTAACAGAAAATAATAAAATATATTATTCAATAATTCCAGATAAAAATTATTTTATTAACAAAGATAATTTAAAAATAGATTATAATAATTTAGAAAATATATTAAACGAAAAATTAAATTTTGGAAAATATATAAGAATATTTGATTTATTACAATTAGAAGATTACTATAAAACAGATTCACATTGGAAACAAGAAAAATTGATAAAAATAGCTCAAAAATTTGGACAAGAGATGAAATTAAATTTAAATAATAATTATGAAGAAAAAATAATAACAGAATTTAAAGGAGTTTATTCAGGACAATTGCCAATAAATGAAGAAAAAGATGAATTAAAAATATTAACAAATAATGTATTGGAAAATTGTATTGTATATAATTATGAAAAAAATGAAGCTACAACAATTTATAATTTTGATAAAATGAATTCATTAGATAAGTATGATATCTATTTATCAGGAGCTGTGTCATTAATAAGCATAGAAAATACAGAAAATAAAAAGGGAAGAGAATTAGTTGTGTTCAGAGATTCTTATGCAAGTAGTTTTGTCCCATTATTAGTTGAAGGATATGATAAAATAACATTGGTAGATACTAGATACATTTCACCTAAAATATTAAATCAATATATAGAATTTAATAATCAGGATATATTGTTTTTATATAGTACATCAATTATAAATAATAGTTATACATTAAAATAAATGTCGAAATTTGTTGAAATAAATTACAAAAAATGTAAAAAACAATGGAAAAATATTGAAATTACAATGAAAGAATGATATAGTATATATGCTTTTTTATAAATCAAAAACATATTATTGAAAGATAGTTAATATTAAAGAATCAAAAATCAAATAATTGGAGGAACATACAATGGATTATTATTCAACAATGATATTATTGACGGTTTTGATAGTTTTTGTATTAATTATAACAATCACATTGAATAATAGCTTTTCAAAACGGATAAAGAAAGGATTTGTATTGACATTCATACTTGTAATAATTGGAGCTTGTTGCGAATTTGTAGGAAATGTGTATAATGGAAAAATATTATTTGAAAATTCTCAAATTGATGTTTTAATACACATTTTTATTAAATTTTTAGAGCAAACTTTAGTTCCGATTATTCCTGTACTATTTTCTAAATATATTTTTGAGTCAAAATTAAAAAAGAATATATTTAGAAATGTAATTGTAAAATTTTTGGAAGTTTATGTTATTCTAGAAATTGTTTTACTGCTTTTGGGAGGAAAAATTTTTATTGTGGATTCCACCAATACATATTATCATGCAGAGTTGTACCATATATACACAGTAGTTTTTATTATAACAGCTCTATATATGCAAATAAATGCACTTGAGTTTAGTAAAACATACCAAAATGAAAATTTAGTCCAATTAATAATAATTGGTATGTTTATGATTGTTGGAATATCAATTCAATTTATTAATCCTGAAATAAAAACATGTTGGTTAACAATTGCGATTGCAGGGTGTTTCTATTATATTTATTATAATGGAACGATTCAGTTTATTGACAGGTTAACAGGACTTCTAAATCAAAGGAGTTATTATGCTTTTTTAGAAAATAATACAGATATAGATTTTATTTTAATAATTTGTGATGCAAATAACTTTAAAAGCATAAATGATCAATATGGACATATAATGGGAGACAAAATTCTTTCGGAAATAGGAAGACTATTAAAAAATGAGTATGGTAAATATGGAAAATGCTATAGAATAGGTGGAGATGAATTTGCAATAATTATTCAAAATGTGAATGAAAATTTACAAAAAATAAAGTTAGATTTTGACAAAGCATTGATGGAAAGAAAAAAACAAGTTAAACAACTTCCATCGATTGCGGTGGGATATTCTGTTTATAGAGCAAGTTATAAAAATATAAGGGATATCCACTCAGTTCAAGAGGAGGCAGATTTAAATATGTATAAAATGAAATATGAAATGAAAAAACAATAATATGTTTCAAAAGGCGATAAGATAATTCTTATCGTCTTTTGTTTTTATGGTAACCGTATATAAATAAAAATAAACCAGATATCAATAAATTGATAGAAAAAGGAAAAAAATATGTTATAATCAAAATAACCTAGGTAGAAAGGAAGAAAAAATTGAAAATAGAATTTGATATTAATGAAAAATACCAAGAAGATAAAATAATTATTTGTACAAATAAAATTACAGATGAATTACAAGAATTTGTGAATAAATTAAATAATGAAAAAAATAATAAAATTTATGGATATAAAAATGATAAAATATTTATATTAGAAGAAAATAAAATAGAAACAATTTATTCTGAAAATAAAAAGGTATTTATAAGATATGAAAATGGAAATATATATGAAACTAAAAAAAGAATATATGAATTGGAAAATAATTTACCTAATAAATTTGTTAGAATATCAAATTCAGAAATTGTTAATTTTGATAAAGTACAAAATTTAGATTTTAAAATAGTTGGAACAATTATTTTAAATTTTTACACTGATAGATATACATATGTGTCAAGAAGATATGTAAAGAAAATAAGAGAATATTTAGAAATTTAATGAGGAGGGATAAATTATGGAAATTAATTATAAAGAAATTTTTTTTAAAAGCTTTAAAGGAATATGGTATGGATTTGCAACAATTATAATAAGTTTATTTACTTGTTATGCAATATTTGGACAAGAAGGATATTTATATGAAATATCACAATATTTAAATATAAATAATTTAATAATTAGAAGTATATTCTTAATAGTATCTTTTATTATATTTTTATTTGGAAAAGAAGTTGAAATAAAATCTGAAGAAATAAGAAAAGAATTATCTTTTAAAAAATATTTTTTCTATAAAATGTTTACACCAATGATTTATTTTATATATTCAATTAGTTGTATTTTTATATTTGATAAATTTATTAATGATAAATATTTTGTTGCTACATTTGTTATTGTTATTACTGTATGGGGACTTATTTATACCATTATGTCATCTATTTATAAAATAATATTAGAAAAAAAAATCAATAAAAAATTGAAGGAAAAGAACAAAAATAGTAATAATAAATAGAAATTTATATGTTTTTACAAATAGATAGAAAAATCTTCTTGAAAATTGATTATTTCTTTTAAATATGATATAATAAATAATATTAAAGCACGTAAATTTGAACTAATGGAGTAAAGGAGAAGATTATGCTTAAAATGTTTGTTATTCTATTAATCCTTGCATGTATTATTCCATTGCTCGCACCACTGTTTCTGTTTTTGGCACTAGTGTGTTTGGCAGAGGCAATTGGCTGGCCACTAATTATTATTGGTTTTTCCATCTTGGTTTGGTTTTCGTATTTCAGAAAATCATAATTAATGCAAAAAAAGATGAAAGGTGTAAGTTTCTAGACTAAGATACACTTTTCATCTTTTTTTGATAGAAAAAATTAAAAAAGACGACTTTTTATGTAAAATTTAGAAAAAATTAAGAAAAATAATAAAAAACTATTGCATTAAAGTTAAAATTATCTTATAATTAAATAAGATATATATGTTTTGAAGGAGGAAATAATGAAAAATTATTTATTAAAAACTTTTATGATAATTATTTTTGTGATAGTAATAATATTAAATTTTTCAATTCAATCAAAAACATATGCCACAGATTATGAGGTAATAACTATAAGTAAAATTGACATAAATCCAGATGATTATAAACCAGAAATAAATAGTAGTGATAGATTTAATAGTATTGTTGGATCTATTTTAGGAATATTGCAAGTACTTGGGATAATTTTGATGGTTATAGGAATTGCGATAATAGGGCTTAAAACTATACTTGGAAGTGCAGATGAAAAAGCAGAGTATCAAGGAAAGACAATAGGAATACTAGTAGGAGCAGCAATTATTTTTGGAATATCAACAATTACGAAATTTATAATTTCAGTCATTGAATAAGGAGGACTACATATGAAAAATATAATTGTAAAAATTAATTTAATATTTATTTTTGTAATTTTATTCATTTGTATTTTTTCTATAAATTCAATAGTAAATGCAGCAAATACAATAGATGATATAATAACAAATGGAGATAGTTTTATTAGTGCAGGAGAAGATAATGACATTCTTGATACAGGAGGATTGCAAGAGTTATCTAAATTTATATCTGGTGTATTGCTAGTTGTTGCTATAGGAGTTGCTCTACTTTCAGGAGTTGTTATGGGAATAAAATTTATTACACAAAGTATAGAAGATAAGGCAAAAATTAAAGAGTCTATGACACCATGGATTGTAGGAATAATAGTTTCATTTGGGGCTTTTGCAATATGGGAAGTGGCAGTAAATATTTTTTCAAATATATAATTTAGTTATTTAAATTTAAATAAATATAATAATAAAAAATCAAGGAGGAATAAAAGATGAATAAAACATTAAAAATAGCAATGGTAATAGCAATGGTAATAGCAATGGTATTTACTTTTTCTAGTATGGTATTTGCATCAGGAAATGCATCAAGTGTTGTTGATAATATTAATAATGGAATAAATCTTGATACAGCATCAAATAGTGCTCAAAAGTTAACAGAAATGGCTGGTAAAGTTATATCATTAATTCAAATTGCATCTGTTGTATTAGCTGTAGTATTAATAGCAGTATTTGGTTTTAAATTTATAATGGGAAGCGCTAATGAAAAAGCAGATTACCAAAAATCATTTATACCACTTATAGTTGGTGTAGTAGTAGTATTTGCTGCAACAAGTATAGCAAAACTAATAATGTCAATTGCTGCATAATTAAACAAAAAAACATATTTTATGATAAAATTTATCATAAAATATGTTTTTTTTTATTCTTTTATGCTATAATAAAATGGTATAATTAAGTTAAAACGAAAGAGAGGAAAAAATATGGCAAGATATACATATACAATACCTAGAAATACCAAAGGAGAAGGAAGAATATTAATGATATTCTCTAAGAAATCATTTTTGTGGACAATTGCTTGCGCAGGTGTAGGACTTGTATTAGGGTATTTCCCTATAGGAGTAATATTAGGACATTCAGTTGTAGGAATAGTGGTAACACTAATATTTGGATTAATTGGATTTTGCATAGCAACACTAAAAGTCCCAGAGTCAAATAATTTTGAGTTTTTTAGAAAAACAGGAGGAGAGAATATTGACGAGATTTTATTTAGACTTATAAAATTTAAGAAGCAAAAAAATAGAATTTATTTGTACCACAAAGGAGGAAATGAAAATGAGTAATCCGGATCAATTAGTATCAACTTTAACAATACTGGCTATATTTTTAGTAATTATTATATTTGTATTAATAGCTGTTTGGATATTAGTAGTAACTAAAGAAAAAAGAAAAAATAAAAAAACTGAAGAGGTAGATGCAACCGAAGCTGAAAATCAAAAAAATAAGGTTACATATAATATGAATTCTATATTTGATTTTATGGAATTCGAAAAAATTGAAGATAATATGATTATACAGAAAAATGGTAAGTTTTTAATGATAATTGAATGTCAAGGTGTAAACTATGATTTAATGTCCGAAATTGAAAAAACATCAGTAGAACAAGGGTTTGTAGAGTTCTTAAATACATTAAAATCAGAAATCCAGATATATGTGCAAACAAGAACTGTAAATTTAAAGCATAGTATACAAGCATATAAACTAAGATTTAGAGACATTGAAGATAAGTATAATGTGTTACAAAATAAATATATGCAAATGAAAGAAGCAGAACCAGGTACATATTCAGATAAACAAATATATAATACTTATCTTGAATTTTTAAAACAAAAGAATAAATATGAATATACAAAAGATATAATAGCAGATACGGAGAAAAGTAGTTTAAATAGTAATGTATTACATAAGAAATATTATATAATAATTCCTTATTATGAAGATGAGGTAAGTACACAGAATTATACTAAAGATGAAATACAAAGTATGGTATTTTCAGAATTATATACAAAAGCAAGATCAATAATGAGAACTTTAACAAGGTGTGAAATAAATTCTAAGATTCTAGATTCATATGGTTTAATTGAACTTTTATATAATGCTTATAATAGAGATGATTCAGATGTATTTAGTGCAAAACAAGCTTTGAATTCAGGATTTGATGCTTTATATTCAACAGCACCAGATGTATTAGATAAGAAAATGCAATTAATTAATCAACAAATTGAACAAGCAGCAGTTGTTGCTGCTCAGCAGGCAATATTAGAAGCAAAAAGTGATAAAGAAATGATGTTAAGAATTAGAGAAGAGAATGCAAAAAGTTTAATTTTCGATATGGCAGAACAATTAATATCTGAAAATGAAGATTATTTGGGACAAGATATTTCAGAGGATGCTAAAGTAAAGATAAGAAGAAAAAAGAAAAAAACTGAGGAAGGAGGAACAAAGAATGAAAATAAAAAAGCAAAAGGAAGCGACAGCTCAAATGTCTAATGAAACACAAAATCAAACAATGATTTTAAGAAAAAAGAGTATAAAAGAATTAATTGCACCATCAGGTATAGATGCTTCTAATATAGATTACTTAGAAATAATTTCAAATGTAAAAAGATATGCGAGAAGTTTTTATGTATCTACTTTACCTAGAACATGTATATTTCCAGAATTATTTAGATCATTATATATGTTTGGAGATATAAACACATCAATATATATAAAACCATTAGATGAAGCTGCAACACAAAATGAACTTAATAAAACAATTACGGAATTAGAGACAGAGAGAATTGTTGCTAGTGATAAAGGAAATATAAACAGAGAAAGTATAGTTGCTCAGAAAAGATTTGAAACAGAACAATTAAGAGATGAAATAGCATCAGGATTTAATAAACTATATGAAGCTTCTATTGTTTCAACGTTGTTTGCATATAGTATAACAGATTTAGAGAGATTATCCAAAATGCTTACAGCTGAAATGGCAAAATCATTAGTTGGAATAAGGAGTGCATGGGCTATTCAAGAAGATGGATTTAAATCAGCATTGCCTTTAATGGAAGATAAGATAAGAAAAAAACATGTTTTTGATAGGCCATCAATGGGAACAGTTTTTCCATTTACAACATCAAATGTTGGACATGATTCTGGAGTGCCAATAGGAGTAAATAAGCAAACTGGTGTGCCAATCTTATTTGATAATTTCCACTCATCGCTTACAAATTATAATATGGTAATATTTGCGAAATCTGGTGCTGGTAAATCTGTAACAATGAAAACTTTAATTTCAAGATCATCAGTATTAATGGGAATTGAAAGTTTAACATTAGATGCTGAAGGTGAATATTCTGTTGTAGCTGAAGCATTAGGTGGAATAAATGTTGTAATTAGTCCAACTTCCAAAACAATTATTAATCTTTTTGATATTGAAGTTGAGAGAACAAAGGATGAGATAACAGGAAGAGAAAGAGAAGTCCTAAATGTTGAAAGTAAAGTAGAAGATGTTACACAAGCATTAATGACGATGGCAAAAGGTAGTACAAGAACAGAAGATGTAAATGAATTAACAAAGCAAATAATTGCAGAAGCAGTCTCACAAGAATATGCGGCTAAAGGAATTACTGCAAATCCAAATAGTTTATATGAGAGTGCAGATTTCAATAATGTTTTTGAAAAAAGAAAAAAAGAAATGCCAACAATAGGTTCTTGGTATAAACGTATTAGACAAAGTGCTCAAAGTAATACAAATAAAGACTATGAATTTCAGTATAGTTATTTGTTAAAGGTAATGAAACAATATGTAAGAGAGTATAATGGACAGATGGCATATTTTGATGGGCAATCCACATTTGACTTAATGGAAGGAGCACCTCTTATAAATATAGATATTTCACAATTAGAGGAACGTTTTGCGAGACCACTTGCTCAACAAATATTAATGTCTTGGATTTGGGAAAAATTTGTTAAGAAAAATAGTGAAGATAAAAAGAAAGCAAGACAAAAGAGAGTTATAGTTGATGAGGCATGGATGTTACTTCCATTCCCAGAAGCCGTAGATTTTTTAAATAAAATGGCGAGACGTGCTAGAAAAAGGAATGTTTCTTTGGCAATTATTTCACAAAGATTTCAAGATTTTTATGAGAAGCCAGAAGCACAAGCTGTCTTAACATCATCTGATACAAAATTGTTTTTAGCTCAAGATAAATCTGAGATTGCACAACTTAAAGAAGTATTTAAACTTAGCGAAGGTGAAGCATCATTTTTAGTTACATGTACAAAAGGTGAAGGATTATTGAAAGTGGGACAAGATACAGCAGTTATTCAAATTACTCCTACAAGAAAAGAATTTGAATTTGTTGAAACAAATGTTAATAAATTAGCTATGAAAAATCAAGAACAAAATTAAAAGTAGAAGATGGAGTTTTATATGCAGAATTATTTTAAATATTATAAAATGAGTCATTTAAAAATGGAAGGGGTGAAAAAGTGAAAACAGGAAAAAAACTTTTTATGACGATTTTAGCAATTGTTACAGTGTTTATTATAAATACATTTACTGTTAAAGGGTTTGCTGCATGGTATGAAAATCCTAATGAAAATTTAGATTATGATAGTGCAGTTGAAAGAGTACAAAAAGAATTTAGTTGTAATGAAGAAGATGCTAAAAGTAAGATATATAATGCGCTAGCAAATAAGTATACAGATTTAAGTTCAGAAGATATTCAAAAAATAATTGATAATAAAGAAGATGGACTAACATTTAATATTAATCCAGAGCTTAATGGTGATGGGAAAATTTTAACAGCATATTTGTCAAAAGATCTTCAGGAAAAATATGATACATCAAGTTCTAATCCATTTGCAGGGACATCAGAAAGCAATAATCAAATTGATGAAAATGCAACTAGTGGAGAGTTTGATATTGACGATGGAGGAACAAGTTTAGGAGATGTAGTTGGAGGGATTCTTATGAAACCTTTAACCGCTTTTTGTCAATCAGTATTAGATGCAGTTAATGCAACTTTACAAAATATTATGGCATCAAATGAAGATTCTACAGGATTTTTATCTAAAGCTGTTTCAATACTTGGAGATGCATTTGATATAATGAATAAAGATTCAGCAGACACGGAATTTGATTCAGGAGATCCAACAAATGTTGTTACAGTGAGATTGTCAGGAAATGGTTTTAAATATCCTCATATCCATTATAGTTGTGAAGAAATCTTTGCTGGGAAAATCGGATTACTAAATATTGATTTTATATCTGGAGATGGACAAGCCAAAAGTTTATCTACAGTAAGAAATGTAATATCTTCATGGTATAAAGCATTAAGATTGATAGCAACTATTGGATTCTTATCAGTCTTAATATATACAGGTATAAGAATTATGGTAAGTTCAACAGCTCAAGATAAAGCTAAATATAAAGAATGGATTATAAATTGGATTGTTGGTTTTGCAATATTATATTTTTTACATTATTTAATGAGCTTTATAATTGTAATTATTTCTAAATTTAATGAGATGTTGTCTAATTCAATGCAATATGTTCATGTTAGACTTAATAATTCAACTGAATTTAATACAAATTTAATCGGATTAGTAAGATTTTGTACGCAGTCAGATGTTATAATATTTAGAGTTGGATATTTAATATTATATACAATGTTGACAGTATATACTGTAAAATTCACGATTGTATATTTGAAGAGACTTATAAATATGGCATTTTTAACATTAATTGCACCAATTGTAGCTTTTACATACCCTATAGACAAATTAGCTGATGGTCAAGCTCAAGGGTTTGATGCTTGGATAAAGGAATATATTTTTAATGCATTATTACAACCAATGCACTTTATATTATATTATGCTTTAGTTGGTTCAGCAGTAAAGTTAGCTGCTACAAATCCAATTTATGCAATTGCTGTATTAGCATTTATGACAGAAGGAGAAAGATTATTAAAGAAGATTTTTGGATTTGATAAGGCTAATGGATTTGGAACAGTTAAAGGAATGCAAGATGCGATTATTGGAGGAGCAATAGCTTCGAAGGTAACAGGAATGCTCGGTAAAGGAAAAGGAAATGCAGAAGAGGGGAATATGGTTGCTCCAAAACCAATAAATACAGATTTTAAAGATGCAGGAATAGATATGGGAAGTTCAGGAAACCCACCAAGTCCACAAAATCCACCAAGTCCAGGAAATCCACCAAGTCCAGGAAACCCACCAAGCCCAGGAAACCCACCAAGCCCAGGAAACCCACCAAGCCCACAAAATCCACCACCTAGAAGATCAGGGCCACCTAAAATATCAGGAATAAAACTAAACGGTCCCAAAAAAGCTACTCCAATACATCAATTAGCTGAAAGAGTAAAGAAAAATAGGATAGGACAGGCTGCAATTAATGCTGGAAGTAAAGTAGGACAAACCGCAAGCAGAGTTGGAAATACAAAGGTAGGAAGAGGGGTTAGATCTGTTGGAAGAAGAATAATAAGACCAGTATATGATACTAGAAAAACAGCAAAATGGAATGGAAAAAGATTTGTAAGAAATATTGCTAAAGGAGCTGTTGGAACTGCAGTTGGATTAACAGCAGCAGCAGTACAAGCTGGAATAAGTTTAACAGATGGAAAATACAATCCAGCAGAAGCATTAGCATCATTTGGAGCAGGATTTGCTTTAGCTGGAAGAGCAACAGATGGAATTACAAATGCTTATGGAGAAGGTGCAAATGAAACATTATCAACAGAAGAAAAAATGGAAAGATATCAAGAAGATTTTAAAAATAGAGATGATGTAATAAAATTCTGTCAAGAAAACTATGGTAATGAATGGAAAGAATATCGTGATAGAATGTCAGATAATTTTGTTAGTAGAGGATGTACTGATTTAAAAGAAATGAAAGAAATGATGAAGTATTCAAATAAAGTTAATGGAGATTTAAAAGGAAGAACAGATTTATCTGATGATGAAAAGAGAAGAATGCAAGAAGAACAAGATGTATCAGCATTTGCAATGAAGGATATTCAAAAAAGGAAAGCAAAAGAAGGATCATTAAAAACGGTAAATGATGCAGATGCAAGAGAGGCTTATATAGCATCAAAGATACAAAATAATACAGATCCAAACCAATCAGCACAGGATATAGCAAAGAGAGTAAGAGATGAAGATGCTGCCCTTGCATATTACAATAAGATAGTAAATAGCTAAAAGTGATTTTTATGAATTACATTCTTTAGTATAATTCTAAAGAATGTAATTAAAAAAGTTACTTTTATAAGTATAAAGAGAGGTGAAAAATGAAAAAGAGAATTTTTGATAAAATGTTGATATACTTAATATTATTTGTGATTATAATTAATTATGGATTTAACTATACTGTATTGGCAGAATCTACGACAGACGGCTTGGATTCAATAACTATTGAAGAGGGAAAAGTTGGCCAACAAACATATATAGAACTAAAGAAACAAATTGTAGAAGAGTTAAGAAGTCAATTAGAAGAAAAATACAAGTATTCCGGAACGGTTGAAGAACTAGCTGAAACTTGTGGAATAGATTTAGAAGATGGTACAGCAGGAACAGAGATTGCAACAGGTGGAAAAATAATAAAAATTGATGATGATACAACAATTATCTTGGGATTTAATTTTAATATAGATACAGGTATGGATTCTCAAAAATATAAAACATCAGATAATCCACAAGGTGTTTATACAAAGATAACGATGAATGATATCATTGTAACAAAAAATGATGGTGAAGATAATACAGATGAGAATAATGAACAAAAAAGTAATGAAATGTCAAGTAATTATACAAATGAAGTTATAGTTGATGGGAAAAACTATTCTGGAGATACAGATTGGGATTTAGGTGGAGTTTTATTAAAGCCGTTCTTTTTCTTAGTTAACTGTATTGCAGATACTCTTTTAGGTGCTCTTCAAAAGATAATGTACTCAGATGTTATAGATCAAAGTCAATTAACATATTCTGTAAAAAATAATTATATAAATAAACTTAGAGTTGTAGATAGTAGAAGTATTGATACAATGTTTGCGAAAATACCAAATAAAAAAATAATTTTTGCTGGTTCAAAAGGAAAAATAAGTAATGTAGAGTATCCACATATTCATTATAGTCCAGAAGAGATACTTGCAGGAAAAATTAGTTTTTTTAATATAGATTTTATTTCAGGAGAAGGGCAAGCAGAAAGTTTAGGTATTATAAGACAAACAATTGCAAGTTGTTATAATGTGTTAAGATTAATGGCAACAATAGCATTCTTATCTATATTAATATACATAGGAATAAAGATTATGCTTAGTGCAAATTCAAAAAATAATGCTAAATATAAAGGTTGGATTATTGATTGGCTTATTGGATTTGCTTTATTATATTCAATGCATTATATAATGTCATTTATTATAACAATAATTGCACAATTAAATGAAAAACTAAATGCAATTATGCCAATTTTAACAGTTGCAGCAGGAAATGGTTTTAAGTCATTTTCAACTAATTTAATTGGTTATGTAAGATTCTGTACACAATTTGATACTTTAGGGGTAAAAATTGGTTATGAAATTATGTATATAATGCTTGTTGTATATACATTTAAATTTACATTTATTTATATAAAAAGGATGATAAAAATTGCATTTTTAACATTAATTGCACCAATTATAGCTTTTACATACCCAATAGATAAGTTGGCTGATGGGCAAGCACAAGGTTTTTCAATGTGGTTGAAAGAATATATATTCAATGCATTATTACAACCAATGCACTATTTATTATACTATGTAATGGTTGGCTCTGCTATTGAAATTTCAACTAAAAACCCATTATATGCAATTGTAGTTTTGATGTTTATGACAGAAGCAGAGAAAATGTTTAAGAAAATATTTGGTTTTGATAAAGCTAGTGGAGGAAAAGATAAAGGTTTAGGTGCTGTCTCAATGGTTGCTGCTGCAAGAGGAATACAAAATTTTGTTGGAAAGAGATCTAAAAATAGTGAAGTGGAAGGTCCATCAGTAGGATACCCTGGAGCAATAAATACAGATTATAAGACAGCTAATTTACTTGGTGGTGGTACTATACAAACATCAGATGCAAATAATAATAATGATTATGATGATGAAGAAAATCCTAATGTTGGAAATAATAATAATTCATTTAATACAAATAACAATAATAACAGTAATAATAACAACAATAATAATGATAGAAATGCAGGAAATGAAAATAGAACTAATATGTCTTTTTCTCCAGCAGGAAGACCAAGATTAAATGTACCAATAAAAACTAGAGCACAAAAAAGGCGAGAAATAAATGGACAACCAATACGTAAATTAGCTAATAATGTAAAAAGAACAGCTAATAAAGCATTAGATAATAATGTTGGTAGAACAGCAATAAGATTGGCCAATAGCAAATTTGGAAGAGGGACTAGAGCTGTTGGTAGAAGAATACTAAGACCTGTTTGGGATACTGACAAAGATGCAAAATGGAATGGAAAACGACTTGTAAGAAATGTTTCAAAAGGATTATTAGGAACAGCTGTTGGAATTACAGCTACAGCAGTACAAGCAGGAATTAGTTTAACAGATGGACATTATAAACCATCAGAAGCAGCATTATCTTTTGGAGCTGGTATGGCATTGGCGAGTAGAGTTTCTGATGGTGCCATAAATGCATTTTCAGAAGGAGCTAATAATGGGCTAAATGATGAAGAAAAAATGAAGATATATCAGGAAAATTTTAAAAATAGAGATGATGTAATAAAATTCTGTAAAGAAAATTATGGAAATGATTGGAAAGAATACCGTGATAGGATTGTGGAAAATTATGTAACAAGAGGTATTACTGATTTTTCTGATATAAAACAATGTATAAAATATTCAAATAATGTTGCAAAAGAGGTTACTGACAAAAAAACATATTTAAATGAAAAGCAAAAGAAGAAAGTTCTTGAAGCAAATCAAGATAAGGAAGATGCAGTTGCAATTGCAATATTAGCACAGAAAAAGAAGAGAAAGAAAGAAAAAATAGCTTCTATTTCATATGATAAGGACAAAGAAGAGCAATATTTGAAATCAATTACACAAGGAATGAGTGAAAATGAAGCAAATAAAAGAAAAGAAAAAGAGAGAAATGTTAGTGCATCAATAAGATATTTTAATAAAATGACTTCATAATAAATAAGAAAAAGAGGTGAGAAAGTGATTAAGAAAACAGCATATAAAATGTTAATATTTGTAACATTAGTTGTTATAATATTACAATATAGTTTAGTCCAAACAGTTTATGCAGTACCTGAAACAAATACAACCCAATCTACTGAAGCAACGAATACAAGTCAATCCACAGAAGAAATAGATCCAGACCAAAATTATACCAATGAGGATGATGATAACTTACGTGATGAGGTTGATGATGATACTGGAACAATGCTAAATCCATTAATAGAAATAGTAAGAGCAATTGGAGATGCTATAATATCTATATTAACCAAATGTATGTTAGGAAGTAAAGGTAATGAAAGAGTAATGGTAAAATGGGATGAATTAGATACTTCAAATATAGCTAGTGCTAATTCAACAAAAACTTTTTCAGAGGATGAAATAGCCCAATTTAAAGATTCAAAAGGAAATATGTTAGATCTAAAATATCCTAATTTAAAATATACTCCTGAAGAAATATTTAAAGGTGAGATAGACATATTTAGTATTGACTTTATTGGTGGTAAGTCTATAAAGGATGGGAAAAGTATTGAGAATTCTTCAGAAGGTTGGAATTCTTTAAGAGAAACAGTTTCATCTTGGTATAAAGTATTAAGATATATTGCTATGATTGGATTATTATCTGTTCTTATATATTTAGGAATTAGAATTATATTTAGTTCAAGTGCAGGGAAAAAAGCAGATTATAAAAGTAGTTTAATAAATTGGGTATTTGCTGTTGGAATGTTATTTTTTATGCATTATATAATGGCATTTATAATATCAATTATCCAGCATTTAACGTCATTGCTAGGAAATAGCATTGGAAATATAAAGGTGATTTTTGGAGCAGACAAAGTATTTGTAACTAATTTTATGGGATTAGCTAGATTTCAAGCACAACAATACTCATTGATAAATCAAATAATATATATTGTTATATATCTTATGTTTATTACTCTTACATTTAAATTTACATTTATATATTTTAAGAGAATGTTAACTATGGCAATGTTAACAATTGTATCTCCACTAATTGCATTGATGTATCCATTAGATAAAAAAGGAAGTGGAAAATCTAAAGTATTTGATTTCTGGGTAAAGGAATATACATATAATGCATTATTACAGCCAATGCACTTATTATTATATGATATATTAATTGGTTCTGCAGTACAGATTTCAGTTAATAATCCTGTTTATACAGTAGTTGCATTATACTTTTTAGCAGAAGCAGAAAAAATCTTTAAGAAGATTTTCGGATTTGGAAGAGCAAGAGGTGGAACAGTTGGAGGATTAGCTTCAGCTGTTGGTTCAGCAGCAGTGGTGTCATCATTTATGAAACAAGCAAAGGGGATAAGGCAGTCACTTTCCCAACCAAATACTTTAAATGGAAATTCAAATGTTGGTGATAAAACAGATGAATTAAGTGATTTTGATGAAGAAGAAAGACAAGATGAAGCATTTGAGAAAAAATATGGAAAAATTCATAGAAATTCAAATCCTCTTAATATAGATAGAAATATTTTTAATAAAAGAAAAGAATTAACTAATAAAGATTTTAAAAATGTTCAAGAAAGATTAAAAGGTTTTGATCAATCCTTTAATCAATTAAAAACAAATGGTTTAGTGAAAGGAAAAAATGGTGGTTTTAATGGAACTACAAAAAAAGCACTTAATGAGTTACAAAGCACAATAAATGGAAATGAGAGACTTTTTTCAGATGCAAATATACCACTACAATATAATGATAAATTTTCTAAGCTTACATCAAACCAGCTATTAGAAAGAATGAAAAAAAGCTTAAAAGAAGGTAATCTAGATGAAGCTCAAGAATATTATGATATTTTAAGAAGAAGAATGCTTGAAAATCAATATATAAGGACTCATGGTGGACCAAAAGCATTTATAAAAGGAGAGCTTTCTGATTTAACTGATGAAGCACTTAGAGAAAGATATAACAAAGCCAAAGCAGATGGGGATAAAAAAGAGATACTTGCATGTGAAGCTGAGATGGAATTAAGAGCAAATAATTATACGAAATATAATGAAAAAAATGAAGAATTAAGGAAATTAAATAAAAATAGCATAAACCCAAATTCTCCAGTAACACAACAAGAAAATAAAGAAATAGAGAATGAAGAAAAGAATATTTCTCAGGAAGAAAATAATATTCAAGAAGAAAAAAATAATAGTAATACTAATAAGCAAGGAGAAAATCATATTCAAAATCCATTTTCAAAATTATTTAGAAAAAGTCCAAATAAAACTATTAGAAATATGAATGAAAATAACAGTAGGTTAAGTAGAACTGCCAGAAGAACTATAAGTGGTGTTGGAAATGTTGTACATGAAGCAGTAAAACCAGTTTGGGATACAGATGAAAGTATTAAGAAGAATATGTTCAACCTAGGAGGAAAAGCTGCAAAGAAAGTTGTACAAACAACGATAGGAGTAACAGCTACAGCTATTCAGGCAGGAGTTAGTATGACTGATGGAAGATATTCAGCCAAAGAAGCAATGGCATCTTTTGCTACTGGTATGGCTACAGGAAAAAAGATAGTTAATAGTGGCGAAAAATTTATAAAAGGAGTAAAAAGAGATATTGATTATAGTGGAACTGAAGAGGAAAGAAAAGATAGGATTGCAAAAGAATGGACAGAAAGAGATGATGTAAACAAATATTATAAAGATGTATATGGAAGAAATGCTAATAAAATGATTAACTTAGCACAAAATTATCTGGTAAAAGAAGGAATAAAAGATACAACGGAACAGCAGAAGGTAATCAGATATGCAAACTACTTAATGAGAAATCATAAGTTAGATAGTGAAGAAAATTGTTATAAGCAAGCTGCTAAAGTATTTAAGTTTAGAAATAAAAATGATGATATACCATATGGAGAAAAAGAAAGAAAAGAATATATTGCTAAAAAAGTAGAAGAAGATGGTAGTTCAAAGTCAAGAAACAGTGTTGAAAAGAAATATACAGATTTACTTAATCAAGTAGATGAATTAGAAAGTGTTGAAGATAATCAAGAATATAATTTATTGTAATAATATGAGGTGAAAAAATTTGAATAATTTTAAGAGATTTATAAATATAAATCAAAAAAATATTTTTTATATAATAATAATTATGGTACTGATTATTATTATTGTTAGTGGTTTAAATTATTATTATTTAAAAAAAGAAGATGAAAATCAAAAAAATATTATAGATAATAATATTACTATTGAAAATGGATATGTAAATGAAAATAATGTAAAAATGGAGGACATAAATACTAAAGAGACAAAAGAATTACAATCTAACACATTAGAAAATACAATGAAGAAATTTGTTAGTTATTGTAATAATAAAGATTATGAATCTGCATATAATATGTTGACAGATGAATGTAAAACTGCTTTGAAATATTATGATGCCAAAACATTTAAAGAAGCATATGTTGATATTAGATTTTGTGAACCTCAAGAGTATACATATTCAAAATGGGCTTCAGATAATGAAAAAGTTATATGTCTTATTTCATTTAATGGAGACTTGTTAGCATCAGGTGGTGCAAAATATACTTCAAATGAAGAATATTATACCTTTGTAAAAAAGGATGGAACCTATAAAATAAACGTTAATAATTATATATATGGAGAAAATAAAAATATAAAATATGTATATGATAATCTAGATATAAAAATAGATACGATAAATACATATAGTAAATATCAAGAAATTACAATGGAAATAATTAATAAATCAGATAAAGCAATAGCTATTGCTGGTTCTGACAAAGGAAGTACAGTATATTTAACAAACTCAAACGGAACTAAATATTTTTCTATAAATAGCGAATTTAGTGAAGGACAAGATGTTCAAATCCAAGCAAATGGAACAAAAACAGTAACAGTTAGATTTAATAAATTATATAGTAAAGCAAATGATGCACAAAAGATAGTATTTAGTAAGATTATTTTGGATTATCCAACATATTTAAATACACACAATAGAACAGCATATTCAAATACTACAAGTATTGAAATTAACTATAATTAATTGGAGGTGGATAAATGAGAAAAAAAATAAGTAGAAATATATTAATAATTGTACTCTTAGTAATAATTGTATTTTCTATGGTAAGGAGTTCCTTGGCTGATGGAATTTTAAATTCAAGTAGTTCAAACAATGAATCAATTGGATCAAGTTATTCTACAAGTGTTTTAGCTGGGCTTGAAGAATCTTCTTCAGACTTGAAAGATATGGTTTCAATAACAGATAAAGGATACGAAATTAATGCTAATTATGCTTTAAGAATTATAAAAGCATTAGAAAATGCATCAGTAGATACATATCAATATCAATTTAGAGACAAAGATTATGACGTAAGTGCAGTTGATGATGAGAGTCAAACATATAAATCAGATAGTGAATTGACAAATATAATAGATAAATATATACGTGCTGAATTAAAAAGTATGTTACCAGATATTGGAGATTATGCTAAAACAGCAATAAATGGAAATGTTGTAATAAAAAGATATACAAGTAAATTTGGTAGGTATAATGCTTCTAATTCTGGTGGAATTTCACAAGAGGATGGAACAGATTTTGGAGATGGAATAGTTCTTAAGTATATTCCATATGAAACTTTGAAAAAAATGTCAAAAGAGACTGTAACGTCATATGCCCAAACACAAGAGTATTTGAAATATTTTTCAATAAATCCTGTGGGTTTAAAATTATGTGTCTTAACATCAAAAGAAGAGTATATATGGGCATATAATAATATACCCCCAAAGAGAGCTATTGACGATTCTGGAACAAAAGACCCTGCTGCCGTTGAATTATTACCAGATGATTATAATACTGCCTCAAAAGTAATATCAACATTTGAACTAAAAGAATATGAATACTTAAATTTACTTGAACAAACAGCAACACCAGTCAATTTCTTTATTGCAATGCAATTGATAACTGAAGATGTTGATTTTATGAATGCATTTGTTGACAAATGTAATAAGGAAAATTCATATGTTGAATTAGGATTTCTTGAATCAACTGAGAGTCAATTTACACATTATAATTATGGTACAAGTGAAAAAGATGCTGTAAGAGGAGGAACTATTAGTACTTATATAGTTGATAAGTGGAATAGATATGAATGCTGTGATGACACAGAAACAGAAGATGAAAATGGAGAAACAACAGTAACTCATAATCCTCATGATGATGGTAAAGGACAACTTATAACTCAAACAAAAGGAAATTACATTGATAATGAAGATGAAGTTGCTGCTACATTGTTAAAATATGCAGGATATTTAGTAAAAGATTTTCTAAATATAAGAATAGAAAATACAGGAGACTTATATTTAATTGAAGCAGATACATGGAATATTAATTATAAATTAGTTCCTCATGTTGGACAAATTGAAAGACCATTTTCTAGACTTCAAAGTACAAGGTTGATACCAATACCAGATCCAGTAAAATATGTTGAAAGGTTAAATGAATATCCAGAAAGGCGAATTGGGGAACATTGTTCTGCCAATGATTATAGTAATTTATTTGAATGGAAAAATACGCATTTTTACATATTTGAATCATATGCAAAGTGGACTAATAAATATCATGTTTATTCTGTTGTAAATGGAAATTATAAAATAGATGTTATAATAGATCTATTAAATAAATATTCAAGTGCAGAAAATAATATAACAAGTGGATCATATTTATTATTTTCATTGTTAGAGCAAAATGGAAATACACAAGAATTAGAACGCTATATGAGATATGCAATTACTGAAATTAGTGGGCATAAATATTTAACAGATAATACAAAAGAGTTAGAATTTAATTTTTCAATTGGTTTATCAGATAATGACTTATATAATTATAATTATGATGGTTCAACAACTAATTATCTTGTAGATACAGATTCATCTGCAAGTAGTAAAAAAACGACAAGACTTTCAGGTGGTAGTGGAAAAACAGAGTGGCATTTAGAAAAACAAACTCAAATATTAACGACAGACCAAGATGGAAATCCGATTTCTAATAGAGAGTATTATTATTTTAAACAAGGTAGAAATACTAATATTTGTGGAAGAACATCTTTAGCTACATGTTTAAGTGGATTAGGAATTAGAAATCCTAGTACAGGATTGCCATACACGCCTACGGAAGTAAGTGCAAAAAGTCCGAATAACTGGTTTTCTTGGGCGACAACGCTTGGTGTAAAGGCAACAAAATATACTAATAATTTAAAAGGAAAATTAATTGAACATTTAAGTACTGGTAATCCGGCAATAGTACATATAAAACCAAATAAGGATCCGGCAAATGTATACAATACAACAGGAGGACACTTTATTGCCATTGTTGGTATAAAAAAATCAGCTGGAAATACAACAGTATACGTTCTAGATCCAGGAAGTTCAAGAAGTGCAAGAACAGAAAATTATATTAATATAGATACAGTATTAGCATATGCAGATGAAATAAGAACATTTTCTAAGTAAAGGAATTTGAATATTTTTGGAAAGGTTTGGAAAATGAAGAAAGATAATATTTTAAAATATTTAATAATAGCTATTGCATTAATTTTAGTTATTTTAATGATGATTGTTATTATATTAAATATAAAAAAAAGCGAAAATAACAGTAATATAGATGATGAGGAGTTTGAATCTCCAGAGCTCGAAGTAGATGAAAGCATAGAAGAAATTGAACAAATAAATACATATTGCATGGTTGAAAATATTATAAATGAAAATATAATGTCAGGAAATATATTTTATGCAAATAAAATATATTTCCAAGAGAATTTGGATATAGATGGATATAGATTATATGTTTTTGGAGAGATATTTGATAAAGTAAATAGAAAAGATCAAAATGTTTTTTATGCTATAGATTTTAATTCTATGGAAGGCTCATATAAAATAAGTCAAATTAAACAAGATATAAAAATAGACGAATTTGAGCAAATTGCTAAATCAGGTGCTCAAAAGTATTTGATAAATGAAAATATAACTGGTGAATTTTTTCAAGATGATATAACGGAAAATAATATTGTTAAAAGATATTTTGAATATTATAAAATGTTAATTTTGATAAATCCAGAAAAAGCATATTCGTTAATAAATGATGAATATAAATCACTTAGATTTGGTAATTATGATAATTTCAATCAATATGTAAATAATAATATAACTAAATTTTCAAATATGGAATTTAGTAAATTTAAAATAATTTATTATGATGATTATACACAATATATTTCACTTTCAAGTTATGGGGAGTATTATATATTTAATTCAAAAAATATAATGAATTTTTCTGTATTATTAGACCAATATATGGTTGATATTCCACAGTTTACAGAGAAATATGAAAAATCTGATGTAAGAATAAAAGTTGGATTAAATGTTAATAAATTTATTTTAGGAATAAATAATAAAAATTATAATTATGCTTTATCATTACTTGCAGATAGTTTTAAAAAAGCAAATAATTTAACTAATGCTTCTGAATTAGAAAAATATGTTTCAAACTATTTTTTTGATCAGAATGAGATTGAATTTTTAACATTTAATGAGCAGGGAAGTTATTATATTTATAATGCAAATTTAAAAAATAAAGATACTGAAGAAATAAAAAGTATAAAAATTGTTATGCAACTAGAGGAAGGTACAAAATTTAAAATGTCATTTAGTTTTTAGATAGATATATAGGAGGTTAGTATATGAACGAAGAGCCAAATAATGAACTACAGCAATCAGATTTAGAAAATAATCCAGTTAATCAAATGGAACAACAAGTTGCAAGTAAAATGAAAAACGTAGTAAGAGATGCTGCAAATAGAGCTAAAGATATGGCTGCTAAGGCGATAAAAAAAGCTATTAAACTAGCAGTAAAAGCCTTATTTCATGTTGTAAAAATATTATTTACTGTACCTCCTATTTGTTTTGTAACATGGGCTATAGTAATAGGAATATTAATAATTACTCTTATACTTTCTGCATACAATGGAATAACTAGTATATTTAAAAGAGATATTGAATCTGGTGATGTATCTACAATTGAACAAAATGTTTCAATATATGAAGATGAAGAAAATAATGTAGTACAAGATTCAATTTTTACAGGACAAGCTTCTAGTGATATAGTAGATAATGCAAAACAAATAAAAGAATATATTCAGTCACGATATCATTATAGAAATGGAAATACAATGAATTATCCATTACAAATAGGAGAAAAAGATGAAAGTGGATATGGAATAGATTGTAGTACTTATGTAACATGGGTTTTGATAATGAGTGGATACACAGAATTTGAAGGAAAATCTCAACTTACTACATTAGATTTTGTGAATTGGATAGAAGGAAAAGGTGGATATAATTTTTCAAAATATGGATGGACATATCATAAAGTTAGCGAAAAAAATTTAACTGTAAATCCAGGAGATTTATTGTTGAAAACATCAGTTTCAAGGCATATAGAGATATATGCAGGAAATGGTACATATGGAGCAGGAAGTAATCATCAAATTCAAAACAAAGATTATAAATCATATATAGGATGCTCTATACAAAGAACAATTAATTTACGGTAGTTTTAGCTATGTAATTAAAATAAAATAAATATGATTTTGTTTTTTAGGTAATGAGGTGATAAAAATATGAAAATAAAAAAGAATAAGATACTTCTTGGAATTGTTGGAGTATTACTGGTAATAGTTATAATAGTGTCTGTTGCTATTATTAATAATAATATTGAGCTTATAGAAAGTGAAAAAATTGCAAAAGAAGAAGAACCTCAAGGAGATATTGAATCTAATAATTTTTACGAAAAGGAAAAATTAAATAATGCAGTATATTTCTTTAGTATAGAAAAATGTATTAATAATTATTTAAATGCTATAAAATTAAATGATTCTGCAGAAATAATTGATTTATTAGATGAAAAATTTATTAATGAAAATAATTTAACAAAAGAAAATGTACTCTCAAAAATTGAAAAAAGTTATACTTTTTTAGCTATAGATATTTATGAGACAAAAGAAGATTCGTTGTATTCGTATATTGTTAAAGGAGTAGAAGATGACGAAATATATGATAAAGAAAAATATTATATATTTAATTTAGATTTATCTAATTTTACATATAAAATAAAGCCATTATATAATAAAAATTATAATAATGTAAATGATATAAAAGAAGATAATAATTTACAAAAAATAAAAGAAAATAATCATAATGCATTTGAGTTTTTAAGATTAAATAAAGATGAAATTGCCTTAAAATATGAAGAATATTATATTAATCTATTAAAAAATAATCCACAGAAAGCATATGAATTATTAGAAGACAAATATAAAGAAGTTAGATTTAATAATAATTATAATAATTTTTTGTATTATGCAATACAGATGAAAAATAATAATAAACTAGATACTAATATAACAAGTGTTACTCAAGGACTTACAAATAATAAAACATCATATTATATAAAAACAGAAAAAGATAATAGGTATTTAATTATTCAAAATTCACCAATGGATTTTACTATAGAACTTGATGAATATAGTATTATAACAGATTCTTTTAAACAAAAATATAAGAAAGCATCAAATGTTCAAAAAATTTCGACAAATGTGGATAAGGTCATGAAAATGATAAATACATATGATTATATTGGGTTATATAATATTTTAGACGATTCTTATAAAAGCAGCAATTTTAGTAGTATAAATGATTTTATAAATTATATTAGTACTACTTTTTATAATTCTAATATATATGAAATTAAAGATATTAAAACAAAAAGTGATAATTATATTATAGAAATCAAAGTTTATAAGGATAATGAACATAATTCAGAATATAATAATGTAAATATAATAATAAAATTACAAAAAGATACAGATTTTAATATATCTTTCGAATAGAATTATATTGAAAAAGCACTTTATTAATAATGGCTATATGTCAATAGTTTTGGGGGAGACTTTGAAAGTTTTCTCCTCAATTTTTTTATGAATAATTTTGAAATTAATCTGTTGTTCTAAAAGAAAATAACTGTTAATATATTTCAAATATATAAGGAGGATATATGAATATGAAGAGTAAGAGAATATTTGGTGCAACAATAACAATTATTTTTGTAATAGTAGGGATTTATTTTTTATTTAAAAATATAGAAATAAAGAAGAGTGAAAATGAATATCAAGATTATGTACCACAAGAAGAAATTTCAGAAGAACAAGTAAGACAAACAAAAGTAATATTATATTTTGAAAATATAGAAACAGGTGAATTGGAAATAGAAACGAAAATAATTGATGCCAATTTATTGATAGAAAATCCATATAAAAAATTAGTAGAATTTTTAATAAAAGGACCACAGAATACAAAATTAAAAAAACTAATTCCAGAAGGAACAATAATTAATGATATAAAAGTTGAAAATGGATGTGCTATAATCAATTTTTCTGATGAATTTTTAAATTATGAAAATGAGGAAAATAAATTAAAAATAATTAATAGTATTGTAAATACATTGACTAATTTGAAAGAAATTAATTCAGTAAGCTTCTTAATAAATGGAGAAAAAAATGAAAATATATCCAAAATTTATTTAAAAAATAATTAGAGAATGAAATAAAAGTTCTTCATAAAGCTAACAAGAAAAACAAATATAAAAACAAACTTGAAAAAAATGTAAAAAAATAATTTTATAAGAAATAATTTCTGCTTTGAAAGGATAGGGAATGTCAACGATTCAGCATAAATTATTTCTTTTTAATAAATTTGAAAAGTTTTATATATTGTATGAATGAATTAAAGTTGTTTAAAAAGCATTCAATTTCATATAATGAATGACATGTATTATTTTTTATATCAATAAAGTTTAATTTTTTCTTTTTATTATTTTTCATAAATTTTTATTCCTTAAAATTGATTTTTATTTTATAATATATTGTATGATAAAAAAAAATAAAATGATAATAAATAATAAAAAAATAATAAATAATAAAAAAATAATAAAAAATAATAAATAAATAATAAATAATAAATAATAAATAATAAATAAATAGTAAATGAATAATAAATATTTGAAAATTTAAAAAAATATGATAAAATGATATAAAAAAGAAAGGAAATTTAAAATGATAGGAAAGTTGTATATAGTTGCTACACCAATAGGAAATTTAGAAGATATTACATTAAGAGCTTTAAGAATACTAAAAGAGGTAGATATAATTGCCGCAGAAGATACAAGACAAACATTAAAATTATTAAATCATTATGAAATAAATAAACCACTAATTAGTTATCATAGACATAATGAAGATGTAAAAAGTGGAGTACTGATAGAAAAACTAAAAAAAGGAGATAATATTGCGTTAGTCTCAGATGCAGGAACACCTGGAATTTGTGACCCTGGTGAGGAAGTGATAAGAAGAGCTATTGAGGAAAAAATACAAGTAATTCCTATACCAGGAGCATGTGCAATGATTAATGCTTTAATTTGTTCAGGAATTTCTACAAAAGAATTTGAATTTCTTGGCTTTTTGCCATTAAATAAAAAACTTAGAAAAGAAAAATTAAATGAAATAAAAAATTCAAATAAGACAATAATAATATATGAAGCACCTCATAAAATGAAAGCAACATTAGAAGATTTAAAGGAAATATTAGAAAAAAGAAATATTGTCTTAGCTAGAGAATTAACTAAAATTCATGAAGAATTTATCAGAAAAAATATTGATGAATTGTTAAATGAGATTGATAATTTAAAAGGAGAAATGATATTAATTATTGAAAGAAACTTTAAAATTGAAAATGAAGAAAAAAAATTAAATGAACTATCTTTGGAAGAACATTATAAATTTTATGAAAATAGTGGATTAAATAAAAAAGAAATAATAAAAAAAGTTGCTAAAGATAGGAATTTAACAAAAAATGAAATTTATATGTATTTTTTAGAAAAATAATAAAAAGAAGTAGGAGATTAATCTTCTACTTCTTTTGGTAATGCAGTTTCTAATGAAGCAAGTCTTTCTGCACATTTTGGGCAAACTAATTTATCTTTAAAAGAAATTAAATTTTTTGAATTTCCACAAAATATACAGTTTGGTTCATATTTTTTCAAAATAATTGATGAACCATCTACATATATTTCTAAAGGATCTTTTTCTGCAATTTCAAATTTATTTCTAATTTCCCTAGGGATAACAATTCTTCCTAATTCATCTACTTTTCTGACAATTCCTGTTGATTTCATAACATGTCCTCCTAAAATTATTTTTCAATTCATTAATATAATAGCACAAATCTTTTTTTTGGTCAATTGATTTTGTAAAAATATGTTATTTTTAAATTTTATAGGAATATAATTATATAGAAAAATTATATTGGAGAAAAATATATGTTAAATACTTTATGGCCTATTTTTATAATTATATCAATTTTATATGCTATAATTTGTGGAAACTTAAATCAATTAAATGTTGCAATTAATTCTTCAGCGGAAAACGCAGTGAATTTAACATTAGTATTACTTGGAACGACTTGTTTGTGGAGTGGGATAATGGAAATTGTTTCAAATACTAGTATTATGAGATTTTTATCAAGAATTTTGAGACCTATAATTTTGTATTTATTTCCTAAAGCAGATCAAAATGAAAAAGCATTTAATAAGATTGTTATGAATGTAATTGCTAATATTTTAGGATTAGGTAATGCAGCTACCTCATTAGGTATTCAAGCAATAGAAGAACTACAAAAAGATAATCTTAATAAAGATATACTAAGTGATAATATGATGATGTTAATAGTGTTAAATACGGCATCACTACAAATAATTCCTACAACAGTAATTGCAATAAGAACAGCTTTTGGATCAGATAATCCCACCAAAATTATTGTTCCTGTTTGGTTTTCTACGATTTGTGCAGGTATTGTTGGAGTTTTAATAACCAAATTATTGATAAAAATAGATAGATGAGGAAGTGATTAATATTAAATTTATTAATTATGTTTCAATATTAACAATGCCACTTTTTATTATAAGTGTTGTTTTTATACGGATTAAAGGAGAAGAAGAATGTTTTTGATTTGTTTATAAAGGGAGCAACAAAAGGAATAGAAATAATAGTTAAGATATTTCCAACATTAATAGGTCTTTTTTTTGCAATAGGTTTATTAAACAATTCTGGAATAATTGATTTTATAGTAAAATTAATTTCACCTATATTAGATTATTTAAAAATTCCTAAAGAAATTTTACCATTAGTAATTTTAAGACCTATTTCAGGTAGTGCATCTATGGCTGTAGCTACGGAAATAATAAAAAATAATGGCGTAGATTCTATTACTGGTCTAAGTGCATGTGTTATTATGGGTGCTACAGAAACAACATTATATACAATTGCAGTTTATACTAGTGCAGTAAAAGTAAAGAAAACAAGACATATTTTAATTGCATCTCTTATGGCTGACATGACAGGAGTTATTACTGCAATAATAATTTGTAATAAATTATTTGGGTAGAAGTATTGAGAAGAGCAACTTTGACGGCATATTGTCGATTGCCGTCGAGCGATTTTTATTGACAAAATACAAGATATGGTGTAACATAATTGTAGATTAGCAATAAGAACATTTTAAATAATTGCTTTTCAAATTATAATAAGTTTTTTATCTTGTAAAGGGAATATACTATTTCCCCATAAATCAATAATAATAGATGAAAAAACATCTTTTTTGTCATATAGATTTTCTTCAATAATAGGCCCCCAATTTACTATTACCGAAAAAAGACCAATATTATTAATTGTTCCTGTATATTCTCTTTACAATAAAATAAAAAAATAGGCTTATACTAGCCTATATAAATATTTTATAATTTTATTAATTTTCCAGGTAGTTCTCTACTGGCTACAGATAGATTGATTAAATTAGTGTTACAGTTATTAGCAAGTAGTTCATCAATTACAGTTTGATATGCCAATTCTGGAAAATTACTCTCTTTACTTAAATGTCCAAGAATAGCAGTGTTTAAATTACTATTTTTTAATAGATATGAAATAGTTTTTCCAGACATAATATTTGAAAGATGTCCACTACTTCCCGCAATTCTAGCTTTTAAATGGAATGGATATTTACAACATTTTAAAACCTCAGTATCATAATTTGATTCTAATAATATAAGTTCACTACCTTCTAAATGTTTTACAATGTCGTTTGTCATATGACCAATATCTGTTGCTATACTTAATTGATGATTTTCATTATTAATTGTGAATCCACAAGGGTTTGCTGCATCATGTGGAATACTAAATGGTGTAATTTCTAAATCATTTATATTAAATTTTTCATTAGGATAAAAATAATTTATATTTTTATTTGATATTTTTTCAGTTTGCATTGGCATTGCATCAAATGTTTCTCTTGTTGTAAAAACAGGAATATCAAATTTATGTGATATTGTTGATAAGCCTTTTATGTGGTCAGAATGCTCATGAGTGATAAGAATAGCATCAATTGAATTAGGATCTTTTTCTATAGTGTATAAAGCTTCTTCAATTTTTTTACAACTTAAGCCAACGTCAACTAAAACTTTAGTATGTTCTGTTTCAACAAATAAACTATTTCCACTACTACCACTATATAAACTACAAAAATTTAGCATATGTATTTCTTCTTTCTAATATTATTCTGTTACTCTTTCAATTTTGGCTCCAAGGTTTTTAAATTTTTGTTCAATATTTTCATAACCTCTGTCAATATGCTCTAAATTATAAACTTCAGTTTTTCCTTTGGCAGAAATTCCAGCTATAATTAATGCTGCACCAGCACGTAAGTCTGTTGAATAAACAGGTGCACCATATAATTTATCTACACCTTCAAAAAATGCTGATTTCCCTTGTGCTGTAATTTTTGCCCCCATTTTATTTAATTCATCTGTATATTGAAATCTTGATTCCCAAATACCTTCTATAATTCTACTTGTTCCATTTGCTGTTGATAAGACAACACCTATTTGAGGCTGTAAGTCTGTAGGAAACCCTGGATAAGGAAGTGTTTTTATAATAGCATTAGAAGGTCTTTTATTACATTTTACTCTTATACTATCTCCAAAATCTTCTACTTGTCCTCCAATTTCAGTAATTTTAGCAGTTATTGATTCTAAGTGCTTTGTTATACAATTTTTTATTAAAATATCACCTTTTGTTGCGACTGCCGCAAGCATAAACGTTCCAGCTTCTATTTGATCAGGAACAACAGAATATGTTGCATTTCCTGTTAGTTTTTTTACACCATTAATTTTTATTACATCTGTTCCAGCACCACGAATATCAGCTCCCATTGTATTTAGAAAATTTGCAACATCTACAATATGTGGTTCTTTAGCAGCATTATCGATAATAGTTGTTCCTTCTGCAAGAACAGAGGCAAGCATTACATTAATAGTTGCACCAACAGAAACAACATCCATATATATTGATGTGCCAACTAACTTTGAGGCTTTAGCAGTAATTTTACCTTGGGTTGTATCAACTTTTGCTCCAAGAGCTTCAAATCCTTTTATATGCTGATCAATAGGCCTTGCTCCTAATTTACAACCTCCTGGCATTCCTACAGTTACATCACCTTTACGTCCCAACATACTTCCAATTATATAATAAGATGCTCTGAATTTTCGAGTTAATTCTTCAGATGCTATTGTTTTATCTATATTTCGTGTATCAATCATGATTTCATTTGGGGTAATCCATGTTATTTTTGCACCTAAACCTTCTAATATTTTACATGACATCTTTACATCACTTATATTAGGAAGATTTTCTATTGTACAAACACCATCTATTAAAAGTGTTGCAGGTAAAATTGCAACGGCAGCATTTTTTGCACCACTTATAGTTACTTCTCCATTTAAACGTGTTGGTCCAGTTATTACTAGTTTTTCCAAAAGTATTCCTCCTCGTATTTAAAATAATCACATAAAATATATCATAAAAGAATAAAGATTACAAGGGATTTTTAATTTTTTGCAGTGAACAATTCTACTTGAGAAAATATTTCAAGTAATTTAAATTTAAATTTAAATTCAGGTGAGGTTTGAGTTTGAGAAATTAACTTATAAGATTCTGAATCTAAGTTTTCTTCTAGTTTTTCCTTTCCATCAGAGTCTACAATACCAGAAGTGATATCTATAAAACAAAGAGATGGAAACATTACACACCACCAATTTTTACCTTCAGAATTTCCAATTTCTACTCTTAAAGCATCATAATATCCAGATGGTAATGAAATATCACCATATGATTTAGTTGGAAAATAAAAATTATTAATATTTATTTTTACAGGATAAGTATATCCATTTTCAATAATTACATTTTCTGCTATTTTTTGAAATTCATCTTTATGTTTATTAGCAATTTCCATAGCTTCTTTTTTTGTATTACAGCTAGAACATAAATTATTCATATATGAAAGTAATGCATCTCGTACTTTTAATTTTAATTTTTGATCTTCATTTGAATTACTATTTGCTAAAACATGAAGCCTAAATATAGCATTAGATAATTCAGAGGATACAGCAACTGAATAGCTTCGGACACAAAATATAATATAAATACAAAATAAAAATATTAATATAAAATAAGTATTTAAATATTTTATAAATTTTTTCATAAAAACCTCCACATTAACATATTTGTAAAAAAATATCTTTAAAATAATTTTTACCCAAAAAATATAAAATATACATAAAAAAAAATATATATACTTGACATACAAAAGAATAAATGGTAAAATTTACCAGTAAATAAATCTATTGAAAGGATGGAGAATATGGTTTTAGAAGAAGAAAAAATAAAAAATATTTGTAATTTTTATGTGAGTGAATATCATTTAGAAATTATGCTATTGCCATATATTAGCAAAAAAATAGACAAAGGAGAGGAGATTATAATAGTAACAGAAAATGATTTAAGAAAAACACTAAAAGTTGTAATAGATAAAATAAATTTAGAACAAAACAAGAAAGAAAAAATAAAAGCTCTTAATTGGAATAATAAAAAAATAGAAGGAATACCAAAAATGTCAGATATTATATTAGTGGGAAGTGTGAAATTTATAACTAATATAATGAATGAATTAAAAGAAAATAATATAAATTTTTTTAAAATTATTGTATGTTATAATTATAATGAAGTAAAAGATAATATGCAAAATATTGTTTCTAGATATGATGCAATGCTTAATACGCTCGGAATAAATAGTATTTAATAACTTTACTTTTATTAATATCTCAAAATTTTCGTATAATCTATTGAATTTTTCGAAAAAATAGTATATATATAGATTATGAACTAAGAAAGGAAGTATACTATGGACGAAAATTTTGATGAAATTAAGAGGACTTTAAAAAAATATGGACAAGAACATTTATTAAATGGGTATGATAACTTAGACGAAAAAAAGAAAAGAGAATTATTAAAACAAATAAGTAATATTGATTTTGAGTTAATAAAAAGTTTATATGAAAATACTAAAAAGACTCCAGAAGTTGAAGATTTTGAAATACAGCCAATTGATTATATGGATAAAGATAAATTATATGATAATTATAAAGAATATCATGCAATTGGTGTTGAAGCTATAAAAAATAGAAAATTAGCGGCAGTAACAATGGCTGGTGGACAAGGAACAAGATTAGGTCATAAAGGGCCAAAAGGAACTTTTGATATTGGATTAGAATCACATAAATCGCTATTTGAATTATTAAGTGATGGATTAAAAGAGCAAGGCCATAAATATGGAGTTACAATTCCTTGGTTTATAATGACAAGTAGAGAAAATAATAATGATACAATTGAATTTTTTGCTAAAAATAGAAATTTTGGATATGAGAAAGACAAAAACTTATTTTTCTTTATTCAAGAAGAATTACCAATGGTTGATATGGAAGGAAAAATATTAATTGGTGAAGATGGACTTGTAAAAGAAGCTGCAAATGGTCATGGTGGAATATATGAGGCTTTAGTAAAAAACGGAATGACTAAAAAAATGAGAGAATTAGGTGTTGAATGGGTATTTATTGGTGGTGTTGATAATTGTCTAGTAAAAATGGTAGATCCAGTACTTATGGGAATTGCTATAGATAAAAAAGTAACTGCAGCAGGAAAATCAGTAGTAAAAGCAAACCCAAAAGAAAAGGTTGGAGTTTTTTGCAAGAAAAATGGAAGACCATCAGTAATTGAATATACTGAAATACCTGATGATATGTCAGAACAAGTTGACGATAATGGAGAACTTGTTTTTGGAGAATCTCATATTTTGTGTAATTTATTTAATATTGATGCAATTGAAAGAATGGGAAATAAACCATTACCATACCATACAGCTTTTAAAAAAGCAACATATATAGATAAAGATGGAAATAAAGTAGTACCAGATGGACCAAATGCATACAAATTTGAAGCATTTCTATTTGATGCTTTTGGAGAATTAGATGATATGGCTATATTGAGAGTAAAGAGGGAAGAAGAATTTGCTCCTGTAAAAAATGCAACAGGAACAGATAGCCCAGAAACAGCAAGAGAGCTATATAGAAAATTCTATAATTTAAAATAATATATAATATTGCTACTGGTTTAAAATCAGTAGCTTTTTTAATAAATACGAAAGGAAGAATAAAGATGGATTATTTAAAAGAATATGAAAGATGGTGTACAGAACCAGCATTTGATGAAGAAACAAAAAAAGAATTACTAGAGATAAAAGGAAATGATGAGGAAATAAAAGATAGATTTTATAAAGAACTTGAATTTGGTACAGCAGGTTTACGTGGTGTAATAGGAATGGGAACAAACAGAATGAATAAATATACAGTTGGAAAAGCAACACAGGGATTAGCTAATTACATAATAGAACAAGGAACACAAGATAAAGGTGTTGCAATTAGTTATGACTCAAGAAGAATGTCAGATGAATTTAGTTTACAAACAGCTTTAATATTAAATGCAAATGGAATAAAAACATATTTATTTGAAAAATTAAGACCAGTTCCAGAATTATCATTTGCCGTAAGACAATTAGGATGTACAGCAGGAATAATGATAACAGCCAGCCATAACCCTCCAAAATACAACGGATATAAGGTTTACTGGGATGATGGTTCACAAATTGTTGCACCAAGAGATAAAGATATAATAGCAAAAGTAAGAGCTATTTCTGATTTTAAAGAAATAAAAACTATAACTAAAGAAGAAGCTATAGAAAAAGGATTATTTAATGTTGTTGGAACAGAAATGGATGATAAATATATAAATACTTTAAAAAGTTTAGTATTAAATCCTGAAATTGTAAGAGAAGAAGGAAAAAAATTAAAAATAGTTTATACACCATTACATGGAACTGGAAATACAGTAACATCAAGATTATTAAAAGAATTAGGATTTGAAAATGTATATGTAGTTCCAGAACAAGAAAAACCAGATGGAAATTTCCCAACAGTGGATTACCCTAACCCTGAAGATAAAAAAGCATTTAAATTAGCATTAGAGTTAGCAAAAAAAGTAGATGCTGATGTTGTTCTTGCAAATGACCCTGATGCTGATAGACTTGGAATATATGCAAAAGATACAAAAAAAGGAGAATATATGACATATACAGGAAATATGTCAGCACTATTGATTGCAGAATATAGAATTTCTCAAATGAAAGAAAAAGGATTATTACCAGCAGATGGAATGTTTATAACTACAATTGTATCATCTGAACTAGCAAAAGCAATTGCAAAGAACTACGGATTAGAGTGTATTGAAGTTTTAACAGGATTTAAAAATATAGGAGCAGTTATAAAAAAAGCAGAAGAAAAGAAAGATAAAACTTATGTATTTGGATTTGAAGAAAGTTATGGATGCTTAATTGGAGATTATGCAAGAGATAAAGATGGTATTTCTGCAGTAATGTCATTGTGCGAGGCTGCTGCATACTATAAATCAAAAGGAATGACTTTGTGGGATCAAATGATGAAAATTTATGAAAAATATGGATTCTATAAAGAAGATCAAGTTTCAATAGTATTAGAAGGCGCTGATGGGGCTGAAAAAATAAAGTCTATGATGACAAATATGAGAAATAATTTACCAGAAAAAATAGGAAAATATAAAGTAATTGAATTTAAAGATGTTGAACTTGATGAAATTAAAAACTTAATTACAGGAGAACAAAGAAAAACAGGATTGCCAAAATCAAATGTTTTATATTATGAATTAGAAAATAATGCGTGGTGTTGTGTAAGACCTTCTGGAACAGAACCAAAAATAAAATTGTATATGGGTGTAAAAGCGGATAGTATGGAATCAGCAGAAAAAGATTTAGAAGAATTAAAAGATGCAATGGTAAAATTAGTAAAATAAATTTTAAAAAAAGTATGTAAGCAAATAAGCATTACATACTTTTTTTCCAACCATCAATATTTCTAGAAATAGCGCCAAATAAATTAGCCTTAATTGTAGGAATTTCTTTTTGCCAAGCAAAAATTTCAGTTTTTATATCTTCTCTTTTTGTATTTTCATCCATTGGACAAACTTTAGGCATAACTTGTTTATTGTATTTTTTTACAAAGTGATTTGTATCTTTTTCAGTTAATAAAATCAAAGGTCTAATCATTGTAATACCACTTCTGTCCATATAACTTTTGGGTGAAAAAGTTGAAATATTTCCAGCATATTTTAAATTCATTATAAAAGTTTCAATTACATCATCTAGATTGTGACCTAAAGCAATTTTGTTACATCCCTCTCTTTGGGCAACAGAATTGATTATACCCCTACGCAAATTAGCACATAAAGAGCAAGGATTTTTTTCTTTTCTAACATCAAAAACAATTTCTTTAATTTGAGTATCTTCAATAAAAAGAGGAACACCAATTTCATCACAATTTTTTTGAAGAATATCTTTATTAAAGTTTTCAAATCCTGGATTAACTGTGATAGCAATTAAATCAAAATGTTTAGGATAAAATCTTTGTAAAGCCTTTAAACCATTTAGCATTGTAATTGAATCTTTTCCACCTGATAAACAAACAGCAATTTTATCTCCTTCATCTATCATATTATAGTCTTCTATAGCTTTTCTCATCTTACTTAAAATATGTTGCATATAAAACCTCCAAACAATTTATAAATCTTAAATATTATAAATCATTTTTCACAATTAATCAATAAAGAGACAAAAAAAGGTTTACAAAATAAAAGCAATGAAGTATAATGTAAAAGAAATGTTCTTATAGCTCAGCAGGATAGAGCAGTCGCCTCCTAAGCGACCGATGGTGGTTCGAGTCCGCCTAGGAACACCAATAAATATATTTCTATAAAATACTATAATATTTTAAATATGAAAATAAAAAATTTAAGGAAAAGATAAAGATGAAAAAAGACAAAATAAAATATAATTGTTTAACAGGAATAATCCTTATAATATTTAATATCAGTATGAAATTTTTAATATATGGTAATACTGCAATATATTTAGATTATATGCCAATGTTACCTGAAGGAACATTGCCTCCTGAAATTGAAATATTTAAAAGGTCAATGTATAGAATGATTCCATTTCTAATAGTAAATGTGTGTATAACAATAATATATATACGAAAAATGTACGACAAAAAAATATATAATAAAAAAACAGATGTACTTTTTCCAATTATAATTTTGGTGGTTAATTTAATATCGGTATATTTTTTAATAAGTATAAATCACAAAGTTGTTTTCTAAATGTTTACATATGAATTTTTATATAAAACATTAAAGAATAATAGTGGATAAAATAAGAGGTAGAAATGGAAGAAAAATTCATGAAAGAAGCTTTAAAAGAAGCAAAAAAAGCATATAACAAATTAGAAGTACCTGTAGGGGCAGTAATTGTAAAAAATGGAAAAATAATAGCAAGAGGATATAATCAAAAAGAAACAAAAACAGATACAACAAAACATGCAGAAATAATAGCAATACAAAAAGCAAGCCAAAAACTAAAATCCTGGAGATTATTAGACTGTGAAATGTATGTAACATTAGAACCATGTTCTATGTGTGCTGGAGCAATAATTAATTCACGAATAAAAAAAGTATATTATGGAACATCAGATAATAAAACAGGAGCAGTTGGATCAGTATTAAATTTATTTGAAGATTTTACATTTAATCACAAAGTAGAATATGAAAAAAATATAATGCAAACTGAATGTGAAAATATATTGAAACAATTTTTTAAGGAGTTAAGAAAAAATAAAAATGTATAAAAAATCAACTCAAAAGATAATTAATAGAATTATTTTTATAGTAATAATATTTGCAATATTATGTGGTATAGGAATATATATATTAAAATATGAAGTTCAAGGAGAGACTAATATACCATTTGAAATAACAAAAATAGCTATAGCTCAAAGTGTAAATGGAATAGAAAATGAAGGTCATCAAGAAAAATGGAATTTTAATGTTTCGGAAAATAATGATATATATATATATTTGGAAAAAAATTCAAGATACAATAAAACTGAAATAATAAAAGATGTAACTATAAATAATATAAAAATTAATAAAACAGATTCAATTGGAGAAACTAAAATATACAAACCAGTTGAAGATGAAAAAGTAATGTTTAAAAATACAAATGAAAATGAAACAGAAGAAATAGTATACACAGGTGAGATGGAATCAAATATTAAGCAACAAAAAATTTCTAATCAAGGTGGAATAATCGCATTTAGATATGCAATTAATAATTTATCAAATTATATTTCTAATGAAAATGAAGAAGTTGATTATGGAAAATTATTACAATTAACAAATATAAAAGAAGAAAATATAAAAACAACTATTTCATTTGATTTTATAATAACACTAACAACAAACAGAAAATATCAAACTAATATACAAATTGATATTCCAGCCAAAGAGGTTATAGAAAAAGGAGTAGATGGAATAGAATTAACTGAATTTAATAATCTTATTTTTAAAAGAATAGAAAATTAAAAAACTTTAATAAATTACTTGCAAAAACCAAAATTGCATTGTATAATATGGAGGGTATGAGAGCTAACCTCTGTATGGAAAGCAAACTCAATAAAAGCCTATGAACCTTGTCAGGTCCGGGAGGAAGCAGCAATAAGTAGATACTTTTATGTGGGCGTTGTTTTCCATAGAGAGATTAGAATTCATATCATTTTTTATATAAAGGATGTGAAAATATGGGGTACACAGCTCTTTATAGAAAGTTCAGACCACAAACATTTTCAGAAATGGTAGGTCAGGAACATATAACAAGAACTTTAAGAAATCAAATAATTGCGAATAGAGTAGGGCATGCGTATTTATTTAATGGTGTTAGAGGAACAGGAAAAACAACATCAGCAAAAGTATTAGCTAGAGCCGTAAATTGCTTAAATCCACAAGATGGAGAGCCATGTAATGAATGTGAAATATGTAAAGCAGCACTAGATGGATCATTAACAGACATAGTAGAAATGGATGCTGCTTCAAATAATAGTGTTGAAGATATACGTTCAATAAGAGAAGAAGTTAATTTTTTACCAACGAAAGCAAAATATAGAGTTTATATAATAGATGAAGTTCACATGTTATCACAAGGTGCATTTAATGCATTATTAAAAACATTAGAAGAACCACCAGAACATGTAAAATTTATTTTGGCAACAACAGAACCACAAAAATTACCGGCAACAATTTTATCAAGATGCCAAAGATTTGACTTTAAAAGAATTCCAGATGAAGATATAATAAAAAGATTAGAACTCGTATGTAAAGAGAGCAATGTAAATGCAACAACACAAGCATTAAATATTATCGCTGCACTATCTGAAGGAGCAATGAGAGATGCTTTATCAATATTAGAGAGATGTATTCAAGATGGTGAAAACAACATAGATGAAAATAAAATAAAAGAACTTGTAGGAATACCAAAATTACAATATATTCATTGCATTACACAAGCAATAATCGAATATAATATAGATGAAGCAATGGAAACAATAACCAAAGTTTTAAATGAAGGAAAAGACTTAAATAATTTACTTTGGGAAATTATAAAATATGTAAAAGATATTTTGATGGTAAAAACGAATCAAAAATTAACTATTTATAATGACGAAGATTTTACAAGATTACAAGAATTATCAGAAAAAGTTACCAAAGAGAGAGCAATAAGGCTAATATCAGAATTATCAGAACTTGAAAATAATATGAAACAGTCAACACAAAGACAAATTGTTTTTGAAGCAGGAATTATAAAATTATGTGATAAGGAAATATCTAATGCTCCAGTTGGTGGAAACAGTGGAGGAAATGGTGATATTTATGCAAGATTAGATAAAATAGAAAATTATTTAAGATCTGGAGGTGGAACTCCTAGGGCTAGAACACCTCAGACAAATAGAACAACTAATCAAGCACAAAATCAAGTAAAATCCACTACTGATGCTATTGCTGGGATTGGAAAGAATAGTAAGCCAGCACAATATTGGAAAGATATAGTAAATAACTTAAAACAAAATGGAAAAATAGTATTATATACGAATTTAATAAATACTAATGCCGTAGAAGTAAATGATATGACTATAGGAATTCAATTTCCAGGAGGGATAACTCCCTTCGGAAAGGCAGTTTTGGAAAAACCTGAAAATAAACAAGAATTAATAAAACAAGTTTCTGTTGCGTGTGGCAAGGAAATGAATATAAAATTTATAGATACTAAACCACAGGTACAAGAAGCAAGTGAAGAACAAGAAATATCTAACTTTGCAAATGGTTTTGATATTCCATTTGATGTAGTAGAATAAATTTAAAATTAGGAGGAATAGAAAATGTCAAAAAGAGGAGGATTCCCAGGAGGTATGGGAGGATTTGGTGGAATGAACATCAATAGTTTAATGAAAGAAGCAAAAAAAATGCAAGCAGATTTAGAAAAAAATCAACAAGAATTAGCTGAAAAAGAATTTGAAGCATCAGCTGGGGGAAATGCAGTTTCAGTAAAAGTAAATGGCCAAAAGCAAATATTAGATTTAAAATTGCAAAAAGAAGTAGTTGATCCAGAAGATGTAGAAATGCTACAAGATTTAATTGTTACATGTATTAATCAAGCATTTAAACAAGTTGATGATGCACAAGCAGCATCAATGGGAAAATTTAATATACCAGGAATAATGTAATAATATAAGCAGAGCATTGTCTCTGCTATAATTGTCTAGGAGGAAAAGAAAATGTCAATGTATTCACCATCAATAGAAAAATTAATAGAAAGCTTTGAAAAATTACCTAGTATAGGTAATAAAACAGCAGCTAGATTAGCATTTTATATATTAAATGCATCACAGGAAGAAACTGATGAATTTGTGAATGCAATTGTAAATGCAAAGAAGAATTTAAAATATTGTAGTAAATGTTGGAATATTTCAGATACAGATCCATGTCCAATATGTGGAAATCCAAAAAGAGACCAATCACAGATATGTGTAGTAGAAGATGTGAGAGATATTGTGGCTATGGAAAGAACACATGAATTTAAAGGAGTATATCATGTCTTACATGGCTCAATATCTCCAATGAATGGAATAGGACCAGATGATATAAAAATAAAAGAATTATTAGCTAGGCTTATGGATGGTCAAGTAAAAGAAGTTATATTGGCGACAAATCCTAGGGTTGAAGGTGAAGCAACAGCTATGTATTTATCAAAATTAATAAAACCATTAGGGGTAAAAGTAACAAGAATTGCTCATGGAATTCCTGTTGGAGGAGATTTGGAATATACTGATGAAATAACACTTACAAAAGCATTAGAGGGAAGAAGAGAATTATAAAAAAGACACTTCAAAAAATGAAGTGTTTTTTTAATTATTTAATAATATTTTACATATATCATTTGTTGAATTTGGTTTTGAAATTGATTTTGCATTATTACTCATTTCTTCTAATTTTGAAGAATCAGATAATAAATTATTAATGATTTCTTCTACATTATCATCTTTTTTTAACCAAATTGCAGTATTATGATTAACTAAATATTCGGCGTTTTCTTCTTCTTGACCTGGAATAGGATTTATAACAACAATTGGTAATCCTGAAGCAAGGCTTTCAGAAGTAGTAAGTCCACCAGGTTTTGTTACAACTAAGCTTGAAATACTCATAAATTCGGGTACTTTATTTGTATATTCAAATATTTGTACATTTGCTTCTTTGTGATTTTCTATAACAATATTTTCAAAAGCTTCTTTCATTTTTTTATTTTTTCCTGAAATTGCTATGATTTGAATATCAGCAGAATCTTTTACAAATGTCTCAAAAACTTTTAAAGTATAATTTTTTCCAAGCCCAAATTCTCCTCCACCAAAAAATAATACTACTTTTTTATTTGGATTTAAGTTAAAATCTATAAATAAAGATTTTTTATCATATTTATTTAAAAATCTTTCTGAGATAGGAATTCCAGTAACAAATATTTTATCGGCTGGAATATTTTTACTCATCAAAGTTTCCTTCATTTCTGCATTAGATACAAATAAATAATTAATATATTCATTATAAACAAGCCATTGATCATGTGATGCAAAATCTGTTAAAATTGTTGCTATTTTTGTATTTAATTTATGATGTTTTGTTAAATAACCACACATTTGGCTTGCAAAAGGGTGTGTACAGATAATTAAATCTGGTGATTTTTCTTGTAATAATTTATTTATTTTTATAGATAATAATTTATTTGAAGTTGTACTTATGTGAGCAAGAGGGCCTTTTTCAGATTTCCAATATATGCTTCCATAAGCTTTTGGAAGTTTTTTTGCCATTTCAGCATAAGCTTTTGTTGTTATTTTGTTAAATTCTTTATTTGCATATTCCATAAAATCTATTAATTCAACATCAATATTTTTATAATATGTATTTATACAATTTTCTATTGAACGAGCGGCAGATAAATGACCACCACCATATTTTGCGTAAAAAATAATTACTTTCATTAGTCAGACCTTTCCATATAAATTCAGAAATATTTTAGCACAAAAAAATAAATAATTGTATAATTTTTTGAAAAAAATGAAAAAATAAGAAAAAGTTAATAAGTGAGGAGATATGAAAATGAATAATTCAAAAAAAGTGTGGAATGTTATTGCAATAATTGCTATTGTCATTGCAGTAATCTTAGGGATAAATTTGTATAATAAAAATACATCATATGCGAATGTGGTACAAAATGATAATAATAAAGCTTTTTATGAGGTTGTAGATAGAATTCAAAATTCAAAAATTTATTTAGCAAAATCTATGATATCAAAAGAAGCGAGACATGGTGCAAAAACACTTATGGAAGTATGGAGAGAAACAGATTTAGCAACATGTTATTTAAGTATGGTTCCAATAGAAAGTCAAGAAATTGAAAATACAGAAAAATTTTTAAATCAAGTAAGTGAATACAGTTATACTATGGCAAATAAATGTATAGATGGACAAGACTTATCAGATGAGGATATGGATAAAATACAAGAATTATATAATTATGCAAATGATTTATCAAATACATTAAATGAAATGATTACAGAATTAAATAATGGAACTATAAAGTGGGAAGATTTAAAAAAGAATGCAGAAGGTTCAGATATATCAGAAGTAAGTAATTTTAATATGGTAGAACAAAACTTTCACGAATATTCAGGATTGATCTATGATGGGGCATTTTCTGAACATATAACAAGTGAAGAAAAGAAAGGTTTAATAGGCAATGATATTTCAGAAGATGAAGCAAAAATAATTGCAGAGGAATTTATTGGAAAAGATAAAATAAAAGAAACGAAAAACAATGGATATGTTGAAAATGGAAATATACCAGTATATAGATTTGAAGTAACGACAAATGAAAATAAAAAAATAGGAATATCAATTTCCAAAAAAGGTGGACATCTTGTTTATATGAATTATGATAGAGAAACAAATGGTGAAAATATAACAGAACAAGATGCAATTCAAAAAGGAAAAGAATATTTACAAGCAAAAAAATTTGAAAATATGCAAGAAACTTATTATATGAAAAATGATGGATATATAGTTATAAATTATGCATATAAACAAGGAAATATAGTTGCATATCCTGATTTAATTAAATTAAAAATAGCATTAGATGATGGTGAAATAGTTGGTGTTGATGCAACAGGATATTTAAATTGTCATTTTGAAAGAGAAATTCCAAGTAATTTGATTTCAATAGACGAGGCAAGAAAAAATATTTCAACAAAAGCAGAATTGTCAAGTGAAAAGTTAGCAATAATACCAACAGAATTTAATACAGAAGTATTATGTTACGAATTTAAAGGAAAAATAAATGAAGTAGAATTTATTGAATATATAAATGCTCAGACAGGAAAAGAAGAAGATACATTAATAGTAACAAATACTGAAAATGGAACATTGACAGAATAAAATTCTAAATTTTGAAAAAATTGTTTTAATAAAAAAATATCTTTTGCAGATAATATAATTGAAAATATTTAAAATATATTTTCAAAAACGGTCCGTAAAATAACAGATTAAATTTGAAAGGAGAGCTTAGTATGTCAAGAAGTAACAAATTAATATCTGAAAACTTACGAACAGAAATTGCAAAAGAACTAGGTGTATATGATCAGGTAAAAAAAGATGGAGGAAGTTGGGAAAATGTTTCCTCAAAAACATGTGGTAATATAGTTTCAAAAGCTATAGAAATTGCAAATAGAGCTGTTGAAAATCAATAGTTTTTAGATTATAAGCATTTAAGATATTCTGAATTCGGATATTTTGAATGCTTATTTTTTTATATACTAGGAAAGTTATATTTTCCTAGTATATAAAAAGCTACAATCGTTAGCCCTTTGAGATTTCATTGCTTCGCTCATAAACTCAAATCGGGCGAGAAAAATCAAAGAAAAATTGAAAATTTTTCTTATTTGTTCTAGTTGCAATTTATAGATAAATAGAATATAATAAGTCAAAACAATAGTATACCGAAAGGACGAAAGTTGAATGAAAATAAAAGAAATATTAAAGGTTATAAAAGGAAAAATGTTATTTGGAAATGAAGAATTAGAAGTTGAAAACTTTTCAAAAGATACAAGAACAATACAAAAAGGTGATATATATATTGGAATAAAAGGAGAAAAATTTGATGGAAGTAATTTTTGGAATCAAGCACTAGATGCAGGTGCTACGGCTGTAATAATTTCTAATATACAAATATCAAAAGAAGAAAAAGAAAAATATAAAGATAAAACTATAATACAAGTTGAAGATACATTGGACACATTATACGAAATTGCAAAATATAAGAGAAGTTTATATAATATTCCAGTAATTGCTGTTACAGGAAGTGTAGGAAAAACAAGTACAAAAGATATAATAGCAAGTGTAGTGAGTCAAAAATATAAGACATTAAAAACAGAAGGAAATAACAATAATAATATAGGATTACCATTAACAATATTAAAGTTAAAAGATCATGAAGCATTGGTTGTAGAAATGGGAATGAATCATTTTGGAGAAATAAGCTTGTTAACAAATATAGCAAAACCAACTTTAGCTGTAATAACTAATATTGGGACATCACATATAGGAAATTTGGGTTCAAGAGAGAATATATTAAAAGCAAAACTTGAAATTCTAGAAGGAATGAAAATTCCAAGAGTAATCATAAACAATGATAATGATTTATTACATAACTGGTATGAAGAAAATAAGGAGAAAATTGAAATACACACATACGGAATAAATAATTCAAGTGATGTTATTGCAGAAAAAATTGAATTAGGAGAAGAAAAAAGTAAATTTGTAGCTAAAACTTCATCAGAAAAAGTTAACATAGATGTTCCTGTTGGAGGAGAACACTTTGTATATAATGCATTATGTGGATTTATGGTTGGAAAAGTGTTAGGATTAACGTCAAAAGAAATTCAAAATGGAATATCAAAGTTTGAATTAACAAAAAAGAGAATGGATATAAGAGCTTTAAAAAATGGTGCAACATTAATAAATGATAGTTATAATGCAAGTTATGAATCAATGAAAGCAAGTTTAAAATATCTTTCAAACCGTACGGATTTAAGGAAAATTGCTGTTTTAGGAGATATGTTAGAATTAGGAGAATTTTCTAAAGAGTTACATGAAAAAGTTGGTGAGGAAGTAGCAAATAATAATATAGATATATTAATATGCAGAGGAAAATTTGCAAAAGATATTATTTCAAAAGCAAGTAAAAATAGAAAAACACAATGTATTTTGTTACAAAATAATGAAGAAATTGTAAGCAAATTGAAAGAAATTTTAAGAGAAGGAGATGTAGTTTTAATAAAAGCTTCAAATGGCATGAAATTTTATGAAATTTGTCAAAAACTATAGATTTTTTCTAAAAGAATTGGTATAATGTGAATACCAATTTTTTTAGAAAAATTTAATTGGAGGATGTCAAATGAAATTTAAGAATTACTATAAAATATTAGAATTAGAAACAAATAAAGTAACAATAGATCAAATAAAATCAGCCTATAGAAAGCAAGCGAAAAAATATCATCCAGATGTAAATGTTGGTGACAAATTAGCAGAAGAAAAAATAAAAGATGTAAATGAAGCTTACAGAATTCTTTCAAATCCATCAACAAAAAGGAAATATGATAGAACTTGGAATTATAATGTTGGACGTAGATTAAATCATACAAAGACTTCAGGTCAAATGGCTGGAGAAATATTTGGAATGTTTTTTGGAAGTGGAGATACAGCTGAAAGCATAGACAAGCCAGATGAACCAGCAGTAAGAGGCGAAGATGTTGAAACAGAAATAAATATATCACTTGAAGAAGGATTTTACGGAGCAAATAAAACAATTGTATTTAAAGATTTAGAAAATAAAGATAAAACAATTACTATAAAATTACCAGAAGGTGTACAGGAAAATGAAAAAATAAGATTAATGGGACAAGGCAAGATGGGCAAAAATGGTGGTAAAAATGGAGACATGTTCATAAAAATAAATATAGAAGATAGCAAAAAGTTTAAATTAAATGGAATAAATTTATCAACTATAATTCCAATAACACCATGGGAAGCGGTATTAGGAACTAAAGCAAAAGTTGAATCAATAGATGGAACCAAAACTCAAATATATATACCAAACGGAGTTCAATCAGGCGAAATTATAGAAATCCCTAATAAAGGATATAAGAATGCTAAAGGTGAAAGAGGAAATTTGATAGGAAAATTAGAAATTGTAATTCCAGAAAAAATTACATCTGAAGAAAAAGAAATGTTTAAAAAATTAAAAGAAATATCAAGATTTAATCCAAGAAGTGTCTAAAATAACTTTATTTTATGCGAAAAGCTTAGATGTATTGACAAACGAAGTTAGTAGGTGTATAATAAAGATTGTGGTTAGTAAACATAAGACAAACTATGGATTAACATAGAAAGAGAGGTAAATAAAATGGATATGTTACAAGGAAAGCATTTTAGTATAACAGATCCAAAAGGAGTAAGTACAGTTATTTATCAAATATACAAAACAAAAAAAGAGTTTTTAAAAGATTATCCAAAGTATACAGTTGAAAGATTGGAGTGCTCAGAGGAAATTAGAGGAGAATCAAGAAGAAAAACTTTTTATGTTGATGATCCACAACCACAAGGAAATCAATTAGCAATTTTATCATTTGCAGGAGATAAAGTTATAATAAATTCAGGGATATTGATTGATGATGAAGTGAGAATTGCTAAAAATCCATCAGCATTTAAGTTTGACACATTATATTCAGAAGATGAACAGGAATTTAAAGAATTTAATTATACTCCTAATTTAAAGAGAGATATTTGTGTAATTGATCCTGAAACTACAGAAGAAATAAAACCAAGACTTTATTTTGACGAAAAAGAAAATAAAGTTAAAGGTAGATGTAAATTAAAACCAAACAAATCTTACTTTGCGTTTGAGGTAAGAGGTGAATAATTAAGGAGGATATTTTACTATGGGAAATCACACAGTAGAAACTAGAGAAGCTGCTGGAATGAATAAGACAATTTTATGTTTTGCAGGAATAAGTAAAGAAAGAGAAAATATAAAAATTAAAGCAAAAGGAGCATCAACTAGAGAGACTTTAACAACAAATTATATGACAATACCAGCATATAATAATAGTAAGCAAAAACAAGCAACAGAAGAATTATCAAAATAAAACAAAAGAGAAGGTGATTTACATATGAATTACAAAATTTCAGGAGCCATAAGAAGAACGAGAAAATATTATATAATTTTTGCCATACTATGGGTATTTATATCCATAGTATTAGTTATGCCTGTGACAATAGGACTACATGAAGCACAGGTTCAACATGATATATCAAAAGGATTTGAAGTAATTGTTGATTCGATTCAACATTTAGGAAAATCAATAGGAATATTATCAACTCAAAAAATATGGGGACAATACTTAAAAAATGTAGGATTGTTTTCAATATTATATGCAATATTAATGGTAATAGGATTAATAAAATCAGCTCCTAAAAATGAATATACAGATATGGAACATGGTTCAAGTGATTGGAGCAGAAATGGAGAACAATATACTGTTTTAAATAATAAAAAAGGAATTATATTAGCAGAAGACAATTATTTACCAGTTGATAAAAGAGGAAATGTTAATGTATTAGTAGTCGGAGGTTCTGGTTCTGGTAAATCAGCATCATATTCAATACCAAATGCGTTTCAAATGCTGGGATCATATGTGTTTACAGATCCAAAGGGAGAACTTTATGATAGAACAGCTGGTTATTTAAAACAACATGGATATGAAATAAAAGTATTAAATTTAGTAAAACCACAATATAGTGATGGATATAATCCATTAATGCATATATCTTCAGAGATAGATGTAGATGTAATAGCAAATACAATAGTAAAAGGGCAAAAAACAGATGGAGGAGGATCAGATCCATTCTGGGATGACTCTGCAGAAATGTTATTAAAAGCATTAATATATTATTTAATGGCAGCAAGACCAGAAGAAGAACAAAACTTAGCAAGTTGTGCAGAACTTGTAAGAGCAGCAAACTCAAATGGAGGTAGTAATTTACTTACTGAATTGATAAGTAAATTACCGTATGACCATCCAGCAAGAATGAATTATAAATCAATAGAAATAGCACCTGAAAAGACATATAGTTCAATATTAAGTACATTACAATCAAAACTAGGAAAATTTGACTCAAAAGAAATTGCAGAATTAACTTCAACAGATACAATAAAATTTGAAGATATAGGAAGTAAAAAAACGGCAGTATATGTAATATCATCAGATACTCATGCTGCATATGATTTTTTATTAACAATATTTTTCTCCCAAATGATTCAACAATTGTACAATTTTGCTGATGATAATGGAGGAAGACTAAAAGTGCCAACGTATTTTATACTAGATGAGTTTGCCAATATAGGAAAAATACCAGATTTTGATAAAAAAATATCAACTTCAAGAAGTAGAAAAATATCATTTAGTGTAATATTACAGAATTTGGACCAATTAGAGGCTATATATGATAAATCATATGAAACAATTATTGGTAACTGTGATACACATGTATTTTTAGGAAGTAACTCATATAAAACAGTAGAATATTTCTCTAAAGCATTAGGAGAAAAGACAATTGAAAGAGAAAGTATTTCTGTAAGTAGAGATAAGCAACATCATAGAACAGGAACAAGTGATTCAGATCAAATTATGGCAAGGGCATTAATGACACCTGATGAATTAAGAAGATTAGATAATGATTTATGTATTGTTTTTGAAAAAGGTATAAAACCGGTTAAAGCAAATAAATTTTATTATTTTAAACATAAAAATATGTTTAATAGTTTAAAAAATTCAGAAATAAGTCATAATGATATTGGCGAAATTCAACGTGGAAATTGGAGAAAATTTAATCCATATAATCCATGGACTGAAGATAAAGCTGAAAAAGAAGTGCAAAATTTAAAAGTAGAATCTTTAGATGATTTGTTTGAAGATTCAACAAGCAATAATGAAAATAAAGAAAAATTGGACAAAATTGAAGATGATAATAAGAATATAGAAAGCAAACAAAAAAATTCTGAAAATATAAATTCTTTAGATGATATGTTTGATGATGCAAATATTAAAAATAAATCAGAAAGTCAGTCAAAAACATTAATAACTGATGAAGAAGATTCATATGATTTACAAAAGGAATTAGAGGCTAAATTTGATGAATTATTTGGACCAATCGATGAAGAATAAATAAGATGATCCCTAGGAAAATAACCCTGGGGATTATTTATGTGAAAAAAGTAAACAAAAGTTCTTCAAAGTATTGAAAAAACGAAATAAATATAATAAAATAATTACATAAAAATTAACTAAAGAAGGGAAAATATATAATGAGATTTGTACATATAGCAGATATGCATTTTGATATGCGATTTAAAATGCTTTCAGATAAGATTGGAATTGGAGAGCAAAGAAGATATGATCAAAGAATTATATTAAGAAAAATAATTGATTATATAAAAGAAAAAAACATAAAATACTTTTTTATAGCTGGAGATTTGTATGAAACACAATATATAAGAAATTCAACAATTGAATATATAAATAAATTATTTTCAGAGATAAATGATACACAAATATTTATTTCCCCAGGTAATCATGATCCATTATTAAAAAATTCATATTATAATAATTTTTTATGGAATAATAATGTACATATATTTAAATCTAAATTTCAAAAAATAGAAACAGTAGATGCAGACATATATGGATATGGCTTTGATGATTTTTATTGCTCAAATTTGAATTTCAGCGATTTAAAAATATCAAATCCAAACAAAATAAATATATTAGTAATTCATGGAACTTTAGATGGTGCGAATTTAGAAGATATGCAATATAATTCAATGAGTACGAGAATGTTACAAGAAAAAGGATTTGACTATATTGCTTTAGGACATATACATAAAAATAATTTAAAAAATAATGGAAAAATAATATATCCTGGTTCTACCATAGCAATGGGATTTGATGAATTGGGTGAACATGGAATGGTAACAGGAGAAATTTCTAAATTAGGAAATAAATTAGAATTTATTAAATTGGATGAATTGGAATTTAAAAAACAAGAATTGGATTGTACAGAATTAAATTCAATAGAAGAAATAATCGAAAAAATAAGTTCAATTAATTTAGAAGAAAATAAATTATATGAAATAATATTAATTGGAAAAAGAAATTTTGAAATAAATATTAATGAAATATATAAATATTATTTAGATGAAAAAATAATAAAAATAAAAAATAATACAAAAATAAATTATAATATAGAAAAAATAATTCAAGAAAATAATTTAAAAGGATTATTTGTAAAAGAATTATTAAATAATAAAAATAATTATAATGAAAAAATAATAGAAAAAGCATTAGAAATAGGACTAGAAATTTTAAGTTAAATAATATGGAGGGATTTATTTTGAAAATAAATAAAATAAAAATAAATTCATATGGAAAAATAAAAAATAAAGAAATAAAATTAAATAATAATTTAAATATTATTTATGGAAAAAATGAAAGTGGAAAATCAACAATTTTAAATTTTATTTTTAATATATTATATGGAATACAAAAAAATAAAAATGGAAAAGAAATATCAGATTATGAAAAATATAAACCATGGGATAGTGATGAATTTTCAGGAAAAATAACATATGAATTAGATAATAAAAATAAATATGAAATATATAGAGAATTTAATAAAAAAAATCCAAATATATTTAATGAACAAGGAGAAGAAATATCAAATAAATTTAATATAAATAAAAAAAATGGAAATGAATTTTTTGTTGAACAAACAAATATTGATTCAAAAATGTTTCTAGCAACATCAATATCATTACAACAAGAGGTAAAATTTGGAAAAGATATAAAGAGTATGTTACTACAAAAAATTTCCAACATGTTGGGAACAGGCCAAGACAACATCTCATATAAAGAATCAATAGATAAGTTAAATAAATTACAATTAGAGAAAATTGGAACAGAAAGAACAAAAGAAAGACCAATAAATATTATTAATAAAAAATATGAAGAAAATCAAGAAAAAATAAATCTATTAAAAATTGAACAAAATTTAAAAGAAGAAAATCAAGAAAAAATAAAGCAATTAAAAAAAGAAATAAATGAAAATAAAAATAAAATTAATTTATTCTTAGATGTAAAAAATATTTTTAATAAAAATGAAATTAATAATGAAAAAATAAAAATAAAAGAAAAAATAATTCAAGAAAATAATAACAATAAAAATATAATAAATAAAAATATTAATTTTGAAAATAATAATTATAATAAAATAAAAAATAATAAATTAATTGAAAATAAAAAACAATTAAAAAATAAAAAAATAAAAAAATATAATATAATTTTGTTTATATTAATAATAATTAATTTAATTTGGATATGTTTAATAAAAAATAAAACAATAAAATATTTAATTATTTTTATAATACCAATTTATTTAATTATTTATTATTTAAAAATAAGAACAATAAATAAAAAAATAAAAGAATTAGAAAAACAAAATAATAATGATATAGAAAATAATGAAAATGAAATTAATAAATTAAAAAATCAATTAAATTTATTAGATAATAATTCTAAAATAATGAAAGAACAAATTGAAAAAGAAAAAAATAAAAATATATATTTGTTAAATATAGAAAAGAAAAAAATAATTGATAAATATTCAGATATTTTTAATATAGAAAAAATAAATGAAATATTTAATGAAAATGATATTGATAAAAAGATAAATATATTACAAACAATGATTGAAAATTCAAGTAATGAATTAACAAAATTAGAAATAAAACAAGAGGAATTTGAAGAACAATCTAGTGAAAGTGTAAGATTAGAAGAAGAGCAAGAAATACTAGGAAACCAGTTAGAGGAATTAAAAGAAGAGAATGATTCAATTGAGTTAGTAAAAGAAACAATTGAAAAGGCATATGAAAAATTAAAAGAAAATATTAATCCTGAGTTTAACAAAAAATTATCAGAAAATATTTCAAAAATAACTAATGGAAAATATAATAATATTTTATTTAATGATGAACAAGGATTAATTGTAGAATTGCCAAATGGTAACTATGTATCAGCAGATAGGTTAAGTATAGGAACAATAGATCAAATCTATTTATCATTAAGATTAGCTATTATAGATGAAATATCTAATGAAAAATTACCAATAATATTAGATGAAGCATTTGCATATTTTGATGATATGAGATTGGAAAATATTATGCTATTCTTATCAAAAGAATTTAAAGATAGACAAATAATTATATTTACATGTACAACTAGGGAACTAAGAATTTTACAAAATAATAATATTGAATTTAATTTTATTGAACTTTAAAAATTTTAATAAATTAAATGACATAAAAAACACTTGAAAAACCATTAAATGTATAGTATAATAAATAATGTTAAAAATTGGAGAGTAGAAAAGGAGAATAATTTTATGTTTGACAAATTAGAAGCTGTTGAAGCTAGATATGAAGAATTAACTAAATTAATTAGTGATCCTGAAATTATAGCAAATCAAACAGAATGGCAAAAATTAATAAAAGAACATAGTTCAATAGAAGAAGTTGTACAAAAATATAGAGAATATAAACAAGAAAAACAACGTATGGATGAAGCAAAAGAAATGATGGAAGATAAAGAATTAAAAGAACTTGCTGAAGCAGATTATTATGAGGCAAAAGAAAATTTACCACATATTGAAGATGAATTAAAAGCATTATTAATTCCTAAAGACCCAAATGATGATAAAAATATTATTTGTGAAATCCGTGGTGGTGCTGGAGGAGAAGAAGCAGCATTATTTGCGGCAACACTATTTAGAATGTATTCAATGTATGCAGAAAGAAAACACTGGAAAATAGAGATATTAAATGAGAATGAAACAGAATTAGGTGGATATAAAGAAATATCATTTATGGTTGTTGGAAAAGGTGCATATAGTAGACTAAAATTTGAAAGTGGAGTACACAGAGTTCAAAGAGTTCCAGATACAGAAAGTAGTGGAAGAATTCATACATCAACAGCAACAGTAGCTGTACTACCAGTAGTTGAAGATGTTGAGATTGAAATAAATCCAGCAGATATTAAAATGGAAGTATTTAGAGCATCTGGTGCTGGAGGACAACATATTAATAAAACATCATCAGCCGTAAGACTTATACATGAACCATCAGGAATTGTTGTAGAATGTCAAACAGAAAGATCACAATTACAAAATAGAGAATATGCAATGAAAATGTTACGTTCAAGATTGTATAATATAGAGAAAGAAAAACAAGATTCTGAAATAGCAAATGCAAGAAAATCACAAGTAGGAAGTGGAGATAGAAGTGAAAAAATTCGTACTTATAATTATCCACAAGGTCGTATTACAGACCATAGAATTGGTATGAGTATTTTCCAAATGGAAAACTTCTTAAATGGTGATTTAGATGAAATGATAGATAATTTAATTGCAGCAGATAGAGCAGATAAATTACAAGGTGAAGAAGAATAAAAGTAATAAAAAACTCTTTTTAAAATATAAATTTAAAAAGAGTTTTTTATTATATGAAAGGTTGATGATTAATGGAAAATATTATAAATACAACTATTTTAGGATTGTTTTTTGGAACTATAGGAACAACTGTAGGAGGAATTATAGGATGTACAATAAAAAATACATCAAATAAATTTTTAAGTTTTATTTTGTCATTTGCGGCAGGATTAATGATGTCAGTAATATGTTTTGATTTAATACCAGAAGCATTAGAAATAAGTAATATAACACAGACAATAATCGGAATAATTTTAGGAATAATTGCGATGACATTTTGTGATGTTATTGTAGATAAAAAATTTAACACCCAAAAAATAGATACTAATATAGCAAATAATTTATTAAAAACTGGAATAATAGTAAGTATAGGATTAGCAATACATAATATTCCAGAAGGACTTGCAATAGGATCTGGTTTTGAAGCATCAACTAAGCTTGGATTATCCCTAGCATTAGCAATTTGTTTTCATGATGTTCCAGAAGGAATCTCAATGGCATTACCAATGAAAACAGGTGGAATGAAAGTATATAAAGTAATGCTTTATGTAATATTATCTGGAATTGCAACAGGAATTGGTGCATTGATAGGAGGTATTATAGGAAGAATATCAGAACAGATAATATCATTATGCCTAAGCTTTGCGGCTGGGGCGATGCTTTATATAGTATCTGGAGAGCTTGTTCCAGAATCTAATAAATTATATCATGGCAGAATGACAGCATTAGGAAATATATTTGGAATTGTAATTGGAATTATTGTTACGAAATTATAAAATTTTTTATAAAGCTTGATAAGAAATGTCAATTAGTATATACTAAAGAAAAAATAAAAAGTGAGGAAATAAATGATAAAATATGACTTTATAAAGTCTAGTAGTGATGGACTAAAGATTGAATTAGCATATACAATTCCAAAAGACGAGATAAAAGGAATTGTGCAATTTTCACATGGAATGGCAGAACACAAAGAAAGATATTTTAACTTTATGGAATATATTTCAAACAATGGATATGTTTGTGTAATAAATGATCATAGAGGACATGGAAATAGTGTGAAAGACAAAAAAGATTTGGGATATTTTTATACAGAGGATACAAATTTCATAATAGATGATTTACATGATGTAACGAAATATATAAAGGAAAAATATTCAAATCAAAAATTATATTTATTTAGCCACAGTATGGGAACATTAGTTGCAAGAGGATATATGCAAAAATATGATAATGAAATAGAAAAAATTATTTTATGTGGTACTCCTACCAAAAATCCATTTACACCATTTGCAATATTTATGGCATATATATTTAAAATTATAGGAATGGGGAAAAAGACAAATAAAATTTTAAACCATTTGACATTTGATAGTTATAATAAAGGATATAATGCAGAAAATGAATGGTTATCTAAAAATCCTGAAAATATAAGTATTTATAATGATGATGAATTATGTGGATTTATTTTTACAACAAATGGATTTATAAATTTATATAAATTATTAAAAAGAGCATTTGAACCACAAAAATATGAAGTGAAAAATAAAAAATTAAATATATTTTTAATAGCAGGTAAAAATGATCCAGTAATTCAAAGTGAGCAAAAATTTAAAAATTTAGAACAATTTTTAAATAAATTAGGATATAAAAATATAAAAAGTAAATTATATCCTGATTTAAGACATGAAATATTGAATGAAAAAGAATATGAACAAATTTATGAAGATGTATTAGAATTTTTTAAACAATAATATTACCAAAGAAAGTGAGATGATAAAATGTCAAATATAACAAAAATAGCAATGGCACAATCATTAAAGAGGATGTTGTTGATAAAAGATTTAGATAAAATAACAATAAGTGATATAACAAATGACTGTGGAATTAATAGACAAACATTTTATTATCATTTTAAAGATATATATGATTTATTAGAATGGATTTTCGCAAATGAAGTTGTAAAAAAAATAGAAAAAGAAACAACAATAAAAAATTGGCAAGAAAATTTTAAATATGTATTAGATTATATGCTAGAGAATAAAAAATTTATTATAAAGACATATAATTCTTTAAGTAGAAAAACATTGTTAGATTTTTTATTTAAACAATATAACACTATTTTTATAGATATTATAAATGATTTATCAAAAAATTATAATATTACTAAAGAAAATAAAATATTTATAGCAAATTTTTACAAATATGGATTTGCAGGAATAATAGAAAATTGGATAGTCACAGAAATGAAAGAGAGTCCTGAAAATATAATAAAAAAATTAGATATTTTAATATCTGGAAATTTTGAAGAAGCGGTAAGAAAAATGTCGGAATAAAACTGTAAACTAAATTAGACAAAAAATGGATTATGTAAAAAAATTATACATATCCATTTTTTTGCTTATTGAAAACTTTATGTATTATCTATAAGATAAAAGCACATAGTAAAAATAAGGAGGTTGATAAACTATGTATTATAGTAGTGGAAATTATGAAGCATTTGCTAGACCAAAAAAGCCAGTAGATGTAGACAAAAAATCAGCATATATTGTAGGATCAGGATTAGCAGCATTATCTGCAGCTTGTTTCCTAGTTAGAGATGGACAAATGAAAGGAAAAAATATCCATATTTTAGAGAAAGAACAAATACCAGGAGGAGCTTGTGATGGATACTTATATGATGGATTAGGATATGTAATGCGTGGTGGAAGGGAAATGGATAACCATTTTGAATGTATGTGGGATTTATTTCATTCAATTCCATCAATAGAAACAGAAGGAGTAAGTGTTCTTGATGAATATTATTGGTTAAATAAAGAAGATCCAAACTATTCATTAATGAGAGCAACAATGAATAGAGGAGAAGATGCACATACAGATAGAAAATTTGATATATCTGATAAAGGTGCAATGGAAATAATGAAATTATTCTTTACACCAGATGAAGACTTATATGATAAAAAAATAACAGATTATTTTTCAGATGAAGTATTAAATTCAAATTTCTGGTTATATTGGAGAACAATGTTTGCATTCGAAAATTGGCACAGTGCATTAGAAATGAAATTATATATAAAAAGATTTATACATCATATTGGAGGACTTCCAGATTTTACAGCATTAAGATTTACAAAATATAATCAATATGAATCAATGATTTTACCAATGATAGAATATCTAAAAAAATATGATGTTCAATTCCATTATGGTACAAAAGTTGAAAACGTAAAATTTGAAATATCAGATTATAAAAAAGTAGCAAAAAGTATTATAATAACCAAAGATGGAGAAGAATCAAGTATTGATTTAACAGAAAATGATTTAGTATTTATAACAAATGGTGGGTGTGTTGAAAACTCAAGTATGGGAAGTCAAAATACGCCAGCCGTAATGAATACAGAAATAAAAGCAGGTGGAGGATGGGATTTATGGCGTAAAATTGCTGAACAAGATTCTTCATTTGGAAATCCAGACAAATTCTGTTATGATCCAGAATTGACAAATTGGATGAGTGCAACAGTAACAACACTAGATGATAGAATTCCACCATATGTTCAAAAAATATGTAAGAGAGATCCATTTAGTGGGAAAGTTGTTACAGGAGGAATTGTAACAGTAAAAGATTCAAATTGGTTATTAAGTTGGACATTTAATCGTCAACCACAATTTAGAAGCCAACCAAAGGGACAACTTGTTGGATGGATCTATGGTTTATTTAGTAATGTTCCAGGAAACTATGTAAAGAAACCAATGAGGGATTGTACAGGTAAAGAAATTTGTATGGAATGGTTATATCATTTAGGGGTACCAGAAAATCAAATAGAAGAATTAGCTGAAAATAGTGCTAATACAATACCTGTAATGATGCCATATATTGATGCATTCTTTATGCCAAGAAATGGAACAGATAGACCAAAAGTAGTTCCAAATCAAGCTGTAAACTTTGCATTTTTAGGTCAATTTGCAGAAACAGAAAGAGATACAATATTTACAACAGAATATTCAATACGTACAGCAATGGTTGCTGTTTACACATTATTAAATGTTGATCGTGGTGTACCAGAAGTATGGGGAAGTACTTATGATATAAGAGATTTATTAAATGCAACAGTTAAATTAAGAGATGGAAAACCTATTACAGAAATGAATTTTGGATTAAAAGAAAAAATTGCATTAAAAGAAGTTTTAAAACAAATTAAAGGTACAGATATTGAAAAACTTCTTAAAGAATATCATGTAATTAAAGATGATGATATTTAAAAACTTTCTGAAAAAAAGCCTTGTAAAAAAAAATAAAATATAGTATAATTCAAACGGATATTCGAAAAAATATCCGTTTAATTTTATGCTTATGAGGAAGGAAAAAATAATGGAAGATATATTAAAAGGATTAAATGACAAACAATATGAAGCAGTAGTAAATACAGAAGGACCATGTCTTGTAATAGCAGGTGCAGGAAGCGGAAAAACAAAAGTATTAACACATAAAATAGCATATTTATTACAGGAAAAAAATGTATTACCATGGAATATATTAGCAATAACATTTACAAATAAAGCAGCAAATGAAATGAAAGAAAGAATAGAATTGCTAGTTGGAGATAAAGCAAAAGATATGTGGGTTGGAACATTCCATTCAATATGTGTACGAATTTTAAGAAAATTTATAGATAGAATCGGATTTGATTCATCATTTATAATATTTGATTCATCAGATCAAAAAACACTTGTAAAACGATGCTTAAAAGAATTAGACATAGATGAAAAAATATTAAATGACAGATCATGTTTATCAGAAATAAGTAATGCTAAAAATGATATGTTAGAACCAGATGCATATAGTGCAAAAGTACATGGAGACTATAGAAGAGAAAAAATTGCAGAAGTGTATGAAATGTATCAAAAAAGATTAAAAGAAAATAATGCAATAGATTTTGATGATATAATAAACTATACAATTAAAATTTTATTAGAAAATGTAGATGTATTACAATATTATTCAGATAAATTCAAATATATATTAGTAGATGAGTATCAGGATACAAACAAATCACAATTTACACTTGTAACACTATTAGCATCAAAGAATGGAAACATTACAGCCGTAGGAGATAATGACCAAGGAATATATAGTTTTAGAGGTGCAGATATTGCAAATATATTAAATTTTGAAAAAGACTTTCCAGGAACTAAAATAATTAAATTAGAGCAAAACTATAGATGTACAGGAAATATATTAAATATAGCAAATGCAATTATAAAAAACAATGAAGTAAAATATGAAAAAAAATTATGGACAGAAAATGGAGAAGGAGAATTACCAGAAGTATATTGTTCTGATAATGAATATGATGAAGGAAAATACATTGTAGACAAAATAGAAGAATTAAGAAAAAAGAATAATTATAAATATTCAGATTTTGCAGTATTATATAGAATGAATACACAATCAAGAGCGATAGAAGAAATTCTACGAAGAGAAGCATTACCATATAAAATTGTTGGAGGCTTAAAATTCTATGAAAGAAAAGAAATTAAAGACATAATTTCTTATTTAAGATTAGTACAAAACCCATCAGACAATTTAAGTTTGAATAGAATAATAAATGAACCCAAAAGAGGAATTGGAAAAACAAGTTTAGAAGCAGTTGAACAAACAGCAGGGCAAGCAGGAACATCTATGTATGAAGTAATAAAAAATGCACAAAGTTATGGATTGAATAGAGTTTATACTAATTCAAGAGAATTTATAAACTGTATGGAAGAATTCATGGTTCAAAAAGATAATCTAAAAATATCTGAATTAATACAAAAAATATTAAGAGATACAGGTTATACAAAAGCACTCGAAACAGAAAATACAATAGAAGCTGAAAATAGAATTGCAAATCTTGAAGAATTTTTAAATGTAGCAATAGAATTTGAAGAAGAATCAGCGGAAAATACATTAAGTGAATTCTTAGAAGGAATAACATTATCAAGTGATTTAGACAATGTAGAAGAAACAGAAGATTCTGTAACATTAATGACATTACATAGTGCAAAAGGGCTTGAATTCCCAGTAGTATTCTTAGTAGGAATGGAAGAAGGAGTATTCCCAGGGTTTAAATCAATTGGAGAAGACAAAGATATTGAAGAAGAAAGACGTTTATGCTATGTAGGAGTAACAAGAGCAAGAGAAAAACTATTTTTAACAAGAAGTAAACAACGTACAACATTTGGATCAACGACATTTAATCAACCATCAAGATTTTTGAAAGAAATTCCAGCAGAAATGGTAGAGGGATATGAGGAAGCAATGGGAAGTGGAATTACTTATGAAAAATCTGGTTTTGGAGATAGTGGATATTCTTGGAGTTATGGAAGTAGAAATAATGGTAATATTAAATCATATAAAATTCAAGAACCACAATATGCAACATCAGCATCAAATATATTTGGTTCAAAAAATAATAATGAAAAAACAAGTGGAAATCCAGGATGTGGATTTAGAACAGCAGAAAGTTTCTTAAATAATTTGAATAAAAGGAATCAAAGTAAAGGTGTTGATTTGTCACAATATCAAACAGGAACAAAAGTATATCACAAAAAATTTGGAGAAGGAACAATAAATTATGTTGAACCTGAAGGTGATGATTTAAAAGTTGATATTAATTTTGATAAATTTGGTCATAAAAGATTAATGGCAAAATTTGCAAATTTAGAGATAATATAGAAATATAAAAATAGCCTAAAATATTAAATAAAGAACTTAGGCTATTTTTTGTATAAATAAATTTAATTTTGAAATAATAAGAAAAATTATGTATGAAAGGAATTAAAATGCCCGATTTAACAAAATTAGAATTAGAACATATAAGACAAATAATTTTCTTAAATGAAAATAAATATCAGAAAATAAACACATATTTATCTCAAATCCAAGATATCCAGGTACAACAAATGTTTAATAATATTGCACAAGAAGCCTTAAATACAAAACAATTACTTACAAGTTTTTTAAACACATAAAAATTTATATTTAGAAAGGTTGAAAATATGAAAGAAAAAACAATGATAAATGATATTATAAAAGATTTAAAGTTTAGTATAAATGACTATCAAAATGCGATATGTGAATGTGAAAATATAGGATTAAGACAAACACTTCAACAAATAAGAAATAATGAAGAAAGTTTACAATATGATTTAGTAAAAATCGCTAATATAAAAGGATATTCAAATCCATCTTCAAAAGTAGAAACAAAAGAAATTGAAGATTTAAAAAGACAAGTTCAATAGAAAAGACTAAAATGAAATTCTATTTTCCTACGGAAATTTGAATTTCATTTTAATTTGTACAAAAAGGAGAAAACGAAAGAAAAAGAGATAATAAAAGAGAAAAAGAAAAGATATATCTAAAAAACGGTAAATAAGAAAAATTGCTAAAATTAGTAAAAGTAATATAAAATAAAAAAAATCTCGAAATAAATAATAAAAAATGAACAGGAGAAAAATTAATGGTAAAAAAAATACTAGTATTAGCAAGAAAAACAATGAAACTTACAATACTTTTAGGAATTTCTATATTGTTAATAATCTGTGCAGTAGCTTTATTTTTTAAGCCAATATATGTTGTAACTTTAAATGGAGAACAGATAGGTTATAGTAAAGATAAAAGCAAATTACAAGCTGAAATAAATAAATATATGGAAAGTGGAGATGGACAATCAAATGTTGCATTTGTTCAAATGGAAGCTATGCCAGAATATAAAATGTGTTTACTAAAAAGAAATATAGTAACAAATGATGACGAAATATTTGAAACTGTAAAAAAACAAGGAATTACATATTATAATTATTATGCTATATCAATTGGAGAAGAAATAAAGGCATATGTATCAGATTTTGCATCAGCAGAAGAAATTGTAAATCAACTAAAAGAAAAAGAGAGTACAAATGCAGATGAAATAGTAATAACAGAAATGTATGAAACAAATTTAGAGGAATTTTCAGATGTAGAAACAGTTGTAGCAGATTTATATGTAAAAAAAGTAGAACTACCTAAAGTAGCTAAAAATTCAGGAAAAGTAAATACATCTGCAAATTTATCATATCAGAGTATAGGAATAGGATTAAACTTAATTAGGCCTATTTCAGGAACAATAACATCAAGATTTGGATCTATTAGTAGAGTTAGATCTGGAGCACATACAGGATTAGATATAGCAGCATCAACAGGAACACCAATAAAAGCAGCTGCATCAGGAGTAGTGACATTTTCAGGAACTAAAAGTGCATATGGAAAAATGCTTGTAATTTCACATGGAAATGGAATAGAAACATATTATGGACATTGTAGTAAATTATATGCAGAAGTAGGAGATAAAGTAAGCCAAGGAGAAACAATAGCTGCAGTAGGCTCAACAGGAAATAGCACAGGGCCACATTTGCATTTAGAAATAAGAGTAAATGGAGTAGCATATAATCCACAAAACTATGTATATTAATAAAAATCAAAGGAACTATTATTCCTTTGATTTTTTACATATTATAAAGCAAATGTATTTATACACTCATTTATAGCATCTGTAATAAAAACATTTTTCCCATACTCGTTTAAGATACCTAAAAATCCGTGAAGAAAAGTCTTTTTTTGTACTAAATTCACAAAGAATACTATCTAAATTATTAGAAATATTGTTAAATGAATGTAGATAATAAGTACTATTCAACAAAAATAAAGAAAATGATTCAAAAACAGACCAATTCATATTTTTTATATATGTACAAAAGGCTAAAAAATCTTCAAATTTATTAAATTTATAAAAAATATTATTTCCAATATTTTCAATAAAATTAGAATCAACTTTGGTAACTGTAAAAACACAACCATCATTATAATTTAAAATTTCAACTAAAATATTTTCATCTTTAATTTTAAAGTTAAGATTTTGCTCAGCAGTTTTTAAGATAGATTGTATAAAATTTTGTGAAAATGGATTATTTGAAAATAAGACTTTTTTTGAAATATGATTTTTATTCATATCATCATAAGAAAAAAATATTTTAATTTTAGTGTCAGTTATTTTTTCAAATCTCATATATAAACCTCCAATATATTTATATTATACAATGAATAAAAATATTTTTAAAGAAACAATATTTTCCAAATATACAATATTTCTAGAATAAGGTAGAAATGTGTTTTAAATATTATTATATTTATAAAATAATACTTGAAAAAAACATAAAAGCAATGTATAATGATAACACATAATAGGGGAATTCCGTAGGAAAATATAAAAGAAGATTGGTATGGCAAATACAAAAATTAAAAGAAAGGAAGAATATAACATGCCAATTAAAATGAAAAATTTACCAGTAACGGAAAGACCATATGAGAAATTAGAACAATATGGAGAGAAAAGTTTAACAAATGCAGAATTATTAGCAATAATAATAAAGAGTGGAACGAGAGAAGAAACATCAGTACAATTAGCACAAAAAATTTTATTATTAAACGAAAATCAGGATAAAAACAATTTGAATTTTTTAAGGGAAATATCAATTGGGGAATTAATAAAAATAAAGGGTATTGGAAAAGTAAAAGCAATTCAAATAAAAGCAATATGTGAATTAGCATCAAGAATGAATTCGATTGACAATTATAAAAATATAACAATAAATAAGCCGAGTGATGTTGTAGATATACTATTTGAAAAGATGAGATTCGAAAAACAAGAAATACTGAAGGTAGTAATACTTGGAAATAAAAATAGATTATTAAAAATTAAAGATATAGCAAAAGGATGTGGAAATTTTGTAAAGGCAAGTATAAAAGATGTACTTAATGAAGCTGTTAAGGTACAAGCAATGCAAATTATTCTTGTACATAATCATCCGTCAGGAGATGTAACACCAAGTAAAAATGATATTGAGTTTACTAGAGAAGTAAAAAAGGCATCTGCAATATTAGGAATAAATCTAATTGATCATATAATAATTGGTAGAAACAATTATATCAGTATTTTTTCAAAATTAGGTGTAGATAATATATAAAAAACATTTGGAGGAATGGGGAAAATGAGTTTTTTATCATTAAAATCTAGAGATATAGGAATAGATTTAGGAACTGCGAATATTTTAGTCACATTAAATGGAAAAGGAATTGTTTATAGAGAGCCAGCAGTTATAGCAATAGAAAATCAAACAGGTAATGTTATTGCAATAGGAAGTGAAGCAAAGGAAATGCTTGGAAGAACTCCAAAAGAAATAAGTGCAATAAGACCGTTAAAAGATGGAGTTATTGCCGATTTTACAGCAACAAAATTATTGCTGAAGAGAATAATGGATAAGGTATGTAAAAAATACAATGCTGTAAGGCCAAGAGTAATAGTTGGTGTACCATCAGGTATTACGGAAGTGGAAGAAAGAGCAGTTGAAGAAACAATAATACGTGCAGGAGCAAAAGAAGTTTATTTAATTGAAGAACCAATGGCTGCAGCTATTGGTGCAGGAATAGAAATTGAACAACCAAGTGGAAATATTATTGTTGATATTGGTGGAGGAACAACAGAAGTTGCAGTAATATCTTTAGGAGGAATAGTATTAAGTAATTCAATAAGAATTGCAGGAGATGAACTTAATGAAGATATTATAAATTATGTAAAAAGAGAGTTAAATTTAGCAATAGGAGAAACAACAGCTGAAAATATAAAAAAAGAATTGGGATGTGCATTGCCTTTAATGTCACTAATAAGTATGAAAATTAAAGGAAGAGACATTGGCACTGGATTGCCAGCTACAGAAGTAATTACATCAGGACAAGTAGAAGAAGCTATAAAAGATTCAATTGCACAGATTGTTGAAGTAGTAAAATTAACATTAGAAAAAACACCACCTGAATTAGCTTCAGATATTATGGAAAAAGGAATAATGCTATCAGGAGGTGGAGCATTAGTACAAAATTTAGACAAGCTTATTAGTATGGAGACAGGAATGCCAACATATGTTGCAGAAGATCCATTAGAATGTGTTGTAAGAGGAACAGGAAAAACATTACAAGACATAGATAAATTAAGAACAGTATTAAAAAATGCAAGAAAGAGATAATTTTTGAAAGGAATTCATATGGAAAGAAATAGCAAAAGTGGAGTAATTGGAGTGATTATAACAATAATTATATTAGTATTATTTGTTGCATTTACAAATAGAAATACAGAAAATATATCTACAATTGAAAACTTTGCAAATGTTGTTATTGTACCAATTCAAAATGGTTTAACATATTTGAAAAATAAAATAAATAATAATGACAAATTTTTTGAAAATGTAAATGAATTAAAAACAGAAAATGAACAATTAAAGAAACAGAATAGTGAACTTGAAAAGACTTTGAGAGAATTTGAAGTAATGAAAACAGAAAATGAACAGCTAAAACAGCAATTAAATTTGGCAGAAAAATATGGAGAATATACAACTGTTCCAGGAACGATAATATCAAGAGATATAAGTAATTATTCCAAGACATTAGTAATAAATGTAGGATCTGATAATGGACTTAAAGAAAATATGACTGTTATTGCTAATGAAGGTCTTGTTGGATATATTGTGTCAACAACTGCAAAAACAGCTAAGATTCAAACAATAGTAGATAGTGCTAGTTCTACAAGTTGTCTAGCAAGTACAACAAGAGATATAATGACTTGTAAAGGAACAATAGAAAGTGAATCAATATTAAAAGCAACGAATTTAAAAATAGATTCAAATGTTATTCAAGGAGATAGTGTTGAAACGTCAGGAATGGGTGGAATTTATACTAAAGGGATACATGTTGGAAGAATAAAAAAAGTTGAAACAGGAACAAATAAAATTGATTCATATGCAATGATTGAAACAGCCGTAGATTTTAACAAACTAGAAACAGTACTTGTAATAATAAAATAATGAAAGAGAGTTTTGACACATGAAAAAAGCATTAATATATATATCTTTAATTTTTGTTTTTATATTTATCTATTTATTACAATCTCTATTTTTTGTGAATTTTACAATAGCAGGAGTAAAGCCTAATGTAGTAGTAATATTAGTGCTTTTTATAGGTCTATTTATGGGAAGAAGTCGAGGAATAATATATGGAATAATATATGGAATCTTAATTGATTTATGGATTGGAAAAAATATTGGAATAACTTCAATTTGCTTAGCTGTTGTTGGAATTGTTGGAGGAGCATTTGATAAAAATTTTTCTAAAGATAGTAGAATAGTAATACTTCTTATAGGAGCTTTTTGTACAATTATATATGAAGCATTAATGTATATACTTCAGATAATATTTTTGAATGTAAGTGTAGAAGTGTTTTCATTTGTGAAAATTTTGACAATCGAGACAATTTATAATATTTTGATAATAACAATAATATATCCAATAATGAAAAATGTCGGATATGAAGTTGAAAGTGAAATAAAAGGAGATAAAATTTTAACGAGATATTTTTAAAAACAAAATAAAAAATAGTGGAAAGAAGGTGGAGAATTGAACAAAAGAATTAGCTTTGACAGAGATACTTCTTGGGAACAAGAAGTTGGAATAAAACAAGTTAATTTTAGATTTAATATAATAACAATACTTGTATATGCAATTGGCATAATTCTTATTGCTCAATTGTTCAACTTACAAGTAGTGCATGGAGAAAGTTATAGACAGCAATCAAATACAAGACTTTCAAGAATAAGTAAAATAGATTCTGTAAGAGGTTCTATCTTAGATAGATCTGGAACAGAATTAGCTGGAATTAGAGCTGTTAATAATGTTGAAATATATAAAACAAATGTATCTGATGAAGAATTAAATACAGCAATATTGAAATTAGTTAATTTATTAAATGAACAACAAGCTACATATACAGACACATTTCCTGTAAAAATAGCACCATTTGAATATACTATATCAGATAGCACATTAGAAAAATGGAAAAAGAAATATAAATTTTCAGAAGATGCAACAGCAGAAGAAGCATTTTATAAATTTAAATCTAAATATCAAATTTTAACAGATAATGTTGAAGACATAAGAAAAATAATTTCAATAAGATATTTAATTACAACAACAGGATATAGTGCAACAAAACCAATAACAATTTCAAAAGATGTAAATGATACTGTTGTGGCACAAATAAATGAAAGAAATGGTGAATTTCCAGGAATAAGTATTGATACGACTGCAGAAAGAGTATATAATAATGGAACATTAGCAGCACATGTGATTGGATATACAAGAACAATAAGTGATGAAGAATATCAACAAAGAAAAGATAAATATGATATAGATGATATTATTGGAAAAACTGGTATAGAATCAATGTTTGAAGAATATTTAAAAGGAACAAGTGGACAGAAACAAGTAGAAATGTCTGTTGATGGAACGATAACAGGTGAAAATATAACTAAAGAAGCTGTTGCAGGGAGTAGCATAATGTTAACAATAGATTCAACATTACAGTCAGTTACAGAAGAAGCTTTAGCAAATTGTGTAGAAAAGATTAAAAACGGGGGTTTTTCTCAAGTTTATGATGCAAAAGGAGGAGCAGCAGTTGTTATGAATGTAAATACAGGAGAAGTTTTAGCAATGGCGAGTTATCCATCATATGATCCACAATGGTTTGTAGGAAAATTAGAATCAGATAAATGGAATTATATGAATGATGGTGAAACACATCCATTATTAAATAAAGCAATACAAGGAACGTATGAGCCAGGTTCTGTATATAAAATGATAACTGCAATAGCTGGACTTGAAACAGGTACAATAACATCAAAGGAAAAAATCAATGACACAGGTATTTATACAAAATATTATCCACCAAGAAAATGTTGGTATTATACAAGTTATCATAGAGGACATGGATATTTGAATGTAACGCAAGCACTTCAACATTCTTGTAATTATTTCTTTTATGAAATTGGAGATAGAATGGGAATTGATTCAATAGCGAGATATGCTTTGCATTTTGGATTGGGAAAATTAACTGGAATAGAATTGCCAAGTGAAAAAACAGGAACATTAGCTCAAAGAAAAGATGGATGGGGTCCTGGTGATACATTAAGTGCAGCGATAGGACAGGGAGATAATAGTTTTACACCAATTCAAATTGCGAAATATATTTCATCAATTGCCAATGGGGGGACTGTTGTACAACCATCAATAGTTAAAACTATTCTAAATTCAGATGGAACAGAAATATCACAAGAAAAAATTAGAAATTTTGTAAACAGTAAACTTGGTATAACAAATCAAGATGATAGAATAGAAATAACTGCAGAAAGCATAGAAATAGCAAAAGAAGGAATGAGAATGGCAACAAGTGAAGCAGGAGGAACAGCATATAATATATTTAAAAATTTTATTGTAGAAGTAGCTGGAAAAACAGGTTCTGCTGAAACGGCACAAAGTGATATAGTAAATGCTTGGTTTGTCTGTTTTGCACCATTTGATAATCCTGAAGTAGCTATAGCTGTAATGATAGAAAATGGTGGACATGGAAATTATGCTGCCGAAGTAGCTAGAGATGTATTAACACAATATTTTGGAATGAATGTTGCAGAAGAGATAAGTGAAAATTTAAGTGCTGTACCATATGTTGAACAAATGAGATGAAATAGTTGTAAGTTTTGGAGGAAAATTTAATGGGTTGTATTAGTATAAACTTAAAAAAAGAAGAAACATTAGTAAAGATTGAAGATAATGCAACAGAAGAAGAAATAATAGAAGAACTAAAGACAAAAATTACAGAATTAACAAAATTATATCAAGAAGAAAAAACGCCAATTAGATTTACTGGAAAAATATTATCAGATAAAGAGATAGAGGATATAAAAAAATTAGTTAAAGAATATTTAAGTGTAGAAATAAATTTTGATACTCCGACAACTTTGGGTTTACATAGCATTTTAAGAAGTTATAAAGAAAAAATAGAAAATTCTGATACTATCTTTCAGAGAGGTTCTGTAAGATCTGGACAAAAAATTGAGGCAAAAGGTAGTGTAGTAATTATTGGAGATGTGAATGCAGGGGCTGAAGTAATTGCTGGTGATAATATAATAATCCAAGGAAATTTAAGGGGCCTTGCTCATGCTGGTGCAAAAGGAAACAAAGATGCAATAATCACAGCTGGAAATTTAGAAGCATTACAGGTAAGAATTTCTAATATTGTGAAAGAAATTGATAAGACAGACAATTTTAATATAGCTAGAGCATATATATGTGTAAAAAATGATAAAATAGAAATAGAAAAATGGTAAATAAAAGTAGAGAAAAGGGTCTTATGAAGGCCATTTTCTCTATTTTTATTAACTAATAAGAAGTAGAACTAGAGCTAGAAATAATCCTTCATCTTTAACATCTTCTTTGTACAAAAAGAAGATTAAACTCAAAATAAGAACATCATCAAAATATAATTTTAAGCCAAATAAATCTAAAACAAAATCTTTATTTGGAGGAAGATTTTTTGAAGAAATATTTGATTGAATATTATTATTTTTTAAATCACTTTTTTTCTCATTTTCTTGATTATTTGAAAAAAAATTACTATTAGAATTTTTTAAAGTATTAAGGGAAAAAGACCTGTAATTTGATGGAATAAAATTTCTGCTATGAATATTGTTATAAAAAGGTGAATAACTTTTATTAAAATTTTGCATAATGTCTTTTTCCTCCTTAATATTGAAAAAATCAATCTTTTTTATCTGTATTTGGTTTATTCATAAAATCGGCAATTTTGCTTATGTTTAACATATTTACATATTGGTCTACTTTATTTTTTTTGCTTTCTCTTAAATAAGGCTTTAATGAATATAATAGATTAGCTCTTGGATCATTTTTATTGTTCATATTTTCCATAATAGATTTCATTTTTAATATTGTATTCATATCTACATTAAAATTATTTTGATTAGAATTATTATTATTAGATGAAGAATTTGAATTAAGAGAAGAACTTAAATTATTAAGCATTTCAGGTGAGACTTGGCTTAGAATTTTGTTTATATCTATATTTGAAGAATTATTACTTGAAGAATTATTATCTGAGGATTTCATAGAATTCATCATTTGTTGAATTTCTGGTGGAATATTTCCAGTATTTATCATATTTTTTACATTGTTAAATATATCATTCATATTAGTATTATCCATGATTATCACACTCCTAGTTATTAAATTATATGTTTTTATAATTATAATATGAAAAGTATTTATAAAATGTGAAAAAATAGGGATTTTTAATTGACTTTTTAGTGATAAAATAGTAAAATATAAATTGTAAAAATGTTTGAAAACATGAATTATAATTGGAAAGGAAAAGTAAAATGAACAAGAAAAATTTAAAATTTGTAATAGCATTTATTATATTTTTTATTATGATTTTTGGATTATTGGTAAGCCAAATTGGAAGTTTTGCAGTAGTTGCAGAAAAACCAATTTATATAAATTTAGGAAAATCCAAAAATGTTAATGGAAAAAATATAGGTTATGGAATAAATGATCCAACAGAATCTACTGGAAATTATATTTGGCAAATAAACCAATATAATAGTAATAATGTAAATGATAAAGTTACTAATGCAAGAAATTTATATTGTATAAAAGCAGAGTATGGAAAATCATGGGTAAGTAATGGAGGAAAGGAAACTAATATAGTAGAATATAACTTATCATATGATTTAGAACAACAACGAGAAGAGATATTAAAGAAATTAGTTGATTCTTCTGATGAAAATACAGTAATAAAAAATCTATTAACTCCAGAAAAAGGAGCATATAATCAAATTTTATGGATATTAGATAATGCATATATTCCAGGTACAACAAATAAAGAAGAATATTTAAAAAAGTTTAATGCAGTTTATGATGTTGCAGTTGGAGATACATTAACAGATGAAGACATAATAGCAATTCAAAAAATGGTAATATGGTATTTTACAAATTATATAATTCATGATGATATAACTTATAATCCATCTAATAGATGGGAAATTTATAATCAAACTGATTCAGAAACAGGATCTTGGTTAAAAATAACAAATGACAATTGGGCAACTCAAGCAAGTATTGGAGAAGGAAACAATGAGAACAGAAGAAAATATGAATCAGATTTATTATACAAGAATTTAATAAAGGCTGCAAATGATGGAGCAAGTGAATATAACACAACAAGAACACCAGTAAGTATAAACACAAATGGATTAACAAAAGTTGCAGACAATAAATATAAAATTTCAATAAAAAAAGTCGGAGAATATTATGTTTTAGGTCCAATGAAATTAAATGGAACTAATAATGTAAATTCATCAATAACATTAAAAGTAACAGACAAAAATGGTAACGAAATAACAGATTATAAAATTTCAGATTCAGAAGGAAATGAACAAAATAAAACAATAAATGATTATATAGGAAATGAAGATGGATTTTATATAAAAGTTTCATCAACAAATGGAAAAACAATTAAAGTTTCTCTTAATATAACAAATTCTGGAACAAAGAAAACATTATGGTTAAAAGGAACAGAAACAGATACAAAAATTACATTAGCTGGTGAACAACCATTAGTAGAAATAACAAGAACACCAGAAACAATAGAAACAGAATTAACTGCAGAATATACAGAATTTGACTTAGCATTACGTAAATACATAATAGAAGTAAATGGAAGAAAATTAACAGATCTAAATTTATCATCAAGAAATCCAAGAATAGATGAGAGTACATTAAAAACAGGTACAACAGCAACATATAAACATAGAAAAGATCCCGTTGAAGTCAAAGAAAATGATGTAATAACATATTCGATAACAATATATAATGAAGGAGATATTGATGGATATGCAAGTAAAATTATTGACCAATTGCCAACAGGTTTAATAGTATCTCCTGAAAATCCAGAAACAATAACATCAATAGGAAAAGATGGAAATGCCAAAAACCAATATAAAATAACAAATGGATTGCCAACAGCATCAACATCAGGTGCTCCTGCAAATGCAATAGTGTTTAATATAGTAACACCGGCAAATAGTTTAAAAGCATATTCAGAAGCAGATGGATTAGATTATGAAACACTAACATTTAAGTGTATTGTAAAACAAGAACCAGATACAAAAAATGATAAAATATTAACAAATGTTGCATGGATAGCAGATGCAAAAGATTCAAACGGAAATAGTGTAACAGATAGAGATTCATCACCAAGCACATCACCAAATGTAAATAGAGATAATATGGAAAATTATACAGGAAATACATCAAATAAAGAAGATTTAAAAGATGATAATTATTTCTATAAAGGTGAACAAGATGATGATGACTTTGAAAAATTAGTTGTAAAACCTGTACAAAAAGTATTTGATTTAGAGTTAGTAAAATTTATAGCAGCAGTAAGTAAAGACGAAAAAATTGAAAATGGAGAGTATTTAACAGATACCAAAAATGCAGATGGAGTATATACAAGAGCTCCAAAAATAATAATCGAAAAAGATGAAAGCAAGCAAGACACTAATAGAAAAATAAAATGTGATTGGTCACCAAGCAATAAAGAAGCATTACTTGTAAATCCAGATGATTATGTATTATATACAATAAGAGTATATAATGCTGGTGAAGTAGATGGTTATGCAGCATCTATAAAAGATTTATTACCAGTAGGCTTGGAATTTGTTGATGTAAAAGATGAAAGCTTAGACTACTATGGAATTTGGAAACTTGAGACAATGACAGATGAAAATGGAGAGGAAAGACAATTAATATCAACAGATTATTTGGCAAAAGGAAAAGGAAAAGAATTAAATTCTGTTGAAGGAAATGCAAATTATACAGCAAATTTATTAAGAGCTTTAGATGATAGTAAAAATGTATCAGATACAGAACCAAAAAATCCAGACTATAGAGATGTTCAAGTACTATGTAGAGTAAAAGAACAAACTAATAAAGTATTAGTAAATTATGCACAAATATCAGCAGACACAGATAAAAATGGTAATGAAATTGATGATAAAGATTCAACTCCAGACAATTTACCAAAAGATGGACCACATGAAGATGATGAAGATTTAGAAAGATTAAAAGTAAAAGGACCAGATAAATATAGTTTGATATTAGTAAAAGAAGATAAAAATGGTAAACAATTAGATTCAACAGCAGAGTTTGAAGTAACAACAAATGGAAAAAAAGAAACAAAGAAAATAACTGGTAAATTAACAATTGCAGAAAATGTAACAATAGATGCAGATCATCTAACAGAAGATGTATATGTAATAAAAGAAACAAAAGCACCAGATGATTATTGTAAATTTGATGGAACAATAACAATAACAGTAACAAAGAAAGAAAAAGATGATGGGTCTGGATATGAAAAGTCAATGAAATATACAGTCATAGACTCTAAAGGAAATGATATTACAAATAAAAAAGATGCAAATGTATATTTAAATGAAGATGGAAATATTTATGTAGAAGTAAGAAACTATGAAGAACCTGAAATACATAAAGGTGTAAAAGATGTAACAAATCAAGATTCAGGATATAATGCAGATGAAGTACATACATGGGTAATAGAATCAGATATTCCATCAAACTTAGATGATTATAAACTTTATGACACAGTAGACAATATTGATTATAGATTAAAATTTGAAGGAACAAATAAAGTTGTTGTAAAAATAGGAAATACAACATTAAAAGAAGGAACAGATTATAAAATTTCATTTGTTGAAAATGCAAATGGAATACAAAATAAAACAACATCAGGAAAATTAACATTAACATTTTTAGATACTGAAAATGGAATGAATGCTTCAACAACATTAAAAAATAATCAAGGAAAGAAAATTCAAGTAATATTTAATACAACTTTTGCTAAAGACGAAAATGGTAATCTTTTAGCAGCAATGGGAGAACAAATACCAAACCAAGCAAAATTAGAATATATAAATACATCAAGTGATAACAAAGTAACTAAAGAATCTGAAAAACCAGAAATTCATACAGGAGGAGTTGTTCTATATAAATATTATGAATTAAAAGATGAAAAACACTCATTAGAAGGAGCAAAATTTGGAATCTATGCAACAGAGGAAGATGCAAAAAATAATAAAAATATTATAATGACAGCAACATCAGATAAAGATGGGCTTGTAAGATTTACAGGATTAAAATATGGTGGAGATGCAAAAAATAGTGAAAGTAACAAACAACAAGATGGAACATATAAATATGATGCAGATAAAGCAAGTACAAATTATTGGATAGCTGAAATAGAAGCTCCAAATGGATTTGAAAAATATAATGAAATAATAGCTGTAACAATTAATAAAGACAGTTATAATGAAAAAACACCAATATATCAGGTAAAAAATAATAAATTAAATTTTGACTTAGCATTAAGAAAATTCATAACACAAGTTCAAGACACAGAAGTAACAACAAGAATACCACAAGTTAAATATGAAAATGGTAAAATATCTTATGAACATACAAAAGAACCATTAGTAGTACATGTTAATGATGTTGTAATATATACATTAAGAATATTTAACGAAGGAAATATTGATGGGTATGCTAGTACGATAACAGATGATATTCCAGATTACCTAGAATATCTACCAGAAAATGAAACAAATACAAAATATTTATGGAAAATGTATGATAAAGATGGAAATGAAACACAAGATGTAAGTGAAGCAGTAAAAATAAAAACAACATATTTATCAAAAGAAAATGAGAAAACAGCAGGAGAAAATTTATTAAAAGCATTTGATGGAAATGTTGCTAATATTTCATATAAAGACATAAAAATAGCATTTAAAGTAAAAGATCCAAATTCAAACACATATATAATAACAAACCATGCACAAATTTCAGATGATTCTGATAAAGATGGAAAACCAATTGAAGATATAGATTCAGTACCAGATGAATGGAATGAAGGCGAAGATGATCAAGACGTAGAACATGTAAAAGTTGAATATTTTGATTTAGCATTACTAAAATATGTAACAAAAGCAATAGTAATAGAAAATGGTCAAGAAAGAATTACAGAAACAGGATATAATGGATTAGAAGATCCAGAGCCAGTAGTAAAAGTAGAAATCAAGAAAAAACAACTAAAAAATGTTATAGTAAAATTTGCATATGGAATAAAAATAACAAACGAAGGTGATATACCAGGATATGCAAAAGAAATAACAGATTACGTACCAGCAGGACTAAGATTTGAAGCTGCAGATAACCCTGGATGGACAGATGAAGGAAATAATGTAATATCAACAAGATTGTTAGAAGGAACATTATTACAACCAGGTGAAAGTGCAACAGTAGAAGTTGTATTAACATGGATAAATGGGGCTAATAACTTAGGGGAAAAGATAAACACAGCAGAAATCTCTGAAGACTATAATGATCATGGAGATGTGCCAGATAGGGATTCAACACCAGATAATCAAGTACCAGGTGAAGATGATATAGATATAGCAAAAGTTATATTAGCAATATCAACAGGTATTGGTCAAACATTCTTTGGACTAACAATTGGATTACTTTCAGTAGTATTAGTTGGAATTGTTTTGATAAAGAAATTTGTACTATAGTATAAATAATACAAAAGAAACTAGAAAAAAATTTTCTAGTTTCTTTTTACTTGTGTCCGTAGATTTATATGGAAAAAATATCATAATAAAGGACAAAAAGTAAAAAATGTAATAAAAATGTAATATTATGTGAAAGTTGAAAAGCCTTAAGTTGGTGGAGATTAATGGTCATAAAGCTGTTGGAAAGTATGTTGACTTTTTAATAATTACTATGAGAAAATAAAATAAATAGAAATTAATGGGAGGAGAGAAATAAAAAATGAAAAATATCATAAAGAAAATATGCAGTTTTTTAATGTTGATAATGATAGTATTAAATAGCTCAGTATTAACAACAGTATCAATGGCTATTGATGAGATAAATACAACTGCAAATGTATCAAATGATAAAACAGAAAAAATTGGGGTTAAAGTAAGTTATACGAGACTTACTAATAGATTACCAAATGAGCTTACAATAACAGGAATATTAGAAAAAGATACAGAAGACTGTGCTCTGTATGAAAATCCTGTTGTTTATTTCGAATTCCCAGCCGAAATTGAAAAGGTGGTTGTCAATGATATTAAAATATTGTATGATAATGAATTAAAATTAAAAGATTATACAATAGAAACAAATGATTCAGGAAATCAAGTTGTAAAAGTATCATTAGAAGGAAAACAAACACAATATTCTACAGATGGGATTTCACAAGGAACTAATATTAGAATAGTAGCAAATGTAATTGCAAAACAAGATATAAAGACAGGATTAACAGAATTAAATGTAAAGTGTAATTCTGCATCAGCTGGGCAAGCAGTATTAATAGTAAATGCAACAGAAAACTCTATTTTAAATAATATTCAACCATCAAAACAGGATGGAACAATTGTATATGCAAATGGATTGATGATAAATACAAAGTCATCTGTTGGAGATAAGACTTTAAAAGATAGTGATACAATTCATTCAAATGAAATTATAAAAAATGAAATAACAATAACAAATACAACAAATGATAAAATAGAGAACTTAAAAATAAATGGATATATTCCAGAAGAAATGACATATGTTGAATATGATGAAGCTGCTTTCGGATATTGGTCAGATACATATACATTTTTAACAGATGATCCTCAAACAACAGAAGGAAATATTTTATGGCAAGATGATACAAAACAATATATAGAAGATGAAACAATAAAAAACAAGGAATTTAATATAGATTCTATTCGATCAGGAGAAAGTAAAACATTTTATTATGAAACTAAAGTAAATAAATTAGATGGTGAAAAAGAGATAGAGACTAAAATAGAATTCTCTATAAAAAATAAAGATTCAGAAGAATATAAAAATATATCAACATATAGTATAAAAAATAAGGCTAAAAATGCTACATTTGAAACAAGAATAAGAACATATATAGATAGAGGAAGTAATTCTGAAACTGGAGCAAGTAAAAACAATTGGGTATATAACATAATAGTAAAAAATTTAACAGACTCAGTTCAAGATGCAGTTTTAAAAATTAATATTCCTGAAACTTTATCAATAAAAAAAGTAGAAAAAATAGTAGAAAAGGGAGATGAACTTCAATATAAACAGGAAAATCAAACTTTAACTATAAATTATACAGGAATAGAAGGAAATGATTATAGAGCATTTTCTATTGAAGCAGAAGCAGTAAATGTTATTACAGATGAGAATTGTAGATATGAAATAGATTATGCTGCAACTGTAGAGGATACAAATGGAGATATTACTAGATCAAACTTAAGTGTATCTAAAGGTGGAATTCCAGCTGTAAAAATTACACAAACATCAAGTACAAATGGTGAGACGTTAAATGGATATGATGAAATAGAATATAAATTTGAAATTGAAAATATTGGATATGTAAGAGAAGAAGATGGTGGTTATACAGAATATGTATTTGCTACAAATATTCCAAAAGAATTAGAAGTTACATCAATTACATATAATTCAAATGAAGTTGAAAAAGATACAGTAGATAGTAAAGTATTATATACTATTACGCCAATCAGTAAATATTATACAGAAGAGGATTTAAAAAGAATTAATGCAAAAGATTATTCAGAGAATGTTAGAGCAAAAGAAACAATAATATTAAAAAATGGAGAAAAAAGTATTGTTACAATAAAAGCAAAAGTAAAATCATTGGCAGGACAAACTGATGATATTGTAATAGAAAATATTGGTGCTGTAGGAGGAAAAGGAGTTGAAACTAAAACATCTGCCATTATATCTAATACATTGCATAATAATGAAAATCAAACTATTATAGTAAATCCAGATGATAAGAAAAATGATGATAATAGTAGTACAACAAAACCAAGTGATGATAATACAGAAGAACAAGTAAAATATTATACAATATCAGGAACATCATGGTTAGATTCTAATGAAAATGGAAGAAAAGATGATGGAGAAAAAGTTATATCAGGCATAGATGTACATTTATATGATATAACTAATAAAAAATTTTTAGCAGATAGTAATAATAATATAATAAAAACATCAACAGATGAAAATGGAAAATATTCATTTACAAAAGTACCAGAAGGAAATTATTATGTTATATTTGAATATAACTCAAATGAATATGGAATTACAGAATATCAAAAAGTAGGAGTACTAGAAACAGAAAATAATGATACATTAGAAAAAAATGTAAGAATGTTTGGTGAGATAAAGAAAGTTGCTATGACAGATATAATTACTTTAAACTCAAGTCAAACAAATATAGATATTGGCCTTTTAGAAAATAAAAATTTTGATTTTTCAATAAATCAAACAATTCAAAAAGTAACTGTTTCAAATAAAAAAGGAACAAAAGAATATACATATGATAATAAAAAATTAGCAAAAGTAGAAATTCATTCAAAACAATTAGCTGGTTCTACAATTGTTGTTGAATATAAAATAAAAGTAACAAATGAAGGTGAATTAGCTGGAAGAGTATATGATGTAATAGATGAAATACCTTCAAAATTGGAATTTCATTCAGAATTAAATGATGGATGGTCTAGAACAGAACAATATAAAATATCAAATACAAGTATGGTTAATAAAGATATACAACCAGGAGAATCTATTGAACTTACAGTAACATTAACCAAAACATTAACAGAAGATTCTGCTGGAACAATAACTAATATTTCAAGTATAGGAACAACAGACAATTCAAGACATGTAACAGAAAAAAATTTAGACAATAATATAGATAAAACAGAAGTATTAATTCAAGTCGCAACAGGTAAACAAATAGCATTAAGAGTAATAGGAATAATATTAGGAGTTTTAGTATTAGCTTTTATTATGACTATAATTATAAGAAAAACAAAATTTTCTAAAAATATAGCAACAAATACATTTATTATAATAGCAGTTATATTAATGTGTAGTGTTATTACTACATATAGTAACGCAGGAATTATAGGTGATATTATTGATGCTATTACTGGAGGTGGAAGCAGTAGTGGAGGTGCTTCTGGAAATGGAACAGGAAGTGATATAAATACAGAAGGAGGAGATAATGTCGACAATAGTCTTAGTAAACCAGATGACAGTTTAACAAAAGAACAGCAGGAACAAAAGTGGAAAGATGAATATATGGAAAAATATCCTGAAGGAAACTATGAAGGTTGTACAACTTTAGAAGAATATAGAGAAAGAGCCAAAGTAGCAGTCCAAACAGATAGTGTAAATGCAAAATTGGCTAAATATGGTAGATCTGTTCCAAAAGGATTAACGTCAACAGAAGAGCTTGAAAAATATGTTGACCAAGAAAAAAGAGGTATATTAAGTACAAATTATCCTGATATTAACTTTGATAATGTTAAAAATTATCAAGAAGCATTAGATATATATAATAAAAAATGTGAAGAAGAAAGAACAGCAATTAGTAATAAATTAGCAAATTCAAGTGTATTTAAAGGTGCAAAAATAAATGGTGATATTGGAAAAATGGATTATAATGCATTAGCGAATCTAGAAAAGCAAATGGCAGAAATTGAAAAAACATATCCTGAAAACAAGACATTTAGGGGAGATCCAAATTCACATTATTATACTGATAAGAATGGTAAGAAGATATCTGATTCTGATTATGCAAAATTGTCACCTGCAGATCAAAAGAAATGTGATGGACATTTTGGTCGTTATGTTGATGAAAATGGAAATTCAGTAGCATATTGTTCAACCCCTGGAAAGGCACAAACATCTCATAAAAATCTTCAGTATAAAAGAGAAAAATCAGAGTTAAAAATAACAACTGATGCGAATGGTAATGCATCATGGTCTTATGATGTAAAATATGTTCCAACAGAGAAATATTGCGGACTTAGTGTTCAAGAAATGTCAAAATCAAAATCAGGAAAATATAATAGTAAAGAATTACCAGAAGCAGAGGTAGAAGAAACAGAGATACCAGTTCCAGATAATCCAGCACCAGAAAAACCAAAGCCAGAAGAACCAATACCAGATGTTCCAACTGAAGAAGAACCATTAAAAACAAAACTAATTGTTTGGAAATATGATGTAGATACAGGTGAAGAATTATGGGAGAAAAAAGATACAAGTTATATATCACAGTTTAGATTTAGAATTCCTGGATATGCGGATAGCTTTGGAATTGGTGAAGAAGTAGAAGTAGATACAAATAAAACATATACTGTATATGAAATTGGTTCTGCATTTGGATATGATGTATATGATGAAAATGGAAATTATAAAACATTTAAAGTTGAAGTCGAAAGATATACAACTGTAATGAATGTTAGATTAAATAATACAATTACAAAATTAAAATTATCAGGAAATGTCTGGGAAGATGGACTAAATGGAAAAGACAATGCAAGAAATGATTTGTATAAAGATAACGACTTTGATGATAAGGATAAACTATTACAAGGAATAAAAGTCAAACTATATAAGGATGAAGAACTTGTAGGTGAAACATGGACAGATGAAAATGGACATTATTCATTTGGAGGAAGAAATGAAGATTTAACATATACAAAAGATACAATAAATGTAGCAGATTTAGATAAATATCATGTTGAGTTTGAATACAATGGTGTAAAATATACAAATGTAAATTTACATACAGATGTTGAAAATGGATCTAAAGCAATGGAGGGTGATAATAATAGACAAAACTATAATAATAAATTTACAACAATTGCATCAAACACAATAAAAGATGAAAATGAAAATTCAACAGGAAAAGCTTTAAATGAAAATGGTACAGAAACAGGAACATTATATTATAGAACAAATCGAAAATATCAATCATCAATAATATATGGAGATCAATCAATATATGATGGAACAAGTGTATCAGGAAAAACAACAGATTTTGAAGCATATGGATATGATATATATCATATGAATGCAGATACTAGAGTTGATGAAGCATCATATAGATATAAATTGGAAGATTTATTTGTAAGGGATGTAAATAATCAGGTATATAAAGATAAAGAAATTAAAAATGTAAACTTAGGATTATATGTAAGAGAACAAGTAGATGTTGCAATAGATAGTGATGTGGCAAGATTAGTACTAAATGTAAATGGATACAACCATATATATAAATATGGAACATTAATAAGTGATAATGATATGAATGTAGATGCTAATAATGTAGAACAAGTAGATGCTAAATTAAAAGCATTAAAAGGAAAATACTATGAAAGACAATTACATGAATCATCAATATCATATAGTGCAACACCAGAAGGAACACCAAACTTATATGCAGATATAACATATAAGATATATTTACAAAATAAATCAAACTCATTAACAGCAAAAATAAAAGAATTAACATTGGATTATGATAATGAATTAAATTTAATATCATATGGATATGAAAATTCAGGAACAACGCAAGAAGTTTCAGAACAAGAAATTGTAGCTAATACAGTATATGGAGGTACTGAAAACTTAAAAGAAGCTGTAATTAATTTAGAAAAACTAGAAGATAAAAAAATATCGGCAGGAAAGAAAGAAGTACTAGAAGTAACATTTAGAGTATATGCTGATACAATAGCAAGAATATTAAATAATCCAGTAGGAATTAAATTTGATATGATGGCTGAAGTTAGCAAATATTCAACATATACACAACAAATGACTGCATATGCAAGTATAGACAAAAATTCAGCTTCAAGAAATGAAAAAGTACAAATAGATACAGATAATACATTTGTAACAGATACATTTGAAAATGATACAACAATAGCCCCAACATTCAAATTATCAAAAGGAACACAAACAGAACTATCAGGAATAGTATATGAAGATAGTCCAAAAGAAAGTACGCCAATAAAAATTAGCGGAAATGATATATATGAAAGAGTTGGAGACGGAATATATAATAATGAAAATGTAATGGCAAACGTATTAGTAGAATTACTAAGTGTACCAAAGAATGAAGATGGACAATATGATTCAGATACAGCAAGAAAAGGAGAAAACGGAAGACAAGAATATGATGTAGCAAAACTATATCAAGAGAATAAAACAACACAAGGAGAAACATCAAAAGTATTAGCAAGAACATATACAAACGAAAAAGGAGAATACAAATTTGAAGGATTGACAGCTGGAGATTATGTAATAAAATATACATATGGAAAGAATATGAAAGATGTAGATGAAAATGGTCAAGAAAAAGAAACAATAAGAAGTGCAACAGCAATTTATACAAGTGATGGAAATACAAAACTAAAAGAAATAGAAGCAAGAGAATATAAATCAACAGTAATCACATCAGGAGAGATATCAAATGCAATGAATATAACAGATGGAAAGGCACATTTAAACGGAGATTACTCATGGTTCTTAAAGAGTCCAGAAACAAGATATTCAGATGCAGTAGATGATGTAGAATATAGAGCAAATCTAGAAAAAGAAGCAAAAATAAACTATGAAATCTTAAAAGGAACAAAAACATATGTGTATGAAAATATGGAAGCATATACACCATACTTCAAATTAGGAATAGAAGAATTTAATGATCAACAATCAGGAGCAACATTAGAAACACAAGAAGATGGAACATTAAATTATGTATTTACAATAGATAATGTAGACTTAGGATTAATAGAAAGACCAATAGTGGATTTACAAGTAGACAAAGTAATAACAGGGTTAAAAGTATCACTAGGAAATGGTCAAGTATTAATAAATGGAGATCCAAGTAAAGAAAGTTTACCATATGTAAGAACAGGATTAGATGACTTTGTACCAATAGAAATGGATACAGAATTATTACAAAATGCAACAATAGAAGAAGAATACACAATAAAAATAACAAATAATTCAGAATTAGATTATTCAATATATCCAATATGGGGAACAGATAATACTCAAAAGGTAGCATTAAGAAGAAATTATTATTACTATGGAACACAAGAAGGATTGACAACAGATGAAGCAGTAACAACAAGAATAGATGTATTAGGAGATTATATAGGATCAGAATTAACAGCAGATGAAAGCACAATGCCAGAATGGAATAAGAGAGCAATAGAAGAATTGACATCATATAATGGAACAAATTTATTCTCAACAGAAAATGATGGTAAGAAAGAAAAGACATTAAGAGATGGAAAATATACAATATATACAACGAATACATTCTACAATCCAAATGAAGAATTAGTAACAATAGGAAAAACAAAGAGTATATCATATAAAGTAAGTAGGTTATTAGCAGTAAATACAGACACAATGAAATATACAAATGATATGGAAATATTACAATATTCTGGATATAGCCAAAACAAAAATAGAGTAGAAAATACATACAGCAGAGTAAAAGATACAACACCAGGAAATTTAGTGCCAGGAGGAGCAAAAGAAGATGATGAGGACTCAGTAAGAACAACAATAACTCCACCAACAGGTACAATAATATCAAGATGGTTATATGTAACAACAGTAGTAGCAGGATTAATCTTAGTTGGAGCAACAATAATATTTATCAGAAAAAGAATATTGCTAAAGAAATAAACGAAAGATAAAAAATAGAATAAAATTGTAAAAAGAAATCGATTATTATGTCGATTTCTTTTTTGTGTAAAAAAATATAGTAATCTCAAGTAAAATGTTGAAAATTCAGGCTAAATATGTTAAAATATAAGTATATGGGTAAAAGAAAGGATATTTATGAAAAAGAATATAAAAGTAATAATTATAATAGTAAGTATATTAATAATTTGTTTATTAATTGGAATTATAATAGGAAAAAATAAAGAGGTTTATAATGATAATTCAAATGAAACTCAAACTGATATAAAAACAGTTGGAGAACGTAATCCTATAAAATTTAAAAATGAATATGAATCTAGAAATGGAACAATAAGAGAAAAAGATGGATTTGTATATAATACAGTAAGCATAGATGAAAATAATCCAATTGTTTATATTAATTTAGAGGAATTAGTATATTTGATAGATAGTCAGCAAGAAGCTATTGTTTTTATTAGTACTTCAGATTGTCCATATTGTAGAGCATCAATTGAAAGTTTGCTGAAAGCAGCTAAGGACTTAAATATAGATACGATTTATTATTATGATATTAGTAACAATCAAGAAGATGATGAAGAATTAAAAAATAAAATTATTGATAAAAAAATAGCGAATAAAAATGACAATGGTAGTTTGAGGTGGACAATTCCACAAGTGTTAAAGTTTAAAAATGGTAAATTGATATCATCAGCAACAGGTATGATGTATGAATTACAAAATAATCAAACTAAATATGATGAATTATCAGAAAACCAAAAAAATAATATATATAGTATTTATTATATAGTATTATCCAAAAATGAAGGGGAGGTAGATTAATATGAAAAAAATATTAAGTATGTTAATAATTATAATGTTATTAATGAATAGTTCAGTATTAATGCTAACGTCACTAGCTGTTGATGAAGAAAATAATGCATCAATGGCAGAAATTGAATTAAGTAAAAATCAATTAACTAATAAGACGCAAAATGAGATTATTATAAATGGAATTTTAAAAAGAAATTCACAAAATGATATTCTTTTCGAAAATCCAACAATTTCATTTGAATTTCCAAATGAAATTGAAAAAATAGTTATTAATGATATAAATATATTATATGATAATGAATTAACTGTAAAAGAATATAAAATAGAAGAGAATGAAAATGGAAATAAAGTTCTAAAAATATTCTTAGATGGTAAGCAAACTCAATTACAAGCAGATGGAATTGTAAAAGGTACTAATATAAGAGTTAGTGCTAATATAATAGTAAAAACAGATATAAAAGCTGGAGAAAAGCAAATAAAAATGACATGTGTTGATGGCAATGATCAAAGCAAGTTTTCAACATGTGAGAGTAACATAAAACTTGTGAATGCATATGAAATTAATACAACAATGGTAAATGATGAAATAAGTGGAATAACAATAAAACAAAATGGCTTAGAAATAAATATAAAACCAATTATAGGAAATTCAGAATTACAAAACAATTCAATTATTTATACAAATGAAATAATAAAATATGATATTACAGTAAAAAATACAACAGAAAATGAAATTAAAAATATTGAAATATTAGGACATATACCAGATGGATTAGTGTATGCAGAATATAATGAAAAAGCATTTTCTTATTGGAGTGAGACATATACTGTTCTTGAGGGAAAGGTTGCAGATGAGAATGGTGTATATTGGCAAGATGATACATACCAATATAATATAGATGAAGAATTAAAAGAAAAAAGAATTAATATTGAAAAACTACAAAGTGGTGAAAGTCAAAACTATTCATATGAAGTAAAAGTAAAATCAGAAACAGAACAAGATATAGATAGTCAAATAGACATAAACATTGGGACAACAAATGTGTATACATATCATTTACTTAATAAAATAAAATTAGGAGAAATTGAAGTTAGAAGTAGACAATATATAAGTAGAACAAACAAGAATGAATTTATTTATCATTTTATAGTAAAAAATTTAACTAATGATTCTAAAAATGGTATACTTACATTTAATATACCAGAAAATATAGAAATAGAAGAAGTAAAAGCAATTAAAACACTTAGCACAGAAGATGCAGAATATGAAGAAAAAGATAAAAAATTAACAATACAATGTAATAATATAGAAGCAAATTATTTTGTAGCATATTCAATTACTGTAAAAGTAAATATGGAAGAAACTGAAGATAATATGTATAACATTGGAATTGGTGCTAATTTTGCAAGTACAGATGGAGATAATTCTGTATATTGGTCAAATGAAAGTGTTTGCTCAGGTGGAATAGAAGCCATAAAAGTAACTCAAACATCAGAAACAAATGGTGAGAAAATAAAAGAGTTTAAAGATGTAACATACACATTTGAAATAGAAAATAAAGGATATGTAATTGAAGAATTAGGAGGATATTCTTCTATAGTATTTGAAGATTATATTCCAAATGAACTTAATATAAAAAGTGTTGAATATAATAATTACAATGTTGAAAAAACAGGTGTTGGACCAATAACAAAATATAAAATAACAAACGAAAATAAAAAAATGGAAGACATTTTAGTTGCACAAGCAAATGGATTAACAACTTCATCAGAAAAGGCAAGAATTAAGCTTAATTTGAATATACAAAATGGTGGAAAAATTATTATAAAAATAACTGCATCAGTTAGAAAGTTTGATAATAATCAAAATAACTTAGGAATTTCTAATTATGCAATTGTTTCTGGAAATGATATGAAAGCAAAACAGTCTAATTTTATTCAAAATACAATATATCATCCAAAAACAACAGGAGTTATAGTAATAGATAAAGATGGAAATATAGTAGACTCTGATAAAACAACGCCTGATGTTCCTGATAATACACAAACAACAAAAACAAAATATACAATTTCAGGAATGGCTTGGATTGATGAAAACTTAAATGGACAAAGAGATGAAAATGAAAGTGCAAAATCAGGTATAGAAGTTTTATTATATAACATATCAGCCAAAAAATTTATTACTGATGAAAAAGGTAATGTTGTTGTAAAAACAACAGGCGAAGATGGTAAATATACATTTACTAATATATATTCAGGACAATATTATGTGATATTTAAATATGATACAGAAAATTATGGTATAACAGAATATCAAGCATCAAATGTATCAACTTCTCAAAATAATGATGCAATTGAAAAATTAGCTAGAATATTTGATGAAACAAGAACAATAGGAATAACTAATACAATTAACTTAAATTCAAATAGATCAGATATAGACATTGGATTAGTTGAAAATAAAAATTTCGATTTGAAGATAGAACAATTTATAGAAAAAATTACAGTTACTAATAAAAAAGGAACAAAAGAATATAATTATAATGATAAGAAAATAGCAAAATTTGAAATACATTCAAAACAATTTGTTGGATCAACAGTTGTAGTCGAATATAAAGTAAAAGTAACAAATGTTGGAGACTTAGCTGGAAATGTATATGAAATTTTATCAGAAATTCCATCAAAAATGGAATTCCATTCAGAATTAAATTCAGGCTGGACAAAATCATTAACTAATTCAATAAGTAATGTAAGTTTTGCAAATACTACAATAAAGCCAGGAGAAAGTATTGAAACAACAATTGTATTAAGTAAAACATTAGATGATAAAGATGCCGGAACATATACAAATATTGCTAAAATATCAACAAGTGAAAGTCAAAGACATACAGAAGATAGTAATGTAAATAATGATACAGACCAAACAGAAGTAATAATAGATGTTGCAACAGGAGCAAAAATAGCCTTCAGAGTAATAGGAGGTGTGATTATGGGATTATTATATATAGCATTAATGATCTACTTTATTAGAAGAGTTGTAAGTAAAAAAGGAATGTTTGTCATTTTTGGAATAATATTCATGACATCAATATTTGCATTCTCACCTAAAGAATTTGCATATGATGTTAGTTCTACAGTTGCAGGATTAGAGGCAGAGTTAAATTCTAGTATTTCAGATGCAATAGCAGAAACTAAAATAGGAACAGAAACAAAAATAAATGTAGTACTTGTTAGGGATCAAAATGGAGCAAATTTCTTTTACAAAGTAAATGCAGATGGTTCTATGACACCTTTAGCAGGAGGGTGTGGTGACCCAGGTTCACATTTTACAATGGGACATGGATGTTATACTTATAAAACTGGTGATCCAATATATGATGATAAGGGAAATATAACTGGATACGAAGAAGAAAAGGTTGAAGTTGCATGTAGTGCTGATTATGAGATGGTAGAAGTTCCAATGGGACTTGTAAGTACATCAGAAGCAGTAGTAACTGTAGGAACTGTTACTGTAAGTGGTGATGATATTCCACCAGAAGGATTGGAGCTATCTTGGGATGAGTTTGGTCAAGACTTTTCAGTAGAAGGAAATATGCCAGGAAGCTTTTCAGCAAAAGAAAGTTCTGCATTATGGGAAGGTATAGCATCAGTGGTTGATAGAAATAACCCAGCAAGTACATCAAGCAAAGATATTGAATCTGCTTTAGGTGCTGCAGGATATAAAGGAAGTTATACTGCAGATCAAGTAAAGGGAACAGATGGTGTTACAGGATTAAGTGTAACTTTAACTAGAACAGTAAAGGTTTGTGTAAGTGCATCAGCTACTTGGACTAATACATATGAGGTAGAAGCTCAATATCATTGTCCAAAATGTGGTGCTGGTTACACTAAATTCCAACATGTTACAGATCAGCAATCAACTTCGGCAAATGCTTGTACATCAATATCATTTAGTACAACAATTAGTTTTTGGCCAGAAGAATTGCCAAAAACATTAATATTATATAAAATTGATGCAGATACAAAAGAAGAATTATATACAGTAGAAAATAACCAATGCAAGTCAGAGTTTAAATTCTTAGTAAAACAAAAAGGTACTAATTCTCAATGGGAAGTTGGAGTCGGAGAACAAATTACAGGTTTATATGCAGGAACATATGAAATATATGAAATAGATACACAATATGGATATGGTATATGGGATGATAATTATGATACAAGTAAGGGATTAAAGAAAATTGCAGAGATAGATTTACCTGATGATGGTCAAGTTATACATAATGTTATTATAGAAAATAAAAAACAATTCATAGATTTATCTGGATATGTTTGGGAAGATATGCTAAATGGAAAAGATAATGCTAGAAATGATTTATTCCAAAATGATCAATATGATGATAAAGATAAATTAGTTCCAGGAGTAAAAGTAATATTACATGATACAGTAAGAAACAGAGAATTAGTAACATGGACTAATGAAAATGGTGAATACCATTTTGGTTCAAGAAATGAAGATTTAACATATACTGATGATACATTAAGAATAGCAGATTTAGACAAATATTATATTGAGTTCGAATATAATGGTGTAAAATACAGAAATGTAAAATTAAATCCAGATGTAAATGTAACAAATGCATCAAGAGCATCAGAAGAAGTAGCATCAGGAAAATCAGATGAAGACTCAAGTGTAAGACAAAGATTTAATGAAAGATTTAGTACAATATCATCAGGAACTCAAATAGACAGTAATGGAGAATCAACAGGAATTGTAATAGATACAAATGGAAATGTGAATTCAGATAAGATATCATACAACAAAAATGGAGACCATCAATCACAAATAAATTATGGTAAAAATATGACAGAAGCAAATGGAAATAAAGAAGCATATGGAGAAAATATTTATCATATAAAAGCAACAACATATAAGAACTTGAACTTAAGTGATTATTTGGAAGGATATATTAAGAAAGAAAACACAACCATAGTACATGTTAATGAGATAAAAAATATAAATTTAGGATTATATTCAAGAGAACAAGTAGATGTGGCAGTAGATAGTGATGTAGCAAGATTTGTATTAAATGTAAATGGATATCAACATACATATAAATATGCAACTTTAGTAAATCCAGATACTCAAGAAGAAATGGATGTAAAATTAAAAGCATTAAAAGGAAAATATTATGAAAGACAACTACATGAATCAACAATATCATATAGTGCAACACCAGAAGGAGTACCAAATTTATATGCAGATATAACATATAAGATATATCTACAAAATAAATCAAATACATTAACAGCCAAAATAAAAGAATTAACATTAAATTATGATGAAGATTTAAAAATAATATCATATGGATATGAAGGAGCAAATGTAAATACAGAAGTTTCAGAAAGTGAAATAACAGCAACAAAGAATGGAGCGGGAGCAGTAAAATTAAAAGAAGCAACAATAGATTTAGAAAAATTAGAAGACAGAAAAATATCAGCAGGAAAGAGAGAAGTACTAGAAGTAACATTTAGAACAGATGCCAATACAATAGCAAAAATATTAAATAATCCAACAGGAATAAAATTTGATTTTATGGCAGAAGTAAAGAGATATTCAACATATTCAAATAATGAAGAAAATGAATTTAATAGGGCTGAAGGAATATATGCATATGCAAGTATAGATAAAAATTCAGCAGCAAGAAATGCACAAGTGCAAATTGATACAGATGATTCATTTGTAACAGATACATTTGAGAATGATACAACAATAGCACCAACATTCAAATTATCAAAGGGAACACAAACAGAATTATCAGGAATAGTATATGAAGATAGTCCAAAGCAAAGTACACCAATCAAGATTGATGGAAATGATATATATGAAAGAGTTGGAGACGGAATATACAATAATGAAAATGTAATGGCAAATGTACTTGTAGAAATATTAAGTGTACCAATGACAGACGGACAATATGATTCAGATTCTGCAAGAAATGGTGAAAATGGAAGTCAAGTATATGATGTAGCCAAATTATATCAAGAAAATAAAACAACCCAAGGAGAATCATCAAAAGTATTAGCAAGAACATATACAAATGAAAAAGGAGAATATAAATTTGAAGGATTGATAGCTGGAGATTATGTAATAAAATATACATATGGAAAGAACATGAAAGATGTAGATGAAAATGGTCAAGAAAAAGAAACACCAAGAGCTGGAACAACAATAAATGATCAAAGTGGAAATGTATTGAAAGAAATAGAAGCAAGAGAATATAAATCAACAGTAATCACATCAGGAGAGATATCAAATGCAATGAATATAACAGATGGAAAGGCACATTTAAACGGAGATTACTCATGGTTCTTAAAGAGTCCAGAAACAAGATATTCAGATGCAGTAGATGATGTAGAATATAGAGCAAATCTAGAAAAAGAAGCAAAAATAAACTATGAAATCTTAAAAGGAACAAAAACATATGTGTATGAAAATATGGAAGCATATACACCATACTTCAAATTAGGAATAGAAGAATTTAATGATCAACAATCAGGAGCAACATTAGAAACACAAGAAGATGGAACATTAAATTATGTATTTACAATAGATAATGTAGACTTAGGATTAATAGAAAGACCAATAGTGGATTTACAAGTAGACAAAGTAATAACAGGGTTAAAAGTATCACTAGGAAATGGTCAAGTATTAATAAATGGAGATCCAAGTAAAGAAAGTTTACCATATGTAAGAACAGGATTAGATGACTTTGTACCAATAGAAATGGATACAGAATTATTACAAAATGCAACAATAGAAGAAGAATACACAATAAAAATAACAAATAATTCAGAATTAGATTATTCAATATATCCAATATGGGGAACAGATAATACTCAAAAGGTAGCATTAAGAAGAAATTATTATTACTATGGAACACAAGAAGGATTGACAACAGATGAAGCAGTAACAACAAGAATAGATGTATTAGGAGATTATATAGGATCAGAATTAACAGCAGATGAAAACACAATGCCAGAATGGAATAAGAGAGCGATAGAAGAATTAACATCATATAATGGAACAAATTTATTTGTAACAGAAAATGATAGTAAGAAGGAAAAGACATTAAGAGATGGAAAATATACAATATATACAACGAATACATTTAATAATCCAAATGAAGAATTAGTTACAATAGGACAAACAAGAAGTATTGCATATAAAGTAAGTAGACTATTAGCAGTAAATACAGACACAATGAAATATACAAATGATATAGAAATATTACAATATTCTGGATATAGCCAAAACAAAAATAGAGCAGAAAATACATACAGCAGAGTAAAAGATACGACACCAGGAAACTTAATACCAGGGGGAGCAAAAGAGGACGATGAAGATTCAGTAAGAACAACAATAACTCCACCAACAGGTACAATAATATCAAGATGGTTATATGTAACAACAGTAGCAGCAGGATTAATCTTAGTTGGAGCGACAATAATATTTATCAGAAAAAGAATATTAGTAAAATAAGTAAAAACGAAAAATAGCAAGTTTAACTTGCTATTTTTTGTAATATGGATTAAAATTACTATGAAGATTTTGCGAAAATTATTATTTGTGTAATTTGAAAGGAATTAAAGATGAAGATAAGAACAGGAACAGATATTATAGAGATAAGTAGAGTAAAAGAAAGTATAGAAAGTACAAATGAAAAATTTTGTGAAAGAGTATATACAGAAAAGGAAAGAGAATATTGTGAAAACAAAAAAATGCAAAAATATCAACATTATGCAGCTAGATTTTCTGCTAAAGAAGCTGTTTTTAAAGCAGTATCAGATGAATTAGAGAATAAATTTCAAATTAATTGGAAAGATATAGAAATATTAAATGATGAAAAAGGTAGGCCATATGTTAATATTTTAAATAATAAGATACAAAATATAGAAGATATAGATATTAGCTTATCACATTGTAAAGAATATGCAATTGCTAATGTAGTTGTAATATTCAAATAAGTTATAGTAAAGGAAGAAAAAAGATGGAGTTTTTTGATTCACATTCACATTATAATGATGAAAAGTTTGATAAAGATAGAGAAGAAATAATAGAACAAACATATAATGATGGAATAACAAAATTTGTATGTGCAGGATATAATATTCCATCATCAAAATTTTCATTAGAATTAGCCCAAAAGTATAATTATATATATTCAATAGTTGGAATTTCGCCAAATGATATTCCACAAACTGAAGAAGAATTGTGGAAAAGTATAGAAGAAATTTCAAATATTGCAGTTGAAAATAGAAATAAAAAAATAGTTGCAATAGGAGAAATAGGATTAGATTATTATTGGAATACTGAAAATAAAGAATTGCAAAAAAAAGCTTTTATAAAACAAATAGAATTGGCTAATAAATTAGAATTGCCAATAGTAATTCATTCAAGGGATGCGTTTATAGATACAATTGATATTATAAAAAATCATAAAGTAAATAAAGCTGGAATATTTCATTGTTGCCAACAAAATCAAGAATTAGTAAAACAGGCATTACAACTTGGATATTATATATCATTTGCAGGTCCAATTACATTTAAGAATTCTAAGAATGCTTCAGCAATAATTGATATGGTTCCACTTGAGAAGATGTTAATAGAAACAGATAGCCCATATTTATCACCAGAACCATATAGGGGACAAAGAAATGACTGCAGAAATGTTAAATATGTTGCAAAAAGAATTGCAGATTTAAAAGGAATATCACTAGAAGAAATTGCAAAACAAACTTATGAAAATGCTATGAAAATTTTTGAAATAGAGAAATAAGGTTTATAGGCAAATCCAGAAAAACCTAAATACTATAATATAGGAAAAAATATGTATAACAATTGGGAAGAATTAGAAGAAGTAATAAAACAATGTAGAAAATGTAGGCTATGTGAAACTAGAAAAAATGTAGTATTTGGAGTAGGAAATAGGACTGCAGATATAATGTTTATAGGTGAAGGTCCTGGTGCAGATGAAGATGCACAAGGTGAACCATTTGTGGGAAAAGCAGGAAAACTTATGAATATGGCATTTGATATGTTAGGAATAAAAAGAGAAGAAGTATATATTGCTAATATAGTAAAATGTAGACCTCCAAATAATAGAAATCCACAAGATGATGAAGCAGAAAAATGTTTAGATTATTTAAGAAATCAAGTAATCTTAGTCAAACCAAAAATAATTGTTTTATTAGGTAGTGTTGCATTAAAAAATATATTAGGAAAAGAATATGGTATAACAGCTAGTAGAGGAAAATGGTTAGAAAGAAAAGGAATTCTTTATATGCCAACATGGCACCCTGCAGCATTGTTGAGAGATGAAAATAAAAAAATAGATTTTATTAAAGATTTAAAACAAGTTATAAAAAGATATAATGAAATATGCCAATAGATTGAATAAAAGGTCAGGTATATTGACTGAAATAGTATAAAAATATAAAATATTTATACGAAATTAGTTGAATGGAGTTACTTATAATGGAAGAAATAAAATCAAAAATAAATTATTGTTTAAATTGTGTGACAAAACCTTGTTCTAATAAAGGTTGTCCATTAAATAATAATATACCAGGATTTATAAAAGCAATAAAAGAAGAAGATTATAAACAAGCATATGAGATATTGTCAGAAACAACAATTTTAGAATCTGTATGTGGAAGAATATGTCCACATACAAAGCAGTGTCAAGGTTCATGTGTAAGAGGAATAAAAGGACAACCTGTTAGTATTGGAGAACTAGAAGCTTTTGTAGGAGATATTGCAATAAAAGAAGGATATAAATTTGCAGAAATAAATAATGAAAATCAAAATAAAAAAGTTGCAATTGTTGGGGGAGGCCCTGCTGGTTTAACTGCATCAGCATTCTTATTAAAAAAAGGATATTCTGTTACTATATTCGAAAAATATGATTATCTTGGAGGACTACTTGTTCATGGAATTCCAGAGTTTAGACTTCCAAAGAAAATTGTAAAAGATACAATTCAGAAAATATTAGATTTAGGATTACAAGTAGAATATAATAAAGAACTTGGAAAGAATTTTACATTACAAGAGCTTGAAGATAAATTTGATGCAGTATTTTTAGCTTATGGTGCTAATATAACTACTAAAATGGGAGTAGACGGAGAAAATTTACAAGGAGTATTTGGAGGAAATCAACTTTTAGAAGAAAAGTTACATCCAAATTATAAAGGAAAGAAAGTTGCTGTAATAGGTGGCGGAAATGTAGCAATGGATTGTGCTAGAACAATAAAAAGATTAGGTGCAGAAGAAGTAGATGTTATATATAGAAGAGCAGAAGAACAAATGCCAGCAGAAGCAAAAGAAATAGAAGAGGCTAAACAAGAGGAAATAAAGTTTTTATTTCAAAATAATATTGTAAAAATTATAGGAAATCAAAAAGTAGAAAAATTAGAATTAATTAAAACAGAATTAGTGCAAAAAGAAGGAGAAAAAAGAAAAGTTCCTATTAATATAGAAAATTCAAATTATTTAATTGATATAGATTATGTAATAATGGCATTAGGATCAATGCCTGAACAGTTTACAAACAATTTAGGACTTGATTTAGACAAGTATGGTTATATTATAGTAGACGAAAAAAATAGAACCTCAAAAGCTAAAATTTTCGCTGGAGGAGATATTGCAGGATGTAAAGGAACTGTTGCATGGGCTGCTAGGTCTGGAAGAGATGCGGCAAATTCAATAGATGAATATTTAAAAAATATATAAAAAATAAAGGACTAGAGTATTCTAGTCCTTTTCAAAAAAGATAGGGATATCTTTTTTGTGTAGAAAATTGATTATCTTTAGTATAATATCATATGTAAAACTTCATCTTTTGTGAAGTCATATGTAACTTAAAAATCATATGTATTTAAGTAATACTTTTGTAAATTAATATTCTTTGGTACTTTTATCTTTGGTATTTTAAAAATCTTTAGTAAAAGTTAAAAAATTTATCTTTTGTTTATTGAATTTCTTTTGTGTATTAAAATCTTTTGTTAATTATGTATTTTATCTCCTGTTACGAAGTTAAGGAATGCTCTAAACCAAGAACCAACTTTTGTAGGTTTTTTGATTGTTAGAGCCGTTTCAATGCCACCATTTTCAAGCACGTTAGATTTATGTTCTAATTGTGACATTTTTTCGGTATAATAGTCATCAAAGAAAGTATAATTATCAGTTCTACCAATTAAATTTCCAAAATGATCTAATTTTTTTCTATAATTATCAAGTTCTTCTAAATTAGTAATATTTTTAAAAGCTTTATCAAAATATCCTTTTATAAGAGTATTTTGAGCTTTCAGATATGTATCAGTAATTTTATTTTTTAGAGAATCTTGTTTTGCAACTATTTTATCAACTTTATTACATCTTTCATCATAAGAATTAAACTTATTATTTAACCTTAAAATTTCTTCTTCAAATTCTAAAATTTGATCACAACATGATTCAATTTCTGTAAATGTTTTATTTGATGTAAGTTCAATAAAATAATTTTTGAATTTATCATTACTTGTAAATGTACTATCAAATAATATTTCACTACCTGTAAAGTAAGTTAACTGTTCAATCAAGTTACATTCTAGTGGATAGTATGAAGGGCTAATTGTTTCAAATGAAATTCCAAAATATTTAACAGCTTCTTTTTGAATTCCAATTACTTTAGATGTTGAATATTGCACTGCAGCTTCATTTAAACCCATACCTGTAATTTTTAAAGTATCGAAATTACATAATCCCATACGTACTAGATTATTTCTTTTATCTTTAACTTCTTGAATATAATGTATACATTCATGAATTGCAAATTCTTCTAAATCTTCGACAGCAACTCTTTCATTAAAATAGATAGATGCATTTTTATAAAAGTAATTTGCTTCAGCCATACCTTCAGGCATTTCAGCACGATACATTGTTAATCTAGCAAGTTTCGCAAATAAATCTGATTCATTAAAACAAAGTTCTGGAAATGTTTCACAAAGCTTTGCTGCGATATTGTGAGCTATTCTATTAACTGTCATTGTATCTAATATGTCGACTACTTTTATTCCATCTTTTCTTAAGTCAGATTCAACGCTCATTGTATCCTCCAGTTTTTTATTTTGACATTTGTATAATAAATTCGTCAAATTAATTATACAATATTTTAGTATAAATGTGTATTACAATAATATTAAATTTATATTACAAAAGTATTACAAAAAGCTAAGTATTCCTACTCAGCTTTATCGTTATCTTGTTCAACTTCTTTAAAAATATCATCTTGAAAAAATTCAGTTATAGTAATATCAAAGCCTTCACATATATGAAGTAATGTATCTAGTTTTAGTAATTCAGTTCTCTTACTCATAAATGCAGCAAGTGTTGACATTGGAACACCTGATGCTTTAAATAATGCCCATAAACTCATTCCTTTTTTCTTTTGATAGAATCTAATTCTTTCTCTTATTGCATCAGACAAATACATTGTAATCACCTCTTAAATTTAATATACTTGAGTATAGCAGTAAATTTGACAGAACTAGTCTATCCAAATAGAGTAAAAACATACAATTTTATTAAAATTGTTGACTTTGAATGTATAATGAGATATTATATAAATAAATTTAACAAAAGTTGAGGAGAGGTACTATGGAAAAAAATTCAAGAAAAAGAAACCAACAAACAATGGAAGATAAAAGAAGAGAAAAGCGAGAAAATGGAGATTTTTGGATGCATTTTAAAGAGTGTAGAAAAGATATAAAGTATGGACTTAATGCTTTTCAAATTAGAAATGGAAGACAAGCAACAGAGAAAGAAAAAGAAAAAATAATACAGAGATCTATACGTAATTTTCGAAGGAGAATGGCACTAAGAACTGGCTCACTAGCTTTAGCAGGATTTACGTTATTTTCAACAGGTAAAATGTTAGGAGAAGGTTCAGGAAAAATAGAAGGTGTTACTCAAGAAAATCCAAAATCAGTTACAGTTGATGCTAATAATTTTAGAGATTCTATTAAAGTTGTTGGATTGGGGGACGAAGGAGTTTTAATTGTTCAAAATGAAGATGGACAAGAGGTACAAATTACAAATCAAAACGTAAATGACATAAAAGAACAAAATGATTTAATTGCTCAAAGAGAAGCTCAGATACAACAAATAAGAGATGATATAAAAAATATAGATTCTAAAGAAGATGTTTTAAAATATATAAAAAAATTCTATAAAGAACAATATAAAGAAATTAATGGACATGAGATTGCAGGAGATATAGTTGTTAATTTTTATGGTAAAAATTCTATGTCTAATAGAGTAATTGAAGTTGCAAAAGTTAGTGGAGAAATTATTGAAAAATGGATTGATGATGGAAAGAATGAAAATGGTGTTGTATTAGATGAAATAGGTGGAATTTTATGGCAGATGGAAGATCTAAGAGAATACTATAGAAATGGTACAAAAGATGAATATTTATCAAGAGAAGGGGGAGAAAAAGACAAACTTACAGAAACTTTAATAAATAATTTTGAAAAAAGAGAAAATCAGAAATCAGAAGGTATTGAACCAGGAGAATAGTATAGAAAATATAGTTTTGGTTTAAAATAAAAAATAGTAAATATAGAGATTCAAAAGTTTTTAAGTAATTTTTTTGCATAGAAATTTTTGAATCTGCTTTTTTATGTATAATCCTAGACAAAATAATTTAAATAATATATAATATATCCATACCAAAGGAAAGGAAATGATAAAATGGTAGAAATATCAACATCAATATTGTCAGTAGAAAAAGGTAATGAAGCAGAAACATTTATGCTATTAGAAAAATCTAAAACAGATTATTTTCATATAGATGTAATGGACGGAAAATTTGTGAGTCAAGATACATATCATAAAATGATAGAATATAGTAATTATATAAAAAGAATATCAAATTTACCATTAGACATACACTTAATGGTAGAAGATGTAGAAACAGGAATAGAAGTATTTTCAGCAGATGAGCCTAATATTATAACATTTCATTTAGAAGCATGTAAGAGTAAAGAAGAAGTAATGAAAAATATTAATTTAATAAAAGAAAAAGGTTCAAGAGTTGGAATTGCAATAAAACCAGAAACACCAATAGAGAAGGTATATGAATATTTACCATATATACATATGTGTTTAATAATGACTGTTGAGCCAGGAAAAGGTGGACAAACATTAATAACAGATATGATTGCAAAAATAGATGAATTAAAAACATACGCAGAAAAGAATAGCCTAGAAATAGATATAGAAGCAGATGGAGGAATTAATCTAAAAACAGCAGAAAGAGTAAAAAATGCAGGAGCAAATATATTAGTTGCAGGAACAGCAATATTAAAAGCTGCAGATTATAAAGTAATCATAGATGAATTAAAACAAGAATAATTTACTAATGGAATAAATAAGAATCAAAAGAAGGAAGGAATAGATATGTTGAATTTAAAACTAAATTTAAAATATTCAGGAATAGAACAAAAGTCTATAATGCAGTATAAAGAAAAAGTAGAACAAATACATCAAGACTTACATTCAAGAGCAAATGATCAAAAAGACTTTGTAGGTTGGCTGAATTTGCCAACAAATTATGATAAAGAAGAATTTGAAAGAATAAAAAAATCAGCACAAAAGATTCAAAAAGATTCAGAAGTTTTAATTGTAATAGGAATTGGTGGATCATATTTAGGAGCAAGAGCAGTTATTGAAAGTTTAACAAATACATTTTATAATATGTTACTAGAAAAACAAAGAAAATTTCCACAAATATTATATGTTGGAAATAATTTAAGTCCAAACTATGTAAATGACTTAATTGAAGTATTAGGAACAAAAGATTTTTCAATAAATGTAATTTCAAAATCTGGAACAACAACAGAACCTGCTATTGTATTTAGAATTTTTAGAGAAATTCTTGAAAACAGATATGGAATAGATGAAGCAAGAAGTAGAATATATGTAACAACAGATAAAGAAAGAGGAGCATTAAAAACATTAGCAGATGAAGAAGGATATGAAAAGTTTGTAATTCCAGATAATGTTGGAGGAAGATATTCTGTATTAACAGCAGTAGGATTATTACCAATAGCTGTTGCAGGAATAGATATAGACAGATTAATGGACGGAGCACGTACAGCACAATTAAAATATGAAGATTCAAATTTAAAATATAATGCATGCTATCAATATGCTGTTGTTAGAAATATTTTATATAAATTATATAAAAATACAGAAATATTGGTAAATTATGAACCTAAAATGCACTATTTTACAGAATGGTGGAAACAATTATTTGGAGAAAGTGAAGGAAAAGATCAATTAGGAATATTCCCAGCAGGTGTTGACTTTACAACAGATTTACACTCTATGGGACAATATATTCAAGAAGGTAGAAGAAATCTATTTGAAACAGTAATAAGAATTGAAAAATCAGAATCAGATATAGACTTAAAAGAAGAAGAAGATAATTTAGATGGATTAAATTATTTAGCAGGAAAAACATTAGACTATGTAAATAAAAAAGCAATGGAAGGAACAATAGAGGCACATACAGCAGGAGATGTTCCAAACATAGTATTAGAGTTGCCAAAATTATCAGAAGAAACAATAGGGCATTTGATATACTTTTTTGAAAAAGCATGTGCAATGTCTGGAATGTTATTAGGGGTAAACCCATTTAATCAACCAGGTGTTGAAAAATACAAGAAAAATATGTTTAGACTTTTAGAAAAGCCAGGATATTAAAAAAGACTATGTATAAAAGGTGCTTAAATAGCACCTTTTTATAAGAAAGAAGGAGCAAGATGATAGTAGAAAGAGAATATTACGTTAAATTGTCAGAAATAGGAAAAGAAAATAAAATAACAAATAAAGCATTATTAGGCATTTTAGAGGATATTGGAGGAGTACATTCTAATATTGCTGGATATGGAATTCCAACAATGGATAAAACACATTTAACTTGGATTTTGTTAGATTGGAAAGTACAAGTTATAAGAAGACCTAATTATGCAGAAAAAATATTGGCAAGAACATGGTCAAAAGACGGATTAAAATATTATGCATATCGTGATTTTGAAGTTGTTGATGAACAAGGAAATGTAATAGTAAAAGCAATTTCAAGATGGGTTTTAGTTAATATTGAAACAGGAAAAATGGAAAGAATTACAGATGAAATATTATCAAAATATCAACCAGAATCTAATAAATGTGTATTTGAAGATGAAACATTTGATAAAATTAAAGAATTAGATAATTATGAACGAGAATCAGAATATACTGTAAAAAGAGGAGATATTGATGTAAATCATCATATGCACAATATAAATTATTTAGACTTGGCAAATGAGGCTTTACCAGATGAGGTATATGATAATGAAAAAGAGTTTGATAATTTTAAAATTTCTTATAAGAAAGAAATTAAATTAGGTGAAACAGTAAAATGTAAATATTCTTTTGTAAATAATACACATGTTATTTGTGTAAAGAGTGAAGATGATACAAAATTACATTCTGTTATAGAATTTTTAGAGGGCTAGTTTTTACTAGCCCTTTTTAATATATGTAATAATTTAAGTCCACTAAGAGTAAAATCAATAACTTCGCTAATAAAAATAGAAATAATATATCCACTAAAACCAAGTATTGGAACAAAAAAATAAATAAAACCAATACTAATAATACAATCAATAACATTAATAGCCATAACACTAACTTGAGCATCTAATCCTTTTAAAATGCCATCAATAACAATATCAAGATACATTATGATAATTAAAGGTGAAAGAATACGTAAATATTTCGCAATTTCAATTTTTTTATAAATAGCAGTACTCAAAAAATTCGAACAAGTAAATATAAAAATAGTAATAAATATTGCAAAAATAAGAGTAAAACTTAAGATAATAATAGAAATACTCTTAATTTTAGCATTATTTTTTTCAACATATAATCTTGAAAATTCAGGTACTAATAAACTACTAATACTTGTTACGAGTATTACAGGAAACATTATAATAGGCATAGCCATACCATTTACAATTCCATAAGAAATCAAACTATTTGATGAATTCATGCCACTTCGTTGTAGACTAGAGGGAATTATTAACTGCTTAAAAGTAGAGAGACCAGAACGTAAATAAGATGTAAGGGCAACAGGAATAGTAATTCTAAAAATTCTTTTAGTATATGAATCAATATCTTTATATCTAGATTCAAGTAAATTTTTTCTTTTATCATATTTATAAAAAATATATAAAGCGAAAAATGAAAGTACTTCAGAAATTACATCTGCTAAAATTAAAGAATAACAAGCATAATCAATACCTTTAGGCATAATCAAACTAAGCAAAAATGCAGTGCAAACAATTTTAACGAATTCTTCAAAAAACTTGGAAAGAGCATTTTTATAAACTCTTCTTACAGCTGTAAAATATCCATTTATGGCAGAAGACATAGCAATAAAAGGTAAAGCAATACAAATTAAATAAATAACATTTTTACTAACTCTGTTATGTAGACATTTTAAGGTAATAAAATCAGCAAAAATAAAAAAAATCAGGCTAGCACAGCAACCAAAAATAAGACTAAGAAATATACATCTACTAGCAGCTTTTTTACTACCTAATTCATTATTTGCGGCTAATTCTTCAGAGACTATTCGAGTTGAAGCAATATTAATACCTGCAGAAGCAAGAGTTATACCAAATAGATAAACAGACATTACTAATGAAAAAACTCCAACAGCCTCTTCACCAATTGTATTAGAAATATATACACTAAAAAATGTAGCAATAACTTGTAAAATAACTGAACTAAATAATAAAATTAAAGTGTTAAAAATAAAAATTTTAAGTTTTTTCATACATAATAACCTTTCGCTTTAATAATATTATAATAGGTTTAATAATATGAATTGAAATTACATAATAAATCACAAAATTAAATAAGATTAATATAATATATAAATAAGTTGGAGGAAATCATAATGAAAATCTTAAAAAAGACATTTGGAGTATGTTTAGTAGGTTTAGGAATAGGAATCTTACTAGTATTATTCCTTCCAATTACAGGATGGTTATTTTTGATAGGAGTGATAGTAATATTAGTAGGAATATTATGGTTGCTCTGCTAAAAGCTTAAGAAGGAGGTACATATGACTATTGTAGTAAAAAAAGTCCCAAAATGCTTAAGAGGAATTGTAAAATTCTTATTTGGAATAAAAGAATAATTGAATAAAAAATGAAAAACGGCACATACCTTATATAAAGGTAGTGTCTTTTTTATATACTAGGAAAGTTCTTTTAACTTCTTAGTATATAAAAGCTACAATCGCTAGCCCTTTGAGATTTTCTCCTTTTAGTCGAAAATTCAAATCGGGCCAAAACAAAGAGCGACTATGTCGCTTTGTTTTAGGAGGAAAGTTTATGGATAAGAAACATATAGATGAAAATGAAGATGTGGATAAATATGGAGAATTTGTGTGTTCATATTTTGCATGGTTACAGCCAAGTAGCCAAAAAGAAAAAGCAAAAGAATTATCAAATATGACAAAAAAGAAGGAGGACAAAAGATGATATATAAATTTACAAATAGAGCCAAAAAAGTTATAGAAATAGCGGATGATATATCAATAGAATTAGGACATAATTACATAGGGACAGAACATATATTATATGGATTAGTAAAAGAAGGAGAAGGAATTGCATCAAAAGTACTGCAAAATAAAGGTGTAACTTCTGAAAAAATTTTAAAAGAGATAAAAGAAATGTTAGGACATGGAAAAGAAATAAAAGAATCTCTAGGATTTACTCCAAGAAGTAAAAGAGTATTAGAAAATGCTTTTCTTGAAGCTAAAAGGATAGGGTATAATTATATAGGAACAGAACATTTATTATTAGCACTTATGAAAGAAGGAGATTGTATTGCAATAAAAATAATTCTAGAGTTAAATGTAGAAATACCTCAAATTTACAATGAAGTAGCAAAAGTTATAAATGAAGAAGAAATTGATAATGAGATAAATAAAGATATTTCAAAGAGCAAATCAAAGAGTCAACAAACAACAACATTAAATCAATTTGGAGAAGATATAACAGAAAAAGCAGAAGAAGGAAAATTTGATAATATAATTGGTAGAGAAAAAGAAGTAGAAAGAATGATTGAAATATTGTCTAGAAGAACCAAAAATAATCCATGCTTAATAGGAGAACCTGGTGTTGGAAAAACGGCAATTGTAGAAGGACTTGCAGAGAAAATGGTAATAGGTGATGTACCACAAAATTTAAAAGAAAAAAGAATTATAAGTATTGATATTTCAGGAATGGTAGCCGGAACAAAATATAGAGGAGATTTTGAAGAAAGAATAAAAAAGGCATTAGCAGAAGTAAGAAAAGCAGGAGATATAATATTATTTATTGATGAAATACATACAATAGTTGGAGCAGGAGCTGCAGAAGGTGCAATAGATGCAGCAAATATTTTAAAACCATTACTTGCAAGAGGTGAAATTCAATTAATAGGAGCAACAACAGTAGAAGAATATAGAAAATATATAGAAAAAGATTCAGCATTAGAAAGAAGATTTAGTCCAATTCAAGTTGATGAGCCAACAGAAGCGGAAACAATTGAAATTTTAAAAGGAATAAGAGATAAATATGAAGCACATCACAATGTAAAAATTACAGATGATGCAATAAAATCAGCTGTAACTCTTTCAAAAAGGTATATAGCAGATAGATTTTTGCCAGATAAAGCAATTGATTTGATTGATGAAGCATCATCAAAAATAAGGATAAAAAAATATATAGAACCAGATGAAATAAAGAAATTGCAAGAAGAATTAGAGAAAATAGAAAAAGACAAGGAAGATGCAATTTATAATCAAGAATTTGAAAATGCAGCCAAATTAAGAGATAAAGAAAGAGAATTAAGAATAAAACTTGGTCAAAGTTCAAGTGAATGGGAAAAATACAAGATAAGGGATATTGTTGAAGTAAAAGAAGAAAATATAGCAGAAGTAATATCAAAATGGACAGGAATACCTGTACAAAGATTAAATGAAGATGATAATGAAAAAATAAAAAATTTGGAGAAAAATTTACACAAAAGAGTAATTGGACAAAATGAAGCTGTAGAAGCAGTAGCAAAAGCAATAAGAAGAGGCAGAATAGGTTTAAAAGATCCCAAAAGACCAATAGGCTCATTTTTATTCTTAGGGCCTACAGGAGTTGGAAAAACGGAGTTATGTAAAGCATTGGCAGAAAATTTATTTGACAATGAAGATAATATGATAAGATTAGATATGTCCGAATATATGGAGCCACATTCTGTATCAAAAATAATAGGAGCACCTCCTGGATATGTTGGCTTTGATGATGGAGGTCAATTAACTGAAAAAGTTAAAAGAAAACCATATTCATTAATATTATTTGATGAAATTGAAAAAGCTCATCCAGATGTAATGAATTTATTATTACAGATCTTAGAAGATGGTAGACTTACAGACGCACAAGGAAGAGAAGTTGATTTTAAAAATGTAATTATTATAATGACATCTAATATTGGCGCAAGATATATTACCGATAGAAAAAATCTGGGATTTGGAAGTGGAGAAAAAAGAGAATATGATGAAAGCAAAAATGAAATAATTAAAGAATTAAAAAAAGAATTTAGACCAGAATTAATTAATAGAATTGATGAGATAATTGTATTTCATAAATTAAAAAATAGTGAAATTGTTTATATAGCAAAAATTATGTTAAAACAAATTGAAAAAAGATTAGAAGAAAAGAAGTATTTTGTTAAAATTGATGATTCTGTGGCTGAAGTTATTGCAAATAGTGAAATTGATAAAAATTATGGTGCAAGACCTTTAAGAAGAAAAATTCAAGAACTAGTAGAAGATAGACTCTCAGAAGAAATTTTACAAGGAAATATTGTTAGAGGTAAAGAATTTATATTCAAATTATAAAATAAAAAGATGGTTATCTTAATTTGATATCCATCTTTCCATTTTTATTTCTTTATATTTTTTTAAAACTTCATCATATTTTTTAAATTCATCTTCCCAGATTATATCAGGAATTTTATCAAATGCAGTAAAAACTTTTTCAGCTTCCATTAAATAAACAACTTGTTGTTGTTTGTTTAATGTTTTATATTTTTGTGAAAATTCATATAATTTATCTAAAATTTGGTTAGCTTCAATAAAACTCCAAAAGTCTTTAACATTCATTCCGGCTAATTTTATTTGCATTACTGCATATCCACATAATGCAAATATTGCAAAAATTAATATATATATTATTATAATAAATGTCATAATTAACACCTCTTTAGAGAAAATTTCTAAAATTACAAATATATTGCAATTATAGCATATATTACTTAAAAATGCAAATTTAATATAACTGAATAATTTCGTTAGTTTAGAAACCATAAATCCGTAGGTGAAAAATTTGTAATAAAAATGTAACGACTTGAAGTTAAGCCATTTACAGCAATTAATCAGTATAAAAAATAAGATAAATAGAAAAAATATGTCAAAAACATAAAAACGCTTGATTTTTCAAGCGTTTTTAGTGATTTTTCCACTCTAATTTGATATAATTTACTTGAACAAAAAAACATAACAAAGGAGTGAAAAAATCTATGAACAATATATCACAAATTTCAATATTTGAATATAGAGAAATTGAAAATTTAGGAGATTTGGAAAGATTAAAAATATTTTTTGAAAATATCGATGATGAAAAATTATGTGAAAGGCTTGAAAAAAGAAGAAAAAATGGAAGAAATGATTATCCAGTAAGAACAATGTTAAATTTAATTTATGCAATGAAAATATTTGGACACAGAAGTGTAGAATCATTTAGAAGAGAATTAAGTAGAAATTCACGATTAAGAATAGCATGTGAATTAAGTGAAGGAAAATATAAATATTGTGGTGACAGAAAACATTTAGTACCACCAGCAAGAGTATTTACAGGCTTCTTGAATAAACTAAAAAACTGTAAAACAGAAATTGAAGAAATATATGAGGGATTAATAAAATTTATGTATGAAAATTTAGAAGGATTTGGAGAAGATTGTGCAATAGATGGGAAATTTTTGGAAACATATGCTAGTAAAAACAATACAAAAAATGTAATGATAATAGAGCTGAACATGAAGCAACATTTTCATGTAAGATATATGAAATGAAAGATGGAAGTAAAAAAAGAATGGCATTATGGATTTAGAGCTTATATAATATGTGATGCAAAATAACGATAAAGAACAATACAAATTAGAAAAAATGAAAAATTTAATGGGAGATGCAGGATATGATAATGGTTCAAGAAACAAACGTATAAAAGAAGAATATAATGTAAATCCGATAATAGATATAGTTCATAGATGGGATAAAACTGAGAAATATAGAGAAATAGAAAATCAGCCAATAGCCTATACTGAAGAAGGAGAAGTATTCTATATAGTAGACTTAAATAATTATGAAAAGATGAAATATTTAGGATATGATAGAGAAAATATTGCCCTAAGATATACAAGGTATAATACAGGAAAGAAAATATATAGAATACTATTGGAAACAGATTATAGAATATTTACATCAGTGGCAAGAGATAGTAAAAAATTTAAGAAGAAATATAAAATGAAAACAGAAATAGAAAGGTTAAATGGTAGAATAGATAGAGATTACATGTTTAATGACCATTTTATAAGGGGACAAAAGAAAATGGAATAAATGTTAAATCTAACATTTATAGTAATGTTAACAATAGCAAAAGGACATATAAAAAATAAACAAGAGAATATCCGAAGTTTAGTAGCATAAATAAAATTAAAAGACACTCGAGGTTGTAATAGGGTTAGTGTGCCCTTTTTTGTGTTTAAATTTATTATTAGAAAATTTACTAATAAAATAAAACTCAATATAAAACAAACTAGAAATATCTGACATAAATCAGTTCAAAATGGATACAAACGAAAAAATTCTAACTAACCTAATTTGACATTTTATGTAAAATTGTGTATAATAAAAAGGCTAGTAATTTTATTAGCTACGAACATTTACAACTTAATAAAGGAGTAGAAAAAATGATTATGAAAAATGTGCGTCAGAAACTGGCAGATGCTTGCAAAAATGTAGAAATGTCTCGGGAATTGAACGAATTCACAAGCTATATGGCGACTGTGGTAAATGATGAACTTAATCCTGAAGGCATGCTTTTGATGTATGCATGTGTTGTGGATGACATTAGAAATGGAAAGTCTGGTTTTGCAACTGATTATAATGGAAAACTTCCTCAATACCTGATTGATAAAAAGTCTCAGGTTCTTGCTCAGGCAGTTTATTTCCCTCAGGTGATTGATGAGATTGCAGAGCCTGAATTTGCTGAGAGATTCCGTGAGGGATGTAAAGGGGCCTTTAATATTGATCCTCCTAAGAAGATTAATCCTAAAATTGAAGGAGAATATCCTGAATATGTTACCATTGCAGTTGAATGGTGGACCAAAGCAATTGCAAGTCCTAAACATGATAATGGTGAGGATTTAGGGGCAACTTTGGCAATCCTTACAGCAACGCGAAGAAATAAAGGTCGTTCTGAAAAATCTGTCAAAAAGTTTAAAAAAGTTTTGGCAGAAGGCATTAAAGAACAGGTTAAGAAGTATGGTTATTGTTCACTTGATGTGGATTATCATGCATGTCAGTTACTTATGGAAGCTTCGAAGGAACTTAAGCTTGATTCTATGCTTGATTTTCCTTGGAAAACGCATATGAGGATTACTCCTGATAAAGTTGAAGTTTCCTCTGGGTATGGTGCAACTTTTGAAACTATTTGGAGGAAATAAGTAGCAAAATTAAGCTAAATAGCTTAATATAAAATACGTTTAAAAGACTATTCTGTTTAACAAGCAGAATGGTCTTTTTTATGAATATTTAAAATATAAATTAATATATTAATAAAAAGGAGTGATTAGATGACAACATCAATTTCAAGTATTATAAAAGGAATTTTAATATCATTTATAACAACAATAGTATTTTTGCTAATATTTTCAATAATTTTGACATATACAGATATAAGTGAAAGCTTTATAACACCAACAATAATAGTAATAACAGCAATAAGCATATTCATTGGTAGTATAATATCAAATTCAAAAATACAAAGAAACGGATTATTAAATGGAGCTATAGTAGGAGGAATATATTTAATAAGTATATATTTACTTTCAAGTATAATAAATCAGAAATTTGTATTATCGATGCAATCAATTGTAATGATTATATCTGGGATAATTTGTGGAATGTTTGGAGGAATATTAGGTGTAAATAAATCTAGATAAAACTATTGCAAAATTTAAAGTAAAAATATATAATAGTCGAATAGACTTATAAAAAAGAGGTGAAACATTATGAAAGAAACTGAAAATAGATTTGAAATAACAAAAAGAGTAGGATTATTTGGAATAATAGGAAACATATTTTTACTTTCAATAAAAGCAATTGTTGGATTTTCAACAAAAAGCCAGGCAATGATTGCAGATAGTATAAATAGTGCAGGAGATATATTTGCATCAATAATGACATCAATAGGAAATAAAATTGCAAGTGTCCCGCGTGATGATGACCATAATTTTGGACATGGAAAAGCAGAATATATTTTTTCACTTTTTATATCAATATCAATGATATTTGTATCTATAAAAACAATAATAGATGCATTTAAGACTTTAATAAATGGAAGTCAATTAACATTTTCTTGGTGGCTTGTAGTAGTATGTATTGTAACAATTATAACTAAATTGTGTTTATATATTTATTCAAAATCGTATTACAAAAAATGTAAAAATATCTTATTACAAGCAAGTATGGAAGATCATAGAAATGATTGTATAATAACAACATTTACTCTAATTTCTGTATTATTATCTTTAAAAGGAATACAATGGTTTGATGGAGTAGTAGGAATTGGAATATCTGCTTGGATATGTAAAACAGGTGTAGAAATATTTATAGAAAGTTATAATATCTTAATGGATAGATCAATTGATGAAAAAACAAAAGATACTATATTAAATGTTTTACATACATATAAAGAAATAAAATCTATAAATGATATTTCATCAGCACCTGTGGGATATCAATATGTTTTATTTTTAACGATAGCTGTTGATGGAAATATGACAACGTTCCAAAGTCATAAATTGGCAGATAAACTTGAGAAAGATATGACAAAATTGGATAATGTGTATAAAGCTATTATTCATATAGAACCATATTTAAAAGAAACAAAATAATCTGAATAAATCTGATAAAATTCAAATAATTTTTTATATAATAAAAAGACCTCACAATTTATGAGGTCTTATATATTTATTTTTTGTCATCTTTTAAAATTTCTTTTACAGCACCTAAACTGCTTAATGCACTTGTTGCTTCAAAAGGAATAAATACTTTGTTTGCATCACCTTTAGCAATTTCTTCAAGAGCTTCAAGAGATTTAATTTGAACAAGTTTTTCATCTGGATCAGCAGATTTTATTGCATCATAAACCATAGCAATTTCTTTAGCTTTAGCTTCTGCAACTTCTTTAATAGCTTGTGCTTCACCGGCAGCTCTACGAATTTTAGCTTCTTTATCAGCTTCAGCTTCAAGAATAGCGGCTTGTTTTTTACCTTCTGCAATAGTAACAGCAGATTGTTTTTGAGCTTCAGCTTCAAGAATTAATGCTCTTTTATTTCTTTCTGCATTCATTTGTTTTTCCATTGCATCTCTAATATCAGCAGGTGGAGTAATATCTTTTATTTCAACTCTATCGATTTTACATCCCCATCTATCTGTTGCATCATCAAGTATTGTTCTTAATTGAGAGTTTATTCCATCTCTTGAACTAAATGTTTCATCTAAGTCCATTTTACCAACAATATCACGTATTGTAGTAATTGCAAGATATTCAATACCTTTTTTTAAACTTTGAATTTCATAAACAGCTTTTGCTGGATCTGTTATTTGATAAAATACAACAGTATCTATTGTTATTGTAACATTATCTTTAGTAATAACTCCTTGAGGTGGAACATCCATTGTTTGTTGTTTTAAGCTTACAACACTTCTAACATGATCAAAAAATGGAATGATTATTGTAAGACCAGCATCAGCAACTTTGTGAAACTTTCCTAATCTTTCAATAATATAAACCTCAGATTGTCTAACAACTTTAATTGATTTGAATGCTATAACTAGTATTATAACAAGTAGTACAATTAAAAACCACATAATTTCCTCCTTTTGGCAATTATATATTGCCTATATATAATTTTTTATAATTTTTTCTTAGGTAAAAAATATATATTTAATATAAAAAACAATGTAAATATTAAGCTTTTATATTAGAACTTATTTTTATTGGTTTTACAAATGCTTTTACACCTTCTATTGAAACAATTTCAACTTCACTTCCTACAGGAATATTTACTTGTTCCTTGCTTTTGGCAGACCAAATTTCACCTTCAAATTTTATTTGGCCTTTTCCGGTTACCCAATCTATATCTTCAGTTACAACTGCTTTTTTTCCAATTAAAGAATAGACATTAGTTGGAACAACATCTTTTTTACTTATTTTATTAACAAGTGGTCTTGTTAATAAAATTAATAATCCAGAAGATATTACAAATACAGACATTTGAATAATAATATTTGAGGTAAAAAAACTAACAAGCATTGCAATTAAAGCTCCTACTCCTAACCAAAAAACTAAGAAACCAACAGTAATTATTTCACAGATAAAAAATATTCCTGATGTGATTAACCATATTTGCCACATAAAGACCTCCATTCTAGCTGAAAAGCTATTATAAACAGTGAATTCCTTTTGAATAAAACACTACAACTCTATTATACTACATATTTGTGAAAAAACAAATAGATTTCTTAAAAAAACTTGTAAAAATAGGAAAAAAATGATAATATAACATCAAAGATTTAAGAAGGGAAATATGCAAATGAAAAAAAATGAAAAAGGTATAACATTAATAGCATTATCAGTAACATTTATTGTAATGATGATAATTGCATTGATAACAACGTATTCAGGAGTTAGTGCGATTCAAGATGCAAAGCAGAAAAGATTAAGAACAGAATTAGAAACTGTTCAACATGCAGTATTAGAAAGATATACTAAATATGAGTTTTTTAAAGATACAAATTATTTTGTAGGAACAATAGTTTCAAATATAGATGATATACCAGAAGAATATAAGCCATTAGTAAATTCTCAAAAATTGAATACATATATTACAACAATTCCTGCTGAAGAAAGATATTATAAATTGGATAAAGAAGCATTGGAAAAATTGGATTTAAAAGAGCCTAACTTTAATTATATTGTTTGTTATAAAACAGGAGAGGTAATGAATATAGATGTAACTACAGATTCTCAAGGAAATTCATTATATATATCATTTGAATAAAAGATTTTGAAAGGAATTAATTTATGAATATAGAAGAAATAGAAAAAATAATTCCAAAAGAGAAAATTTTGCAAAATGTACAAATGAAAAAATATACATCATTTAAAATTGGAGGAGAAGCAGAAGTTTTAATAAAAATTTCAACACTAGAAGAATTAACAAAAATAATAAAATATATAAAGCAAAAAAATATTCAAACTTTTATTTTAGGAAATGGAAGTAATTTACTAGTTAGTGATGAAGGAATAAAAGGAATAGTATTAAAAATAGAAATAAAGAAATTAGAAATAGAAGAAATAAATAATAAATTTAAAATAATAGTAGGAGCTGGTGTAAAACTAGGCGAATTAGCACAAAAACTATCCAATAAAGAGATTTCAGGATTTGAGTTTGCAAGTGGAATACCAGGAACAATTGGTGGAGCTATTAGAATGAATGCTGGAGCACATGACTCTGAGATGAAAGATATAGTAAAAACAGTAACATATATTGATAGAAATGGTGAGATACATAAGATAAATAATGAACAAGCAAAATTTGAATATAGAAATAGTATGTTTGCTAACAATGAATATATTATAGTTGAAACTGAATTAGAATTAAACAAAGGAAATAAAGAAGAAATACAAGCAAAAATGCAAGAATATGCCAACTTTAGAAAAGAAAAGCAACCTATAGAATATCCAAGTGCGGGAAGTACATTTAAAAGAGGAACAGATTTTATAACAGCAAAATTAATTGATGAATGTGGATTAAAAGGATATCAAATAGGAGGAGCACAAGTATCTGAAAAACATGCAGGATTCATAATAAACAAAGGAAATGCAACATCTAAAGATGTTGAAGAATTAATTAAATATATAAAGCAAAAAGTTTACGAAAAATTTGGAAAAGAAATTGAAACAGAGATAGAAATAATACATTAAAAGGAAGGTATAAAAATGAAGGGAATAATGCATTGGCTAAAATCAAGTTCGAAAATGAAGAGATGGATGTTTTTAATATTAATAGGAATAATACTTACATGTTATGGAATATCTGATATACTAGTACAAAAAGAAATGCAATTTTCAGAAGCTGGAAAAGTAGTTGTAATATTTGCAATTGGATTTGTTTGTATAGTTATAGGACTTATAATGTTAAACAAAAGAAATATGGAATTGTTTATAGAAGCAACAGATGACAGAATGAAAAATAAAAAAAATGTAAATGTAAATTCATTAATTTTTGATAGAACGATATATGAAAAAGGGCCTAAAGTAGTAGTAATTGGTGGAGGAGCAGGACTAAATACAGTGCTTACAGGAATGAAAAGATATACAAATAATATAACGGCAATTGTAGCAGTATCAGAATATGGAAAAGAACAAACACTTTCAAGAAGAAGATTACAAACAGCCTTACCTTTAGAAGATATAAAAGATAGTATAGTAGCACTGGCACCAGAAAGAAAAGAAGATATTGGAAGATTAATGAATCATGAAATGATAAATCCAGAATTAAGAGGATTAAAATTTTCTGATATTTATTTTACAGCAATGAAAGAAGTTTTTAGAAATGATGTAAGAGCAATAGAAAAAAGTGATTCAATATTTAATATTACAGGAAAGATTCTTCCAGTAACAAATACAGAAATGAATATATGTGCAGAGTTAGAAAATGGATATGTTGTTGAAAATAAAGATATGATACCACAAGTTGTATCTGATAATATGACAAGAATAAATAGAGTATATATCCAACCATCAAATTGCAAACCAGCAGAAGGAGTATTAGAAGCAATAAGAGAAGCAGATAGTATAATAATAGGACCTGGAAGTTTATATACAAATATAATACCAAACTTGCTAGTAAATGGTGTTGCAAAGGCAATAAAAGAAAGTAAAGCAATAAAAATATATATAAATAATATTATGACAGAATTTGGTCAAACAGATAATTATTCTGTTGCAGACCATATAAAAGCAATAATAGAACATTGCGGAGAAGGATTAATAGATTATTGTATTTATGATACAGGAGAAGTTATTCCAGAATACATAAAAAAATATAACAAAGAAGGAGCAGATTTAGTTGAACAAAATCTAAATGATCCTAAAATCAAAAAGATTAAGTTTATTAAGAAAAATATTTCTACAATAATTGATGGAAAAGTTAGACATGATCCATATATGGTAGCAGAATCTGCAATAAAATTAATATGTAATGATTTAAAATATGAAGATAGAGAAGATGACCCAGAATATGTAATGTTAAATGCAAAATTAAAATCAGATAAACGTATTAATAAAATAAAGAAAATGCAGGCCAAAATGGAGAAAAAAGAACAAGGAAAACAACAAGACAAAAATAAAAAATCTGTTAGAAAAAGTAAATTTAATTCAAAATATAGTGATAGAATACAATCTATTAGAGAATCTGATGAAAAATTCAGAAGAAATCATCAAAAATAGAGGAGGAAAGTGACTAAAATTTGTGGACTATGCAAATTTTAGTCACAAATAATAAAATGAAATTTGCAAAAGAAAACTTAAATTTAGAAAAAGGCTTAAATAAAGAATGGGTAATAACAAATGGACTTGGAGGATTTGCATCATCAACAATAATAGGAGCAAATACAAGAAGATATCATGGTCTATTAATAGCCCCACTTATGCCACCAGCAAGAAGAACATTAATATTATCAAAATTAGATGAAAGTATAGAAATAAATGGAAACAAAACAGATTTATATACAAATATAGGCAAAAATTTTATAACACATGGATATAAATATCAAGAATGCTTTATAAAAGAATATATACCTATATTTGCATATAAAGTTGGTGATGTGGAAATAACTAAAGCAATTTGTATGCAACATTTTAAAAATACAGTTGCTATTTTTTATAAAGTAAAAAATGGAAGCGAAAAAGCAAAATTAATATTAACACCTGTAATGAATTTTAGAAATGCACATGGAATGAATAAAGACCATGTTTTTGATTTGAAACAAAAAATTAATAAAACAAAACTTGAAGTTAAAATAGATAATGGTGTTCCAATATATATGATGTTGTCAGAAGGAAATTATATAGAACATTATAATGATACATTCAAAAATATGTTTTATATAGAAGAAGAAAAAAGAGGATTTGAAGCAGAAGAAAATCATGTAATACCAGGAAGATTTGAAATAGAGATAGAACCAAATGAAGAAAAAGAGATTTCAGTAATTTGTTCATTAGAAGAAAATATTGAAGAATTAGATGCTAGAGCAATTATAACAAATGAAATTGTAAGACAAAATCAAGAATTTGCAAAATCAAAATTAATTGACATTTCAAAAGAAGATAAAACAGAAGAAGAGGAACAAAAAGATAAATTAATAAAACAATTTTTGATAGCAATAGATAATTTTATTATAATAAGACCATTTTTTAATACATATTCAATGATTGCAGGATATCCATGGTTTTTAGATTGGATGAGAGATACATTGATTTCATTTGAAGGTTGTTTGTTAGTTACAAAAAAATATGAAATAGCTAAAAAAGTTTTAAGAAGTTGTGTAAGAGATATAAAATATGGATTAGTACCCAATTCGTATAGTGAAGATGATTATAGGCCATTATATAATAGTGTTGATGCATCATTATTATTATTTGAGCAAGTAAAGAAATATATAGAATATACAAAAGATTATGATTTTATTATGAATGAAATATATCAAAATTTGGAACATATCGTTAAAAATTATTCAATAGGAATAGATATAGATGATAATAATATTTATTTAGACACAGATGGACTTATTGTTTCAGGAACACCATATACACAAAATACATGGATGGATGTAAAATATGATGGAATTCCTGCAACACCTAGAAATGGCAAACCTGTTGAAATAAATGCAATGTGGTATAATGCTCTAAAAGTTATGGTAGAATTAGCTGAATATCAAAAAGATGATAGCAAAAAAGAAAAATATGAAAGAATGGCAAATAAGTGTAAAAAATCTTTTAGAGAAAAATTTTATAATAAATCAAAAAAATGTTTATATGATGTACTTGAAGATGGAAAAGTTAGACCAAATCAATTATTTGCATTAAGCTTGTCATATCCAGTGTTAGATGTAAATTCAAAAGAAGCAAAAGAAATGTTTGAAACAGTAACAAAAAAATTGTTAAATAAATACGGACTAAAAACTTTAGCAAAAGGAGAAGAAAACTATATAGATATATATGAAGGAAATAGTTTTAAAAGAGATTTTAGCTATCATCAAGGAATTACATGGACATGGTTGTTAGGACTATATTATAATTGTTTGAAAAGATTTGCTACAGAAAGTAGGACTGGTAAGAAAAAATATAATGAACAATTAGAAGAATTTATACAAAGTGTTACAGAAACATTTTCAAAAGAAATTAATGAAAGAGGTTGTATTGGAAGTATTGCTGAAATATATGATTCCAAAAGACCATTTGAGCCAAAAGGTGCTGTGGCACAAGCATGGAGTGTTGCAGAAGTATTTAGAATTATTACTAGAAGTTAAAAATATTAAAATAGGAACATATATAAAATATGTTCTTATTTTTTTTGTATAAAGTTGCAAAAATCCTATATAAATTGTATAATTTAAGTAATTTATATAAACATATTGCACAGAAAATTTATGTGAAAAATTTTGTGCACGAACAAATCAAAGAAAACTTTTCTTATTTGTTCTATAGAGATAAGGAGAATAGAGATGCTAAAAGTAGAAGAACTTGAAAAACAAGTAAATAGTGGAGTTGCAGAAGGAATATATTTATTTTATGGGGCAGAAACTTTTTTATTAGAACAACAAGTAAAAAAAATGAAAAAAGTTTTTGGTGAACTAGTAAAAGGAATAAATTATATAATAATTGATGAAAATAGTATCCAGGAGTTAATTGCAGACATAGAAACTCCTGCTTTTGGCTATCCTAAAAAATTAATAATTGCTAAAAATACAGGGATATTTAAAAGAGAAGGAAAAGGTAAAACAGGTGGAGCAAGTAAAGAATTAAAAGATAGAATAAATGAATATTTAAAAGACAATGTAGAAATGATAAAAGAATCAGTTTTGCTAATATTTATTGAAGATGAAGCGGAAAAAAATTCTATTTTTAATACAATTGAAAAAATAGGAACAATATGTGAATTTGAAGAGCAAAAGCCTCAACAAATAATAAAAAGATTAAAAGCAATATGTAATGCATATAAAGTTCAATTTGATGAGAAAGATTTGCAATATTTAATAGAATGTTGTGGGACAAATATGCAAGACTTAATAAATGAAACTAGAAAATTAATTGAATATGCAGGTGAAGGCGGAAAAGTTCAAAAATCAGATATAGATGCATTATGTACCAAAAAAGTAGAAAGTGTGATATTTGATTTAACAGACAATTTAGGACAGAAAAAGACAAAAGATGCAATTGATGTATTACATAATTTAATTGCCTCAAAAGAACCAATTCAAAAGATTTTAATAACATTATATAATCATTTAAAAAAATTATATTTTGTAAAAATAGCTATTTCAAATAATAAAGATGTAGCTACAAGTTTAAATTTAAAGCCAAATCAGATGTTTTTAGTAAATAAATATAAAATGCAAACTCAAAAATTTAGTGAACAAGAGTTAAGAAAAATAATTCAACAATTGGAAGATTTAGACTATCAATATAAAATTGGATTAATTGATTTGAATATTGGATTAGATGCAATAATTTGTGCAATTTAGATGAGGGAGTAATATGGTAAATAGAGAACAATTTGAAGAAATATGTAATAAATATGGATTAGATAGTAAGAAATTAATAAAAAATAATGAGAATGTATTGGAAAAAACAGATTATAATAGCATTTGTTATGTACTTGACTTTTTAAGAGATACTTTGAAAGTAAGTTCCAATAATATAGAAAAATGTCCAAGTATATTATATTTAAAAATTAAAGCAATAAAAGAAAATTGGAATTTTTTAAATGAAAAGAAAACAAATACAAGAGATGTAGAAACATGTTTACATATTTTAAGTACAGATCCAGAGCAGTTAAATAAAACATATGAATATGTATCAGATGAAAATAGATATGGAAAAAAATATATAGAGCAAATAAGTTCGATTTTAGGAGTGCCAGTGGAAAGAATACAAGAGATAGAAGAAAAATGCCCCAAATTAACAAAAGAAAATATATTAAGTGCAGCAATTTCTAGAAAAGATGTTGATGAAATAAAGAAAATAGAACAGGTATGTAAGGATAATGAAATAGAAGTAACAGGAAGTGTATTTTTAAGAACAGCAGCCGAAATAAAAGAAATAGTAGAAGTATGTAAAGAAAACGGAATAGAAATAACAGGAAGTGTATTTTTAAGAACAGCAGCCGAAATAAAAGAAATAGTGGAAGTATGCAAAGAAAACGGAATAGAA
>CAKOTF010000002.1 GCA_934120045.1 uncultured Clostridia bacterium
GTTGGTGTTGGCTCTGGTGGGGTTACTGGATTATCTGGTGTTTCTTCATCATCTCCCCAAAATTCTCTATCATATATCTCAGATACTTTTATTTCATACTTTCCATTCTCTTCTTTTGTTTTTAATATTGTTTCCAATGTATAATCTTCTGGAACATTTATAAAATAATTTTCTAATATCTCTCTTAATTCATCTTTTGTTAATAGTGTTCCACCTTTGTTTACTACTTTATTTGATACTTTTATTTTTGCTCTTTCTATTAATTCACTTCTTTTGGATGAATTTTTTGACTCATCTGCTTTTGAAATAATCCCTGAGTCTCCTTTCATTACAGATATTGTTACTCCTGCTAATATTATCATTACTATTATTGTTACTACTAACCCTATTATTGTTATTCCTTTTTCTTTTGTCATCTTTTTCAACATATAATACTCCCCCTGTTTTATTTTAATATCTTAAGTACTTATTCATATTATAAATTATCTTTTTATAAAAAGCAATATTTTATATTATTAATATTACACGTAATATCTTGATTTTTTTTATCAAAAATGCTATAATTAATAAGTTCGAATTTTGCACATTGAAATTGGAGGTAGGCAAAATGAAACTCTGTATTGTACGGCATCATTTTTTCCTTTGGTTTTTAATTGATAAGCCTGAACTTTTTCCATTTGAAGGTAAATGGAATACACTTATTGTTTTGGTAAATGAAACTGGTAGGATTTTATCTGATGTTAGTAAACATGGCAATATCATCCATGTTGAAAAATACGGATTGGAAATTGATTTTAAAACATTTATGAATATCCTAAATGTTCCAAACAGTTCAGTTGTCGATTTGATTAGCCATAGTCAAAATTTGATTTTACATTCTGACGATGAATATTCTGTCGCCAAATTCGCTAAAACACACAAATTAGTTTATGGGTATGTTTTCAATCCAACTACAAATAATCTTTTTTATTATGTTGTAAACAGAACATATCCGTTCCAATTTGACCGTGGAGTCTTCATTGACCCAAACAATCCATTCTAATTTCAAAAGAGGATCCCTTTTTGGGGTCCTCTTATTTTATTTATTTCTATCTTTTATATAAATTGCTAATTTTTTTAAAAATTCTGCCTTATCTTCATAATATTCTAATATCTCAACTGCTTCATTTGTTATTTTCTCTAATTCTTTTTTAGCTCCTTCAATTCCAAATACAGATACATATGTACATTTATTGTGTTCTTTATCATTTCCGACTGGTTTTCCAGTTACTTCTGGATTGCCTTCTTCAGATAATATATCATCTTTTATTTGAAATGCTAAACCAATCTTATCTGCAAATTTTGATAATCTTTCTATATCATTTTCACTTGCATCTGCTAATATTGCTCCCATTCTTATACTTAACTTTAATAATTCTCCTGTTTTATTTTCATGTATGTATTGAAGCATTTGATGGCTAATTTGTTGTCCTTCAAGTTCCGTATCTAAATATTCTCCTGCAATCATTCTATCTACTGCATTTGAAAATTCTCCAAGTATTCTTATTTTATTTTGTGTTGCTGATTTTGCTAAATCTTTGCTTATAACTATATATGATTGATTAAATAATGAATCTCCTGCAAGTAGTGCTGTTGGATGATTAAATTGTTTATGATTTGTTGGCTTTCCATGTCTAAAATCATCATTATCTACTTCTGGCAAATCATCATGTATTAATGAAAAATTATGTATCATTTCAATTGCAACTGCATATGGCATTGCTTCTTGATAATTTTCTTTAAACATTTTATATACATCTAATACTAATATTGGCCTTAGTCTTTTTCCACCTGCCATTAAACTATAACTTACTGATTCATTTAATGTTCTTTCAGGACATTCTTCTTTTCTTAAATATTTTTCTAATTCTGTATTTATAATTGTTTGATATTTTTTTAATTGTTCTTTAAATTCCATTTTGGACTTCCTTTAAAATTAATTTTTATTGCTAAAGTATTTACTCTTCACATTGAGTTCATTTTAACACATTATTAGACATTATTCAACATTTTATTAGATATATTTTGAACATAAACATATGCCAAGCTATCTAAAATAACTTGGCATATTATATTATCTTCCACAATTATTATTTAATTGCATTATATTATTCATATCATTCATACAAAATTTCTTATCTGAGAGCTTATCTTGAACAATTCTTAAAGCTTCACCAAATCTTTGGAAGTGAACAATTTCTCTTTCTCTTAAAAATCTTAATGGATCTATTACATCTGGATTATCTCTACATAAATCTATTAATTTTTCATATGTTGCTCTTGCTTTTTGCTCAGCAGCTAAGTCTTCTTGTAAGTTTGCAATTACATCACCTTTACATGCTAAACATGTTGCATCAAATGGTACACCTGCTGCAGATTGTGGATATATATCTACACCATGATCTGTATAATATGCTCCTAATCCTGCTGCTTCTATTTCTTCAATTGATGCATTTTTTGTTAATTGATGAACTATAGTTCCTACCATTTCTAAATGTGCTAATTCGACTGCTCCTATATGAGGTCGTTTGAAGCTTAAAAAAAAATTACTTGTAATCATTGATATTACTGCATTTTTTAAATCTTCTTTTCTAAATTTCTTTCAGTTCCTCTAATATGTTTTTAATTTTGTATTTATACCACCTTATTTATTTTAGGATATAAATTTATTGTAAAATTTGTTGGATCAGAATCCTTCCTTATAGACTTTTCTGTTTTCAAATAAGTAACTTGTGTAAGAACTGTTTTCAACAAATCGTTTTTTTCTTCTGGTGTTTGTAATAAGTCATACACATCAAGAAGATTTTCAATCTTTGGTACTAAAACCTCTTTTTCCTTATCAACTATTTTTTCTTGTGCTAATTTAACCTTATATTCTTCAATTGAACTATTTATTCTAGCAACATTTTGTGATACAGCATCACTTCTTGCCTTAAACATTTCTTTCGTATAAGTTCCATCTTCTAAAAAGTTAAATATACTTAATAATTTGTCATTTTCTTTTTTGGCTTCTGCCTCCAAAGATAATATTGTTTCTTCTATTGATTCAATCTTATTATGATTTATTTTTTGTAAATGTTCTTGGTAATCAAATTTATATTGTTCTAACCATTTTTTTAGACCATCTAAAACTTTTTCTTCTACGAAATGAAATTTTGAGCCTATATTATCACAATTTGGATTTGAGCAATACAAAGTTGGCTCTTTACTAAATTTACTATATGATCTTCTTTTCATCTTCTTGCCACATTTTGCACAAATAACCAAACCACATAATGGATTTTGTACTACATTGTTATGTACTACTGGAGCAGAATTCAAACTTCTTTTAGCAGAAACTATTTTCCATGTTTTTTCATCAATAATTGCTTTATGCAATCCGTCTACAAGTATGTAATCACTATTTCTAGGTCTAGTTTTTATTAATTTTTCATGTTTATAAACTTTTACTTCTTTTCTCGCATTCCATTTTATCTTTCCTATATATACTGGATTTGCTAATATGTCCTTTATAGTTGAAACTGACCATTCTTCACTTTTTCTTGGTTTCAATCCCATTTCATTTAATTTTGCAGTTATTTCATTTAGAGATAAATCATCATAAGCATATAAATCATACATTATTTTAACCGTATTTGCTTCTTGATTCTTTTTTAATGTATATCCTTTGTCTCCTTTTATTTTAACTCTATCATATCCAAATGGTGCTACACTTCCTACATATTTTCCTTCATTTACTGACATTAGTCTTCCACGCTGTAATCTTCTATTTATTACTTTATATTCTCTTCTTGACATGAATAATCCAAATTCAAAGTATTCTTCATCAAATTCATTGTTTGGATCATAAATCTTCATTGGCGTAATTATCTTTGTTTCAGATATTTTAAAAGCTTGAGCAACTATACCTTGATCCATAGTTTCACCACGAGCTAATCTCTCTACTTCAACAACTAATACACCTTTCCATTTTCCCATTTTTACATCTGTCAATAATTTTTTCATTTCGGGTCTTGCTTCAATTGTCTCACCACTTACAATTTCTCTATATATTTTTCCTATTTTTAAATTTTTTGAATTTGCTAAATCTAATAATATATGTTCATGTCGTGCGAGAGTTTCTCCTTCACCTTTTAATTCTGCCTCCATGTCTGCTCTTGATTTTCTTAAATATATTGCATACTCTCCATAAACATTTATTTCATTTTCATTTGAATAACTATTATATATTAATCCTTCCAAAATACCTCCTTCCTTTGTTAATTTTATCTAACCGTTGTGAGTTTAACATAGGTCAAATAAAATTACAAATCATTCAGGAATATTCTGAAATTTTTTTTATAGTAAGGCTCAACAAGATATCTAATATTTCCTTGTTTTCTTCTTTTGTACCAATATATTTATCATCAAACCTAATTATTGTTGCATCGCTTTTATATTCATCCACAACCATACATACACCTCTTTTTTAATATGTATGCATGAAATATCAAAAGTTGATTTATATTAATAACTTTTCCAGTTTATTTTTTTAGGCACATCAAAACCAGTTACAATTCCTTTCTTCAAATGATATGATTTTGTCTTATCATTATATTTATAAATAGAAGAATTCCAATTTCTAAATGCTCGATTACTAATAGTTTTTCTTCCAGATAATTCTCTACTTGCCTGTATATGCATTTGTTTTAACTTTTCATATTCTGTATTCATATTTGATTTTCTTTTATTTTTTATATAGTCAATTGTTTTCTGTCTATGCCTATTTTTTGATAATAGCTTTCTCTTTTCTTTTTCTTCTTTATATCTACTATCTTTTAGCAAAACTTTGCTAACATATTTATTTGAAATTCCTAATATTTCAGAAATTTCTTTTTGATTATATTTATATTCAAAATATAATTCTTTTATCTTCTCTTGTTTCTCCATACATACTCCTATTTGGTAGATTTTTTGCTAACAATTTTTTTACATGAAGAAACTAATAGAGCTTAAAAACTCTATTTAATTTCTAAATCTTTCATTGCTTTTCCAAAATCCTGCTTACTTAATGGTTTGACTTTTTTATATCTTTTCTTCTGTTCAATAAGTTCTATAATCTGTCCTGCAAATATACCAAGCAGAAAAGAGATCATAGAAAAAATAATGTACTTAATCATCTTATTTATTCTCCCTCTTTTCTTTCATAATAATATTAGCAAGTCGCTTTACTTCTTTGTTTCCGAATTTTTCATAGAACATTTTTATTTCAGATTTTATTGCTTTGGGTGTAATTTCTGTCCCACTATTTTGCAAAGTAAAAAAAGCCATTTGTGCATAAGCTGTTATAAGTTCTATATCAACTTTTTCCTTGTTTTCATCTTTCATGTCCATATAAGTTTCCTCCTTTTTTTATTTATTTACTTATTAGGAACACGAAAAATTTTCACAATGGGGAATTTTTCAAAACTTTTTTATTTTTTTCTATTTTTGCTTAAAACTTTAAATATTAAAAGTTTTATTTCTTGTTGTAAATCCTCATCAAAACTGCCACTTACCACAGAATTTTTATTTATTAAATTTTTGTAATCTTCAATTATTTTTAAAATTTCTTGATCCGATAAATCAAAATTATTAAACATTTTACATTCCCCCATTTATTAGTTTTTCTGCAATTTTTCTATGAGCTTCATCTCTATATTTTCTTATAGTTTTTCTGTCTAATCCCATTATAACAGCCGTTTCATTTATGTTTTTTTGCTTTTTATATAAATAAAAAAGCACCTCTTTTTCTCGTAAAGATAGTGCTTTCACAATATTATATAAACTTGGATTTGAAAGAGTTTTTTCAAACTCTCTTGCTGATTTTACTTCTTCTTGGCATTTTTCTAAAACAGCATCTAATACAGATTCTTCCCCAGCAGAAACAATCCCATCAACAAACACAGATGTATTATTAATATAATTATAATTTCTTTCAAAATATTTGTTTTTAGCTGTCATAACAATTCTTTTTAAATATAATTTTTCCTCCTTTGATAATTCTTCTAATAAATAGTCTTTCCTTTCCATTTATCATTCTCCAATCTTTTTAGATTGGACAAATGCCTGAAAATCAAAGAAAGCTATTAACTTACAAAAAAATTATATCTTTCTATTTTATTTCTTATCCACTCATTTTCAAAACCCCCTATATTATAAAAGTCTGCAAAATTAAGCCAATATATTATTCACAATTTCTTTTGATTCCTAAAATTTATCTATTGTGCTTTTAATACACTTTCCTTAACTTTACAGACTTTTGTCCTAGAAGAATGATACTATGCTTTTTATTGGTTGTCATAAAATCTACACAAATACACATAAATATACAAAAATAAACATTTTAGTCTATTTTATAGTTATACAACCAATGGTTAATTATCTTTTAATATGGTAAAATTTGTATGAATATTCATTATTAGGAGGGTCTGGTTATGGTTAAAGTAGCCGTTACTAATGATAATGATATTCTATATAACAGCTTATCTAATGCTTTTTTGCAAAATGAACTAAATATCGAACTAATAAAAGTACCTTATGAAAAATTAGAACAAATAATTTTTCATAACAAAGCAACAGATCAACTAATAATATTGGACTCTGTTACATCAATTACATTTTGGACAAATGTATTGACTAACGCAATCAAGAAATTAGATGCTAGAAAGACGAATATCATTATTTTGGTAATCGATTCTAATAGCATATCCAATATTAAATACGAAAAAAGCTTTTCTTTCATCAGGAAGAATTCTGCAAATCTTCAATTACTAGATACTATTAGTATTGTATCTAATTCCTTAAAGGAATGTCTTGGAATTGAAAAACAAGTAGATGATATTTTGTGGAAACTTGGTTTTACAAATTATTTTAAAGGTAGTAAATACATAAAAGATGCAATTTTGTTAGCTTATGATAATTCAAAATTATTACTTGATATGAATAGTCTTGTACAAAAAGTTGCCGAAAAAAATAACATTGATAATGCTAATGCTGTTCGAACAAATATGGACAGATCATTAGGAAATATGCTTGATTATATTGATTCTAAAATAATTTATGATGTTTTTGAAGATTATGATGGTAGAACCATTAGCTTAAAATATTTTATTGACTTATGTATTAGACATTTGAAAAAAATTAAGATATGCTGTTAGAAAAAAAGAGAACTACTCTCCAAAAAAGTAGCTCTTATCATAAATATTGTATAAATAAAATTTTCACATCCTATTATTTATACAAATATCTATTTTTATATTTTTCATTTTTCTTAATGTGATGTTGCCAAATTTAATAGGAAACAAACAATAACTTAGAATAATGAATATAAAAAGAGAAGAAGATCCATTAAAATTCTTCTCTTTTTATATTGTAGTTTATTGTTCAGTTTCAGAATCTAGGACTGATTTTACATACAAAAATATTATTGTTTCAATTAACATTTGAAATAAACATATTCCTTTAACTGATGTTCCATTTTCACACATATAATCCATTATCTTATCGGACTGAGAAGCAATTGCTTTTTTCTCTAAATGAAAATAGTTATATAATCGTAATTCTCCGTCTCCTAGTTCAACCTCAAATCTAATTCTATTAATTTTATTTGGATCATCGCAGAAATTTTCAATCATTTCATTTATTTCTGCTCTATTTTTATTATTTACAACTATTTCAAAGTTTGATACAAATAAACTTCGAAAAAAATCAAATAATGTAAACACAAATAAAATGCTTACTACTATAAGTATTAATACACATATTATTTTCTTTGTTTTCATCTCATAACTCCTCCTACAATTTATTGGTATTTTTATATCCATATCTTTTTTAAAGAATTTTAGTAGTTAATATTTTTCTTATAATATTTATTCATAAAAATTTGTAAATTATTGTTCTTTTTCTATCTTATCAATAGAAAAATAGTAAAGCATCATAATTAAAGAGATTACTAATCCAATATAGAATTCAGGAAAAGCAAATTCTATACTATTATGAATACTCATTTTTCCAGTTATATTCATTATGTGCCAGGTAAAAAATTGATATATTTCTGAAATTACAATTCCAATTGTTCCTAATGCACCTAATATTTTATTTGTCTTTTTATTTTTAAATGATCCCCATACCCCAATAATAAATAATAGCACAGATATAATTCCAATTGGATTAAGCAAGTTAATCAATCCACTAATCTCCTGTACCCCTTTCTTTCCTCCATATTGATTTAATAACATTGGTAATAAACTAACTAAAAATGCTATTGTTAATTTAATTTTCTTTTTCATAAATTCTTCTCCTTCTAACTATTGTTTTCACTATTTTTTATTGTTTACCCTTTTTTTCTTCCAGCATATATAGTAAAAACTATTGTCGTCAAACTTATAAATATAGAAATTTTAACCATATCATTATAATTGAATTTATGATGTTTGCTTAAATATTTTTCTATGTTATAAGACTCATTTAAATATAAATTAGTAGATTTAATTGAATTATCATCATAATGTAAAGAAAGAACTGAATAATCATTTAACCCTGCACCACTAATTTCAATTTTTCTTATATCCTTCGATTTTTCAATCTTTATATTATCTTTTTGTAAATTTTCTTCAATAACAGCTATATTGGTTTGATCAACATTTAATTCATAGTTTACTCCCCAAAAAGTAGCACAAAAATCAATACAAAAAATAATAATTGGAGAAATAATCAATATTATTTTTATAAAATTAAAAAAGCTTTTCCCTTTCATAAAACAAAACTCACTTTCAAATTTCTATTTTCCTACTAAACTCCTAAATTGTAATTTGTTATTATTTTTTTACCAATTTATTTTTGAAGAAACTCATAACAAATAGTCCTAGTAAAAATCCAATAAGTGTTCCTAAAGTATTCATAATAACATCATCTAATTGTGCAAATCTCCCAATAAAAGTTTGTAAAAATTCGATGCTTATAGAAAATATTCCACCAAGTATTATTCCATTCCACCAATGTTTATGAATATTTTTAAATATAAATATTGGTAAAAATCCAAACGGTATAAATAAAAGTATATTCAATATAGTTGCAACGTTAAAACCATCTTCAAATAATTTAAAACTGATATAACTATCAAATGGAGATGTTATACCAAAATTACCAGTTAAAATACCAGTTATTTTTAATATACATAGAATTATTAAAATCCATAAATACTGACATATTAAATTTGATATTTTAAAATTTATTTTTTTCTTTTGAATAAATTTTATTAATAATTCAATACATATTACACCTAAAAATATAAATCCTGACAAAGGAATAGTATTTCTTAATGTCCATATACCACTCCACATTTCCATTATGAAATAATCCATTATAATATATTACCTCACTTTCAAATTACTATTTGTTAATTTAAATTATACACATAAAAATTCATTTTATCTGAATTCTCGACTTTGGAATATCTTAAATTTTTAATTTCAGTAGGTGCTTTTTCAACTGCACCTTCATATAAAATCTCTGTATCTTCAAATATAACTCTTATATCTAATGCTCTTACAGAACCAATTGTTAAATATGCTTTTCGTTCTTGATTTCCCATAATAATATACACCTCAAAATTGTTATTTATTTAGTTTTAATAATTTTATAGTTCTTAATATTTCTTTCTATTTTTATTTATTATTAATAAAACTTTATCTATAATTATGACAGAAATAGATAATATTAATGTATATTTAGCCACTTTTCCTTTTGTTCCTGCTATACTTCCATTTTGCTTAATATACATATACAAATCATGAGCTTCATGATCTTTTAATACTATTTCATCTTTTGTGCCATCTTTGTAATCCAAATACAAAATCCACTCTCCCAGACCTTGCATATATCCAATTCTTTTTAGTTTATTTTCTTCTTTTATTTCTGTAACTTGACTCAATAACATTGAAATTGTTTCTTCATTTTTAGAATTTACATTATAGTAAGATTTTCCAACAAATGTATAATAAATTAATAATACTATACAAATTGGAATTAAAAAAAATCCTAATATGTAAATTATTGAAAAGTATTCTTCAAATTTTTTCATTTTCTTTCTCCATCATAATACAAAAATGCTATTTTTTATTAATTTTATATCATAAAATATAGATTTTTTCAATTAAATATAAAAGATATAATTATTAATTTTTTATTTTTAATAATTATATCTCTTTGCAATATTACTTTTTAATTATTGAATATATTGGCTTAAATATAATTAATTAGTAATTATATTTAAAAGTTATATTATTAATCTAAATTGTTTGGTACTAATACATCTGTATTATCTACTTTTAAAGCAAAATAAGGTTGTTCTTTGTTTTCTTCTTTTAAATATAATATAAAATCACTATCAAATATCATTTTTCTTACATTTTCAATTTCAATATTCATTGCTGAATCAATTACAGCCTCACTCTTAACACTTCCACCCACATTATTTAATTCAAAATCTATTGTTTGTAATGCCTGTTTTATATAGTATTTACTATTTTTAATTTCTCTTCCACATAATTCATCATAGTTAATTTCATCATTCACTTTTATAAATGGTATTTTTAGCATATCCGTTTTTCCAAATGTTGCTTTTCCTGAATAGTTACTCTGTTGCTTTTTTATTTCTTGATAATTTTCTTCAAATGTTTTGTTTTCTCCTGTTGTTTTATATAAAATAACTTCTTCTCCTTCTTTTGTTTTCAATTTAATAGCAAAATCATCTTCAGAATTATAAAACAATACCTCTACATTTTTACTTGCAATAGGATTATTACTGCTATCTACTCCAAAACATTTTACTCTAGTTTCCGAATTATTAAATTTCATACTTCCCATTGCTGTTGAAAATGGTTCTAAAAAATTAAATTCTTTTTTCAACATCGCATACAATACATATCCATTTGAATCATTCCAATCAATTCTATCTATTAATTGGCTATTCTCATTAAATTTTTGTTTTATTCCATTTTGAATTTTATTTTTTAAGTCTTCACTATTTGCCTGTCCTTGTATCTTAAAATATGAGTTTTCGGATAATTGATCAGCTGTAAAACTTTGTTTGTTTAATTCATTTGCAAATTCTGATTCTCCATCTTCAAATTCAACTTTTCCTTGTATAACATCATTCATAAAATCATTCCATACCAAATTAAAAGTACCTACCCACACCTTGTTACTATCTATTGTCGATAATTTACTTGTATAGGTCGGTGTTATTTGTGCTTCCCCTGTAAAACCTTCAATAATTTTCATTGTAGCATATACTCCCCCTGCAAGTAAAACACTTATACATAACATTATTATAATTACTTTTGAAACCTTATTCATTTCATCAAATCCTTTCCTTATTAAAATTTTTCGTATTTCTTTTTTGCCTCTATGGATAAGATTTTTTACATTTTGAATTGACTCACCAAGTATTTGTGCTGTTTCTTCATATGTTAATTCTTCGATTTTGACTAAATACATTGCATTTTTGTATCTATCATCTAACATATCTATTGCAGTAATTATTGCTTGTCTTTTTTCATTCTTTGTTATAATATCTGCTACATCTTGTTCTATTTTCATAGTTTCATTAAAAATATATTTTTCATTTATTTCAGTTCTTCTTTTTTCCATATTTATTAAATTATATGCTCTACTTTTAGCAACTAAATATATGTAATATTTAAAACTATAACCATCTTTAATTTTATTTTGCATAATATAAATAAATACATCTTGAGTAATATCTTCGGCTTTTTGATAGTCTCTTACTATGTTATACACAAAATATTCTACTTTGTCCTTATACTTGTTATATAGCAATTCAAAAGCATCTTTTTCTCCATTTAAATATTCATTATATAATTTTATATCTAAATCTTTTTCCATATCTTACCCTGCTTTCATATATACAAACAAATGAAAATAAAAAAAGTTTCAAATTATTGTAATTTTTTTATTTTATCACATTATGCATTATTTTTTACTTTGACTAACACTACAATGATTTCGCATTTACATTGATATTATAACACCTAACTTCAAAAAAAGACACAAATAAATAATAAGTAAAGAATTGTATAACTTTTATATACGCATTCTTTACTTATCCTTACATTTATTCAAATAATACTTTTTTTAACTTTTCCCAAAAACTACTTTGTTTTTCTTTCCTCTGCATCAGTCTATCTTGCTCCTCTTTCCAAATAATTCTTTTTGCACAAAGTATTTTATATGCAAGTTCAGAGCCATTAATTTCTGGAAATTTATGCACACAATTCGTGATGTTTTTATATATATAACATAACCCATAGTCTGGCGAAAATGATACTACTACAAATTTAGGACTTGTTTCTTTTTCTGAATAATCTTTTATTATATCTAATCCTGTAAATTCATGATTTCTCATTAAGTCTGTAACCACTACATCTGGTTTCAATTCTTCAATAAGTTTTATTTCTTCTTCATCTGTATTGGCAATTCCCATTATATTTATGTAACTATATTTTTTTAGCATATTTTCTATTTGTTCACAAGTTTTAACTTCATCATCAGCAATTATAATATTTACTTTACCTATATTAATATTATTATCAAATTGTTCTACTTCCTTTTCCTCCATTTTTTCCATCCTTTCTCTATTTGCTAATTGGTACACAACACTAAATTCAAAAAAATATTATATTATTATTTGGTATTTAATTTATATGAAAGGTAATAATATAATAATGAGAACAAAGAACTTTAATGGCTATCAAAACATAGTTGGTAAAAGCATAAAGAAATACAGAGAACAAAAAGGTCTTTCTCAAAGAGAACTTGCAAATAAGGTTGCTCTTTTAGGTGTTACTCTTTATAATTCTGATATTTCCAGAATTGAAAACAATACATTATTCCTTCGTGATTATGAAGAATATGCAATATGTAAAGTTCTAGGTATTTCAGTTTCTCAATTACATGAAGATAGCGATCAATACTTCAACTAAAACAAGTTTCTATTACTTTGGTAGTAGCGATTTGTTTTTCTTTTTTAATGTTTCATACCTGTAGTTTTTATATAAAATTTTTATTAAACTAAACATATTATACTTTTTTCCATAATTTTCCTCCCTTGCTATATTTTACTGGTTATATAGCCAATAGTCAAGTAGCATACTAAAATTATATAATTTAATTTAGTTAGGTGATGATTTTAGTATGTATAAATTAAAAATAGAAAATGGTTATTACCTCTTTAAATTAGAGGATTTATTAAAAAGTAAAAATATCAGTATTAATAAATTAATGAAAGATACTGAAACTGATTTTAAAGTTGTAAAACGAATTATGACTGGAGAACTTGTAAGATTTGATATTATTGTACTTGCAAGATTTTGTGATTATTTGAATTGTTCTTTAACAGATATAATTGAATATTTTCCAAATAAAAACTAAAATGAAGTTGGTTTATTTATAATTTCCAATTTCATTTTTTATTTTAGTATTTCCTCTATTTGGTCTACAATTTCATCTGTTGTGATTTTTTCATCATAAGAATTTAAAAAAAGATTAAAAATCTTCTCTGCTTTGCTATCATCTGTAATACCAAATGCTTTTATTATTAATCTTACAGGATCCGAACTAATCTCTACTTTTATTTTTGTAACTGGAAGAAAATTCTTATTTTCGAATATTTCTTCTATTTTACCAAATTCTCTATCAATATCAAGAATATATTTCAATAATATTTTACTGCTTTTCTCCATACTCCCTCCTTTGTGTTTTTTTCAACTTTTTATAATCCTCCTTTCTATCGTGTGTGATATTAACTCTATTTAAAGATATTGTCAACACTTTTTGAAAACTTTATAAAAGGATGAAACCCTGAAATTCCAGAGCAGAAAAATGGTGTATTATCCCCTTATATAAAAAAATAATACACCATAATCGAAACCCCTCATCCCTTCGCTTTCAATTAAGGTAGTCTAGTATGTAGATTTATTTTTATCTACTGCAGGTGCTATTTTTTCAAATATTGTGCATACTTGCCCACACTTTTTACACCTACATATCCTCTTACAAGCTTTGCCTCCTGAAACTCTTTTATTTATTGTGAGTATATGTTACAAAATCTCACTTACGCATTTTGCATTAATAGACTTTTAACACTAATACGAATGGACTTTATAGCATCGGCTCATAACACCTATCACTTTTTACGAGTTTATGGCATCTCTCGTTGCACGAAAAAAAGCATCCGTATTTTTTATTTACGAATGCTTTTTGTGTGTCTTCTTATTTAATTATTCAAATTCTTCCTCTGATTCCATAGCCTTTTTTGTTTTTTTAGCTAATTGATCAACTATTTTTAAAAGTCCCTTTTCTAATTCTTTGTTGTTTTGAGTTGTAACATACACATTAATATTATCTATATATTTGTCTGCAAATCCTGTTCTTATAATGTTCTTTTTCAAAAAATTAGATAATTGACTTTTATTTTCATTAGTTAATGGTCTATCACTAATAAACTCATTTATTAATCTTCTTGTAGAAATATATGACTCCTCATTGATGCGTTCTTGTATATAATCTAGAAATTCTACTAATATTATTTCTTGGTATGTTGGGCTATCTATAATATCACTATATGCCATACTATCTTTTTTATCATAATAAAAAGGGCAAAAGTCTGTATAAAAAACAATATCAACATTTAATTCATTATCTATTGCTACATCTGCTACTCTCTCATCTCTATATAGCAGTTGTAATAATTCATTTTTATAGTTTTCTAATTGTATATTGTTTGTATTATAATCAGTCAACGAAACTACATTACTAAACTCTGTGCATCCTCTTATTCCATCTTCTACAATTTTATTTGCAAAGAATCGTAACATTTCACTTTCTGTCATATTTATTATAAATTTTTTATCTTTCATTATTTTCCTTTCCAAATAGAACTCTATTCCATTTCTTCATCTTCTTGTTTTTCTTGCTCAATATTATGTAACTTTTCTTGTGTTTTAAAGTCTTTTATAAAATAATTAGTAAATTTTTGTATATACTTCAGACTTTCTTTTAATGTTCTTGTATCTCCATCAATTCCCCATTTGCAAATGCTTTTTATATTATAATTTCTTGTATTAATATTTAATTTTCTTGCAACAACAAAAATGGTAGCATTAATCTCGTTCTGTGTCTGCCTTGCATATCTGTCAACATCGTACTTTGGAACATTACTCATTCTACTATTATTACTAATATCTGTGATGATATTTTCTAGATTTGCCATAGGATTATTAGTTTCAAACATTAACCCTCTTCGAGAACACATACCTTTTAGCATAGTTTCTATATATTCATTTGAATATGTCTTGTTTTCTTTTCTTACTGCATTTGTTTGACTAATATCATATACTTCATCAATCTTGAATTTTACTTCATTTTCTAATTTTATTCTTTTTATTATCTTCAAAGACTTTTCATTATTTTTAACATTAATTTTATATTTTTGTATTGTATCCTTATTTAAAATTTTGCTGATATCTTTTCTTTGACTTTTTAATAATAAGATATTACTATAACTCGTATTATACATTTTTGAAAGTGTAATCAAAAATTCTTTCATCTTTTCTGTATCTTCAAAAAGTTCTCTTGCCAAATCGTCTGTTTTTTCTAATAATTCTTCTGTTTCTTCGTCTATTTTCTATCATCTCCTCTTTTCTAGTATAAATCTTTTTATAACCAACATTCCCTTGCCTTATTACTTTTGTAACATTCTCCAATTTTTTCTCCCTTCAAAAAGTCTACTCCATTTCGTCTTGATCCTGTTTTTGTTCTGTATTCTCTTTTTTACTTGTAACTGCTGTTTTATATTGGTCAATTTCTTTCTCTACTAGATGATTTAAATTACTCATAACTTTACTATCTTTAAACTTTGATGTTATTTCAAATATCTGAGTTAATGCTCTCATTTTAGATACTTTTTCGTTTTCTTGTGTATTTTCTTTTGTAGCATTTTGAGAAATATATAATTCTTTTCTTTGTTCTATAATATTGTCTTTTTCTTTTATTGTTTCAGCATACAAATTGTTTTGAATATCAATTTTATTTTGTATTCCGTCTTTTTCCTTTTGTTTTTCATTTAATTTTACATTTATTAAATCAACTCTTTTTAAATCAGTTCTTAATGATACCACAATATAGATAAACTTTTTCAACGGCTTCATAGTATCTGTTTTACCTAGTATACTATTTTTTTCTTTTTCAAGTTTATCAATTTCTTTTTGATAACTAGCTTTTTTATCTTCCATTTCTTTTTTTCTATTTTCTAAACCTATTAAATCATAATTGATTTTATCTACTTTGGCATCTAATTCTTCCATTTTTCTTAATTGTGTTTTTTCTTTCAAATTTCTAAATTCTCCTTTCCTTTATGATAAAAGAGAGCTCTTTTGAGCTCCCATTCTAACAGCCTGTTCTTGGCAATTTTACTTCTATTTTCTTTTCATATACCTTTGTTGTATGATCATCTTCATCCCACACAAGATATGTTTTATTGTATCCCTCTATTCTTGTTCTATTAGTAAATACATCATCATTTTTTACTATGCTTTTTACATTTACAAATAATTGTGGCTTTTCTACTGATTCAAAACCAACACCAACAGTTCCAAAATCGACCTTAAATTCTGTTACATATTCGTCCTCTTCTAATTGTAAATCTGTAAAAGAAATATAATTATTAACTTGTGTATTTAGATTATCTTTTAATAATCTATAATCATTTTTATTGGTTTTATAATATATTGCATAATTCAAGTCCTGATTATATATTCCAGTTATTAATCTTGTAGCAGTTACATATTCACTTGGCAATATATCTGTCCATGTAAATTTATCCAATGGTGTATTTCCTGTATTTTTAATATTGAAATTATATTTAATTTCTTGATTTGCAGTTGTTTGAATAATTCCATCTTTTTCAATATCAACATCAGGATTTTCTGGAATATTTGTAATTTCTAATGTTATAATATCTCCATCATTTACAATCTCTGCTGAATATTCTTTTGTATTCAATAGATACCACTCTGGAGAATCTTTTTCACTTTCTTTTACAAAATATGTGCCTTTTTCCAATAAACCTGTTGTTGCAATTCCCTCCTCTGATGTTTTTATTGTTTCAACATAATTTTTATTTTCATCATATACATCAAAAGATACATTTGCCATAGGTTCTCCATCTTTCATTCCTGTTATTTTGCTATCTCCTTCAGATGTTTTAATAACTTTGATTTGACCTTTTATTTTTTTATTTTCAAATGTTTGTGTTACAATTTCATTTTCTTTTAGTTCAATTTTATGAATTTTATCATCTAAAACATATTTCTTATTAGTAATTTTTTCTCTAATATAAAGTTCAGAATAATCTCTTACAGCATAACGAGATGTTACCGCTTCTCCTTCTGAATTTGTTTTTATTGTTTCTAGTACATTATTATTTTTGTCTAAAACTTCAAATACTACATCTTTTAGTTTTACTTCGTGATTTTCTTTATCTACTTTAATTACTTTTACTTGTGATTTTTTTAATTCATTTTCTATTGTAGTATTAGTAGTTTCATTCCATTCTACTTTTATTTCGATTTGTCCCTCTAATAAGTTGTACCACTTGTTCGTTTCCTCCTCGATCAATGCCCATTTTCCAGTCCTTAGGTTCTTTATAGAAATTTCGCCATTGGCATTGGTTGTATAATGCCCTGTTATTTTATTAAATTCATAAGAATATAATGCAAACTTTACTCCTCCCAAAGCAATCTTATTATTGTCTGCATCTACTTTATAAACTTTTAAATCACCTCTCTTATGTTCATTACCTATTGTTAGTTCTTTATATGTATCATAATCTAAAAGAATTTCCCTTTCTTTATCATCTAAAACATATTCTGATTTTGTTGCAATTTCTGTTGCAATTACCTTGCCTTGTCTTAATTTGCTTAATTCAATACAGCCTTGTGAATTTGTTTTATAGTTTCCAATGTTTTGACCATCTGCATATCTAAAATTAAATTCCACACCTTCTATTGGATTTTTAGTTTCATTGTCAATTTTTATAACTTTTATTTTTGATTTATAAGCATCAACTGATAATGTAGTTTCTCCTCCTGCAGTATAATATGCATCATAAGTTAATGCATAATTTTGCCAATTAGGATTTGGACTTTGTCCGAAAAAAACAGGATAACTCTTTACTTTACCACTTATTGTTATTTTACCATCAAAATTATCTAATATTTTTTCTTTAGGAACTAGAACCTTAAAATGTTCTCCACCACTAAATGCATTTTTCACATTTCCACTCAAATCCGAAATATAACTTCCATCTGGAAAATCACTTATAGATGTTATTGAATAATTAGACACATCTACATTACTTGAAACACTATATTCTTGTGAATAATATGAACTTCCATCAGCTTTAAATTCTCCGATTTTATTTATATTTATTACATTATTAGTTGTAGGAGTATCTGTTCCCAACCTTGCTTGATTAACAATATTTTTTATTGCATTAAATATTTTTGTGCCTCTTTCATCTCCACCACGATAAAAGCTATCTACATCTCTGTTATAGATAACAGAATATACAGCTTGTTTTGTCGCAACAAAAGCATCTTGATCATTTTCAACACCCAACTCTTCTGCACTTTTATATGGAAATCCATTTACTACTGCTCTCCATAATTGAACATCTGATAATAGTTCTGTTACATTTACACTATAATTTTCTTCTTCACCAACGCCATGTTTATCAACATTTAAACAATATGCATAATGTAATTCACCATTATTTCTATATCCAACCATTGTAGTAGTAACATAACTCCAAGCTCCTGATTCCTTTTTATATTGTAAATGATGACCACAATCTCCTAGCTTTTCTACATATGCCGAATTCATTTCAAAAGCATTGGCAATACCTGACATTGAATTTACTAATATTAAAATTAGTAATATTATACTAATTATTTTCTTCGTTTTCATTTTTATATTTACCTCCATTAAAAAAACACTCCTAAGAGTGCGTTGTATTTTATATTTATTTTTGAACAACAACATTCTCTTGTTGCTGTTCATCTTTAAATAGATAATCATATTCTCCATTTTTCAGCTTGTTATGTCTTACTACAATAGTTACAATTGTAACTATCACTATGAATAATATAATTAACATATATATTTTTCCTATAATATCTGTGTTCCAGAATTTCTTTAATAACCACCACATATAACAACTCTCCTTTTTCCTGTGTTATAACTCATTTTTTAGTGATTTACAAGTCATTTTCAGTTATTTCTGTAGCTTGAACACACAATCTCTGATTTTTCTTATTTGCTATACAAGTAATTAATGATAATTTGTTTTCTGTTGTATTTTCTAACAAACTCCAGTCTGTTTCAAATATAGCTTGAATATTATCTACTTTATATTTTCTAGTATAAAATTTTGTTTGATATGTAATAATATCTCCTTTTTCAAGTTCGTTAATTCTTGCAAAATATGAATATTTATTTCCACGATTATGTGCTGCTAAGCCAACATTTCCATCATATATTGATGTATTTTCAATATGACCAATATATTCTTTTAAAACTTCGTTGTTACTTCCTTCTTTTACTACTGCTTTCAATCCAATTTTCTCAATTGTTAATATTCCTAATACATCTTCTTGTATTATATCTTCGTTTTGCTCATAAGTAATATTTACATATTCAGAATCAGTTTCAATTTCATCTGGATTCACTAAATTTGGATCATAATTACAAAAATAATAAATTTCTCCACATATTCCTGCAAGTAAAATAATGCTAAAAATTATTATCAATATTCTTTTCATATTGCCTCCCATTACACATAGATTTCAAATTCTTTTTCTTTTATTTCATAAATATATTGCTTATCAAAATATTTAATCGTTATACTTGAATTTATTAAATCATTATACAATTTTCTATTCAAAACAATTTTATATTTGCTTGAACTACCAGGTACTATTGGTGTAATATCTACTAATCTTTCATTTTTAGACAAGTGTAATTTTTTCACTAATTTCCAGTTCTTATTTTCATAATTGTATATATAAATATTTTTTCTTCTTAATATAATAATTCCACTAAAAATAATAATACCAGTAGTTGTTGTAACTATTGGTATTATATTACTTGTTTTTTCTTCCTCTTGTACTTCTTTATAAGTAAGATGATAATTCATAGACTCTACAACTTCTTTGTATAATGTTCCTTTATATTCTATTGTTGCTATATAATTTTTTATAATTCTTCTTTCTTTTATACCTTCATAATTCATAACCCCATTGTATAAAAGTGGAATCTCTTGCCCATCTATTTCTTGTGTTTGAGCTACATTCCACACAGGATCAGTTAGATAATATATTATTCCATCTTGCTCTATTGTTTTTGGGACATCATTTAACTCATTCTCTAATACATTATTATATTGTCTTTGTATTTGAACTTTGTATTGTTCTATATAACTATCATTTATTTTTAAATCCAATGAATCAATTTGCAATTCTAAAATGCCTGTATAACCATCATCTTCTATTGTTTTTTCATTTTCAAATTGTTTTAAAGCACTATATTTGTCACTTGACTTTACTATTAGTTGTTCTTTTTCTTCTTTATCTTTTGTTATTGTATTTTTGTTTTCTTGCTCTCGCACATCACTTAGCTGATATTTTATTCCATCTACTACAATTTCATTTTCAATATTATTTTTATACTGTTCTATATCTTCTATTGCAATCGTTTTATCAAATTCAAGTGTTTTAATTGCTTGTACTTTTGAACTTGCAAAACAATTCGTAGAAGTCATTATTGCTAACAATAAACTTAATCCTGCAACTCTTATTTTATTCAAATTCATCTTCCTCCTCTTGTTGTTTCTTTTTTATTACTTGCTTTTTCATATCTTTTATATTAGAAACTTGTTTTTTTAATTCGTCATTTGATTTTTTCTCTACTTGTTCCTTCTTATCTGTTTTTGAATTTTTATCAACTTGCTCGGTTTTAGTTTTATCTTTTTCATTAGCTTTCATTTCTTGTTTTTCTGGTACATTAGTATTTTTCTTTTCTTCTATTTTATCTTTGATGTCATTGCTTTTTATCTCTAATTTAGGTTGTTCTTTTGTATCTTCTTTTTTATTTTCCTGTATAGATAATTTTTTCACTTCTTCTTTTGATTTTTCTTCAACCTTATTTTCTTTTACATCTTCTTGCTTTTTATCCTTCTCAATATTTTTATTATTATCTACTTTTGCTTCTGCATCAACCTTTTTCTCTTTTGTATCTTCCTGTTGTTTTTCTTCTACTTTTTCTTCAATATTTGTACTTACATTTTCTTGTATAGCATGTTTTTCCAAATCCTCCTTTATAAGACCTGTAACATAACTTTTAACTGTAAGTCCATTTTTTAACACATAATCCTTCATTCTTTTTTGTAAATCCTCGTCTATCTGACAAGCTAAAACTCTTGTATTACTCAAATTCTTCTTCCTCCTTCTTTTCAAATTCTTTGTTTATATTATTTGAAAATTCTTTTATAAACTGAAATGGCTCAAGTAGTTCCTTGATTTTTGCTTTGTTTCTAAACTCAAAGTCTCCTATTTCTTCGCCAAATCTAGCAAATACATATCCATCTTTTAATTTTGAAAGTGTCTTTTCTAATTGTTTAATATCTTCATGTTCAGGATAATATTTAATTGTATCCTCTGTTTTTAATAGAATTAAACTTTTGCCGTTCTTTTCAAAATTAGTTATTTCAAATAATTTTAACAATTCATAATCAGCAAATTTTTCTTGATCTTTTTTTATTTTTTCATAACCCTTTGGGGTTACAGATATCATAACATCACTATAAGTCCCCATACTTTCCCTTCCTATTTCAAACCTAATATTTGAAATATCACATTCCTTAATTCTTCATTAAAAAGAAATGTCAAACCAACAGATGTTAATATAAAAATTGCTATATAACATAATAGTCTTACTAGACTTTTAATTGCATCTACCAAAACAGCAAAAAAATAGACACTTGAATTTATTTGATTTTGTGTCTCTATATTTTTGCTTGGTTTCTGCACTTTTTCTTGTTTTGCAAATTTTTCTTTTAATTTAGATGTAATATTGAATTTCATCTTTTTATCAACATTTACTTCTTCAATTCTTTTGAATCTTTTTGCATCTTTTTCTTGAAGTCCATCTCCTAATAAACATTTTTCTATTTCTACCTTAATTTGCTGTTCATCACTATTATTAATTATATTAAAAATCCTATTTTCATATAAGGTAGTTAATATAATATTTTGATTATCATATCCTTTAGCAATAATAATAAGTCTAGTGTTAACATACATTTCCTTGAAATATTTTATACTATTTATTATTTCATCTTCTGTATTCTTAATCTGTTTCAGATCTATAACAAAATACTTAACCAGATTAAAATTAACTTTCGTTTGTTTTATATATTTAAAAAAATCTATTTCTTCTACTTCTTGATTTAATATAGTAATGTTTTGCTCTTTGCAAACATTTTTTATTATTTCAGCAGTAGAATTACTTGCAATGTAACTTAACATATTTCTCCCTCCTAATCCAGTACCTTCTCCTCATAAGGCACATTATAAATTACATTGTTAGATTCCAAGTAATCAATATTATTTTCAATCTTATTGTTTGTTTCCTTTCCTAATTTCCAAAACATATTATTTAATATTACGATTATTACCAGAACAACACATATAGCTAAATAACATAACATTTCTTTTTTGTTTTTATCCATTATTCTGCCTCCAGTTCTTCTGATTCCTCTATTTTATGTTGCTGATAATATTTTTTATAAAACTTATCATATTGTAGTGTTTTTCCTTCTTCTTCGCCTAATTCTTCTAATGACATTTCATTAAAAATATCATTATCAAAGACTTTTACTTTGTTTGGCTTAATATCTGTAGTTTGTAATTCTACTAATCTTTTGATGATTTCTTCTCTAAATTTTTGATTTATTCTATTTAAGAAATATCCATAAGTAGAAGCAAAAGGCTCTTGTATGTCTGGATTTGGTACATACATTTCTATATCAACATCCTGATAACAGCGTTCAGCTTCTAATACAATAAAATCAGCAACATCACTTTTTCTAATCTCGTACTTATCATTATTTGATGTTATGACAAACAAAAATCCTTCTTTTTTAGCTATTTCTGACATTTCTTCTCTTGTATATAGTTCGTATGAATTATATTTTTTTCTTTTCATTTTTACCCTTCTTTCTCCATAAATAAATATGGTGCAGGATCAATAGCATATTTATTTGCTCCCGAATCCGTTCTTATTTCAAAATGCAAATGATCTCCTGTAGAATTTCCTGTACTTCCTTGAATACCAATTATTTGACCTGTCACTACATTTTGTCCTTTTTCAACACTAATAGAATTATCTCTCATGTGTCCATAAAAGCTATAAAAGACATTGCCTTGCTCATCTGTATGTTTAATCTCCACACAATTTCCATAACCATTCTGCCATCCTGCATGAGTTACTTCTCCGTCTTGTACTGCCATAATTCTACTTCCTGCACTTCCACACAAATCAATTCCTGTATGATTTGAATGTACTACTCCATGTGCCTCTCGGTATCCAAATTTACTTGTTATAGCAATAAAATTTTCTATTGGCATTGCTAGTTTTCCTTTATATATAATTTCTCCTTGTTTTATTTCAGTATCTTGTGCTGTATTAGATTCAGAATTACTATTTTTATTCGTTCCAAATAATTCTAAATAAGAACATCCTAAAAGTAATATAAAAATTGTAATTCCAATAGCAATTCTTAACAACCTACTCATAGCTTTTGCCCTTTATAAATTTAGAATCTATCATTTCTAATTCATACTGAAACAATTTGAACATTATATATATTTTTCTAATTCCTGCCATAAATAAGCATTCTCCAACATTTGCATTTAATAACATTTTTTCTTCTTGTTCTGTTAATTTAAATGTAGTTACAATATCTTTCAAGTCTTTTCCATCTGTTTTAAAAAACATTTTATATGTACTATTTGTTAATAAACTTTGACCATATAATCTAATCTTCTCATTCAAAAAGTCCTCTATACTTTGAGTTATAACTACAATACTACTATTATGCTTTCTTGCCATTTTACTAATATATCTAACATATTCTAATGTTTGTGGTATATTTGGATCAACAAGAATATGACATTCATCTGCAATTAGCATTGTTCTTTCTTTTATATCTTTGCTCAAAATATCCCAAGCATAAGAAAGAATATTATAATATTGTGCTCTCTTATATTGGATTTGAAATTTTTGCATAGTAGATGTATTAAAGACTGTAAGCCTTGTATCAATTTCAATATTTGTATATCCATTCCAAATAATTGATGCTTGTCCTTTACAAATCGGTCTAATAAGTGCCAATAGTTTCTCTAATATTCCATCTGGTTGTTTCTTATTTTTCTTTTCTATTAAACAATACAAGTCTTCTAATATTGGGAAATCTGTATTTTTTAACTTACTAATATCTGTATCGTTTGTTATATTAAATTTCTTGTATAGTTCTTCAAATACTAAGTCTAACTTTGAAAATTCTATTTCAGTAAGTGATGGATATAATATTTGGAAAAATGTTTGTAAAAACTGAAAATGTAATGATAATGCATTTCTACCAGTTTCATCATCACAATTATTTCGTACTTGTAAAGGATTTAATATTCCACCTTTGTTTCCATCGCATGAAACAATTTTCCCATTCAAGTTTTTACAAAGATATGAATACTCATCTTCAGGGTCAATCACCAGTTGTTTTGTAGTAGGCAATTCATTTATAATCATGTGTTTTACTGCCATACTTTTTCCAGAGCCACTACTTCCAACTACAATCATATTGCTATTGCCTCTTCCTAAGTCTTGTTTCCATATATTAAATATAATGATTCCACCATTTTGACTTATTCCCCAATAATAGCCTTGTTGGTCAATAAAAGTTTCTGTATTAAATAAAAATCCTCCTGTAAATGTACTTGTTAAGATATTTCTTTTAAAATTCTTGCTTAGTTCTGTTTGTATTGTAAAAAATGGTGCAACAGCCTTAAATCCATCCATTAGCAGATAATTTGTTAAGTTTCTAATTTTTAATTTTTGTCGTTGTACTTCCATTTCTACCTCTTTACATTTTCTTTTTAGTTCTTCCTCTTCTTCTGCAGATACTAATATATAAATAGTAAGATATGAAACTACCTCATTATTTTCTATCATTCTGCTGATAATTTCACTAGCTTCTTCAATCTCTTTTTCTTTTAATTGTCTACTTGATTCGTTCTTTGAAATTTTTGCTAAACCTGATGCATCTCTAATCCTAGAATCCAAATTGTCTATCAGCTCCGTATTATCAGTAGGCTCAATATTTATAGAGAATATTGCTCCAATATTATTTACCAAATTACCCAGCCATTTCATTTCTACATTACTTGGATAATGTACAATTGTATAAACTTTGCAAAAACGATTTCCAAAATATATCTTATTTCTTCCGAATTCTAATCCACCAACTGGTGTAATTAAATCAATCAATTCATAGTTGGTCTCCTTTTTCTTCATTGCCATCACCTGCCTTGCTACGAATAGCCTCTGCTATTCTTTGCTGTGCAATTTCATAATACTTTTTGTTAATTTCAAAACCTATGAATCTTCTTCCTTTGTTTATTGCTCCCACAAGTGTTGTTCCACTACCTGCAAAACAATCCAAAACAATATCATCGGGTTTACTTGAATTTTCTATATGATTTTCAATAAAAGCTAATGGTTTAATTGTTGGATGTCCGTATTTTTTCTTGTCCACTTGGTTTGTTCCAGACAAATAATATTTGTGTTTTGTATGATAATTTCCATATAGTTTCACACCTTTTTCTCTTGCGAAAATTACATATTCCGTATCTGGCAAATAAATATTGTTTGTAAGTGGACTTGGATTTTGTTTATGCCATGTTAAAACTTCATAATTACAATTTTTGCTTGTAAAATACTCCAAAAGTTCCTGTATTTGCCTTTTAGAACAATATATGTAGATATTAATTTTCTTCATTTTTTTAATTAGCAAATCTAAAACTCTTAAATCAAATCCATCTTTAAGTTCTAATAATTCATTTGCATAATTATTAAATGTATTTGTATTTCTTACTTTGTTTAAGTCTAATTTGTATGGTGGATCAATAACTACTAAATCAATACTATTATCATCTAATAATTTGATACCTTCCATACAATCCATATTATAAATTCTGTTGTACTCTAGCAAATTTTCTCCCTATTCTCACGATATTATCTCTATAATCCGTACCTTCCTTTCTAGCAAACTCTGGAATTGTAAAGCTTTTTATCATTAAAATGATATCTGATTTATTCAATATTTCTGTTTCATAATCACAATTTTTAAATATTTGTTTCCAGTTATTTGCCCTTTTTATTAAATTTTCTATTGCATTTTCTCCATCTTTTGTCCATATACATAAATAAAATTCATTTTCAATTATATTTTTGTCAGCAACAAGTTCATGTGTGCAAATAATTCTTTTTTCAACTATTTGAATACCTACATCATCTTGTAGTTTTCTTTTTAATTCTTGTTGTTCATTTACAAAGTCTACAATATCAACTTTGCGTGGAATAATAAAAAATGTATATGGGTATTGTTCATTGCTAAACTCAATACTCATACTATTCATTTTATTTTCTAATTCTTCTTCTGAAAATAATTCTGTATTTATAGGACATATTTTTATAAATAAAATTACTTGTCCATCTAGTGTAGTCAAGTAATTATCTTCTATATTTTTAATATTTAAAAATTCATTTAATGTTTTTGTTTTATTCTTGATTTTTATTAAAATTACCTCTCTTGTACTCATACCTCTTTTGCATAAGTTCATATTTTACTATATTTTTAATATTATCAGCCATTGAAAAGTTATTTCTATTTTTAGTAAAAAATACTACTGCAACTACTACACAGCCAATAACAAAGAATGTGGAAATTAACATTACTTTTGTAAAAAGATATATTATGTATGCAATTACTACTGCAACACTAAAAACAACTATTGTTTTTACTAATTCTTCTATTCCGTACCCTTCAAAGAACTCTGTTTTTAATCTGATTTGTGTAGGTATTTTTATCATTTTTTTCATCTAATACCACCTCCACCAGAGCCTCCGACCATTACTTGTAAAATTTCCTCCCTGTCCTTTATAACCTGTATATTGTGAATATGTAAAACTTGAAGGAAATATGAAACCATCAGAATCCCTATAATAGCTTATATCTGCATAGTAACCTTTCCAAAATCCTTGACAATCACTAAAAGGTCGCAAATAGCATACATTTTCTACTACTTTACCTGAAGAATATAATCCAAAAGCCTCTCTCAAAGATTCGCCATCAGTAAGTGCTGCAATTGTTTTCCCAGTATCAGTAACAACATATCTTTTGCCATTTATATTTACTACTTCTCTGTTTTGACAATCTTTATCTTCTATTTTTGCAAAAGTTACATCTCCTGTTCCTTCATCTGCAACTCCAATAGCATTTCCAAAATAATCTTTGGGAATTTGTAACAAACTTAAAGCAAGTGTAATCAATACACTTGCAATAATTGTATTTTTTGCAAGTTTTATATATCTTGCCTTATTATCTGGATCAGTTCCCATTTTTATCATAAGAATAAGAAATGTGATTCCTCCAATTGTGATTCCCACAATTCTTAAAACTCCTATGATTTCTTGTAATGCTTCTATTTGCCTCGCCTCCTTCCTCTTGGCATCAATGCTCTCAAGTTTCTTGCAGTATTACCTGCTGTATTTATTATACTTCCATTTGGTTTTATCATATATTTTCCTAATATTGATGGTGTATTAATTGCCACACAAGCAATCGCTATTGCATAAATCAAATGACCATTTGTAATAACTAATATTGATAAATTCATCATGCAAAGCTGTGTTACAAGTGTAAAAGCAGTCATTAGAAAAGCTCTTATATATTCTGGAAATACACCTTCATCAGAATTTAAAAGCCCAATACTTGCAAATGCTATTCCCATCCTCATAAGTAACATTTCTATTCCGTTTCATTATAAATTGACATATTAGTATTAGCCAAGTTATAAGTAATACCAAACAAGCTACTGCAGTAAATATTCCTCCTGTAATATTTCCAGTTAATACTTCTGATAAGCTAACTGTCTTTACAGGCATTGCATTTAAAATGCTATCTAAGAAACTTGATGTAATACCTACAAAAATATCATAAACTTCCTTAAAACAAATCATTACAATAACTGCTTTTAACATCCCTATTACTAAATGAATTGGACTTTTTTCAGGATCTCCATTGTCATGTAAAAAATATGTTTTTATTAATTTACTGATAAAAACTATTACTAATATAAAACAAGCATAACTGAAAATGACTTGATATATTCCATTAAAATCTATCTTTGAGCCACCTTGTATTTGAATTGCATTTAGTTCTCTTTCTATAAAAAAAACTAAATTTACCATACTTTTAAATAATGAATTTAGTGTTGCTTCAGAGCCATCAATAAACTTTTGAATTAATTCTACAAGCATATCTGCCATACCGCATCACCTACTCAACAGGAAGATTCACTAATCTTCCTACTTGTAGAATCCTAAAATAACATCAATAAGTGCCAAGCCACAAGTTATAAGTATCATACTTATTAAAGTTGTTTTAATATTTTGCATATTTCTTCTTCTTTCTCCTTCATCATTTGTTTTTAAGCAATATACATAGTAAATAAAATAGCCTCCACATATTGTAATTCCTATTCCAGTTAACCAACTAATAATTGCATCTGCTAAATTTTTTGTTCCTGTTACTAATTTTGTATTTTCAAAACTACTTGCATGAACAACTTGTTGAAATGAAAATAATAGAACAACACATATGATAACTTTAAAAGTAATCCTAATTGTTGTTTTCATCCATTTTGGGAATTGTTTCAATGTTCTCCTTTCTCTTCTTATTCACTCTCCAGTTTTCTCGAAGTGTCTGTATTTCTTCTTCCTCAAATTCTTCAAAATCTTCATCTTTTACTTTATCCCAGATATTCCATATTTTTGCTTTAGATATTTTCCTTTCTTTTCTAGCATTTTCTCTTTCAATTCTTAATCTCTGGTTTTCTTCTTTTGTTCCCATTCCATTTAACTTGTTAAAGTGCATTTGACTAATGTCTGGCACAACTAATAAGGCTGGTTGTTCTCCAGGTATTATAACAATAATAAATGGGCTCATAATTTTTATTACTTCATCTGGTGTTAATAGCTTTCTTGAAATCAAACTCATACTGCTACTAGAATTGTTATATTTAATATTTGTATTACTACTTTCTCCATAACTTTGTACTGTATAAGGTCCAAGTTTGTCCGAAATCATAGTGGCTGTATCAATATTATTGCATCTAAGATGTATAAGTACCATATTATCAAGAATATTTTTTGCTCCCTCTTTGCCGATATTTTTCTTCCAATTGTGCTGTACTTTGAATCGCAATTGTAAATCTACAATTCCTACTTCTAGAAACTGTCAGCATTGATTGGAATGTTTCTATTTTAGTAAAGTTTGCAAACTCATCTAATATGAAGTTCATTCTGATAGGTAGTTCTCCACCTTCAGCTCTACTAATATCTACAATGGCAGTATATAATTGTTGTACTAAAAGACTTCCGTAACTTATGGTATGTTAATTTATCATCATTTAATAAAATATAAATTGCCGTCTTTTTCTTTGCAAAGTCTCTTAAGTCAAAATCAGATTTCTGTATAGTATCTGCAACATATTCACTTACAAACATTTGCAAAGTAGAAAGTGCTGCGGCGACAAAACTTCCTCTAGTTTTTGATGGAGCTGTTGAAGCAACTGCAAAAAACTTTTTGATAGGATCATCAGCCCTTTTATTTTTCATGTATTTATCAATAAGCATTTCTCCGTCATCAGCAGTCTTAAACATTTCAGCAACAAAGTAGTAAGCATTTGTTAATGTTTGATATTCTCTTCTACCTTTGTTTTCAATAACAACAGCCATAATTGCTGTTTTTATAACACTCATCTCTCCATTTACCCATATAGGCTCTGTCTTATCATTTTTCTCAACCAATACATTTACAATATCATTTACTAAATTTTCTGCAAGGGGAATATCATCATTTTCTACTGCATTTATTACTAAATCTAAATAGTTATAATAATTACTTTTTAGAAAATTAATGAAATCTAATGCAATAACATTGTAACCTAGCTCTTTTAATTTTTCTGCAGTATATAAATACAATTCACCTTTAACATCACTAATAAATAAGTTCTCTCCGAGCTAGTCCGTAGCATTGTTATGCTCGGTATTAAAATTGACCTTGACTTTCCTGAGCCTGAACTACCTATTAATAATACATGAAAGTTATCATCTATATAATGAATTTTTTCTATATTATTTGTTCTTTCAAAGTTTGTTATAATACCTGCAGACTTTAAACAAATTTTATTGTAATCTTGATTTCTATCAATTATGTTGTATTTAAAAACTCTGTCATAATCTTTTTTCTGCAACCACCAAGCTGTACCGATATTGCCCATCACCAACAGGAGCAGGAATTTCAAGATTATCTGTTAATTTAACTTTCTTGCTATGATATATATTTTGTGTTCCATTTGTAAATAAAATTAAAAGAGATACTATTATCAGTTCCAATACACAAAATATTGCTAATACTCTTTTTTCTGTTATTAGTGTATTAATAATTGATATAGCATCTATATTTAATAATCTTTCAAAATTTTTACTTAATATAAAATGTAGGCTTACTGAAAAATAAGAACTTACTATTATACTAAATAAAATTGCAATTATAATTAGTATTCTTCTGTTTATTTTTATTCTCCCTTATTGGAACTCTCTAGCATTCCTCCTTTTCTTGTAAATTAAAAGAACATCTACTTCAATGTAAATGTTCTGATTTTTATATGTTACAAATCATCTTCCCAATGAAATACTGAACTATTTGATTTTTGTATTGCTAAATCTATTTTTGCTTGTTTTGATAATTCTTTCTTAAATCTTTGCTCATATTTTATAGCATATTTTTCTTCTTGTCTTGCTGAGAAATAAATACAATTGAATATTTTCCAAATCAAATCTCTAGTATAATTGGTATATCTAATTTGTGAATATACTTCTTTTTCATTTAATAGTATTCTTTCAAAATTTAATACTTGATTTCCTATTAGTTTTAATATTTCCTCTTCTGCCTTTTCTTTTTCTTCTTGTTGTGCTTTTTGAATCTTATCTTGATCCTGAAATTTAAATGATACTATTTTCTGTTTTGCTAGAATATATTTTTCTATTTCTACCTGTGTATCCAATGATGACTCTATTATGCTTTCAGAAATACTATCTACTTGTTTTATAATTTCAGGATACCTTTTTAAATATTGATATTTTATACTTCCTTTTGTATTTTTTAATTGCTCTTTTAACTTTAAAAGTTCATCTGCTATTTTTCTCAATTCTTTATCTTTAACAGGCTTCTTCATTATCTTTTTATTAGCAAAATCCTTTTCATATTGTACCATTTCTTTTATGAACTTCGAATCTGTATTTGCTTTTTTCAATTTTTGTAGCAATACATTTTTTTCTATTATCCCTTTTTTAGCAAGATCCTTTTCCTTATATAGTTCTATTAGATCTTCTCTAAATATTGCATTTGTAAATTCATCTCGCATTTTATTGATTCTACTATAATTTATATAGTAATTCATTTTATCTTTTTGTTTACTCCACATTATAGTTTGTAAATGTGGATGCCCTGCCTCCAAATGAACTACTCCTGTGTATTGCAAATCTTCATATTTTACATTCATCTTTTTTGCAAAACTTACTAATTTGCTTTCAAATAAGGCTTTCCATTTTTCTTGTGTATCATACCCAAGCCTTATAGCATCATATTCATCAAGTGATATTGTGCAACGATAAATCGGTACTTTTTTGTCTGCTAATTTTATTATATATTGGTTAATTGGCTCTATACTTTCCATATTTTCTATATCAGGGAAATCATTTATTCTACCAAATAAACCATGTTCTGTATTCGGATTTTTTATTGCAAATTCACTATAAGCAAGATAATTTGTATAGCTTTTATGTTTAAAAAATGTACTTCGTTTATTTGGATTAAATGCTTCAAAAAGAAAAACTACATTATTCATTTCGGTACATTTCTCCTATTGTATAAAAGTCGTATAAATCCTGTTTACTCATATTTTCTGTATCATGATTTATATAATAGTTTGCTTTCTTACGAGCTTTAGCCAACATTTCAATAAAATTTTTGTGCATATCATCTCCAAGTAATCTGTATAAAACCTCACCTTGTAAATATGTATTTATTGCACTTGTTCTTAAATTTTTAGCATTTATTTTCCTTTGTGATTTTATAAAAGGCTCTAATTTTGCATCAATCATCCTGTCTAATTCTTTAATTATAAAATCTAAGTTATCCTTATAAATTTGCAAATCTAACTCTTTATCAATTCCACTTCTTACAATATCAGCCTCATATCTTCCTTGTTTTGTAGCCAATTTTTCTAGCATATCCTTTTTATACTTTGGTATTCTTACTATTACAGGAACTAACTTTTCTTCCTCTTTTTGCTCTTTCAAAATCCACCTCTCTTTCTCCCACAGCGAGAATCAAAATTGCCCTTAGGCAATTTTGCAGGATCAGGGCGATGTCCCCTCGCCCAGTAACTGCCTAAAAGCGTGGCTTTTAGCGTGAAACACAATTTTTTATAAGATATCAATTAGATAGCTCTAATATTCGTTTTCTTCTATATGTTCATTGCTAGTTATATCCACATATTCTCCAAGAATCGATAATGCTTGATCATAACTTTTTGCTTGTGTTGTAATTTTATTGCACATTTCTTTTGCTAGTTCTTCCATATTATTTCTTTTTAAAGTTCTTGATGCAATTCCCATAAGATTAAAAATATTACCATCTTCTCCAATCAATGCACATTTAGGTCTTGTTATTGTATGTTCATCAATTGAATGTCCCATTCTATTTCCAAACATATTATCAATCACTTTTTCATCTTCCAGACTTGTCCCATGATATAAATCATAAATAACATTATCTAGTTCTACTCTATAATCATATTTTGCTAATGTATTTGGAATTTTATCTTTATCAAATATTTCAAAATAATAACCTGATTTTACTGCTACTTTATCAGTTGAAATTGTTTTATTCAAATTCTTCTTCCTCCTCTCTTTTCTGATTTTTTTCTAAATCTTCCTTTTCCATTAAATACCCATACTCAGTAAATACACCATTATATGTACAACCTTTTTGGGTATAATCTTTTGCTAATTTATAGTAATCAATATAATTTTCTAAAAGACTAATATCATCAAAATGACCTGTTTCATTTACTAGATATTTTCCCATATCTGACAAGTCATTTATATTAGTCAATAAATTATATCTATTAGTTTTACTTGCATAATCCACTAAATCATGAATGTAATTTATTTCTCTATCTTTGACTTCTAATAATGCTAAAAATTTCTGCATTCTAATATTATCAAAGTTTCTTACTTCTTTACATAGCAATTCTATTTCTTGAAAAGGTGTTAAATATGAATCTTTGAAAAATTTATCTATTTTATATTTCATTACCTTATTAAATCTATCAGATAATATTTCATCAGTAAAATTAACTATTTCACATTTAGTGACATGAGTATCTTGTATTGTCAATTTATTATAATCCAAATTTATAAGTCTAAATTTTTCTTCCAGTCTTTCTTTTGTTGTTGGCAAATATATTGTAACTCTACCATACATATATTTTTCTTCAAATTCTTTCTTATTTACTACTTCTACTTTTAATATTTTGTCCTTTTCAATTTTAGGTTGAATCAATTCATTGTCTAACATTTCTCTTGTATTTATCAAAAGTCCATAAGAGCAAAAATTTTCCTTTATATTTGCATCAAATAAATAATTTTCTGCCAATTTTGAAAAATCCATAAATGGAATTACATTAATATCCATCTTATATCCAGGTACTTTTTGTGCTATTAATTTTCCTAACTCATGTAAATTATATTTTTCTATTATCTGATAATCGTTTATATTGGTTATTAATTCAATTATTTCATTTAAATTTTTTATACTATATCTTTTTATTTCAGCATAAGCATTTAAAATACGGCATTCATTCTCATTTAATTTTGAGATTAAATTATTAATTGCTTGTATTTCTTCAATTTTAATATATTCTCTCTTTTCATATTGTTCCTCTAAAAGATTATTAATACACGAATCCATCAATGATACATCTTGTGTTTCATCTCCAAGTTTAACTCTATGTATAATATAATCCGTTGCATCTTCTGTTAGTTCAAATGTTTTCATTTTATCTAATAGCATTGCATTAAATTTTATATAATCATCTTTATTAGCAACAATTACTTTCATTGACTACCTCCTAATTTCTCTCGCACGAGAATCGATTTTGTGCCATTTTTATATTTTTTTAGTATAGTTTTACCTCTATAAAATCACTCAAACTCCTCTGTTTCATTTAATTCAGGTATTTTGTATTCCTTAATTTCTTCAATCGATAACTCATTTTCATCTATTTCCTTTAATATACTATTAATTTTTTTCACATCATACCTTATACAATATGTATCTATAATATCTTCTCTATATACACTTCTTGCATATTTATCTTTTATAAATTGTTCTGCTTTTTGTGGACTTAGACTTATAAAACTATTTAATATTTCTTGTGCTTCTCTATCTAGCTTAAATCTTTCTATATAATCTTTTTTCCAAAAAAATAAATTAAATTTACTCTCCAAATTCTTCTGTCTCCTCACTTTGTTTTTCATTATTTAATATATTCTTAATCAAAGAGTTAGTCACATAAATTGTTCTTTGATTAAATTGTCTTTGCCATGCACCTTCAGATCTAGACCAATGGAATCCATTATGTTTTAATTCACTTCTAATATTTTCATTTGGGATGTCATCAAAAATTATTTGTATTCTATTTATTTCCTTATTATGAATTACTTTCCCACCTTTGAATTCTGTATCTGGAAACATAAGTCGTTCCTGTTCTTCAAGTCTTTTAATTCGTAATTTAGTTTCACGAATATTTGCTCCAATATTTGTGAGTTCCCATGTTGAATGTTCTCTAGCTTTTATACTATTTCTTTCATTTTCTAGTCTTTCTAATTTATCTTTTAACTTTGATATTGCCTCTGGATCATCATTATATATAGCATTATTATTTTCTGCATTTCTTGCTTTTTCTTCATAATATTGACTCTTATCAGACAATTCTATTGATTTTTTTATATCATTATTTGCTTTTTCTATTAATCTTCTATGTCTTTTTTCAGAATGATGTCCTACTAATATTGGTTGTCCAGGTGTCATCATCAATATTCTTTGTGCATTTGAATTTGCTCTTGCATCTGATTCTTCTCTTTTCTTTTGAGATACTATTTTGTATCTTTCAATTCTTCTTTGCCTTCTTTCTTCGTAATCTGCTCTTCCTCCCATTTTCTATCACTTTCCTTTCCTAATATCACACAGCAATGAAAGAACAATGTTAAAACTGAGCTTAACATTGCTACAATAATTAAAATTACAATATACATTTCTTTCTCCCTTCCAAGAAAAAAAGACCTTGTAAAGTTTGTGTTGCATATTAACTCTTTCACAAACTATCTTCAAGTCTTATTCAAATTCTTCTTCATTTTCATTATTCAATTTATCTATTTTATTATATTTTTCTAATATTGGCTTATAATATATTTCTTCCGCGTTTTCTCTTGCTTTTGCTGCATCTTCTAATTTTGTATATTCTCCTAATTCTATACGCTTGTTTTTAAAATAAATATAAGCTCGATACTTGCCATTTTTACTTCTATAACTTACACCTCTTACTCCTGTTGTATTTTGCTTTGTTACTTTGTTACTTAAATAATCAAGTCTAGTTCCTTCCTTATTTATATTTTTTTCTCTATGCTTTTCACATTTTTTTATATTCTGTTTTGCCTTTTCTTTTACTACACACCCACAACTAATTACTTGATTTTTCATAAGATGATTTTTAAGCACTATATTGGTATTACCACAATCACATTTACACTCCCAAAACTCTCTTGTCTTTCCTTGTGAATCTGCCTTTCTTATCATTTTTATAGCTGTTAGTTTTCCAAATCTTTTTCCTGTTAAATCTTCAAAATTATTTTCTAATTTTCTCTTGTTTCTTTCTTCTCTCAACTCTTTTTCCAAGCATCCACAACTTTTGGAATTTTCTTTTATAAGATTGCTTAATAAAACCGATTTTTCATTACCACAATCACATTTACATTTCCAATAGTAACTATAATATACCTGTCCTTTTTTACTAATATTTTTAGTTCTTTTATCAAATTCTATAACAGTTAATCTACCAAATCTTTTTCCTTTATAATCCTTCATATCTGAACAATATTCTCCCAAGAAAATCCTTTTCTTCCAAAATGACCATAATTTGTTGTCTTAGAATAAATAGGCTCTTTTAAATTCAAATATTCTATAATTCCTTCAGGTGTCAAATCAAATCTGTCCTTTATAGCTTTTATAATAATATGTTCTGGCATTCTATTTGTTCCAAAACATTCAATATATAAAGATATAGGCTGTTTCATTCCTATACCATAACTCAATTGTATTTCGCATTTTCTTGCCATTCCATTTGCAACAACATTTTTTGCTATATGTCTTGCCATATAACTTGCACTCCTGTCAACTTTGCTTGGATCTTTTCCAGAGAAAGCACCACCACCATGTCTTGCTAATCCCCCATAAGTATCACACATAATTTTTCTGCCTGTTAATCCTGTATCCCCAATTGCACCACCAATAACAAATCTTCCAGTAGGATTAATGAAAAACTTAGTTTCTGGGTCTATCATATCAGGATCAACTACTTGTAAAATTACTTTATCTATTAAATCTTTTTGCATAGTTGGTATATCTGCATTTTCTAAATGCTGAGTAGAAATTAAAATACTATCTATTCTAATTGGAAAATCATCAACATATTCTATTGTTACTTGAGCTTTTCCATCAGTTTTTAGATAATTCATTTCTCCATTCTTTCTAACTTTTGCTAATTGCTTTGTAATTTTGTGTGCAAGATAAATTGGATACGGCATATACTCTCGTGTTTCATCACAAGCAAAACCAAACATAATTCCTTGATCTCCTGCTCCTCCATTGTTAACTCCAATTGCAATATCATTACTTTGTTGTTTTATGTATTGTTCTACTTCACAACTTTTATAATCCATCGTTGTCTTTTCATCATCATATCCAACTTTTTTCAAAGTTGCCCTTACTATTCTTTCTATATTTATTTTTGCATTTGTTGTAATTTCTCCTGCTACAATCACTTTGTTACCTGTAATCATTGTTTCTACTGCTACTCTTGATTCTTTATCTTGTCTTAAACATTCATCCAATATTGTATCTGATATTAAGTCAGCTACTTTGTCTGGATGTCCTTCTGTTACACTTTCACTTGTTAAAAAATATCTTTTATATTTCAATTTAAATTCCTCCATTTCTATTTATTGTTTATAATTTAATAACTTTTAATTCTATATAAACATCTTCTCACTCTCCTTATTAATCACTTATATCAATTTATTTACACCTCGCACGAGAATCGATTTTGTGCCCTTAAATATAAAAAATAGAGTAGTTATACCTCTAAAAAAGATATAACGCCTCTATTCTGTAACGCACTCTTTATGGAGCATAAGAATATGCTCCTTAGGAGTGCGTTTGTCGATAAAATTAACAAATTCACCCCTCAAACGACCTCTTATTGGGCTAATTCTTCTGTTCCAATATCATTTAAAATAGCTTTTGCATTTTGGTCTGGCATACCAAATCTTTGTGATAAATATCTTAAAGATGCTGCAAGTTCTCCATCTGGTCCACCATATTGGCTAATAATTACTTTTGCAAGACGAGGGTCTGCACATTTTATATTTATTGGATATTGTAATACTTTATTATAAGTCCACATAGTTTAGAAATTCCCCCTTTCCCAAGGCCATGGCTCTTCAATCCATCTCCATTTATTACATGGAAATTGAATTGTTAATGGTCCATATACTTTTTGATATTTATCTGTTAATTCTCTATATTCTTTGCAATATTTTCTGTGTAAACAAAGTGCTTTTTGATCATCAACATGTGTGTCTAAATATAATCCAAGCTCTGTTATTGCAAAATTCAAGCTTTTTATTCTTTCCATCATTTCTTCTCTTGTTGCTTGTGATTGATTGCATTCACAATTTTGCATATTGTTACAATTTGTCATATTATCTAATACATTCAAACCATCTGCAGACTGCATATTCCAATTCATATTATTTGAATTATTCATCATCCAATTTCTATTATCTTCCATTATTACAGCCCTCCCCAATTTGATTTGTTGTTTCTAAAAATTCATTTGTTCTCATTGATTGACATGGTGTATATGGGCTTACTAATTCTGGAAATATTGTTCCCATTTTTAGTCCAATTTCTGGTCTAAATGTTTTATCCATATATTGCCAAGGAACATAACTTTGAGCTAACATTGGATTATTTGGAAATACACTCATTTCATATTCTTCATCAAATCCACATTCACAACAGTCTACAGGCTCTTGTTGTTCATAACTACAATTTGTAGAACAGTCATTATTGCATTTATCTTCAATCATATTTGTAGATGTATTCCATGCCTGATTATTCATGCATGAACATCTTTGATATCTACGCGTAAACATATTTTTCCTCCTCTTAATATAATTAAATCAATTTTTGATTTGTCATATTACATAATATGCAAAAAAAGTAGCCTTGCTACAATAATTTGTCTTATTTAGTTGTTTTGACAAATTTGCTTTGGCTACTTTAAATATTTTATTATAAATATTGTTCCTTTATTTAATTCTGAATCCACTTGTATATATCCATTATTACTTTCTATTATTGATTTTGATAAAGCTAAACCTATTCCTACACTATCACTTGATGAATTTTTTCCTTTATAAAATCTTTCAAATATGTGTGGTAAATCTTTTGCATCTATTCCTGTTCCATTATCTTCAATTTTTAATTCTGTATACATATTATTTTGATTATAATTTATATAAATTTTTCTATTTTCATATGAATGTTCTATGCAATTTTTTAATATATTTGTTATTGCTTCAACTTGCCATTTTAAATCACATATTGTTTTTATTGAATCATCTCCTAAAACTATTATTTCTATATTTTTCAATTCACTTAACATTGATACATTTTTTACCGCTTCATTTATTATATCTTTTATAAAAACTTCTTTTTTTATAAATTTTATCGAATTACTGTCTATTTTTGATAATTTCAAAATTGATTCCACTAAAAATTTTATATTCACTATTTCTCTTTTTATATCTTTAATAAAATCTTTTTTTATATCTTCTGGCATATTTTCATCACTTAAAATATTGTCTAACATTATTAAAATTGATGTAATTGGTGTCTTTATTTGATGTGATATATCTGATAATGAATCTTTTAATGTTGTTTTATCTTTTTGAGAATTTTCAGCAACTTCTTTTAACTTTATAGTTATTTTATATAATTCATTTTTTAATATTGACAATTCATCTTCTGTGTTTTCTTCTATATTTAGTTTGTAATTTCCTCTATTGATTTCTTCTATGTATTTTGTTATTTCATTAATTTTTTTACTTTCACTATGATTATATTTGAAGACTATTATTGATAATATTAAAATAAATACTATCAATGTACTTACATCTATAATAATAAATTTTTGAAAATCTGTGTTATTTTCTAATATTACTGAATCTTTATCTAGTTCTATGCCATATTCCCTTAATATCTCATTATTAGTTTTATCACTACTATTTAATATTTCTACAATTTCTCTTTTTTCTATATCTGGATATTTTTCTAAAACATTATCTATAATTCCTGCTATTTTTTGATTAAAATTATATGTATATGTTTTGTATTGTTTATATATTAAAATCGAAAATGTGATTAGAAATATAATAATTACAATACAACTTGTGATGCACATTTTTTTTAATTCTATTTTGTTTTTCATTTTTATTTCATTCCTTTTCAAAACTTAGATGTTATTGATAATTTATTAATCTACTTCACTATCAATTCTATATCCAATTCCTTTAATTGTAATTATAATATCTGTTTTAATTTTTTCTCTTATCCTTTTTAAATATACTGTTACAGTATTATCATTTACATCATTTCCTGTCCATTCCCATATTTTGTCTATTATTTCACTTCTTTTTACTACTTTATTTAAATTTAAGAATAGTAAATTCAATATTTTCAACTCTAAGTTTGTAAGTTCTACATTTTCATTATCTCTATATACAACCATTTTGTCCATATCAAATTTTATATTTTGGACTTGTATTATTGTGTTTTTCTTGTTTCTTAATATTATTCTATTTATTCTTGCCATCAGTTCTTTTATTGAAAATGGTTTTGTAATATAATCTTCTGCGCCTAACTCTAATCCTTTTACAATATTGTCTTCTTCATCTTTTGCTGTTAAAAAAATTGAAGATATATTCTTTTCTTTTATATTATTTCTATATAAATCAAATCCATTTCCATCTGGTAATGATACATCTAATATTGCTAAATCTATTTTTTCTGTTTTTAATATTTTAAGTGTATTTTCTACATTTAATGTGTGTATTACTTGATATTTCTTTTGTTCTAAAGAGTATATTAATCCTTTAGCTAATATCTCATTATCCTCTACTAATAATATTTTCATATATTCTCACTCCATATATATTTTATCATAAAAAGAGGACTTTGTAAGCCCCCTTTTTATACATTTTCATTTCTAATAGTTTCAATTGTATTTTGTTTATTAATTTTATAAATTGAATATCTCATAATAATAAATATAAATATAAATACAAAAACTGCAGAAATTAAAATTGCATTTGTAGGTATATACATACCTTTTTGAAATTTTACTGAAAATGCTTTATATATTGCAAATGTTCCAATTAATCCCATAATTGTTCCTATAATCCATGCTTTAGTTCCATAAAATATAGTTTCTAAATTTATCATCCTATCAAATTCTTTTGATGTCATTCCTATTGATTTTAACATTGCAAATTCTTTTTGTCTTAATTCCATATTTGATGTAATTGTGTTAAAAATATTTGTAATTCCTATTAATGTTATTACTGTGATAAATCCATATAAAAATATTTTTATTACTAATACCATTGCACTTTCTTCTTTGGCAGATGCATCAATATTATAAATTCTAATATCTAAATGTAAAGCATCTATATCTTTCTCTAGTTGGTCTGGATTATTTGATTGTATTGTTACTGTATTATATACTGGCTTTTCCTCATTTTCTAATTGTGATATATCTAAAATTAAATATCCACCTTCATAATAACTTCTATCAATTCCATCTGGTTTAATTGTTGAAATTGCACCAACTTCTACTGAACGTTGTTTATCATTGTAATCTTTTCCTTCTATTATATCTCCAACATTGTATTTATATTTTCTTCCATTTTTTACTTGACCATCTTCTATCCAACTTACTTCGTCACACAATATTCCTTTATCTTTTACTTTATCATATTTAGCACCAATTTTATTTACATATCTTTTAAATGAATCACTATCTAATGCCATAATTTGTAATGCTGAATATTTCTCCCCTGTCTCTATGAATTCTTCATTTTCTTCATCATAATATCCTTCTTCTGACAATGTACCAGAAGCTAAATTAATTTTATCAATATCTTTTATTTTTATATCTCCATTATTTAAACTATACAATATTGAATATTTTTCTATATTATCTAATGAAATTATTCTATCTATTTCTTCATTTGATACTTTTCCAACATTTAATTGTATATTATAATCATAGTCTTTATAATAATTTTGTGATTCTTGGAACATATTCACTATAAATGAATTCATTGTGATAAATACAAATATGCTTACTGCAATTGATATAATTGTTGTTCTATATTTTTTCTTACTTCTCTTTAAGTTTTTGTATGCTAATTCTCCACCAGTTTTAAATAATTTTGATATAATCTTTGGTACTTTTAATTTTTTTGAATTTAGTTTTATATCTTTAGAACCTCTTAATCCTTCTATTGGACTTACTCTACTTGCTTTTATAGCAGATGTTATTGATGATAAATATATTGTTACAAATCCTAATACTGCTGATAAAATAATTGGTAATATTGATATTTTAAATACTAATCCATCAACATGTTGTAATAAATAATCACCTAAAAGTGAATTTACTATTTGTATTAATACAAATACTGCAAAAAATCCTGATAGTATTCCTAAAGGTATTCCTATTAATCCTAATATTAATCCTTCTTGTATTACATTTTTTCTTATTTGTCTTTTAGTTGCTCCAACACTTGCAAGCATTGAATACATTTTTATTTTTTCTGTTATTGATATTGCAAATGAATTTCTTATACAAAATATACTTGTAAATAATATTATTACTATTACTACTCCAATTACTGAATATAACATGGTAACTGTTGAGTCTGAAAATGCAAATGCTTCCCATCTTAATAATTCTTTATTTAAAGTATAATCATATTTGGTCTCAGTATCATTTTTTGACAAACTTTCATAACTTTGAATTCCTAGTATTTGAGGTATTGTCTCTTTATAATTTTTTGGTGATTTTAAACTTATATATAAATCTGATCTTCCTGTACTTATTCCTGTTGTAATTACAGTATATCCAGGCTCTGAATATTTTTCAAAACTTGTATCTGGTCTTTCTATGATTCCTACTATTTTAAATGAATAATTTGTTGCATTTATTATCTCTTCTGCATCATATATATTATCATATTCTTTTTCACTAACTCCTGGTTTTATACTTCTTGTTCCAACATTTAAATTGATTGTGTCTCCTATTTTGTATTCTACTTTTCCATTTGCCATTATCGTTTTACTAATTACTACTTCATTATTATTAACTGGAAATCTACCTTCTATTAATTCAAAATGCAAATCCTTAAATGAACTTTCATTCATAGAAATTAATCTTGCATAAGGTTTATACTCATTTTGACTTCCTTGTAAAATTGAATATCCACATATTTTTATTGCAAATATATCTTTTACATCTCTATTATTTTGTATATCTTTTATTTCTTCATCACTAACATTTTCTAACTTCAAATGCCAATATCCTGATTGATTTTTTGCATTTTCTACTAATGTTGCTTGAAAACTCATTCCCATACTTGCAACAGCACATATTAATGCTACTGATAATATTATTCCTATTATTGTACTTATTGTTCTTTTTTTATTTAATTTTAAATTTCTGATAGATAAACTTGTAAGAATGTTCATTTATTACACCTCCTCAACAATTTTTCCATCTTCAATTTTTATAATTCTATCTGCAACTTTTGCTATTTCTAGATTGTGTGTTATCATTATTATTGTTTGTTTATAATCTTTATTTGATTTTTTTAATAATGTTACAATTTCATCACTTGCTTTAGAATCCAAATTTCCTGTTGGCTCATCTGCTAATATAATTGCTGGATTTGTTATCATTGCTCTTCCTATTGATGTTCTTTGTTGTTGACCTCCTGATAATTCATTAGGTAAATGTGTTCTTCTTTCTTCTAATCCTAATACTTTTATTAATTCATCAAGCCTTTGTTTATCTATATTTTTGTTATCTAATTTTAATGGTAATGTGATATTTTCTTCTACATTTAATATTGGTATTAAATTATAAAATTGATATATTAATCCAACTTGTCTTCTTCTAAATATTGCTAGTTCATCATCATTAAATTTATAAATATCTTTTCCGTCTATAAATACTTTTCCACTTGTTGGTCTATCAACTCCTCCTATTAAATGTAATAGTGTTGATTTTCCACTTCCTGATGCTCCTACTATTGCTACAAATTCACCTTTATTTACAGTAAATGATACATTATTTAATGCTGTTACTTTATTTTCTCCTTTTCCATATTGCTTACATAAGTTTTCAACTTTTAATATTTCCATTTAATTTCCTCGTACAATGAAATGCTACATTATACGAACTCCTTTCTTTTTATTTTTCTAGTTGTATTATACAATGTTATAAGTGACTATTAAATGACATTAAAAAAGATTTAAGAAATTCTTCTTAAATCTATCTATTCTCATTAAATCTTTTTGCTCATCTTTGTTCCAATATTTTCAATAAAAAATTCCATGGTCCTGTTTTATCTGTTAATCCATCATAATTATTATTAATTCTTTCTAATACTTCCTCTTTAGTAAAAAATTTTATTTCTGCAACTTCCTCTTCTTGTAATTTAACTTTTGATATGTCTATATTTTTTGTAATCAAATAACATTCATTAAATTGATTATTAGTAATCTTTCCTTTTGTTGTTTTTGAACATGATCCAACTAAATATTTTATATCCTTATCACATATATCTATTCCAAGCTCTTCCTTACATTCTCTTATTAATGCTTGTCTACCAAATTCTCCTGAATCAACATGTCCTCCAACTGTTACATCCCATAAATTAGGCCATAATTTTTTGTTTGCACTTCTTTTTTGAAGTAATATATTTGAATCTTTATCTATAACAAATGCATATACACATCTATGCCACAAACCTTTTTTATGACACTCTTCTCTTGTTTCTATTATTCCTGTAAATTCTCCTCTTTCATTTAAAACATCTAATTTTTCTTTTTTCATATATTCTGTAACTTCTTTTTCTAATCTTGTCCCGATTTCATCTAAATGTTCATATAAATATCCACATAAATTAGTTCTAAAAATTGCAAAGTTTAATAATTCTGTTTGTTCATAATTTTCATTATATTGCTTATATCCATATAAGCTTCCCACAATTTGTATTAAATAAATATATGCACAATATTTTAAATCAAATTCATTTAATTCTACATATTTTGAAATTTCATTAACATATTCTACAAATGTATCTATATTCATCTCTCCATTTTTTACATCTTTATCAATATATGTATATGATCTTATTATTTCCCACATTATTGGTAATCTCTTAGCAGATTCAAAATCAATTACTGATGTTTCTTTTTCATTATTATATATCAATTGTTGAACACTATAATCTCCATGACTATTCATTATTGACATTTTTGAAATAATTGAAAAATCAAATTTTTCTTTTAGTTTTTTAGCAATTTCAATTTTATTTTCTAAATCTTTTAAGAAAACTTCTTTATATTTATTATCATTTTTTATTGATTTCTTAAAGTCTTCCATTTGAATTATTTTATTTTCTAAACTTTCTTTTGAAAACCATTTTTCAATTATGTTTTCATCATCAAGTTTTTTATATTTTTGAAGCTCTTTTATTATTCTTCCAAGTATTGTTGCACTTTCTATCACTTTATCATGATCACCTGTATTATTCTCAATTGTATATCCATCGATAAATTTTTGGAGTATTATTATTTCATTTTCATATTTTATATAAAATTCATTTGATTTTGTTTTTATGTATTGAGCAACATTTATTTTTCTACACTTTAAAAAGTTAATTATTTGTATTTCTTTTACTATAGACTCTTCTTTTCTACTTTCATCAAATTCTTTTAATATGTATTTTTGTTCATCTTCAGCAAAAATTTTATATATATTTGCTGTTCCTTTTTCTATCTTTTCAATTTTCTTCGCACTTATCTGATATTCTTCTTGCAACATCTTTCTTATTTTCTCTTCATTTAATTTTGATTTATATATTGACATTTCTGTTCTCCTATCACAAATCTACTTTTTTAATTTTCCACATTGTTGACATCTATTTGTAATTATAGCACATTCCGTACATATCTTAGGTGTACTTGTTGTTGAATTTTCTTTTATTTTTCCACAGATTTTACATCTATACATAGTTATGGCATCTCCACCATACAATGGATGTTCTTTATCTTCATAAAGTGATGATTGTTTTTCATTTTTAGTACAATATTCTTTTCCGTATATCATATTAGCTTTTTGAATCTTATAAAATGATTTATTTATTAAAATTACAAATACTACAATTATTATTGCAATTACAATTATTATTTTTTTACTTTTATTTTTCATAAACTTTTTTCCTATACATTTTTCTCTTTCTTTTCAATTTTATTATTAATTTCTTTTATAGTATTTAAATACTCTTCCTCAACAGGACTTATAGTTTTTACTTGATATTTTCTATATTCTGCTTTGGCTTTTTGAATAGCTTTTTTATGACTAATCCTTCCTGAACCATTTAACATTTTTTCACCTGTAGATGAAAGTATCATATCCAATTGTTTTATATAATCTTTCATATACATTGGATTATGCCTTATTGCTTGTATTTCTGCAAAATCAAAATATTCTGATACTAAATTATTTAAAATTTTTAGTTCTTCATCATTTAAATAGTTTTTAGCAATTACAACATCTTGTAATACTGGAATATCTCCTTTAAATGTTGTTAATCACATAAAAGACTTTTCAAAATCTGCTCTTTCATATATTACTTCAGATTGCATAATGTAATTTATTTTGAACAATTTTAAAAAATTTAATTGTTTTTTCATCATTATAAAATAAAATATTTTTTTCATTTCCGATTATTAATTTATCTTTCAAACTTGTACCTCCAAAAAAGCTATATAAGTCCCCATCTGTCGCTTATTTTGGTGAACATTTGTATTGTATCATATATATACTAAAAATTCAATATTTTTATAAAAATCATTATAATGCAAAAAACTAGCATCATAAAATGCTAGTTTTTTTGTATCAACAAATTTTAAAAATTTCGTTGACAAATCGTTGACAAATTGACAATTTATATAAATTATGTCAAGTATTAGAATTTCTGTAACTATTGCTATTACTGATTTTTGCCACAACAGTTCTTGTACTTTTTACCACTTCCACAAGGACATGGATCATTACGTCCAACTTTAGGACCATCATTAACAACTGGTTTGTGTTCTTCAACTTTCATTTTTTCACCATTATCCAAACTATTTAATGCTTGTAAAGCTGCACCAGTTATTTTAGCTGTTTCCTCACGTTTTACTTCATCTTGTTTACGAAGATTCATCATCATTTGAACAACATCATGTTTGATATCTAATACCATTTCATCAAACATATCCATACCCTCTATTCTATATTTTACAACAGGATCTTGTTGTCCATAAGCTCTTAAACCAATACCATCTTTTAACTCATCCATTGCATCAATATGATCCATCCATTTTTGATCAACTACTTTAAGCATTACAACTCTTTCTAGTTCTCTCAATTCTTCTGAACCAATTTCTGCTTCTTTCTTGTCATATTCTGATAATGCAACTTCTTGTAATTTTTCTATTATTTTGTTTGAATCTTTTGCATTTTCCTTTACGAAATCACTAATATCTACACCAAATATATTTTTTATATTTGTATTTAATGCTTCTTGATTTACATCATTATCACCTGCAAATTGTGAAATTACAACTTCTTCTGCTAAAGATTTTATCATATTTAAAATGTTATCTTTTAAGTTTTCACCATCAAGAACTTGTCTTCTTTGTTTATATATGATTTCTCTTTGTGCATTCATTACATCATCATATTTTAATACATTCTTTCTGATACTGAAGTTTCTTCCTTCAACTTTCTTTTGAGCTGATTCTACTGCATTACTGATGATTTTGTTTTCGATTGGAATACTTTCATCCATTCCTACTGCATTATATACTTTTGTAATCATGTCTCCACCAAAGATTTTCATTAAGTCATCATCTAATCCTATATAGAATTTTGACTCTCCTGGATCTCCTTGACGTCCACTACGTCCTCTTAACTGATTATCAATTCTTCTTGATTCATGTCTTTCTGTTCCTATTATTTTTAGACCACCTACTGCTAGAACTTTTTCTTTTTCTTCTTTGATTTCTTCATCATATTTCTTTTCTAACTCATTGAATTTTTCTCTAGCTCTTAATATTTCTTGGTCATCTGTTTCATAATATGTATTTGATTCTTCAATTAAGTTTTCTGGAATTTTATTTTTTCTCATTTCTTGTTTTGCAAGATATTCACTATTTCCTCCAAGCATAATATCAGTACCACGTCCTGCCATGTTTGTTGCAATTGTTACTGCTCCAAATTTTCCTGCTTGTGCTATTATTTCAGCTTCTTTTTCATGATATTTTGCGTTTAATACTTCATGCTTAATTCCTTCTTTTTTCAATATGTTGCTTAATTTTTCAGATTTTTCTATTGAAACCGTACCAATTAATACTGGTTGTCCTTTTTCATGACTTTCTTTTACACTTTGTACTATTGCATTAAATTTTGCTTTTTCATTTTTATAAATTGCATCATTTAAATCTTTTCTTATCATTGGCTTATTTGTTGGAATTGAAATTACATCCAAATTATAGATTTCTTCAAACTCTGCCTCTTCTGTCATTGCAGTACCTGTCATACCTGACAATTTATCATACATTCTAAAATAGTTTTGGAATGTGATTGTTGCAAGTGTTTTTGACTCATCTGCAATTTTTACACCTTCTTTTGCTTCAATTGCTTGATGTAATCCATTATTATATCTTCTTCCATACATAATACGTCCTGTAAATTCATCAACAATTAAGACTTCTCCATCTTTTACGATATAATCAATATCTTTTTTCATTACTCCATGTGCTCTTAATGCTTGATTTACATGGTGAACAAGTGTTGAATTTTCTATATCATTAAAGTTCTCTAAATGGAATGTTTCTTCTGCTTTCTTAATTCCCTTTTGTGTTAATGATGCAGATTTTGCTTTTAAATCAACTATATAATCATAATTTTCATTATCTTCTGCTTGTGCTTCATCTTTTACATCTTCTTCTACAATTACTTTTGGTGTTAATCTTTTTACAAAATCATTTGCTTTTTTATATAAATCTGATGATTGATTTGCTCTTCCTGAAATGATAAGTGGTGTTCTTGCTTCATCTATTAATATACTATCAATCTCATCTACGATAGCATATGCTAAATCTCTTTGAACTAATTGTTCTTTATATATAACCATGTTATCTCTTAGATAATCAAATCCGAATTCATTGTTTGTACCATATGTAATATCACAAGCATAGGCTTTTTGCTTTGCTTTTGGATCCATTCCTGCAATAACTAATCCAACAGATAGTCCCATGAATTTATATAGTTTTCCCATCCATTCACTATCTCTTTTAGCTAAATAATCATTTACTGTTATTACATGAACTCCTCTTCCTGTTAGTGCATTTAAATATACTGGTAATGTTGCAACAAGTGTTTTTCCTTCACCTGTTTTCATTTCAGCAATTCTACCTTGATGTAAAATAATACCACCTATTAATTGTACATCAAAATGTCTCATTCCTAATACTCTTTTTGATGCTTCTCTTACTACTGCAAAGGCTTCTGGTAATATATCATCTAATGTTTTTCCATTATCTAATTGTTCTTTAAATTCATTTGTTTTATTTTTTAGTTCTTCGTCTGTTAATTTTGATATTTCATCTTCTAATGAATTTATTTTGTCAACTATTGGCATAATTCTCTTTACTTCTTTTTCACTATAGCTCTTAAATATTTTATTAAAAATGCTCATTCTTTTATCAATTCCTTTCAGTTTTTAACTTTTATAATATTACCACGAATTATTTTATTTTTCAACCCTTTTGATGTTCTAAGTTTTTTTTTTTTTCATATTCTTTATTGGAGGTTTTTAAATTGAAAACTAACAAACTATTTATTTTATTTTTAATTTTGGTATTTCTTCTTTCTGGAATTGTTTATGCTGATGATATAGATTTGGAAATAGATTCTTCTATTGAAACTATTTCTCCTCAAGATACAATTCCTTCTATAAATTCAAGAGCTGCTATTGTTTATGATAGAAATTCTGGAATGATTTTATATGGAAAAAATGAAAATGAGAAAAGAAAGATGGCTTCTACAACAAAAATTCTAACAGCAATCATTACTATCGAAAATTCGACTTTAAGTGATATTGTAACAATTTCTTCTAAGTCTGCTGGAACAGGTGGTTCTCGTCTAGGTCTTCATAAAGATGATAAAATTTCAGTTGCTGATTTACTTTATGGTTTAATGCTATGTTCCGGTAATGATGCAGCCGTTGCACTTGCTGAACACATTAGTGGAAATGTTGAAAATTTTGCTATATTAATGAATCAAAAAGCTCGCGAAATTGGTTTAAAATCAAGTCATTTCGTTACTCCTCATGGTCTTGATAATGAAGAACATTATACTACTGCTTATGAATTAGCTCTTTTAACTAATTATGCTTTAAAAAATGATATTTTTAGAAAATATGTTGGCACAAAGTCTCAAACTATTACAATAAATACTTATTCTAAAACATTAAATAATACAAATGAATTGCTTGGATACTTAGATGGGGTTTATGGTGTAAAAACAGGATTTACGAATGGTGCTAATCGTTGCTTAGTTACTGCTGTAAAAAGAAATAATATGGATTTAATATGTATTGTACTTGGTGCTGATACAAAAAAAAATAGAACTCGTGATAGTATTGAACTTATTGAATATGCTTTTAAAACTTTTTTTCCTTATAATATTAAAGAGAAAATCGAAAATGAATTCCAGAACTGGATTTTGTGTAACTCAAATAGTTTTTATGTTTCGAAAGGCTCTTCAAATGATATTTCTCCATATTTAGAAAATTTAAATTATGAATACTTACCTTTATCTAGTAATCAAATTCAAAACTTAAGCATATATATATATTGTAATTATACTTTAACAGCACCTTTAGAAAAAGATTCTTCTATTGGAACTTTAGCTGTTAATATAGATGACAAGAATATTATTACATTAAATATAAAGAATGGAAACTCTATTTCTAAAATGACTTATAAAGATTTTTTTAAAAATCTTATTAAAAATTATCCTTATTGCCTAGAATCTATTATTTTTAATACATAAAATTTTACAGATCTCAAAACTTTATATTTTGCAATATTCAATTACAAGTTTTATAGATTTATAAAAACTTCAAATAATTCTATTGACAAATTGGAAATCTTTTGTTATTATTAAATAGCTTGATTAAGAAATCATCTCCTATATATGATAATACTTAATCTTTAAATATTTAATAATTGCAGGTATAGTTTAGTGGTAAAACGAGACCTTGCCAAGGTTTAGTCACGAGTCCGATTCTCGTTACCTGCTCCATTTTATTATTAAATATTATTTTTTTATAATTTTATTATGGCGAGTTAGCCAAGTGGTAAGGCAATGGTCTGCAAAACCGTGATCATCGGTCCGAATCCGATACTCGCCTCCAAAAAAAACTAAAATTACTACTTGACAAATTATAAAAAAATAAGTATAATATTTTTGTTCATGGCGAAGTAGCTCAGTTGGCTAGAGCATTCGGTTCATACCCGACAGGTCGGCGGTTCGAATCCACCCTTCGCTACCAATATAAATTCCTCAGTTAAACTGAGGAATTTTTTTATTCAAAGTCTTCAATTATTTTATTCAATTCTTCTTTTCCATAAACATCTAATCCACCATTTTCTATACTTATCAAATCTGTCTGAGTTAAGTATTCACTTGAAATATTTGTTTTTTCATATATTGATTGATTTCCTTCTTTATTTATTTGGTATATAACTATTTTTCCGTCTTCTACTTTTAATTTAAAATGCTCTCCACACATATCATCAAATTCTTTATATAAAGTTACTTTATTGGGCTCAAATCCAATTACTTTCCAATCATTATACTTATTCTGTACTTCTTCTTTTGTTAAATTTACAAGTTCTTGTGGCATTTCTACATATTCATTTATTGTATGGTCACATTGTTTGAAATATTTTTTTATTATTAATTGTGAATTTGCTGATACTTTTTCCTTTGTTGCAACTACTTCTTCTATTTTGGTTTCTTTAGTATATTCTTCTGTACATTCATCTTCTATCTTTTCTGAAATTTTTGCTTCTTTTTTTGTATTTTGTAATTTGTTTTCCTTTACAATATTCATTGTTATAATCAAGCTGGTGAAAAATGCAATTATACATATTGCAATAATATATTGTTTTTTCATGGCAATCCCTTCTCATTCTAGCTTGTATTAAGCTTTGTATTTATTTTTATTATTGCCTTTTTGGTAATTTTTATGCAAATTTCTCCCATTTTATCTGTTCTATAAATTTTAATTTTTCTTTTTTCTAAATTTTCAATAGTAATATTTGATGGGTGTCCAAATGTATTGTTTTCTCCCACACCTATAAATGCATATTGTGGTTTTACTACATCTAGTATTTTTTCTATTGATGATGTTTTTGAACCATGATGTGCTGTTTTTAATATTGTTGATTTTAATATTGATGTATTATTTTCATATTTTGAAACAATCTCTTTTTCTGCTATTTCTTCTATATCTCCTGTAAATAGCATTGAAAATTTATTATAATTTAATTTACATACTAATGAATTGTTATTAATTGCATTGTCAGATATCATTTTTTGAGAATCTGGCCATAACACATCAAAATACAAATTTTTTTCTATATTTATTCTCATTCCTGCTTCTACTATTTTTACATTTAGATTTTGTTTTTTTACTATTTCTTTAAATTTATTATAATTAGTTGAATCTTCATATTGTTTCCCTATTATTACATTTTTTACTTTTGTCTGTTCTAAAATATATAAAATTCCTCCACAATGATCTTGATCAAAATGGCTTATTATACAATAATCTATTTCAAGAATCTTTCTATTAAATAAATATGGTAATAATGTATTTTTTCCAATGTCAAAGTTTTTTTGACCTCCTCCATCTATTAATATTTTCTGATGTTTTGGTGTTTCTATAAGACAACAATCTCCCTGCCCAACATCTACAAAGTAGATCTTTAAATCTCCCGGAATTTTTTTTATTATAATTGAACTAATTAATATAATAATGAATACTCTTATTATTTTTTTTCTTTTTGAATAAACATATTTTGAAATCTTTAAAATTATTTTTTGATTAAAACTATATTTTTGAATCTTTTTTATTTTATGTCTGTAATAAATAATATATATGATAAAATAGTAAATTATAATTTGCCATGTATCTGGAGTTATTACATTAAAATTTGTTATTGGAAATTTTGTTCCTATCTTTGAAATTAATGATAATGCTGTTATTGGAATTTGTACTACTTTAGCAATTTCTGTTCCTATTTTTAATGATAAAAATGTAACTAATATTTGTATTATTCCTCCTATAACTAATGGTCCTATAATAATTCCTACAAGTATATTGGTTAATATAAATGATAAACTTATAAAATTGTATTTAGTAATTATTATTGGCATAGTCATAAATTGTGCTGATATTGCTACAGCAATTTCTTCTACAAATGAATTATGTTTTATACAAAAATTAGTATATTTTTCTTTTAAACATGGTGATTTTATTTTTATATTCATTATAAAATCTTCTACTATTGTTCTAAAAAATACAACCCCTATTGTTCCTGCATATGTAAATTGAAAGCTTGTACTAAATAAATTATATGGATTCATAAATAATATTACAATAGCTGATATTGAAATGTTATTTAATGTATCACTTTTTCTATATACTAGAAATGCTGTACACATTAATGTTGCCATTATTACAGATCTTATAACTGAAATACTAAATCCTGTTATTGCCATATATATAAATAATATTAGTATTTCTATAATTCTACTTTTTCTTTGTCCAAATATGCCTTGAGTACTTTTTTCTGATAGATAAATAATATATGACACATGTAATCCGGATACAGCCAGTACATGTGATATACTGCTTTGCGAAAAATCTTCTCTTGTCTCTTCATCTATTTCACTTGTATCACCTAATAATACTCCTAAAACTATTGACATTGAATTTGAATTATATGTTTTTTCTAAATTATCTTTTATTTTCAAATGTAGTTTATTGGTATAATATAATATCCCTTTATGAATATCTATTTTATTTACCAGCTCAACTCTTATGGTTCCATATATTTTTAATGTTTTTAAATATTCTTTGTAATTAAAACCTTTATAATTTCTCGCCTCTGATGGTTCAGAAAAATTTCCTTGTATTTCTAAGATTTCTCCATATTCTAAATTTTTCTTTGTTGTCATATATAAATATGTATTTTTGTACTTTGATGATAAAACTTTGATTTTATATCTATTATAATATTGTTTTTCTTTTTTATTGTCTATTATTTGTACTTGTATTTTTAACTCTTCTCCATCATGATATAAATTTTGATATTTTTTGGTTTGAAATTTGATTATAATATTAGAAATTAATGATGAAATAATTATTAATGATAAAACATTAAATTTAATCAATATCTTGATATAATGAAAAAATTTTTTCTTTTTGAATTTTGAAATATTGGATATATAATATAAAATTAATAAAAATATATAAAAAAAGACTATACTTATTTTTAAGTATAGTCCCCATAATATACCTATTATATAACCAATTAATATAATAAAAATTGGTCTATTCAATTAAATTACTCTCCTTGCCCCAACATATCTTTGTGAATAATAGCTTGATGATAATGCTGTTATTACAACCCCTTCTTTTTTATTTGCCGCATGTATAAAGTTACCACTTCCTATGTAAATTCCAACATGCCCTATTGCTGTCTTTCCTTGATTCTTGAAAATTACTATATCTCCAGGTTGTAAATTTGATTTACTTACTGCTGTACCATTTTTTATTTGATCTTTTGATGATCTATTTAATGATACTCCAAAATTTCTAAATACATATGTTGTAAATCCTGAACAGTCAAATCCTGTTGATGGTGATGAACCTCCTGCTACATATTTATATCCTAAATATTTTTTTGCAAATTCTACAACATCATTTCCTTCAGAACTTGCACTTACAGTGCTTTCTTCTTCCTGTTCTGTTTCAACTTCAGCTTGATTTTCTTCTACTGCTTCTTTACTAGCAACTGTATTTTCTTCTGAAGAAGCAGTTGTTCTGTCATATCCACCTCTGGCTGTTGTTTCTGGTAATTTTGTATCTGATACATATTTTTGTGATACATATCCAATTTGATTATTATAATCAATTCTATACCATCCATCTATTTCTCCAGTTATTTTTATTTTTGAGTTAAAACTTAAACTATGTATTGCTTCACTTGAAGTTGTTGGTTCTTTTCTTATATTTAAACCATCTGCTTTTACATATCCTGTTTTGCTTATTTCCGTAACTTCTTCTGTTTTATTTTCTTGTTGGTTTTGATTATTTTCATCTTCGATATAGGAATTTGTTTGTTCTTGATTGTTATTTTCTTCAGTATTTAAATTTTCTTCTTGTTTTGCCTCTTCATGATTATTCTCTTGTTCAACTGAAGTTTTTATTGCATTAATTCTTATCCAACCACTTTTCTCTTCATTTTCTATTTTGCACCAATCATTTAAAATATCTGTTACCCTAATATTCCCACTTGGTATTGATTCTTTTTGTATTGCAAAAATTAATGGTAATGTTTTTACTTTAACTTCCTTTGTTAAATTATATTGTTTGTCTTTTTCTATGTTTTCTATATTTTGTGTTTGTTTTACTTGTGTGTCATTTTCTGTTGCTTCTGCTTTTGTTGCTATCATTGTTATAATTGTTATCATTAGTATTGTTATTATTAATTGTTTGGTTTTCATTTTTTACCTCATTTTTATAAATTTAACAAAATTTATTATAACATATATATTTTTTATTGTCAATTTTTTTTATCTATTATAGCTATTTAATCCTATTATATAAAATAAAAAATACATCTCTATATGAGACGTACTTTTTAATTATAAATTATTCTGCTTTTTCTACTGTTTCATTAACAGTTTCTGTAGTTTCTGCAACTGGTTCTTCTGCTAAATCTTCTTTAACAACGATTTCTTTGTTTTCAATTCTAGCTCCAACCATTTCTTTTGTCTTAGAAGCTTTTCCTGTTCTCTCTCTTAAGTAGTATAATTTAGCTCTTCTAGCTTTACCAACTCTAACTACTTCTACTTTTTCTACTAATGGTGAATGGATTAAGAATGTTTTTTCAACACCTACACCGTAAGAGATTTTTCTTACTGTAAATGTAGCGTTAACTCCTCCACCTTGTTTTTTAATTATAATTCCTTCAAATACTTGGATTCTTTCTTTGTTTCCTTCTTTGATTTTAACATGTACTCTTACTGTATTTCCAACTTTTAAATCTGGAATAGTATTTTTTAATTGTTCATGTTCTATTGATTTTATGATATCCATCGTATTTACCTCCTTCTTTCTTCGTACAAGCGGTGCACTGGAATTGTTTTGCACTTTGTACATAATTATTTTATATCTTTTTTAGATTTTATTTCATCTAAATATTTTTTATCTTTTTCAGATAATTCTACATTTTCTAAAAGTTCTGGTCTTTTATAATATGTATTTTTTAAAGCTTGATATCTTCTCCATTTGTTGATATTTTCATGATGACCTGATTGTAAAATTTCTGGTACCTTTACACCTTCAAAGGTTTCTGGTCTAGTATATTGTGGATATTCAAGAATTCCTTGTGAAAATGATTCTTCAGATGTTGAACCATCACTCAAAACTCCATCTATATATCTACTTACAGAATCTATTAATACCATTGCTGGAAGTTCCCCTCCTGTTAGTACATAATTTCCAATAGATATTTCCTCATCTACTATTTTATCCAATACTCTCTGATCTACTCCTTCATAATGTCCACAAAGTATGATAAGATGCTCTTCTTTACTTAATTCTTCTACCTTTTTTTGATTTAAAACTTGTCCTTGTGGTGACATATATATAACTTTAGCATTTGTTTTTTTTATAGATTTATATGCATTATATATAACATCTGCTTGCATTACCATACCTGCACCACCACCATATGGTGTGTCATCAACTTTTTTGTGCTTATTTTCTGAAAAGTCTCTAATATTTATTAAATTAACTTCTATTAGTTTATTTTCTTCTGCTCTTCCTAGAATGCTCTGCTTAACAGGCTCAAACATTTCAGGAAATAGTGTAAGCACATCAAATTTCATACATTCCTCAACTTTCTAAATCAATCCTGGTATTAGATGAACTGTAATTTTTCCACCTTCTAAATCGACATTTTTTATAACATCTTTTATTCCTGGTAGTAAAACTTGTTTTCCTAATTCATCTTTTATTACATATATGTCATTTGCTCCTGTATTATAGATATCATCAACTTTTCCTAGTAGTTTTCCTTCTTCTGTATAAACTTCCAATCCAATTAAATCTACTATATAATATGTTCCTTCTTCAAGTGGAACAGCATGTTCTCTATCTACTTCAAGATAAGCATTTTTTAGTAAATCTGCTTGTTCTGGTGTATTTATACCTTCAAGCTTTATCAATACCATATTTTTATGATATCTTACTCCTTCTACTTTATAAAGTTTTGATTCTTTTTTAGATTTAACATATACTTCTTCTAAATCGTCAAATCTTGTTATATCATTTGTAAAAGGTGTTACTTTAATTTCTCCTTTTATTCCATGTGTATTAACAATTTGACCTATTTCTAGCTTTTTTTTCATTTTTTACCATTCCTTTCATGGTAAATTTATCTATCCAATAAATTCAACATTTACTTTTTTGTCTTTTTTTCCAGCAACTGCTTTCATTACTGTTCTGATAGATTGAGCTATTTTTCCTTGTTTTCCAATTACTTTTCCAAAGTCTTCATCAGCTACTTTTACTTCGAAAACTATTGATTTTTCATTTTCAACTTCTTTTATTTCAACAGCATCTTTATTGTTTACTAAGTTTTTGATTATAACTTCTAAAACTTCTTTCATAATCTTTCCTCCAACATAATATTTTTTTCAAAAAATTATGCGTTTTTGATTAATGCTTTTACTGTTTCTGTTGGTTGTGCACCATTTTTCATCCATTGCTCTAATTTTTCTTTATTTAATACTATTGTAGATGGTTCTGTCATTGGATCATATGTTCCAATTTGTTCAATTATTTTTCCATCTCTTGGAGATCTAGAATCAGCTACTACTATATGATAGAATGGAGCTTTTTTCTTTCCTTCTCTTTGTAATCTTATTTTTACCATTTTAATTTCACCTCTTTCTGAATTAAAATTTCTGTATTTAGAAATTTTAGATTTTTATATATAAAATATAAAATTAATAACTTATTTAAAATTTGAAGTCTTTGAACTCTTTCATGTCGTCCATATTCATACTTTTCATCATTTTTCTCATACTGCCTTTATCATTTTTTAATTTTTTCATCATTTTTTGTGTCATTTCAAATGAATTTATGAATTTGTTTACATCTTGTACTTGTGTTCCGCTTCCTTTTGCAATACGTGATCTTCTACTTCCATTTAAGATTTTTACATTTCTTTTTTCTTGTTTTGTCATTGAACATATTATTGCTTCAACTTTATCAAATTCTTTATCATCAATGTTTAAATCTTTTATTTTATTCATTCCTGGTATCATTTTTAATATTGATGAAAATGATCCCATTTTCTTTACTTGTCGTATTTGTGCTAAATAGTCATCTAAATCTAACTCATTTTTACGTAATTGCTTTTCTAATTTTTCAGCATCTTCTTCTGATATAGCTTCTTCTGCTTTTTCAATTATTGAAAGTACATCTCCCATTCCTAAAATTCTTGATGTCATTCTTTCTGGATTAAATACTTCTATATCATTTAATTTTTCACCTGTTGCTGCAAACTTTATTGGCTTTCCTGTTACTTTTTTTACTGAAAGTGCTGCACCACCACGTGTATCCCCATCTAATTTTGTTAATACAACTCCGTCAATTCCAACATTTTCATTAAATGTTTGTGCAATATTTACTGCATCTTGACCTGTCATTGAGTCAACTACTAATAAGATTTCATGTGGTTTTATATTTGTTTTTATATTTTTTAATTCTTGCATTAACTCTTCATCTATATGTAGACGTCCAGCTGTATCTAATATAACTACATCATTTAGTTTTGACATTGCAACACTCATTGCTTGTTTTGCAATATGTACAACATCTTTTGATTGTTCATTTGCATATACAGGTATATTTAATTGTGCTCCAACAACTTGTAATTGTTTTATAGCTGCTGGTCTATAAATATCACATGCAACTAGCAATGGTTTCTTACCTTGTTTCCTTAACAAATTTGCTAACTTTCCTGCTGTAGTTGTTTTACCAGACCCTTGAAGTCCAACTAGCATTATTATTGTTGGTGGGTTTGGTGTAAAATTGATTTTACTTTCTGTTCCACCTAATAGTTCTATCATTTCATCTTTAACAATCTTTATTACTTGTTGACCAGGTGTTAATGATTTCATAACATCTTGTCCTAAAGCTTTTTCTTGAATATTTGCTATAAATTCTTTTACTATTTTATAGTTTACATCAGCTTCTAATAATGCTAATTTTACTTCCCTTAGCATTTCTTTTAAGTCAGTTTCTGTTATTCTGGCTTTTCCTCTCAATTTTCTTGTTATTTCTTGAAATCTTGATGATAGACCTTCAAATGCCATATTTGCCTCCTAATTCTTTTGTTTATACTAAACAATTTAATTCTTTTTTAACTTCTTCTAATATATTATTAACTTTTTCATCTGATGAATCTTCATGTATTTTATTGAGCTGTGCTAATATATTTTCGATTTGTTTCTCTTGATTCATTGTCTTTTTCATAAACAATAGCTTTTCTTCATATTCGAAAAGTTTCTTTTCCCCCTTTTTTATGATATCTCTTACTCCTTGCCTTGTTATTCCATCATTTTGTGCTATTTCTGCTAATGACAAGTCTTCATTGTAGTAGTAGTCTATGTATTCTTTTTGTTTTTCTGTTAATAGTTCTCCATATATTTGCCATAACATACTTATTTCAATTTTTTTATCCATTTTCTACCACTCCTATTTTTCTAAAGTGATACCTTATAATGTTAAATAAGGTGTAATGCTAATATACTTTACACCTTTTTTGCTAATTTGTCAAGGGGGTTAAAGATTTTTTTCATTTTTATTGCATAAAGTCCAAAAAAGGAAACAACTAATTAAAGTTGTTCCCTTACATATTTTCTTTTTTTTGTTTGAAATACCTCTGGTGGTATTATTGGATTAAATTCTTCGCCATCAAATACATCTAACTCTATTGTTCTTGTTAGTAGGTCAGTATATGTATATGATGCGGTTCTATTGTTTTCCTCATATTTAACAACAAAAAGGTTGCTATATACTTTTTCTATTGTTCCTTCTTTTTCAAATTCCTTGCTTCTGCCCAATGAGCCTTTCACAATAATCTTTTGACCAATTTTGTCTGTAATGTCTGTTTTTAAACTTGAAATATCAGTTCTACAAATCATTAGATTCACCTACTTTGCTTAAGATGAGCCAAGTATATCATCTGATGAAGCATTTGTCAAAGACTGTAAATTTATGTCGAAAGTCTGTGATTCAAGAACTTCAATACCTTTACGTTTTATTACATAATTATTACTTTTTTGTTACATTTTTATTACAATGTATTATATTGTTATAATTTTCTTCTTTCCATTAGCTCCAATTCCATCAATTCCTTTTTTTCCATCTCTTAGTTCACTTTCAAAATCATCTATTGTTATATATTTTCTATTATCTGTCACTGCAACATTTTTAGCAACAATTAATGGATCTAAAAAATCTATTAAAATTCTTGCTGGTGATGATGCAAAATTAGCACCTGCAGATATTAATGCTTCAAAATAACTTTGACAGGCTCCTGCAAATATCACTAAATTTTTTTTACTTATTTTCTCAAATTCTCTAGCTTTTTTAACTGTCTCAATGAAATGTCTTGAATTTCTGTAATTAAATATATCATTTATTGCATTATTTTTTATCATCCCATCATGTCCAGTAATAACTAAAATATCAGGATTATATATCATTAACAATTGTTTAATTAATTTTGGTTGTTTATTTTCAGGAATATTTTTTACTATAGAATTTAATTCCATTTTTTTATAATATATTACAGATCTTTCAGCATATTTTTTGTCACCATCTAAATGCAATATTTTTCCAGTTCTCTTTATACCTCTAATACTTTCATCACATTTGTTTCTATAAATACTATTTTCAATCCTTTTTTCAAATTCAACATTAAAATCTATTTTTTCTTTTTTATTTATTAATTCTAAATCATCTACTGGTGCATCTGCCTCTATTCTAACATCTATCCCTTTTAATATCGCTATATTATTATTACTTGATGTTTTTATTATTTTTTCAACCTCAAATATTATGTCATTATTATATGAGTTTCTTGTTACATTATCCCCTTTTTTTATTTTTTTCATTTTTTAATTAACAATTTATAAAAATTCTCCTTATAAAATAAATATAGTGAAGAGTTTTAATTCTCTTCACTATATTATATGTTAATTATTTTTTGAGGTTCTAATTATTTGCTATATTATTTTTTCTTTTTTTGTCTTTAACTAATATTATTAAACATATTATAATTATGCAACTATATATAGCTGCCATTTTAGGTCCTCCAAATAGTTTACGATATTTATATAAATGTTCAAGAATAAACATTCTAGCCATTACATACTCTAAAATAGCAATTGAAACTCTTTTTAATCTACTCATTTTATTTTTTAATAACAATAATATTAAAAAACCACCAAACCAAACAATTGCTTCTAAAAGTTGAATTGGAAAATATACTCTTTTATATCCTAATGCAACTGTATAAGGCAAAATCTTTTCTGGTAATGCTATTCCTACACAACATCCTCTTATAAAGCATTCAATTTTTCCAACTGTAGCACTTAAAAATATAGATTCCATCATCGTATCAATAAGTTCTTCTTTATATTTTGCAAAGATCTTTACTGATACAATCATTCCGAGCATACCACCTATAAGAACTCCTGAAATCTTAAAATTAGTTAGTTTTAATAAGAATAGACCTTGTATATCTTGACATCCTCCATTTATAAACCATATTATTCTAGCAATAAGTGTTCCAAGAATTATTGCTATTACAGTACTGCTTATTGATACTGATATTTTTTTTGTTCTTTTATATGTCATTAAGATATTATATATAATTGCTATACTATATGCAAATACTCTTTTTTCTGCGAGAATTTCTATCATTTTCTTCTCCTTATAGTTGTTTTTCGTGTTGTGGTATTAGCAGCCACCGCCGCCACCGCCTCCACCGCCACCACTTGATGAATCAGATTTATATTCTGCTTTTAAGGTAATATCATTTGCTGGCATTGTATATGTTGAACCTGCTTCATATCCAGTTTCATTATTATAATTCCATCCAATAAATGTTACTCCATCTTTGGTTGCAGTTGGTAAAGTATATGTTTCACCTTCTCCTAATTCATATGATGTTGGTGTTACTGATCCACCATTCGGATCAAATGTAAGAGTATATAATTTTACAATATTTATTGTACACGAAGCTTTTGCATTATTACTAGAACTTTGTGCCGTAATAGTAACTCTTCCTTTATTTTTTATTGTTACTAATCCATTATTATCAACTGTTGCTATGTCATTATTACTACTTGTCCAATAAATCTTTTCAGTAGCTGAATTTGGAGTATGACTTTCTGTTAATTTTACTGTTTTACCACTTATCTCGCGTTGTCTTATATTAACACTATTTTGGCTCAAAGTAATATTTTGAATAGATGTCTCAACATATATTACACATGATGCTTCTTTGCCATTTGCTGTTTTAGCTGTTATTACTGCTTGTCCGTTAGATACAGCTGTTACATTTCCATTTGAATCAACACTAGCAATTCTATCATTACTACTTGTCCAGGTTAAATCTCTATTAAATGTTGAAGTAATTGGATCATATGATACATTTAATTGAACATTTTTTGATTTATTTATACCAGTTGTATCCAAAAATGCATTATCTTTATCTAATGATATAGCTACTGGTGAAGTTCCTACAGTTATTTTACATGTTGCTGTTTTTTCATTTTCTGTTTTTACTGTTATTACTGCTTCTCCATTTGATATACCTGTAACAAAACCTTTTGAGTCAACTGTTGCTACAGCTTCATTATCACTTGACCATGTTATTCCAGTATTATGGTTAGATGTTTGAGGTAATATTGTTGTTTCTAATTGAACTGTAGTTGGACCTTCTGTTAAGTCAAAAACTTGTTCTTGATAATTAAGCTCTATAGCTTTTGGATCCTGATATACTGTTATATATGCTGTTGCATTTTTTCCTTTTTCAGTTACTACTTTTACTTTTGTTTTTCCTATACTTTTTGATGTCATATAAAATTTTCCATCATCTGTTAATTCAACTTTTCCATTTGAATTTCTTTTTAGTTCTGCAATGTTTTCATTATCACATGATACACTTTTTATCCTAGCATTTGTGAACACTTGAAAGTAAAAATCTTCTTCATTATTTATTATTTTTTCAGTTGGAAGAATTTTTACACCATCAATATTTTCAATAACACTATTTAAATCCTCTTCTGAATAAACATTACCATTTTGGTCAACAAGATATCTATTTTCTGAATTAGTAAATTTAACAATAATTAATCCATCAGTTATAACCTCTTCTAAGTCTGTTGAATATGTCTCACCCTTTCCAAGTACTGAAAATTCAAATTGTTTCCCTTGATTTGATTTTTTTCCTATATATTCTTTTAACTTTTGTGATAATTTTTCTTTATCTTCACTATTTTGTCCTATTATGCCTGCTTTGTTGTCTTCTTCTCCAATAAGTTGTGCAGCAGCCCATTCTACTGCTTCTTTTTCTTCACTCTTATCTTTTTCTGCTTTTGAATTTGTAGCTTTATTTATAACACCATCTTCTGATACTAAACTAGAAATTGAAACACCTGTTATAATCAGCAAAACAACTATTGTTATAATAAGAGCAATCATTGTTATTCCTTTTTCTTTTGAATTCATCTTACTTCTCCTTTGTTATTTATTTAATTTAAAATTATTATAACAAACACACAAAAAAAAGTAAATACATTTTTTTCTATCCAACTAATTTTTTTTGTAAAATTACTTTTATTTTTATTTCATTATTTCTTGAAAATACAATTCCTTTTTTCTTTGCAATTTTTATTAAATAATCAAGTTTTGATTGATTTGCTTTTATTTGATAAATATAATAATCAATCATATCATCTTCTGCATATTCAAAATTATTTCTAGCATTTTTTAATTTTTCTCTTGTTTCCATTATATTTTGAAGTAATTCAACTTCTTTTTCAATATTAGATTTTCCTTTTATCATTTTATTTAATAAATATTCTTCTTCCATATCCACCTCCAAAATAATTTTATTAATTATTTTTCCTATTATGCACAAATTAAACAAATTTTATTGAATTTTCCATAATTTTATTGTATAATTGGTAAAGTATTGCCTCTAATTGAGGAATTTAATAAAGAAAGGGATATACGTTATGATAGATATTAAATTAATAAGAGAAAATCCAGAATTAGTAAAAGAAAATATTAAAAAGAAGTTTCAAGACCACAAACTTATTTTAGTTGATGAAGTCTTAGAACTAGATAAAAAAAATAGAGAAGCAAAATTAAATGGTGATAACCTTCGTTCTGAAAGAAAAAGATTAAGTGATGAAATTGGAAAACTTATGAAAGCTGGTCAGAAGGAAGAAGCTGGTAAAATTCGTCAAGAAGTTCAAAGTGTAAATTCTGCAATTGAAGAAAATGAAGAACTTGAAGAAAAATATACAGAAGAAATAAGAAATAGAATGATGAAAATACCTAATATCATTGATGATTCTGTTCCAATCGGAAAAGATGATAGTGAAAACGTTGAAGTTGAAAGATTCGGAGAGCCAATTGTTCCATCTTATGAAATCCCTCATCATGCTGATATAATAGCAAAGTTTGATGGATTAGACAAAGAAAGTGCTGGTCGTACAAGTGGTGTTGGTTTCTATTACTTAATTGGTGATATAGCACGTTTACATGAAGCTATGCTTGCATATGCTCGTGATTTTATGATTAATCATGGTTTCACATATTGTATTCCACCATTTATGATTAGAAGTAGTGTTGTTAATGGTGTTATGTCTTTTGATGAAATGGAAGCTATGATGTACAAAATCGAAGGTGAAGACTTATATTTAATTGGTACATCTGAACATAGTATGATTGGAAGATTTAAGGAACAAATTGTTGATGAATCTCAATTACCTCTTACTTTAACTTCATATTCTCCATGTTTTAGAAAAGAAATTGGATCACATGGTCTTGAAGAAAGAGGATTATATAGAGTTCATCAATTCGAAAAACAAGAAATGATTGTTCTTTGTAAACCAGAAGAATCTATGGATTGGTATAATAAAATGTGGAAAATGTCTGTTGAATTATTTAGAAGCTTAGATATTCCAGTAAGACAACTTGATTGTTGTAGTGGTGATATGGCAGATTTAAAAGTTAAATCTTGTGATATCGAAGCTTGGAGCCCACGTCAACAAAAATATTTTGAAGTATGTTCTTGTTCTACTTTAGGAGATGCACAAGCAAGACGTCTAAATATTAGATATAAGACAAAAGATGGAAATAAATTTGTTCATACTTTAAATAATACTGTTTTAGCTACACCTAGAGCTTTAATTGCTTTAATTGAATGTAATTATAATGAAGATGGAAGTATTACTGTTCCTAAAGTTTTACAACCATATATGGGTGGAAAAGAAAAATTAATTCCAACAAAATAAGCTAAAAAATGTTCACATTAAGTTGTGAGCATTTTTCTTTTTAATATTGTATAAATTTTTTCATTATGATATATTAATTACAATAATAGTACAAAGGAGACTCAAATGAAAAAAACAAGATTAACAAAATCTAATCCATTTAAAAATTTTATATTAACTCCAATATTAATTATTATATATATAGGAATGTTTTATTTAACATATTTATGTATAAGAGATTATTATGGATATACAAATCTTTTTTGGGGAATAAAATATCTTGCATATGCCTTTTGGTTATTAAATATTTTACATCTTATTGGATTTCTACTTGCAAAATTTCAAGTATTACGTCAAAAATTTTGGGAACATATCACAAATCCTTATACATATTTCAGAGAACTTCCTTCTGACTTTGGTGTTGGTGTAACCTCTATACTTTTTGATTCTACAATAGAAAATAATAAAGATATTATAGCAGTATTATTAGATTTATGTGCAAAAAAATATATAACTTTATCAAAACAAAATGATAAATATATTATTTCTGTTCTAAAAAAACCTGATACATATCTATTATATAATGAAAGATATATTTTAAGTTCAATAATAAATAATAACCTAAAAAATTTAGATTATAATGTATGGTATAATCATTGTTTAAATGATGGAATTAATCTAAATCTTTTCTCATACAAAAAAAGAGAAAATTATTTTGAAAGGTTATTTAAAATATCTGATAGAAGTACATTTATAACAATATTTATTATTTGTCTATCTATGGGATTTATTGCTGCAATTTTAGTCGTTATATCATCATTAACAAACACTTCTAACATTACAAATTGGCAACCAATTATTATTTCATTATTAAAATTTACTGCATTGTTTACATCTATTTTATATATTTTAACTTTTATTATATATATGGTATTTAGATTAATTTTTGAATTTATTACTTTTATAATTAGATTATACTTAAATGCAATTAGTTCATCATATAATAAAGTTTTAAATAACACTTTACACAAAACAACTAAAGGAATTAGTGAATATCAAAAATTATATTCTTTTAGAGCTTTTCTAAAAGATTTTGGAAACTTTGCTGATAAATATCCTGAAGAAATTGTACTGTGGGATAGATATTTATCATATGCACAAGTATTTGGATTAACAAAAGAAATAATGAAAACTGGATATTCAAAATTAGTAAAAAATTCATCTTTTCAAATTGATGATATTAACAATATAACTTTAGATAATATAGAAATTAAATAGTAAAAAAGAACTTGATAAAAATAAATCTATTTTTATCAAGTTTTTTTGTTGTTAACTTTTTGTATATTCTCTTATATTGTAATATATTTTTAAACTTTATTATTTCCATAAATCTTCATTAATAAATCTAGTTAAAGCCATTATAAATGCATTTCTAGTTAAATCAATTCTTGTTACTTCATCTTTAGTCAAAAAACTAATTCCGCCTTTTCCCTTTCCTAATTCTTTACCTTTAAATATTCTATCCATAACTTTTCCAAGTTCTGTTTCTTTTATCTCATCTATATATTTATCTGGAATTGGAAATCCTTGACTTGTCCCAAAACTTTGAAAACCATTCCTATCTTCTATAATAACTGCATTTATATCTATCCACTCTCCTAAAGAATTAGTTATTCCCGCTTCACTTGATACATAAAAATCAACTTGTATATTATTTTCAATCGCATATTTTTTTAAATTTTTTACTCTATTTTTTGCACCTTGTAATATTTCTTCATTAAATGGTTGGTTTCCAACTTCTGATTCTACAGATATTCCTTCTATTTCAACACTATCAAAATATTTTTCAAATGCTTGTCTTGCACCTTCTATTTTTCCAGGATTTTTGGTTCCCATCAATATTTTCATTTATTTATTCTCCTTTATTATAAAAATTTTTTCATACACTTTATGTGTCTATAAATCTCTCCCCAATTATTAACTTCTTTAATATAGTTATTTTCTTTTAATTTCATTAAATTTGTGTCTCTAAAATATAGTGTTTTTATTTTATTATCTGACAATTTTTTTATAATTCTCCAATCATCATCAATCATAATATCTATATTTTCATTTTGGCAAACCTGTAATTTATCTTCAACTTTCCAATAATATTTATCAAATTTAATATTATTTTCATCTAATAATCTTATTGCATCATCTTTCATTTCTTCTAAAAATCCACCTCTTGCAGTAATTACTACAAATTCATGTCCATGTTTTTTTAACAAATTATATACGCCAATAAATCCTGACATTAAATTACTTTCTTTTGAAACTGTCAAGAAATATTTTTTTATAAACTCCTCTTCTTGTTTATCTGTCCAATTATATCTAGCCTGGAATTTAGGTTCCTCTTTATTTACCAAATTATTTTCTTTCAAAAAATCTATATCAAAAATTTCTTCATAAGTTCTAAATGTAGTTTCACTATCTATTACAACTCCATCTAAATCTATTCCTATTTTCATTACTCTCTCCATTCTTATAAAATTCAATACTTATTCTACATATCATTTTTATTTATATGACTTAAGAAAATCTTCTAATTCATTTTCATTTTCAAATATTGACTCAAAAATATTATATAAAGTATCTGTTGCTTCATATTCCCCTATAGCATAACACTTTTTTCCTAAACCATATGCAATTCTAGACTCGATATGTGCCGCCTTGCCTGCAGGCAATACCAATAATAAATTTTTGGAATTTTTTTCTCCTTCTAAATCTTTCTCAAACAAATTTAGTACAATGTCACTTTTTAGCCCAAGTGATTCAAATTCTCTTTGATTTTCTTCTGGAGTTTGATTTGGATTACCATATCCCCAATCATCTTCATTTTTTAAGAAACAATAATATGAAATGTTATACTTATCAAATAAATCACATATTTTCAATATATTTTCTTTGTTTCTAGCTCGTCCTGCAATAAAAAACTCATATTTATTGTTCATTTTCTTCATCCTTTCAAATAATATTCAATTAGCAAATACTCTTAACTAATTTTATTTTTCAATATTTTTTCGGTCTAATACTCTTACACACTCAACATGTGATGTAAAAGGAAACATATCAACAGGTTGAACAACTTTAATATCATAATCCTTTTCAAGTAAAAGCAAATTATCAACTAAAGTATCAGGATTACAGCTAATATAAACAAGCTTTTTTGGTTTTACTTTAAGAATTGTCTTAATTGTTTTACCGTCTAATCCGCTTCTAGGTGGATCAACAAAAATCACATCTGCTTTTTCTTTACTACATAGTTTAGGTAACAATTCTTCAACTTTTCCGTCCATAAAAGAAGCATTTGTAATATTATTCATTCGAGCATTTGCTCTTGCATCAATCACAGCATCTTTTACGATTTCTATTCCATAAACCTTTTTGACCTTTTTTGCAACACTTAAAGAAATCGTACCAATTCCAGAATATAAATCATAAACAACTTCATTTCCTGTAAGCTTAGCAAAATCAATTGCTGTATCATATAGCTTTTTCATTTGAATAGGATTTACTTGATAAAAAGATAAAGGTGAAATTTTTATTTTTAATTCTCCAAGCTTGTCCATTATAAAATCTGTTCCATACATTTTAAAATTTTTATTTCCTAATATTGCATTAGTTTCTCTTATATTAATATTTTGAATAATAGATTTTATCTCTTTAAACTTTGTTGTTAGATCTTTTATAATCTCTTGCTTTTTATACATTTTTCCATCTGTAGTAACAAATATAACCATTACCTCATCAGTAAAAAATCCATATCTAATTACTACATGTCTTAAAAACCCTTTTCCTGTATCTTCATTATAAATACTAATATGATATTTTTTTACAAGTTCAAATATGTAATCTGCAACTTGATTTATTTTTTCATTTTGTATTGCACATTTTGCATATACAATTTTATGAGTTCCTTCTTCAAAGAATCCCATTTTTCCATTCTTAAAAGCATATTTTCCTTTATTTCTATAATTGTATGGATTTTCCATTCCTATACAATAATTTACTTTCACATTTTGCTTTAACTTTTTTAATTGTTTTTCTACATATTCTGTTTTTGTTTTCAATTGTTGTGCATATTGAATTTTCCCATATACACAACCTCCACATTTTTCTTGAATTTCGCAATTCATTTTCTCACATCCTATATATATTGTTTACTTCTTCTCTTTATTTCTTTTATCTTGAATTATAGCCATTTCCTTTTCTGTAATTAGTGTTACATTATTTTCTTTTGCCCATGCAACACAACCCTTTAATACAGTATTTAAAAATACTCTTGGAACTTTTATTAATTTTGCACATGCTTCATCTGTAAATTTTATTTCTGGATCAATTCTTGATGCAGCATATTTTACTGTATCTAAACTTATTCCCTTACTTGCCGGAATTGGTTCTGACACAGGTCTTTTAAATCTTGTATACCAGAAGTTTTTATTATCACGATATCCATAGTCTACTGGAACTTGTGGAAATACATTTGCATTAACCCCATTTATTATTGCATCATAATATTTTGGTTTCATTAAAATATTATCAATTTTTAATATGAAATGTGCTCCAAATTGGCTTGTTATTCCATTAAATTGATGATATGGTGGTAAATATTCATCTTGTACTTTATCATTTTCTGCTCCATCTAATTCTCTAACCCATGTACATTCAAATACTTGGAATGCTTCTTGGATTATTTTTGGATATTGCTCATTTGGATTTTCTCTTGCTCTTTTTCCATCAACTAAATTAAAAATACAGTCTTTCATTTTCTCTTCAGTTGTTTCTCCTGGATATCCTAATCTTACTGCTTCTTTAAAATATTTTCTTTTATCTGTTATAAAATTAATTGTACATTTTCCTGTTCTTAATATATTTTTAGCTGTATTTGAACTGTTTCTGCAACAAAGTATCATTGCATAATATAGTCCTTTCCTGCTATGTAATATGGAAAACATAGTGAATATGATCCTAAATTTGTTAATCCTGATTCACTTAATGTTCCTATTTCTGTTGTTGGCATTGGAAAAAAGCTTGATGTTTGATAAAAATTATCAACTATTCTCAAATCTTTAAATCCATTTAATTCTTCAATTTTCTTTTCCATTGTATTTCTTCCTTTCTTTTTCTAATCTTATGTCTGTACCATTATATTATTATAAAAATTAAAAATTGTCAAAATCTAAATATGCATATTTTTGTGTTTTAAATTCAACTGCCTTTTGAATTTCTTCTTTTGCAATTTCAGAAATTTCACTTATTCTTTTTCCATTTACTAATGGATTAATATATCTTATTTTTGCATTTATATTTACACAATATTTACCTTTAACTTCTTTATCACTTTCTTTTATTTCACAAGCATTTTTCCAGAAATTAAATTTTTTAGAGATATCTTTATAATTACAATTTTCAATTTTTTCTATTACTTCTTTTTCAGATAATTCATATAAATCTTTTTTGGTTATTAGTTTTTTATAAGACATATTTTTCATTATATCTGCTAAAAATTGCATTGATAACTTTGTTTTATTATCTATATATGAATTTGATAATATTCTCATTCCTTTCACAAATTTTTCTGCAATTTGTTTTTCTTTAAAACCTAGTTCATCAATTCCTTTTTCATTTTTTTGAATTTCTATATTATTGTAAATTTCTTTTATATCGCTTAAATTCCAGACTTTTTTACGAACTCCTAATCCGTTTGATAATGTATATTCTAATCTATCTGCTGATAACATTGGTGTATCATTATCTGCTATTGGATAGATATGATAATTATCAACTTCTTCTACTTTTATTCCATCTCTTTTTAATAATTTCATTATCTCTTTTGATTCACTTATTATTCTGGTTGTAAGTTCTTCTGTTGATTCTTGTTTTTCATAATCTCCATTCATAAAATCTATACTATGTTTAAATACTGGTGTTGCTATATCATGAAACAATCCTGCAAGTGTTTGTTTTTTATCTTTTGTAAAATTCCACACAATTAAACTTACAGCTATACTATGGTCTAAACTTGAATACCATATCATTTTATCAAATAATTTAGTATAATATGTACCACATGATACACTTATTCCTGCTTGTTTCTGCATTTCTTTTGTATTTATATATTCATTTAAAAAATCAGGTGTTTCATCTGATAGTATTTTAAAATATTCTTTTATTGTTTTGTCTAACATTTCAAAATAATTTTTCATTATATATTAATCCTTTCTTCTATGTTTTTATTCTAGCACAACCATTTTTTGTTTACAAGTAATTAACTTGCACTTTTAAATTTTCAATGTTATAATATCCACATATTATGTATAAGAAAGGAATTTAATTATGATAATAAAAAATCCACGTTTTGAGGTTTCTGCTGTAAAAGAAAGTCAATATCCAAAAAATGGTCTACCAGAGGTTGTTTTAGTTGGAAAATCCAATGTTGGAAAATCTAGTTTTGTTAATACAATGATTAATAGAAGAAAGCTTGCACGTACAAGTAGTGAGCCTGGTAAAACTCGTCAACTAAATTTTTATAATATGGATGACAAATTTTATTTTGTTGACTTACCTGGTTATGGTTATAGCAAAATGTCAAAACAAGAACAAGTAAAAGTTGGAGAATTTATTGAAAATTATTTAAAACATCGTAAAGAAATTTGTTTAATTATATTTTTAGTTGATATTAGACATGATCCTACTTCAAATGATTTTTTAATGTATGATTATGTTATTAGAAGTGGTCTTCCTTGTATGATTCTTACAAATAAAGCTGATAAGATTGCTAAAACTAAGGTTCTTGATGCTTCTAAAAATATTCAAAATCAATTAAATCCTATTGGCGATATTACTACGCTACCATTTTCTTCTGAAAAGAAAATTTATTGTGAAGATGTTTGGAATATAATTGAACAATATATTTAAAAATGTCAAATTTATATTTTTTATAAGATATTTTGTCGAATTATAAAAGAAAAAAGAGCTGATTTATAGCTCTTTTTATGCTTTTGGTTTGACATTTTCTGTAAATTTTGTTATAATAAAGAATAGTTCGTTTGTTGAAATCTTTCTTTCAACATTGTATTAGCATTAAAAAATGGGCAAATGCCTAGGAGGAAAAAAAATGAATGTTTATATCGACAATTTAGCAAACCACCGTAAATCAATTCCACTTGAATCTGTATTTGGTGCAGACACACTTAGATTGTATAGAACGTGTGCAAAAATTTGGAGATATTATCTGCATCCTTACAAAGGATGCTATGAAGCTAATATTCCAAGCATTTTTGATTTTCAAGTACAGACTCATATTCCCTTTAATAAAACATTTGAGAATGAATATAATAAGTTTACTAATAAGTGGTTAGAAGATCACCCTGATGAAAAAGAAAAAATGGAGGAATCCAAGGCCAAGTGGAAAGCAAATTTTGATAACCAATTCAAAGTAATTACTCAAATTGCAGATGCGCATAATGTAGTAATTACATGGTGTGGCAAAGGTAATGAAAATCGTGGAGATACGTGGATTGTATCTAAAGACAATAAAAAAATTGGGGCATTTACAATATAACATTCACTAAAAAAGATTATTTCTTTCTCTCGTCCTTGTTGGGCGAGAGTTTTTTTATCAAAATAAAAAAATAGATTTAAGTTAAATTTTTTGCTTAAATCTATTTTTTAAGTATGACTTTTTTACAGCCTCTATTTTCTTTATTCTGCTTTTTTCTCTAATTTGGTTATTGCCTTTAAAGCTTTAGGTCTTTCAAGAACAACAATATGACCACAACCTAGGCATTTTAATTTAAAATCAACACCAACTCTAATTATCTCCCAAAGTTTACTTCCACATGGATGTGTCTTTTTTGTTCTAACTATATCTCCTATGTTATATTCCATATTGCTCCTCCTATCTTTCAACTTCTTTAAAATTCTTTTTTCTTCCAAACCTTCTTATAATTTCTTCTACATCTTTTTCTTGAAGGCCTTTTCCTATTCCTCTTGAATTTGTATCATCCATTTTAATTAAGTGTCTTAATAATTCATCATCAAAATCTGGAAACACAACATCATCTAGCAAAATATAATCTTCAATGTTTCTATGTTCAGATAAATATTGTTTTATTTCTTTTCCTCTTTCATTATCAATAAAAGGTGTTTTATCAAACATAATTCCATTTTGTAATAACATTTCTTGAACTTTTAAAAATGATTGTGTATATCTAAAAGATGTATCCATTACAATTTTTGCACCTGTTTCCTCAATTGCTCTTTTTAATAATAAAACTGTTTTTATATCAATATCTTGTTTTCCTTTTACACTATCTATAAAATCATCTGAATTTAGAACTCCATCAACATCAACAAAAATTACTTTCACTTATTTTAAGTTCTCCTTAGCAACTTCTAAACGCTTTGCAATTCTATTTTTTCCTAATACTTGCATAATTTCATACATATCTGGTGTATTTGTTCTAGCAGTTAAAGCAACTCTTAATACTGTACTTACATCTCCAACATGTGCTTTATACATTCCTGGATTTGCTTTAAATTCTTTAACTTCACCTGCATATCCCATTTCTACTGCTAATTCTTTAATTTTGTCAAACCATGTTTGTTTATCATCTGATTCATTATAATATTTTGAAATATATAAATCTAATATTTTTGCTATATCCTCTTTATCAGAAATAACTTGATATGGATATTCATTAACTTTTCCATAAAATTCATCATCATACATATATCCAATATTATACATTACATCAGACCATTTTGAAATATCTTTTCTTGGCTTCTTATTTCCTCTTTCAATTCCAAATACTTTTAAAGCATATTCTTTATCTTCTAACATTTTTGCTAATTCTTCATCATATTCTTTTGCCCAAATTAATGAATAATTATATACTTCTTCAGCTGTCATTTTTGATATTACTGTTTTTCCAATATCAAGTAATTTTATCATATCAAATAATGCTCCACTTACACTCATCTTATTTAATTGGAAATCAAATTCATCTATTGATTTATCTGGATTTGCTTTTCTCCAATTTTCGAATGTTGAGTTTGCAATATTTAATAAATATTCTTTAACAGCTTCTGATGGAATACCTTCTTTTTTATAATATTCAACAGCTGCTTCTGGATCTTTTCTTTTACTTAATTTTCTCTTTCCTCCATTATCATTTTTCATAATTGGTGAAATATGTGCATATTTTGGTGCTTTAAATCCTAATTCATGGAATAATTGTAAATGTAATGGTACTGATGATAACCATTCATCACTTCTTATTACATGTGTTGTATGCATTAAATGATCATCAACTGCATGTGCAAAGTGATATGTTGGAAGTCCATCTGCTTTTATTATTACTATATCTAAATCGTTTTCTGGGAAATCTACATTTCCTTTTATTACATCTTTATGTTTGATTTTTCTATCTTCTCTTCCTGGTGATTTAAATCTTATTATATATGATTCTCCATTTTTTATTTTTTCGGCTGATTCCTCAACTGTTAAATTTCTGCATTTTGCCCAAACACCATAATATCCAGGTCTTATTTTGGCTGATTCTTGTTTTTGTCTAATTTCATCTAATTCTTCTTGTGTACAGAAACAAGGATATGCTTTTCCTTGTGCTATTAAATATTTAGCATATGCTTGATATATTTCTTTTCTTAATGATTGCTTATATGGTCCATAATTTCCAATTTCCTCTGTATCTGAAATCATTCCTTCATCTGGTGCCATATCAAAGTCTTTTAATGAATTAACTATTCCTGTTACACCATTTTCTACTTCTCTTTTTTGGTCTGTATCTTCAACTCTTAAGAAAAATACTCCTCCTGTTTTCTTTGCAACTGTTCTTGCTACTAATGCTTGATATAATCCTCCTATATGTACAAATCCTGTAGGACTTGGTGCAAATCTTGTTACAACAGCTCCTTCTGGTAGATTTCTTTCAGGATATTTTTCTTCATAATATGATATGTCTTTCACATCTGGAAAGATTAATTCTGCTAAATCTTTATAATCCATAATTTCAACATTCCTTGCTATTTTATATTTAGGTTTTTTGGATTTACCTATAAACCTTATAGTCGTCGTATATTATACTATATAAATGCCTATTTTTCAAGTTTTTTAGTTATATATGTTTTCTTTTTTTACCCAAATAGATACACTTCCACCATTACAATAAAATATTCCATTACCGTCTTGATCAACATACACTGTTTCTTGTACATTTCCAAGCCAATCATAAAATACTGTATTTGCTAATTTTTTTCCTACATTTATCATTTTAGAACCACCAGGCCCATCACTTAAAATTGTAACCATTCCAGAGTCTGTATGTTCATCATCACCAGTTCTTACCCATGCTATAATATCATGATGATCAAAATAATCTATTTGTTCTCCATATGCAAAATATTTCCTTGCTTTTATTATTTTCTCTAATTTTTCACCCATTGGTTTTATATTTTGTGATGGTATTCCATAGAAATCACCATAAAATACACATGGTAATCCGTCTTTTCTTAATAATATTAATGAATATGCTAATGGTTTAAACCATTCTTGAATCCATGAAAATAGTGCTTGTCCTGGTTCTGTATCATGATTATCTACAAATGTTACTGCTAATTGTGGCATTTCTTTTACTAATGTATTATCAAATATTCTTGCCATGTCATAATTTCCATTACTATTTGAAGCTTCAAATAAATTATAATGTAATGGTACATCAAATAGTGGTATACTTGAATTAGTTTTAGTTATATAATTTTCAAGTGATTGTAAATTTCTGTTCCAATATTCTCCAACACAATCAAGTTTTTTTATCTTTCTCATTTCGTGAATAAACTCTGCCATAAATCCTGATTTTATATGTTTTACAGCATCTAGTCTTAGCCCATCAATATTTGTTGTTTCTACATACCATTTTCCCCATTTTTTTATTTCTTCAACAACTTCTGGATTATTATAATCAATATCAGCTCCCATCAAATAATCGTAATTTCCATTTTCAGCATCTACATTTTGATCCCACTTCTTACCACTAAAACGAAATACCCCATTTTTTCTTCCACTTTCGTCCCAGTCTGTTCCATTAAAATGATTATAATTCCATTTAAAGTCTGAATATTTGTTATTTCTTCCTTTAAAATTGTATACTGTCCATGCTGTTATTTTTTTGGGAAGTGATGTATCTACATTTCTGTTTGTTTGTTCTTCTTCACTTGCATAAACGATTTCAGGCTCATCTGCTCCTATTTTATGATTTAATACTATATCTGCATATACTCTTATTCCATTTTCATGTAATTTTTTTATTGCATTTATATATTCCTCTTTTGTTCCATATTTTGTTTCTATACTTCCTTTTTGGTCAAATTCTCCTAAATCATATAAATCATATGCTGAATATCCTACATCATATTTTCCTCCTGCGCCTTTATATGCTGGTGGAAACCATACATCTGTTATTCCGATTGCTGATAAATATTGGGCATTTGCTATTGCTTTATTCCATAATTTATTTTCTGGTCTTAAATACCATTCAAAATATTGCATTAGTGTTTTATTTTCTTTCATATGTTAACAACCTTCTTTTTAATTAATTCTTTAGTATATATTTACTATCTTTTGTTCAATACTAATAATTTCTATATTACTAATCTTTTTCTCATCTATATCTTTAAAAAATACATCTTTCTTTGATTTTTCAATTTCGATTTTAATTACTATGTTTTCAAAATATTCTATTTTAATAATATTTATATTACTATTTTTGCAATAATATTTAAAATTTTCTAGATTAGAATAATCTGTTTCTATTTCAATTTCAAAACCATCTTTTTGAAATACCAATTCACTTTTTTGGATAACTTTTTTCGTTGTATCCGAATATGCTTTTACCAATCCTCCTGTACCAAGTAAAATACCACCAAAATATCTTGTTACAATTACTATTATATTGCATAAATTATTTCCTTGTAATATATTTAACATTGGCGCTCCAGCTGTACCTGATGGCTCACCATCATCACTTGATTTTTCTACTATCATATCATCTTTTACAATTCTGTAAGCTATACAGTGATGTTTGGCATCATAATATTTCTTTTTTGTTTCTTTTATTATTTTATCTGCCTCATCCACATCCTTTACTGGATAAATCTCTGCTATAAATTTTGATTTTTTTTCAACAATTTCTGCTGTTTCTTCTTTTAATATTGTATAAAATTCTTTCATTACTCCATATCTCCAACATGCATTCCTGCAGTATATCCAGTTGAATATGCTATCTGTAAATTAAATCCTCCTGTATATGAATCTACATCTATTATTTCTCCTGCGAAATACAACCCACTTACTAGTTTTGATTCCATTGTTTTGGGATTTATTTCTTTTATATTTATTCCTCCACTTGTTATAATTGCCTCTTCTACTGGTCTAAAATCTTTTATTGTAAGTTCAAATTTTTTTAAGACTTTTACTAAATTTTTTCTTTCTTCTTTTGTTATCTCATTAACTCTTTTTTCTTCATCTATTTTTGTTTTTTCAATTACAATTGGAATCATTTTTTGTGGTAATAATTTGTCTAATGCATGTTTAAATTGTTTATTTTTAAATTCTTTAAAATCTCTTAATATTCTTTCATCTAATTGTTCTTCTGTTAATGCTGGTTTTAAATCTATTTGTAATTTTATTTTTTGATTTTTCATTAAATTCTCAATTTCTTTATATCTTACCAAATGGGCTGAACCACTTAAAACTGTAGGTCCTGAAATTCCAAAATGTGTGAATATCATTTCACCAAAATCTTCATATATTAATTTATTTTTTGATTCATCAATAATTTTTATTCCAACATTTCTTAAACTTAAACCTTGCATTTCTTTACATTCATTTTTTTCATATATTACTAATGGGACTAATGATGGTCTTATTTCTGTAACTTTGTGTCCAATATTTGACGCTATTAAATAGCCATCTCCAGTTGAGCCTGTTAATGGATAACTTTTTCCTCCTGTTGCAAGTATTATTTTATCTGTCTGAATTATTTCTTTTTCTGTTCTTAATCCTAATACTTTTCCGTTTTGAACTAAAATTTTTTGAACTCTTGTATTTAATATTTTCCTTATTTTTAATTCATTTATTTTTGATTTAAAACAATTTAATACATCTATAGATTTATCTGTAACAGGAAATATTCTATTTCCTCTTTCTTCTTTTACTTCAAGTCCTTGTCCCTTCAAAAAATCAATTATATCTGCATTTGTATAATTTTGAAAAGCACTATATAAAAACTGCCCATTACCTGGTGTATTTTTTATAAATTCACTCATATATAATGAACTTGTTATATTACATCTACCTTTTCCTGTTATTAATAATTTTTTTCCAAAATCCGAGTTTTTTTCTATTATTGTTACATTATTTCCATATTCAGCTGCTGTTATTGCTGCCATCATTCCGGCAGGCCCACCACCTATTACAATTACATTTGCCATATTTTTTTCGTTAGACTTTTTTCTAACTTCCTCCGTTCCTTAACATTCTTTATTATATTAACAAATTTTTCTAAAAAAATCAAATTAATTTGTATAAATTTATTATCTTATTCTTAAATTTTAATAATTAAAAATTAATCGAATTTTCATAAAACTTTCATATTATAACTTTTTATATAATATAAAAAAAAGACATGTCTCTTAACATGCCTATCTTTGGTTTATTAATATTAAACATTTTCTTTTATGTAATCTACAACATCTCCAACTGTAACAACTTTTTCTGCATCAGCATCTGGAATTTCTATATCGAATTCTTCTTCAAATGCCATAACTAATTCTACTATGTCTAAAGAATCAGCACCTAAATCATCAATAAAAGATGCTTCTAATGTAACAGCTGTATCAGCAACACCTAATCTATCAACAATTATTCCTTTTACTTTTTCAAATACTTCTTCTGAACTCACTACAAGTTCACCCCCTCTCAATGTTAAATGATATATTTCATTTAATTATTCAAATGTTTCTTTAACATTTATATTATATGTTTATTATTTTGTCAAGCATATTTGAATTTTTTTTATTTTTTATACTAACCATTCAAAATTTATGCTTTACCAATTTGTTCAAAGTGTTCTATCATCTTATCTACAGCCCTATTTTCAACAAATTTTTCAGCTTGCTTTATGGTAAATTCAAATAATTTTTCATCACTACTTCCATGTGCTTTTACAACTGGTTTTCTTACACCTAAGAATAATGCTCCTCCATATGACTTATAATCCATTGTTTTCTTAAATCTATTAATAGCAGGTAAACATGGTATTGTTCCTATTTTTGCAAATATATTTTTAGTTAGGCTTTCAGATAATGTTCTTTTTACAAATTTTCCAAGACCCTCTGTTGTTTTTAAAAATACATTTCCAGTAAATCCATCTGTTACTATTGCATCAACATTTCCTGAAAATGCATCTCTTCCTTCAACATTTCCTATAAAATTTATATCTAACTCCTCTGCTTTTTCTTTTAACAAATGATAACTTTCTTTTACAAGCTCATTTCCCTTTGTCTCTTCTGTCCCTATATTGAGTAATCCTACTGCTGGTTTTTCAATTCCAAATGTATTTCTTAAATATATTGTAGACATTTGGGCAAACTGCAATAAATTAATTGGTTTACAATTAGTATTTGATCCAGAATCTATTAATAATAATTGACTTTTATATGCTGGTAAGATTCCAGCTAATGCTGGTCTATCAATTCCTTTTATTCTTCCAACAATTAATGTCGCTCCTGCTAGTAAAGCACCTGAATTTCCAGCAGATATAAACACATCACCTTGATCTTCTTTTAACATTCTAAATCCAACTACCATTGATGAATCTTTTTTATGTTTTATAGCATCTGTTGGTCCATCTTCCATTTCAATTGTTTCTGTTGCATTTTTTATTTTTAATCTATCTGAGATTTCTTCAATTTCTTTTCCAGTAAATTCTTTTATTTTATTTCTTATTACTTCTTCTTTACCTATCAATGTTATTGTTGCTTTTATTTGATTTATTGCTTTTAATGCTCCTTTTATATTAGCATCTGGCGCATTATCTCCTCCCATAGCGTCTAGTAATATATTCATTGTTTTATTTCCTTTCTTTTTATTTTGTTACTTATAATTATTCATGATATTTATATTTTATTATTGTTTTATTAAAATTGCAATAGATTACATTAATTTTTATTTCATATTAGAAACTATTTTTATACAATAAAAAACTTTATAATAAATATTTAATCTGCTTTTTAACAGAAAATATTTATTATAAAGTATATTTTTATAGCAATATTATATCTTTTTCATTAGTATTACTTTTATTTCCATATGCAAAAATTACATATATAACATCATCTTCTCCAATAAAATATTCTGATATATTATCTAGTTTATAAATATCACTATTAGAATTTCTTTGATAAATTTTATATCCTAATTGAGAAAGTTCATTAACTTTACTTTCTACACTCTTTATTTCTGATTTAATCTTATTTCCAGCATCTTGCCTTGTAATATTTTTAAAATTTAATAAATCTTCAAATGTAACTTCTTTTTGACTTGTTAAATTATAATTATATGTTTGAATAATTTCTCTTTGAGTGTTTTCTCCCTCTTTTAGTGTTGATCTTACAACTAATGATAATATATTATTTGTAACATATGCACAATAATCAACATTATATATAATATTTTGACTTTGAGTACTTAAAATATTTTTAGCTTTTTGCTCAAATGTGTCTTTTATATCTTTATTAAACTTTTCTACAGTTTCATTTTTTATATTAATATATGGAATATTAACATCTAAATTATAGTCACTGACTTTATTATCTTTATTTTCATAACCTGTATAAACAATTTGTTTTGATTCATCTATCCTTGTTATTTTATATTCATTATTTTTTAGATAATTAACTTTATTAGTAAATATTTTTTCAAAATCTTCTTTATATCTTTCTAATATACTTGTATCAATTTGAGGTTCTTTTGATGGTAAATTTTTTACAATTTGTATTACAACTGTTGCAATTACTGCAACAACACATATTGATATTATTATTATATACATTATTTTTAATTTTTTGTTTTTTTCACTTTCATCTTCTAATCTTAAATTCATCTTTTTATGATTATTAGTTATATTCTAATAATTTCTCCTTTCATTAGTAATTATATATAAATCTTATACTATTAACTTAGTATTGTCAATAGTTAATTTATGACTTTTTTCATATTTTGCTTTTGTTGCTAATCCTCCTCTTATATGTCTTTCAGCTTTATTTTCATTTAATATTTTTCTTACTTCTCTTGCTAATACTGGATTTATTTTTTTCAATCTTTCTGTTACATCTTTGTGTACTGTACTTTTACTTATTCCAAATTTTTTCGCAGTACCTCTAACTGTATCTTTTGAATTTATTATATATTGTGCTAATTTTACTGCACGCTCATCTATCATAAAACTTTTCACACGTCTACCCCCAAAACAAGAATACTTTTGTTTAATTGTATTCTTATAAGGGCTTTTTAGAACAAAAAACACTTACAGTGTAAGTGTTTTATATTAATTTTTTACTTTTAATCTTAAGTATCCTAATTCTTTCCATTCATTATATGCTAAATTTAATTTAAATACTACTCTTGGCTTTGCACCAGCTCTATTTTTATCAACAACACAAGCATAATATCTTACATCTGGATTTTTGGATCTTTCCAAATTAAAACATTTTGTTGGTACTTCCTCATATGAATATTCATATAAATCTAGATCATCATTATGTATTTGTTTTATCAAACATAATGTATCCAAAACTTCTTTTACAGTTCTACATGCTGCCAAATCATTAACATCCAAATTTAGTGGCGATCTACTGCTTTCTGTTAATTGTAAAGATGATCCTATAAATATATTCAAATTTTGTGCTAAATTTGATAAAATTGTAGCTGTTTTCTTCAATTCCTCACTATTTCCTATGTTTTCAGTATCTGGCTTTAATGTATCATAAAACATATATTCAATTTTTTCTTTATAATAATAGTTTAATATTATTTTTTCTAACTCATCATTTGTATGGTCTGTTATATTAACAAAAAATATTTGATTATCCTTCTGAGCCTGAATCCAATTTGTAACAGAAATAACATCTCTAAATTGTTGTGAACATTCTAATAATCTTTTTGTAAACTTTTCCATACTTTCATTTTCATATCTTAAAACATATCCATTCTCGTCTTTTTCAACATCTTTATCTAAATCTGCTTTATATTTGAATTCTAGTATTTCTCCTTCTGTTATTCTTATTTTATATCCATGCAACTTTTGAATCTCTTCATTATTTACTATTGTTGTTATTAAACATAATTTCATCTTTTCTTCTGACATCTCATTTGATACTATTAAAACTTTCTTTCTATGTTTATATGCTATATATGCTGCAATATCTATTGTAAATCTACTTTTTCCTGAGTTTGATGGCATAGCATATGACATTGTTTCTCCTTTTCTAATCCCCTTAAAAACACTACTTAATATTGGGAATGGAAGTTCTAAACCAGAATTCAAATTATTTTCACCTGATAGTAAAAAATCTGTTACATTTGTACTTAAAATTGATCTTTTGAATTTTTCTGTTGTTGTTATTTGTACAATTGCATCTTTTACCTCTTGAATTGTCATCATATCATATAATTCATAGTCGATTATTTCTTCAATTTGCTTTTTAGTTTCTTTTATTGGATTTGTCGTATATCCTTTTCTGATTTCAAATAATTTTCTTAATTCAACATATACTTTTTCAAAATTTTTTCTACATTTCTTCCCCTCTTCTAATAATTTCTTTTTACTTTGAAAAATTTTATAATTTTCTTTTGCATAATTAAAATCATCTTTTGCAATTTGTGGTGCATATGCTTCACCTTCTGTGAAAAGAATACTTTTATATATATTCAACAATAATGCACTTTCAAAATAACAATCTTTTTTTTCAATATAATACATTGAAATTGCCTTAGGATTAGCTAATAGTAAGCTTATATATATTTCTTCTAACTTTTTATTAGATAATTTGCTTGGATATTCATAGTCTTCTTCCTCTTTTTCTTTTTCTAAATTATCCAATATTTTTTCCAATTTTGCTTTTTCATCTTCTTCATCAATTTGTCCACCATCTTCACTTCCTTCATCTTTTTTATCAATTTCAGCCTTTGTTTGTTCATTTTTAAACAAAACAGTTCCACTATCTTCTTTTACTTTTGTGTTATTTTGATTTGTAACTTTTTTCAAGATTTCTAACATTTCAGCATATTTTTTTTGTTCTATTAGCTTCTTTATTTTTTCTATATCTTCTTTATTTTCGTCTGTTACTTCAAGCATATCAACTAATTTTAATATTCTTTCAATTTTTTCTTCTTCCATTTTACACTCCTTTTTATAAATTACTGTTTAATACATCATTAATATCTGTAATTACATATGCTCCATCTTTTATTAATTTATTTGTTCCTATACTTTGTTTTTTGGTTATATCACCAGGTACTGCAAATATTTCTTTTCCTTGTTCAAGGGCTAAATTAGCCGTAATAATTGCCCCACTTCTTTCTCCTGCTTCAACAACAATTACTGCTTCTGCTAGTCCACTTATTATTCTATTTCTTTGAGGAAAATTTGCTTTATTGGGCTTTGTATCATTTGGATATTCTGAAATAATACATCCACCTGTTTTTAAAATCTGACTAGCTAATATTCTATTTTGTTTAGGATATAATTCATTTATTCCACATCCTAATACAGCTATTGTTTTTCCAATAATTTTACTATTCTCCATATTAATTTTGACATTGCCTAAATGTGCATATGTATCTATTCCTAAAGCTAATCCACTTATAATATTAAATCCATTTTGTGTTAGTTCCTTTGAGAATTTGAACGAAATATTTTTTCCATACTTAGTGCAATCTCTGGTCCCAACTATAGCAATACCTTTATTGTTTAATATTTTTTTATTTCCAAGTACATATAATTTTAATGGCGGATTATATACATTTCTTAACTTTTGTGGATATTCTTTTGATTCTATTGATATTTCTTCTATTTCTATAAAGTTTCACTCCTTTTATTTTGTAACTTCGTAGCTTTTATAACATTGTTCATTAACATTGCTATTGTCATAGGTCCTACTCCCCCAGGAACAGGTGTTATATAACTTGCTTTTGAACTTACATTTTCAAAATCAACATCCCCAACTATTTTTCCATTTTCATTTCTATTTATTCCAACATCAATTACAACAGCTCCATCTTTTATCATATCTGCTGTAACAAATTTGGCTTTTCCTATTGCTGAAATTACAATATCAGCATTTTTCGTATGTTCTTTTAAATCTTTAGTTTTTGAATGACATACTGTTACTGTAGCATTTTTGTTTAAACAGCATTGTATTAATGGCTTTCCAACTATATTACTTCTTCCTAAAATTGTGACATTCTTTCCTGTTAAATCAATATCATATTCTTCAAACATTTTCATAATTCCATATGGTGTACATGACACAAATGTTTCTTGATTCAAACACAATTTTCCGACATTTATAGGATTAAATCCATCAACATCTTTTTCTGGCAATATAGTTCTAAATGCTTCATTTATATCTAAAGATTTGGGAATAGGACTTTGCAATAATATTCCATTAATTGATTTATCACAATTTAATTTTTGAATCAATTCAATTAATTCTTCTTGTTTTATATCATTTCCTAGAAAATATTCTTCAAATCCTATTCCAATTTCTTGACATGCTTTACTTTTGTTTTTTACATATATTTGTGATGCTTTATCATCTCCAACCATAATAACTGCAAGTTTTGGAAATGTCCCTTCCTTTTTTAAATTATCACATTCTATTTTTAATTTTTCTCTTGTTTTTCTAGCCAATTCTTTTCCATCTATTATCATAATTTTCCCTCTCCTCAGTCAATTACTATTTAGATTTTATCTCATAAAACTTTATTTGTAAATAGTAAATTATTACTTTCAAAAAAATGAGAGCAATTATCAATTGCCCCCATTTTTACTATTTAATATCTAAATCTAGTGAATTTGAAATATGATATATTCCATTTTGATTATTTACTATATTTTCAAATTTATAATTTCCATCAAGTGTTACAATCAAAGGTATTTTTATACTTGAATATCCTTTTTGTTTATATACTGATATATAATCAATTGCATTATTCATTATCCAATATCCTTTTAAATTTTCTGTATTTGCTAATCTTAATGAATTTGGTAAAGCTATTCTTAATTCTTTAGCTTCTGTATCATTACAATTGATTTGTAAATATATTGTTGAATTCTTCTTCAAATTGCCTGTAATTTTTATTGACATATCTTCACTTATATTTTCTGATTCTATATTTTCTAATAATGTTTGATAATAATATCTTACAACAATATTATTACTATTTGTTTCAAATTTTATTATATCTAAGTCTTTATTATTTATAATATATGATTTTACTGACATTCCGTTTAATTTTATTGTTTCATTTATATTTGAAGATATTATTTTTATTTCTTCTTCATTTGAAATATCTGTTTCATTATTTTGGAAGAATGATAATATTGCAAATCTTAAATATTCATCTTCTGGAGAATTTGCTATTAATTCATCAATAAGTTTACTAGAATTTTCTTTATTTATAAATGTTTCAATTATTGCAATAATTGATTTATATTCTTCTTTTTCTTCATTATTTAGTTCTATTTGATTATATAAATCTTTAGCATTTTGATAATCTCCCAAAAATTCTAATGATAATGTTACTAATAATTTATTATAATTTTCAATATCTTTTTCTTCTTTTAATTGTAATAAATCTGTTAATACAGTTTTTTGGTTAGCAGATGCTAATAAATATTGTTCAAATAAATTATTATCATCATTTATAAATGGATCTATATTTAAGCCTGAAATATAATCTTTTGCATAATATTGAATTAATGCTGTTAATACAATATCTGTATTTGCATTTTCTAGATTTTTTAAATAATCTGTATAATTTTTTGTATCTCTATATTTAGCCATATTTATATTAACTTGATTATTTGAACTTCCATAATATTTTGTTCTTATTTTTTGAATTTCATTATATGCTATTTGTGTATCTAACCTTTCTGTTAATGTATTTTCTATAAAATCAATATAGTCAATATATTTTTCCATATTTCTATTATAGATTTCTAATACTATCGGATTTTTTGTTGGCTTTATTTCAGGAGTTTCATTAATATTTATTTTTGTATATTTCTTTACTTCTTGTGCAGATTCTATAATATTAATTGGATATGTTATTGCATCTTCCTGATTATTTCCACTTCCTCTTATTACAACATGATATGTTCCATAATCTAATTTTCCAAAGTTTACTGTTGTAATTGAATTTGTTGTTTCTTCAGCTTCTAATGTTTTATTTAATTCTTCTATTGTAAATTGATATTTTACATTATATTGTTCTGAAGCTATACTTGTTGCATTTAAAACTAAATCATCTGTTGTTTTAACATTTCTTGGTTCTGTACTTTGAATAAAGAAATCTAATTTTGATGTTATATCAATTTTATTAACACCAACATATACATCTTCATTTGCTGAGTGAACTGTTACTCTATATGTTGTAACATTATCTGGTAGTTTAAATTTTACACTTGCCACTCCATTTGAATCTGTATATACAGTATCAAAATATGCTGTGTCTCCAAAATTTCCTCTTGTATCTCCACCACCACCTCCAAATCCATCTGGTTCTTTACTTATAAAATCAAAATAGCTTGAATATGTATATATTGGGTATTCTGGATCTTGGTATATTGTTGAAACAATTTCTGTTGAGTCTTCTTGTACTGCAAATACTGCTTCATTAACAACACTTATATTTACAAATGTTTTTATAGGCTTATTATTATTTGTTGTTTTTATTGTTAAATTTACTTCATCACCAGGTTTATATTCTGTTTTATCTGATTTTATATCTATATCAACTTTTCTTGTTTCTTCATTAAAATCATAATAATATATTGGCATTCTATAAAATTTACCATTATAATAATATGCTGATGTTATTTTACATCCTGGGAAATCTTTTTCTTCAAATTTATATTCAATTTCACTCTTATCTGTTATCTTTGTAGTTAAAATATTTTCTTGTGCAGATATTAATAATAATTTTCCATTATTATCTATTTCTTGATTTCCTTTATTTGCTATACTTTCAGATAAAGTAAATTTAGCTGTATCTCCTATATTAAAGTTTGTTACATCTGCCTTTAAGAAATATCTAAATATATCATAATAATATGAAATATTTTGTTTATATGCTAATCTTCCTAAATTTGAGAAAAAGCCATATGAATATCCTAATTCTACATCTTTTTCATCTCTATATATGATTTTTTTGATTTCTATTTCTTTTCCGCTTCTATCTTGTAATTTGAATATTAGAGTATATGTATAACTATAAACTTCTGTATTATCCTTCATTTTCAAAGAACTTACATCATAACTCATTTTACCATTTTTCATGTTTATTTCAGTAATTTTTTGTGTATTTTCTGTTATTACATAATCATATACTGGTTTATTTGTTTTTGTATATTTATCAAGCTCATATTTTACAACTTTCTTTTCATTTCTACTTTCTTTTAAGTCTATCTCAACTGTTGTATTATATTCACCATCATATAATTCTTTTAGATCATAACTTACTTCCACTTCTTTATCTTTTTGTAATTTATATGCACTTAATTCATAATTACTTCCTGTATTATTAACTGTTGTATATATGTCTCTATAAATTAATTCTACATCTTTTGTTGTAGCTGTATCATTATATTCTTCTAAATCTCCATTATATACTTCCATATACATATATGTTGTTATATATGTTTTTTCATCATCTTTTTCTATATCTACTGAAAAATGTGCAATACCATTTTCATCTGTTTTTTCAAGTAATTCTTGTCCATTAAATCTTACAAGAACTTTTTTATTTGGTACAACAAGTCCTGTTATATGTGTTACTTTTACATCAAAATCATATTTTTCATTATTATATACATAATTTTTATTTGCTATGATTTCATATGTATAATTTTGAAGTTCATAATTTTCAATTGTTACATATCTTCCAGCAATTTCTTTATCTTTATAGTATAATGAAATCATTGCATATTCTACATCATAATGGTTTTGTAATTCTATTTTATAATTATAATTTCCATCTTTTCCTACGTTTATCTTTTCTTTGCTTTCGCCATTAAATGATATATAAAATTCATCTTGTAAATCGTTACCATATATTGCTTTTGGAACAAATCCCCATATATTTATTGTATCTGTACTCTTATATAATGTTCTATCTGTATAAATATAAGAATTTGAATAATATAATTCTTTATTGTAATTATATACACCCACAATTAGTTTGTTTTCTGTGTTACCAATTTTTAAGTATTTTATTGTTTCTGTTGTATCTGATGTAAATTTTGCAATTCCTTCTGAATTTGTTGTTTTTTCTTCATTTTCATATTTTACCTTAATATTTGAAGCAATTCCGTTTTCATCTGCCACCCATACAAGAATATCATTTTCTGTATTTGTAACATATGCATTCAAATTATTTATTTGAATTGGAGTATTAAATAATTCTGAACCATTTTTATTTTTTATTATTGCAACATAATATCCATCTTGTAATGTTCTTGTTAATCTTATTCCATTTTCTATTAAATTAAAATCTACTTTTTGTAAATCTGTTGCTTTTGAATAATCTTTAGTTTGTAAATATTCTATAAAACTATCTGAACTATCAAATTTTCCAATTTCAACATTTGTAATTTCACTATTTCCATTTGTTTGATAATATAATGATATATTTTCATTTGAATTATAAGTATTTATATTATCAATTGAATTTGATATATTTTCATATATTTCTGTAATTCCTGTATCATTATTTACACTAAATGAAAAAGTATAATTATCTTCTAATTCTTGATCATATATTTTTAATCCTTTTTTTACTGTTACAGTATATTGAGTTTGGTCTTTTAAGCCATCACTTGGTATAAATCTGTAAACTTTTCCTTTTTGTTCCCATGTTCCTTCAACTTCTGGTACTATTTGAACATATTCTTCAAAATTTTCTATATTTGAATAAGACATTTCAATTTCTATATTGGAACTTGTTAACACTCTATCTGCTCTATTTGTTGGATAGGTATTTGTTACACTTAATTTGTTTGATGTTTGATATGCCCAACTATCTTTTGTTATTTTATCTTTTACATATTGTAATTTTACAATTGTATTATCTGGAATATTTTGTTTAAATTTTAATTTATATTGTCCATCTTTACCTGTTTTTTCTATAGAATATTCTAATGCTGGTTCTATATACAAACTTTTCTTTACACTTTCTATATTGGCATCTTTATCTGTATATATTATAAATTCTGAATCTTCTGATAAAATTTGATCAGATATTTTCGTTGGTTCTATTTTTGTTATTGATATTGTTTGAATTTGAGTAGAATCAAATTTCATGAAATTCATTCCTAATGCGAATATAATCACAAATACTGCTGCAATAGATGTAATAGTTATTATCTTTTTATACTTCTTATTCTTTTTACTTTTTTGTTCATTTATTATTTTTTTCATATTATTTTCAAATTCTTCTGAAGGTAAAATTTTATTTTCAAATTTTTGCTTTAATATTTTATCTATTTCATCATCTCTATCCATTCAAATCCTCCTTTCTTGTATTTTCATCTAAGAAAATACTTTCTAATTTTTTTCTTGCTCTTGATAATCTTGATTTTACTGTTCCTTCTGGTAATTTTTGAATTTCTGAAATCTCTTTTATGCTAAAATCTTCAAAATAATATAATATAACCATTGTTTTCAAATCTTCATCTAGTTTTTTTATGGCTTGTCTTACTCCAAAATCATCATATTTATCATTATAAACTAAATCTGTTTGATTGTAATTTTCTAAATATATAATTTTTTTGTTTTGTCTATGAATTTTATTACATTCATTAATTAAAATTCTAATAAGCCACGTCTTAAAAAATTCTGCATTTTTCAATGTATGTATTTTTTCAAAAACAATTACTGTTGTATTTGAAATTGCATCAGATATTTCTTCTTCTGTTTTTAAAATACTGAATGCTACTCTATACATAGATTTCATGTTTTCCATTAAAAGATTACCAATTTCATCTACATTGCCATTCCTGGCTTTTTCTACTTTTTCGGTATCCATATTTTCTCCCTTCTATATCTTTATACTCTTTAGATGTTTTTCTACATTATTTGGTTCACATATTTTTAATTTTTTATTTTTTCTACTATTTTTTATTAAATTCAAGTTTTTGTTAGAACAAAGTGACGTAGTCGCCCTTTGTTCTCGCCCGATTTGAGTTTTCGACTAAAAGGAGAAAATCTCAAAGGGCTAGCGATTATAGCTTTTATACTAGAAAGTTCAGAGAACTTTCCTAGTATATAAAAAAATAAGAATTTCTATATAATTTTCATCACATAGAAATTCTTATTAATGTCTTTATGAGTTAAATTCATCCAGTATTCCAACTTTGTATTCAATGTTTTCCATATGTGGAAATATTTCTTTCACTCTTTTTAATGTAAGCATTGTCATTTTAGGTTGTGGATTTTTGGGGTCATCTGACAACAATTTTTGTGTATAGCAATTTTTGGCAGTTCTAAATAATACATATCGATTTCGTACATATGTATAATAAATTTGATATCCATTTTTTAAATCTAACCACATATCTTCAAATGTATAATTTTCCACTAATTTTCCTCCTTGTTATTTACACATTTCTTCAAATTCATTTTCACTAATAATTTGTACTCCTAAACTTTGTGCTTTTGTAAGTTTACTTCCTGCATCTTCTCCTGCCAATAAATAAGTTGTTTTTTTAGATACAGAACTTGATGTTTTTCCTCCAAATTTTTCTATAATATTTGATGCTTCTTCTCTTGAATATTTTTCAAGTGAACCTGTTAATACAAAAGTTTTTCCTGCAAATCTGTCATCTTCATTTTCTTCTTTTTGTCTTTCCATGTTTACACCTGCATCTTTTAATCTTTTCAACAAGTCTTTTGTTTGTTCTTGAGAGAAAAATTCATTTATACTATTTGCTACAATTGGTCCAACCTCATCTACTTGACTTAAATCTTCAATTGATGCATTTGATAAATTATCCATATTTTCATATGTTTTTGCTAATACTTTAGCAGCTTTTACTCCTACATGTCTTATTCCTAATGCTGTTATTAATCTATATAAATCATTTTGCTTGCTTATATTTATACTATCTATTAAATTTTGAGCAAATTTTTTACCATTTTTCTTTAATGATGCTAAATCTTCAAATTCTAAGTCATATATATCTGCAATATTTGAAATCATTTTCTTTTCAAGTAATATTCCTATAATATTTTCACCTAGCCCATCTATATTCATTGCTTCTCTTGATACAAAATGTACTAAATTTCTATATAATTTTGCTGGACATTCTATTCCTGTACATCTTACTGCAGACTCTCCTTCTTCTCTTACTGTTTCTGCACCACATACTGGGCAATGTGTTGGCATGACAAATTCTTTTTCTGTTCCATCTCTTTTTTCTACAACTGCTCGTACTATTTCTGGTATTACATCACCTGCTTTTTGGATTATAACTCTATCACCTATTTTTAATCCTTTTTCTTTAACAAAATCTTCATTGTGTAATGTTGTTTTTGATATAAGTGATCCAGCAACTCTAACTGGTTCTAATATTGCAAGTGGAGTTATTACCCCTGTCCTTCCTACTTGAAATTCTATATCTTTTAAAACTGTTTCTTTTTGTTCTGGTGGATATTTATATGCAATTGCCCATTTGGGAACTTTTGATGTTGTTCCTAAAATTGTTCTTAATTTTAAATTATCTACTTTAACAACTGCCCCATCTATTCCAAATGTTAAATTTTCTCTATCTTCTCCTATTTTATTTATTGCTTTTTTTACTTCTTCTATATTTGAACATGGTATACGAACAGGATTTACATTAAATCCTAATTTTTCTAAATATTCTAATTCTTCAAAGTGTGAATTAAATTCTTTTCCTTCTATTTTTTGAACATTAAATATATAAATATTTAATGGTCTTTTTTTAGTTATATTACTATCTAATTGTCTTAATGAACCTGCTGCTGCATTTCTTGCATTTGCAAATAATTCTTCTTCATTTTCTTCTCTTTCTTGATTCATCTTTTCGAATTCTTTTTTAGATATAAATACTTCTCCCCTAACAGTTATATTTATTTTTTCTGGTAATTCTTGAGGTATTGTTTTTATGGTTTTTAAGTTTTCAGTTACATCTTCTCCAACTAGTCCATTTCCTCTAGTTGCTCCTCTTACAAGTTTTCCATCTTTATATTCTAATGCTGATGATAAACCATCTATTTTTGTTTCAACAACATATTTTACTTCATCTATTCCATTTTCACTTGCTATTTTTTTTACTCTTTCATCAAATGCTTCAATTTCTTCAAAATTAAATACATCTTGTAAACTTTGAAGTGGTACTTCGTGTTCTACCTTAGCAAATCCTTCTTTTACATGTCCACCTACTTTTTGTGTTAATGAATCTTTTGTTATAAATTCTGGATTTTGACTTTCTAATGTTCTTAATTCTAACATCATCATATCATATTCAAAATCAGTTATTTCTGGTTTATCATCATCATAATATTTTTTCGCATAATATTCTGTTTTTTTTCTAAGTTCTTCTATTCTTTCTTTTGCTCGTTTTTTATCCATATTTATAATTTCCTCCTAATGTATAAATTATCTTTGTAAAATTTTCATTTTGATTATATCATTGTTAATAAAAAAATTCTATATAAGTTATAAAAATAGAGTAGAAATTTTTATTTTTCTACTCCATCTTTATTATATTTATATTTTATGCATCTGCTTTTGCTAAAATAATTAAACGTGCTTTACTGTCATCTGTACATGTTGTTAATGATATTTCTACAGCACCTTGTGTATCTCTTGTCATATATTCTGTATCTGTATCATCTGTTTCAAACTTATCATAAATTGTATATGTCATTCTTTTTCCTTCTAAATCTGTAATATAAATCTTATCACCAATATTTAATTTTTTATTATTTGAGAAAAAGTTACTATTTCTATAATTGTGTCCTGCAATTACTGTATTTCCTGGTTTATTTAAACCACTACCTTGAGTATTTTGTTCTCCTGTTGTTGAATATACAACACATACTGCTGTTTCTAATGATGATTTAGAATATTCTGAGTATGATATTATTGGACTTTTTAAACCTGTTGTTGGTATTTCGATTTTTCCTGCTGTTAAAAATCCATTATATTTCATTCCTTCTCCAGAACTTGTATTTGTTCCAGTTGATGTTGAGTCTGTTGTTGGTGTTTCAATTGGATCTGTTATTGGATTATCATCAATTTTTGTATCTGTTGTTTCTTCTTTTTTAGTATTTTGACTTATGTTTTCACTCCAAGAATCTGCAAAATCTTCTGCTTCTTTCTTGCTATTTTCACTTGCTATAAATTTATATCCTAAAAATCCTATTATTCCAACAATTGCTATTATGATAACTATTAATAAAACTGTTAAAAAAGTACTGTATTTACTATTCATATCTACCATCCCTTTCATATATAATCTAAAATTCTCGTTAAGACCTATAAATTTATTATATCATATTTGTTAAAAAAAAGATAGCCATTTTAGTAAATTTATACTATTTTTTCTCCAAGTTTTTTACCAGCTAATAAATGAAAGTGTAAGTGTCCTACTTCTTGACCTCCATCTTTACCACAATTTACAATTACTCTATATCCTTTTTCTTTGAAACCTTGCTTTTCTGCAATTTCATTAATAACTTTATATATTTTTGAAATTACTTTTTCATCTCCATCTTCCATTGTTGCAAGTGATGTTATATGCTTTTTTGGTATTACTAATACATGTATTGGTGCTGCTGGATTTATATCTTTAAATGCTAATACATCTTCATCTTCATATATTTTACTTGATGGTATTTCTCCTTTTATAATTCTGCAAAATAAACAATTTTCTTCCATATTAATCTCCTTCTAATTAAATTTTATTATTTTGAAAAATATAACTATTGAATAAAGCAAAGACTTGTAGGTATGACCCTAGTTATGTTTTTGCTATGAAATAGTTATATTTTCAAAATATATATTTATTTAATCTAATATAGCCTTAATTCTTCTAATTCCTGAAGAACTTGATTCTTCTTTCTTTATTTTGAAGTGTCCTAATTCAGATGTATTAGAAACATGAGGTCCTCCACATAATTCAATTGAAACATCACCTATTTTATAAACAGAAACTATATCACCATATTTTTCAATAAACATTGCTTCTGCTCCCATTTTTATTGCATCATCTTTTTTCATTTCTAAATGCTCTACTGGAATTGCTTCTTTTATCCATTCATTTACTAAGTCTTCTGTTTTTTGTTTTTCTTCATCTGTCATTTTTGCTGGATGTGAAAAGTCAAATCTCATTCTTTCAGCAGTTATATTACTTCCTCTTTGATGTACATGTGAGCCTAATACTTGTTTTAATGCTGCATTTAATAAATGTGTTGCTGTATGATATTTTGTTTCCATTTCTCCTGTTGATGCTAATCCACCTTTGAATTTTTGTTCTGAACCAGCTCTTGATTTTTCTTGGTGTTCTTTAAATAGTTTTTCAAATCCTTCTTTATCTATTTTCATTCCATTTTCTATAGCTAGTTCTTCTGTAACTTCTGGTGGGAATCCATAAGTATCATATAATCTAAATACAACTTTACCTGGTACTATGTTTTCACCTTGTTCTTTAACTTGTCCAACTTCTTTTGCAAATTCTTTTTCACCTTTTTCAAGTGTTTTTACAAATTTATCTTTTTCTTCTAAGATTACATTTTTTATTATTTCTTTATTTGCTTCAAGTGCTGGATACATTTCTTTTAAATTATCAACATTTATATCTATCAATGTTGATAATTCATCTAATGATATTTGAAGTTTATTCATATGTCTTACCATTCTACGAATTAATCTTCTTAATATATATCCTCTGTCAACATTGCTTGGTCTTCCACCATCACATATTATCATCATACTTGAACGTAAATGTTCTGCTACAATTCTTCTACTTGCTATATTATCTATTTTTTGTAGCTCAACTAGTTTATCCATAATTGGTGCAAATAATTCTGTTTCAAATGGTGTTTCTTTTCCTTCTAATAACATTGTCATTCTTTCTAGTCCTAAACCAGTATCAACATTGTGTTGTTTTAGTTTTGAATATTTACCATTTTCATCTTTATAGAATTCCATAAATACATTGTTCCAAATTTCAACATATTTACCACATCCACATGATGGATTACATTCTGGTGAACATTTTGGCTTTCCTGTATCATAAAACATTTCTGTATCTGGTCCACATGGTCCTGTTTCACCTGCAATCCACCAGTTATCATCTTTTCCAAAATAATATATTCTTTCTTCTGGAATTCCTGCCTTTTTCCAACATGATGCTGTTACTTCATCTCTTGCACAGTCTTCATCTCCAGCAAAACATGTTACTGATAATTTTTCAACTGGTATTCCTAATTCTTTTGTTAAGAAATCATAACTCATTTGGATTGATTCTTCTTTAAAATAATCTCCTAATGACCAATTTCCTAGCATTTCAAAATATGTTAAATGTCTATTATCTCCAACTTCATCAATATCATTTGTTCTTACACATTTTTGATAATCTGTAAGTCTTGTTCCTGCTGGATGTGGTTCTCCTAATAAATATGGTACTAATGGTTGCATTCCAGCTGTTGTAAATAATACTGATGGATCATTTTCTGGGATTAATGGTGCTGATGGTATTACAACATGTCCATGATTTTTAAAAAATTTTAAATATTTATTTCTTATTTCTATTGCTTTCATTTTATTTTTCTCCTATCTAATTCCACTTTTTACGGATTTTATTATACTCTAAAAAGTGTGAAAAATCAATACTTTGATTCTATTTTATCATTCTCTCTTATATATTAACATCTCTTAAAATACACCAAGTTCCATTACTTTCTGGCAAACATTTAAATGTCATTCCTTCCTTTGTTATTGGATGTTCTATTGTAAGTTCATAAGCCCATAATGCTATTTGTTTTCCTTGCCCTCTTGTTCCATATTTTTGATCTCCAAATATGCTATGTCCTGCATGTGATAATTGTACTCTTATTTGGTGATGTCTGCCTGTATGTAGATTTACTCTTACTAATGATAAATTTTTCACTTCATTATATGCTAAAACTTCATAATCTAGTTTAGCTAATTTAGCATTTTTCTTATCTTTATTTACAACTTTACTTATATTATTTCTTTCATCTTTATATAAATAATCTTCTAAAATACCTTTGCTTTGTTCAAATCTTCCATCTACAACAGCTAAATATTTCTTTTTAAATATTTTTTCTCTTACTTGATCACTTAATCTTGATGCCGCTTTTGATGTTTTCGCAAATACCATGACTCCACCAACGGGTCTATCTAGCCTATGAACTAATCCCAAGTAAACATTTCCTGGTTTGTTATATTTTTCTTTTATATATTCTTTTATAATTGTAAGCATATCTATATCTTCAGTTTTGTCTGCTTGTGATGGAATATTTGGTTGTTTTTCTACAACTATTATGTGATTATCTTCATATATTACATTTAATTTATTCATATTAATTCTCCCAACGACCATATATTCCACAAGGCAACACCAATTTTGAATTTTCCATTGGCAATCCAATTTCTCCTGAAGAAACTTTTCCATTATGTTCTTTATTAACAGTTAAATTCAATATATTTTCTAACACTTTACTTGAAATTCCTGTAGTATATGAATTTATCAAGAAAAATAATGGATTATCTGATAATACCTTTGTACATAATTCTACTAAATCATAAATATTATTTTCAAATTGCCAAACTTCTCCATTTGCACCTCTTCCATATGATGGTGGATCCATTATTATTGCATCATATTTATTGCCTCTACGTATTTCACGATTAACAAATTTTACAACATCATCTATTATATATCTTACTGGTCTTTCTGCTAAACCTGATGATGCTATATTTTCTTTTGCCCATGTTACCATTCCTTTTGAACTATCAACATGACAAACTGATGCACCAGCAGATGCACATGCTACTGTTGCTCCTCCTGTATATGCAAATAAGTTTAATACTTTTATTTCTCTTTTTGAATTTTTGATTTTATCCATCATCCAATCCCAATTAACAGCTTGCTCTGGGAATAGCCCTGTATGCTTAAATCCCATTGGTTTTATATTAAATGTTAAATCTTTATATTTTATTTGCCATTGTTGTGGCATTTTTTTATTGTATTCCCATGTTCCTCCACCTGTTTTACTTCTATGATATGTTGCATTTATATTTTTCCATTTTTCTGGGTATGATTTATCCTTCCATATTATTTGTGGGTCTGGTCTTGATAATATTACATCTCCCCATTTTTCTAATTTTTGTCCATCTGCCATGTCTAATATTTTATAATCATTCCAATTATTTGCTATATTCATATATTTTCTCCTTTTCACACGAATTATTATACAACATTTCTATATTTTTTTCAACAAGAACAAAGCGACGTAGTCGCCCTTTGTTCTCGCCCGATTTGAGTTTTCGACTAAAAGGAGAAAATCTCAAAGGGCTAGCGATTGTAGCTTTTATATACTAGGAAGTTCGTAGAACTTTCCTAGTATATAAAAAACACACAACTAATTAGTGTGCTTTCTTCTAAAAAATTTCAATATTTTCTTTATAAAATTTAATACCTTATTTTCTTTATAAATAACTAATTGATTTTCAATTTGAGAATTTTTCACTTCTTCTATACTATTTTCATTTTCAATTTTTTCATAATTATTATCATTTTCAAGCATGTCTCTAAATTTTTTTTGTTGTTCTTTATTTGAAAAATATTTATAATTAATTATTTGTAAAAATGCCTTTGTTTCATTTTTCAAATCTTGTTCAGCTAAACTTTTATCAGTTGTAAGATTTACTTTATAAAATAATGATTTATTATTTTTAAAAAATTCAAATACAGATTGTGGTATTTTTTCTTTATCTGATGGTTGTAAATTTTCTAATATAAAATCTACTTCTGAACATGCTTCAGCAAACTCCATTCTCTTTTCTCCTTTATCTTGAGTTATTCTCTAAATTATTATCTTTTTGTTTTTTATTATTTGGTTCTTCAATTTGATTTTTATGTGATAGATTTCTAGTTTTTTCCTTTATCCAAGCAAATGCTTTTTTTAAAATACTTGTTTTCTCTTGTTCTGGTAACTGCACTGCAACTAAATCACTAGCTTTAAAAAATCTACGATTATATCTAGTAATAGTAGCTTCTTGATCTACTGTTCTTTGCATTTGTCTTACTCGTTCGTTTACAAATTCTGAAATAATACTGTCTAATGCCATTTCCGAATTTAAATTTTGTAATATATTATCTCTTGCATTTCCGTCTCTCGTAAAATTCATAGCAATTCCTGTCTTTACATATCTTATAACAGCATTCTCTGCATGCATACTTCCATATTTATGTACTGTCTTTATTGTTGAATCTCCTAATACATCATATATTCTTCCTTCTGTACAATTTAAGACATAATTTTCAGACATATATTTAATCATATCATCAACTGTAATTTTTTCAACTATGTTGTCTCTCGCTCCTTCATCTCTTGTAAACACTCTCACATTTCCTTCTGTTATATATTTTTTCAAACAATTCTTCATATGTTCAATTGTCTTTCCTGTTCCAAACATTTGTTGATCTTTTTTAAAAGTTTTTTCAAATGCAAAATCCATTGCATTCCTTTTTTCCCATTCTGAGATTTGGCTCTTATCTCTTTTTTCGTTTGATATATCTACTGCTTCAACATCTTGTTTTCTTAGCAAATTATATTTGTACTTAATTTCATCATTATCTGTTGAATGAAATTTAAAAAAATTAGAATCTGCACCAAAATATTTAAAATCTTGTGTTCCTCTTTGCAAATTAGCAGAATACCACGTCAAATCAATTGGAATAGTCTTATCAGACAATTTTAAAACATTCCATGCATGTTTTTCTATATCTCCAGGAGTTCCTGCAACCCCTCTCATATAATCACATTGAATTCCTTGTCTATCCATCATTTCTTTAAAAATTAAGGAATACCCTGCACATATTGCTTTTCCTGTTATTAGTCCTGTTAAATTTGAACAATTTCCACTTACATACTTAGATCTGTCATATTCATATTCCATACTTTTTCCAAGTACCATAAATATATATTTGGATTTTTGTATATCATCCCACTTGGGATTAATTTTACTTTCTATTTTTTTCATTTGCTGAATAATTTGTTTTAAAGTTTTGGCAGTATATGTTGTTCTTGATATATAATGATTATTGTTATACTTACTTTTTCCTTTTAATCCTCCCTCAACTCTTATTAACTCATCATCTCTTATTCTACTCAAATCAAATTTTTCTTCTAATTCTTTTGTATTTGCGACTACAATCATTTTTTACTCCTTATATTCATATATACCATCCAGCATTATTTTTATTTTTCTATTTTTTAATTCTTTTAAACTTTTTTCAACTTTATCAACATCATTATCACAAACTGATATTTCATTTAAATTTTTGTATTTTGATAATATATTTAAATCTAACTTATCAATTCCCATAAGTGATAATTTTTCTATTTTTAATGGTTCATCTATTTTTTCCATTTCAAATCCATTTACATTTTCAATTGATAATTCTTTTAAATTTTTTAACTCTTCTATAAAGTCAAAATTATTCAAATTTATATTAATTAATTTTAATGATTCTATATTAATTAATTTGGTTATATTTTCAAAATCAATAATTTCAGTGTTATTTATTGTTAATTCTTTTACATTTTCTAAATATTTTATTCCATTTACTTCACAATTATTAAAACCAACTTTTTTTACTTTTCTTAATAATTGCATATCTTCTAATTTTAATCCTAAATTTTTTATTGTTATTTCTTCTAAATTTGGAAATAAGGATATTTCTTCAATATATACTTTATTATATTCACCTAATATATCTTCACTATTTAATACTATTTCTTTAACTTCATCTAAATCTTTTTTTGTAATATTTTCTTTATTCAATATTACTTCTATATAATTTTTTAATAATATATTTTTTATTAGTGGTTTTTCTATATCTTCCATTTTCAACCTTTTCTCCTTAGTCTTATTCTTTTTTAATATATCATATGTTAACTAATTTGTAAATAATCTAATTGTTGGAAATATACTTTTTAGCTTGACTATATCCTTGTTTATATAATTCATAAATATTTTCAGAATCTAACAAAGATGTTTTTTCTAAATTAATTGTTATCAATTTATCAATTCCATCTTTTTCATATGACGATAATTCTCTTCCTTGTAATTCCATCGCTCTAGTTGCAACTTCTATAATATTTTTACAACATTCTTTTTTATGAATTGTTTCAAAACATATTCCTATAACTTCATTTGCTCCAATATCTCTCAAACACTTCCAAGGTAAATTTTCACGTGTTCCTCCATCTATTAATTGTATTTTTTCAAACTTACAAGGAGAAAATACTACTGGAAAACTGCAACTTCCTCTTACAGCTGTACTTATAGGTATATCTGTTATATATTGAGTATCATCTAATAATTGTGTTCTATTTTCATTAGATGATGCAATATATACAGTTCCTGTTTGTAAATCTACCATGGAAATAAATAATGGCATTTTTATTTGATTTATATTTTCTACATGACTTTTTCTACATATTTCGCTCATTATTTTTTCAATACTTTTTCCTCTATTTAAACCATCAATTACTAATTCACCTTTAAATAATAATCCAAAAATTAATTTGAATATTTGCTTCCATTCTGCATATTTTATTTTTTTATAATATTTTTGAAACATTTTCCACATTTCATCACTATTATATCCAAGTGCATATAATGTTGCTATAATACTTCCAGATGATGCACCAGATACACAATCAAATTTTATATTTTTTTCTTCCAATGCTTTAAGTGCACCTATGTGTGATGCGGCTTTTATTCCTCCTCCACAAAAACATAACCCTCTCATTTTCAACTTTATCCTCCTAAAATATTTTATGCCTTAATAAAAATAAAGTGAGCACTATTTTTCGATAAATTATTATCAAAAAATAATGCTCTTATATTTATGTTTTGTGTACACGGTGACCTAATTCATTGGTAACACATTCTCTGTTTTCATTGATTTTTTCTTTTCTTTCAATTTCTTTTTGAAGATCAATGCCTTTCATCTCAGCAATTCCCAACAGGAAAATTGCTACGTCAGCAAGTTCTTCTGCAAATGTGTCTTTTCCTCTGAACCAAGCATCATATGCTTCTCCAACTTCTGCAATAAGATGGCAAAATTCTTCATTCATATCTGTTGTGTTAAAACCATGCCGTTTTTTGTTTTCAAAAATTTCTTTTTGCAGTTCTTGTAAAGTCATATAAGTTACCCCCTTCAAAAACTTTGTGGAACTTCCAACTCACATATTTAATTTATCACTTTTCTATTTCTATGTCAATCTAATTTTTATATTGTTGCTAATTTTACTCCAACTCTTATCAATTCATAAATCATAACAAAATTAGCAATTGATAGTGCAATAAATGTAGCCATAAAAAAAGAAAGCATCTTATGTTTTTTCAAAAATTTCATATACAAACCTCCCAAAATACTTGTCCTTAATATGTATATGTAAATATTCTCAAAATATTCATAATCTACTTTCTATTTTCATCGCAATATGTTACAAATTTTTATTAATTTAATTGTTGTAATATATTTTTTGCCAATTCTTCATTAATTCCATTTACTTTTACAATTTCTTCTATTGAAGAATTTCTAATTTTTTCAACACTGCCAAAATATTTTAATAATGCTTTTTTCTTTGCTTCCCCAATTCCTTTTATATCATCTAATTCTGATTTTGTTATCGATTCATCTCTTAATTTTCTATGATAAGAAATTGCTGTATCATGTACTTCATCTTGAAATTTTGTAATTAAGTTCATTAAATTTTCTGATATTTCAAATTCTTGTCTTTGCTCATTTATTAATGCTCTTGTTTGGTGTTTATCATTTTTTACCATACCAAATACAGGAATATCTAATTCTAATGCTTTTACAGTCTGTTTTATTGCTCTTATTTGTGTAATTCCTCCATCTGCAAATATCGCATCTGGTAACTTACCAAAACTTGATGAATTACTATTGTCAATTGAGTGTTTTAACCTACGTGTTACTACTTCTTGCATACATTTTGGATCATCTTGTGTCAATACCGTTTTTATTTTAAATCTTCTTGACATGTTTCTTTTTATTGTTCCATCAACCATTACACACATTCCAGCTACCATATATTCTCCCGAAATGTTTGATATATCAAATGTTTCAATTTTTCTTGGTAATTTGTCTAATCCCAATACTTCTTTTAATTCAACTAAAATTTCGCTTCTATCTCTTTCCTTATTTTCAAGAGTAATTTTGGCATTATTATCAGCCATTTCTACAAATCTTAATTTTTCACCTTTTTTAGGTGCTTTTATTTCTACCTTTCTTCCAGCTTCTTTGCTTAACCATTGTTCTATTGCTTGTTGATCTTCTAGTTCTTCCCTTACCATTATTTTGTTAGGTAAATTTTGACTATCTATATAATATTGTTTTATAAATCCTGAAATTATTTCTTTGTCTTCCATTTCTCTTATGTCTTGGAAAAAATAATGTTCTCTTCCTACCATTTTGCTTCCTCTAACAAAAAATATTTCAACACATACCTCAATTTCAGATTTTGCAATTCCTATTACATCTATATTATTTTCTGTTATATTTGATACCTTTTGTTTTTCATTAACCCTTTGTATAGCTAACATTCTATCTCTTATATATGCTGCTTGTTCAAAGTTCATTTTACTTGACTCTTCAATCATTTGTTTTTCAAGTTCTTTTAATACTTTATCAATTTTTCCATCAAGAATGTCTATTATTTCATCAATTTGTTTTCTGTAATCTTCTTTTGAAACATATCCCATACAAGGACCTAAACATCTATTTATATGATAATTTAAACAAGCTCTTGTTTCAGATCTAAAGTTTTTACATTGTCTAATTTTATATTTTTGTTTTATAAAATCAAGCATTTCTTTTGCAGCTCCAGGATTTGCATATGGTCCAAAATATTTTGAACCATCATTTATTATTTTTCTTGTTATTGTTACATTTGGATAATCTGATTTTATATCTATCTTTATATATGGATATGTCTTATCATCTTTTAATAATACATTAAATTTAGGTCTATTTTTCTTTATTAAATTACATTCTAATATTAATGCTTCTGCTTCATTATCAACAACTATATATTCAAAATGGTCTATTAATGATACCATTCTTTTTATTCTTTCAGTTTTGTCTGTTTTTCTAAAATAAGATTTCACTCTTCTTTTAAGATTAACTGCTTTTCCTACATATATTATTTTGTCGTCTACATCATGCATTATATATACTCCAGGTTTATCTGGTAACATTTTTAGTTGTTCTTCTATGTTAAACATTCTTTTCCTTTCTAAAATTTAAAATATTATACATTCCAATTTATTACTCTGTTTCCATATTGTGCACCCCATGGTGCACCAGGAATTCTATTTACAGTGCCTTTTATATTAATATCTATTAAATTCCCACAATATACAAATACGTCTGATCCTATTGAAGTTACACTTTGAGGAATTGTAATTTTTTTTAAAGAAATACAACTCTCAAATGCTCCTGCACCAATTGTTTTAACACTATCTGGTATTTCTATACTTGTTAAATTAGTACACCCACGAAATGCCCTTTTTCCTATACTTGTTACTGTATTAGGAATTTTTATCTTTCCCATTTAATCTTTTGAATATTTACCACGATTATATTATATTTAATCTTAAAAATCAACAATATATACAATTTAAATACATAAAAAAACACATACCAAACGTATGTGTTTTTTTACTATTCATTAATCTTGTTTTCAATTTCATTTTGAACTCTTTCAATAAATTCATCAATTGTCATTTCTCCCAAATTAGCTCCATTCTTTCTAGCACGAACAGTTACAATTTGTTTTTCTTGTTCATTTGCTCCTATAACTAACATATATGGAACTTTTTCAAGTTGAGCTTTTCTGATTTTATATCCAATTTTCTCATTTGAATCATCTAATTCAACTCTTATTCTCTTGGCTTTTAATTTTGCTTTCAATTCTGTACCATAATCAATTTGATCATCTGTAATTGGTAATATTTTTACTTGTATTGGTGATAACCATAATGGAAATGCACCTTTTGTTTCTTCAATTAAGAATGATATAAATCTATCTGAAGATCCAAGTATTGCTCTGTGTATTACTACTGGTCTATGTTCTTTATTATCTTCACCAACATATGTTAAATCAAATCTTTCTGGTAATGCAAAATCTAATTGACATGTTGGTATTGTAACATCATGGTTTAATGCTGTTTTTATCTGAATATCAATCTTTGGACCATAGAATGCTGCTTCTCCTTCTGCTTCATAGAAATCTATATTCATTTCTTTTAATATTGCCCTTAATTGTGATTCTGCTGTTTCCCACATTTCATCATTATCTATATATTTTGCTTTATTATTTTTATCTCTTAATGATAATCTGTATTTAAATGAATCTGCTGAAAATCCAAAGTCTTTTTGATATACTTCTTTTATTAATTTTAATACATTTCCTACTTCTTCTTTTATTTGATCTGGTCTTACAAATAAGTGTGCATCATTTTGACACATTTGTCTAACTCTTTCAAGTCCACAAACAGCTCCACTGTTTTCATATCTAAAGTCATTAGCTAATTCACCTATTTTTATTGGTAAATCTTTGTATGAACGTTGTTTACTCTTATATACTAACATATGATGTGGACAGTTCATTGGTCTTAATACCATTTCTTCATTATCTAATTTCATTGCTGGAAACATATCATCTTTATAATGATCCCAATGTCCACTTGTTTTATATAATTGAACATTTGCAAGTGATGGTGTATATACATGACTATATCCTAAGTCTATTTCTTTGTCTTGGATATATCTTTCTAATATTCTTCTTATTGTTGCTCCATTTGGCAAATACATTGGAAGTCCTGAACCAACTAATTCATGTGTCATAAATAATTCAAGCTCTTTTCCTATTTTTCTATGATCTCTTTGCTTTGCTTCTTCTAATAATCTTAAATGTTCTTCAAGTTGACTTGCTTTTAAGAATGATACTCCATATATTCTTTGCATTGAGTCATTTTCTTGATTTCCTTTCCAATATGCAGCAGATGTTGTTAATAATTTTATTGCTTTTATTTTTCCTGTTCTATTTATATGTGGTCCTGCACATAAATCTATAAATTCCCCTTGTTTAAAGAATGATATTGTTTCACCTTCTGGAAGTTCTTTTATTAATTGGACTTTATATGGTTCTTCTTTTTCTTCCATTAATTTGATTGCTTCTTCTCTTGATAATACACTTCTTTCTAATGGTAAATCTTCTTTGACTATTTTTTTCATTTCTTCTTCTATTTTATCTATATCTTCTTCTGTAAATGGCTTTTCTACTCTAAAATCATAATAAAATCCATTTTCAATTGCTGGTCCTATTCCTAACTTTGTGTTTGGATATAATCTTTTCACTGCTTGTGCTAATATATGTGATGTTGTATGCCATATTGTCTTTTGTAATTCTTCATTTCCTTCTTCCATATCTAAAACTTGTCCATCTTTTTGTATTGTTCTAATCATAATTATACCTCCCTATATTTTTGGATTTGCCACAATAAAAAACACTCCTATAGATATTTCTATCTATAGGAGTGTTTATATTACACGGTTCCATCCTATTTTTAACTTATTTTCAGATTATAACGTATCTTATTCGTCTAACTTATTCGTTAGAAAGCTAAAGAGTTAGTTTTTCAAATATGTTTTCCACAATTAGTTCTCAGCCTGTGACTAATTTTCTCTGTTGATAACCTTTATTTTACTTTTTCTCTTATTCTTAAATATCACTATTTTTCTTTATTACAACAAATGAGCTAATTCCTACAATTGCTAATGCTACTATTGCAATAATTGTTCCTGTACTATCTTCTATACCTGTATGTGGTAATGATGTATTTGTTGTCTTTGTAGTCTTTACAGTTGTAGTAGTTGTAGTTGGTATTTCTATTGTAGTCGTTGTAGTTGTTGTTGGTGCTGTAGTAGTTGTTGTTGTTGTAGTTGGTGTAAGTAAATCTCCTGGTGTTAATTCCTCAAAATCATCATCTGCATATGCTATATTTGATATTGCTAAAGCAATCATTGTAATTCCTATAATTAATGCTAATTTAAAAAATCTTTTCATATTATTACCTCTTCTATTTATTATTTAATAACTCAATATTATTTATACCATATTATTATTTTTTTTGCAATACATTTTTTCAAAAAAAATATTTTTTTACAATTTATTTTGCAATCTATCCATCTATCTACATAATAGTATATTTTGCGCTATTTTTGAAAAATTTTTCTCTTCTTTTGTTAAATTTATTTCTATCCTTCCTTTTTTTATATCACTACATAATCCTCTTTCTTTTAAGAGTTTTTTTAAATATATTGAAACTGTTTTTCCTGTATTTATCAATTCAATCTTATATTTAAATTCGTCTTTTATTAACTGTTCATATATTGGAAAATGTGTACATCCTAAAATAATTTTATCTATTCCTTTTTCTTTAAATGGTTGCATATATTCTTTGATTGCTTTTTTTCCTTCTACCCCAGTTGCTCTACCTTCTTCAGCAATTGTAGCAAGCATTGGACAAGCTTTGCTTATTACTTTAATATCTGGTTCCTTTTCTTTCAACTTATTCTCCCAAGCCCCACTTTTTATTGTTCCTTCTGTTGCTATTACACCTATATTTTTATACTTATTTTCTTTTATATATTCTACTGTTGGTTCAATAATTCCTATTATTGGTATTTCAAATTTTTGACGTAATATATCTATTGTTTGACTTGTTGCTGTCCCACAAGCTATTACTATTATTTTTACATCTTTTTTTATTAAATATTTTACATTTTGAATTGCGAATTTTACTATTTCATCCTTACTTTTATCTCCATATGGAAAATTTTTGGTATCTCCTAAATATATATAATTTTCATTTGGTAATTCTCTTTGAATTTCCTTTAATACTGTTATTCCTCCAACTCCAGAATCAAAAATTCCTATCGGTCTATTATCCATTTTCTATTCCTCTCTAAATATTTATAACTATCCTATTATATAATATATTTATGTTTTTGACTAGTTATTATTATCAATTATTTTATTTTTTCATATTATACATTAATAGGCTTCGCCTAAATTTTATTAAAGGAGTTTATTTATGGAAATGGATGAAAGAAAACCTGAACCAATATGTCCTATAGTTGATATTGATGGATTAATTGCAGATGGTAAACAATTTGATTTAGATATTACTTTAGCTAATGATCATAGAGATGTTATTTATGGTATTGTTAAAGATTGTTTCAAAGAACCAGTAAAAGACGCTGTTGTAAAACTAGTTGAAATAGAATATAAATGTGGAAAAAAAGAACTAAAACCTGTTTCTCACACATTTACAGATGAAGACGGTGAATTTGTTTTTGGACCTCTTTGTCCTGGTAAAAAATATGCTGTCCAAATTTGGGCTAATCAAGTAAAACACATAAAAATTTGTGCAAAATGCCATCATGAAGGAAATTGTTTAAAAGGTGTTGATTTAGATTGCGATAAAAAAGACTTTCCTCACTGTGATAGATGTTCAAAAGATGAATTAGAAATATCTGATTCAGAATAAACAAGGGGTTACATTTGTAACCTCTTGTTTATTTTTATACACTCTGTTCATAATTATTATAACAGATTGATATTTATAATTTGTTCTAACATATTTCTGGAAAGGATATATAAATATGAAAAAGAAAAAGCATTTATTTACAAACATTATATGTTTCTTAATATTATCAATTATTTTATTAAGTTTAGCATACTATTTATACATTGCATATAGTAATATTGAAATTGACACTGAATATGATGCGTCAAAACTCAATACTTCCACTAATGAGACATCTTCTACATTTTATACTTCATCAAATATTTCTGATATGTTAGAAAACGTTTCTAATTGTGTTGTTGGTATTTCAAAAATCAAATCACATTCTAATTCAATTTTTTCTGCAAATACTTTAAGTGACTTAGGAATTGGTAGTGGTATAATTATTTCGAACAATGGTTATATTTTAAGTAATTGTCATGTTACTGGTGAAAAACTTAGTACATGCTATATAACATTAGAAAATGGTTATGTTTATGATGCCACTGTTCTGTGGTGTAATTCAGAATTAGATTTATCTATTTCCAAAATTAATGCTAGTAATTTAAATTATGTAAAATTTGGAGATTCCTCACAAATAAAACCAGGTGAAAATGTTTATGCTATTGGAAATCCTATTGGATATGAATTCAGAAGAACTATAACTTATGGAATAATCAGTGCTACAAATAGAACCATAAAAATAGAAGAAAATAATTCAATATCATATATGACAGATTTAATACAAACAGATGCATCTATTAACCCTGGAAATAGTGGTGGTCCATTAATTTTATCAAATGGCGAAGTAATTGGAATAAATAGTGTAAAAATTACATCTGCAGAAGGAATTGGTTTTGCTGTTCCAATTAATGTTGTAAAACCTGTAATTGAAAAATTTATTTCAGACAATACATTTGATGAAGCTTACTTAGGAATTTATGCTTATGATCAAAATGTTATTCCATATATTTCATCTGTAAATATTCCAAATGGAATTTATGTTGCACACATTAATGAAGATAGTCCTGCATATTCTAGTGGAATAAAAGTCGGAGATATTATTACTTCTGTTGATAATCAAACTTTTAATAGTATGATCGAATTAAGAGAATATATTTTCACAAGAAAACCTGGTGAAAATATTGTTATCAATATTAATAGAGGATATATTACTAAATCATTTAACATCATATTATCGTCAAAAAAATAATCTACAATTTAATTTTTATAAAAAAAGCACCACTTCTGTACTGAGCCCAAATTATTAGACACAAAAGTTTAATAAAGAGGGTTCACTTCATTCATATGGTGCTTTTTTCTATTCTAGATTTCTATATTTTTATTAATTCTGCCAATTAATCTGTTCACCTTCAATTAATGGATATCTAATAAGACTATCTCCATCTAAATTTTCTTTTTGCATATCAACTGCTGTAATTTGATGATTATCATAAGTTGTATAATAATATATTCCTTTAGTTGCATTACAACATGATGTATAAATTGTAATTTCATATTTTCCATCATCTAATTGGCAACAACCTCTTTGTTGATCTACTGAATTAAGTATATGAAAAAATTGACTTACACTCTCATTTTCATCTTCACCAGATACAGAATTCATTTTTACAAATGCCACTCTAACAAATCTTGATTGTGATGACAAATCCCCTGGAAGTCCTATTGCTCCCAATCCTCTACTATATTGTTGCAATTCTAGATTTTGTGCAAAAGAATTCTTTGGTGATTTATTAGATAAATTCATATAATTATTTAAAGCAAATAATTGCTTATCAAACGGTGGATTATTTGTTAATACTCCTACTGGATTATCATATATTTTGATTCCATCTTTCATCGCTTCTACTGTTATAGACTCCTCTGAATCTGAAATAATCCAATGTAATTGTGCTAATGGTAATTGATCACTAAATGGAACATTTAGTAAATTAATTTTTTCAATTAACCTTTTTGCTTCTTTTGTTGTAGCACATTGGCTTAAAATCCATGGAATAAATTCAAATTGTGCAATATTATCTTTTTCTTGTTGTGGTTCATTATAATGAGCATTACCAACAAAATTTAATCCTGCTATTCCTAATCCTTTTTCATTTATTGCATCATAATATAATGGATAATTATTAGCTACATAAGCCATTCCTATTATTGCATAATGATTTGTTATTGATTCTTTATTTCTAAAATTAAATTGATAATTTCTTGGTGTTATTGTTACTTCTTCATTATAAGAAAACTCATAATCTAATGTTCTCCCAAAATAAAAATCTTTTGTTTTATATGTTGCTGCAGTACACATATTTTCCTCCTTGTATAATATATTTTTTGGTTAAAGTCTCTCCCAAAACATTCATATTATTTCTTAATTAAATTTTTTTATTAATTATAACATTCTTTTTGTCTTTGTAAAATAAAATATTGCAAATTTTAGTAACAAAAATAGATCTAATATTGTAATTAACTTACTGGATATTAGGTCTATTTTGCTTTTATTATTTATTAAAATCATCAAACTCTAAATCATCAAATGGAATATTTTCAATTTCTTCTATTTCATTTCCGTCATTTAAAGTTAATTTAAATACTTCTGGTGAATTTATTCTTTTATCAAATACTACTTTGCCTTTAAAGCTTAATTTTAGTTCTCTATTTGGTGTTACTTTTTCTAATTTACACCATTTTAATAAGAAATACATTATTGCATAATCATGTGCAAATATTGCTATTCTTTTTCCTTTATTTTGACTAACAACTTCTTGGAATGCTTCATTTACTCTTTCTCTTACTTCTGCTTGGCTTTCTCCTCCTTCTGTTTTGAAGTTTTCGTCTTCATATTGCCTTGTATACCAATCTGGATATTCTTTATCATTTGGCTTTCCTACTCTTTTTTCGTCAAATCTTTCATCTATATTTGCTTTTAAATGTTGTTTTTCTAATAGATATTTTGCTGTTTGTAATGTTCTTACACAATTGCTTGTATATACTACATCTATGTTTTGTAGTTCTTCTTCATTGCTTAGTATTTCTGCTCTTTTTTCTCCTGTTACACTTAATATTATTTTTTCACTTCTTAATACTTTGTCTTGACTTGTTTTCCAACTTTCTATTACATCTTTTGTATTGATTCTTACTGAGTGTCTTATTAAATATACTGTTGTTTTCATGATATCATTGTATGAGATATTTAATACTTAAATACACCATACACTCCTTTCTTTATTTTTTATCTTTTTAATTATATCTCAAATATATTATATTTTAAAGCAAAAATTTATTCAATGACTTCATTTAGCAAAACTCGTCCTCTTGAATCAAATTTTACTATCTGACTATTAATTGCAATTGTTTGTAATTCTACCATCTTCTGCATCACCATCTCCACACTAATATTAAATGTTTGAGCTATTTTTTCTACTCCTTTTTCTCTGTTATCTATCAATATATCTGAATATCTTTTTAATACTTCATAAAATTCTCTATGTTGATCTGTTATATCTTCACTACTTAATAATATATCTGTATTACTATTTTCAAATACGTCTTGTGGATTATATGTATTATCTTCAATTATATCTAGTAAATCAAAATAACCATCTGTTGTTTGTTGAATAAGACTCATTTCAAATTTATTTTTTGACAAATAATTAAACATTGCATATTTTATGCCTTTCATAAGGACATTTATTACTAAATTTTGATCATATGATAAATTAGTTTCAATTTTTCCACCATTCTCTATTAATTTTAAGTATACTTCTTGTTTTAAGTCTTCAAAATTGTTTAATCTTCCGTACATTTGAGCTATCACAATAGCCAATTTTTCAATTGTTTTATCTTTTGTTAAATATATTTTTTCAATTAATTCGTTACTTATTTGCTTTTGTTTTCCTAGATATATTTTTCCATCTGAAATATTAAATACTTTTCGAGTTAATTCTGGATTTTTCTTGTTTCCAATTATTTCTTTTATAAATGTATTTATTCCAATATTATATTCTTTACAAATATTCCTTATTTCTTCTGTTGAATAATCTCTGTCTCCGAATTTGCTTAAATTTTCTATATCTATTTTCAATAAATCTGCTTTTACTTTATCTTTTTGTGAAATTTTTTTAAGTTTTATCTCTTTTCCCTTTATTATTTCTCTATATTGTTTTTGATTAAGATCTAATGATTCTTTTATTTGATAATCTGTATATCCTTTATCTTCTTTTGCTTTTTTTACTTCTTTAAGAGTTATAATATTGTCATTTTTTATATCTTTTATTATATCATTTCTTATATTTATTTTATCTTGATAATCAAAAATCTTATTTTTTATTCTTTTTATTTTTCCATTCAATATCTTTATATATTTTTCTGCACTTATATCAAGTATTTTCATTAATCTAATATCGTCTGTTATATATTTTCTCATTTCTTTTATGTCTTCTGTAATTAAATATTCATTCTTTATATACTGTTTTAATATTTTTCGTTCTTCTGGCTTATATCTAATTCTATTATTATTTATGTTTGTACAAAGTCTACATATAAAATAACATTTTTCGCCTTTTCTTAATTTAACATATGTATTTTTTGGAATTCCTAAACATTTTTTTAGTTCTTGTATAGTTATTCTTGTGTTTTCTAGTATTTGATATATTGTTTCAGATGTTACTTTTTCTTCATCTTTTATCCTATAGTTTTGAATAATGTTTTCTAATACATACGATTTTCCATCCATTTTATTTTCCATTCCTTTCTTGCTTATCTAAAAGCCACACATTATAAAGAAAGATTTTATTTCAAACTATTTTTCTCTTTAAAAATCAAAAAGATACCTTTAGTTTTGTCTAAAAGTATCTCTTTTGATTTTCTTTTGGAATTTTTTTATTTTAATTTAATTGCATTTTTATCTTATATTATTTATGTATAGTTGTCAATCATTGCTTCGTTTATTTAATTTTTATGCTTTTTGTGTATGTTTTTTGTATTTATTGTATTGTTGTTAGTCAATTTATTTTTTTATATTATTATTCCATTTGTATGATCTATTTCATGTTGGATTATTTCTGCAATAAATCCATTATATTTTCCGTGTTGTTTATTGAAATTTATGTCCATATATTCTACTTCAATTTCTTTATATCTTTTGCATTTTCTTTCTCCAATTAATGATAGACATCCTTCTTCTGTTTGATATTCTTCTTTTTTATTTGTTATACTTGGATTTATCATTATAAAGTCGTATATTCCTCCAGATATACAGATTATTGCTTTATTATATCCTATCATGTTTGCTGCTAGTCCTACACATCTGTCTTTGTTTGCTTTTAGTGTGTCTAGCAGGTCTTGTGCTATGTATTTGTCTTTTTCTGTTGCTTTTTCTGATTTTTGAGATAGGAACATTATGTCTTTTACTATGTTTTTTACCATATTATTTTGATCCTTTCTTGCTATTTGGGTTTGGAATTAATTTGACTAAGATTCACGCGCTCTCTTGTATTCCTGAAATTCTTTATTAATATTTTTTATGTTCTTTTTCATTTTTGTTTTTTTTATTTAATATTTTGTCTAATTCTATTTCTGCTTTTTTTACGAAATAGTTATCTGTATAAATTGGTATTCCTATTTCATTTACTTTTTGAATTAATTTTTCTATAGTATTTAGCTCCTCTGTTTCCTCTATTTCTATTAACTTGTCACCATTATTTATATTTTTAATTGCTAATTCAAATCCGTCTTTTTCATATATTATATCCTCTTCTTTTATATTCATAATTTCTTCATATCCTATTGCTTTTAATAACTTTTTTGCGTCTTCTATATCTAAAATGTTACAGTTAATGGATTCTTGATTTAATATATTTCCCTTTTCATCAATGTTTTTTATTTTATATGTTATTAGTTTTGTTCTTTTATTTGAAGTTTTTCCTATAATATCTCTTACTAATACTGCTTTCGATAAAATGTCTCTTGTACTTAGTTTGTCTAGTTCTATTTCTTTTGGTATGAAATATGTGTCGTCCATTGAGAATTGTCTTATTTTTTTGAATCCTTTTTCTTCTATTATTTTATAGAATTCGCTCAATTGACATTTTATTTTTATTGTTATTTCATTACTTGTTTTTTGGTTCATAGTTTTTCTCCTATTTTTTTCTTTTTATTATAACACTTTTGGTGATAATTGGAAATAGTTTTTTGAACTGATTTGTTTGTTGATTAAGCTTGATTTGTTATTTGTTTGAATAGAATTTAAGAATGTAGGTCTTCGGGTTATGAGCCCGTAAGTGTTGATATTGCTGGGTTTGGTGTAATTGCGTTATGCTTTGTTAGAGTAAGTTAATCGGTGAAATTGGTGATGCTTTGTTTGTGTTAAATTGTGTTTAAAATCGTGTAGTTTTGTAGAGAGTGTGACCAAGGTGTGACTAAGAAACCACTTCTTAAAGATGTAAAAAATACACATATTATAATGTGTATTTTATAAAATATCTTTTATTATCTTTTTTAATATTCCCCATATTAATTCTGTTTCTTCCGTTTCAATATTCATAGTTTTTCTAAGCTCTACACTTGGATGTATTAAGTTTCTATAATTTCGTAAAAATTGTGTCAAATGATAATCTGTCTGATGTATTATATATTCTTTTTGAGCAACTTCTAGTAAATCAGCTAATCCCATATCTTTAACTTTAATTTTTCTCTCTTTACCATCTTTTATTAAACTATAATTTTTAATTCCCTTCTCTTGTACTTTATAATTTAGTAAAGCCTCTGCCATGCTTCCTGATAATACAATAGCAGTTTTTTCTTGTTTACTTGCCATTGCTATTGCACATTCTTTAAAATCTCTTAATAGTATTTCAACAATTTCTTTATCTTCTATTTTTCTTATTTTATTTTTTAATTCATCTGTATATCCAATACTACTTAAATAGTCAATGTTTATATTTCCTGAAATATTTTCATATTCTTTATTAGCTTCTATATACTCTATTCTTTCTTGAAGATAATCTCTTACCAATTCATTTAATCTATATTGGTTTCTTCCCCAATCATCTTGACTTTTAATTTTCACTATATATTTTTTATTAGTAAATGTCTCAAATAATTCTTGAGCTTTTTCTGGACTAGTCTTTAAAATTTTAGGTCGTTCATTATATGAACATGTTATTATGCCATCTTCTACTTGCTCATATAATAATTCCAATTTTGATAGCACCCATACTTTTTCTTTTTGAATTTCTTCATATGCTTCATATAAATCACTTATTTTCTTATTAACATCCTTTAAATTTGAAGATGAAATATTATCATCTGGATCTGATGCTGATGCAATTTCAAAATACTCCTTAGCTTTAAACAGATTTCCCTCTTCTTTATAGATAACACCTAAATTATTGTTATATGCAGAATTATTAGGGTTTTCTTCTAATAAATATTCATATAATTGTCTTGCCACATTTTTATCCCTATGAGAATATGCTATTTCAAAAATATTCTTCATTTTCAATAAGTGTCTAGTTTTAATATCTTTTACTAATCTATCTATATAATCATACATATCTCTTTTGAATAACTCTTTTACTATGCAATCTATAAAAGTCCTTATTAAATCTCCTACTGAAATATCATAATTTTGAATATTATCCTTTATAATTATTAATCTATTTACAATTTTTATTAAATCTTCTTTATTTGTATATTCTAAATAAAAATCATATTTCTTCTTTCCAAAGACTTCTCTAGCAATTCTATTCTCTGCATATTGTTTTATTGCAAAGTCAAATGCTTCAAAATTTTTTTCTACATTTATATACATATTAAATATTAGAATATATATTTCTTTTTCATAGTCGTAATATTTTAAAGCTGATATTAAATTCTTTATATCCTTTAATTTATAATTTATGTCTTCTCCATTATTAATCTTGATATTTAAATATGAGCCTTTCATTATTCTTATTTTTGCTTGTTTTTTATTCGAAAAAGAGTTCTCTAATTCTTCGAAAATTTTCATATATAAATCATTTAAATCAACATCAATTTCATTTTCCCAAAAATACATATCCTCTATTTGACATTTTATTGGAATTTTTTCCATTATTTCACTAACATTTTCTTCATCTTCTTCCAAATATAATAGTATAATATAGTGCCAGTATTTTAGTTCATTCTTAATATCTTCATTAATTATATCTGTTATATTTTTTATTATTTCTTCTTTATTTTCTAATTCTTTGTTTTCCAATATTTCACTTGATATTTTTAACAAATAATAAAAATGCTCTTTTGACTTATCTTTAAATTTCACTTTTTCTATTAATTCTACTGTTCTTTTATAATTCTTCTCTCTATATGAATATTCTATAAAACTTTTATAAATATTTTCATCTGCAATATTGTTTTCTAAGAAATACTCTATAATTTTGTTCTTTTCTTTATTACTTTCTCTAATAAAAAGTCTTTTATATAATTCAATATCCTGTTCAAATTCTTTTAGTCCTTTTTTTAAAAAACCTATTGCAATATTGTTATCTTCAACCTCTAAGTCGTCGTATCTATAATATGAAAATCTAAAACTCGGAATGCAATTAATACTCTTTTCATAATAATATTTCGCTTTTAAAGTATTTCTCTCTTCTTTTCGTTCTTCTATCATTCCTAGCATATGATATAACCTTGCAAATTCTTCTTCATGTTTCTTATCTTTTAGCATAATTTCAATTAGTTTTTTTGCTTCATTATCTTTATTTTGTTTTAATAGTTCAATTAGTTCTTCCATAGTAAATCCTTTCGATACTTTTTAACTATTATATTAACATTATTTAATCAAATATTTTGTCGAAACTTGTAGAAAATTATACTTTTATAATTATTTATGGTTATCTATTTTATCAATATATTCATCCCAATCTTGTTCATTTCCTTCCATTTCGTGCAACCAAAAATACATAAATAATATTTCAAATTCTTGTTTTTTACCTTTAGTAAATGATTTCTTTGGCATGTTCCTATATAATGAATCTATATTAAATAAATTATCTCCATTTTTATAATCATATTCATATCCTCTATATGATTCACTATTTTTCTTTTTGTGTTTACTTCCCCATATTTCTGGAGTTTCATAAAAATAATTTACCCAATCGAAAGCAAAAGCACATAAATTTACACCATATTTATTTTTCGTTTTCTCTATCCATTCATCTATTTCTTCATTTATCGATGGAATATTCCACCTTGATTGATTACTTTCCACTCTATGATATTCTTTTAAAAATTTGTATAACATTTCTTCTTGCCCTTTTAAATATGGAAATCTCTTTATATACTCAGCATAGCACTCATAAGATAAACTTCTGAATTCACTTTCTTCACTTAATAAATAAAAATAAGTTTGTTCTATCCTTGTGCCTCTTCCTATTGACTTATCTAAAAAGTTTCCATATTCAGAATATATATTTACTAACCATTCTCTTATTTCAGAATCATAATCTCTTAATTTTTTACGATATTTATCTAATTTTTCTTCTTTTGCTATTGTTGTTTCCTCTAGTTCTGTAATATCTAAATAATTATTAAAATATTCAAATATATAGTTTACACATATTTTTAAATTTTCATCTTTTTTATTTTTATCAAATTCATTTATTCCATCTTCTTTTTTTCTTTTTTCAACATATTCTTCTAACTTCATCATATTATTTTTTCTCCTATCTGATTAAAATATACTTTCAAACTCCAATGGCACTATATCTTCATAAAGCAATGTATATTGCGAATTAACTTGCCTATAATCATGGTAATGTCCAAAATACCATTTTTTAAATTCACACTTTTCTGATATTTGCTGCAAATAATCTGTTAAACAATCTTTCTTATATTTTCCTGCACCTAATATAGCTTGTACACTTGTTGGACAACAATGTGAAATAATATAATCAACTTTATAATTTACTTTTTCTAAGTTTTTAATTCCATTTTCCATCTCTTCATTTGTTGGTAATTCTAAATCCCACCATGAGTAATCTCTAATTCTAAAATATGCACCTCTTTTTCTAAAATTATATATCTTTTCTTCTTCATCTAAATTTAATATTCCATCTTGTATATCATGTGAAGATGCTCCACCAAATGTAAATATTCTTTTATTATCTATTTCAAAAATTTCACCTCTCATTAGATGTAATACTGAATCTCTAATTTTGTGTACTTTTCCTCCGTGCCACTTTTTCTCTGGATAGTTATATAATCTAGTAAAGTTTTCATGATTTCCATCTACAAATAATGTTGTAAAATTCTTTTTATTTAACCAATCTAACCAATACTTTTCCTGTTCACTCTCGTTTTCAAATGTCCAAACTCCACCAAAGTCTCCACATATAATAACATAATCATCTTTTGTCATTTCTGTTTGAATAGGAAAGTTATCCATTGAAAATCTCGTAAAGTCAGAGTGGCAATCTCCTGTTATATAAATCATTTTATCACCTTTTTCTGTTCATTTCGGTATTTAATATATAAACATATTGATTTTTATTCATTTCTTATATACCGCTTCTGAATTTATTTGTATTATACTATTTTTTATTTAAAATTCCTAGTATTTTAACAGAAAAAGAAACCTTTAATCAAAGGCTTCTAAAATGGTAATATTATCTCTTCATTTTCTTTATTTATAGAATTTTTACCTAAGTCTGGACTTATTATTTCTTGATGTACCGCAATTACAGCTATACTTTCATTGTTAATTTTTCTTCTTATCATATTTCTATCTTTTTCAGCAATCGCAATGCTTCCATGTTTCTTCAAATATGTCCAAAGTGCTCCTGGATTTAATGGGAATTTAATATTTTGTTTTTCATAATATTCTACAACTAATTTATATGCAGTTCCTGGTATTAAATAATACATGCTTTTTTCACTGTCATAGCATCCTAAAACTTTTGCATATGGATTCGTACTACTTTGGTTTTCATGTAGATATACTTGAAAATATGCTTCTCCACTTGCCAACAATTCTTGTATTGCATAGAAAAACATTTTATCTGGTTTTGAATCTGATGTTCTAATACTTTGTTTATTTGCTAATTTTAACAAACTATTAAAACATATTAGTTTCCATTCAGTCATAATCGTTGTATCTATAACACCATTGGCTCTTGCAAATTCAAAAAACATTTCACAACCTATATACAATGATGCCATATTTTCTGGTATTCTCGCATGAGAAAAATCTCTATTAAATTTTTCTCTATATCTATGGAAGTTAATCTTTATTCGCTCTCTAATTTTATCATAATTTACAATTATCCATTTTATGTACTCTCGCATGCAAATATTAAGCTTATCTTTATTCCCTTGTAAGTATGATAAAATATCTAATCTTAAATCCCCCTTTTCTATTTCTACAATTACGCTTCTAGCTACTCTACTTTCTGCAAAATTAGGAAAATTTTCTCCTGTTGTCATTAATATTCCTCTTGAGCTATATGATTTTCTTATATCTTTACCATTTTGTTTCATTCTTGATCTCCCTTGTTTATCTCCTGCCATTCCAAATATACTTTCCGCAACTGCTTCCATTTTTCTCGACTCTTGTAATGATTGACTTGGATAATAATCATCTATTAACAATACACTGTCTTTTACTATAAAAGCTTGTTTTTCTAGACTATTTACCGTATCTTTGAACCCACAAGGTATTGTATCTCTTTCAAAATTTCCAAAGTGTGATAACATTAATGCTGCTAAAGTACTTTTTTGTGTTCCACTTTCTCCTAGTATCCAAGTAACAAAACCATTAGCTATTTCTATTTCTCTAAATATTTCTTGCAAAGGAGCTAAAAAAATAGTTCCCAATAATGGTACCATAATAGTTTCTTTTCCTACATTCAATAAACTAAGTGATGTTTCTACACATTCCTTTATTTGTTTTGAATCTAACTGGTCTTCTATAAACTTATATTGTTCTAGTCCTGACTCACTTAAATCAACTTTTATATCTTTATTCTCTCCAATTACTCCACCATGATATAAATAATGTAATTTTCCATTTATTTTTCTAAAACCCATATGTGAATATATTATTTCTTTAGTTGATAATTTACTTAATATTTTTGATGTATCTTTAAAATATTCTTTATTATTTCCATTTGGACTTATTCTAGGCTCAAAGTTCCATGTTCCATTTGCAATCCAATTTAAGCTCTCAAAGTCTTTTATATTTAGTGTTATTTTTGGCAACTCTTCTCCTGTATTTAAAATAGTTTTTAAAGTAACATCTGTCCTTGTTTCATTTCCATCATTATATGTAATAAACTTTGTTGGAATTGCAATAAAATTACTTATTACTTTATCTTCTAATACATCCTTTTTTACTATTTTCTTAACCAACCCTCTGTTGGAAAATTCATAACTATTAGGTCTCAATAAATCATTATATTGTTTATACTTATCTTCTGATATTTCAAATTCATCATTATATGCATATCCTTCTAATAATCTTGGACAATAATAATTATCACTTTTATATTCTATACTTTTTCCTCCATAAAAGAAATCTGCTAAATTTTGTTTTGATGTATCTGGATTAAAATCTTTAAATATTTCTAATAATTTTTTAGGGATTTTTTCAGCAGTTTTATAATCCACAATGGGTTCTTCCAAAACATAACCAACCCTAAATTTATGTTGTTCCTCACTATGGCTAAATGTATAATATGCAAATGTAGGCATAAACTCTATTTTCTTACAATATTCTAGTAATTTATTTATTGTTGCATGTTCTTTTTCATTTGCACATATTTTTATTCCATTTTTTGTGTTATCAAAATCCACTAAAAATAATTGTTGCCCTTTAAAATTTTGTTTTGCATTCGACTTTATTCCTGATGGAATTATTGTTTTTCCTTTTACAATATTATTTAATATTTCATCTAATGAATATTTTTTTATTTCAAGATTAGGTATTCGATTTTTTATATATGCCGCCTCTTTCTTATCTGGCTTGCTTGTATGTTCTATTATATCAAACATACAATTTATATCTTTCGGTTTATTACCTTTATCAAATACTAAATCTGTAATTTTTTCTTTTGTTCTATTTTTACTGAAGCAAGACATATTTTCTTTTATCTCTATATTTAATCCAAAGTCATTAATCAATTGTTTTGCTGCATCAAAATATGTTGGTAAATTTTTATATTGCATTACAAATGTTACCATATTACCACTATGCTCTTTTGCTGCAAAATCTGTAAAACCTTTTTCATCATTTACCCAGAACGACGGATGCTTTTCATTTCTAAATGGCGAACAATATCCAATACTATTTCCAGAATGTTGTTGCGGTTCACCTAAATAATATCTTGCTACTTGTTTATTTGTTAATTTACTTCTAATTTCATCATATATATTCAATTGTATCCCTCCTAAAATATTTCTAAATTTATTGAATATTTTAGGCTAATCGTATATAATATATTTAGAGATTGTTTATATTGGTTAGCCTTTATATTCAATTATATTGTTCTTTCAAGTACCAATTGAAAGGACAATTTTTTATTTTATACAATGTGAAAATCCCTTCTTTCATTAAAAATGCTATTTTCTTCTTGAGATTTTATAAAATCGTTTACTGATTTTTTAGTGAAAAATATTCTTCTACCAATCCTTACAAATTTTATTTTTCTTTCTCTTATTAATTTTGAAAGAGACCACTCTGTAAATATCGGTTTATATTTTTCTATTACTTGTTGTTTTGTTAAGAATTCTTCTTCATCCATTTTATTTTGTGTTCACCTCCTGTTTCTTTAACCAAATTAAAAATTCTTTTTTAGGTATTAATTTTCTATTACCTATTTTTACTAGTGGAATTTGTCCAGAATTTATTAAGTTATATACTCCTGCTTTTGAAATTCTCATTTTTTCTTGAATTTCTTTGACAGTTAATAACTCTGGAATATCTGTTTTTTCTTGCATACTCTCACCTCCTTGGAATTATTCGAAATAATTGACAGATTGTTCTTGACTTTTAATATGTCTATATGTTACAATAGATTCAAATTTAAGTCAAGACATTTTTGAAATTTATTTTAAAATGTCTAAAAAGGAGATAGTTATGAAACAAAACTCAAAGCAAATTCATCTATATATAAATAATGATACATGTTATATTATAGATATTGAAAAAAAAGCTGTTACTAAAGAATTTAATTTAGGTAATTTTGTAATTGAATTATTTGAAGAAGCTAATTCAACTGAAAAATATTTAATTGAATTTTTGTTAAATAATCATGCAGATTCATTATATAAAGCTTTAGGTAATGAATTGTCAAAAATGGGATCATTCAAATGTAGAATTTTTAGTGGAATTAAAATAGAGAATGATTTACAAATGCCATTAGAAATTTATACTTTTAAATCTTATCATGATTTTATTTTATTCATTTTATATAGAACCGCTGCTTTAAATATTCAATTTAATAAATGTAAAAATTGTGGCAAATATTTTGTTCCTACAACTAAGAGTAATGAAATATATTGCACTCGTATTTTTAGAAATGGTAAGACTTGTAGAGATATAGGTTATGAACTTTCTGTACAATCTGATGAAATAACAAAGTTATATAGAAATGCATATAAAACTCAAAATGCCAAAAAGCAAAGAAATAAGGATATTGCTAATGTAGATAAACTATTTTCTAATTGGGCTTCTAAGGCTAAAGAGATGTATAAACTTTGTAAAGATAATAAAATTAAAATTGATGAACTTTCAAAATGGCTGAAAGATAATCAAGATTGGATTAATAAGTAGGAGGTAATATATTTGGCAGGAAACATTCTATATATGGGAAATGAAAAATATAGACTTCGTGTTAGTAATGGTTTCGATTCAAATGGAAAAAGAAAATATTTCAATAAGACTGTTACTTGTTCGTCTAAAAGGGAAGCCGAAAAAGAACTTGCAAAATTTATTACTTCAATTGAAGGCGGTTGCACGTATTCTGCAAAAAAAGTGACATTAAATGATTTTAGTAAACAATGGTTAGAAACATATGTAAAACCTAATCTTTCACCTATAACTTACCAAAGTTATAATGAAAAATTAAATAAACATATTTTACCATATTTAGGTAACAAGCGACTTGATAAAATAAAACCTTTGGATTTGGATAATCTGTATAATTTTTTGCTAGCTAAGCCAACTAACAGAAAAGACAAAAATGGTAATTATAAAACTTTATCTCCAGCTAGTGTGCATCGTGCTCATGAAATATTATCTAGCATTTTCAGTAATGCTCTTAGATGGGACATAGTTCCTTATAATCCATGTACTAAAGTTGTTCAACCTAAATTTAAACGTACTAAAATGACATGTTATGATGAAGAAACATCTAAAAGATTAATAAATGCCCTACTTGAAAAGGCTCCTATAAAATATAAATGTTTTGTTATTCTTGCTATTTTAACTGGTTTTAGACGTGGTGAATTGGTTGGTTTGCATTGGGATGATATTGATTTTAAAAATCATAAAATAAGTGTTAAGAGAAGTGCTTATTATTTAAGTGGTCAACCTACTTCTGAGAAGAGTCCTAAAACTGATTTAAGTGTTCGTACAATAGTTGTTCCTAGTATTTGCTTTGATTTACTTAAACAATGGAGATGTGAGCAAAGTAAGATGAGACTTGCATTGGGTAAATCTTGGAATGGTGTTAAAAATGTTTTTACTACTGCTGATGGTAGAATTATGAATCCTGCAACTGGTCCTAAATGGTTTAGTTCTTTCTTAACTAGGAATGGTTTTCCTCATATTCGTTTTCATGATTTGAGACATACTTTTGCTACTTTGCTTATTTCTGGTAATGTTGATGTTAAGACTGTTTCTCATAAATTAGGTCATGCTAGTACTGATACTACTTTGAAGTTTTATGTTCATGATTTGGAGTCTACCGATAGAGCTAGTGCGGAGTTGTTGGAAAATATGTTAGTTGGTAATTCTAATGCGAGATAAAAAAAGAGCCATACGCTCTTTTTTTAATAAAATAAATTTTCTTTCATTTCAATAATTTCTTTTTGTACCTCTTCAAATTTATACACAGATGCAAAAATTATTTGATGTTCTTTAAAATCACGTTCTAGTATTTTTATCATAGCAATAGAAGCATCATCAGTAAGCTCATTTGTCTTCGGAGAATCTATTATTATTGGTAATGTCAAATTATATTTATTTTTTATTTCTTGTAAATATGCCATTTTAAATGTAAACGACATATGTGTTAAAATTCTTCCTGTTTTTCCTTTTAATTTATTTGTCAATACAAAACTAGGGTTATCACCAATGTATTCATCAAACTTTAATTCCTTTGCATATTTTTTTATAGTTTTATAAATTGACATTAAATAAATATTGTCTTCCGAAAGGATAGCGTGTAGTTCGCTCATTAATTTTTGTTTTCTTCTTGTTAATTGCCCAATTATATTATCTATTTGTTTTTCATTTATATTAACATCTTTTAACATTATATCGATTTCATCAGCAACAGTTTTTACATTAAATAAAATATTTCTGTCATTCAATTCATCTTCAATTTTATTAATCTCATCTTTGATTTTGGCTAAACTTATTTCTAATTCTTTCTTTCTAATTTCATAAAATATTTGATTTTCATTATAATTTAAAATATTATCTTTGGATAATTTAACAACATCTGTATCAGAAATTTTTACATAGATATCTAACTTTTCAAGATACTCTATTATTTTTTTATTATCATTCAAAACTTGGTTAACATCTTTAATATCTTTCTTTATTTCTGCTTCTCTCATTTTTAAAAGATTTATTTTGCTATATAATTCACTATCATCATTTTTAGTATAAGATGTTACTTCTTCAATAATATTTTCATTCTTGTATTCAGCAATATTTTTTAATGATTTATACTTTCGTAATTCTTCTTCAATTTTTTTTATTTCATTATTAATAGATGAAACATCTTTTTCAGATAAAGCTGAAATAAAATCCTCTATATTAAATCTATTTTTTCCTATTATTATCCCTCTATTCAAGAGTGTCCATCCTTTTTCTTGATCTATATAAAAAATCGCCAATAAATTATTTAGAATCAAAATATCATTTATATCAAACATTTTACAATGTAATTCATTTATTTGTTCCGGCATTACATATGTTATTTTTTCATTACCTTCATAAAAATCTATTAAATCTCTATATCTTTCTAACACGTATCGTTTTGATTTTTCCATATACTCTATGGAAATATGAAAATCATCAAAGGATTTTATACCATCTGTTGCTGGTATATTATACCCCAATCCATATAATATTGCTCTTAGTAATGTAGTTTTGCCTTTTGAATTGTCTTTACTATATATTAAATTAATTTTTTCATCGAATATAAATTCTCTTTTTTTGTCTTTTCTTTGAATAATAACTCTTTTAATTTTCATATTTACTAGCCCTTTCAAACATTCTCATTATATTTCCTTTTCTTATGAATATTCTTTTAGCTATAATTTTTGAACTAGCTTTCTCTATAACCTCCATATTACTATTTTTATTTTCTTTAAAAACTATATTATATATTTCATTTTCGTACTTAGTAATAAAATCATTACTTCTTATGTTTTGATTTTCACTTTTTGCTTTCATTATTAAATTACACATTTTATTATATATTTCAAAATCTGCCTCTTTGTAATTTATGATTTTATCATATTTATCTAACGCATCAAAAAAATCTTCTTCTTCAATTCCCATAGCTTCATCATATTTTAACAAATTGCTATCTCCTAACTTTAATATTACAAGTCTCCACAAAACATCTTCTCTTTGTATTTTCAAATTCATTTTATTTAAAGTTGAATTGTGAAAAGCTTCTGATTCCAACATTTCTAAAAATCTATTCTTATATGGTAATAAATCAGAACTAATAAAAGTTAGAAAATCCTCAATTTTTGTAATTACAAATTTTTTTCTAGTATCTTTGTCCTCTCCAAAATAAGGAACTTTAGCAATTATTAATTTATCTTTATTTATATTTCTTCCTAATTTTTTAAGCTGAATATCAATTTTTTCTTTTGATGATGTAGTTAATTCATCGTATTTAAGAAATGATACCAATGCAAATTCATTTGTTCCTGAATTTAATGGATTAGGCTCTAAATTACTGATATATATTAGATTTTCAGAATCATTATCATTTACCTCTGATAATGACTCTAAGGCTTTTTTTAATTTTGATGAATATGTACTTGTATCTCCATCATTAATATTTTGTTTTGACTTTGCTTGTGCATAAATCTTTTTATTGTTATTCAATGATATTTCAATGTCTTCTCTTTCTCCTTCTACTTTCATTGCTTTAAATTTTCCAAAATATTTAATCATCAAGTATATAGCCATATTAATTTGGAACTGCCATCCGAAAGCACTTGCACTAGCGTTTCTATTCACTTCACTCATTTTCATTTCCTCTATTCATCAAAGTTTAATTTTGGTAATGAATCAATTATTTTCATCGTTTTTATTGATACATTAATAATTCTTAATAATAAGTTAAATATATACTTTTCATCTTTTACTTCATCGCACCAATCATTTGGATCATTTACAATTCCACTCTTTTTATCTGTTGTAATTGCATATCTTTCCATTATCCACTCTATTGCTGATTTACCATTTACTATATATTCATACGCTTTTTCAGGAATATTTTTAATAATAATATTTTCATTGTATTCTATGATTGTTTTATCCTTATTTTTTCCAAATTTCATTTTAGTTACTTTATAATTTTCTTTATTTTTTGTGATTTCACACTTTTTATATGTATTAACAGTTTCATAGTTTAAATGCAATTCTGCTAATTTTCTTCCGGCCTCCAAAAACTCTTTAAAATCTTCATATTCATCAACAATTGGTATTTTAGGCAATGACTTTTTCAAATCTGCTTCAAATTTTGCATTATAATCTTTTGAATTTAAGATTGCATATATATAATAAAATATATCTTCTTTAGTTATATTTTCACTTTTAAATTTTTCTTTAAATTTTATATGTATATAATCTGTTATTCCATCATGCTTTATATATTCACTATCATCTTTAGAGAACATATCGTTATTATTTTTTTCATACCAATATAATGGAAAACATTGTGTATTACTTCCTATACTATGAAGATCTGTTAAAGTATTAAAAATCATTGTTGTAAACTTTTTATTTGATCCAAATCCAGCAATTCCTATTATCAAATTTTCACAATCACAGCTAGGAAACAATTTGTCTAATTGATAGGTTCTTTGAATAAAATCTTTTTCATAAACAAAATGTTGTTTACAAAATGGTCTGTATATAGAATCTGTTATTTTATTTTCCTTTAACTGATATTTTTTATTATTTTCTAAATCTCTTAAAAATAAATCTGTCCATACAATTTTTTCCTCATTATATTTAACAAAATTCTTAACATCAGTTTTCTTGACTGATAAATGGTATCTTTCTCTTTCAGAATTATAATAATCAACCATATTTTGAACATTCTTCAATATATTCGATTTTGAATAATTATATAGCCATACATCCTTAGATGTTGATGCACCTAAAGAATATGTAGTAAAGTAAGATTTTGATTTTTCATCATATTTTTTCTCGGGCTCAATTGGAATAAATTTGTTAAATTGTACATTTTTTTTATTTATCCAATCATTATTTTCATCTGGAATAATTCTTATCCATTTAATATTGGAAATATCCTTAAGTCTACTAATAATTTCCAATTTTTGTTCTCTAGTTAGATAATCTCCTATATCATAATAATGTATAAATTTATCATTCTTTTTATTACTGTTTTTTATTAAACATGTTATTGCAACAGGCGTTCTACTTCCACTGCCAAATATTTTTCCACCTTCTTTTCTAGACATTTCACCAGATGTTCGTTGATTTCCCCTTAAATTAAATACATAAATAGATGAAAATTCATCTATTAAACACTTTCTAAAGCCAGACATTGATAAATTATCTATAAATGCACCATTTGTTATAAATGCTATAATTCCATTATTTTCAATTCTGTCTGAAGCCCATCTAAAAGCTCTTATATAGCTGTCATATAATGAATTTTTTAAGGTTGTAGTTGAATATTTAGCATAAGTATTAAATATTCTATTATCCAAATTAGTATATTTAACATTTCCTGCATTATCATTTTGACTTTTCTGCCCTACAGAATATGGTGGATTTCCTATACACACAGTTATAGGAAGTTCCTTCTGTTTATTAGCTCTTTCATTATTTTCTTCTAGCATTTCTGATATATACTCATTTTTTTCATACTTATCATCATATAACTGAAAAGTATCAGTTAGAACAATTCCATCAAATGGCGTATATTCTTCTTTTTTACTTAGCTCATGGAAGGTTTCTTCTATATTAATTGCTGCAATATAATATGCTAATAATACTATTTCATTTGCATGTATATCATTTGTATATTTGTATAATAAATCTTCTGGCTTGATAACACCACTTTGAAGTAATCTTACAATAAAAGTTCCTGTGCCAGTAAATCCATCTATTATATGAACTCCATAGTCTGATAAACTTTTTCCAAATTCTTTATTCATCAAGTATTCTACACTATGTATAATAAAATCAACACATTCTGGTGGAGTATATACTATACCTAGTTTATCAACTTCTTTTGGTAATGCTATCTTAAAGAATTTTTCATATAATTCTAATATTATTCTTTGTTTTCCTTCTGCATTATCAATTCCTTGAGCTCTTTCCTTTACACTTTCGTGAAATTTATTTAATTTATCCTTTTCATCAGAAGACATTTCTCTATCTAAAATGTCTATCATTTTTTGCATTGTTTGAGAAACAGGATTATTCTTTACAAATTCATAATTTTCAAATAATGCATCAAATACAGGTTTTGTAATCATATGTTGAGCTAACATTTCAATGGCATCTTCTTGAGTAATTGAATTATTTAAATTTTCTTTCAAACCAATTACAAAGTTTTCTATTTCTTTTTTTATTTCATGGTTATCACTATTAATCAATTTTCTCATTTTGTCCATATGCGAAGTTGCAATTTCTGCCACATCTTTTGCCCAATTTTCCCAATAAATTCTTGATCCTACCTTTTTTACCATTTTAGCATAAATAGATTCTTTCCAATGGTCAAATGTCTCCATATTTATTTTTATTTGTCCTTCAATAGGATCTTTTTTATTTCTTTTAACTTTTACTTTTTTGTATCCATCATCTGGATCTTCTTCACCTTTATATCCAATACCTATGATTCCAATTTGATCTGGTTTTCTTTTATTTAAATCAATTTTATTTATTGTATTATTAAATCTATCATCATGGGCTCTTAGTGCTTGTAATATTTCCCATACCAACTTATATTTTTCATTTTTGTCTAATGCTGCATCTGCATCTTCAGAAGCAGAAATTCCTATAGGCAAAATTACATATCCATATTTTTTGCCTTCAGCTTTTCTCATTACTCTTCCCACTGATTGAATAATATCAACCATACTACTACGAGGATTTAAAAACATCACAGCATCTAAAGCAGGAACATCTACTCCCTCTGAAAGACATCTTGCATTGGTTAAGATTCTACATTCTCCATCATCAATATCTTCTTTAAGCCAATTTATACATTCTTGCTTTTCTAAAGCATTAAATGAACCATCTACATGTTTTATATCAATATTTACTAAATCTTTTTTATTACTTCCATTGTATTTTTCTTCTTTAACATGTCTTTGTATTTGTTTGAACATTCCTACTAATTCTTGTGAATCTTTTATTCTGTTGCAGAATGCAACGGCTCTTTTCATTGGTTGTGGATCTGTTATAAAATTTTCTTTTTCATCCCATGTTGAAATTTTTGATAATCCATTCCAACATCCCATAATTTTAACTGAATCTTCTAATCTTAATTCATGATCTGTTCCTTTTAATAAATCTTGTAATTCTTCTTTTACATACTCTTCATCAACAGCTAAGACTAATACCTTATAATCCGTTAATAAATCTTGTTTGACCGCATCACTAAAATTTAATTTATGAAATTCTGGTCCATATATATCTTCATCATCCATAGAACATAGTTCTGCACTTACATCATTAGCCTTTGTTTTGGCTGCATCTCCATATATTCTTGGTGTTGCAGTCATATATAATCTTTTATTAGCATTAATAAATTCATTATTATGTACTTTTACAAAATAACTTTCGTCTTCATCACTTAAAGTAACACCTGTTGTTCTATGAGCTTCATCACATACAATTATATCTATTTTATAATCAGTAAGCTTTTGAAATTTTGATACTACATCTATTGATTGATATGTCGAAAAAATAAAGTTCATATCTCTTCCGTCTTTTTCACATTTTTCTGCCCAATTTTTCAATCTATTTATATCAGTGGTTGACGGAAATCCTAAATCTACTGAGTTTTGTCCCTTTGAAGCTTTGTTATCACTACAAACTATAGCTGCATTAAAAGTATATCTACACTGTGCTGTCCATTCTGTCAATGTTTGACTTGCTAATGCAATTGACGGAACCAAAAACAGCACATTACCTTTTCCTTTTAGCTGCTCCTCCGCAATTCTTAAACTTGTATAGGTTTTCCCAGTTCCACAGGCCATTATTAATTTTCCTCTATCATGTTTTTTAAATCCTTCTAAAACATCTTTTATAGCTTCTTCTTGATGTTTCATTGGTGATTTTTTTTCTTTTAATTCTACATTATTATTTGAAGGGGAATATTTCTTCCAATCAATTTCTGATTCTAATAATGTTTCTAACCCAATTCTTCCTACAGGTGGATCTTGATTTTGCAATGCATCCTCTGCATTTTTATTGTAATAATTAGTAGTAGATGCAAATAATCTATATGAATATTTTTTCTTTTCTCCATCAACATAAAAATACTTAGATGATGTTGCTAAAAAAGTATCTACATCGCCTTTTGTTATTTCATGATCTTCCGCATAAAATTTACACTGTATTGCCCAATATTCATTTTCTATAGTCTTTGCTACTAAATCTATACCTGTATCCCCAATATTTTCTCTATATGGAAAATCACTCCATGTCCACACTTTTTCAATAATAGATTTATATTTAGGTTCATTTTCTAAATATATTTTTACTAATTTTTCAAATGCTGTTCCTTTATCTCTTTCATTATCAAATACTTTTCTAAACTCTTCTAAAATCTCAACTATTTTCATATCTTCCCCCATAAAATATATGCATTTATTTACTATATTTTATACCACAAATTCCATTAAATAACAATAATTTTAGTCAAACTTTGTCCAAGTATGTAATTAATTGTTTAAATAAAAAAAGCACTTGATATTTTTAACATTTTAAGCTTAAATACACAACCAACTGGAGGTGAAAATATGAATGCTAAAACAATAAAATCTCTATATAATGGAGATTACACTTGCATTGAAAAACCTGTTCTCGAAAATTCTAAATACTCTAGAACATTATCAAAATGCACATCACTTCAAGAAGAACTACTGCATTTGGTTGATAAAAAAACTTTTTCTCTAATTGATAATGTATTAGATTGTATGAAAGAATTGTCTGATATTGAATCTGAGGAAGCATTTATTGAAGGTTTTTCATTAGCTATATCTTTACTGTTGGAAGCACTGTCGGAGAAATAATTTACCCCCTCCCCTATGTATTTCCCGAAAGTTTTAACACGACTCCCCTCGCCGTTCCCCCTTTTCATCTTGTAGAGATTAAAGGTGGGGGTGTCTTTATATTTTTCGGTATATAATTTTTATTTATATCTTCATACATTTTAGTATTGTCTACCGATTATCACAGAAAAAATAGTAACTACCTTTATTGGTAATTACTATACTTCTATTTTAATATATTCCATTTATCTTCCTTAAATCCTATAAATATTCCCTTGTCTGATACTAATACTGGTCTCTTTATAAGCATTCCATCACTTGCTAATAATTCTATTTTTTCTTTGTCACTCATAGTTACTAATTTATCTTTTAAATTCAATTCTTTATACTTTAAACCACTTGTATTAAACCATTTCTTTAATTCTTTCCCACTCTTTTGTATCCATTCGATTAATTCTTCAACTGTTGGTGTTTCTTCAACAATATTTCTATCTATAAATTCAATATTGTTTTTTTCTAACCACTTCTTTGCTTTTTTACAAGTAGAACATTTTGGATATTCTATAAATATATTTTTCATAACTCATTTCTCCTTTAAATCATATTCCCACAAACTCAATTTGCCTTTTGCCTCTATTGGTTCATCAAATATTTCTACATTTTCTAGCTGCCAACCATAATTTTCTTTAAAAGAACTATCTGTGTATATATCTTTATTTTCTTTTAATAATATGTCTTTAAATTCTGGTGACATTTTCACACAATCTACTAATGTTACTTTTCCTAATATTTTTCCTGCTGGCAAATCTTCTGGAATATATTTTGATAATCTTTTCATTGCTTCTTTGTCTATTCCTTTTCCTGCATGTATTAATAAATCTCCTCTATATTTAGTTTGCCAACTTCTAAATTCAAATCTTTTATCACCCTGCATTATTAATGTTGCCCATGGTTGCTTTATTGTTAATACTTTCATATTTTTCTCTCCTTAAGTATTTCCTTAAATCATTCTCTAGTATTATCATATGTAATTGTTTCAATTGCCTCATCGAAATCTAACCATTTTATATCATTCACTTCACATTCCTGTGCTTTTATCTCTCCACCTATACATTTGGCAATAAATAATACTACTTGTTTTAGTTTTCCTTTATCTGTTACATATTCAATTGTATATCTTTTATTAGCATCAATTTCTACATCTAAATTTGTTTCTTCTTTTACCTCTCTAATTGCAGTTTCAATCTCTGTTTCATTTTTTTCAACATGTCCTTTTGGAAATCCCCAATGCCCTTTTGTTTGCTTGATTAATAGTACTTTATTATCCTTTGTTATAATGCATCCACAAGATTTTTCTCTTTCTTTATTAGTCCTTTTATTTAATATCTTATCTAATTCTACTTCTGCTTTTTTAACGAAATAATTATCTGTATAAATTGGTATCTCAAGTTTATTAACTTTTTTTATTAATTTTTCTATAGTATCTAATTCCTTGTTTTCTTCAGTTTCTATTTCTATTAAATTATCTCCATTTTTTATATCTTTAATTGCTAATTGAAATCTATCTTTTTCGTATACTACATCATCTTCTTTTATATTCATAATTTCTTTGTAACCTATTGCTTTTAATAATTTCTTAGCATCCTCTATTTCTAGAATATCACAATTAACAGCTTCTTGATTTAATATGTTGCCGGATTCATCAAAGTTTTTGATTTTAAATGTTATTAGTTTTGTTCTTCTATTTGACATATTCCCTATAATATCTCTTACTAATACTGCTTTAGATAAAATATCTCTTGTATTTATCTTATCTAAATTCACCTCTTCAGGTATAAAATATGTATCATCCATTGAAAATTTGTCTATTATTTTAAATCCTTTTTCTTTTATTATCTTATAGAACTCATTTAATTCACATTTAATTTTTACCGTTATTTCATTATTCTCTTTTAAACTCATCTTATTCTCCCTTCTATTTTTTCTTTGCTATTACATTGAATATATGCCAATGCTTCATTTTACCTAAACCAGTAAAATCATCTTTTTCAACTTCTTTAAACTCTATAATCTCAAAATCTTTAAATAATTCTATTACCTGCTCTTTTGTTAAAAAAGTCATTTCTTCTTTTGTACTTTTCCATTCATCGTTATTTCCGAAGAAATTACCGACGAAATATCCATCTTTTAGAATGCTATCATTTATCTTATTCCATGATTCTTTAAAATTATTTTTATTGCAGAACGGTAGACAATAATTAGCTACGATTAAATTATTTTTTTCTAATTCAAGACTTTCAAAATTTTGTTTTTGAAATCTAAATTTTTCTCGTTCTTCATCATTCAATCTTTTAGCTATTCTTTCTTCAACATCTTCTCTATCAACTGCAAGTACATTCCAATTATTTTTTATTAAATATACTGTATCTCTTCCTGCGCCACATCCAAGTTCAACCGCATTGCCTGGTTCTACATTTAATTTAATAAATTTTTTAACAGTATAATTAGGCATTGCATCTGTTGTATTATCATAATATTTTTCTATACTCTTCATTTTAAAATTCCTCAATCTTTTTTATTTATTTTTTTAAAAATCTTAGTATAAACGAAAATCTCCAATTTAATGCGTTCATTTCATAATTGTGTTCTGCTTCTGTTAGTTCAATCTTTATACTATTTTTATTTAAATTATTAATATTATCTCTAATCAAAGCATATGCCTGCCTATATTCGTTATTATTAAATGTTCCATTATCCAACTGATAATCTATATCTTTTAATATATCTTTTGATATCTCTTTTTTTATATTTTCTTCATTCATTTCAATATATAATAAACATTTCTTTAATACTTTTATATATGCTAGACACGAGTCCCTTTCTATATCATTCATATTGGTTAATATTACTAAAACTAATATCTGATAAACTGTATAACACATTATAGCTCTTTCAATCCATTTAAATGGCGAATTTATATCTTCTATTAATGTTGTTAAATATGTTAAAAATAATGATATGCTGATTACTTCAAATAAATATAAAAATATTTGCCAAATTGTCTTTGTAATAATATATCTATTTTTCATCTATTTTCTTCCTCTCGTTTTCCACAATTATACCACTTCCTGTGAATTATTGAAATACATTTTTTGTTAAAACTTGTCTAGTTCTGCCAAGTCTCGCCCTAATTGTGACCAAAGTGTGACATTTTTGCCCAAAAATGCAAGAAAAAAGCACCTGCTAAAATCTAGCAAATGCTTCATTTTATTGTGGTTGCGGGGGTAAGACTCGAACTTACGACCTTCGGGTTATGAGCGCCGGCAAAGCTACTTTTGAAGATTTATGAAAACTTAAGTTTTTATTGGTATTTAGCCATTTATAGAAGATTTAGTTTGTTGAATCTTTATGCAATTTTTTGATGTTTTTGGAAGCAATTCTTCCCAAAACTTTCCCAACTTTGTATGTTAAAAAAATACAATAATCTTCTATAAAATCAATAATTATTTTGGAGGTTTTATTATGAAAAATTTAAGAGAAGTAAATGATGATATTTTAAAAGATTGGTTAATGTTTAGAGAAGAAGACTTATCTTCTTTAACATGTGATGAGGATAAAAAACATTGGATTTATTTTGATGAGATTTCTGAGAGAATTTTGCAGAATGTTTCAGAACAGAATAAAAAGTATGTTAAGAAACAACTTGAATTGCTTGATGAGAATTTTATGGATTATATTTTTTACTGGAATGAAAAGTATTATAGGAATGGGTTTGTGGATGGTTCTCAGATAGTTATGGGATGTTTTGATGAATAGATAAAAGGCGAGTTAATTCTCGCCTTTTATTCCTTTTTATATCTTTATTTCATTACAGAAATCTGTTTATTTATTAACTCTTGATAATGCTTTTCTATCAATTCAATCTCTTCTACTCTTTTTTCTAATACTTCGAAGCTATTAACTATCTTTTTTAGCCTATCACTATATTCAATATCTGGTACCTTCAAATTGGCAATTACCTCTGTTAATGGAAAAACTCCTAAGTCCGAATTTGAAGCTAATTCAAAAAAAATTGGTTGTAAATATATAATTAAAAATTTAAGAATTATTCTTTCTTTTTCATATGTATCTACCTTTTTTTCTTGTTTGTACTCATCTTTCATATATAATAAAAATGCATTTGTATTTGTTGCATATGTTCCAATATCTATATACTTCAATTTTCCAGCATTTCCTCTCGAAATTAAGTGTATACATTGCTTATTCTCTATAAAATGTATCCCTTCTGAACTCTTGTCAATTCTTCCATAATTTATATTATTAGATGAACCACTTAAAACATCTATATATTCTTTTACTGGTTTTCTATTATATATCCCTTCTTCACTAAGAGCATCATTTCTACTACAGTATTTTAGCATTGTATTTAATGGTACACTATTATTTTTTTCTTCATTTTCAAATAATATACTCTTTTGCATTAAGTTATGATATTTTTCTTTTAACTTTGATATTACATTCATCTTTTTTATAATTGGAGCTAATTTGTTCATAATTCTGACTTGTACATCATATGGTGGTAATTCAATTTCTTCCGAATATATCTGCTCCAATGATAATGTCTTTGAACCATCACTAATACTAAGAGAACGATAAAAATTTTGAAAAAAAAGTGCAAAATATTCTAATAATACTTTTTTTTCAACACCTTGCTTTAATGTTATAAAACCAGCATGGTGATTTAATGCAAATATTTCTCGATTCTTATATGTCATACTTCCAGCACTGCCATCTAGACTTATTATAATTCCTTCTCTTTGAAAAACTCTTATTGATTCTCCTTTTTTAGTCTTTGCAGTAATTGAAACTTTTCTATCCGTATATTTATGACTCTGGTTTCCTCCGTATAAAGGAATCATTTTATCCGAATTTTTTATAGATGCATACATAGCTTCATCTGTTAATGCATAATTCCCTCTTTCTATTTCATTAAACACTTCAAGAAATTTCATTAAATAATCCCCTCATTTCTTCATTTATCTTTTCAATTTCCAAATCAAATTCGTTTTCATTAATATAATGTGGTGCATATGGTCTTAAATAATATTCTGGTAATAAAGTTATATAATTATCATTTAGAACATTATCAATATTTATGTTGCCACCTTTTCTTTCGCAATGCTCAATTCCTTTTTCATCTATCCATTTAGTTGGATTATTGCTATCATCAAATTTTAACCATCTACTCTCGAGAATTCCAGGCATCTCTATACCTTCTGTACTTACCCAACCAGATATTTCATCATGTTTCCATCCATTACGGTTATTCCTTAGTTTAGTAGGAAATCTTTTATCAGAGTTAGCTAATCCATCATTATCTATAATATACATCCATATCGCATTTTTTTGTATCTTTGTTATTTTTGAACTTTTCTTTTTTATAAATAATGCATATGTTTTTTCTTTAGTATACGGAGCAAATGCAAATTTAGGCAAAGAAATTATTGCATATATTTCACATTTTTCTAATAGTTCCATTCTAAATTTTTTAAAAGAAGGATTTTCTAAAACTCCATCTGGCGTAATAATACAGGCTTTTCCACCAGGTTTTAATAATTCTATTACTTTGCATATAAAAGCAACTTCTGTTCTAGTTGATGTAATCGCAGTTGTATTTGCTCTTATTGTTCCGTTTCCATATGGTGGATTTGTAATAACATATTGAAATTCTTGCTGTAAAACTTTTTTACTATTTTCTTTTGTTGGTTTTAATGTGTTATCTGCATACATATGAGTATGACCATCTCCTACAAGAAACATATTTAATCTTGTTCTTGAAATATTTTCATCTCTTACATCAATTCCATAAAAACAATTTTTAGATAAAAAGGTTTTTGCATCATCATCTAATGTTCCATTTTTTTCATAATTGTTTATTAAAACTTTAAAACTTTAAAACTTTCTGTTAAAAATCCTCCCGTTCCACAAGCTGGATCTATAATACTAAATTTCTTATCGGGATTGTACATATCTTCATCTTGAAGTAATAATTTTGAAAAAATATGAGCATAGTGTCTTCTTGTAAAATATTCTCCAAAATCTTTCTTTTCTTTTGATGATGCAAACATTTCATAAACAGCGCCAAACAAATCAAACCCAGTTCCATGTAATGGTTTCATAGAATCTATAATACCATATATTTGTTTTACGTCTTCTACATCTATAAGTGGTTTATTTTTTCCGTCTCCATCAATAGCTACTCTTACTACTTCCATAACATTTTTAAATTCATTAAAACTAGTTTCATTCTCTAATCTCTTAATATATCCACTTAAATTATTTTTTATTTTTTCAGCTATATTGTCATTGCAAGTAGACCAATATACTTTGGATAAATCTTTATTTCCATCTATTTCTTCTTTTTCTTCAAAATATTCTAATGCCACAAACCCTACTGTAAAATCTATTTTCTGAACATTATCTTTAAAATTGATTCCCCTATATACTCCTGCGAGTTCCCATAATTTCTTATTGAAAATTGCTTCAGATATCGTTGAAATTGAATCAACATTAGTGGTAATTGTATCTAAGTCTGGATTTTCTGTCAACTTATTTTTGATAAGACGATAAATATCAATAGTTTGAAATTCACGAATAGGATTTCCATTTAAAGTTAATTGCTTCATTGTCTTTGCATTATAAAAATATGTTGTTTTGCAATTAGTAACTATAAAATATGGCAATCCCAATTTAGGTGCCTTAACTTTTCCTTGTTCGATTGCATCATTCCATTCTCTATCACCAACTACACAATTATCTTTTGCTTCAGCATATGCAACTAAATTGCTTATATATTGTGTATCATTAGATCCATCATATTCAAATTCAGAAATTAAAATATCTGGTCTTTTAGAACCTGTGTATTCACAAAATGTGGTATCATTTACAATTTGTCTAAGTGGTATACTTAATTGTGCAACTAATACTTCATTTATTAATCTATTAACCGATAATGCTTCTTTTTTACCTATTTTTTTATTCATCTATTATTCCTCCTATAAATTTTTTATATTCTTTTAGGTTTCTGATAATACCTATTGAATTAGTGTTTTCTTTTAAATACACCAGAATATCTGCAGGCATTTCATTTCTGCTTTTAGCAGCCAATTCTAATAACTTTTTTTTATCTTTTTTATTTGGATTTAATATTTTTAATATTTTTAGTTGTGTTTCAGGCGGTGGTGGATTTGTCTTTCCGCTAACAATGTCATAAAAATATGGTTTTTTAATTCCTAATTGATTATAAAAATCTTGTTGTGTAATTTTTTTCTCCTTTATAATTCTTGTTAAAACAGCTCCATATTCACTCTTATTACTACTTTTCAAAGAAATGCTCCTTTCGTTAGTATGTATGTATACATACTAACATACTTTAAGGATAAAATAAATAAATATTACAAACAATTCAAAAATATAATATTTTTGAAATGTTATTGTAATATTTATTATAATAAAAAAGCAAACTATTCCTGTATTATTTACATTCATATTTTGCTTTTCCTTTGTAATTATTTATTCATATCTATATTCTTCACTATCTTCAGCAACCATTAAAGAATCTTGTTCTCCGAAAAATAATATATCCATTATATTATTTTCCATATCATCAATGTTATAAATATTATCCATAACATTAAATGTTTCTTCCAAGTTTCGTCTAGCACTATTCCAAGCTGTGCCATCTGTAAACCATACAAAAGTGACTCCATCGATTAAATCTGCTTCTTGCGACAACATTTTATAGCTTCTAGCAGTTTCATTAAGTTTTGAGCCTCCACCATTTCCTCCATAAAAGTTTGTTTCTATTAGATATATCATATCATTTGTTTTAACTACAAAATCAAATCTTTTAGTTGAAGTTCCATTAGCTGATATAGCTGATAAATCTATATTCCATTTTTTCTCTATATCAGTTAAATACATCTCTTTATAATACTCTTTTACTCCTGATCTTTTTATATAGCTTTCAACCAAATCTTCCATTTGATGTCCTCCACGATTTTTCCTTCCATTTGAATCCAAACCAGTTTCTATGCCTAAGCAATAATCGACTAAATTATTTATAATATGATTTTGTAATAATTCAAATAAGCCAGTTTTTTTCATGAATACTTTATATTGTTCTATATCGTAGTTTAACTTATTAAAATTATACATATATTTGCCATCTTCATCTTGTGCATATATTTCTGATTGTCTAACCGCCAACAATGTAGGAATACATTTTAATACCTCTGGATATTTTTTAATAAGCTCTTCAAAATCATTCTCAATATTTTTAGAACCAATTAGTGAATTCAATATATTTAATTCAACTTTTATTCTATCTACATTTCTATATACTTTTTCAAAATCAATATAATACTTATATCCTGAAATACTATATTTAAATTTACTTAACCATTCTTTAAAATCTCTTTTCATATAAATCCCCTATTCAAATTCTATATATATTTTTTCATTCTTTTCATCTATCTTCCAGTAAGTCTTTTTCTTACTATCACCACTGTAATCTATATATGCTTTCTTTTTGTATATTTCGGTAACTCCACCAAAATATCTTCTTTCTGCATTTATATTTAACTTTTTTTCTTCGTTATCTATAATTGCAGTATAGTTTTTTCTATCTGCTATTTTTTCGAATATTTCATTTGGAATCGGTAAAATACGTGCTCTTATATCATTTCTACTAATAAGTCTTATTATAGCTTCCATTTTAAATTTATCTTTTGATTTTATAAAATCATTATTAGTATTTATTATTTGTTTAACTTTTTCAACAGAAACAACTGGATTCCATTCAAAAATATAATCTTTTTCTGGATGTCCCATATAGAATTTTAAGATTGATTCGCCATTAATTAAAATTATTTTTCTAGAACTATCATTCTCAGATTCTTCTATTCCACTTTTTGAAAAGTCACTAGTCGTTATAAAGATCCTTTTCTCATAAGACGCTGTTCCTTTAAATTCACGTATTTCTTTTACTGGTACTGTGTTTTTATATCTCTTTGCTTGAATAATATATTTTTCAGGATCTATATCTAAATCACCTATAGAATTTTTGTATGCAAGTAAATCTATTCCACTATCTCCACTTCTTTTTGTTACTTTTATATCTGTAAATCCTAAATCTTCTAAAAATTTCTTTAAAAAGTATTCAAAATCATATCCTGTTTCAAAGCAATTATAAAAATCATTAATCATTTTTCTTGTTATTTCTAAATTCATGTATGTGTTCAAACCTCCTTATTGATAAGTCTAAATATTCCTGCGAATTATCTATTCCTATAAATTTTCTATTTAATTTATTTGCTGCTATACCTGTTGTGCTACTTCCACAAAAAGGGTCTAATATTAAATCATTTTCTGTTGAGGATGCTAATATAATTCTCTCTAGTATCTCTAAAGGTTTTTGTGTTGGATGTTTTCCTTGTTTCTTTTCAGATGGTTTTGTTAGAGAAGTTGTCCAAACATCTTTCATTTGTTTGTTATTATTCAAGCTCTTCATTAGTTCATAATTAAATTTATATTTTATTTTTGGCAAATCTTTTCTTGCCCATAATATTGTTTCTGTAGAATGTGTAAATGTTTTACAAGCTAGATTAGGTGGAGGATTAGTTTTTTGCCATGTTATATTATTTATAATTTTAAATCCTTCTTCTTCCAATGCCATACCTATTGAATATATATTGTGTAATGTTCCACTTATCCAAATAGTCCCATCATCTTTTAAAACTCTATAACACTCATTAATCCATTTTCTATTAAAAGAATGCTTTGATTCAACATCTAATGACTTGTCCCATTCACCTTTATTTACACTTACCATTTTTCCACTACTACATGTTATCCCATTGTTTGAAAGAAAATATGGTGGATCTGCAAATATCATATCGAATGATTTTTCTTGAAAATTTTTCAAAGCTTTAAATGTATCTTCTTTTATTAATTTAAAGTTTTTATCCTCAAAATAAATTTCACCATTATACATTATCAATTCTCCTCATAGTTTGTTATCAATAATTCAGAAATTGCTCCTCTTCCTTTGCAATTTGCATTTATCATTCTTTTTGCTGAAATCTCATTTATATTAAATCCTTTATATATTTCTTCAAAGAAATTATCCTCTTTATTTGTATTTTTAGGATTTGAATTAGATAACATCAGTTTAGCTTTTTTTTCATCTAATTCTTTAAAATAATTTGCTAATTCTTTTTGATTTTCATCATTAAAATCTTCTTTTGTATACGATGTAAATCCTGATGTTATTGATAATGGTCTATATGGCGGGTCAAAATACACAAATGTATTACTATCTACATATTTTTCACTTTTTTTATAATCTCCATATTGGAATTCTACATTTCTAATCAAAAATGATAAATTCCTTAAATTTTTAGAATCACATATTGTTGGATTTTTATATTTACCACAAGGTACATTAAATTCTCCATTTTTATTAACTCTATATAATCCATTAAAACATGTTCTATTTAAGAATATAAATTCTACTGCTCTTTTAATGCTTAATTCTTTTTCACCGATTCTATATGAATTATATTCTTTTCTTACACTATAAAAATACTTTTGTCTTTCTCCATCTGTAAGAACTAAAAATTCTTCTTCCTTTATTTCTAATTCTTTTATAAGTTCTTCAACATTTGTTTTTATTACATTATAACAATTTATTAGATCTATATTTATATCAAAAGCATAAGCTTCTTTAACATTATATTTTTGTAATATATTTATTAAAACAGCCCCTCCACCAACGAAAGGCTCAACATATTTGGTTACTACTCCACCTTTTAATTGGTAAGGATAAAAGTTCGTTAATTGTGGTATTAAACTTCCTTTTCCTCCTGCCCATTTTACAAAGGGTTTTACTACTTCCATACTTACCTCCAATTATTCAATTATAATATATCACAAATACTATTTTTTCTCAATAAATCTACAGAAATCTCTCTAATTTTATTTTTCTTCCGGCAACAAATATTTTCTCTTTATATTCAATATAAGATTTTGTAATTCATTTTCCATTTTTCTTAAAAATTTTTCATCTTCGATATAGCCCTGATAATGTGCTCTTCTTGCAATTTGATTTAATACATTTCCAACTTTTCTTATTGAATTTAAGTCTTCATAAAATTCTTCTGATGGTTTTTCTTTTGGTTCAAATCCTTCTATTAAACTTCTTACTAAAGCTGACTTATTATATCCCACTTTTTCTGCTTTTAAAGTTAACATTCTCCATTCATTATCATTAAGATATACACTTAATTTTATTTCTCTTTTTCTCATTACTTTTCTCCCTTCTTGGGTTTGGGATATCCCACATTCGAATTTGTGTGAGTGCACAAATTCAGTGCTTGCTGGACAGTAAATGTGCTCTCTTTTCATAATTTCATATATCTATTTATTAAAAGTGTCTGAACTTTTAATAAAATCCAGACACTTCTTTTCATTAAATATTATAAGTGTTTATACATTTTCCCATTACTATTTCTCTTGCAGAATACGCTATCATATTCATGGCTCCAACCCATTTCATTTGATCTTTTTCTTTTAATTTTTCATCAATATTATCATGTTTTTTCATCACATTTATCAACATATTTTCCATATCTGTTGCTCTAGCATCCACTTCTAATAAATAATCTGTTAGTGTATCTTCCATTAACATTCTTGTATAAACTGGTTTCATTTCTTCTTTCAAAAATTTTAATCTTAACCTCCCATATCTTCCTATTTTAGGTCTAACCTTTCCATTATCTAATATTAAATTTGGTATTAAATAATCTCCATATCTTGAATACGTTATTGGCTCTTTTTTAGTTTTTTCACTCATATAAATTCCTCATTCTATTAATTTTTTCTTTACTTTTTTTAAATTTTGAATTAAAATATTATTATAAAATTTGATTAAAGTTAGTATTTTGTTTGATGGCTTATACTAGCTTTTTTTATTACTTAAACCATATTTTTCCTTTCAGTCAGTAATAAATCTTATCTACTCTTTTCTATTCTTATCTATAGTGTTACTCTAACATTTCTGTAACGTTAGCTTGAGTTCTACTTTTTTCACGAAATTTTCTTTGTCGTTCTCTATTATTTTTTCGTATTTCTTCTAATTTATCTGCACTTTGATACTTGCTCCAATTTCTTATAGCATAGCAATTATCTTCATAAATTATCATTCTTAATTCCATAAACTTATTCAATATTTCTTCAACTTTTTTAGTAGATTTTCCTAAAATTTTTGATAATTGTTGCATATTTAATGGATTATTCTCCCCTATAATTAGTTTTCCTTTCATATTACATTGCCCTGCAATAGTTAACAATTGTATCCATATTCTGAAGTACATATCCCCATCACGTTCATTCAATAACAATGCAACTTTTCTGTTTGAAAAAATATTTGTACTAAGTTTAAGCCACGATACTTCTGCCATACCTCCTTTCACCTTTCTTTCAATTAATTAGTCATTGAATCTTTTTCTTTCTTCGTTAAATATTCATCTAAGGCTTGTACTCTAAACAAGAACTTACCTCCAATTTTTGAACAAGGTATTTGTTTTCTTCTTACTAATTGATTTACTAGCCAATATGATATTCCTAAATATTCTGCTGCTTCCTTCATGGTTAGTGTTGTTCTTTCTATTGTTTTTAAGTCCAATACTGAATCCTCCTTTCTTTATTCAATGGTACCTATTGACTTTTGTTAACAATTGAATTATACTAATTTTAGTTAACAAGTACAAGATTTTTAATGAAAGTTTTTGAGAATTGATAACACCTAAAAATATTAATGTAACCCATTTTTACTGTTAACATGGAGGAAATAAAATGCAAGATTCAAAGCCATATTCTATAGAATTAAATTTATATAATAAAAACAATCCAGTTGAATTAACTAGATTCTTTTCTATTTCTTTTGATACAAGTAAAGTTAATTTATCTGCAAAAAGAAAAGAAAAACTTGTAGATGAATTATATAAAGAAACAAAAATTAAAAGAAAAGATGATTCTTTTGATGAAATATTTCTTTCATTAATAGATAAAAAAATTCCACCTATTCCAGATAATGTTCTATTTACACGTAATATAGAAAAAATAGACTTAAATTTAATAATAGATTGCGATTATAAAAAAATGGCATTGGGTGATAATTTAACAGGATTTCTAAATATGGATTTTAATACTTTTGATGACTTTTTTAAATTCTTTTGTACATTTATCTTTATATATCTAGATAAAATACCTAAAACTCAGTTGAGTAAAATTTTTAAAGGATTTGATAAAAACATTATTCATATAGGCACTAACAAACCTATTCATATTGCTAATAAAGTATTATTAAAACAATGTGCTGAATCTTTTTACAAAACCGAAAAAGAATACTTAATAAAAATGCAATCATTATTTAAAAATTTTGTAGATTATGTTTTTAATAATGATAGAAAAAAGAAATTAAGCAAATTAAATAATGCTCAAAGATTCTATATTTTTCAAAATATTACTGAAGATTTAAGAGAAATATCTGAAGATTATATTTGTGATTATTCTTTAAACTTTTCTTTCACTCATGAAGAGTTTATTAATGAACTTGTGAATAAAATTGAAAAAGGTTTCTCTAACCCTTTATCTGATGAAGATTTTCTCATAAATACCATGACTAAAAATGATCCTAATGGCGAAAATATAGTTGGTAATAAATATGATTTTAAAACTAATAATCTATTTACATATTTTTATATTGTTCTTTATCATATAGTATTAAATGATGTTGATTATATAAAAAAATGCCAAATTTGTGGTAAATACTTTTTTTCTGATAAAAATAACACTTTATATTGCAATGGTAATTATACAGAAGATATCACTTGCAAAGAATATGGAATAAAAACATCTCAAAAAAGAAAAGAAAACGAAGAACCTGTATATGGTAAATATAGACAAATATATGCAAAAAAAGCTATGGCAGTGAAAAGAAATCCAGATATTGAATACTACAAAACTAATTATGAAAAATGGAAAAAAGAAGCTAAACAATTCATTAATGATATAAAAAATGGCAAGAAAACATATAAAGAATTTGATGAATGGTTGGAGAGAAATAAATAAATTAAGTAAGCATAGACATCTTCAATAGTCTATGCTTACTTAATTGTTAAAAATCACTATAATGTTGTTTTTCATATTCTGCATGTTCATGATAAGTATTTGCTAATTCTCTAAGAGTATTAGCAAACCTAAAATACTCCATTTGGCACAAATCTGCCCTCTTTTTCCATTTTTCCTCTTGGTTAAGCCACACTGTTCCTTCTTTATCCACATTAACAACACCTAAAGCATTAAATGCTTGGGTTGAATATCCTCTTCTAACTTCTTCATTTTCATCTTTATTTAAAATTTCAGCTACATTTCTATCAATCCAAAATCCATCTGGATCTTCTTTGGTATAATAAAAAACATGTCCTATTGACATTAATGCAACCTCTAGTCTATCATTTTCTTTTGCAATCTTTATCGCATTATTAAACCATTCGTTCAACTTACTTTTATTCATCTTTCCATCTTTATCATATCCTGGTACTAATCTCCAAATATTTAATAATCTATATGCATTACTAGCTAACTTTTCATTATCATTTTGATTATTCTTATTATCTTTATGTGCTTTATAAATAAGACATAATACATCATTAAATATTTGTGGTTCTTCGCTTAGTTTTCTTTCTATTGTTATTGGTCTATAATCATCATACTCACTTAGAATAGGTAGATAAGACCATTCTATCCCAAATAGTTCATCTTCATCATAATCATTATCTTGCAAATCCTTAATTAACTTTTTTATATCATATACATCAATATAATTTATATCTTCCTGTTTTTTTAAACAATTTTTTAATACTATTATTGATAATTCTCTAGAAAATTGCTTTTTTTCAAATAATGCCATATTAATTAATTCAAGTGCCTTTACTGGTCTATCAGCCTCAATCAATTTTTTAATTACATAATCGTAACTGCTATCATCTCTTATAACCCTAATATCTGCATTTTTCCAATATTCAAGTTCATCTTTACCAAGCCATTTCGTTACGAAATTCCATGTTTTCTGCGTTTCTTGTAATTGCGTTAAAAATCTTACTTTTCCTTCAATTGATAAAATAGATATATCTAGTCCATCTAACCAAGTATTTTTTTCATTTATAATTTTTGACTTCACATACCCCTGTGCTATTTCACTTTGTTTATTGTTTAATAGCTGTATTATCTTTTTTTCACTTTCTTTATCAATTTTTATATTTGCTAATGCAAATCCAACTTTAAATGGATCTTTAACTGTATATGAAAATTTTATCACTTCCTCAATACCATCTGTTAATAATAATTCAATAGCCTCTATTTGATCATTTAATATCCTTTTTTCCATATCTTCATAGGTTTCTTGTTCACTATCATAAAGATCCCAATATTCTTTATTAAATATTCTTTTTAAATATATCTTATAAGATATAGGTTTTACTTTTTTAGACATTTCTTCAAGTTTATTAACCGCCTCTGCCGGTAATGACCAATCTGATTTTGAAAATTTTTTATGTTTTGCTATCATTTTTTCTATTTCATTCCATATTATATATTTTTTTTCATCTTTCATATTAATTACATCCATAGATGTAACTTTGTTATATATTTCATCGAATATTTCTTTAGGCACATCATCCATTATATTAATTAAATCTTTAATTTTACTTATATCCTTTTGTGAATATTCAATTGCTAATTTTACATATTCATTATATTCTTTATACAATTCTCCATTTGTTACCTCTATTTCTTCTACTAATTTATTCCATCTTGGTTTGTATATTGAAGAACTAGTTCTTTCAGCATTTGGCATAAGTTTCATTAGTAGTCTCCATCCCACTTCTGGGTATTCGTTCAATGTCATAATAACAACTGCTTTTCTTAATGTAAAATTTGCTTGAGTTTGTGGATACCATGGAAGAATAATTCTAGTCATTTCATCGACAACGTTTTTATCATATTTTTCTAATTTGCAATATATTTCAAATACATTCATTAAATTATTAGAATCCCATACTAGTATTTGAAGACTCCAATATAATCCTGAAGTATAATTTGAAATGGTAATTCTCTCTTCTTTTTCTTCAAATAATTTTTTTATATTATCTTTATCTCTTATTAAATTATTTATTTGTCTTAAATACTCTTTTCCATCAATCTCTGCCAATATCATAAGTAAATCATCTAATGTTGCATACAACTTCCAACTTGCATTTTCTAAAATCTCCCTATCTATACTCCAAAAAGATTTTTTCAATTCTTGTTCACAATTAGAAAACTTATATAATATGGACTTCATATATGAAAATGTTTCTAATGATGATTTTTTTATCGCTTTTGAATATAACATCTTCTTACCAAGTATTGAACTCATCATTCTTTTATCTGGTTCTAAATCGAACCTTGGATCTTCTTCTTTTACCATTTCTATTGTCGCTTTTCTAAAATTCTCAATATCATTGTCAAAATAATCATCACAATATCTTTCTATCAATTCTTCTTTCTTTTCTATTTTCCAACAATTATTCTTATAAGAAACATATTCAGATTTTTGTGATAATAATTTTTTCATTGTTTTGATCCAAACATTATAATCTTTTCCAATTACTCTACTAATAATTTCTTTTTCATGTTCATTTTTATCATTCCAAGTTCCAAATAAAGCACAATTTTTTATAACATCTTTAAATTCATCATCTACTTGTGTTGTACTATATGAAAAAACTTTTTTATCTTCAATATTTTTCATTTGTTGATCTTGTTCATAAATTCTTCTCCTATCATATTCATTAAGTAAATACTTTACACTTCCTTTTCTAATATAAGCTGTTGATGCATATACTTTTTTCTTAATATCGTTTTTTTCTTCTTCTTTTGTTACTGTTTCATCAGGATAATCCTTTATTATAGAGTATACTCTCTCCATATTATCCTTACTTATTAAGATATATCCAAAATACTTTTCTTCAAATTTATATACACCTGTTTCAACATGTGGTCTTGGTTGAATCATTTCGCATAAATCTTGATAATATTTATCATCATCCATACGTTTTTTATCTATTCCTTTTTTATATTTTTCTTTATCCACCACACCAATTACTATAAATTTATCTTTCCCATAACTATCCGTACAATTTAAAAAAGAACATACATCTTTTATAAATTCTGCTTTATGATCATTATCATAAGGAAATAATTTATAATCTAACCATGAACTCTCAGATGGTAAATTCGTTAATATATTTAATAATTCTTTTTCTTGTTCCTCATCCATTATAACCTCCTATTACTTTGTCACATTATAGCATTTTTTCTGTAAATAATCCAGTACTACCAACAAATTCAACGTTTTTCTCTTCGACATTTTTCTACATTATATTTACAGATACTTCCAAAGCAATTATATTTTATATCTACATCTTGCATTTTGTTAACTGTTGTGATAATATATTATTAGTTAACAATTATATCTTCCCCCATTAAATAACTCGAAAGGAGGTGAAACAGAGTAATGGCCGGGAGTATTGAAAAAAGAGGTAAAAATAGTTACAGGCTAATAGTTTGTCATGGTTTTAATTTAGATGGAAAGCCTATACGTCATACTAAAACTGTTCATGGAACTAAAGCACAAGCAAAAATTGAACTTGCAAAGTTTGTTGCTGAAGTAGAACAAGGTACAGTTATTGAAGGTAAATCCATAACATTTAGAGAATTTACTGAAATCTGGAAAAGAGATTATGGCTCTAAAGAATTAGCACCTTCCACCTACAGAAGATATTTAGGTATGTTAGAATCAAGAATACTACCTTACCTTGGACACTTTAAGCTAGATAAAATTAAACCTACTGACATAATGAAATTCTATGATATGTTAGATAAAGATACCCAAATAAGACGTATTAAGAGTAACAATGGCTATAGAACATTTAAACCTTTATCTCAAAAAACTATATTAGAACACCATAGACTTATAAGAGCTATGCTACACAAAGCCGTATATTGGCAACTATTGTTTAACAATCCATGTGAAAGAGTTCAACCACCTAGAAGTAGAAAACCTAAAAGAAGATATTATGATGATGAACAATGTAAAGTTCTGCTTTCTAATTTAAATGAACTATCTATAGAAAATATTAAGTATAAAGTAGCAATAACACTTACTGTATTCACTGGAGTAAGACTTGGTGAACTTATGGGATTAGAATGGTCTGACATTGATTTTACAAATGGAATTGTTAGTATCAATAAATCAAGTCAATACTTAGCTGATAAAGGTGTATTTACGAAAACACCTAAAACTGAAAGTTCAATAAGAGACGTTGCAATTCCAAATTTCGTTGTTTCTTTACTTGAGGAATATAAATCATGGTATGAAGAACAAAAATCAATTTTCGGCGAATTATGGATTGATTCTGATAGGTTATTTGTTCAATCAGATGGTAAGCCTATGCATCCATCAACTATTAGTAAATGGTTTGTTAAATTTGTTAAAGAAATTGGACTACCTGTAATTAATTTTCACGGTTTAAGGCATACAAATGCTACTTTGCTTATATCGCAAAATATAGATGTAGCAGTCGTTGCTGCAAGATTAGGACATGCACAAATTACTACAACATTTAATTTTTATGTGCATCCTATCATTTCCCACAATAAAAGTGCAGGAAATGTATTACAAAACTTATTAATACCAAATTAAAAACTACTTTTTTCAATAAATCACGAAATTACTTTGTCGGAAATAAAATCAGTAGAAAACAAATTATAAATCCCCAAGTCTTTCACTGATATACATAGTCTTTTTAGGAATTAAAAAGTAATAATACTTCCCAAAAATTCCCCAATTTGACATAAGAATGCTATTTTAAATCATTATCGCAACCATTTTTAAGGCATAAAAAAATACCCACAGTCGTTGAAACTGTAAGTATTAATTCTGTGGTTGCGGGGGATAGACTCGAACTATCGACCTTCGGGTTATGAGTCATTTTATTTAATTCTCTATATTCTTTTATTCCAATACTCATAATATCACTCCTCTTTTATCTTCATATACCTCCTATAAATAAAATATTTCTCACTTCAAAAAGCAAAATTCTTTTCTCCATCCCTTTCCAGTTTATATCAATACAATTTTCTCGCTTTCTCATCTCTCTTGACATATTTTACATAATATGGTATACTAATAAATGCTCGAGGTAAAAACCTTGAAAAAAATTTAATAAGGAGTTGCAAACTATGTATCAGATTAGTTACAACATGAGCCGGAAAGAACGCTACAAACAGCTGATTTCCGAAATCACCAATGCAAAGAACGCTCTTTGCGCAGCTGGCACTGAAAAGGACGTTTACAAAGCCTTAAAGGATTTGGCAGTCCTCTTCAAAATGTATGATAACTACGATCTGTTCCTGGACATCATTGAATGGGTTCAGGAAGTTCAGAAAGTTATCAATGCTGTTCAGATGCGTGATAAGACTCGTTCTGAGCTGGTTAGCCTGCTCGACGAACTGCTTGCAAAAGCCAATGGTATCGTTGATGAGGAAAACCAGAAAGAGCTTAGCAACAAGCTCAAGACTCTCTTCAACCAGCTGGCTGAGCACTCCGATGAAATCGCCAAGATCATTGATCTCAGCGAAATCTTTGACTAACTAAGTCAAAAGGCAAGGGAGCAAATTTACATTTGCTCCCTTGTTTTTATTTTTTCATTTCATACTCCTTTAATACTTCACCATCAACATCTTTCAATACAATCTTATTATCAACAAGCACAATATAGCTATGAGCAGAATTACATTTTGGAAGAGAAATTGAACCAGGATTTGCAAAAACAAAACCATCTTTCTCTTGAATAAAACCTTGATGAATATGTCCATAAATCATAACATCAAAATCATCATAAGGAATATTCTCAATATTATACTTATGACCATGAGTAAAATAAAACTTCTTTCCATTAATCTCCATCAAAATATGATCATTAAACTTAAAATCTGAAATCATTTCATCAACTTCTGCATCACAATTTCCTCTAACAACCAACAATTTATCTTTTAAAGAATTCAAAATTTCTGCCACTTTCATTGGCTTATATTCTTGACTCAACTCATTTCTAGGTCCATGATAATATAAATCACCTAATAATATTATTTTGTCAGGATTTTCTCTTTCATTAATTTCTTTTATTTTTTCTGCATAATATCCTGAACCATGTATATCTGATATAACAACTGCTTTCATCTTTTACCTTCCTTTCATTAATAATATATCATATTTTCCTGAATTATTCTATTTATATTACATATTATTTTATTTCGGGATTGTCTTTAAATATATCATCAACAATATCATTTTTGTCATTAAACATTGTAACATATCCTTGTAAAGATTCTGCTTTTTGTTTTAAAACATCAACATCTGAATTAACATATATTTTGGCCTTTCCTTTTCCATTTTTTGCTTCTTGAACTAAATTTGATACTGGTGAATTTCCGTCAAATGCTATAACTATTGACTTTCTTCTTTCAAAAATTTCATAATTAAAGCTTTTATATATTCCAAGTTCTTCAGTTTCAGGAGAAATACATATTCCAGATACGCTTTTATCTAATAATCTATTTTTTACTTTTTCTGTTACTTTTTTTGGAACTATTGCATTTATTTCTATCTCTTTATTTAATTCTTTTGATATATCTACTAATGCTTTTTCATATCCCTGCATTTTATGTCCAATAACAAAATATACATTATTACTATTTACATTTTCTACAAATTTCTTTAATGTTTTAATTCCTTCTTCTGTTGCCTTTGTTTCTCTTCCTTTTGTATTAAAACTTCCTCCTGCAATTATAATAGGTACTTTATCTATTGGTAGATTCTTAATCTTTGTTGCTAATTCTTTTTCAGAATCTAATTTTGTATTAATTCTTAATTCATCTTGATTTTCCGTTTCTTTCATATATTTATCTTCTTCTTCAAGTATTGCTTCTTTTATTGTTCTGCCAGAAAGAAACTTATTAAATTTTTCACTTTTTTGCATAAAATATATATTATTCTTAGTCGTTATTTCATCTTCAACTTCTCTCATTTTAGCAAATTCATCATCTGAAAGTTCTAATAAATTTTGAAGTGCCAATTGTTCGTCAAATGTGTCTGAACCATACATTCCACATCCATCTGTCCCTTGAACACATTTTACATCACTTTTCAAAAATATTTTTATCGGGTGATTTTTTAAATCACTTAAATTATTAAGTCTTACATTTGATGTTAATTGAAATTCTATTACAACTCCTGTATCTTTCATTAACTTTAAAAGTTCTTTTCCAGATTTTGTATTCAAATCTTCTGAATATAATCCATGACCAATTCTGCATCTTGGCATTTCTTGTTCTTTTTCTAATGATTCTTTCACACACATTATAGATTTTCTAACATTATTTCTTAAACTATCATTTTCACCTGCATGTATTCTTATTGTAAAATCTTTATCTTCTTCATTAATATATCTTACAATTTCTTTTATTGCTGGTTGTAAGTCTGATATATCATTTATTTCTTCTCCTATAAAGTCACTTCCAACAACATATGGACTTTTTGCAACAGCTCTTAGTACATTAATATTTTCTCTTAAATAGGTATTACTAGTTTTTTGATCTTTAATAATTGTTAATGGAATTCTTCTGATTCCTATTAAAAATCTAATTTGTACTCCTGTTTCTTTTTCTATTAAAGGCATTATTGAATGTATTTCTTCTAACATTTTTATTGCTGGTTCTCCAGTTTTTGCTAAATCTGTATCTGTTATTTCTACATATTTTATTCCTTGCTTTTGATACTCTCTTGCTATCCATAACAATTTATCTTGTCTTAATGTATTATTTATATATATACTATTTATTGCTTTATCCTTTAGCATTCTGCATACATATTTTTTTATATCTACCTCTGGAATTTTATACACCAATTTTTCTTCTAAACGTATTTTCTCTAAAGATTCAGTTCCTTTTGCAAAAACATATCTATAAATATAACATTTCTCCAAATTAGTAAATACAGCTTGCCCATCTTTCATAATTGCTAAACTATTTCTTATCTTTTCAATATTATATTCAGCATTCTCTAAATTATTTAATATAAAATCTGCAAAATTTATAAATGTATTGTCATCTATTTTTCTTATTTTATACTTTCCTTGTAATGAACTATCTATAAATTGTTTTTCAACTTCTTCTCTTTGTTTATAAATTTTTTCTTCTTGCTCTTTACTAAGTTTTAAATTTAATTTTTTTATATAATATAATGGATATCTTATTTGATGTACTATTCCTAATGAAATTAAACAATCTGGAAATAAATTTGCATTCATATGTGTATGCAAATCTGTTCTAAATTTTGATTTTTTTAATATATATGTTTTTACGATTGTTTTTTCTAGCGGTAAATTATAATTTTTAGTTTGTGACATAAATGTTTTGGTTATTGCTGGTATCTTTGCTTTTATTTCTATTCTATCTTCATATATATTTGCAATCTTTATTCCACCTAATCTAAATATATATACTTCTTCATTGTCACTATTTATACTTGCAGGTATTTTTCCTATTATTATTTTCATATCTTTATTATTTTTTTGTATTTGTAGTCCACAAATTTTTGCTAAATTTGTTATTAAATTTCCTGTATTATGATTTGGAGTTTCTAATATATATGTAATTTCATCATTATTTGTTTTTTGTAAATTAACAATAATATCTTTTTCTTTATCTAAATAAAATTTATTAATCATATTCTAATCCTTTCATAAAAAGTATTAAAAAAAATTATATCATATTTTTTTGCGTCTTACAACAATTATGTAAAGTTTTTTTTACTATTATATATATTATTCAAAAAATAAGAAAAGAATTCAAAAAAAATTCTTTTCTTATTTTTTCTTATCCTTAATATACGGATGTTATATGATACTCAACATTTCCTGTTTTCACCTCTATATTTAAGAAATCAAACAGTTTTTTTAATGGTGCTTTATCTGTTAATTTTATTTTTTCTTCATATTCAACAACAATATACTGTTTTTCCTCTTTTTCTTCTTCAAAAACAAATGTTGTCATTGGCGAAATTTCGATTTTTTCACTAGAATAATAAATTTTTGTGCTTTCATATTCATATTTTCTCCAAGAATTTGGTCCTTGGAAAAATACTAAACTGTAAATAAAGTACTCTATTAGTAAATTAATAAATACAATTATTACAATGTTTCTTATTTTTTCTTTAACTTCACTCCCAAATATTTTTTTATTAAATCTTCTCTTTTCTTCATTACTGATTTTTGAATTATTAACTAAAAAATAAATAATTAACAAAACTAATACATCAATTACCGAAACAATTAATCCAATTACTACTGCTGCTACCATCGTTGTTTTCCTCCAATTTTCTAATTGTAAATGTTGAATATCAATTCCAAAACAGAATTGCTATAATATTATACACTTACATTTACATGTTGTCAATTGATATGAGAAATAATAAAACCAAAAAGAGAGCTCTCTGAATTTTACTTCTTTGAACTCTCTTCTTGGTTACAGCTTAGCTGTTAACAGGTGCATAGGTGTTATTAAACACCATGCCGTTGACAACCCACGAATCGTCAGGGTTAGGCTTACCGTCTTTGTTTGCAAAGACGATAAAGTCGCCATCGCCATGAGGAACGCCTTCACGGTTAGCCGTGAGAACTTCCCCCCAACTGGTAGAGACCTTAGTCTGTTCAATGGTTTGCTCTGCAAAGATCGTCTCTGCAGAGTCGTCCACGATGGTCACGATGTCAAAGACACCTGCAGGAATATTCTCCTGCGTAATGTGAGTGCCATCTGCCAGAGTGTAGGTCTTTGCCAGCTTTTCCAGAGTTACCGGCCATTCTTCACCAACAGTACCAATAAGCTTGACGCACTTGGCTTCGTTGGTAGTGTAGTGGCAGTCTTCCAGGAAGTTGTAGATCTCGGTACCAATGGCAACCACCTCTGCCTTCATTGCATAGGACTTCTTCTTGTATTCGATCATAATATTTTTCCTCTCCGCCCTTTATTATTGGGCTTTGTGACTTTCGTCAGTTGTTTTCAGCTATGGCCGTTTGCCATACTACTATTTATTATAGCATATTTTATGTAAAATTGCAAATATACGAAAAAAAGCACATAGAATATATATCTATGTGTTTTCAATATTACATTTTTTTCTAATATTTATTATTTTTTCATTAATTTCTTCTATATTAACACCTTCAAAATTTTGTTTATCAGAAATATCATATTTTTCCTTTATTTCTATAATTCTGTTAACACTTCTATCAATTCTATTTTCTTTTATTTTTCCAGACTCAACTAATTTAATAATATTATCTAACACACGTTGTTCTTCATCTTTATTAAACCTAAATACAACAATATCATTTCCCGCTTCAAACGCTTTTCTTACAGCTAAATCTGGTCCATAAAACAATTTTATAGCTCTCATTTTTAAATCATCTGTAATTATTAATCCATTATATCTAAATTTTTTTCTTATATATTTAAAAATAAATTTTCTTGACAATGATGCTGGATATATTCCGGTCACTTTAGGAATTAATAAATGTCCTACTAATATTGCATCTGCTCCATTCTGTATTGCTTGTGAGAATGGGTACACATCTTCATCTTCAATTTTTTTCATTGGAATATTTATTACTGGCAAAAAATAATGTGAATCTTGTTTAGTTGCACCATGACCTGGAAAATGTTTTACAACAGAAACAATATTATTTTTCTGTAATGCTTTCATCACGGCAATACCACAGTCAGATACTTTTTCTTTATCATAGCCAAAACTTCTATCTCCAATAACTTTTTGTTTTTCATATCTTCTTAAATCTAATACTGGTGCAAAATTCAAATTAAATCCAGATTTGTATAATAACTCTCCTGTTATTTCAGAAGCTTCTTTTACTAATTTTTCTCCACCAACATTCGCAATCACATTGGCAGAAGGTAAATTTTTCAACTCCTTTGGCATTCTATTTACTCTTCCACCTTCTTGATCTATTGCTATAAATAATGGTATTTGATTATTTTTATTTAACTCTTTTAATTCTCTAATTAGTTTTAACATATCTGAATATGTAGAAAAATTTTTTCTATATAAAATTACTCCACCAATTTTATAATTTATTATCATATTTTTAATTCGATCTGTTATATAATTAGTATCCATACCAATCATAACCATTTGCCCTATTTTTTCTTTTAATGATAATTCTTTTGCTTTCATATTTATAACCCTTCCATTAATGCAAATTATTTTCTTGAAAAATAAATATCTGCACTTGGATTAGCTAGTTTTATTCTCTTATCTTCAAGAAGTTTCATAATTGTTAAATTAAGCTTTGTACTAAATGTTAAGAATTTATCATAATCAACAATACTTGTATATAAAAATACTTTTATTATTATTGCTTCTGCTCCTATTTCTGTTACATTTATTTGAATTGTATTTTTATTTATTTCTTGCATACTTTCTAAAATATTTCTTATTGATTTCATTAATTCTTCTGTTTTTTCTGAACTTGTGTCTAATGGTAATCTTAGAGTCATTTCTATTCTTCTTGCATTTATTGTTGCACTATTTATTATTGCTTCTGATAATATTTTTGTATTTTGAATTGTAACTGTTGTATTTTCTACTGTTTTTATTTTTATACTTCTAAATTTAATATCAACAATCGTACCAGATATATCTCCAATAGTTACCCAGTCACCTATTTCAAATGGTTTTTCTGAAGCAATTGCCATTCCACTTAATAGATTACTTACTAGTTCTTGAGCAGCTAATGCAATTACAACACTTCCTAAGCCAAGACCTGTGATTATACCATTTAAATCATATCCAAATTCTGATATAATCATAAATCCAGCAACAATATAAATTAATATTTTTAAAAGTTTTGTTCCTGTTTGTATTAATTTTTGATTTTCTTGTAATCTTTCATTACCTTTTACTTTTTTCATTAATTTTGATGTTGGTGATATCATTCCAACCAATATTTTAGCAATACTTAATATAACTGCAACTCTTATTAATTTTATACAAAATGTCATCGCAGTTGTTGGTAATGCTAATATTATTAATGCTAAATATATTCCAAAACATAAAAATATACTTCTTAATCCTTTATATGTATCATTTTCTTTTAATACTTTTTTATCTTTTTCATTTACATTCCAAATTTTTAATAATAATTTTGGAAGCCATATGCTTAATACAAAAAATATCACCAAAATTGCTATTGCTATAAATATATCTGCTATATCTTTTGCTTTTATGCCTTCGATAAATGTTTTTATTGTTTCCATTTATTCCTCCATTCTATTTAAGGAATTTGAACAAAGCGACATAGTTATCTTTTGTTCATGCCCAATTTATATTATTTTCTAAGTTCTGCACTACATTTTTTAGATACTGCATCAATTATTTTGTCCATTAATCCATTAATTTCTTCATCTGTTAATGTTTTTTTCATATCTGAAAATGTTAAAGAATATGCTATTGATTTTTTATCAATTCCAACTCCAACACCTGTATAGACATCAAATACTTCAATATTTGTAAGTAAACTTCCACCTGCTGATTTAATTACTTTTTCAATATCTTTTGATACTGATTTTTTATCAACTACAAGTGCTATATCTTTATTAATACTTGGGAATTTTGAAAATTCTTTATATTTCATCTTTCCTACTTTTTTTGTAAACAATTCATCTAAATTGATTTCAAGAACATATACATCATCTTTTGTTACACTTGGATGTATTTTTCCTATCATACCTATATTTGAGCCATTTACATTTATCATTGCACTTTGACCTGGATGCATTTCTTTTGGCATCTCTTGTTTCATAAAACTATATCTTCCTGCATATCCAAGGTAATCAAGTACTTCTTCTGCAATTCCTTTTATTACATAAAAATCTACAGTTTTATTATTGTTTAATCCTGTTGAATATTTTCCAGACATTAATACACATAATTTTGTATCTTCTCCATATACTTCGCCTTTTTTATAGAATCCTTTTCCAATCTCAAATATTGATATATCTTTTTGTTCCCTTGCTTTGTTATACTCATATACTTTATACAATGATGGTATCATACTATATCTTAATGTATTTCTATCTTCTGTTATTGGATCTAATAATTTTAATGGTTCAAATTTATCTAATGTATATCCATTTACTTCTTTATCATTTATTAAAACATATGTTAATGTTTCTTTTAATCCTAATGCTATCATTTTATTTCTAATTTCTCTTTGTGTTTTATCATAGCTTCCTTTTCTCATTGGAACAATTGGCAATTTTCCTTCTATATTGTCAACTCCATATATACGGCTTACTTCTTCAATTAAGTCTTCTTTTATTGATATATCTAATCTTCTTGTTGGAACTTTTACTTTAATTGTTTCTCCATTTACTTTGTAAGTAAATCCTAATTTTCTAAATACATTTAATATTTCTTCATTAGGTATAACTGTTCCTAACACATCATTTATATTTTTAAATGTTATTTCAATTTCTTTTTCTTTATTATTTGTTTTGTCATATTCTACAGTTCCTGTTACAACTGTTCCTCTAGCATATTCTTCTAATAATTTACAAGCTCTTTCAATTGCCATTGTTGTTCTTTCTGGGTCTAATCCTTTTTCAAATCTGTTGCTTGCTTCACTTCTTACTATTTTCTTTGATGTTTTTCTTACTTTTACTGAATCAAAGATTGCTGATTCTATTATGATATTTTTTGTATCTGGTTCTACTTCTGTTTCAAGTCCTCCCATAACTCCTGCAAGACCAACACCATGTGTAGCATCTGCAATTACTATATCTTCACTTGTTAATGTTCTTTCAACATTATCTAATGTTGTTAATTTTTCTCCATCTTCTGCCATTCTTACTACTAGTTTATTTCCTAATTTATCAGCATCATAGAAATGTAATGGTTGACCTAATTCTAACATTACATAATTACTAATATCTACAACATTGTTTATTGGTCTTATTCCAGATGCAATTAATCTATTTTTTATGAATATTGGACTTTCTTCTATTTTTACATTTTCTACTTTCTTTACTAATAATTTTGAACAATTTGCTGTTTTTACTTCTGTTTTAAATGTTTTGTTTATATCTTCTCCAGATTCTTTGTGTTTTAAATCAACATCTTTTACTTTTTTATCATAAATTGCTCCTACTTCATAAGCCATTCCTAAAATGCTTAATAAATCTCCTCTATTTGCTGTTAATTCAAAATCAATTACTCCATCATCCATTTGAAGATATTTTATTGGATCTCCACCAATTTCTGCATCTTCTCCTAATTCTGCTATTCCTTCTGAATCTTCTGGTTTTAAAAATTTATGTTCAATTCCTAATTCTGCTATTGAGCATAACATACCATTTGATTCTTTACCTCTTATCATTCCTTTTTTTATTGTTTTATCTGGCAATATTGCACCATCTAAAGCTACTATTACTTTTAATCCTGTTCTTGCATTTGGAGCACCACATACTATATCTAATACTTCTGTTCCAATATTTACTTTGCATAAATGTAAATGGTCTGAGTCTGGATGTGGCTCACATTCTGTAATTTGTCCTATAACCAATTTTGTTGCATTTATTAAGTTACTTGCTGAATCATATTCATTTCCAACTCTCGTCATATCTTCTGCTAATTGTTTTACATCTACATCTATATCTATATAGTCTTTTAAAAAGTTTGTACTTAGTTTCATTTTATATCCTCCTTTACGAATTATTCTTCGTCCTTTCTGTCAAATTGGCTTAGGAACCTAATATCATTTGCATATAAATATCTCATATCTGGTATTCCATATTTAAACATTGCTAATCTTTCAAGTCCTGTTCCAAATGCAAATCCACCATATTCTTCTGGATCATATCCATTCATTTTTAATACATTTGGATGTACTATTCCAGCTCCTAAAACTTCTATCCAGCCTGTTTGCTTACATAAACTACATCCTTTTCCACCACATTTGAAACAACTTACATCTACTTCATAAGATGGTTCTGTAAATGGAAAATAACTTGGTCTAAATCTTAATTCACAATTTTTTCCTATTAATTTCTTTACAAATATTTCAAGTGTTCCTTTTAAGTCTGCAAGTGATACATGTCTTTCTTTTTTATCTATTACAAGTCCTTCTACTTGCCCAAATTGATGTGAATGTGTTGCATCATCTTCTCTACGATATGTTTTTCCAGCACAAATCATTCTTATTGGTGTTTTTTCTGTATTTGCTAGCATTGTTCTTGCTTGAACAGCTGATGTTTGCGTTCTTAATAAATATTCATTTGTTATATAAAAACTGTCTTGCATATCTCTTGCAGGATGTCCTTTTGGTAAATTTAATCTCTCAAAACAGAATTCATCTGTTTCTAATTCTGGTCCTGAAATTACATCATACCCCATTGATACAAATAAATCTTCTATTTCTTCTATTACTCTATTTACTGGATGTTTACTTCCTCTTTGAATTTTTGTTGCTGGTAATGTTATATCTATTGTTTCTTTTTCTATTTTTTCTTCTAACATTTTTGTTTTTATTTGTTCTTCAGCAATTGATAGTTTTTCTTCTATCTCTTTTCTTGCTTCATTCACTAATGCTCCTACTTTTGGTCTTTCTTCTGCTGTTAATGCTCCTAATCCTTTTAATAAATTTGATAATTCACTTTTCTTTCCTAAGAATTGTACTTTTAATTCTTGTAAATCTTGTGAATTTTTTATTTCTGATATTTTTTCTTCTGCTAATTTTTTAATTTCGTCAATTTTGCTTTGCATTTTTATTTCCTCCTTTTTATACAAAACGTAAATAGAGCCAATCTTCCTATTTTTTAGGACGATTGGCTCTTTCGTGGTACCACCTAATTTTATTAATAGCTTACTTATTTATAATATTTTCTCTATAAGTTCGCCTAATTAACCTCTTTATAGTTTTAACGGTTCTACCGCTTCTTTCTACTTGCTTTTTGCTTTGAAAAGAAGACCTCAAAAGTGAAATTTCAATATATTTAATATAAATGGCTCTCATCTTTACCATTCTCTCTGTAATATTTTTTTATATATCTACTTTGCTTTTTCTATGGTTTTATTGCTAATCTTTGCATATTATACCATTATTTTTTTAAAATGTAAACTAGTTCATTGTAATTTTATTTTCTTTTACAAAAAAATTTAAAAATTTTTTTCTTTTTCTATTGACAAATATTCACAATTGTCTTATAATAATCATTGTCGTAAGACATAAGCCAGTTTATATTTATGCAGATGTGGCGGAACTGGCAGACGCACAGGACTTAAAATCCTGCGGACGAATAATCCGTGCCGGTTCGATTCCGGCCATCTGCACCAGTCGTACCAAGAGGTTAGAGATATAATAACCCTTGGTATTTTTTTATTCTCTTGTATTTCACTAATTTTAGCCTTTTTTAGAAATACATCAAATATGTTATTCATTATAATATATTTTTATAAATTAATCATATTCTACTTGACTTTATTTTTGTTAGCTTATAAAATATCTTCAAATAAATTTCATAACAAAATTAAAATCAAATAAAATAAGGAGGTTATAAATGGATAAATATACTGAAATCAGACCTATTGTATTAGGTTTAGCAATAAGGAATAATAAATTACTTGTAGAAGAAAAATTTGATAAAGTAAAAAATCAAACTTTTTATAGATGTTTAGGTGGTGGTATTGAATTTCTTGAAAAAAGTTCTGATGCTTTAAAAAGAGAGTTCAAGGAAGAAATTAATACAGATATTGTTGTAAAAGATTTTCTTGGCATTTCCGAAAATATCTTTACTTTTAATGGTAAAAATGCACATGAATTAATTTTGTTTTATTCAATTGATATTGCAGATAATGATTATAAAGAGGAATATAATATTATAGACAAATGTGGCAAATTTTCTGCAAAATGGATTGATATTGATGATTTTAAAAATAAATCAAAAATATTATATCCTGAAGAAGTTTTTAAATATCTTCAATCATAGCTTTAACAATAAGTTCAAAGAGATTTCATATTATATAAAAAGACGAATATACATTAATTTATATCCGTCTTACTTTTTTTATTTTAATAAATATAATTTTTCAAAATATCATAAACTTTTTGAGTTGGAAGCCCAACAATACTAGTATAATTCCCATCAATTTTATCAACAAATACACAGAATTCATTTTGAATACCATATGCTCCTGCTTTGTCCATTGCTTTTCCTGAATCAACCCATTTTTCTATTTCTTGTTCTGACATTTCTTTTAAAAATACTTTTACTTCGTCAAATGTTTTGTATTCTTTGTATACACCATCTTTTTCAATTAAAATGCTTAATCCTGTGATTACACTATGTGTTCTATCTCCTTCTAAAAGTTCTTTTATCATTTGAATTGCATTTTCTCTACTTTTTGGTTTCCCATATATCTTACCTTTTTTTGTTACAATCGTGTCTGAACCTATTACTATTCTGTCTCCTGATGTTTTTTTGAAAACATCTTTTGCTTTTATATATGCTAGTCTTTCAGTTTGTTCTTCTGGTGATAATCCTTCTTTTAAGTCTTCATCTACACCACTTACTATGATTTCAAATTCTAGTGTTATCAAACTTAATAATTCTTTTCTTCTTGGAGATCCTGATGCTAATATTATTCTCATTATTATCACATTCCTTATTAAATATTTATTGTAATTCTTTTTTATTGAAGTCATCATATTCTAAATCTGGGAATTCAATATTTTCAATACTTTCGACCTCATCATCTTCATCTAAAACTAGTTTAAATACTTCTGGTGAATTTAGTTTTTTGTTAAAGACTTGTTTTCCATTAAAACTAAAATCTAATTTGTGTTTACTATCAACACTGTTTAATTTACACCATTTTAGCAATAAAAATGTTATTGCATATCCATGTGAAAATATTGCTATTCTCTTTCCTCTATTTGATTTGATAACTTCTTGCAATGCTTCATACATTCTATTTCTAACATCTACTTGACTTTCTCCTCCAATTGTTTTATAGTTTTCATCTTCATATTGTCTTACATACCAATCTGTTACTTCTCCTTCATTTGGTAATCCAACTCTTCTTTCATCAAATCTATCATCTATATTTACTTTTAAATTTTGCTTTTCTAATAAATATTTTCCTGTTTGTAATGTTCTTACACAATTACTAGCATATACAACATCTATATTTTGTAATTCTTCTTCATTACTTAATATTTCTGCTCTTTTCTCTCCTGTTACACTTAATATTATTTTTTCATTTTTTAGTAAATCGCTTTGGCTAGTTTTATAACTTTCTATCATTTCTTTATTGTTAAATCTTACTGAATGTCTTATTAAATATACTGTTGTTTTCATTATTTATTATATCTCCTTTTTCTTTTTTTCGATATAATTATAACACATTCATTAGTTTATAGCAACTCCATTTACATATAATTTATATCCATTAAAATCAATATTACTATATGTTGTGTCATAATCTTCTAATGATGTAATGTAAGAATCTCCTGTTAATTTTATTTTTGATATTGAATCAATTACAATGTTCCCTCCTGTATTTTGTTGTGTCATTATTAATGTTACATTTCCTCCATTAGATCCTGTGTTTCCATATGAGTCTTTTTGAGTTCTTAAAAAGTTTCCTGTGCTATCATTATTTACAATTGTGTTATTTGTTAAATTGATTGTTGCTGTTGTATTTGTAATATAAAATGTGTCTCCATTGTTTGTTATGATTTTACTATTTGGGGCTGTGAATGTCCATTACTATTATTTTCTCCACTTGAATTCGACATTTGAGGTGGATTTCCTTAATTTAATTTCTCTCCACTTTCTTTAGCAAGATTTATTGTAAATTCACTTGCAATACATACTATAATTATAATTGTTATCATAATTATATTTTTTACTTTTCTACTCATATTTTTATCCTCCTAATATTATTTGAAAGTCTTATTTCTTACTTTCTAAATGTATTTTAGTTTTAAAAGATTAAATATAAAAATTTTTTTATAAAATTATTTTCATTTTTAATCATTGTGTTATAATAAATTTGTTCAAAGGAGTGATATAAATGATTCGTTTATTTTTTATAAAAAATAAATTTAAAAATCAAAAATTAATTAATAATGATAAGAAAATTCTTGAAAAATATACAAATATAGCTCAAAAATCAAAAGCTGAAATACTTAATGAATTTAATTCTGATATTGAAAAAGGTCTATCTTCAAAAATAATTGAAGAAAAACATAAAAATGATGAAAAGAATATTGTAGTAAAAGAGGAAAAACATTCATGGTTTTACTTTTTTATAAATTCATTTAAAGATAAATTTATTTTTATTCTTATAGTTTTAGCAATTATAAATAAATTTGTTGGTGATGATACTCTTGGAACTATAATTATTTTAGCTATTGGTTTTGCAAGTGCTTTGATAAGATTTTTTCAAGACTATTCTACTTATAAGTTTAATCAGTCTTTAAAGAGTAAACTTTTTTCTACTGCAACTGTTATAAGAAATGGCAAAGAAAAAAATATAAAAACAGAAGATATTGTATTAGGTGATATTATTCATTTAAATGCTGGCTCAATAATTCCTGCAGATGTTATGATTTTAGAGAGTAAGGATTTATTTTTAAATCAATCTGTTTTTACTGGTGAAAGTGCTCCTATTGAGAAAAAGGATTCTTACATACCATCAAATGAAATTTTTTCACTATCTAATATTTGCTTGATGGGGACAAGTGTTATAAGTGGTAAAGCTACTGGTATTGTTATCAGCACAGGCTTTTCAACATATTTAGGAAATATGGGTAAACAAATTGATAATAAAAAAGAAATTACAAATTTTGAAAAAGGTATGAATAATATAACAAAACTTCTTATTAAATATATGCTTGTTGTTTCTATTGCAGTATTTATTATATATGCACTTATTCGTAAAGATGTATTAGAGGCAATTCTATTTGCATTATCTGTTGCTGTTGGAATCACTCCAACAATGCTTCCTATGATTGTTAATGTTAATTTAACTAAAGGTACTAAAACATTGGCTAAAAAGAAAACTCTTGTAAAAAACATTCAATCAATTCAAAATTTAGGTGCAATTGATGTCTTGTGTACAGACAAAACAGGAACTTTAACATTAGATAAGATTGTTTTACAAAAATATATTAATGTTGAAGGTAAAGAAGATTTATCAATTCTTGAATATGCTTACTTAAATAGTTATTATGGAACTGGAATGAAAAACTTAGTTGATAAAGCTGTTATTACATATGGAAATGAGCATAATATTAAAGAAAAAATTGTTGATTATGAAAAAGTTGATGAAATTCCATTTGATTATACAAGAAAAATAATGAGTGTTGTTGTAAAACATGATGACCATTATAGAATTATTACAAAAGGTGCTTTGGAAGAAATATTAAAAAGATGTACTACTGTAAAAATAAATGGCGAACACAAAGATTTAACTCAAAATATGATTGCAAATATAAATAGTAATGCAAAAGATTTAGCTTTACAGGGAATGCAAGTTATTGCATTAGCTTCAAAAAGAGAATATTCTGGTAAAGATATATTTAATTCTTCTGATGAATCTGAAATGGTATTTATCGGATTTGTTGCATTTCTTGATCCACCAAAAAAAGATGTAAAAACTACAATTAAAAATTTAAAAGAATATGGTGTTACTACAAAAATATTAACTGGTGATAATCAATATGCTACTGAAAATGTTTCAAGATTAGTTGGAATTCCAAATGATAAAATTTTAACTGGTTCTGATATTGATAAAATGTCTGATGATGAACTTTCAAAACAAGTTGAAGATGTTGATATATTCGCAAGAATGAATCCTTTACAAAAAGAAAGAATTATTACTATATTAAAGAAGAATGGTCATGTTGTTGGATATATGGGAGATGGTGTAAATGATGCTCCATCACTTCATAATGCTGATGTTGGTATTTGTGTAAATACTGCGACAGATATTGCAAAAGAAGCTAGTGATATAATTTTATTGGAGAAAAATTTAAAAGTTGTTTTTAATGGTGTTGTTGAAGGAAGAAAAGTATATGGGAATATTATAAAATATATGAAAATGGCTTTAAGTTCGGATTTTGGTGATGTTTTTAGTATTTTTATTGCAAGTATATTCTTACCATTTTTACCATTACTACCTATTCAAATGCTTTTACAAGATTTCTTATATGATTTTTCTCAAATAGCTATTCCTTATGATAATGTTGATAAAGAATTTTTATTAAAGCCTAGAAAATGGAATACAAAAGGATTAGGAACTTTTATGAATGTTATGGGACCTATTAGTTCAATTATTGATGTTTTAGCATTCTTGGCATTCTGGTTTATTTTAGGATATAACAATATTGCTAGTGAATCATATTTTCAAACAGCTTGGTTTGTTGAATGTTTAATTAGTGAAACTTTAATAATACATTTTGTGCGTACATCCAAAATTCCTTTTGTACAATCAAGAGCAAATCCTATCTTAACTGCTCTTACTATGGTTACAATAATTGGTACTATAATTACTCCAATATTATTCCATAATATTTCATCATTCCATTTTGAAATATTACCACCTTTGTATTACTTAATTGTTATTGGATTGACTGCTTTGTATGTTGTTCTTGTTCAAATTGTTAAAAAAATTTATATTAGGAAAGTTGGAGAATGGTTATAATATATGAAACAAGGAATATTAAATTATTCCTTGTTTTTTTTGAAACTTTTTAACCAATTTTTTATTTAATTTTTCCACTTTTATTCTCCTTTTAACATTCTAATTTATAACCTAAGCCTCTAACTACCTTTATTTGCACATTTGAACCTGCATCAAATCCTGTTAATTTGTCTTCTAACATTGATTTTGCTGTAAGCATGATTACTTTTGATTCTATTTTTTGTTTTCTAATTTCCTGCAAAATTTTAAATCCTTCAATTCCAGGAAGCATTACATCTAAGATTATTAAATCATAAATATTTGTTAATGCATTATCTAGCCCTTCTTCTCCATCTCCATAAACATCAACAATATATTGCTCATTTCTTAATCTACTTGCTATTACATCAGCAATTTTAAATTCATCTTCAACTATTAATATTCTCATATAAATCACCTTATATATATTACTTTTTATTCATTAAATGAATATTAAATTTATACAAAAATTTTAGATATTTTTTCAAATTGAATTTTCTATATCTCTTGATTTTTGCAAACTTTGAGGATATAATTTGTAAAGGTAAATTTAGAAAGGACAAGACTATGGATAAAATTATAAATAAAATAGCAGAAGAATTAAATGTAAAAAATACACAAGTAGAAAATGCTGTAAAATTAATTGATGAAGGAAATACAATTCCATTTATCGCACGTTACAGAAAAGAAGCTACAGGTGGGTTAAGTGATGAAATTTTAAGAGATTTAGGAGAAAGACTTACATATCTTAGAAACTTAGAAACAAGAAAAGGCGAAATTATAAAATCAATTGATGAACAAGGAAAATTGACTGATGAATTAACTATTGCAATTGCATCAGCTGAAACACTTGCAGAAGTTGAAGATTTATACAGGCCATTTAAACAAAAGAAAAAGACAAGAGCTACTGTTGCAAAAGCTAAAGGATTAGAACCATTAGCAGATATTATTATTGCACAAGAAGAGAAAAAAGATATTAATGAAATTGCTCAAGAATTTGTAAATATTGATAATTTATCTGATGAAGATAAAAATAATAAAGATAAAGTTGTTGCAACAGCTGAAGATGCAATTCAAGGTGCTTTAGATATTATCGCTGAAAATATTTCTGATAACGCAAAATATAGAAAATATATCAAAAAAATATGTTATCGTGAAGGTACTATTGTAACAAAATCTGCAAAACCTGATGAAAAATCTAATTATGAAATGTATTACGAATTTGCCGAATTAGTACATAAACTTCCAAGTCATAGAATTTTAGCTATTAATAGAGGTGAAGCTGAAGATTTCCTAAAAGTATCTATTGAAAAACCTACAGATAAAATTTTATATTATATTCAAAAAGATATAATAAAAGGAAAAACTCAATTTACAGAAATGCTTACAAATACAATTGAAGATGCTTTTACAAGATTAATTGAACCATCTATTGATAGAGAAATTCGTTCAGATTTAACTGAAAAAGCTGAAGAAAAAGCAATTAAAGTATTTGGTCAAAATGCTAAACAATTATTATTAGGTGCTCCTATAAAAGGTAAAACTGTTATGGGATTTGACCCTGCTTATAGAACTGGTTGTAAAATAGCTGTAATTGATGAAACAGGAAAAGTTTTAGATATAGCTACAGTATATCCTACAGCACCACAAAATGATGTTGAAGGTGCAAAGAAAACTTTATTAGATTTAATAAATAAAGACCATGTTGATATGATTGCAATTGGAAACGGTACTGCATCTCGTGAATCTGAAATGTTTGTTTCAGATATGATTAAAGAAGTAAAACATGATATTTGTTATGTAATTGTTAGTGAAGCTGGTGCATCTGTATATTCTGCCTCAAAACTTGCAACAGAAGAATATCCTGATATAAATGTATCAATAAGAGGTGCTATTTCAATAGCTCGTAGATTACAAGATCCTCTTGCTGAATTAGTAAAAATCGACCCAAAAGCAATTGGTGTTGGTCAATATCAACATGATGTAAATCAAAAGAAATTATCAGAAAGCTTAACAGGTGTTGTAGAAGATAGTGTAAACAAAGTTGGTGTTGATGTAAATACTGCAACTCCTTCTCTACTTTCATATGTTTCTGGTATTAATAATACAATTGCAAAAAATATTGTAAAATATAGAGATGAAAATGGTAAATTAAAAGAAAGAAAAGAATTATTAAAAGTTCCAAAGCTTGGAAAAGTTGCTTATGAACAATGTGCCGGATTTATTAGAATTCCTGATGGAAAAAATCCATTAGAAAATACAGCTGTTCACCCAGAAAGTTATGAACAAACTGAAAAATTATTAGAATTATTAGGATTTAAAATTGAAGATTTAAAAAATAAAGAAAATTTGAATTCTTTAAGAGAAAAATTAAAATCAGTAAATATTGAGAAAACTGCAAAAACACTTGATATTGGTGAAATGACATTAGCTGATATAATATCAGAATTATCAAAGCCTGGTCGTGACCCAAGAGAGGATATGCCAAAACCTGTTCTTCGTAGTGATGTTTTAAAATTTGAAGATTTAACTGAAGGAATGGTACTTACAGGTACTGTTCGTAATGTTATCGATTTTGGTGCATTTGTTGATATTGGTGTAAAATATGATGGACTTGTTCATATTTCTGAAATGAGTGATTCATATGTTAAATCCCCTTCTGAAGTTGTTTCTGTTGGAGATATTGTAAAAGTTAAAGTTATAAAAATTGATCAAGAACGTAAAAAAGTTGGTCTTTCTATGAAAATATCATAAAAATATATAAAACTGGACTTAGAAAAATCTAAATCCAGTTTTTATCTTATTAACTAACATATTTATCTTGTATTTCTTGTATTTTTTCATAATTATTATTCAAAATATCAAGAAAAACTTCTGCTACTTGAGGATCAAATTGTGTCCCTTCACATCTTTTTATTTCATCTTTTACATGTTCAATATCAATTGGACCTCTATAACTTCTTCTACTTGTCATAGCATCAAATGTATCTGCAACAGCTGCAATTCTTGCTAAATATGGTATTTCTTCACCTTTTAACATTCCAGGATATCCTGTTCCATCATATTTTTCATGATGATGTTTTACTATTGGAATAATATCTTTAAAAATATCTGCAGAACCTAATATATGTGCCCCTATTGCTGGATGATTTTTTATTTGTGAATATTCATCATCTGAAAGTTTGCTTGGCTTTAATAATATACTATCAGGTATTCCAATTTTTCCAATATCATGGAATAATCCACCTATTCTCAAAGTTTTTATTTGATCTTCTGGTAATCCTAATTTTTGACCAATTAGAACTGAATATTCTGAAACTCTATCTGAATGACCTCTTGTATATGTATCTTTTGCTTCTACAGCAAATCTTAAAGTTTCAACCATTTCTAAATAAGCTTTTTCAAGTTTATCATTTGATTCTGAAAGTTTATCATTTATTCTTTTTATTTCTTCCATTTGTTTAACAGATTTTATACCAGATTCAACTAATAATTGTAATTGATCAAATTTGTCACTTTTTTCACAATAGCCTTGAATATCTAGTCTTTTAATTGTCTCTAATGGTGGAGCCATGTCTTTGTGTCCTGTTAATAATAATATGTATAATTCTTTGTTAAATTTTCTTATTTCTTCTACAACTTCATCTCCATGTAAAGGTGTCATCATAAAATCTAATAACATTAAATCAAAATGTTCTTTTTTTACTAATTCAATTGCCTCTACTGGATCTTGCGCCCCATAAAATTCATATTCAGAATTATCAAAAAGCACTGTTAAAGAATCAAGTATTCCTTCTTCATCATCTACTCCGATTATTCTATATTTTCTTTCTTCATTTAATTGATTTTGTAATGCTTTTCTCATTAGTCCTCTACTCCCTTTTTGTATAAAATTTTATCACTCATCCTGAGATATATAGTCTTTTTAACTATACATTATATTATTTATTTATAGGAATCAAAATATTAAATGTTGTTCCTTTTCCATCTTCTGTTTGATATGTAATGTCTCCTCCAAAATGTGCTTTTATGTTTGAATATGACATATATAATCCAAGTCCTGTACCGTTTTTTCCTTTTGTTGTAACCATTTCTTTAAATAGTCTATCTTGTACTTCCTTTGGAAGTCCTCCTGCAAAGTCTGTTACTGAAAATATGACATTTCCAGAATCTTTACTAATTTCTAATTGAATATTTTGATCATGTTTTCCATCATAAGCTTGTATTGCATTTGAAATCATATTATTAATAACTTGTACAAGAACATTTACATTTCCATGAATTATTTGATTTTCATCTATTTTCATTAATACATTTAAATATATATATGCATTTTTTAATTCATGTTTCATTAATATATTTACTCTTTTTATTAGCTCTGCAACTGTAAATTCTTCTATATCATCTGTTGATAATGATGCAACAGCTTGACCTTTTACTGTTGTAATAATGTCTGACATATATTCAAGATGTGCTCTTATTTTTGGTATCCATTCTTCCATATCTCTTGCAATATCATGATGATCTTGTGAATTTACAAGTGGATCATCTATTGATTCATCATATTCTTTTATTAAATTTTCTAACCCTTGTGTTGCGCCAGCTATAGACATAATTGGTGTCTTTAAGTTATGTGCTATTCCTCCTATTAATTGTCCTAGCCCTGCTAAACGTTCTCTTTCCATTAAGATATCTTGATTATTTTTTATTGTCTCCATATCTTCTTTATGTTGTGTTATATCTTTTAATAAAAATAATGTTCCTAATGAATTATTGTCTGAATTTATAGGTGTTATTTCTATTCTAAAATATTTTTTTATTTTTACAAATTGCTGTTCAAATGATACTGTTGTTTCTGTAGAATTTGCTTTTTTTATTGATTTACTAATTTTTTCTACTACTTGATCTGAAATCTTCCTTTGTTGTAAAAATCTTATAAAATTTTTACTTCTTATATCTTCTGGACTTAGTTTAAATATATCTAAAAATGTTTTATTAAAATCTATTATCATATTATTATCATCTAATACTACATAACCATCAGATATTCTATCAACTATTTTTTGTAAGGCTATTGGTGTTACATTTAAAAACTGGAATTTAAATATTGCTATTGCACAACATATAATTGTTATAGTAAATGTTATTGGTGTTACATATATTGACATTGATATTATTTTAAATGTTCCTAAAATATTTACAACTACAGGTACACTTACCCCTAGAACAATTAATAATGATTGTTTTGAAAAGAAACCAGAATTTTTTATTGAAAATTTTAGCATATAAATTATACCAAATACTAATAATATATATGAATATATATTATGAATAACCATATATGGTCCATACACTGTATCAGATATATTTGTTGAATATTGTTCATAAAATAGATGATGAAAATCATTTGTCCATAATATTATTAATGATATTATAGGAACTACAAACAATAATAAATATCTTTTTCTTAACTCTATTTTAGTATTTGCATATATTAGTCCCATGAAAAATACTGCTATTGGTATTGTACATATTGCTATATATATAAAATAATCAAAATAAACTGGCTTTATATTTAATGGTTTTGATAATGTTATTTGCATTATTAAACCTAATGTCCAAAATATTAATATAGATAAAGAAATTATAAAAATGCTTTTTAATTGATTATTTTTTTTACCTTTTGATAAATATATTGTTAATCCTATATTTATTATCATTGTTACTATCAATGCTATAAGTGTTGTTTTTGTTGCTATCATTAGTTTTTTATTCTCCTTTTAATAATTTTACTATATATCCTATATATTTTTCATCAATTTTTGGCCATTCAAATCCATATAATTCAAGTAATTTAATACTATGTTTTGAATCAACTTTAATATTATTATCATAATGTAAATTTAAATCTTTGTCAAAATCATTTATTAACATATTTATAACATCAGAGTCTGACTTTTTCATAAATTCTTTTATTTTTTGTTTAAATTCTTCATTTTTTATAACTAATATATTAATACCAAAATTTAAAATATATTTCAATAGTTTTTTTACATCAACATGATTATGGTTAAATAAATGATAAATTCTATTTGTACTATTGGTATATTTAATTGTGTGGCATATTGCTTTTGATGTGCTATCTATTGGTGAAAATTCCAAATATCCATTTAATAAGTTTTCAGGAATACTTCCAATTTCCATTAATGCTTTTAATCTATTCATATATGCATTTTCATTAATATTTTCTTGAAATTTTCCGTCTGAGATTCTTGGCATTAAATTTCCTACTCTTAATATGTATGAATCTACTCCATCTAATATTGAGTCTAATATCTTTTGTTCTGCTTCAAATTTTGTTCTAACATATACATTTTCAAATTGCTGTCCAATGTAAAATTCTTTTTCAGTAAATATTTGTTCTTCTTTAAATTTTTGTTCTAAATAATATTGTTCAAAAAATGCATTTCCAGAAATGCTTAATGTTGATATATGGAATACTTTACAATTAAATGTTTTTGCAAAATCTATAATTTTTTCTACACTTTTAACATTTACATTATAAAATTCCTGATAATTTCCATAATGTGAAACTTTCGCTGCAGAATTTATTATTGTTGTTACAGAATTTCCAACATTAAATAAATCTTCTTGTTGTAATCCAAATCCATCTAAAGTCATGTCTCCTTGAAATATAATAATTCTTTCTCCTATGTATTTATCATACTTCTCTCCAAAATAATAGTGCATTTTATTTAATAATTTTTGCTCTATTGTCATTCCAGGTTCTTTTCTTATAATTACATATATTTTTGAGTTTGCACTTTCTAATACTTCCTGTAAAATATGTATTCCTAAATATCCAGTTACACCTATTAATAATATATTTTCTAAATTATTGTTTTGTACCTTTGTTGGAATCTCCATATTTCGTTTTAAAATATCTTTATATTTAATGTTTAATGATTCAAAATTTTCTTCTTGATGAACTTCATCTTTTTCTATTTTTTGTACCATTTTTTCTATTGTTGGATATGTAAATATATCTGCATATTTTATTTTATCTGTTAATGGTATTAATTTTATATTTAAGTTCATTGCTAATATTGAATCTCCACCCAATTCAAAAAAATTATCTTTTATTCCAATTGGCTTTGTATTCAAAACTTCTTCCCATATTTCTGCAATTTTTATTTCTAAATCTGTTTTTGGTTTTACATATTCTTTGCTTTCCATTTGTAATACTCCATTTGGAATCGGTAATTTTTTCTTATCTACTTTTCCATTTGGAGTATATGGGAATTCGTCTAATGCTGTGAAATAAGATGGTATCATATAATTTGGTAGAAATTTTACTAAATATTCTCTTAAATCAGCATTTTTTATTCTTTTACTTGCAATATAATATGCTGAAATTATTTCTCTATTTCCAATTGTTTGTTTAATAACTTTTGCTTTTTTTATTCCTTTAAATTCAAGAATTCTTTTTTCAATTTCTTCTAACTCTATTCTTAATCCTCTAATTTTTATTTGCCCATCTTTTCTACCTAAATAATGTAAATTTCCATCACTATCAAATTTACAAACATCTCCTGTTTGGTACATAATACTGTTTTCTAAATATGGATTTTTCAAATATCTTTCACTTGTTAAATCTTCTCTATTTAAATATCCTTGTCCAACACCATCACCTGCAATATATAATTCTCCTTCATTTCCAATTGGAACAATTTTTAGTTTATCATCTAATATGTATACTTGTGTATTTCCAATTGGTCTTCCTATATCTATTATATCATTATTTGTTATATCTTTTAGTGTTGACCATATAGTCGTTTCAGTTGGGCCATATACGTCATATATCTTCGCTTTAGATATTTTTTTTATTTTTGAAATAATATCTTCTGTTACCGCTTCACCACCAATTAAAATATCTGTTAAATTTTCAAAAAATTTCAAATTATTCTCATCTTCAAACATTAAAGAATATCTTGATGGAGTTGTTTGAATCATATTAACCTTATTTTTTTCACATAATTTATTTAATAGTTCTGGAATATGCTGTTCTTCTTCATTTGCAACAACTAATTTCATTCCAGATGTTAAAGTTACCCATAATTCTAGTTCAAATATATCAAATGATATTGTTGTAATAGATACCATCGTTTTATTTGCACTAAAATCAATTTTTTCTTTTATTGCAAATACAAAATTACACAAATTTTGATTTGTAATTTTTACCCCTTTAGGATTTCCTGTTGAACCTGATGTATATATTATATATGCTAAGTCTTGAGGATTATTTGTATTTAGAAAATTAGTATTTAATTTTGAATAAATCTCATCATTATTATAATCAATACAAATTCTATTTTCAAAGTTCAATTTTTGAAATAATTCTTCATTTGTCAAAAGAAATTTTGCATCACTATTTTCAAGCATATATTCTATTCTTTTTTCTGGATATGTTGGATCTATTGGAATATAACATGCTCCAGATTTTAATACACCAATTAATGTTGAAATTAATTCTATTGACCTTGGAAGCATTACACCAACAATATCATTTGGCTTTATGTTTTTTTCTTCTCTTAAATATCTTGCTAATTGATTTGCTTTTTCATTTACTTCTTTATATGTCAGCTTATTATCTCCAAATACAACTGCTACATCATTAGGTGTCTTTTTTACTTGTTCCTCAAACAATTCAGTAATAGTTTTATCTTTTGGATATTCCATCTTTGTATCATTAAATTCATACAAAATTTTATTTTTTTCAGTATTTGAAATAATTTCAATATCTTTTATTTTAGCATTTACATCATTCATAATAAAATCAATTGCATTTATATAATGCTCAAATAGTCTCTCTATTGTCTCTTTTTTAAATAAATCTGTACAATACTCAATATTTATTGTATGACTTTTGGGCTTTATTTCTAACGATAAATTAAATTTTGCAATATTATTATTTATTTCGACAATTTGAGTTTCTGTATTATCCAATTTTAAAATATTTTCTTGATTATTTTGATATGTAAACATTACATCAAATAATGGATTTCTTGAATTATCTGTTTTTATTCCAAGCTTTTTTACCAACATATCAAAAGGATATGGTTGATGTGATATATCATCTAAGATTTGTTCTCTCATTTCATTTAAGAAATTTTGAAATGTCTCTTCTGAATTTATATTTGTTTTTGTTACAATATTATTTACAAACATTCCTATCATTCTTTTCATTTCATTTTTATCTCTATTTGCAATAGGACTACCTAAGATGATTTCGCTTTGACCAGTATATTTATATAATAATATATAAAATACTGATATAAAAAACATATATGGAGAAACTCCTATTTTTTTTGCATATCTTTCTATTTTTCTAAATTTTTTTTCATCAATAATATTTGTAACTCTGTCTCCATTATAGCTTCTTGAAGCTGTAGCTTTATAATCATATGGTAAATTTAATTGTTCAAATTCGGAATTTTTAAATTTATTAACCCAATACTCCTCTTTTTCTTTAATATCATCACTTTCGTTATATTTTTCTTCCCATACGGAATAATCTTTATATTGTATAGGAATATTTTTTAAATTATCACCATTATATAATCTTTCAAATTCTATAATAAAATTATTTAATGATATACCATCCATTATAATATGATGTGCATCCATTAACACTAATGTTTCTTTATTATCTATATAATGCACTTCCATTCTTATTAATGGTTCTTTTTCCAAATTGAAAGGCTTTGAAAAATTCATAACTATATTTTTTATTTCATCTTTTTTATTATAGAAAACAGGTATTTCAAAATCAACATTTGACTCTACTTGTTGTCTTATATCATTATCTTTAAAAATAAATCTTGTTCTTAAAATACTATGTCTTTTTAAAATTGTACTAAATACTATTTTTATTTTTTCAATATCTAATATTTTTTCTACTAATACTGCACCAGGCATATTATAAACAATATTATCCTCACCAATCATTTTCACACTATAATAAATCCTCTTTTGAGCTGATGATAGTGGATATGTGTCTTGAATTGGTACTTTTTCTATTTTTACTTTTGATATATCTTTTGTTTGATTTTCTACTATATAGTCTGACATATCTTTTATTGTATAATTTGACAATATATCTTTTATATTTAATTGTACATTAAATTTTGATAAAACCTTGGTTGTTAAAGTAATTGCGGTTAAAGAATCTCCGCCAAGTTCTAATAAAGTATTATTAATTCCAACTTTATCAACTTGTAACATTTTTTCTATTATTTTTATTAATTCTTTATCAATTTCATTTCTAGGTTTTACAATTTCAAGTTCATTCTCATCAATAACTGGATCTGGCAAAGCTTTTCTATCAACTTTTCCATTTGGTGTATGTGGTAATTGTTCCATTTTTACAAAATATTGTGGAACCATATATTCTGGCAATTTTGAATATAAAACTGTTTTCAAAACTGATTTAGATACATGACCTCTTTCCACATAATATGCACATAATGCGTCTTTTCCTTTTACAACTTTTTTTAAAACAACACAATCATGAATATTATAAACAGATTGTATTCTTTTCTCAATTTCTTGAAGTTCTATTCTTAATCCTCTTATTTTTACTTGATTATCACTTCTTCCATAACAAGTAATTTCCCCTTTATCATCAAAAGCACCCAAATCTCCTACTTTATACATAACTTTCCCATCTATAAATGGATTTGTTATAAAGCTCGCATTTGTTTGTTGCTCTTTATTCATATATCCTTTTCCAACACCATCTCCAGAAATATATAATTCTCCTATTGTACCTTGTGGCATCACTTTTTTATTTTTATTTAAGATATATATTTGTGTATTATTAATAGGTCTTCCTATTGTAATTTCTTCTTGATTTGTTGCATTTCCTATTGTTGAAAATATTGTTGTTTCAGATGGTCCATATCCATTGTAAATTGTTACATTTGGAATTATTTGTTTAATTCTATCTACCAATGTTTTTGTTAAAGGCTCACCTGCTAACATTATATATTTCAAACTTTTTAAACTATTTTCATCATTCAAATTTTCCAAATGAAATTTCATTACAGATGGTGTTGTTTGCATTATTTCAACATTGCTGTCTTTTACAATTCTTTCTATTTTTGATGTCATTTTTTGACCATTTTCACTTGTTAAATATATAGTTAATCCTCTTGTTAATGACATTAATGTCTCAAATGCAAATATATCAAATGAAACTGTTGTAATTGAAAGGATTTTATGATTTTTTCCATCTTTTAAATATTCAATTATATTTTTCATTGAATTGTAAAAATTGCTCAAATTTTTTTGTTTTAACATTACTCCTTTTGGAGTACCTGTTGAACCTGATGTATATATTAAATATGATAAGTCTTCTGGTTTTGAAATATTTTCTAAATTTTCTTTATGATTTTCATATATTCTCTCATCTTTAACATTAATAAGTTTTTTATCTGCTAAATTTCTTCTATTTTGACTTGTTAATATTATTGTTGCTTCACTATCTTCAAGCATGTACTCTATTCTATCTTTTGGATAATCTGGTGCAATCGGAATATAACTTCCACCAGATTTTAATACTGCTAACATTGATATCAGCATTTCAAATGAACGTTCTAACAAAATACCTACAACAGTATTATTAGTTACTTCATTTTCTCTTAATTTATATGCTAAACTATTTGCTCTCTCATTCAATTCTTTATATGTCATTTCTTTATTTTCAAAAACAATTGCTATTTCATCTGGCGTTTTTTCTACTTGTTTTTCAAAATATTTTATAAAAGGTATGTTTTCATCATATTTTAATTCTGTTTTATTAAATTCTACAAGTAATTTTTTCTTTTCTTCAGGTGTAACAATATCAATTTCACTAAGTTTTATCTCTTCTTTTGATACTACTTGTTTTATAATATTTAATATTCTCTTATGTATGTTTTCAATATCCTCTACTTTATAAATACTTGTTTTATAATCATATGCTATATTCAAATTTCCAGTATCATTTAGGTCATATATTTGAATATCTATATTATCTGCACAATAACCATTAAATGTCCATTCTGTTTCATATTCAATATTTCCTTCATTTTGCTTTGCATTTGTTATTTGATATGATAATAAAATATTATATAAATTTGGAATACTTTTATTTTCTTTTCTCAATTCTTCTAACAAACATTGATATGAATATTTTTGATGTTTTAACATATCCATAGAGTCTCTTGCTATATTTTTTATGAATTGTTTAAATTCTATATCTTCATTAATATTAATTTTAAATGGAGCCATATTTATAAACATACCAGCTGCATTTTTTTCTTTATAATTTGTTCTATTTAAAATAGGTGTACCTATAGTAAATTCATCTAAATTTGATACTTCACCTATATATATCGCATAAATAGCCATAAAAAAATTATATAATGATATTTTATTTTCTTTACAATAATTTTTTATTTCTTCTACATTTTCTTTTGAGATTTTATATTGTTTTCTTTCACCTGCAGGATTTGTTTCGTCAATGTCTCCTTTTATGCTTCCTGGTATTGTTGCAACTTCTGGAATAGTTTTAAATCTTTCTAGCCAGTATTGCTTATCTTTATTATATTTTTCACTTTCTTGGTATTGTTGTTCTGATTTAATATAGTCTATATATGAATATATAGCCTTTGTTTCTACTTCTTTATTTTGAATTAATTCTGAATATGTTTTTATGATGTCATTACAAATAAGCGCTAATGTCCACGCGTCTGAAATTAGATGGTGTATATTGAGCATAAATGCCCCATTTCCATCTATAAATCTAAAGATATAAAATTTAAATAATTTTGAATTTTCTAATTGAAATCTTGTTTTTACAATTTTGTTTCTTTCTAATTCTAATTGATTTTTGCCAGCAATATTAATAGTGTCTATCTGAATTTCTTTTTTTTCAGATAACACTTGTTCAACATTTCCTTTATTTAACTTAAACTCTAGCCAAAAATTATCATGTTTTTTGCACACAATTTGTATGGACTCTTTTAATTTTTCAAAGTCCACTTTCTCTTGTATAACTGCTGTACCACAAATATTATTTATGCTACTTCCTTTGTAATATTGTTCAGTTACCCAAATTGATTTTTGAGCATTTGTTAAATTTTCCATTCTCTTAACATCCTTTTATATTTACATTTAGTATTATACTATTATATTTTATCATCATTTTACATTTTTGGCAATTTTTTTTCACAATTTTATCATTTTTTGCTATAATTTTTATTTATTACTATTATTTAAGTTTTTGAAAAATGAATAATAAAAATGTGTGAACAATCAATATATCCACACATTTTTATTTTTTTGTTTAAACAAAAATTTAATTTTCAATTACTTTTTTCTTGATCTATCTGAGCTTGAACAATTAAATCGTCTAATTTATCTATTAGAGAATAATCAAAAAATTTCTTTATTTCACTTCCCTGTACTTCATATTTTCTTTTTAATTGCAAAAGTGTTTGTAAATCTTCTTTTTTGCCTACATAAATTTGGGATATTATTAATGAAATTTCTCCCATAACAGCCGTAGCCACTTTCATATCTTCTTTTTCTTGTACTTCTATCCTTTGATTTTTTTCTTTCATATTTTCAACTTTCTGTTTAAACAATGATACAATTGTATTCATAAAATTTCCTCCAATATTCTTTTTATGATGCTATCAACATTTATGTAAAACTAAAAAGAAAGAGGATTTTCCTCTCACTATTTAGTGATATTTGGAATTTTTTTATTTAAAGTCCGAAATATCATATCACATTTTAATATTTATGTCAAAACAATTTGAAATATTTTCCGTAATACTCTTGAAAAAACTTCTAAAACATCGTATAATATAAAAGTATTAAAAATGCGCTCGTAGTTTAGCTGGATAGAATGCAAGGCTACGAACTTTGAGATCGGGGGTTCGAATCCCTCCGGGCGCACCAATAAAAAGCTGAGAACTATTCTCAGCTTTTTATTTATATATCAATAACTTTAAAAACATTTAATGAATCCATATCAGCAACTCTAACTTGTGAATATGATAAAGTATAATAATTTCCGTTAACAAATACAATTCTTATAACTTCTTCTTCATAATTATTGCTTATAGTTCCAATCTCACCTTGTAATGAAAAACCATTTTCTAAGTCAATTTTATAAATAACTGCTCTCGAATTAGTTTTTAAACCAGATGATGAATTTATTGGAAATGCCATAATTCCTTTTTCTTTTGAAAATATTGCTGATTTATGGTTATATAATAATTCTGAATATGTGTATTTACTATCTCCAACAGCTATTTGAAATACTACTTGTGGATTTGTAAAATCTGAAACATCAAACATTACTAATTTAAGTCCATTATTTGTTACTCTGGTTCCATTTTCTTTTGTATCATATCCAAATCCTATTATATGTTTTTCATCATATGGATGTAAATATACGCTATATCCAGGAAGTTGTACTTCTCCTAAAATTTGTGGGTTTGTTGCATCTGATAAATCAATTACCCAGAATGGATCTGTTTGTTTAAATGTTACCACATATGCTTTACTTCCCATATATCTTACTGAATATATTTTTTCTCCTTCTGCTAATCCTTCAATTTTTCCTATTTCTTCTAACTTGCCATTTAACACATATAAATTATTACTTGTATTTTGATTTGACCATATTTCTCCTATAGTTGTTGCAATTCTAAAATTATCACCATTCTCATCCATTGAGAATTGGTTATTTACGCTTCCTTCAACCTTACATTTAGCTTTATATATAATTTTTCCATTATTTAATTCAAATTTCATTAATTTTGTTTTAGTATCAATAACTTTATAATTTTCATCATATTCAACCTCATTTGTTGCAATATACATATTTTTTTCTGATGAATATAAATATGTTCCTGCTCCTAAAAATGTTTGAATATCTGCTTCATTATCTCCATTAATGTTAATACCTACTAATATTAAATAATTTGCATCTTCTGTTTCATCTAAATTATAAATTTTGTCATAACTAATACATTTTTCTTCATTAGATATTGCTGTATCAGTATATTTAGGCATATAATCATTTTCATTTAATTCTTCTATACTTTTACAACTAATATCATATCCATATATGTTTTCACTTACAGCAAAATATATATTTTCATCTATCATTCTTGACATTGATGTTATATAACTTCCTTCTAGCATAACATTTCTTATTTCTTTTGGATTACTTCTATCTGTAATATCATATATTATAATTCCTGTTTTTGACTTTGGCGCTTCACTAATATCTTGCATTTCTGTACTCATTTTTAAATTTTCATTATATGCTATATTTCCTATTAAAGCTAATTTATTATTTTGTACATATATTTCTATAGGATAAAAATTTTCTTCCTTAAAATTTATTTCTGCTATTTTTCCTGATGTTTCTGCATTCTCAGCATTTATTATTATAAGTCTTTGCTTACTTAAATAATAAATATATTTATCATCTGTTTTTACAATATCTCCTTCATCAACATTTTCAACTTGGATATTTGTATTTGATTTAGTTTCTAACATGTCTGATTTAGCTACATCTGTTATACTCTCTTGTAAATTAAATGAATATTTAGTTTCTCCATTTGTAGAATTTTTACTTTTTATAATATTATAAAAATTCTCAAAATTTCCAACAGTTTCTAAATCAATTTTAGCAACATCTTCTTTTTTCATTTCTTGCAATACTTTAGGAGTTTTCTTCTGTGAAAATACTACTACTGATGATAATGCAACAACAAAAACTGCTGCTATATTTATTATTCTCTTCATTACTTTTTGTCTTTTTATTTTTTCTTCTTTTTGATATTCATCATATTTTTTATAAATTTCATCTATAAATTGCTTATCAGTTTTCATATTTATATCCCTCCTCTAATACTATTTTTTCCAATGCTCTTCTTGCTCTATATATCAATATTTTTACATTTGATGTTGTTTTATTTAATACATGTCCTATTTCTTTATAGCTTAATTCTTCTATATCTGCTAAATATATTACATTTTGATATTCTAATTTTAGTTTTTGAATTGCATTTTTTAAATTTTCTGCTCTTTCATTTTTAAATACTTTTTCCTCTAGTTCTTCAACATCTTTAATATTCTCATATTCTTTCTCATCTATTGCTACAATTCTTTTTTCTCTTTTTATATAATTTAACGCTTTTGATTTTGCTATTGTATAAAGATATGTTTTTAAAGAATATTCAAATCTGTAATTTTTCTTATGAATTAATATATATAAAAATACATCTTGTGCTAAATCTTCTGCTATATCTATGCTTTTGGTATATCTTTGTATAAAATATATAATTGAATTTTTATGTCTTTTTACTATTTCTTCAAAACTTTTATTATTACCTAATAGAAACTCTTTGTATAGTTCTTTGTCTGTTTTCTCTTGCATCTTGAATCCTCCTTTTTTCTATCTCTTATACAATCTTATCAAAAAAAAGTTACATCTACAAGAAAAAAGACCATTTCAATTTGAAATAGTCTTTATTTCCATTTATATTTCTCTTTATCTTTTAATTCATTATATATCTCACAAAATCTTTCATATCTACCTTGAGATATTTTTCCATCTTGTACAGCTTGTTTCACTCCACATTTTTCTTCTTTTATATGTGTACAACCAACGAATTCGCAATTTTCTAATTCTTTCTCAATTTCTATAAAATATTTATCTAATTCTGAACTTTCTATTTCATTTATTTCAAAACTTGAAAATCCTGGTGTATCTGCAATATATGTATTTTCTTCAATTTCATATAATTTAGTGTCTGTTGTTGTATTTTTACCTTTTTTATTTTTCTTGCTTACTTCTCCTTCTTGTGTTTTATCTGTATTAAATATTGCATTTATTAGACTTGATTTTCCAACTCCTGAATTTCCTGAAAATACGCTTACTTTATTTTTTAATATTTCTTTTACTTCTTCAATTCCTTTATTTTCTTTTGCACTTGTTACAATTACTTTATATCCAACTTTAGAATATTCTTCTTTTATCTCTATATAACTGTCTTGTAAATCTATTTTATTAATAATAATTATTGCATTTATTCCTAATTTTTCTGCATATGCTAATTGTTTGTCTAACATTAATAAATCTGGTTTTGGATGTTTTGTTGATATTACAAATATTATTTGATCTATATTTGATATTTTAGGCCTTTTTATTTCGTTTTTTCTTTGTTCTACTTTTTCTATAATAGCTTCTGATTTTTCTTCATCTGTTACTTGTATTTCTACATTGTCTCCTACTAATGGTGTTATTTCATTATTCTTTAATTTTCCTCTTGCATACGCATTATATTCTTTGCTTTCTGTTTTTATTTTATATACATTTGATATATTTCCTATTATTTTTCCTTGCATTATTTATTTGCTTTTCTCCTTTTCTTTTTTATAACATATATATTGTATCATATTTTGGAGAATTATAAAATATATAATAAAAAACTCCCAAAATTAATGAGAGTTTTTATCATTTTATTCAATTGTTAATTTATCTGTATTATTCAAGTTCATATCAACAGTTTTCTTCAAAATGCCATCAATATATACTTTTATTGTAACATTTCCTTTTCCACTAACACTAACTTGTTTATCTGTAACATTTTCTTTTACTTTTTCATCTGTAACAGTTTCGCCATCAACAGTTACCTTTAATTGAATTGTATTTGGTGTATTATCAACTTCAACCTCTTTTTGGATAGTTGTACTTGTTGTTTCACCTTTTACACTTTCTGTAACTGGCTTTTTAATTTTATCTTGATATCCTCTTATTGATTTTACATTTATTGTTACTGTTCCTGTTTTTGTTTCAGTAATTTTATTTACTGTTAAAGTTATTGTTGAACCTTCATCAACTGTTTCACCAGATTTTATACTTTGGTTTAAAACAACTCCATTGTCTTTTGTTTTATCCTCAGTATATTCAATTTCAACAACTAAACCTTTTTCTTCTAAGTTTTTCTTTGCTGTTTCTGCATCAACACCATATAAAGATGTTACAACAACTTGTTTTATTCCAGTTCCAATACTTATATATACTTTTACTGTATCTCCAGCATTTACTTCTGTTCCTTCATCTGTTTCTTGTTTTGTAATATATCCTGCTTCAATTGTTTTGCTTGTTTCTTCTACAAATTCAAGTTTTAATTTTGCATCTTTTGCAGATTTTTCAGCATCTTCTTTTGTTGTTCCTACAAATTTTGGAACTTTGGTTTTTTCTGTTCCTAAGCTTACGATTACTTTAATCTCAGATTTTTCTTTTACTGTTCCATTTTGAGTATATTTTGGAGTTTGTGAAATTATTTTTCCCGCTTCTACATCTGCACTATATTCAGCTTCTCCTTCTGAATATACTAATTTACTATCTTGAACTAATTTTTTTGCTTCATCTACTGTTTTTCCAACTAAATTAGGAATTGCTACATCTTTTGTTCTTGTAGCATTTGCTATTCCTAAAGTTGTTCCTAAACTTAATACAAATAATAATATTAGTCCAACAATTGTTGATAATACTTTATGTTTTTTTACAAATGCAACAAATTTATTTTCTTTTTTCTTTGCAGTTGCTTTTGGTCCTCTATTATCATCTTGAATTGTTGATATTCTTTGCGTTGGGGCATCTACATATTCACTATTGTCTACAAAATTTCCTTGTGGTTCTTTTAATGCTCTTTTTAAATCTATTAACATTGCTGTTGCACTTTGATAACGTAAGTTTGGATCTTTCTTTAATGATTTCATTATTATATCATTTACTGCTATTGGAATATTTGGATTTGCAACAATTGCTGCAATTGGCTCTTCTTGCATATGTTTTAATGCTACAGATACTGGTGTATCAGCATCAAATGGTACTCTTCCTGTTAACATTTCATACATAACAACACCTAAAGAATATATATCAGATTTTTCATCTGTAAATCCTCCACGTGCATGTTCTGGTGAAAAATAATGTACTGATCCAATAGTTGTTCCAAATGCTGTAATTGTTGAATTTGATACTGCTTTTGCAATTCCAAAGTCTGTTACTTTTGCAACTCCATCTTCTGTTATTATTATATTATGTGGTTTTATATCTCTATGTATAATATGATTTTTATGTGCTGTTTCTAATGCTGATGCAATTTGAATTGCTATATTTACTGACCATTTCCATGGAAGTGGTCCTTTTTCTTCTACAATTATATCTTTTAATGTCTTACCTTTTACTAATTCCATTACAATATAATGTAAATTTCCATCAACACCTACATCATACACAGAAACAATATTTGGATGTGTTATACTTGCTGCAGATTGTGCTTCAACTTCAAATCTTTTAACAAATTCTTCATCTGTTGTAAATTCATCTCTTAATATTTTTATTGCTACATATCTATTTAATACATGACATTTTGCCTTGTATACTGTTGCCATTCCTCCACTGCCTATTTTTTCTAATATTTCATATCTGTTTGCTAATAATCTTCCTTTTAAATCCATGATTTTTAAATCCTTCCTAGGTTTTTAGCTAACCCATTGATTTTTCTTTTGAAACTCGAAAATTCAAATCGGGTGAAGAAAATGTGGCAAAACCACACTTTTCTTATATTTTTTTATTATATGTTTTTAATAATTACAACTGTTATATTATCCATTCCACCATTTTCGTTTGCTAGGTCTACTAGTCTTTGTGGTGCTTTTTCAATATTTCCTGTTGCTATTTGAAAGATATCATCTTGTTTCACCATATTTGTAAGTCCATCTGATGAGATTAATAAGATATCTTCTTTTAGAAATCCTTTAACTGCTACATCTGGTTCAACAAATGCATTACATCCTAATGCTTTTAATAGCATATTTTTCTTTGGATGTACTTCAGCTTCTTCTTTTGTTATTGTTCCGTCTTTTACTAATTTTTGAACATAACTATGATCTGTTGTTAATTTTCTTATAAATGTCTTTCTTATTCTATATATTCTGCTATCGCCTATGTGCCCAATATATGCCTTATTATTATATATTAAGCAAACTTCTAAAGTAGTACCCATTCCTTCATATTCTTTATTTTCTCTTGATTTTTCATATACCACCATATTGGCATATTCCATACTACTTGCTATTAGTTGTATAAGACTTTCTCTGTCTTTTGGTGTTTCTTTGAAATTGTTTTCAATATAATTTTTTGTGCATTTTATTGCTAAATTACTTGCAATTTCTCCGCCTTTATATCCACCCATTCCATCTGCTAATAGGTATAGTTTTACTTCACTTGATGAATCAGATATATAATATGCATCTTGGTTCATTTCTCTGACTTTTCCAACGTCTGATTTTGCATAAGCAATTATCATATTTCACCTCATATCTTTCTATATGTTTTTAGTTATATCATATATAAAAATTTTTTTCAATTATTTTCACGAATTTTCCATATTATGATTGTAGGTTTTGTCTTCTTAATTGTCCACAAGCTGCATCTATATCTGAACCCAACTCTCTTCTTATTGTTGCTACTATTCCATGGTCATTTAGATAATCTCTAAACTTAATTATATTTTCATTTGAACTCTTAGTATATGCTCCATTTTCTATTTTATTAATAGGTATCAAATTTACATGACATATCATTCCGCTTAATAAATGTACTAATTCTTTTGCATCTTCTAAATTATCATTATTGTCTTTTGCTAATGCATATTCAAATGAAATTCTTCTATTTGTTTTCGCAATATAATCTTTACAAGCTTGTAATAATTCTTCTATTGGAAATGCATTATTTACAGGCATCATACTACTTCTTTTTTCATTTGTTGTAGCATGTAATGATATTGATAATGTACATTGAATATTTTCATCTGCTAATCTATAAATTGCTGGTACTAATCCACTTGTTGAAACACTTATATGTCTTGCACCTATATTTATTCCTTTTGGATTATTTATTATTCTAATAGCATTTACAACATTATTATAATTATTTAATGGTTCTCCTATTCCCATAAATACTACATTTGATATTCTTATATTATTGTCTTGTTCTACAGCTAATATTTGTTCTACAATTTCTCCAGATGTTAAATTTCTTACAAATGGAATTCCTGTTGATGCACAGAATTTGCATCCCATTTTACATCCAACTTGTGATGATACACATATACTGTATCCATGATGATAGCTCATTAGTACTGTTTCTATTGCATTTCCATCTAATAAGTCAAATAAATATTTTTTTGTTCCATCACTTGACTCTAATTTTCTTAAAATCTTGAAATTGCACATTGTATAATTTTCTTTTAATTTTTCTCTTAGTTGTAAAGAAAGATTTGTCATTTCATCAAATTCTTTGACTTTTTCTTCATATAACCACTTAAATACTTGTTCTGCTCTAAATGGCTTTTCTCCCATTTGAACAAATTCTTCTTTTAGACTATCTAAATTATAATCTTTTATATTTCTCATTATTATTTTTTTCTCCTAATAATCCAATTTTTTTCACATTTTATTGGAAGAAGTATTTTTACTTGTTGACCTTTTACCCCTGGATTTATAAATTCAATTTCTTTGTCTGTTTCTATATCCCACATTTTCTCTATTTTGAATACAACTGGCTCTATATGATGTGGTACTAAAATTTCCATTGTATCTCCAACTTGTAATCTATTTCTTACTTCCATAATTGATTTTTCTTCATTGTATTCCACAACTTTTCCACCAAATTGGTATAACTCATTATATTGGTGTCCATCATATTCTTGTATATCTTGATTTTTTCTATCATTGAAATAAAATGTTGTTAATTCTCTTGTTTTTATTTTTTCAATTTCTTTTAAATATTTATCAACATCATAATGTGATGGATCTTTTTTATAATCATCTATTGCATTTCTATAAACATTTACTATACTTGCAACATAATATTCTGTTTTTAAACGTCCTTCTATTTTTACACTGTCAACTCCCATGTCTATTATTTCTGGAAGTTCTCTTATTAAACATAAATCTTTTGATGAAAATATACTTGTTCCATGTTCGTCCATTTCTATTGGCATATATTGTCCTGGATTATTTCTTTCTTCTGCATATAAATTATATGACCATCTACAGCTTTGTGCACAATCTCCTAAATTAGCACTTCTACAAGCTAAGAAATCACTCAAGAAACATCTTCCAGAATATGCAAAACATATTGCACCATGTACAAATATTTCAATTTCCATTCCTTCTGGTTTATTTGCCATTATATATTTTAATTGTTCTTTATTTAATTCTCTTGCCATTATCATTCTTTTGGCACCATTTTTATACCAGAAATTACATGAGTGTAAGCTTACAAGATTAGCTTGTGTACTTACATTTATTGGAACACTTGGTGCATATTGTTTTAATGTTTCTATTACTCCTCCATCTGCTGCAATTATTCCATCTGGCTTTATTTCTTCTAATTTTTTTGCCATTTCTATTATTTCTGGATATGTTTCATCCCAAGCATATATATTTAATGCTACATATACTTTTTTTCCAATACTATGTGCATATTTTATTGTTTGTATTAAATCATCATCTTGTATTTCTGCTCTCGATCTTAATGATAATGATGCTGTTCCGCAATATACTGCATCTGCTCCGTATAAAAATGCTATTTTTGCTTTTTCAAATGATCCTGCTGGTGCTAATAATTCTATTTCTTTCACTTTATTTCTATTCCTTTCTTTTTTCACGATAGCACATTTTGTGCCTAATAATACAGGTTAAATTATACTCTATTTATGGATTATTGTCAACTAAAAAAGCGAATCTAAGATTTTCTATCAAATGAAAATTTTAAGAAAAATCTAAGACTCGCCATATTTATCTAGTACAGAAAGTTCTCCTACAAGGAGAACTTTCCTAGTATATAAAAAAGCCTTAAACACATAAAGTGCTTAAAGCCTATAATTTTACATTATGAATTTTAAATATATAAACAAAACTACCTCTAATATCAATATTGCTGGCATTCCAATTGTAAACTTTAGTTTTTTAGTTTTATGTCTAAATGTGTACATTCCAGAAATTGTTCCAATTCCTCCACCTAATAATGTAATTAAAAATAATGTGTTTTCCGGAATTCTCCATCTTCCTTTTTTTGCTTTTCTTTTATCTGACCACATAACATAAAAACCTATTAAATTTATTATTATTAAATATATTACAAAATTTCTAGTTGTAAATAGATTAAATTCAGTTAAATTTTCCATATTTTATCCTTTTCTATTAAACATTGAACTTAAATACTACTATATCTCCATCTTGCATTACATATTCTTTTCCTTCTTGTCTAACAAGTCCCTTTTCTTTTGCAGCAAGCATTGAGCCTTCTTTCATCAAATCATTATATGATACAACCTCTGCTTTAATAAATCCTCTTTCAAAGTCAGAGTGAATTTTTCCAGCAGCTTGTGGTGCTTTTGTTCCTTTTGTTATTGTCCATGCTCTTACTTCAGTTTCACCAGCTGTAAGGAATGACATTAATCCAAGTAAATCATAGCTTTTCTTTATTAATTTGTCTAATCCTGATTCTTCTAATCCAAGAGCATCTAACATTTCTTTTTTATCTGAATCATCTAGTCCTGATAATTCTTCTTCTATTTTTACACATAGTGGAATTACTTCTGCATGTTCTTTTGCAGCATATTCTTTTACTTGTTTTACCATTTCTTCATCATCTGCTGTTTGAATTTGCTCTTCAGATATATTGGCAATATAAATTATTGGTTTTGATGTTAATAAAAACATATCTTTTACTAATTCTTGTTCATCTTCATTACATTCTACAGCTCTTGCTGGAATTCCGTTATTTAAGTTTTCTTTTAATTTTTCAATTAAGTCTATTTCTGCTTGATATTTTTTATCTGCTTTTAAGTTTTTCTTTGCCTTGTCTAATCTTTTATCAAGTGTTTCTAAATCTGCAAATATTAATTCTAAATTAATTGTTTCTATATCTCTTAATGGATTTACACTTCCATCTACATGTATTACATTTGGATCTTCAAAACATCTTACAACTTGGCAAATTGCGTCTACTTCTCTTATGTGTGATAAAAATTTGTTTCCTAATCCTTCACCTTTGCTTGCTCCTTTTACTAATCCTGCTATATCAACAAATTCTACTATTGCTTTTGTTATTTTGGCTGGATTATACATTTTTGCAAGATTGTCTATTCTTTCATCAGGTACTGCTACAACTCCTACATTTGGTTCTATTGTACAAAATGGATAGTTTGCACATTCTGCTCCTGCTTTTGTTATACTATTAAACATTGTACTTTTTCCTACATTTGGTAAGCCTACTATTCCTATTTTCATTTTATCACATTTCCTTTTCTTATTATTTTACACATATTTTATTATAATACCAATTCTTACTTTTGTAAATATTTTTAACAATAAAAGTGGCTCTAAGAATTTCTATGTAATGGTAATTACTTAGAGATTCTATAATTCACATATTTATTCTGTACAGAAAAAAAGAAGCCTTGATTTTATATTATATTCAAGGCTCTTAATCTATTCAGCATCTTCTGTTACCTCAATTGGTGCTTCAACTGGACAAACACCTGCACATGTTCCACATCCTATACATGCAGATTCATCTATAACAAAACAAGTTTCTCCTTGTGATATACATCCAACAGGACAATTTGCAGCACATGCACCACAGCTTATACATTTATCACATTGTATTCTATATGCCATTACATTCACCACCTTTCACTAATTTTCTTCTTCTATTTTATCTTCTTCTAAATTGTCTTCTTCTATTTTTACATCTTTTATAACTTTTATGTCTTTTACTTCATATCTTTTTTGTTTAAAAATATCTCCATCTTTTATTCTAACTCTAACTACTTCTTTTAATGTTTCAACATTATCAACTTCTCCAACACCATCTGGAGTTTTTACTATTGCTCCTACATGTGGTAATCTTTTTTCTTTTTCTTCATATACTTCTTGTTCATATTTTAAACAACACATTAATCTACCACAATTTCCTGAAATTTTTGTTGGGTTTAATGAAAGATTTTGTTCTTTTGCCATTTTTATTGATACTGTTTCAAAGTCCCCTAAAAATGAACAACAACATAATTCACGTCCACAAACTCCATTTCCACCAATCCTTTTTACTTCATCTCTTACACCTATTTGTCTTAGTTCTATTCTTGTCTTATATGTTGCAGCTAAATCTTTAACAAGTTCTCTAAAATCCACTCTTCCATCTGAGGTAAATGAAAATAATATTTTACTATTATCAAATTTATATTCTACATCTGTTAAAGTCATGTCTAATTTATATTCTTTAATTTTTTTATTACAATATTCAAATGCTTCTTTTTCTTTCTTTTTTAAGTCTTCTGCATGTTTTAAATCTTTGCTTGATGCAAGTCTTAAAACTTTTTTTAATGGTGAATTTAATTTTTCTTCATCTATCATTCTTACTGGAATTATTACTTCTGCAATATCTTCACCTTGCGTTGTTTCAACAATAATATATTCACCCTTTTGGACTTCTAGCCATTTAGGATCAAAAAAATATATTTTTCCTAATCTCTTAAATCTAACTCCTACTATTTTTTTCATTCATTACGTCCTTTCTATTTTCGAAATAAATAATTTATATTAAATAATAAATTATCTATGCACATATCATAATTACTATTTGCTTTTAGTCTTTTTTTAGTTTCTTCTACAATATCTATAGCATTTATATATCTTAAATCTTCTTTACTTAATTTTAACAATAAAACATTTATATATTCTAAAACAGAGTAAATTTCTTCTTTGGCTTTATATATTTCTTCTGACATTTTTACAATATCTATTATATCTTTATTTTTAAAACTTTTTAATATATTTTCAATATTTTCATATAAAGCTTTATTTTCATTTAGTTTTAATGCTTTTCCTATACTACCTTGTGAAAGATTTATTATACTATCATCAATCTCTATTTCTGAATAATTTTGTTTTATATAATCTTTCACTTCAGAAATTTCTAAATTTTCGAAATGTATCCTTGTACATCTTGATTTTATAGTACTTAACATATTATCTTCATTTGAACATATTAATATAATCGTTACATATTCTGGTGGTTCTTCTAATGTTTTTAATAAGCAATTTTGTGCTTCTGATGTCATAGTATCACTATCATCTATTATATATACTTTATTGTCTGATACTATTGGTTTTTCTGCTACTTTCCTTTGCATTTCCCTTATTTGATCTATTTTTACTTTTCCATCTTGTGATTCTATCATCATAAAATCTGGATTATTGTTAGAATCAAATTCTATACATGCTTTACATCTACAATTTTCTTCGTTTGGTGTTGAACATAGTAGTTTTTTTGCAAATTCTAAGGCTATTTTTTTCTTTCCGATTCCTTCTGTTCCCCAAAACAAATAACTATGTGATGTTTTGTTTAATTCTAAGGCTTTTTTTAATATTGTTTTATTTTTTTCGTTTCCAATTATTTTTTCAAACAATTTATACTCCTCCAAATTTGTTTAATGGCCAAAATCTAAATAATACTTTTCCTTCTATTTTTTCTAATGGTACACATCCAAAAGATCTGCAATCTCTGCTTCCTGTTCTATTGTCTCCTAAACAGAATACATAGTTTTCTGGTACTGTAAATCCTGTAAAATTTCCTTCTTGTCCTGGGGCTTGATGCATATCTGTAACTACTCCTGATTGTAAATAATCTTCTTGTAGTTTTTCTCCATTAATATATACTGCTCCATCTTTTATTTCCACATAATCTCCTGGTAACCCTATTACCCTTTTTATATAACTTGTTTTAGATGTTTCTAACACATAATATGTAAATTTATTCCACAAACCTTGTGGTTCATTATCATACACTGCAACTGGGTTTGTTAAGTCAATTTCATCTTTTGATATCCATGATTTACTTGGAGCTTCAAAAGTAACTATATCTCCTCTATTGGGAAGTTTTTTTGTTGTTCTTCCTAATCTGCTTAACCACAATCTTTCGCCCTCGTGAAGTGTTGGAAACATTGATGACATTCTTACTTCTGTTGGTGTTCCTATATAATATCTTACTATTAATGCTAACACTACTGCTATTACAAAACATAATATCCATTCTATTGTTTCTTTTATTATTGATTTACCCATTTTTATCACATTCCTCTTCTTCGATTTATTTAATTACTTTAATATTATATATTATTTAAGCTATTTTTTCAATATTAATATTATATTTTTCTATATCTTCTACAATCCACTTTTCCACTTAAATATTTTGAAATTTTTTCTCCTTTTATTATATCTTCTTTTTGTTTTTTAGTAAGTGTCTTTAATTGATATTCTAATTTACATGCTAATGATTTTTCTTTACTTTTCCATGCTATTTCTAATTTTTCAGCATTATGTGATTTGGTATATTTTGCACCTCTTTTGTCTTTAGTTATATGTTCTTCTATTCTTCTTTCTAAATTATTTGTCATTCCTGTATAAATTGAATTATCTGAACATCTTATCATATATGTATAATACATTTATTTCATCTCCATTTTATAATAAAAACACCTTAAAATACAGTACTGTAAATTAAGGTGTTTTATTATACCACTAACTTGTATAAAATGTTATGGTGAGCCAGAAGGGATTCGAACCCCCGACCCTTTGCTTAGAAGGCAAATGCTCTATCCAACTGAGCTACTGACTCATGTGTCTTAACACTTAAATATAATATCACAATTTAAGTATTAAGTCAACATTTTTTTGAAAATTTTTACACATTTTTATTAGTTAATTTCAATTTTTTCGCTAATATTATTATTTTCTATATTTTTTGGTGGTTTCTCTAACAATTCTGGTCTCTTTAAATATTTATTTAATTGCTTAAATGATGTTGCATAATAATGTCCATCACATATTCTCTCATCACCAACAAAAGCAATTGTTATGCACTTTTCCTCTTTTATTTCATCTTCTTCATATATATAACTTTTTTTCTTTTTTCCCATAGAGAAAAATAAACTTGTTGTTCCAAAATTATATATATGATGATATATACTATCAATTCCAAGTGACCCTACATTTGTTAAAAATACACTTGTATGAAATGGGCTTGCCTTAATTACCGCTTTAGGCATAATTCCATGTTTATCTAAAAATTTTAACATCTTTACTGCAAATAATATCAGAAAATTTGGAACTAAATTTAATATTTTTACAAGATTATCTGTTTTATTTGCTGTCTGCAAATCTTTATTTTTCTCAATTGTTGCATCAACTTTTTCTTTAATTTCTAATATTGTTTCTGTTCCTTTAAATGGTATTTTTACTACAGTCTCTTGCCCATCATCTGTCAAGCTTTTCTTTATTGAAAGAGATACATATATTGTATCTCTTTGATATGTTGTTCCATTCATTACAAACCTATTTAATTTAGGTCTTTCGTTTATTATTCTTACAATTCCTGCATATATGATATTCATATATGACATTCTTATTCCTTCTTGTGCCTTCTTATCTATGTATTCTTCCATATTACTTAATGGTATATCTTGTTTAAAATATACCTGTGCATCACTTCTGTCAATCATTACAGAAGGTAATATTCTAAAAATTGGTTCTAAATTCTTTACTTTCTTTCCATCGGCTCTATGTCCAAACATCGCTTGCTTCCTTTTCTTAAAAGTCTATGTTTTTGACTAAATTCCTAAAATTTTTGCTTCAACATTAAACATTTTATATTTATTTGTTTTTTCATCTATTTTAAATTCAATTAATGTATTTTCAAGTGTTTCTTCATTTTGTCTTAAATCTGTTGTAAAATATAATTTTATTTGTGGTATCTCAACTTTATTTGTTACTATTTCTTTAAATGCTTCTGCAGTGTGTTTATCATCTTCACAAATTAAAATTAATTGTGGCATTAAAGAATATCCTGAATCTCCTGGCATGAAATTTTCATAAAATTCTTTGTACATTGTCATTTTATCAACTAATTTCTTTTGCCAATCTTGTTCTCTTCTTACCGCTTCAAACAAAAATGTTATTGATTTATTATTTTTGGTTAATTTTACAGATCCTCCTGTTGCTTTAAACGTTTTTCCAGAAATCTTTGCTTGAATCGTTGGTTTTACAACATAGCTATCAAATGCTTTTACTTTTCTAAGATATGCTATAATTGTTTGATTTCCTGCTAATCTCTTTTTTATCATTGCAACTGGTTTTACATTATCTGTTTGTTGCCATTTACATTCTATTTCCTTTGATGTTAACAAATATTTTCCCATCTTTTCAAGACAATATATTCTATATATTCCTTTTCCTTCTTCAGATGTAAAGTAATATCTTGTTAATATTTTTGATTTTACTAATTGATCTAATTTATTATTTAATTTATCTTGTGATTGTGGGTTAATTCCTTTCCATTCAAGCATTTGATAAATTTGTCTTGATGTTATAAATTCAAATTCATTTACTAATTCTAGTATTGCAAAATGAATGTCTGTTATATGTCCAATGTTTATTTTATGTATTATTTGATTCATTGATACATATCCATCTTTTCCATCAAATGTTTTTATTTCACCTTCTCTTATAGCAAATGGTGATACTTGTGCTTTTATTTGGCTATCTTCAACCATATTTAATTCCTCCTTTTGCCAAAACACATTTTTGTTTTAGCTTATATACTTTTTATATTTATAATTATATTATCGTTAGTTTTAATTTCTTTTTTTCTGGTTGTATTTTCTTTATACATACATCAACAGATTGACCATATTGTAAATTTTCATTATATTCTGTCATTCCTACTAAATTTGGAGTTATTTCTATAAATACTCCATTTTTATTTTTTTCAGTATCTCTTACTATTCCTTTAACTGTCATTCCTTCCTGAAAATTTTTTACATTTTCTTCCCAAGTTCCTAAACAATCTTTGTATGATAAATTTATTTTACCTGTTTTTTTATCAATGGATTTTACTTTACATTGTATTTCTTGTCCTATCTTCACTCTATCCTTTGGTGATTTTATTCTCACAACAGATAAATCTTCAATAAAAACAAGTCCAGATTTTCCATCTTCCATTTCTACAAAAGCCCCATATGGTTGCATTCCACTGACTCTTGCATTTACAATTTGTCCTTCTTTTAATTCCATTATTTCTCCTCTGTATTTTTATATTATTTTCTTATGTAATTTGTATTTCAATTATACAGCTTTTTTCAATATTTTTCAACTGTTTATTTTCCTATTAAGGTTTTTACTTCAAAATCTTTTAGATATCTCCATTTTCCAAGTTCTATATCTTTTACTCCAATATTTCCTATCTTGCTTCTATGTAAAGCTATTACTCTTCTTCCAACAGATTCACACATTCTTCTTACTTGTCTATTTTTCCCTTCATGTATTGTTATTTCTAATCTTGATATATCTTTTTCTTCATCTGTTTTTAAAATTTTTACTTTTGCTGGCCTTGTTGTATAATCATCTATTTTTACACCTTTTCTTAATTGTTCTACTTCTTCATTTTTTATTATGCCTTTTACTGTAACTGTGTATGTTTTTGTTATCTCATGTTTTGGATGTGTTACTTTATATACAAAATCTCCATCATTTGTTAAAATCAAAGCTCCTGATGTATACATGTCTAATCTTCCAACAGGTACAACTCTTTCTCTAACTTTTACTAAATCCAGCACTTTGTCTCTTCCAAATTGCTCATCAGATGTTGTTACATATCCAATTGGTTTATTTAATAAAATATATACTTTTCTTTCTTCTTGTTTTACATTTTTGCCTTCAAATGTTATTTTGTCTTTTTCAGGATTTACCTTAACACCTAATTCTGTAATTGTTTTTCCATTTACTTGAACTTTTCCTTGTAAAATATATTCTTCGCATTTTCTTCTTGATGCAATTCCACATTCTGCTAAATATTTTTGAAGTCTCTCTTCCATATTGATTTGCACGATATTAATCATGCTCTCCTTTCTTTTTATGTACTATTTTTATATTTCCTGCATATTATATATTAATTCCTTTTACTTTTCTAAAAGGCTTTATATAGATTTCTCCGGCAAGGTTCTCTTGCCGGTTATTTTATTTCTCTATCTTTTAATTTATCAAGTATATCTTTAAAATATTGTGGTAATTCTGCTTCAAGGCACATATCTTTTTGAGTTATTGGATGTTTAAATTCTAATTTTTGAGCATGTAAACATTGTCCAATAACATCAAATTCATTTTTTCCATTTGAATATGTATAATCACCAACAATAGGATATCCTATATGTGATAAATGTACACGTATTTGATGTGTTCTTCCTGTTTCTATATTTACTTGTAACAATGTGTATTTATCAAATCTTTTTAATACTTTTATATGTGTTATTGCATCTTTACCATTTTTATTAACAGCCATCTTTTTCCTATCTGATGTACTTCTTCCAATTGGCATATCTATTGTTGCTTCGTTTTCTTTAAAAACACCTCTAACAAGTGCAATATATGTTTTCTTTACTTCATGATTTTTTATTTGTTCACTCATTTTTACATGTGCATTATCATTTTTAGCAACAATTAATAGTCCTGATGTATCTTTATCTATTCTATGTACTATACCTGGTCTTATTTCTCCACCAATTCCAGACAAGCTATCTTTACATATTGCCATAATAGCATTTACTAATGTCCCATCTGGATTTCCATTTGCAGGATGTACTACCATTCCTTTTGGCTTATTTACAACTATAATATCACTATCTTCATATATAATTTCAATTGGAATATCTTGTGCTTTTAGTTCTATTTGTTTTGGTTTTGGTATTTCAACTGATATTTTATCATTTTCTTGAATTTTATATGATACTTTTGCATTTTTTCCATTAACTAATATATTTCCATCTTCAATTAATCTTTGTGCAGATGTTCTAGTTATATCTGTATCAACACTTGGTATATATGTATCTAAACGTTTTCCTTTTTCTTCTTGACTAACTATATATTCTTTCATTTGGTTTCCTCTTTTTCTTTTACTTCACTTAAAAATTTAGTTTCTACATATAATTTATCAGCAACTGTTTGGACAACATTTTTTAACAAATATTGTTCTTCAGTCATTCTATCAATATGAGGAATTTCTTTACGTGTAAAAACATTTTTTATTGATATTTCTAGATTTGCACAAAACCTATTATATGCTTTACTTATTTCAAAATATTTAGTTGTTTCTAATATTAGTTTTCCAATGTCTCCGATACTATATACTTGTTTTAGAACACATATTACCATTAAATATGCAATATGTGTTTTATTATATTTTTTCTTTTCTGGAGCCGGCATTATTCCTTGTTTTACATAGTTATTTATCATTGTTTTGGTTATAATTTTATCATCATTATTTGTACTTAATATTCCTAAATACTTTTCTAAATAATTTACTACTTGATCTAAATATAAATCAATTTCAGGTAATTCATTCCATCTTGGCAAATGATGTTTGGTTATTCTTTCTATTTTCTCTTCACTATTTGGCATTTTATTCATTCCTTTCGATGCTAAAATTAATAATTTATCTAATTTTTCTCTTTTGCATATTATAAGAAATTTTAGCTACAAAACTAGCAGGTGCTAATTTGGCTCCAAGTCTTGCTAATTTTATTTTCCAACTCGGAACAATATAAAATTTTCCCTTTAAAAATTTATCTATAGAATATTTTGCAACATATTCACTACTTAAACCTTTTAATGCAAATTCAACATCTGCAACCTTATTAAAGTTTGTATCTACTGGTCCTGGACACAAAATACTAATTTGTACTTTTGACTTCTTTCTTCTTAGTTCTTCTCTAATTGATTCTGAAAATCTTACTACATAATTTTTAGTTGAATAATATGTTGTCATAAGTGGTCCCGGCATAAATCCGGCAATTGATGCTACATTTAATATTTTTCCACTATCTTTTTTTATCATTTCTTTTAAATATAATTTTGTCAAAATATGATATGCTATTATATTTGTATTAATCATTTGAATATCTTTATCCAAGCTTGTTTCTTCAAAATGTCCACAATCTCCAAATCCAGCATTATTTATTAATATATCTATATCTTTATTTTCTTCATATAATTTTTTACAATTTTCTTCTTTTGATATATCCATAGTAACAATTCTTGCCTCTGTTTTCAATTGCTTTTTTACCTCTTCTAGCCTTTTTTCATCTCTTGCTACTAATATTAAATCATATCCTTTTTGACTTAATATTTTTGCCATATCTCTTCCCATTCCTGAAGAAGCTCCTGTTATTAATGCCTTCATTCATATTTTCCTTTCAATTATTTAATCAAAAACCTCTAGAAAATGTATCAATTATTATATCTACAATCATCTTTATTACTGTATTGGTATTATATAGATTTACAAAAAAATTACGTGAAATTGGTACAACTGCTAATACTAATATAATAGCAATTATCACTAACACATATATTATTAATCCTTTTATTTTTTCAATTGATATCTTTTTCTTATTTTGGTTATATTGAATTTGTTGTCCACTAACCTTTTTCATCTGCCTATAGTACCTTCTAACAAATTGCAGACCATCGATTTGATTAGAATTCATTTCATTATTTGATGCAGTTATTCTTTGCAAATCTCTTCTTAATTTATTATTTTCCTGAATTATTTTATTATACTCTTCTATAGATACATTTTGTTTTTGCAATTTTTCGTCATATTCTCTTCTTTTAAAATCATTTGATAATATCTCATATGCCTCATTTATTTGTTGCATTTTATTTTGACTCTTATCACTATTTTGTAAATCAGGATGATATTTTTTAGCAAGTGTTTTATATGCTTTTTCAATTATTTCATATGATGCATTTTTATCTACTTCTAATATTTCATAATAATTTTTCATATTCTATTATGCTGGCTTATTATTGTTTTTCTCATCTTTAGTTTCTGCCTGCATCTCCTCCATCTTGTTTTATTTTACATTAAAACATAAAAATAAGCAAGTATTTTATATGGTAAAATATTCACTATGTCAAAAAGTTGAGATATAAAATTATCCCAACTTTCTAGTTATTAATTTTCTTTTATTGAAATATGAACATCCTCCAATTGTTGGTTTGTTACAACTGATGGGGCTCGCATTAATAAATCTCTTGCTTTTTTATTTTTAGGAAATGCTATAACTTCTCTTATATTTGTTGAGTCTGCTATAAGCATTACCATTCTATCTACACCAGGCGCAGCTCCAGCATGTGGTGGTGTACCATATTGGAATGCATTATATAATGCTCCAAATCTGTTTTTTACATCTTCTTCTGTATATCCTGCAATTTCAAATGCTTTAACCATTATTTCTGGATCATGATTTCTTACTGCTCCTGACATTGTCTCATATCCATTACATACTAAATCAAATTGATATGCTAATATATTTAATGGATCTTTTGATTCTAATGCTTCTAATCCACCTTGTGGCATTGAAAATGGATTATGACAAAAGTCTATTGTTCCTTCGTCTGATAATTCATACATTGGAAAATCTACTATAAAACAGAATCTATATGTGTCTTTTTCTAATAAATCTAATTTCTTTCCAAGCTCAATTCTTACAAGTCCTGCAATTTTTTGTGCTTTATGGAATTCATCTGCTATAAAGAATATACTGTCTCCTGCTTTTACTTCATATTCATTTTCTAATTTTGCTTTTGCTTCATCTGTTATAAATTTAGCAATTCCACCTTGTACTGTTCCATCTTTTTCAAATTTTGTCCAAGCTAATCCTTTTGCTCCAACTTCATCTGTTGTAGCAAATTCTGTCATTTTATCAAAGAATTTTCTTCCTTGCTCTGCACCATTTGGTACTACTATAGCTTTTACTGTTTTATCTTTAAATGCATTAAATTCTATATTTTCAAATACTTTTGTTACATCTTGAATAATTAATGGATTTCTTAAATCTGGTTTATCTATTCCGTATTTTTCCATGGCTTCTCTATATGGAATACGTATAAATGGACCTTCGTCAACTTTCCAATTTGTGAACTTTTTAAATGTATATGGTATAACATCTTCTACTACCTTAAATACATCTTCTTGTGTTGCAAAACTCATTTCAAAATCTAATTGATAGAATTCTCCTGGTGCTCTATCAGCACGTGGATCTTCATCTCTAAAACATGGTGCTATTTGAAAATATTTATCAAAACCACTTACCATTAATAATTGTTTAAATTGTTGTGGTGCTTGTGGTAATGCATAAAATTCTCCTGGATGTAATCTACTTGGTACTAAGAAGTCTCTTGCTCCTTCTGGTGATGAATTTGCAAGTATTGGTGTTTGTATTTCTGCAAATCCCAATTCATCCATTTTATCTCTTAATGTTTTTAGGATTTTTGATCTTAATAAAATTATATTGTGTAATTTTTCATTTCTTAAATCCAAAAATCTATATTCAAGTCTCAAGTCTTCTCTTACTTCTTGGTCTGTATTTATTTCAAATGGTAATACATTTTTGCATTTTCCTAATATTTCAAATTTATTTGCTACAACTTCTATATCTCCTGTTGGCATTTTAGGATTTTTGCTACTTCTCTCCACAACTTTACCACATATGTGAATACAACTTTCTGTTGGAAGATTTTTTACTTGTTCTTGCAATTTCTCATCATTTATTACAACTTGTGTTATTCCAAATTGATCTCTTAAATCTATAAATATCATTCCACCTAAATTACGTATTTTTTGTACCCATCCAGATAGTTCTACTTCTTGATTTACATTATCTATTCTAAGTTCTCCTAAATTATGTGTTCTGTACATTTCAATTACCTCTCTTTTTATTAGTTATATTTTTTTATAAAATGTCGTCTTTATTTTACTACAAAATTAAAAAAATAGCAAGTTTTACTTGCTACTTCATTCAATCTCTTCATTTATCATTGGAACATTTGCATCTGTTCCAATTGTATAATATATAGTTTCATCAACTTGAATTCCTTGTACATAATAAATTCTATGACTCTGCTCATTTATAATATATATATCTGTTATAACATTATTATTCCTATCTGTTATATTATTATCAGTGTTTTTTATATTATAAAATCCACCTCCAAAATTCAATGTAATTCCATCTATTAATCTTAAATTTAAAATATAATAATTATCATTATCATTTTCTCTCTTTTGTCCTAAAAATTCCATATCTCCATTATATATTACTGGAAAAGAATCTTTTTCTAGTACAGGTATTTTTTTATAATTCAAATAATACATATTAACTTTGTTTTCTAATACCTCTATATCACTTTCAAGCTTTTTATATTCTCTTACTTCTATAACATCTTTTGCATTATAAATAACAATTGAAGTTACTATCGCAAGTACTAATATTGTTGTTGTTAAAGCAATCAATGAAATTCCTTTTTGATTTCTTGTTATTTTTGTTTTTCTATTTCTTTTTTTCATTTGCAACACTCTTTCTTTTATAGAATTCTTATAATATCATTATATGTTACAATCAATGATAGAGCAAGTAAAATTGAAAAACCTATCATTTGAATTTTTGCTTCTGTTTCAATTTTCATTTGTTTTCTTCTAATTATTTCTATAATCAATATCAAAATTTTTCCACCATCTAAAGCTGGTATTGGTAATAAATTTGTTATTCCCAATGATATTGAAATCAATGCCATCAAATTTATATAATTAGCAATTCCTGCCGTTTTTACAACTATTTCAGAAATTCCAACAATTCCAACCATCTGATCAACAGATGTTCCCACTGTAAATAATGTTTTTACACTATCTAAAATTGCAATTATAAATTCCCCTGTTGCTTTACCACTATATGTTAGTCTGTTAATTATAGTATCATCTATTGGATTTGCAAATTGTATTCCAACACTTGCAACCAGTATATAATACACTATTAATCCAAAAGCAATATTTACAATTGGTCCAGCCAAAACAATAGCTATTCTTTTCCATACACTTGCTTTTGAAAATGCTCTATCATCATCTGATTCTTCATCTTCGCCTTCCATACTGCAAAAACCACCTAATGGTATTAATCTCAATGTATATTTAGTTTCTTTTCCTTGCTTTTGCCATATTATTTTTCCAAATCCTATAGCAAATTCTTTTACTTTTATCTTGCATAATTTTGCAACACAAAAATGTCCACCTTCATGAATAAATATTAAAAATCCTAATAAAAATATAATTTTTAATGCATTAACTATAAAATTAATCAATTTAACCTCCAATTAAATCATTGTTAAAAATACATATGCAAATGGTGCCAAAAACATTAAACTATCTATTCTATCTAACATTCCACCATGTCCTGGTATCAAATTACTATAATCTTTTACATCAACATATCTTTTTATACTAGATGCTGCAAAATCTCCAATCTGTCCTATTATACTTAATATTATAGTAAATATAGTTATATAAGTATATGAATATTCGAATCCATTTATACTATTTATAGCATATGTATATATTAAAGCAATTATTACTGCCCCTATAATTCCTGCAATACATCCCTCAATTGATTTTTTAGGACTCACTTCACTAAACTTGTGTTTTCCAAATCTTTTTCCTATTATATATGCAAATGTATCTGTTCCCCATGCTGCTATTATGGCAAACCAAACTAAATATCTTCCATTTTCCATTCCTCTAATTTTTGCTATAAATGAAATACAAGTTATTACATATATAATTCCAAATAAAGTATATGAAATATCTTTAAAATTGATTTTCATGTTTGTGACTATTATTGTAGTAAATAAGATTAATAATAAAATTGGTATTATTAACATATTAAAATTTCCAACTGCTACTGTATCAAATTTTTCTGGTCCAATATGTATTAAAGCAATTAAAATACATGAAATATATCCAATCCATCTTATTGGTTTTGAATCTTTTGATATTGCATTTAAATATTCTTGCATTGCAATTGCTGCAATAATTGCTAAAAATACATCTACTACATATTTATTTCCAAGTGTTAGAACTAATACAACCAATGGAAAACCAAGTAATGCTGAGGTTATTCTCTTTATATCTATTTTTTTCTTAATTTTTTCCATACTAATTCGCCCCAAATTTCCTTGTTCTTTTTTGGTATTCAATAATCGCTTCATCTAAGTCATCCTCAGTAAAATCTGGCCAGTTTTTGTTAACAAATAATAATTCTGAATATACAGATTGCCATGGTAAAAAACCACTTAATCTAATTTCACCACTTGTTCTTATAACCAAATCTGGATCTGGTTCACCTGTTGTATAAAGATTATCAGATACCATTTTTTCATTTATTTCATCTACATTTATTTTTCCTTGTTTTACCTGTTCTGCTATTTTTCTTGTAGCTTTTACAATTTCATCTCTTCCACCATAATTTAAAGCAATATTAAATGTTACACCTGTATTATTTTTGGTTCTTTCCATACATTCTCTTATACTTTTTTGCATTCCTCTAGAAAGAGCTGTTATATCTCCTAAAATTTTTACTTTAATGTTTTCTGAATCTGCTCTTTTAGCATAATCATCTAAATAAGTTTGAAGTAGTAACATTAATGTTTTTACTTCATCTTCAGCTCTTTTCCAATTTTCTGTTGAAAATGCATATACAGTTATATGTTGTAAACCAATTTTATTTGCATATCTTACTATTTTTTCAAGAGTTTTTGCGCCTTCTTTATGTCCAAAACTAACAGGTTTTCCTTGAGCTTTTGCCCATCTTCTATTTCCATCCATTATTATTGCTATAGATTTTGGCATATTTTCTTTATTAAATTCCATTTTTTATTTTTCCTTTTTAAATTGGTTTATTTTACACACTCATAATTTCTTTTTCTTTATCAGCTAAAATTTTATCAATTTCGTCTATATATTTATCTGTTATTTTTTGAATTTCTGTTTCTGCTGATTTTAGTTCATCTTCTGTTATTTCACTATTTTTTTGTTTTGCTTTTGCTTCATCTATTCCATCTCTTCTTATAGCTCTTATTGAAACTTTTGCTTCTTCTGCTATTTTTCTTATTTCTTTAGCTAATTCTTTTCTTCTTTCTTCTGTTAATTCTGGAAATGATAATCTAATTACTTTTCCATCATTATTTGGATTTAAACCAATATCTGATGCTAATATAGCTTTTTCTATATCTTTTAATACACTTACATCCCATGGTTGAATAACTATTAATCTAGCTTCTGGAACTGAAACTCCTGCAACTTGGTTAATTGGTGTTGGTGTTCCATAATAATCAATTTTTACTTTATTTAATATAGCAGGATTAGCTCTTCCAGCTCTAATTTCTGATAATTTCTCCTTAAATGCTTCTATTGATTTTTCCATTCTTTCTTTTAAATTTGTATAATCCATATAAAATCTTCCTTTCTTTTTATAAAAATATATTTTATGATACTATTGTACCAATTTTTTCTCCTTTTACTGCTCTAACAATATTTTCAGGATCTGCAATTCCAAATACTAATAATGGAATATTATTATCTCTACACATTGCAGTTGCTGTTGAATCCATAACTTTTAAGTCTTTATTTAAAACATCTAAATATGATATTTCCTCAAACTTTATTGCATCTGGTTGAATCTTTGGATCTGCAGAATAAACTGCGTCAATTGCTTTTCCTAAAAGTATAATGTCTGCTTTTATTTCTGTTGCTCTTAATACTGCTGCTGTATCTGTTGTAAAATATGGATGACCAGATCCACAGGCAAAGATTACTACTCTTCCTCTATTTAAATGTTTTTCAGCTTTTCTTTGTATAAATGGTTCTGCAATTTCTCTCATTTCAATTGCAGTTTGAACTCTAGAATGTACACCTCTTGCTTCAAGTGCATCTTGCAATGCTAATGCATTCATTGATGTAGCAAGCATTCCCATATAATCTGCTGTTGTTCTTTCCATATCTAGGCCATTTCTTCCTCTCCAGAAATTTCCTCCTCCTACAACTATGGCAATTTGAACTCCCATATCAACTACTTCTTTTATTTTATCACAAATTTTTCCTACAACTTCTGGATTTACTCCTACTTTTTGCTCTCCAGCTAATGCTTCTCCACTTAATTTTAGTAGAACTCTTTTATATTTTGCTTCTGACATTTTCTTTTCTTCCTTTCTAATAAAAATTATCCATATATAATGTATTTTATGCCATTTTATTTTCGTTAATCATTCTATCATACTTTTATAAAAAAAGAAAGTATTTATTAAGATTTTTCCATATAAGAAAAGAGCCTAAGATTATTCTTAGACTCTTTATAGTAATTATTGTAATTCAATAACTGCTCCAACTTCTTCTAATTTAGCTTTTAATTCTTCAGCTTCTGCTTTAGAAACGTTTTCTTTTAATGTTTTAGGTGCTCCATCTACTAAATCTTTAGCATCTTTTAATCCTAAACCTAATGCATTTTTAACAGCTGTGATAACTTTAATTTTTTGATCTCCAGCTTCTTTTAATACAACATTGAATGATGTTTTTTCTTCAGCTGCTGCTGCTCCAGCTGCTGCTGGTGCTGCTGCTGCAACTGCAGATACTCCAAATTCTTCTTCTATAGCTTTTACTAATTCTGATAATTCAACAACAGTCATAGCTTTAACTGCTTCTATTATTTCTTCTTTACTCATTTTAAAATCCTCCTAATAATTTTTTGCGATTACATCGCATCTTATTTTTTAGCAATTTAAGTTTTGCCAAACTTATTTAATTTACTTATAAAAACTAAGCGTTTTCTTTTTGTTTTTGTACTTCACCAAGTGCAACTGCAAGTTTTGATATATTTCCAAGTAATGCACCAGCAAGCATTGATAATAATGTTTCTCTTGATGGTAATTTTGCTAAAGTTATTATTTCTTCAGCTGTCATAACTTTGCCTTCAATTACTCCACCTTTAATTTTATAAAAATCATTGTCTTTGCTGTAATTGTAAATTGCTTTTGCAGCTTCTAAATAATCTTCATTATTCATAATAACTGCTGTTGGTCCTTCTAATAAATCATCAAGACCTTCAATTCCATTTTCAGCTAAAGCTCTTCTTATAATATTGTTTTTGATAACTTTGTATTCAGAATCTGATTTTCTTAATTCTGATCTTAATTCTGTTACATCAGCAACATTAATTCCTCTGTAATCTGTTAAAAGTATTATTTTAGCTTCTTTCATTTTAGCAGCTAAATTTGCAACTTCTTCTTTCTTTTGGTTTATGATTTTTTCACTTGCCATTAATTTCACCTCCTAGAATCTATTAAATATAATTTTTAACTAAATTATAAAACAATCTCTATACCACGAGGCATAGAGATTGCGTTTCACGAATCTTATACCTCGGTAGGACTTATTTTATTGCCTACTGTCTATGGCATTATATATATTATTTTTGGTTAATGTAAAGTCCAGGTCCCATTGTTGTTGATACAGAAACACTTCTGATATATTGTCCTTTTGCAGCTGCTGGTTTTGCTTTAATAATAGCTCCCATTATAGCATCATAGTTTTCTGCTAATTTTTCAGCTCCAAATGAAACTTTACCAAATCCTAAGTGAATTATATTTGTTTTATCTAATCTATATTCAACTTTACCTGATTTGATTTCTTTGATTGCTTTTGTTACATCCATTGTAACTGTTCCTGATTTTGGATTTGGCATTAATCCTTTTGGTCCTAATACCTTTCCTAATCTTCCTACTACACCCATCATGTCTGGTGTTGCAACTACTACATCATAGTCGAACCAGTTTTCATTTTGAATCTTTGGAATTAATTCTTCAGCACCTACGAAATCTGCTCCTGCTTTTTCAGCTTCTTCAGCTTTAGGTCCTTTAGCAAATACTAAAACTTTTTGTGTTTTACCTGTACCATTTGGAAGTACTACTGTACCTCTTACTTGTTGATCAGCATGTTTTGAATCTACACCTAATTTAACATGTAATTCAACTGTTTGATCAAATTTTGTTTTTGGCATTTTTTCTATAACATCTAATGCTTCTTTGATATCATATTCTTTGTTAGCTTCTACTAACTTAACGCTTTCTGCGTATCTTTTTGACATTTTCATTTTAATCCTCCTTTGGTTTTAACGAATACCTTATGTACTCTCCCAATATTTTTATATTTTAAACTAGTCTACAACAACTACTCCCATAGCTCTTGCTGTTCCAGCTACCATACTCATAGCTGCTTCTAATGATGCAGCATTTAAGTCTGGCATTTTTTGTTCAGCTATAGCTTTTACTTGTTCCTTTGTTATTTTTGCAACCTTTTCTTTATTTGGTTTTCCAGAACCTTTTTCAATTTTTATAGCTTTTTTAATTAATACAGCAACTGGTGGAACTTTTGTTATAAATGAGAATGATTTATCTTTATATACTGTAATAACTACTGGTATTATAAATCCTGCTTGGTTTGCTGTTCTATCATTAAATTCTTTTACGAATTGCATGATATTTACACCACTACCTCCTAATGCTGGTCCAACTGGTGGAGCTGGAGTTGCCTTTGCTGCTTCTATTTGTAATTTTATTATATTTGAAATTTCTTTCTCTGCCATTTCTAATTTTCGCCTCCTTTAATCTACTCTTTCTATATGTGCAAAATCAACATCTACTGGAGTTTCTCTACCAAACATAGATATTAAGACTTTTGCTCTGTGTTTTTCTTTATCAATTGATTGAACATTTCCTATATAATCCTTAAATGCTCCTTGAAGTATTTTTACTGAATCATTTACTTCATAGTCAACATTTATTGTAGATTCATCAAATCCCATTGCTCTAATTTCTTCATCAGTTAATGGAATTGGATCTGTTCCAGAACCAACAAATCCTGTTACTCCTCTTGTATTTCTTACTATGTACCAAGTTTCCTCAGTAACAATCATTTTTACTAATACATATGCAGGGAATACTTTTCTTAGATTTGCTTTTTTCTTACCATCTTTTATTTCAATTTGTTCTTCCATTGGAACAACTATATCAAAGAAGTAATCTTCTAGTTCTCTATTTTTTACAGTTTTTTCAAGGTCAGTTTTTACTTTGTTTTCATAACCTGAGTATGTATGAACTACATACCATCTTGGTTTCATATCATAATCTTTTTGAGACATAATTGACCTCCTTATTCTTCATTACCAGATTCACCATCTGTATTTTCTGTTGATGATGTTTCATCAGAATTTTCACTAGTATTTTCTTCTGTTGATGAAGTATTCTCAGTACTTTCTGTATTATTCTCAGTAGAATTATTATCAGTACTTTTTGTACTTTCAGTATTATTATATTTTTCATTAACAATACTTTGTAATTTACTAATTCCATACTTATTTCCTAAATCAAATACTGCATCTAAAGCAAATACTATAATTGCTGTAATTATAACAATTGTTACAACTGCTGTTGTATTATTTATCAATTGTTTTGGTGTTGGCCAAATTACTCTTTTTAATTCTGCCTTAAAATCTTTAAAAAAATGTTTTTTGACTTTGTTGTCATTTTTATTTTCATTTTTAGCCATTTTATTTCCTCCTTAAAATAGCTTTATACTATTTTGTTTCTTTATGTGTTGTACGTTTTTTGCAGAATTTACAATATTTTACTAATTCTAATCTATCAGTATTATTTCTTTTATTTTTAGATGTCATATAATTTCTGTTTTTACATTCTGTACATTCTAATATGATATTTTCTCTTGGTCCTTTAGCTGCCATTTAAATACACCTCCGACTTTTTTAACCTTTACTTTTTTAAACGATGTGAACATATGTAAATTACATATGCTTGGCTATTTTATCACTTTTTCCTCTTTTTGTCAATTGTTTTTCCTGATTTTTTTGCTGTTTTTTTCTTTTTTTGCACAGAAAAACCAAATCTTCCAATTTTCTTTCCTAAAGAATAATAATTTCCATTTGAGTATGCTATTAAATCACATTTTGATATATCAAATGCTCCATTTTTATTTATATATTTTTCATCTGCATTTATCCCCAATATTTCAGCTACAAACATATGATGACTACCTAATTCTCTTATTTCTTTTACTTTACATTCAACAGATACTGGACTTTCTTTTATCATTGGACAATTAACAAAATTTGCCTTTTCTTTTGTTAATTTCATTTCTTTAAATTTATCTACTTTTGCCCCTGTTTTTACACCACACCAATCTGTTGCATATGCTAAATCCTTTGTCGTTAAATTAATAACAAATTCTCCAGTTTTCTTTATCATTTCATATGAGTGTCTTGTTGGTCTGACTGAAATATAACACATTGCAGGATCAGTATTTATTATTCCAGTCCATGCAACAGTTATAATATTAGATTCCTCCATTGTACCACATGATACCATTACTGCTGGTAATGGATATATAAATGTTCCTGATTTCCATGTTACTTTTGACATATTTAATCTCCTTTTTTCTTAAAAATTTGGCAATTTTATTTTATCACCATTTAAATTATTTTACAATATTTGATTGACATTTATGACTTTTGAGAGTAAAATTTTTTCTGTGTTGAGATTTATTAATATCAACAAAACTTTTATAGAGGACAAGAAAATGATCAATTTAGAAGATATTAATACAAAAGAAAACTTAATACAAGATTTTTATAGATGGCTTTTTGATGATAACAATATAGTTGATAAATCTGTAATTTTAGAAAAAGAAGTTGATATTTCTTTAGCACCATATTATACAGATCCATATATTTACTACCCAAAACAAATATCAAATTTCTTTAATACTAAAGCCATGCAACGTTTAGGAAGAATTTCACAATTAGCACTTGCTAATGATATATACCCAAATATTTATCATAGCAGATTAGAACATTCTAAAGGAGTATATAATAGAAAATTAGAAGAATTTTTATATCATTTTCAAGATTCAAATTGGAGAAAGCATATTGAAGAAAATCATTTAAAACTTTATTTATTAGCTGATTTAATAAAAATGGCAGGACATGATATTGGTCATCTACCTTTATCACATTTAATGGAAACAGAAATTTTGTCTTATAGAGGAGCACACGAAGATTTAGGAAAACGTATAATGTTAGAAGATCCAGAAATTCAAAATATATTATTAAAAATAAGTCCTAAACTTCCAGATATATTAAATAATTTATATAATAAACATATTATGAATTTTAAAGAACATGATGAAAGTAATTTTGATGTTGATAGATGTGACTATGTTTCAAGAGATTATTTATATTTTGGATTACCAATCCATTTGCCTTATTCACATTATGAATCTATTTCTGTAGAATTAGACTTAAATAGTAAACCTATTGAAAATAATGATGGTAGTATAAAAACTTCAAATAATTCAAAACGAAAAATCGATGTTTATGATGAAAAACAATTACCTATAATTGAAAGATTGTTAGAAAAAAGATTAGACGGTTATCGTTTAATTTATTCTAACCCACTGGTATTTGCACATGAAAAAACTATAAATGCTTTTTTCAAAGCTTTTAAATTAAAATCACAACTTTTTAACTCAGATTTAAAGACTCTTATAAGTGATTTTAAAGATAAAGGTATTGATAAAATTGACTTAGAAAAATTATTAAAATGGGATGATATAAAACTATATTCAGAGATCATAAATATTGCTGAAAATCATCCTGATTCAAATGTGAGAGATTTAGCAACAATGACAATACCAAATATGGAAGCATTTTTAAATATGATTTATTCACACCTTGATTTAAAAAATCATTCAAAACAAGATTTAAGTACACAAGATTTAAAATTTTTGCAAAAAATAAAATCTTTAATCATATCAAATAGTAATTTAGGTAAAAATTTAAAAAACCCAAATTTCACTGATGAAAATACAATCTTTTTTGATGAACAAAATTCAAAAGTGCTTCAACATCAATTACACTCAATTACACTTACTTTAAAAAATGATCCTTCACTTATAAATACACATTTAATTTTTCAAAGAGCATATAGTTCTGATGAGCCTATTTATATAAGAGACTCTAATGGAAAAATATATGAATTATCAAAACATCCAAAAAGAAAGTATGATTGGAATAATATATCTATAAATTCACATAGTAATTTTGCTTATATTCCATATTTACGTTTATGTGGTATAAGTGAAAATATAATTTCTAAATTACAAAATATATCTACTGGTGTCTCAACTTATTCTATACCTAAAGAAACATATTTTCCAAAAGTTAATATGCAACCATTACAAGTGGGAAATAGTTTAGAATCATATTTTTCAAAACTTGATACATCTGATGAAAGATAAAATAACAAAAAGAAGTTATAAATTAAAATTATTTTTATAGTTTTAATTTATAGCTTCTTTTTTATAAAAAAATTAATTTACAAATAAAAAAAACTGGCAACAACTTATCTTCCCAGTAGGGTAACCCACAAGTATTTTCAGCACATTGGAGCTTGACTTCTGTGTTCGGTATGGGAACAGGTATTTCCTCCATGTTATAGTCACCAGAAAATTATATAAATGTGTAAAGCACACTCAAAAATACATAGATGAAAACTTTATTAGGATTCTTTTTAATAAAAATTATAGTTAAGCCCTCGAT
>CAKOTF010000003.1 GCA_934120045.1 uncultured Clostridia bacterium
AGTTATGGAGCGATAAATGCAATTGTACAGACATCAGATGGAGGATATTTGTTAGGAAGAGAAAATGCATATATAACTAAAATAGATAGTGAGTATAAAAAAGAATGGAGTGCGTATATAAATGATGGAACCCTTAGTTATGGAGCGATAAATGCAATTGTACAGACATCAGATGGAGGATATTTGTTAGGAAGAGAAAATGCATATATAACCAAATTAGATAGTGAGTATAAAAAAGAATGGAGTGCGTATATAAATGATGGAACCCTTAGTTATGGTTCAATAAATGCAATTGTTTGGTAAAAATAGTGGAAAAATAAAATTGTATATTATTTATTTAAAAGTGTGGCACTTATTATTGCAATTTATAAATAAAAAAGAAAATACAAAAAATCCTTGAAAAAACTATAAAAATATGATAATATAAAAACATAGTTTTTAATAGATTAAAAAAAAACCGATTTTGCAGTTTTTATTTTAATCTATTTTTTTTATTTGAAAAGGAAAAAACATTTTATTTATAGCAAAATAGGTAATATAGGAGGAACAATAAATGAACACGAAATATGTATTTGTAACAGGAGGAGTAGTATCTGGGCTAGGAAAAGGAATAACAGCTGCATCATTAGGAAGATTGTTAAAAAATAGAGGATATAAAGTAACAATACAAAAATTTGACCCATATTTAAATGTTGACCCAGGAACAATGAGTCCATATGAACATGGAGAAGTATTCGTAACAGATGATGGAGCGGAAACAGATTTAGACTTAGGGCATTATGAAAGATTTATTGATGAAAACTTAACACAACATTCAAGTGTAACAATGGGAAAAGTATATTCAACAGTAATTGAAAAAGAAAGAAGAGGAGACTATTTAGGAAAAACAGTACAAGTAATACCACATGTAACAAATGAAATAAAAGAGAGAATATATAGTTTTGAAAATACAGATACAGACATAGTTATAACAGAAGTTGGGGGAACAGTTGGAGATATAGAAGGATTATCAATAATAGAAGCAATCCGTCAAGTAGGATTAGAGAAAAATCCTGAAGATGTAGTATATATACATGTAACATTATTACCATACATATTTGGTTCAAATGAAATAAAATCAAAGCCAACACAACACTCTGTAAAAGAATTACAAAGTTTAGGAATACAACCAGATATTTTAGTATGTAGAACAGAGCAAGAGATTCCAGACACAATAAGAGAAAAATTAGCACTATTTTGTAATGTAAGAAAAAGTAGTGTAATACAAAATAAAACAGCAGATAATTTATATGCAGTTCCACTAATGCTTGAAGAAGAAGGGTTAGCCAGAGAAGTATGTAATCATATGAGATTAGATAGATATGTTCCAGATAATACAGAATGGCAAAAAATGATAGATAATATAAGAAGCATAGGAAATGAATCTGTAAATATAGGAATAGTAGGAAAATATATTCAATTAGAAGATTCATATTTGTCAGTAATAGAAAGTTTACATCATGCAGGATTTGCCAATAAGGTAAAAGTTAACATTAAATTAATAGATTGTGAAACAATAAATAAAGAAACAGCCCAAGAAAAATTAAAAGGATTGCAAGGAATAATAGTTCCAGGTGGATTTGGAAATAGAGGAATAGAAGGAAAAATAGAAACAATTAGATATGCAAGAGAGAATAAAATTCCATTCTTAGGAATATGTTTAGGTATGCAAATGGCAGTTATAGAATTTGCAAGAAATGTATTGGGACTAAAAGATGCAAATTCAGCAGAATTTAATGAATCTACTGCAAATCCAGTTATACATATAATGGATGATCAAATAGGAATAGATAAAAAAGGTGGAACAATGCGTTTAGGAGCATATCCATGTATATTAAAAGAAGGAACATTAGCAAAAGAATTATATGGAAAAGAGCAAATTTCAGAAAGACACAGACATAGATATGAATATAATAATGAATATAAAGAAAGATTAGAAAAAGCAGGTTTAATATGTTCTGGAACATCACCAGATGGAAAATTAGTTGAAATAGTAGAATATAAAGAACATCCATATTTTATAGCAGGACAATTCCATCCAGAATTAAAATCAAGACCTAATAGACCAGCACCATTATTTGTAGGATTGGTTAAAGCAGCTAAAAATATTAAATAAATTATTCTAATATAAGAAAGGAAAAAGTTTATGAATAATGAGTTTGAAAAATGGCAAGAAAAGTGTAAAGAATCAGGAAATAAAAGAAATGATTATTTGACTTGGGACGAATACTTTATGGCAATTGCAAAACTATCATCAAAAAGAAGTAAAGATCCTAATACACAAGTTGGAGCATGTATTGTAAGTAATGATAATAGAATATTATCAATAGGATATAATGGAGCACCAAATGGATTTGAAGATGAAAATTTTCCATGGGCAAGAGATGGAGAAAAAATTTATACAAAATATCCATATGTATGTCATGCAGAAATGAATGCAATTTTAAATTATAGAGGAACAAAAAAAGAATTTGAAAATGCAAAAATATATGTAGACTTATTTCCATGTAATGAATGTGCAAAATTAATAATTCAATCAGGAATAAAAGAAGTAATATATTTGTCAGATAAGTATAATGGAACAGATGAAAATATTGCATCAAAAAGATTATTTGACACATGTAAAGTTAAATATAAACAGATTGAATGTAAAGAAATAACAATTTAATAAAAATAGACTTATAGTTTGAAAATACTCAAATTATGGGTCTATTTTTTATATAATGAACATATAATTATTATGAATGTGAAGATTTTGTGAAAAATAAATAAAACTATTGACAAAGGAAAAAATAGGGTATATATTATTAGCAGTCAAACAAAAAGAGTGCTAATGTAAAAAAGCTATTAAAACATAGCACTAATAGAGGAGGTAATATTATGATAAAACCATTATCAGATAGAGTATTAATAAAAATGAAAGAAAAGGAAGAAACAACAAAGAGTGGAATAATATTGTCAAGTCAAGCACAAGAAAAACCACAAATTGCAGAAGTTATAGAAGTTGGACCAGGAAGAATGGTTGACGGAAAAAGAGAAGAATTAGAAGTAAAAAAAGGTGATAATGTAGTAGTAAGCCAATATGGTGGAACAAAAGTGAAATATGAAGGAGAAGAATACATCATATTAAGAGAAGAAGACATATTAGCAATAGTAAAATAAAAAAATTATATTAACAAATAATTTTAGGAGGTTGATTAATTATGGCAAAACAAATTAAATTTGGAGAAGATGCAAGAAAATCATTATTAGAAGGAGTTAATAAATTAGCAGATACAGTAAAAGTAACATTAGGACCAAAAGGAAGAAATGTTGTATTAGATAAAAGTTTTGGAGCACCATTAATTACAAATGATGGTGTAACAATAGCTAAAGAAATTGAATTAGAAGACAAATTTGAAAATATGGGAGCACGTCTTGTAAAAGAAGTATCCACAAAAACAAATGATGTTGCAGGAGATGGAACGACAACAGCAACAGTTTTAGCTCAAGCAATGATTAAAGAAGGAGTTAAAAATGTAGCAGCTGGAGCAGATCCAATGGCAATAAAAAGAGGTATAGAAAAAGCCGTTGATGGAGCTGTGGCAGAATTAAAAGAAATTACATCACCAGTTAATGGAAAAGAAGATATAGCAAGAGTTGCAAGTATATCAGCAAATAATACAGAAGTTGGTGAATTAATAGCTGATGCAATGGAAAAAGTATCAAAAGATGGTGTAATAACAATTGAAGAATCAAAAACATCACAAACAGAATTAAATGTAGTGGAAGGAATGCAATTTGACAAAGGATATGTATCACCATATATGGTAACAGATACAGAAAAAATGGAAGCAATTGTAGATAATCCATATATTTTAATAACAGATAGAAAAATAAGCAATATTCAAGAAATATTACCATTACTAGAAAACTTAATGCAATCATCAGGAAAACTAGTTATAGTATGTGATGACATTGAAAGTGAAGCACTATCAACATTAATACTAAATAAATTAAGAGGAGTATTAAATGTTGTTGCAGTAAAAGCACCTGGATTTGGAGATAAGAGAAAAGCAATGTTAGAGGACATGGCAATTCTAACAGGTGGTGAAGTAATATCACAAGATTTAGGAATGGAATTAAAAGATACACAAATTACACAATTAGGTAGAGCAAAACAAGTAAAAGTACAAAAAGAAAATACAATAATTGTTGATGGTGCAGGAGATAAAGAAAAAATTGCCGAAAGAGTAAGACAAATAAAAGCTCAAATCGAAGAAACAAAGAGTGAATTTGATAAAGAAAACTTACATGAAAGATTAGCAAAGATTGCTGGAGGAGTTGCAGTAATTGGAGTTGGAGCAGCAACAGAAGTTGAAATGAAAGATAAAAAACTAAGAATAGAAGATGCATTATCAGCAACAAAAGCAGCTGTTGAAGAAGGAATTGTAGCTGGTGGTGGAACAGCATATGTAAATATTATACCAGCAGTAGAAAAAGTTGCAAAATCACTTGAAGGTGGAGAAAAACTAGGTGCAGAAATAGTATTAAAAGCATTAGAAGAACCAGTTAAACAAATTGCAAGAAATGCAGGATTAGAACCAGCAGTTATATTAGATAATGTAAAGAAATCAGCATCTGGATTTGGATTTGATGCAGATAAAGAACAATATGTAGATATGAAAAAAGCTGGAATAGTTGATCCAACAAAAGTAACAAGGAGTGCATTACAAAATGCAGCATCAGTAGCAGCAATGGTACTTACAACAGAAAGCTTAGTAACAGATGCTCCAGAACCAAAATCATGTGGATGTGGAAACAATCATGAAATGGATAATGGAATGAACGGAATGTATTAATAAAACATTATACAAAAGTGTCGAAAAAAGCAACAAATTTAGTTTTGTTGCTTTTTATATAAAAAAATGACTTGTATGTATACATAACTTGCAAAAAAAGTAAAAATATGGTATAATAGTTCTATCATGATGGCTGTATGCCAAGGAGGTAAATTTCATGATTAAATATGATGCTATCGTTGGGTTTTATTATGTGGATATGACCGGACAGGTTATGTCTGCAGAAATCTTCAAGCTGAATCAGGTGGCTCACGAATTGAACAGAAATCTGATCAGGCTCAGAGAGCTCAGCGCAAGTTAAAGAACCAACAATATCCCTGGCAAGGGACCCAAGCAGTGCTTGGGTCCTTTTTATATAGTAGGAAAGTTCTCCTTGTAGGAGGACTTTCTGTACTAGATAAATATGGCGAGTCTTAGATTTTATTAAAATTCTCATTTGATAGAAAATCTTATACTCGCTTTTTTACATAAAAAATCACAAAAATTTCATTGACAATTCAAATTATTATCCTTATAATTAGTATGGCAAAAGAATAAAAATGTAATACAATAAACAAATATGGAAAAAATAAAAATGGAGGTAATAAAAATGGATTTTGAACAATGGAAAGGCTTTGAAAAAGGCGAATGGAAAAGAAAAATCGATGTAAGAAATTTCATTCAAAAGAACTATACACCATATGAAGGAAATGCAACATTTTTAACAGGAACAACAGAAAAAACAAAAAAATTATGGGATGAAGTATTAAAATTATATGAAAAAGAAAGAAATTCAAATGGTTCAGTATTAGATATAGATACAAAAACAATATCAACAGTATCAGCACATGAAGCTGGATATATAGATAAAGACTTAGAAGAAATAGTAGGATTACAAACAGATGCACCATTAAAAAGAGCAATAATGCCTTATGGTGGGATTAAAATAGTAGAAAAATCATGTGAAGCTTATGGAAGAGAAGTAGACCCAGAAGTTGACAAAATATTCCATACAGTAAGAAAAACACACAATGATGGAGTATTTAGTGTATATACACCAGATATAAGAGCTGCAAGAAGTGCACACTTAATTACAGGACTTCCAGATGGATATGGAAGAGGAAGAATAATTGGAGATTACAGAAGAGTAGCACTATATGGTGTTGATGAATTAATTAGAGAAAAACAATTAGATTTAGAAGAATTAGATGTAGATGAATTTACAGAAGATGTAATAAGAGAAAGAGAAGAAATCTATGAACAAATAAAAGCATTAAACGAATTAAAAGCAATGGCTGCAAAATATGGATTTGATATATCAAGACCAGCTGGAAATGCAAAAGAAGCAATACAATGGTTATATTTTGGATATTTAGGAGCAATAAAAGATCAAAATGGTGCTGCAATGAGTATTGGTAGAACATCAACATTTTTAGATATATATATAGAAAGAGATTTCAAAAATGGAACATTAACAGAAGAACAAGCACAAGAATTAATGGATCATTTTGTAATGAAATTAAGATTAGTAAGATTTTTAAGAACACCAGAATACAATGAATTATTTAGTGGAGATCCAGTTTGGGTAACAGAAAGTATTGGTGGTATGGGAGTTGATGGAAGAACATTAGTAACAAAGAACTCATTCAGAATTTTACACACACTAGAAAATTTAGGACCTGCACCAGAACCAAATTTAACAGTATTATGGTCAACAAGATTACCAGAAGGATTTAAACGTTATACAGCAAACTTATCAATCAAAACATCTTCAATTCAATATGAAAATGATGATGTAATGAGAACAACATTAGGTGATGATTATGGAATTGCTTGTTGTGTATCACCAATGAAGATAGGAAAACAAATGCAATTCTTTGGAGCAAGAGCAAATTTAGCAAAAACATTATTATATGCAATAAATGGTGGAAAAGACGAAAAATCTGGAAAACAAGTAGCTCCAAGATTTGAACCAATAACATCAGAATATCTAGATTATGATGAAGTTATGGTAAAATTTGATCAAATGATGGATTATGTAGCAAAAATTTATATAAAAGCATTAAATGCAATACACTATATGCATGATAAATATTCTTATGAAGCAATAGAAATGGCTTTACATGATAAAGATGTAATAAGAACAATGGCATGTGGTATAGCTGGACTTTCAGTAGTTGCAGACTCATTATCAGCAATTAAATATGCAAAAGTAAAAGTTATAAGAGATGAAAACGGATTAGCAGTTGACTATGAAATTGAAGGAGATTATCCAAAATTCGGAAATGATGATGACAGAGTTGATCAAATAGCTGTTGATGTTGTAACACAATTTTTAAGAAAATTAAAGAAACATCCTGCATATAGAGGGGCAAAACAAACATTATCAATATTAACAATAACATCAAATGTTGTATATGGAAAAGCAACAGGAAATACACCTGATGGAAGAAGAGCAGGAGCTCCATTTGGACCAGGTGCAAACCCATTACATGGAAGAGATACAAATGGTGCATTAGCTGTAATGAACTCAATTGCAAAATTACCATTTGAAGAATCAGAAGATGGTATTTCATTCACATTTGCAATTACACCTTCAACATTAGGTCAAGATATGTGGACAAAAGAAACAAATCTTGTAAGTATGTTAGATGGATATTTTGCAGAAACAGGACATCATATTAATGTTAATGTATTTGATAGAGCTTTACTTGAAGATGCTATGGAACATCCAGAAAAATATCCTCAACTTACAATTAGAGTTTCAGGATATGCTGTAAACTTTACAAAATTAACAAGAGAACAACAATTAGATGTAATTAACAGAACAATTCATGAAAGAATTTAATAAAAGATAGATATAAAGCTTTAAGAATTTCTATATAATAGTAATTCTTAAAGTTATTTTTTATATAGTAGGAAAGTTATACTTTCCTACTATATAAAAAGTTACAATCGCTAGCATTTTGATATTTCATCGCTTCGCTCAGAAACTCAAATCGGGCGAAAACAAATAATAATGTTATAAAGATTGACGCAATTTACATAATGTGATATACTGATAAATAGTGTAAAAAAGGAGAATTCATATGAATATAGAAATAAATACAGATAATAATCTACTACAGAATAGAACCAAATCAACCAATTGTGATGGGTTATCAGTTTCAAAAAAAATCGATTTATTTGAAAGATATTTGAAAGAAAATTCAAATGAATCAATTCATTCTAATACTATTTTTGAAGGATATAATATAGGAAGAATTCTTATACAACTTAGATATTTAATGAAAAATAATTTGATAAAATATAACTCTGAAGAACTTAAAAGAATGGAAAATTTAGGATTATTAGAAAACACTAAAGAAACAATATATGTAAAAATTAAACGTTTAAAACAGTTTTGCGAAAAACATCCTTATGCATTTTCCAATATTTATAGATTACGTAAAGATTTAAATAAGAAAGAAAAAATGGAATTTGAAAAAGTTTTTAAAGATTATACTTATATAAGGGAAAGAAAATCTAGAGGAAAATTGCCCAAAAAATTAGAAGAAGAATTAAATAATAGTCAAATTGGAGGAGTATTTAAAAAAGAGGATATTGGAGAACTTTATGAGAAATATGAAATTGGTGATAAAGAAAAAAGACAAATAATAAATGAATTTGGAAATATGGAAAAATTAAAAAAATCTTATAAAAAATATATGATAAAACTTGCTAATGCTAAAAATTATAATGAGATACATAGAATAAAAATTGAAAATAAAGAGTCAGCTATGGAAAACCCAAAAATTCCATTAGTAAGAAATTTCTATTTAGGATCTCAAAGTTTAGAAAAACAGAAAGCTTTATTGAATTTTATCTCATATATGTACGGAGAAAAATATGCTACTAATATAATATTAGGACCAGAAGTTGATGTGATTTTAGAAAAAATCTTAAGAGAAATGTTAACAGATAGAGAAAGACATATTGTGGAATTTAAATTTGGATTAAAAAGAGAAGAAGAAATACCCAAAGAAGTAAGGAATATGAAACAACAAAGCATGTATCAAATAATGTGTTATCAAGTAGTACGAAAAATGCGTAAAAAAGAAATAAAAGATGTTTTTTTTAATCATCTTTATAAACCATCTGAAGAATTTATTAGAGCATATTTTAGTAAAATGGATGTTTTTGAAAAAGATAGCGAACAGTTATCAGATGAAGATAAACAAGAACTATTAAATATGATAGATGTGGAAAATGAAAATATTGGAGTAATAGATGAAGATACAATAGAAGAAATGGCAATTGAAAACATAAATTTTTCAACCCAATTATTATATAAGGCAATGAAATATAATGGGGTAAATACAGTTGGAGATTTATTAGCAAAAGCAAGAAGTAAAAAAGATTTATTAACTATGGCATATATTGGCAATAAAGAAGCAGAAGAAATAATAGAAAAATTATCAGAATTTGGAATTACAGTTTATAATGGAGTAAAAACGAGAGAAAAAATAGGACTAGAGATAAAAAGCTTAAACTTATCACATAGATCATATATGGTGTTGGCAAGAAATGAAATACATACAGTTGAACAATTAGTAGAGAGAATAAAAAGTAAGGATGATTTGTTGCAATTAAGATGGATTGGAGAAACAACAGCTAATGAAATAATAGAAAAATTGGCTGAAAATGGAATTACAATTTATAAAGATGAAAATGAAGAAGCAATAAAAATAGCATTATCAAAATTAAGAATACAACAAGAAAAAATGCAAGAATTAGATGCGAATATTCTTTATCTTAAGAAACAAAGAGAAGTAGGAGAACAATTGGAAAATCAATCTAAAGGAGAAGATGATAATGGAAGATAAAAAGCAATTTTTTGAAATATATCAAAAAGTAAAAAAAGAAGAAATGAATATAAAAACTTTAGATTCAAAAACAATATTAAAAATTTTACAGATGCTTAATGAAGAAATTAAAATAAATGATAGAAGAATTGCCCAAAAAACTGAAGAATATGAAAAACTTTTAAAGATACAAAAAAAGACTTCATAACTAATGTTATGAGGCCTTTTTCTTGTATTTAAAGATTAATGATTATTGTCATCATCATAGTAATTAGTTCTTCTATTATTAGAAGAAGCATAATACCAAATTAAAGCAATAATAACAGCAGTGGCAATAGCAATTATAATCCAAGTCCACATAGTAGAATTCATACCTAAGAAATTACCTGTGTTTGCATCTGTTGCTGTTCTAGTAGCATTATAACCTGTAGTATTTCTAACTGCTGTATTAGCATCATTACCAATACCAGTCATAATATTATTATTATTAGTATTATTTGTAGTATTAGTATTTGCATTATTGTTGTTATTGTTCATATTAGTCATATCATTTATTCCATCTCCAACTCCTTTTACGGCATCTTCAACAGCATTTTCAGCTCCACCAACAACATCTCTTATACCATTAACAACATTATTACCAGCATTTTGCATAGTATTTTCAGTAGCAAAACTTAAAGTGATAGAAAAAGAGAATATTATTGCTATAGCCAAACCAATTGCAAGAAACAATTTTTTACTCATAATGTCTAAATTCCTTTCTAAAAATTACAATTAAAGGTTTCAAAACAAAACCTTATTTATAGTATTAATTTATTAAACCAAAATATACTTGAAAAATCTTGCAAAAAAATAAAAAATCATATAAAATTAATCAAAAGGAGCAAACATAATGAGAATTATAAACAATGTAGATGACTTTAAATCATTAAAATCAATAGATTTAGAAGATATGAAAACTACTAAAATTAATGATTTAAAAAGAAAAGATGAAGCTAAAACAAGAATAATGAAATATATTGCATATAAAAAAAGAACAGAGCAAGAAGTAAGAAAAAAATTTAAAAATGAAATAGATGAACAATTACTTGATGAAATAATTGAATATCTTAAAGAAGCTAGCTATTTAGATGACTATCAATTTATTAAAAAACAAGTAAATGAATATATGATGTTAAAAATATTATCAATAAGAGAATTAAAATACAAACTTTTAGAAAAAGGATTAGACAAAAAATTAGTCGAAAAATATATAGAAGATAATAAAGAAGAACTTGAAGAATATGAAAAGAAATGTATAGAAAAAATAAGAAGAAAAAAAGCAGGAAATATGGAAGAAGAAAAAATTAATCAATATTTGTTTAGAAAAGGATATCCAATAAGCAAATATGAATAAATTAATTTTGGACAGAGTTGTAGCTTAAAGGAAGGAAAAACAAATGCAAAATTTAATTACAATGGGAAAAATATATTCAATAAAATTAGAAAATTTTGAAGGACCATTAGATTTATTATGTCACTTAATAGACAAAAATAAAATGGATATTTATGACATAAATATTAGTGAAATAGCAGATCAATATATAGATTATATAAATCAAATGGAAAAAATGAATTTAGATATAACAAGTGAATTTTTAGTTATGTCATCAACATTATTATATTTAAAATCAAAACATTTATTACCAAAAGTAGAAAATGAAGAGGAAGAAATTACAGAAGAAGAACTTATTAGAAGAATAATTGAATATAAAAAATATAAAGAAATAACAAAAAAATTAAAAGAAGCATTTTTAGTAAATTCAAAAAGATTATTTAAAATGACAGAAGAAATTGAATTACCAAAACAAAAAATTCAAAAAGAATATACTCCAAATATAATACCAGAAGTTTATCAAAAATTGTTGCAAACAAATGCTGAAAAAATAAATGAAAATGCTGCAAATATTGAGAAAATAGCGATAACAGAAACATTTTCCGTTGGAGATAAAGTAAAAGATATGTATAGAGTATTAATAAAATATAAGAAATTTACATTTAATAAATTATTTACATTAAAAAAACATAGTAAAAATGAAGTTGTTACAGCATTTACAGGACTTTTAGAAATGTCACGTAGAAATAAAGTTGTAACAGAACAAGATGAATTATTTGGAGATATAGAGGTAGAAAAGTCAAAATTTCACCCAAAACAAATTGAAGATTAAAAAAGAAAAAATAGGAAAAAATAATATTATAACTTTTAAGAAAAGAGTTGATAATATTGTTTTTTCTTTTTATATTAGGAATATTTACAATTTTGATAATTGCAATACATACAAGTAAAATTGGTATAGATATAAAAAATCTTATAATTGATACAGATGCAGAAGAAAAAGTAAATGAAGATGGAAAAATATATGTTTATTTATTATTGTTTAATAAAATTAAATTATTTAGAAAAAATGTAAGAAGTTTACCAATGAAAGATGTGAAATTCGAAGCAAGTGATTTTGATATAAAAATTTTTAAAAATAAAGATATAAAAATAAATTATATTGAATTGATTAGAAATATTGATATAGATATAAAAAATATAGATTTGAATGTCAAGATTGGAACAGAAGATGCAGGAATAACTGCAATATTAGTGGGAATTTTGGCTGGAATATTGGGAATAATTATAAAAAAGTCGAAATATCAGATTTTGCCAATTTATGCAAATAGAAATTTATTAAAAATTAATCTAAATGGTATATTTACAATATATTTGATGCATTATATATATAAATTTATAAAAGACAATATAAAGGAAAGGTTTATGGATAAATCCTTAAATAAAAATCTAAATTTTAAAGTAAGGTAAGTGATATTATGGGAGAACATCCTATTGAAAATTTAATGATGACAGCAATGAATAGTATTCAAAACATGGTAGATGTGAATACTATAGTAGGTGAGCCAATTCAATCAATGAATGGAATTACAATTATTCCAATTTCTAAAGTATCTTTTGGATTCGCAGCAGGTGGAAGTGAATTTACAGGTGAAACTATAAAACAATATAGAATGAAAGACAAAGATGAAGAAATTGAATACAAATTACCATTTGGAGGTGGAGCAGGGGCAGGTGTTTCAATAAATCCAGTTGCTTTTTTAGTTGTGCAAGGAGATAATGTAAAATTAATGCCTGTTGACCATCAATCTTGTATTGATAGACTTATAGATTATGTTCCAGATTTAATGCAGAAAATTAATGAAATGTTTAATAAATCTATTTGTCAAAAAGATGAAAGAACACAAAGAATTTTAGAAGATATAAAAAAGAAGAATTGTAAAAAATCGGATTGTAATAAGAATCAAGAGGAAAAAGGTGAAGAAGTGAAAAAACAAGATGAAAAAATTGCTCAAAATGAAGCTGATTCTCAAAAAGAAAATAAGATGAATATTGAAATAATTGAATCAGATGGAGAAGTTTTTGGGGAAGAATAAAGAGATAGTTTTATAACTATCTCTTTTCAACAATCATAGGTCCTATATTTGTAACAGTTCCAGCTCCTAAAGTAAGAACAATATCATCTTTTTTTACATTTTCTTTTAGATAAGAAGCACATTCTTCGAGAGAAGGAAGATATATAGCATTTTTTCCTAATTCAATTATTTTATTAACCAAATCTTTTGAAGAAATATTATAAGTATTAGTTTCTCTTGCTGCATAAATATCTGTAACAATAATATTATCAAATTCAAGTAAAGCATTTGCAAAATCATCTAAAAGATTAAATGTTCTACTATATGTATGTGGTTGAAATACAACCCAAGATTTATTATATTTTTTATTTTTTAAAGCTTTTGCAGTAGCTTTAACTTCTGTTGGATGATGACCATAATCATCATAAACTCTAGCACCATTTAACATACCTTTAAATTCAAATCTTCTATCAGCACCTTTAAATTTATGAATAGCATTTTTTATATCAGTTTTTGAAATTCCATAAGTATCACATAACGCAATACAAGCTAAAGCATTTAAAACATTGTGTTTTCCTGGAATAGAAAGTGAAATATGTTCATAAAATTCATTATATTTATAAACATCAAATTCAGCCATTCCTTCATCATCAAATTTAATATTTTTTGCTTGAAAATCAACATCATCATTTTCGATACCATATTTAATTGCTTGAGCTTTTGAATAAACAGGTAGGTCTAAACAATTATTATCATCAGCATTTATTATTAAATGTCCATCTTCAGGTAGTAATTTTACATATTTTATAAAAGCATTCTTTATATTTTCTAAATTTTTATAATAATCTAGATGATCATTATCAATGTTTAAAATTATTTCAGATTTTGGACTAAATTTTAAAAAACTCTCAACATATTCACAAGCTTCTATTATAAAATTTTCACTATTTCCAATTCTATAATTTCCATCAAGTTCTTTTATTATTGCACCAACTTGTATACTTGGATCTCTTAATGCTTCTAAGAAACATAAAGAAACAAGTGATGTTGTAGTTGTTTTTCCATGTGTTCCTGAAATTGCAATAGTATTTTTATAACATCTTGTAAGTTCACCTAAAAAATCAGATCTTTCTATAGTAGGAATTCCAAGTTCTTTTGCATGTACAAGTTCTGGATTGTCTTGATGGATTGCAGCTGTATAAACAACACAATCAGCTCCAATTACATTTTTTGCATCATGACCAACAAATACTTTAATTCCTGCATTTTCTAAAGTATGTAAAATTTCTGAATCAACATTATTGCTTCCAGAAACAGAAAATCCCCAATTAGCAAGTATTTCTGCAATTCCACTCATGCTAATTCCACCAATTCCTATCATATGTATTTTTTGATATTTTTTAATATTTTCAATATTTGGCATTATAAAATCTCTCCTTGTATTTTCAAAATATATGTCTAAATTATTAGTTCACATTATATACTTATATAATGCAAATTTCAAGTTTTTTGAGACAATAAATCTAAAAAAAAATAAAATAAAAAATTTTTTTGAAAAAAAAGAGGGAAAAAAGAAAATATTGGAGAATAATAGACTAGTACATAAGATATAAAACTTATTAGTACAAAAAATTTAACAGTGGAGGTGCACACAATGCAAATAACAGACGTACGTTTAAGAAAAGTAAATTCAGAGAACAGAATGAAAGCTGTTGCTTCTGTAACATTCGATAATGAATTTGTTATCCATGATATCAAAGTTATCGAAAGTCAAGATGGATTATTCATTGCTATGCCAAGCAGAAAAACTCCAAACGGAGAATTCAAAGACATAGCTCATCCAATCAATGCTGAGACAAGAGAAAAAATTCAAAAAGCTATTTTAGAAGCTTACAACGCTCCTGAAACAGAAGAATCAGCAGAATAATATATAAATATTATTAAAGCCCCAATTAAGGGGCTTTCTTTTATATCTATATAATTTGTTTCCTGATAGAATCAACAATAATACCACAAATGACAAATTGTGTAGCAAAAGTAAAACTAGACTTAATTAAAACTTCACCAATATGATAAAATAAGTTAATTCCAAGTAATATGTAAGAAATTAATATTGCAGATGCAATACTTGCAAGAAATATTGAAAATAATATACCATATTTTATAATTTTATAAGTATCTTTATCTAAATTTTTTAACCCTGTAATAATTTTATTCATAATAAATTCCAGTCCTTTCTGTCTTAAAACAAAGGCAAAATAAAATTAGTTCTTATAATTAATAATAACATCAAAATTTGTCGAAATCAAAGGAAATAAATCACAAATAATTACAAACATTTTTTCGAAAATATATTGACTAATAAAAACAAAAAATATATAATTCAAAAAGAAAAATAAGATAGGAATGATGAAAAATGGCAAAAGCAAAAACAATATTTGTATGTAGTGAATGTGGAAATGAATCACCAAAATGGTTAGGAAAATGTCCAGCATGTAATAGTTGGAATACATTTTATGAACAAAAAATAGAAAAATACACAGAAGAAAACAAAATAGAAAAAAAGATAAATAATACGCCAAAACCATTAAACACATATATAGGACAAGAAGCAAATAGAACATCAACAGGATATTCAGAATTAGATAGAGTTTTAGGGGGGGGATTAGTAAAAGGCTCATTGATATTATTAGGAGGAGAACCTGGAATAGGAAAATCAACATTAATATTACAATTATGTGAGAAAGTACAAGGAGAAGGAAAGGTATTATATGTATCTGGAGAAGAATCAGCAGAACAAATAAAATTAAGAGCAGATAGATTAAATGTAAAAAGTGAAGAATTAATGTTTTTAGGAGAAACAGATATTGACATAGTAAAAGAAGCAATATCAGAAATGCAACCAAAACTAGTAATAATAGACTCAATACAAACAATGTATTCAGATGAAATAACTGCTGCAGCAGGAAGTGTAAGTCAAGTAAGAGAAATAACAGCACAAATAATGAGAGTATGTAAAGCACAACAAATAACAACAATAATAATAGGACATGTAACAAAAGAAGGAAACATAGCAGGTCCAAGAGTCTTAGAACATATGGTAGATACAGTACTTTATTTAGAAGGAGAGAGATATAATACATATAGAATATTAAGAGCAGTAAAAAATAGATTTGGATCAACAAATGAAATAGGAATGTTTGAAATGAGACAAGAAGGAATGTGTGAAGTAACAAATCCATCAGACATTTTAATAACAGAAAGAGAAGACAATCCATCTGGCTCATGTATTATAGCAAGCATAGAAGGAACGAGACCAATACTAGTAGAAATGCAAGCACTAACATCACAATCAGTATTTGGAATACCAAAAAGAACTGCAAATGGATTTGATTATAACAGATTAGCAGTATTAATTGCAGTTTTAGAAAAAAGAGCAGGACTAGCATTGGGAGGGCAAGATATTTATTTAAATATAGCAGGTGGAATGAAATTAAATGAACCAGCAGTCGATTTAGGAATAATAGCAACAGTTGCATCTGCATATAAAAATATACCAATTCCACAAAGTACAGTTGTTATGGGAGAAGTAGGCTTAACAGGAGAAGTAAGAAGAATTAATTTAATTGAAAAAAGATTAAAAGAAGCAGAAAAATTGGGTTTTAAAACATGTATAATTCCAGAAAATAACAAAAAAAGCTTGAAAGATGAATACAAATTAGATATAATAGGTGTGAAAAATATTGGAGAAGCACTAAGAAAATTAGGAATAAAATAAAAACAAAAGATTAGAAAAATAGGCTTTATAGTAGAGAGGAAGGTTTTTCAATGAAGGCAATAAAAGAAGATCCAATTGCAGAAATTTTAAAGAAAATAGCACCAGGAACACCTATAAGAGAAGGACTAGACAATATATTAAAAGCAAGAACAGGAGCATTATTATTAATAACAGATAAGCAGGAAGTAATTGATGAAATTGTTGATGGTGGATTTAATATAAATGAAGATTATACATCATCAAAATTATATGAATTAGCAAAAATGGATGGTGCAATAATATTAAGTGGAGATATGAAAAAAATATTATTTGCAAATGCACAATTAATACCATCATATCAAATACCAACAGTTGAAACAGGAACGAGACACAGAACTGCAGAAAGAACAGCAAAACAAACAGGAGAATTAGTTATAAGTATATCTCAAAGAAGAAATATAATAACAATCTTTAAAGACAACTATAGATATATATTAGAAGATACAGATGTAGTATTAAACAAAGCAAATCAAGCAATTCAAACATTAGAAAAATACAGAAAAGTATATGATAGTAAATTAAGTATATTAAATGAATATGAATTTAATGATATTGTAACATTAGATAATGTAATATCTGTAATTCAAAGAGCAGAAATGGTAAAAAGAATTGTAGAAGAAATAAAGAAGAAAATTTATGAATTAGGTGAAGATGGAAGACTTGTAAGTATGCAATTAGAGGAACTAATTGGGGGATTAGAAAAAGAAGAAATGCAATTAGTTAAAGATTATTTAGTTTCAGAATCAACTCCAGATGAAGTAATAGAACATTTAGAAAACTTAAATCACGAAGAATTAATGAAACAAAATACTATAGCTAAATTACTAGGATATGAAAGCTTTGAAAATTATGAAGATTTAGCAGTATATCCAAAAGGATATAGAATATTAAACAAAGTTCCAAGAATGCCAAGCTCAATTGTTGATAATTTAGTAAAATCATTTAAATCATTTCAACATATATTAGTTGCAGACATAAATGACTTGGACAAGGTAGATGGAATTGGAGAAGTAAGAGCAGAAGCAATAAAACAATATTTAAGAAAAATGCAAGAACAATTTGCTTTTGATAATTTAACTTAGAATTTTTTTTAAAATTAAAAATAAAAATGTGAAATGTTTCTGAAAAATGTTGCAATTTAAAAAAATAAAATGTATAATTAGCTTCGTAAAACACAAAAGGAAGGATTAAAAAAATGAAAAAAATATCAAACATTTTAACAATAATAGCATTAGTTGTTATTGTAGTATTAATAGGAACAATATCATTTGGATATTACAAAAAAATAACAATGGAAGTAAAAAATCCAATAGTAACAATGGAAGTGAAAGATTTTGGAACAATAAAATTAGAATTATATCCAGAGATGGCTCCAGATACAGTTGCTAATTTCATAACATTAGCAAATCATGGATTTTATGATGGATTAAAATTTCATAGAATTGTAAAAGGATTTATGATTCAAGGTGGAGATAGCAATGGAGATGGTACAGGTTCTCCAGAATTAAGTGATATAGGATTAGCAGAATCAGGAACAGATACAGATAAGAAATATGCAATAACTGGTGAATTTCTTGCAAATGGATATAAAAATAAAATAAAGAATGTGGAAGGAACTATTGCTATGGCAAGAGCTGATTATACTTCATATTCATCACAATTAACAACAGAAAGTTATAATTCAGCAGGTTCACAATTTTTTATAAATACAGCAAATAATTCTTCACTTGATGGAAGTTATGCTACATTTGGTAAAGTAATAGAGGGATTAGATGTAGTACATGCAATTGAAAATGTTGAAGTAAAGGCAACAGCAAAATCAACAGATTCAAATTCTGATTCAAAATCAAATACAGAAGTAAGTACACCAGTAAATGATGTTATAATATCAAGTGTTACAGTAGAAACATATGGTATTGACTATGGAAAACCAAAAACATTAGATGTATGGGATTATTATGATTGGGTATATAAAACATATGGAATAAATTTGAAATCATATAATACAGGAAATTAACAAAAAAAGATTTATAATAAACTTTTGATTTATTATAAATCTTTTTTTAGTATGATTATTTTTTATTGGATTTTTTTTCAGATGGAACGATAATTTTCTTTGTAGTTTTTGGCTTAGGGGTAACATCTTTAATATGATTATATACAGGTGAAATGTCTAATGTTGAACCATCTCCATCAACAATCTTTATTTTATTATTTGCCATAACTAATCCTTTCTAAAAAAGTAGACTTTTATTTATATTATCATAAAAAATGATATATGACAATAAAATTTATTGAAAAAAGTTAATAAAAGTGATATAATATTTGTTACAAAAACCATAAGGAGGTTTATTAATATGGTTAAACGGTTTGTGAGTATTTTCTTGGTTGGTATTGTACTTTGCATTTGCAATGTATGTGCAATGGCAGAAAATCCTTCTGAAGTCAAAGAGGAAGGAGAGTATTTCTGCGAAGTTGATGAGAATATTGTTACTGGAATTGTTAATGCCAATAATATTATTCTCAGAGATGGTCCAACAGTAGAAAATAACAAAATTGCAACTTTAGAAAAAGGAACACGGGTAAGCATCATTATTGGAAGTGAGGTAGAAAATCAAGACAAATATGGTACAAGGATCAGAGTAAGGACTGAAAACTTAGAAGGATATGTAGCCCAAAAATATGTTTTGACCACAGAAACTGATGGGACAGAATGGTACCTTTTAAGTTATGCAACAACCAAAGCAGGTGCCAATGCAGATCGTGATGTTAATGTGAAAATTGCATCAGAATACATTAATGGTAAGGTTTTAAGTCCGAACGAGAAGTTCTCTTTTTGGGATACTGTAGGTAAGTGTACTTATGAAAAAGGCTATAAGGATGCTACTGTTTACAGTAATGGTAAAAAAACACAAGGTATTGGTGGTGGTGTATGTCAAGTATCCACTACAGTGAACATTGCGGCAAAAAGTGCTGGAATTGTTACAAATGCAAGACGGCATTCTCTTCCTGTTAGTTATGCTAAGCGTGAAGATGAAGCAACAGTTTCTTATGGAAATTGTGACTTTAAATTCACAAATACTACGGAAAAGACAGTAAAAATTGTAATGAAAACAGGAGAAGGATTTTGCACGTGTGAAATTTGGGCAAAAGTTGAATAAAGTTTAACAAAAACAGAGGGAGTCATTGACTCCTTCTGTTGATTTTATAACTAAAAAATAATTGTGAAAAATTTCACAAAAAGTATTGACAAAGAAAAAAACGAATAGTATAATAAGAAAGCATTCGGCGAGTGCATAAAATCTTGGACAGATGGCCGAGTGGCTAAAGGCGGCAGACTGTAAATCTGTTCTCATATGAGTACGATGGTTCGAATCCATCTCTGTCCACCAAAAAAAGAAATCTAAAATGCTTTATAGTATTTTAGATTTTTTTATTGACAATTTTAATATAAAAGAGATAAAATTTATTTAGAATAATAAAAAATAAATAGGAGAACAGAAGAAAATGAAAATAATAAAAAAGGTAACAATAATTTTGAGCATAATTCTTTTTATTATAAGCTTAGAAGAAAATTTAGTAGCATATGCAAGTACAACAGAAGATATATCTGTAATAAAAAATCCAGATAGAGGTTTTTTTAAAACAATTAAAGTAGAGCTTCAAAAACAAGATGAAAATTTTGAAGAATTTGAAGAAAAAATTGATGAAATAAAAGATAATGATAAAGACGTATCATTAATTTCACTACAATTAAATTTAAAAAACTTTGTTAAAGAATATGAAATAACAACAAAAAAGATAGAAGAAATTAATAAATATTTTTCAATAATAAGAGAAAATGGATATAAAACTATATTTAGAGTTGTATATAATTCAGAAGGAAATCAAAAACCAGAACCAGAAATTGATATTATTTTAAAACAAATAGAGCAGTTAAAAGATGTGTATGTATCAAATAAAGATATAATTTTTGTGGTGGAAGCTGGATTTTTAGGAGAAAATGGAGAATGGGTAAATGGAAGATATGATGGATCTGTTGTTGAAAGAAATAAAGTTATATCTAAGATGTTAGAAGTTATACCACAAGAAATACAAATAAATTTTAGAAAACCAAATTTTATAACAGATTATTTAGAAAGTAAAAATACTGTAAATGAGCAAAATGCATATTCAAGTGAGATAATAGCAAGAGTTGGATTATACAATACAGGATATTTATCATCTGAAACAGATAATAATACATATCAAAGAATAGATAGAACAGAGAGTTTAAAATGGCAAAATTTTCAAACAAAATATACTATATTTGGTGGAATAGTGAAAAACTGGAAAAGTACATATAACGATTTAGAAAATGCCATAAATGATATGAAAAATAGACATTGTACATACTTAGATAAAGATGAAGAACAAAATGTTAAAGAAAAATGGAAAAATACATTATATATAGGAAGTGAAGAATTATATAATAGACAAAATGGATATATATATATTCAAAATCATTTAGGCTATAGATTATTATTAACAAACGCAGAAATAAAAGGAACTGAAGCAGGAAAATCTGCCAATATATCTATAAATTTAGAAAATATAGGATTTGGAAATATAATAAAAGAAAAAAAGACTAGCATAATTTATAAGAACTCAAAAAATACATATAAAGTTGAAACAAATATTGATATTAGAAAACAATTAAAAGATAATAATTATATTTTAAAAATTAATGAAGATATTCCAGAATATATGGAAAATGGAGAATATGATGTATATTTAAGCATAGGTGAGCCATATGAAACATTAGAAAATAATTCTAATTATTATATAAAGTTAGCTAATAAAAATTTGTGGAGTGAAGAAACTAAAGGAAATTATCTAGGAAAAGTAACAATTGGGACTAATGCAAATAAGAATGGAAGCAATTCTGCAGATACAATAAACCAAGTTACAGACAATCAAGGAAATACAATAAATTCTAAAATTATTATAGGAAGTGTAGTTGGAATTCTTGTTATAATAGTTTTAATAATAATTATAATAATAAAAAAGAAAAAAGATACAGATTTATCAATTAAATAAATATGGCGAGTCTAAGATTTTCTTAAAATTTTCATTTGATAGAAAATTTTAGACTCGCTTTTTTATACATATAGAAAAATTAACAATCTATTAATAATTAAAAAAACTATTGAAAAAAAGTAAAAAAAGAAATAAAATATACCCATAAATTTTATAGAAAAGGAATGATAAAAATGAAAATAGCAATAATAAATGAAAATAGTCAAGCAACAAAAAATAAAATAATATATGATGCATTAAAAACAATAGCAGATAAAAAAGGATATGAAGTATATAATTATGGAATGGAAAATCCAGATGAAGAGAATTTAACATATGTGCAAGCAGGATTATTATCAGCAATATTAATAAACTCTAAAGCTGTAGATTTCATAATAACAGGTTGTGGAACAGGAGAAGGTGCAATGCTTGCATTAAATAGTTTTCCAAATGTATTATGTGGACATATAGAAGATCCAACAGATGCATATTTATTTAGCCAAATAAATGCTGGAAATGCAGTAGCAATAGGATATGCAAAAGGATTTGGTTGGGGAAGTGAATTAACATTAACATACATATTTGAAAAATTATTTGAATCAGATTTTGGAGGAGGATATCCAAAAGAAAGAGTTGTTCTAGAACAAGCAAATAAAAAAATATTAGATGAAGTAAAAAAGATAACACATAAAGATATGATGACAATATTGAAAGAAATAGATCAAAAATTTTTATACCAAACAGTAAATAGAAATCAATTCAAAAAATACTTCTTTGAAAATGCTGAAGATGGTGAAATAAAAGAATATATAAGAAAAATACTACAAAAATAATTTACATAAAAAGTAAAAAATAGCAGAAATTTTATTAAAATTATTGCAAAATAATAATAAACATAGTATAATATAAAAGGCAAAAAAATACAATATAGTAAATATAAAGAAAAAATATATAATATAAGAAAAAAGAGAGGTTAAAAAATGGAATATTTATATATACTAAAGCAAGCACTTATATGGGTGTTAACAGCATTTTGGTGTTATCAATTTGTAATAAGTTTGTGTGCATTAGTTAAATTGAAAGATAAACCATATTTAGTAAATAAAAATCACAAATTTATGGCAATAATACCAGCACATAATGAAGAAATGGTAGTTGGAAATTTAATAGAGAGCCTAAAAAATCAAACATATGATAAAAACTTATATGATATATATGTTATTGCAGATAACTGTACAGATAAAACAGCAGATGTTGCAAGAAAAGCAGGAGCAATAGTATATGAAAGATTTGATAATGCACATAAAACAAAAGGATATGCATTACAATGGTTTTTAAAACAAAAAATAGCAGAAAATGCAGATTATGATGCATTCTTTGTATTTGATGCAGACAACATTGTTGATAAAAACTTTATAAAAAATATGAACAAAAAACTATGTCAAGGAGAAGAAGTTGTTCAAGGATATAGAGATATAAAAAATCCAACAGACAATTGGATAACAGCAGGATATGCATTGTTTTATTGGACAATGCACAGAATGTACCATTTAGCAAGATATAATATAGGATTATCACCATTACTAAATGGAACAGGATTTATGGTAAAATTTGATGTAGTAAAACCAAATGGATGGGAAACAGAAACACTAACAGAAGATATTGAATTTTCATTAAAACAAATAATTCAAGGAAGAAAATTAGGCTGGGCAACAGATGCAATAGTATATGATGAACAACCAACATCATTTAAACAAGCATGGTCACAAAGAAGTAGATGGACAGTAGGACATATGCAATGTTTAAAAAAATATACAGGTAAATTATACAAAGCAGTAAAAGAACACAAAACATTAATGAATTTTGACGGATTGCTATATATAGCAGGAACAACACCAATATTAGTAGTAACATTTGGATTAATATTAATAAACTGTATAATGTATGCAAGCCAAGCAATGACAACGTGGTTATTTATAGTAAATATTTTAAATTATTTAATTCCAACATTAATATTCCCAATATTTACAGCACTATTTGTAATGATATTAGAAAAGAAACCAATAAAACCAATGATAAAAGGATTGTTATGTTATCCAGCATTTATGGGAACATGGGTAATAATAAACTTGAAATGTTTATTTAAACGAGAAACAACATGGGAAAAAATAGATCATGTTAGAGATATAAAAATAGCAGAAGTTAAAGAGGAAGAAGTTCCTGAAAAGATTTAAAACTAAAGACACGTACAATCGTGTCTTTATCATGTAAATAAGGTGGACAAAATAATCCACTTTTGTTTTACTAAAAAGATAAAAATTAAAATAGAGGAAAAAATATGGGATTTGAAAAAATCAAAGTATATGCATTTGTAGGACCATCTGGAACAGGAAAAAGTTATAGAGCACAGATGGTTGCGAGTGAAAATGATATAAACTTCATAATAGATGATGGGTTACTTATAAAAGATAATGAAATTGTTGCTGGATTATCTGCAAAAAAAGCACCAACAAAAATAGAAACAGTAAAACACGCATTATTTTTAAATAAAGAGGAACAAGATCAAATAGATAAAGCATTAAAAAAATATAAACCTAAAAAAATATTAATATTAGGAACATCTGATGGAATGGTAGCCAAAATAGCAGAAAATTTAGGCTTACCACAAATATCAAAAACAACATATATAAGTGAAGTAGCAACAGAAGAAGAAATGAAAACAGCAAGACATATTAGAGAAACAGAAGGAAAACATGTAATACCAGTACCAACATTTGAATTGAAAAAAGATTTCTCAGGATATTTATTAGATCCATTACAAATTTTCAAATCAAAAGGAATTGGAGAAAAACCATATATATCAGAAAAAACAATAATAAGACCAACATTTAGCTATATGGGAAAATTCACAATATCTGACACAGTATTTAGACAAATAATGGAAAATGTTGCAAGAAAAATTCCAGAGATATATAAAGTTCAAAGAACAAGAGTAACAAGCTCTGCAGAAGGACCGAGTATCTATATGGAAGTAACAATAATATATGGTTGTAAAGTAAAAGATGTTTTAAGAGAATTTAAAGAAAGGGCAAAAAAGGAAATGGATAAATTAACATCAATGAATGTTGTATCATTAGAAGTAGTAGCTAAAAATGTCTATGTCCCAGAAAAAGAAAATGAAGAAAATTAAATTATTTTTTAAACAGATAATTAGAATAATAGTAAGATTTGCTATAAAGCTGTATTTTGTAGTAATATATAGAGTAAAAGTTATTGGACAAGAAAACATTCCAAAGAATAAAAAAGAGCCATTAATATATTGTGGAAATCATAGAACATATAAAGACCCACCATTAATAGTAGTAACAGCAAAAAGACATGTAAGATTTTTAGCAAAAGAAGAACTACGAAAAAACAAATTTTTTGCATTTCTTGGAGTTGTATTTGATGGAATATATGTTAAAAGAGACTCAAAAGATTTATCAGCTATAAAAACAACATTAAAAGCATTAAAAAATGGTGAAAGTATAGCACTATTTCCAGAAGGAACAAGAAATGGAATAGAAAAAGGTGAAAAAGTAAAAGATGGTGCTGCATTTTTTGCTGTTAGAACTGGTGCCAAAGTTATTCCAGTAGGAATAACTGGAGGAGAAAAACCATTTAAACAAATGACAATTAGATATGGAAAACCAATGGACTTTAGTGATAGAGATAAAAATGATAAAGAAGAACTTGATAAAATAACAGAAGAAATAATGGAAGAGATAATTAAATTAAGTAAAGAAAAATAAAAACGTTAATAAAACCAAAACACGAATAGTGCAAAAATCAAAGTAATAAAAAAGGAAGGAAATAAAAATGAATAACAAAAATATAAGAAATATAGCAATTATAGCACACGTTGACCATGGAAAAACAACATTAGTAGATGCATTATTAAGACAAAGCCATGTATTTAGAGATAATGAACAAGTAGCAGAAAGAGTAATGGACTCAAATGACCAAGAAAAAGAAAGAGGAATTACAATATTAGCAAAAAATACAGCAGTTATGTTTAATGGAGTAAAAATTAATATAGTTGACACTCCTGGACATGCTGATTTTGGTGGAGAAGTAGAAAGAGTTTTAAAAACAGTTGATGGAGTACTTTTATTAGTAGATGCATTTGAAGGAGCAATGCCACAAACAAGAGAAGTATTGAAAAAATCATTAGCAATGAATTTAAAACCAATTGTAGTAATAAACAAAATAGACAGACCAGGTGCAGAACCACAAAAAGTATTAGATGAAGTAATGGAATTATTCATAGAATTAGATGCAAATGATGATCAATTAGATTTCCCAGTAGTATATGCATCAGCTAAAAATGGAGTTGCAAAATTAAACTTAGATGATCCAGATGGAGATTTAACATGTTTATTTGAAACAATAATAAACACAATTCAAGCACCAAACTGTGATGTAGAAGGACCTGCACAAATGTTAGTATCAAATATTGATTATGATGATTATGTAGGAAGAATTGCAGTAGGAAGACTTGAAAGAGGAACAATAAAAGTTGGTATGCCAGTAAGCATTTGTGAAAAAGATGATAAAATATCACAAGGAAAAGTAGCAAAAGTTTATACACATATGGGATTAAAGAAAGTAGAAGTTGATGAAGCATCTGCTGGAGATATTATAGAATTAGCAGGACTTCCAAACATTCATATTGGAGATACAATCTGTGATTTCAATAATCCAGAAAAAATACCATTTGTAGATATTGATGAACCAACAGTATCTATGACATTTAGTGTAAACAATGGACCATTTGCAGGAAGAGAAGGACAATTCATAACATCAAGACATTTAAGAGATAGATTATTCAAAGAATTAGACAGAAATGTAAGCTTAAGAGTTGAAGAAACAGCATCACCTGATTCATTTATAGTATCAGGAAGAGGAGAATTACACTTATCAGTATTAATAGAAACAATGAGAAGAGAAGGATATGAATTATTAGTATCTAGACCAAAAGTAATCATGAAAGAAATTGATGGTGTAAAATGTGAACCAATTGAAAGATTAGTTGTAAACATTCCAGATGATTCAGTAGGAACAGTAATTGAAAAACTAGGAAGAAGAAAAGCTGAAATGGTTAATATGGAACCAGCTGAAGCAGGACATACAAAAATCGAATTCAAGATTCCAGCAAGAGGATTAATTGGATATAGAACAGAATTCCTTACAGATACAAAAGGTGAAGGAGTTATGAACAGTATATTTGATTGCTACGAACCATATAAAGGAGAAGTTGTAGCAAGAGTTAGAGGAACAATTGTAGCATTTGAAGCAGGAACATCAATAACATATGGATTATACAATGCACAAGACAAAGGAGAATTATTCATAGGACCTGGTGTTGATGTATATGAAGGAATGATAGTTGGATTAAATTCAAGAGGAGAAGATTTAGCTATAAATGTATGTAAAGAAAAACATTTAACAAACACAAGAGCTTCAGGATCTGATGATGCCTTAAGATTAGTACCACCAATTCAAATGTCACTTGAAAAAGCAATAGAATTTATCCAAGATGATGAATTAGTAGAAGTTACACCAAAATCAATAAGATTAAGAAAGAAAATCTTAGACAATAAAGAAAGAGAAAGAGCAGCAAGAAACGCAAATAAATAGATTATTAAAACAAAGACTGATTTGGTGAAATAAATTTATCTAATTAGTCTTTGTTTCTATTGAGAAAGGAAGGAGTTTTATGTCAAAAAGAGATTGCAATAGAAAAGGTTATTTAAAAGGAAGTGTAAGAAGTAAAATTGTTTGTAAGAAACAATTAATAAGTATTGAAAAAGCTGCAAAAGATAAAAAAGAGATAAGAAAACCACAATTAGGACCAAGAGCTTTAGCATGGAATGAATTCAAAAAAACTGGAAAAATAGACAGAGCATATGAAATGATTGCTGAAATATATGGAGAAAATACTTTTTCTAATAATGTTATACTTCAATGGATTAATGAATAAATGCAAAAAGAAGAACAAAAAAGAGAAGATTTAAAAGGTAGTAGTTATGATGAGGCAAGATAGAATGAATAAAAAAGAATTAGAAAAAATAAAACAAAAAGCATTGGAAGAACATATTCCAATAATAATGGATGATACATTAGAAGTTGTAGATAAAATTTTAAAAGAAGTAAAACCAAAAAGAATATTAGAAATAGGAACAGCTGTTGGATATTCAGCAATGTGTTTTTCCGAATATCTTGAAGATGATGGAATAATAGATACAATAGAAAGAGATGAAGAAAGAATTGCAGAAGCTAAAATAAATATAAAAAATGTTGGGGTAGAAGATAAGATAAATATTTATGAAGGTGATGCTGTTGAAATTCTACCAACTTTAAATGAACAATATGATATAGCATTTATAGATGCTGCAAAAGGAAAATATCCATTTTTCTTAAAAGAAGCATTGCGAATGTTAAAACCTAATGGAGTTATATTAGCTGATAATATATTATATAAAGGTTATGTTATGAGTGATTATAATAAACATAAACAACGTACAGCTGTAAGAAATTTGCGTGAATATATAAAAGAGGTTACAGAAGATCCAAACCTTGAAACTGAAATACTAGAAGTTGGAGATGGTCTTGCTGTAAGTAGAAGAAAAAAAATCGACTAATTTAGCCGATTTTTTTAGTTTTTATTTTAATTTCTTTCTTACTTGGTCAATTTGTTCTTGAGTAGCATTTGTACATTTTTTTATTTCGTCATCTTTGTAATTAAGATTAAGCATATTTTTTATAGTTGAAAATAGATTTTCTAATTTTCCTCTAGTTTCACCAATTTTTATATTTTTCTTCTTTTCCAATCTTATATTATTATTAATTCTTTCAATTAAATCTTCCATATTTTCGTTTTTCTCCTTTTCATATAACAATTTTAAAATTTTTGATTTAGAAGTATCATCTAAAGTTTTAGCAAAAACATATGTTACTAAATTATTAACCCATTCTTTTGTATTAGATGTGTTTGCATGAATTGCAATATATTCAAGTGTTTGTGCTAATTCTAAATGATTTTTACACTTTTCAATTAAAAGCATATAAGATATTTTATTGTGGATATTTTTTAATTTATCTATACTGTAAGCATGAATATCAATTAGCTTATAAATTTGATTGATAACAAATGATTTGTTAGAAAAATTAAATGTTTGAGTATCTGAAAAATTAGTTGGAATATTCCAAGGTTGTTTTCCTGTGTAAATAACAATTGGAACAATTAAAGGATTTTTTAATTCAATTTTATTTTTCTTGATTTCACGCATAAGTTCAGTAGAATATTCTAAAATTCTTCTAGGCATGTCAATGTTTACAGTGGATTGATGTTCAATTAAATAAAAAGTATTTTGAATTATATCTTTATATAAAATATCTGATTCTCTTCGCTTGTAATTATTTGTAATAAAACTACTATTATATATTTTTAAATTTTCTGAATTCACCTCCAATCCAATAAATGTTTTTAAAAAATCTGTCATTTCATATGAACTCTTTAATATTTCTTTGAATGTTTTATCATGAACTTGAAATATAACATCTTTAGAAATGATAATAATGTCATTTGAGTAAGTTGATGAAAATTCGCTCGAAGAAATAGAGTTGTTTGTATTTAAAAATTTGGGCAATAAAAATCACCTTTACCTTTCTGTTTTCTCTTATTGAAATAGAAATTAATAAGAAAATAATTTATGAGATTATAAAAAATATGAATAATAAGTTTTTTACACAATGAAAATGTGTGAAATAAAAGTGTATAAAAAATATACACAAATAATATATCATAAAATGGTGTAATTAACAAGAGTAATCTTAAAAATAATATAAAAAAATTTCGACAAAATATGTCAAATTTATTTTACAATTTTATACTTTTTGTGAAATAAATTTTAATGAAATGTCGAAAAAAGTATTGATAAAATAAAAATGTATTGATATAATTAAATTGATTTTATAATCATTAAGAATAACAAAAGAAAGAGGCGAAAATATTGAAAAATAAAGAAAAAACAAGAAAAAAGAAGAATCAAGATGGGCCTATAGTAATAGAATTAAATTTAAGTTTAACAGTGGGAATAATTGGAGCAATAATAGCAATAATAGTTGCAATAACAACAGTAAAAGTAATAACAACAATGATCCAAGCAAATGAAAACAAAAATGCAGCAAATGAAAGTGATATAAATCAATATGCAACATATGTAACAAGTACAACTAAAAATGAGAGTGGAAATATTGTAGAAGACAAAGATAGTAATGGAAATGTTATAAAAATTCCAGTTCCAAAAGGATATACTGCGTCACAAATAGATGGTGAAACATCATTAAATAAAGGCTTTGTAATTTATGAAGGAGATGTAGACTGGAATACAATATTATTAAATACAAGTATGCAAAGTACAAATTCAAGTAATACAAAACCAGTAAATACTAATACAGAAAGCACACAAAGTAGTAAAACACAGCCTACAAATAGTGAGGAAACACAAAATACAGAAACACAAAGTACAACAACACAATCTACAAACACAGAAACAAAATCAACAAATGATATGCCAAACGATGAAGAACAAACAGAAGAAAATACAATAATAGATAATGTTCAAAATACACAAAGTACAATGAATACACAAACATCAAGTACAGATGCAACAAATAATAAAACAATAAGTACTGAAAAAACAAGCGAAACACTAAAAACAGAAAATGAAGAAAATAAAAATGAAAATCAAAATAATATAACAACATCAACAAAACAAGAAGAAAATCAAGAGAATCAAGCAACAAAAAGTACAGTAGAAGATAGCTCAACATCAAATAAAGTAACAAATTCAACAGCAAATAATACAACAGAAAGCACTAACCCAAAACAAAATGAGAACAATGAAAATAATATACAAGAAAATCCAAAAGAAACAATAGTAGAAAAAAGTACAGAAAATGGAATAGATGGAACGAATGCAGTAGATGTAGAAGATGAAACAGCAGATGATACAGGTACAACAGGTTCAACAGAATTAACATTAGAAGAACAACAAAACAAAAATATATTTGATTTACAAAAGGAAAGAAACCAGTATGTATGGGTGCCAGTAAGTAACATATCAGAAATATATGGAGTAGATAGTAATAAAAAAATATGGGGAAAATTATACAACTTTTCAAGTTCAGGAAGATCAAATAGAAACTGGACAGAAACAAATGGAATAATGAGTATAACAAATGCAACAAACTATAGAGAACCAGATGTGTTAAGTAATTTTTCAGGTAACTATGAGTATCAACATTACGACCAAGACGGTTATTCATATATGCACAGTTATGGATTAGGACAAACAAGATATGAAATGTTAGCACAGGAATTAGAACAAAACTATTTAGAAATAATGGAAAGCATAAAGAAATATGGAGGCTTTTATATAGGAAGATATGAAACAGGAGGATTGAACGGAACAGCAGTAGTAAGAAAAATGGACACAAATATAGCTTCTCAAAATTGGTATACGATGTATAAAAAATGTTTAACATTAAAAGGAAGTAATGATAATATAAAAACAATGATGATAACAGGAAGTTTGTGGGATGAGACATTAGAGTGGTTAGTGAAATCAGGAGCAACGAATTCAGCAGGAACAACATTAACATATCAATTAGTAGGAAGCAATTCAACAACATTCGGAAATTATAATAATGCAACATTTAGTTATATAGCGAAAGATGCAGAACAGCCAGTAGAGACAGAGACAAAAGAGACAAGTAAAGGTGTTTTAATACCAACAGGAAGTGCAGAATATACGAAGACGAATAACATATATGATATGGCAGGAAATGTGTGGGAGTGGACTACAGAGGCCTACTCTTCTTTCTCCAGGGTCTATCGTGGTGGCGTTTACAACAGCTACGGCTACGGCTATCCGATGGCATACCGTAACGACGGCAGTCCGAGCAACTACAGCAGTGACTTACGGGTGCAGGAGCTTACTTTGCATAAAATAGGGTATCCTGAAACACTGTATCCTGATACAGCACCAAGAAGAGTAACAAATTGAAAACATAAAAGGCGAGAAAATTTTTCACAAGTTCATATAAAAAGTAAATAAAAAGCCAAACAATTCTTTTTAGAATTGTTTGGCAAAATATAAAAATAAACTTATTGTCGAGAGTTATATTTTTATAAAGTCAAATAATGGAAATTGAATTGAATTAATGAGGTAGTATAATATTAGGCAGAAAGGAAAAAGATGAAATATATAGAAATACTACAAAAATTACAAAAAGAAGAACCAGACCACATAATTCTGATGAAAAATGGAATCTTTTTTATAGCAATAGGAAAAGATGCAATAGAATTAAATAAATTAATAGGACTTCAATTAACATGTATGAAAAAAGAATTATGCAAAGTTGGTTTTCAAACTAAGAGTTTGGAAAAATATATAGAAAAAATAAAAGAAACACAAAAATCATTTATAATATATACATATAATAAAGAAACCCAAAAAGAAGAAAAAATATATCAATATACAAATGAGCCAGTAACTGAAACAAAAACATGTAATGATTGTAACAAATGCAGTAGAAAAAAAGAAACAGAAGATGAAATAATAGAAAGAGTGAAAAAACTTGGAACAATATCTTAATATACAAGATAAGAAAAAGCAAGAACAAAGAATAATAGAAAATAATTGCTTAACAATAATTCCAAAAACAGAAAGATATATACAATATATGCTTGACTTAATATTAAAATTACCAAGAACAGAAAAATTTAATATAGGAACAGAATATAAGACGAGTATGTATCAAATGATGGAAGAAGTAATTTATGTTAGTAAATTACCACTTGAAGAAAGATATACACATGTTATAAAAATAGATGTTTTAGTTCAATTACAAAGAATATATTTAAGACTTATGAAAAATAATAAATGGATTGATGAAAGAAAATTTAAAATAGCAATAGAGCAATTAGGCGAAATAGGAAAAATAAATGGAGGTTTAATAAAGTTCTATGGCAAGAACTATAAGAAACCAATTTGATAAATATTTAACATATGATAACTTAATGAAAGCACATAAGTTATCAAGAAAAGGTAAAAACCTAAGAAGGGAAGTAGTATTATTTGACTTAAAGCAAGAAGAATATATACAATGGATATATGAACAACTGAAAACAGAAAAATATCAGCATGGAGGATACAGAATATTTATAATAACAATACCAAAAGAAAGAAAAGTACAAGCATCAAGATATATAGACAGAATAGTACACAGATGGGTAGTAGATAATTTTTTAAAACCATATTTTGAAACACAATTCATAAATACAACATATGCTTGCATAAAAAATAGAGGAATGCATAGAGCAACGCTAGATGTTCAAAAAGCGATGAGACATTGCAAAAATAAATGGCAAGATTATTATATATTGAAAATGGATGTAGCAAAATACTTTCAAAATATTGATAAAGATATTTTATTTAAAATTTTAAAAAGAAAGATTAAAGATAAAAAATTATTAAACCTAATGTGGAAAATAATATATTCAGAAGAATCACCTAAAGGAATGCCAATAGGAAATTATACTTCACAAACACTAGCAAACATATATTTGAATGAAGTTGATCAATATGCGAAAAATGAATTAAAATGTAAATATTATTTTAGATATATGGATGATACAATAATTTTATTAAAAACAAAACAAGAAGCTATCATAGTACTAGAAAAAATAAGAAAATTCTTAAAAGAAAAGTTAGAACTTGAACTGAATTCAAAAACTCAAATTTTCAAGTCAAAACAAGGAGTGAATTTTTGTGGATATAAAATTAATGAATATAGATTAAAAATTAGAACAAGAGGAAAAAAGAGCTTAAAAGATAAAGTAAAAAAATTAGAAACGCAAATACAGCAAGGAAAGTTGACAACAAAAGATGCTTATAAATTTCTAAGTGGACATTTAGGATACATACAAATAGCTAATGTAAAAACATTAGAAAATAAATTATTTTATGAAGATTAAAATAATAGGGATAAATCGTAAGGCCAACTCTACTAACAACAGGGTCTATCGTGGTGGCAATTACAACAACAACGGCAACAACAATCCGATGGCAAACCGTAACAACAACAATCCGAACAACAACAACAGTAACAAACGGGTGCAGGAGCTTACTCTAATATCATTCTAGATTATTTATTTCATGGAATAAATACAACGAAATATTAGATATTAAAGAGGTTTATTCCTTCCTAATTTAGGTAAAAATGTATCGGCTAATTATGTGTTAGTAGTTATTATGAAAATATGTAATTTAGCAAAAATATTTTGAATAAAAAATTCAAAACATAGGAATAAGAAATGAATGAATGTTTTTTTATAGGAAAAATAATAAAAAACAATGGATTTAAATTTATTTTAAACAAAAAAAATAAATCTAAAATTGAATTTGAACTGAAATTAATAGATAATAACATATTAAAAATAGTTGCATATGATGAAAAAGCAGATTTTATATTCAGAAATAATTTTGATATAAATGATATTGTTTTCATTAAGGGAAAAATAAGAACAGAACATGAAAAATTAATAATTGTTATTAATTATATAGAAAAAATATTTAGGAAAAAATAGAAGGGAGGTATACCAAAGAAATGAGCAAAAAGAAACTTACGAAAAAAAGTATAATATTAAGAACAATAATTGTACTAATAGCAGTAAGTATAGTAATTGGTATATATGTATTAAACAAAACACAAAAAATTGATAAATCTACAATGTCATCAGAATTACAAAGAACACAAGCATATGATGATGTAAAAGATGGAGATAATGCAATAAAAGATAATGCTGGAAATACAGTAAATGCAGTAAAATTTGATGCATTTTTCTTAAAAGATAAAAATGGAGACGGAGTAGCAGAATCAATAAGAGGAACATGTAATGAAATAGGAAGCCAAGCAAGTTTATACATGGAATTAAGTGTACTTGAACAAGGAAGACTAAAAGATGGAAAAATAACAATTAATTCTAACAACTTTTATTTTAATACAACAATTGTAAAAGACAACGAAGTAAAAGACAACTATATTTCATCAAATACAAAAGAAATAAACTTTAATGAAATAGGTAATGGTACACAAAAATTATTAATAGGTTCAGTTCGTTCAGGTGATTATTCAAATTCTTATACAAAAACAAGTGCAATTGGAAATGATACAACAAAATATAGTAAAGAAAATTCTATAACATTTTCAGGAACATTTGTAGATAGTGAAGGGAATGAAACTACATTTTCTAAGGAAGTTCCGTTTACAGTTGACTGGTATGGTGAAACACATGTAGAAATTGATCCTAAAAGTCAAACTGTAGAAGTTACAGAAATGAATGATTTATCTACAGAAGATGGAGTAAAATTAAATTTTAATATTAGAACTGTAGAAAATAAAAACCAATTAAGTATATCAAGTTCAGAAATTAGTGGAACTATACCAGAATTAAATGGATATAAACCAACATCAGTAAAAATATCTGGAACAAATGTAACATATACATATGATGCAGAAACAAGTGAATTTACAGCACAAAGAACAGCTGTGTTAAATGAAACTGGAGTTATAACTTCAAATGGATATTCTTATTCATACTCTTCTGGTAATAGATATACAGAATTTAATTTTGAAATAACATATCCGGAAGAAGCATATACAGCTTTAGGTCAAGATGTAACAAGTTTTGAATTAGCAATTCCTGTACAAGCAGTAACAAGAGGATATAACAATCCAAATGAAGAAGACGGATTTATAAATCCATATGTATCAAATACTGCAACAGGAATAGTAACAACAACATGGAGAAAACATGTAGGGCAATTATATGATTTTGCTATATATGTAGGAACATATATGGGTTCACCATATAATACATATGTTATTCAAAAGAAGAAACCATTAAACATTTATAATGGAATATCAGCAGAAGAAAAAAATGATACATATTTAGTACAATGGAGAACATATACAGGCTCAAATGGTGCAACAGATGGAATAATAATGAATGAAACAACAGGAAAAACAGATTCATTTTTAAACACATCAGCAAAATATGAATCAATGGATGAATTAACAACAAATGTTGGAATTTATTTTAGTGGTGCAAATAATGCATTAAATTCTGATGGATGGATTAAAGTATATGATGCAGATACAGATACACTAATAAATACATTTACAGAAGAAGACTGGTCAGACTATACTTCTTCAAATCCATATAAATACGAAAATTCTATAAAACATATTAGAGTAGAAACAAGTAGTACAAATGAACAATGTTATTTCTATGTAAATAATATCAAAGAATTAGATGATGAATATATAACAACAAAATATACAAAAGAAGAATTTGACAATTTATCATACATATACAGTTATTTAGATGGAAAAATGATAAAACCAAAAACAGATGAAAATGAAGAAACAACATATTGTTTTAAAGAAAGTGAAAGTAATAGAGCATTATATCAAGCACCAACATCTGTTGCAACAATATCAATAAAAGACAATACAATATCAACACATGTAACAGCAGAACACCAACAAATAACAATATCAACACAAACATCAGGATATAATGAACAAGGTTGGAAAAATAGTTCATTTTTAGTACAATTACCAAGTGAAATAATACTTGGAGAAATTAATACTGTAACAACAAATAATTCAAATGTAAAAATAACAGCATATGATATATATGAAGAAAATGGAAATTATTACATAAGAATATTAACAGAAAATTCAAATGAGGAAACATTTAATATTATAGTAGATTGTGATTTAACACCAGACCCAAGAATAGCAAAAACAACAAAATATGTAAAATTATGGGCTAAAAATGGAATAGCATCAGATTATTATTATTCTGGTGAAGATAAATATGATGTTGATGGAAATTCTAATACAACAGAAAAAGTAAATTATAGAGAAACATCATTTACATTTGATCCAGGTTCAAGTTTAAGTACAACTCAAGTAGGAAGTAATTATGATGGTGAAGGTGGTATAACAATAGCACCAAGAGTTGCAAAAACAGATAAAGGACAAAGAACAGCAACAATTACAGTATCTGCAACAAATAATTACACATATGATATACAAGACTTGAAAATATTGGGTGTAATACCATTTGAAGGAAATCAATTTGTAATTAGTGGAAATGATTTAGGTTCAACATTTACAACATATATAAGTAAAGGTGGATTATCAACAATAACTAATGCAATAAAAGATAAAGTAAAAATATATTATTCAACAACAGAAAGACCAAGCAAAGATGTAGAAGATTTAGCAAATGGTTGGAAATTAGCTAATGATGTTGAAGATTGGACAAAAATAAAAACATATTTAATTGTATTAGATAATTCATATAAATTATCATCAGGAGATAAAATTGAATTTGAATATGAAATCAATTTACCAGAAGGTGTTGATTATAATAAAATAGCATATTCAGAACATGCAATATATTTCGCATTAAATACTGATGAAGGATTATATTATACCTCAACAGGCTCTGCAAGATTAGGATTTATGATAGCAAAACAATATGATTTAGAAATTGTAAAATATCAAAAAGATACTGAAAAAACATTACAAGGAATAACATTTGCAATTACTGAAGATGGTGCAGAAACAAGTACAATTAAAACAACAGATGCAGATGGAAAACTTTTAGTAACAGGTTTATATGCAGAAAGATATTATACAATAAAAGAAATAAAAACAACAGATGATTATGTATTAAATCAAGAAGAAATAAGATTTTATACATACACAAAAATAAATGAAGATGGATCAGAGAGTTTATATTTAACATATCCAAATAAAGAAAATGAAAGTACACATTTGAATGTTATATATAAAACAGTTAGAAATGACCAAGTAAATCCACCAAGTAATGGAAAAGATTATAAAATTCAAGTAAAAGTTAATAATGAAGTAAAAGCTAAATTAAAAATTAATAAAACAGATTTATCTGGAAATGTTTTAAAAAATGTTAAATTTATATTAACAGGAGAAGGAAAAAATGGCGAGATATTAACAACAGATAAAAATGGAGATATTAATACATCAGGACTTCTTTTAGGTAAAGAATATACATTAGAAGAGATAAAAGCAACAGGTTATTATATTCCACAGACAAAAATTAAGTTTACAATATCAAATAATAATGGAAATTTTGAATTAAATTATACAGATAATAATACAACAAAAACAAAACAGATTATAACAACAGATGAAATACCAACAATAGAGTTAAATTTACAAAATGAAAAAATACCTACATATAGTTTACAATTAACCAAATATGCAAAAGGAGAAAAAGATACAAATGGAAATGATAAAAAATTAGCAAAAGCTCAATATTTAATTAAAGGTGAAGGCATAAAAGATGAAGGTAAGATTTATACAACAGATGATAATGGAGTTCTTACAATAAATGATTTATATGAATATGTAGAAGGAAAATATATAACAGGTGAATATATATTAAAAGAAATTTATGCACCAGAAGGATATTCTCTAGACTCTACTGAATTGAAATTTAAAGCATATAGAGAAAATGGGACATTGAAAATACAAATTCTTGAAGGTGATTCTGTAATTAGAAAGATTACAGTTGATGGTGTAGATAAAACAGACTTAAATATAAAAGATGCAGCTACTTCAAATGCAATAATTGAAATAGGTGTTGAAGATGGACAAATATTTTCAATTTATAAATATTATCAAGATGGTACAAGTTCAGCTAAAAAGCCAATACCTGGAACAAGATTTAAAATTACAGATTTAAATGGAAATTATGTTACAGGTTCAGATGGGAAGACTGTTGGACAATGGTTTGATACAACTCCAGAACAATTACCTGTACCAGATATAACATTATCTTCTACAGGAACATATCAATGGACACAAAGAGATGATGGAACTTGGGAAAGTACAGGAATTTATCATCAAGCAAGTAAAACAACAACATTGACATCAAATGAAATAGATTTAAAGCAAGCAGCAACATTGAAATTTGATTGGTCAGTATCATCTGAAAGTGTAAGTTATGATTATGTTTATTATACAATTACAAATTTAGATACAAATAAAGTAGTAAATGGAACAGGAACATCAACCAAAATTGGTGGAACAAGTTATGGAACAGTTTATGAAAGTTTGAAATTTTTAAATGTATCATTAGATTTAACAGCAGGAAAATATAAAATCGAATTTACTTATAGGAAAGATGGATCAGGAGATAAAGGCTTAGACGCAGCTTTTATAAGAAATGTAAGATTTGAACAAAAAGAAGTTGAAAAAACAGGATATTATGCTGTAACAACAGATTCAAATGGACAAATAACAGCAAATTTACCAGAAGGTTTATACAAGGCAATAGAAGTATATACAAATGATAGATATGTATTACCAGAAAAAGAAGCAGATAGAACATATTATTTTGGAATTGGTTCATCACAAGCAGCAACATGGGATTGGGTAACAGGATTAACAGGAGAAGGTTGGAACTATGTAAATTCAGTTTCTGCACAAAAAGATGGAGGAGTAATAGCAGTTGGTTCATTCTCTAAATATTCAACAAATGTTGTAGCAAATGCTGTAGATGGAATTGATATAGATAATGATGGAACAGTTGATGAAATATCAGAAGGAAGCAATGATGGACTAATAATATCTTATGATACAGACGGAAAAGTAGTATGGTCAAAAACATTTGGAGGAGATAGTGATGATTCATTAAATAAAGTTATTCAAACATCAGATGGAGGATATGTTGCAGTTGGATATGCTGAGAGTAATTCAATAAAATATGATGGAAAAATAATAAGTGAGCTTTCAAGAACATCAACAGATAATTTATCACAAAAAGATGCAATATTATTAAAAATAAGTAAAGATGGAACTTATGAATGGGGCTTAAGAATTGGTGGAACAGGTGATGATGAAATACAATCAGTAATAGAAACAAGTGAAGGAAATTTCGCAATTACAGGAAACTATTATAGTTCACCATTTAACTTTTTTGATAGAGCAGGAACTGAAGTCAAAGGAACAATGACAAATACTGGAGAAAGAGATGCATTTGTAGCATCATATTCTTCAACAGGAATATATCAGTGGAGTTCAGCAATAGGAGGAACAAATAATCAAGATGCGCCAGATTTAACAGAATATTCTACAGGAATTGCAGTAGCATCAAATTCAAGTACATCAGCACGTATCAGCTTATATTCATTAACAGGATCAGCTATAAAAAGTGCATTTTTAATAGGTAGTGGAACAAGCAAAATAACAAGTTTAGATACATATACAGATGGAACAATTATTGCAGGTGTAAATTATACAGGAACACAATTTGATGCAGGAATATATAAAATAACAACAACAGGAAGTTCAACAAGAATTTATGAATTAACAGGAACTTATGATGAATATGTATCAGATGTACAAGTAACATCAGATGGAGGAATTTTATTTGGAGGCTGGTATTATTCAACAGATACAGCTGGAAGTGATGGAACAACATTTGAAGAAAAATCTGGTGAATATGCATGTGATGGATATGTAATAAAACTAAATTCAAAAAATGTTGTTGAATATTCAAGCAGATTATATGGAGACAATTATGATGGAGTAAATACAGTTACAGAAACAAGAAATGGAGCATTAGTATCTGGAGGATTTTATAATTCGTCAACATTTAGTGCAACAAATTGTAAAATAGAGAAAAGTGAAGATGATACAACACCAGTAGAACAAATGCTTACAAGAGTTGGAAATTCAGAAGCATTTATAATAGCAGAAGGTGCATCAGGTGCAGAAGTACCAGAATCACAAAAATTAGAAGTTGAAAACCAAATAAAATCATTCAAAATAACAACAGAGGTTAAAAAGAAAAATAATGTAGCTGGTGGAGATATAGATGGACAAACAGGTGTAACAATAGATGGAGTTAACTATACAAAAGACGGAATAAGATATGTAGAAAAAGTAAAATATGGAGAAAATTCAAAAAATGCAATAAAAATAACACCAAATGCAAAATATGTAATAGACAGTATAATAATAAATGGAAAAGAATATACAAACTTTACAACAGCAGAAGATGGAACAGTAACATTACCAATATTTGATAATGTATTAGAAGATAAGCACATTGTAGTACAATTTAGTAATACAATGGCAAATATAGAAGTAAATCATTATCTATGGACAAAAGCTGATGGGCCAACAACTACAAAAGTAGCAGAAACACAAACAAGTACAGGAGAAGTTGGAACAACATATGAAACATCACCAAATACAGATATAGAATATGTAATTATAACAAATTCAGATTATTATGGTGAGAATTTACCAGAAGGAGTAGTAGGAAGTGATTACTATATTCCAGCAAATTATAAAGGAACATATACAGAAGGAACAAAAGAAGTAATAAATTATTATTATAAAGAAAAAACATATAAATTAACAGTTCATCACTATTTAGATGGAACAACAGAATCAGTACCACTTAAAGATTCAACAACAGGTGAAAAAGTAGCAGATGAAATAACAGAAGATTTAAAGAAAAATAGTGAATACACAACAACACAAGCAGGAGAAACAAAAATAGATTATTCAATTTATGAACTAGTTTCAATTCCAGAAAATGCTACTGGAACAATACAAGAAGATACAGAAGTAACATATTATTATAAAATAAAAACAGCAGATATTAGAATAACTAAAGTAGCAGAAGAAGATCATGAAAAAACATTAGTAGATACGCAATTTGTATTATATCAATTTGTAGGAACAACTTCAAAAGATGAATTGATAGATACAAAAAATGTAAGCTCAGATTGGAAATTAATTGGAACATATGCAACATCAAATTTAGGAATATTAAAACTAGAAAATTTACCAATAAATGAAGAATATAGATTAATAGAAATAAAAGCAACAGAAGGAAGAATAATTCCAGATGGACAATGGAAAATTCAATTTGTTACTGGAAATTATGACACAACAGATACATCAATAGTTACTATTAATGGGGTACCATTTAAAATAAATGCAATAGGAAATCCACCAGCTATGGTAAAAACAGATGATGGAAAACTATTACTTCCAAACAAGGAATATTATAAATTTCCAACAAGTGGAAGTATAGAACTAAAAATGTTTTATCAAACTGGAATGATTATTGTTACGATAGGGGTTGTTATAATGGCTCTTATAATAGTAAAAAGGTGTTATGTAAAAAACACTAAAAAAGTAAAGAAAGGGAGAAAACACTAATGAAAGAAAAAACATTATTTAAAGCAATAGTTGTTGCTATTGCAATTGTCCTAATTGTTATGGGACTAAATTTACAAGCGTTTGCATCAATAACTACAACAACAAATACAAAAAATATTACTGTTTCAGGAATTGAAGCAGGAGTAAAAGTATCTGCATATCAATTAACAACAGTTAATTATGATTATACAGCAGACCAACCACAAGCTGTTCCATATACTTGGAATAGCAGTGTGAAAACATGGGTAGATGCTAATTATTCAACATATTCAAACCCAGAAAACTTTTATAAAAATGTAACAAGTAATTCTGATGAAGCAAAAGAATTTTATAGTGCATTATCAGGAGCTATAAAAGCTGGAACTGTTACATTAACAGCAAAAACAGAAACTGCAACAGGAACAGCATCATATCCTGTTACAGATGATAAATTAACAGGAACAGTTACATTCACAGGATGTGAAATGGGAACATATTTAATTTTAATTGAAAATGGTTACAAAGTATATACACCATCTGTAATTAATTTAACACCAGAATTTGATAGAACATCAAATGAATGGAAATTACCAGATTCAATGATAGTAACAGTAAAAGCAACTAATCCCCAAGTTACAAAAACTGTTACAGATACAGCAAAAAACAAAGATAATTACAGTACAAAAGATGTAATACCATTTACAATCGTTGCAGATATACCAACATATTTAACAGGAAGTTTATCAAAAACATATAAAGTTGGAGATACATTAAGTAATGGTTTAAAATTAGATGATTCAACAATTAAAGTATATGGACAAAAAGGTTCAGGAAATCCTGTTGAATTAACAAAAACAACAGATTATACAAGTTCAGTAACAGGAACAACATCATTTGAAATTAATTTTAAATATGATCAAATAAAAAATTATGACAAAGTAAGAGTTACATATAGTGCATCTCTTGCAAAAGAAACAACAACAAATATTGGTGGAGCTGGAAATACAAACACAGCAAAATTAACATATAGCAATAATCCATATGTTGCAAATTCTACACAAGAACAAGAAACAAGCAACAAAGTATTTACATATGGTGCAGAAATTACAAAAACAGATAAAACATCTGGTGAAGCATTAACAGGTGCTGAATTTGAATTAACAAAAGATTCAAACAAATTATATTTTGTAAAAACAGCTGATGGAGTATATTATCAAGCAAATAGCTCTGATGTAGGAGCAACAACAACTTTAGGAGTTGATAATAAGGGAAAATTAAACATATTTGGTTTAGCAGAAGGAACATATAGTTTAACAGAAACAAAAGCACCTTCAGGATATAATAAATCAGCAGAAACAAAAGAAATAAAAATAACAGATGCTGACTTAAATGGAGCATTAGATGATGAAACAGGTTCAACAGGAATTTATAAATTAACATTCCCTAACTCACAAGGATTCCAATTACCAGTAACAGGTGGAGCTGGAACAGTAGCATTTGTAGCAGGAGGAGTAGTATTTGTTGGATTAGGTATTGCATTATTTGTAATTGCTATGAAAAAAGGAAAAAAAGTAAATGAAAAATAATAGTGAAAAACTACTATTAATAATATCAATAATTTTTATAATACTAGGGGTAGGAATTTTCCTATACCCTAGTATTAGTAATTATTTGGCAGAAAAAAATCATATTGATATAATTAGAAATTATGATAATCTAATTGTAAAAATAAATGAAGAAAAAATAAATGAGGAAAAAGAAAAAGCTAGAATATATAATGAAAACTTGTCTGGAGATCCAGTACATGACCCATTTGTTATAGGAAGCGGATATGCTTTACCTGAAAATTATAAAGAAGTACTTAATGTTAGTGATGATGGTGTAATGGGATATGTTGAAATTCCCAAAATTTCAGTATATTTACCAATATATCATGGAACAAGTGATGAGGTACTTGAAAAAGGTGTAGGACATATTCAAAATACTTCTGTACCTATTGGTGGAAATTCTACACATAGTATATTAACAGGACATACAGGTTTGCCAAATGCAGAATTATTTACAAGACTTGATGAACTTGGAATAGATGATATTTTCTATATTCATGTTTTAGGTGATGTATTAACATATAAAGTTTTTGAAACAAAAGTTATATTACCAGATAAAATTGATGAATTACGAATATTAAATGGAAAAGATTATGTAACATTAGTAACATGTACACCATATGGAGTAAATTCACATAGACTATTAGTAAAAGCAGAAAGAGTAGAATATGAGGAATATTTTGCAAATAAGGACAATACTAATAATGAAGGAACAAACACTAAAACAGAAAATGTAAGTAAACATTATTATTTAACAGGAGCTCAGATTGGTATTGTAATATTGGCTTTAATTTTGATGATTACTGTAATTATTATTGTATCAATGAGAAACAAAAAGAATAAATATAAAATAAAAAAATAGCATATACAAAATTTTAAGATAGGGTGTGATAAATTTGAAAGAAAAAATATTAATTATAATTTCAATTATATTGATTTTAGTTGGTATATCAATGTTTTGCTTTCCACATGTAAGTAATTTTGTATATGAAAAGGGTGTTGAAAGAGACAAAGAGGAATTTGTAGAGAAAATATCAAAAGATGAAAATGAAGAAGTTCTAGATAGGTTATATAAAGATTTACAAGAAAAAAATAAAATACTTTATAAAGATATGCAAAATAATTTAGTTGATCCATTTTCATATGAGCAACCAGCAATAGATTTGAATGAATATGGAATTGATAATAATGTTATAGGATATATAAATATTCCTAAAATGAATATTGAACTTCCGATATTATTAGGTGCAAATTCTTCTAATATGTTAAAAGGTGCAGTTCATCTTACAGAAACATCTTATCCAATTGGTGGAATTAATACAAATAGTGTTATTGCAGGACATAGAGGATATGGAAGAGCAACATTATTTAGACATATTGAAAAGCTTGAAATTGGAGATGAAATTTATATTAAAAATTTTAAAGAAGAGCTTACATATGTTGTTTATGATATTAAAATTATTGAACCAGATGATGTTAGTGAACTTAAGGTTCAAGATGGGGAAGATATTATTACATTAATAACATGTCATCCATATCGTGTAAATTCTCATAGATATATTGTAAAAGCAAAGAGAAAATAAAATAGCATTACGGAAATATTCCATAAGTGGAAAATTTCGTAATGCTTTAATTTATAATGTTTTAAATTTTATATAATTTAGTAGGTTTGAGTAAATTATATATTATAATTATAATTTATAGTAACACTAGGTGATGGATATGCAATATCATCTATCATTATTTTAGACCAGTCTTCTTGAGAACCTTTATAATTCAATATTGAAAGTTCATTAAAAAATCCAGTTCCAATTTTTTCAATACTTTTTGGCATTAAGACTATTAAGTTCCAATTATTAGATTCAAAAGCATTATTTGCAATAACTTTTGTTCCATCTTTTATTTCAATTCTTTTTCTTTGGCTTAAACTACCTTTATAAGTGTAGTATATATTTCCTATATAAACATCTTTATTATTTGTTTGATTTTTATACCATTTTGTTCCGGTAAATGAATTTCCATAAATTGATGTTACACTTTCTGGAACATCAATATTTTCCAAATTAGAACAATTTTTAAAAGTATTTGATCCTATTTCTGAAACAGTATTTGGAATTATGATTTCAGTTAATCCTTTGCAATATATAAAAGCATTGTCTGAAATTTTCTCAATACCAGAATTTAAAGTTATTTTACTTAAATTTGTAAAACATCCAAATGAAGTAGTAGGAATATTTTTTACTGTTGATGGAATATTAACACCTTTTAATTTTGGAGTTCCTGCCATAGAACTTGTTTTTGTTTCGCCATATTTACTTAATTCATTTATTTGGCTTGATATTACTAAGTCTCCATCAAGATTATAACTTATCTTTGTAAGTTTTTTTTCATCTACAGTTATATCACCATTATCTATAAGTTCTTTCCAAGATTTTATTAATTGAGTTGTTCCTGCTTGATACAATCCAGGTTTTAATTCATCATCATCTTCTAAATTAAAATTTATGTTATGACTTCCAATTGTTATAGTGCCATCATTTTGAACTTGTTCTATTTCATTATCATATAAAAGTCCTTTTTCTTTTAAAGTTTCTAATAGTTCTTCAAGTGTTTTAGCAGTTGAAAATCCCATTTCATTGTCTGTTCTAACATTACTTTTCCAGAGGTTACAATATTCTTCAACAGAGCCACCTCTGCTTTCTTCTTTTGATTTTTTTGCTTGCCTTATAATACTATTTTCTCCTGTAAAGAGATTAATGCTTACTCCTGCAAGTATTAACATTACTATTATTGTTACGGCTAATGCTATTAAAGTTACACCTTTATTTTTCATATAATCACCTATCTTTTTTTCTTTTGATTACATATATATTTTAATAGATTTTTTAATATATATCAATACAAGTTTGTAATTTTTTCATATCTTCTGGTAATTCACAGTAAATATCTATAACTTTATTTGAAATAGGGTGAATGAGAGAAATATGATAGCTATGCAATGCTTGCTTATTGATTAGATCAGATTTTGAGCCATATAAAGAATCACCAATAAGAGGATGACCAATTGAACTAAAATGAACTCTTATTTGATGAGTACGACCTGTTTGTAATACACATTTTACAACAGACATATTATCTAATTCTTTAATAACAGAATAATCTGTAATTGCAGTTTGGCCATTTTCAGAAATACATCTTTCAATAATACTTCCATCTTTGCGAGAAATAGGAAGGTTAATAGTACCAGTTTTTTCTTTTAAAATTCCAGAAACAATTGCTATATATTCTTTCTTTAAAATATGTGAATTCATTTGTTGAATTAAACACTCTTGAATATATTCATTTTTTGCAAAAATTATAATTCCAGAAGTATCTAAATCAAGCCTATTAACAGGTCTAATTTTTTTCTTCAAACCAATTGAATCAAAATAAAATCTAACTCCATTTGATAAACTATCTTTAAAATGTAAAATAGATGGGTGTACAGCAATTCCAGCAGGCTTATTTAATATTAATAATCCATCATCTTCATATAATATATTTAGTTTCATTTGTGTTGAAACAATATTATCATTTTCTTCTTCATAATTTAAGTCAACTTTTATTGTGTCTCCATAGTTTGGTCGATTTCGTGTGTCTGTTTGCATGCCGTTTAATAAGACAAGATTGTTGCTTATTACTTTGTGCATTAATCTTGCAGAAAGTTTGAATTCTTGTTTTAAAATTTGATTTATATTTGTATATTTATTATCTATAACTTTATATTCTAAGTACATATTAGCCTCCGCAATTATTTTACAAAATCTTTTATAAATAGTCAAATTTTGTGAAAGAAAATAAAAAGTGTTTACAAAAAAATATATTATTGTTATAATTTATTTGTACTAATGAAAGTGGAAAATAAAAATGAAAAAGATAAGTATAATGTTAGTGATGATGGTATTAATTAGTAATATGGTAATTGATGTTTTTGCGATAACTGAGGCAACAGACAAAATTAGCAATAGTAAAATTACAAAAGAACAATTAAAAGAACAATTTCAACAGCTTAAAGAGTATATGAATTCAGATGATGATGAGAGTTCAAAAATAGAAAATATTGCTGTTAATGATAAGTCAATAGAAGTAACTACAGATAAAAATAAGTATGAAATGAATTATGAAATACAAGATAATAAAGTTGTATTTTCAAGTGAAACAGAGATAAAACAAGGAATGAGTTATGAAGAATATCAAAGAAATACAAAGGATATAGACAATGTATTTTGGGGATATTTGGCTGTTGCAAATATATTAGGAATAAAATATGAAGATTCAGTTATGTATTGTGCTTTTGCTAAATTAAGTGGTACAAGTGGAACATTGGATACAAGTGATTCGTATACTATTTATACTCCAGCACCAGGAGTAACATTAGAAAACCCTGATGATAAAATAATTATTTCAACAGAATTTGGAAATAGAACAATGGAATATTTTAATTCTGTTTATAAAGAAGATAAACATACATATAATGATTCAGAACAATATAATACATTTGAATGTGTAGTAGAAAAGAAAGAAAAAAAAGATACATCTTGTAAATTGTCAGAAACATTAACTATAAATACAGAAGCAGATTTTTCGAAGATAAGTGGGATTTCTAATTCATTTTTAGATAATGGAGTTACAAAAGAAAATGCAGATTATGTATATAATATGAAAATAGGGCAAAAGTTAAAGTTTGAAACTAATGAAAAATTTTCAGAATATCAAAGTGTTGGGGAAGGAGTTGAAAATTCTGAAAATGAAAAGGAACTTGTTGCAACAAAAAAAGGAACAACTAAAGGATATATAACATTTGGTAGTACAAAAAAATCTTTCTATATTACAGTTGAAGAGAATATAAATAATGAACAATTAGAAGATATTATAGTAAAAATAGACTCTGATGAATCAAAAACGGAAAATTCAAATGATAAAATAGAAAACAATACTAATGATGTAAAAAGTAATGAAAAACAAACAGCTAACATATCAGTTATGCCAAAAACAGGAAGAGAACAAAATATAGTTTTGATTATTTTATATATTTTAATAGCTATTGCAATTATTGGTATAGTTAGTTTAATTTTTTCTGGAAAAAGAATAAATAAAAAGTAAGCAGTTGGAAAAATTTTCTAACTGCTTTATAAAAAGGAGTATATTTAATGGATAAAGGAGAAAGAATTTGTATTTTTTTTCTACTATTATTGATATTAATTTTTTCTATTATTTTAGTATATAGAATAAAGTCAGGACCACAATATAATGAAAAATTATATAATGAAGTATATGAAGAATATGGACAATTATTTGAAAATAATAAAGAAGAACCAGAAGGAGATAATATCTCTAATTCAAGAAAAAAAGATAATGCAATTTATATAAGAGTAGATGCACAAGGAAATGAATATAGAGTTATTGGAAAAATAGTTATTCCTAAAATTAGTATACAATATCCCATTATTTATGAAACATCTGAAAGTTATTTAAAAATAGCCCCAACCAAGTTATTTGGACCAGATATTAATGAAGTTGGAAACTTATGTATAGTAGGACATAATTATAGAAATAAACAGTTTTTTAGTAGGTTATCAGAATTGAATATTGGAGATAAGGTGTATTTAACTTCAAATAATGGAAATGATATGACTTATTTGGTTTATGATAAGTACGAAATTGAAGAAAATGACATGGAATGTACTAGCCAAGATACAAAAGGAAATATAGAATTGACATTAATAACATGTACTTCCAAAAAGAAGAAGAGGTTAGTTGTAAAATGTAAAGCATGAAATTTTATTAAAAATAATATAAAGCTAATTAAGAATGTTTAGTTGTTGATAAAAAGGTGACAAAAGGTGACAAAGTCACTTTTTTTGTTTTATTCCAAATACAAATTGACTATCTGTACAAAACTTGATATAATAACATACGTAGAAAATAAGGCAGAAGAAGGGAAATGAAACAAAATAATGAACATAGTAGAAAAAATATTCAAACATATAAAACTAGTATCAAAACACAAATGGGTAGTATTTAAATTAGCATGTAAAGTAGGAATACCATGGAGAGGATTTATGCATGATTGGTCAAAATTCTCACCAGAAGAATTTTTTGAAAGCGTAAAATACTATAATGGTAAAAAAAGCCCCATAATAGTATGCAAGCAAAAAAATGGATATTCAAAAGCATGGCTACATCACAAAGGAAGAAATAAACATCATCCAGAATATTGGGTAGACTGGGCATTGCCACAAAAAGCAATAATAATGCCATATAAATATGCAGTAGAAATGGTATGTGACAAAATGGCAGCAGGAATAGTATATAATGGTAAAGATTGGAAACAAGACACACAAATAAAATATTATATGAAAGAAAGAGAAACATCAATAGTACATCCACAAATAGACAAATTTTTATTAGAAATATTTACACAAGTAAGTGAACAAGGAATAGATAAAACACTTACAAAAAAGAATGTTAGAGAAGTATATGACAAATATTGTGTAAGAATGGAGAAGTTAGATGAGAATAAGGTTTAAACCATGGGCAAGACCAGAACTAGAAGCAAGTGAATTTTATAGAGACAATCCAGAAGAATTAAAAGGAAAATGGATACAAGAGTTTAGCAATAAAGAAAATCCAATACATTTAGAATTAGGTTGTGGAAAGGGACAATTTATATCACAAATAGCATTTCAAAATCCAGAAATAAATTATATTGCAATAGATTTAGTTGATGCAATGTTAGGACTAGCAAAAAGAACAGTTGAACAAACATATAATGAAGCAAATAAAGAAATAGATAATGTATTATTAACAAGGTTTGACATAGAAAGAATAGGATTAATACTAGCTAAAGAAGACAATGTTAAAAGAATATATATAAATTTCTGTAATCCTTGGCCAAAGGGAAAACACAGAAAAAAGAGATTAACACATACAAGACAATTAGAAAAATATAAAGAATTTTTAGCAAATGATGCAGAAATTTACTTCAAAACAGATGATGATGATTTATTTAGAGCAAGTTTAGGATATTTTGAAGAAGCTGGTTTTGAGATAATAAATAAAACATATGATTTACATAGTGAATCAATATGGGAAAACAACATAGAAACAGAACATGAAAAAATGTTTTCAAAACAAGGAATAAAAATAAAAGCATTAATAGCAAAAATAAAAAATTAGATGAACAAAGGAGTCTTGATAAAAATGAAGAAAAAAAGAGTATTATTTATATCAAGTACAGGTGGACATTTTAATGAATTACAACAATTACAACCATTATTTGAAAAATATGATTACCATATAATAACAGAAAAAGACAAATCAACAGAAAAATTAACAGAAAAATATGGTGATAAAATAATGTATTTACCATATGGAACAAGACAAAAATTATTTAGATATATTTTTATTTATACATTTTTATGTTTTAAAACAATATATTTATATTTTAAATTAAGACCACAATATATAGTAACAACAGGAACACATACAGCAGGACCAATGTGTTATTTAGGAAAAATATTTGGAAGTAAAATAATATATATAGAAACATTTGCAAATAGAAATAGAAAAACTGCAACAGGAAGGTTAGTTTACCCAATAGCAGACTTATTTATTGTACAATGGGAAGAATTGTTAAAAATATATCCAAAAGCTGTATATGGAGGTGCAATATATTGATATTAGTAACATTAGGAACACAAAATAATAGTTTCCATAGACTATTAGAAGAAGTTCAAAAAAATATAGATAATGGAAAAATAAAAGAAGAAGTTGTTGTACAAAGTGGATATACAAAATTTACTTCGCCTAATATGAAAATACTAGATGAAGTACCACAAGACGAGTTTGCAAAATTAGTAGATAAAGCAGATTTAATTATTACACATGGAGGGGTAGGATCAATAATAACAGCTATAACAAAAGGAAAAAAAGTAATAGCAGTTCCAAGATTAGGAAAATATAATGAACATGTTAATGACCATCAAGTAGAAATAATAGAATCATTTAATGAAAAAGGATATATAATAGGACTACATGATGTAAGTGAATTAGGTGAGGCATTAGACAAAGTAAAAAAATTTATTCCTCAAAAATATGTAAAAAATACAGGAAAAATATTAAAAATTGTCGAAGATTTTATTGGATAAAAGAGACTATTTTAAAAAATTTACAAAGAATTTACAAATAAGAGATAAATAGAGAAAAAGGGGCAAAATTCCACAAAATTTTGCTCTTTAACTATTGCAAAAAAAGAGTATTATTGTTATGATAAGAGAGAGTAAAATTTCGAAAGGGAAAGAAAAATGATAGAATTTAAGAATGTTTGTAAAAGATATAATACTGGAACTGAAGCAGTAAAAAATGCAAGTTTTAAAATCGAAAAAGGAGAATTTGCATTTTTAGTAGGAAGTTCTGGAAGCGGAAAATCAACATTAATTAAATTAATATTAAAAGAAGAAGAACCAACAAGTGGAAATATAATAATAAATGGTAAAGACACAACATTTTTAAAACAAAGTAGAGTACCATATTTAAGAAGAAGTATGGGAATAGTATTCCAAGACTTCAGATTATTACCAGATAAAACAGTATATGAAAATGTGGCATTTGCAATGTATATAGTAAAAGCTACACCAAGACATATTCGTAGACAAGTACCAATGGTATTATCATTAGTAGGTTTAAGTGGAAAAGCAAAAATGTATCCTAATGAATTATCAGGAGGAGAACAACAAAGAGTAGCATTAGCAAGAGCACTTGTAAACAATCCATCAATGATAATCGCAGACGAGCCTACAGGAAACTTAGATCCAGATACAGCATGGGATATAATGAATTTATTAAATGAAATAAATTTAAGAGGAACAACAGTTGTTGTTGCAACACATGCAAAAGATATAGTTGATCAAATGAGAAAAAGAGTAATACATATACACAAAGGTGTAATCGTAAAAGATGATAAAAAAGGTGGGTACGATTGTGAGATTTAATGTTATAAGTTATTTATTAAAAGAAGGAATTAGAAATGTATTCAAAAACAAAAAATCAACAATATCATGTTTAATGATAATGTGTGCAACAATGCTTATATTTGGATTATTTCTAGTTATAGGAGAAAATATTAACGCATTTGTAAAAAGTGTTGCAGATGCCCAAGGAATAATGGTGTATCTAAAAACAGGAGCAACAGATGAAGAAATTGAACAAGTTGGGAAAGACATATTACAAATAGATGGTGTAAGAGATGCAAAATATATATCAAATACTGAAGGACTTGAATCAATGAGAGATACTTTGGGAGACAAAATGATTGAAGGATATACAACAGAAAATATATTGCCAGCAAGTTATGAAGTAACACTTACAGATTTGGAATTAAGTTCAGATGTTCAAGATAGCTTGAAACAAATACCCAATATAGATGATATACGTTCAAGTAATATTATAATTGAGCAAATAATAAGATTAGCAAAAGGAATAAAAATTGTTACATGGGTAATTTTAGTACTATTAATAATAATTTCTACTGCAATAATATCAAATACAATAAAATTAACAGTACATGCAAGAAGAAAAGAAATATCAATAATGAAATATGTTGGAGCTACAAATAGCTTTATAAGATGGCCATTTTTAGTTGAAGGTATTATTATAGGTGTTATAGCAGGAGCAATTTCAGTTGGAATTATAGGATTAGCATATACATATATTGTTGGACAAATTTCAGGAACATCATTCTTTGAAATAGCAAATATAAGTTTCATTGATTTCTCAAGTATGAGTGAATTATTAATATTAGTATATCTTGGATTAGGAATAGGGGTAGGAGCAGTAGGAAGTACAATATCTATGAAAAAATATTTGGAAGTTTAGGAGGTCAGAGTATGCGCAAATATTTAATAACTATTTTTGCTGTTGTAACAATGAGCGTTACAAGTATTTGCGTATATGCTGAAAATATTACAGAATTACAAGACAAATCTAATGAAATAACTCAAAATATTACAGAAGCAAATAATAGGTTACAAGTTGTACAAGAACAAATGTCAGAAAACATGCAACAATTACAAGAACTTGATACACAATTAGCACAATCTGAAGAAGAGTTAAATAAAATAAATACAGAAGTTAGTACATTAACAACTCAAATATCAGAAAATGAGCAAAAATTATCAAATGTCCAAGAAAACTATAATAAGATAAAAAAAGTATTAGATGCAAGAGTTATAGAAATTTATAAATCAGATAATTTACAATTATTAGGAACACTATTTGCATCAAAAAATGTAAAAGAATTTTTTCAGACATATGATAAATTAATATTGTTAAGCAAATATGATAAAACACTATTAGACAGTGCAGAAAAACAAATAGAAGAAATAGAATTAACAAAAAAAATACTAGATGAAAAAAAGAAACAAATTGTTGAGAGCAAACAATTACAACAAAAGAAAACACAAGTAGTTCAAAATTCTAAAACAAGAAGACAATATTATTTAAGTAAATTAACTAAACAAGAACAAGAACTTCAGGCACAGATTGATGAATATAATTCACAAGTAACACAAATTGAAAATGAAATAAAATTATTAGCATTAGGGACTATAGGAGAAGATTATGTTGGAGGAACATTGGTATGGCCAGTTCCAGGACGTACATCATTGACATCACTTTATGGAATGAGAGTTCATCCAATTACAGGAGCATATAGATTACATACAGGTATTGATATAAGTGCACCAATTGGGACAAACTTTGTTGCAGCAGCAAATGGAGTTGTTTCTAAAGCAACATATAATACAGCATATGGAAATATGGTAATAATTGACCATGGTGGTGGAGTACAAACATTATATGCACATGGAAGTGAAATTCTAGTTCAAGTTGGAGATGAGGTAAAGGCAGGTACTCCAGTTTTAGCAGTAGGCTCAACAGGATATTCAACAGGACCACATGCACATTTCGAAATAAGAATAAATGGTCAAACAGTAAATCCATTAGATTATTATCAAAATAAAAACAGTGTAACATCAAGTACAAATAAAGATGAAGAAAATAAAACAGAAAGTACAGAGAATAATTAAAAAACACAAGAAAGGAAAAAAATTATGAAAAAGAAAATAATAGAAATTATTGGAATTATAATATCTATAATAATAATTTTTCAAAATATATCATATGCAACAAGCTCGAAGTCAAGTTTACAAAATCAAAAATCAGATATTGATAATCAAATAAAAGAACTTGAAAATGAACAAAAAGAAATACAAGCAAATAAATCTGAGACAATGAAATCAGTAGAAGAGTTAATCTATCAAATTTCAGATGTTGAAAATGAAATTGATGATTTGAAAACTCAAGTAAGAGATTTACAATCACAGATAAAAGCTACTGAAAAAAGCATAGAACAAAAAGAAGAAGAATATAATAAACAAAAAGAATTATTAGATGCAAGAGTTATTGCATTATATAAAAATGGAGAAAATTCATATTTAGAGATATTTTTATCATCATCTAGTTTAAAAGATTTTTTATCAAAATATTATTATGCAGAAACTTTAATGAATGCTGATAAAGAATTTATGCAAAAAGTAACAGAAGAAAAGAAAGAAATAGAAGAAAAGAAAGAAGAACTTGAAAAAAGTAAAAAAGATTTAAATGATGCGTTAATACAACAACAAGCAAAACAAAAATCATTAGAAAATCTAAAATCTGAAAAACAGGCATATGTAGCAAAATTAACAGCAGATGAAAAAGAAAATCAGCAAGAAATAGAAAAATTTGAGGAAGATAAGAGAAAAATTCAAGCAGAATTAAAAAGAATTGCTGAAGAAGAATCTAAGAAAAATACAACAAATATTACAACAAAACCAAGTGCAAGTGGATATATATTTCCAGTACAAGGACTAAGTAAATCAAATATAAATAATAAAACATATCCATCATATAAAGGACATACAGGTGTTGATGTTAACATAGGAGTTGTTGGTAAGAATGTTGTAGCAGTAAAAGATGGAACAGTAGTTATATCAACAGCACGTATAAGTAATGGAAGGTACTTTAGTTATGGAGAATATGTAGTTATAAGTCATGGAGATGGAACAATGACATTATATGGACATATGTTAGCGAATTCAAGAAAAGTTCAACCTGGAGATAAAGTAAAACAAGGTCAAGTCATCGGAACAGTAGGATCAACAGGTAATTCAACAGGAACACATCTTCATTTTGAAGTTAGAGTTGGTGGAAGTCCTGTAAATCCATTGCCATATTTACCATAAAATATTTAAAGATAAAGGAGAATAAATTAAATGGAAGATAATAACAAATACATAAAAAGACAAAGAATATATAAGATTATAATGTTAATGGTATTAACAGCATTTATTACAAGTATATTAACTGCTATGTATGTTGTAAATTTAGGAGAAAATAATCAACAGTTATCAACTGGTAATTCAAGTACATCTTCAATATTAAGTAGTTTAACAAATGATAGCAATTTATCAAAATCATTAAAATTTATTGAAAAGTTAGTAAAAAGTAAATATTTAAATGCATCAAGTATAGACGAAACAAAAGCGATTGATGGAGCTATAGAAGGATATATAGATTCTTTAGGAGATGAATATACAGAATATATTCCAGCAGACAAAATGAAAGATTATACAGAAAATATAATGGGAAATTTTGTTGGAATAGGAATATATATGGTAAAAAATACTGAAAAAAATTTAGTACAAGTACTTTCACCAATTAGAGAGAGCCCTGCAGAAAAGGCAGGAATTAAAGCAGGAGATTTAATAACAAAAGTAGATGGAGTTACATATACAGCAGATCAAATGTCAGAGATGGCTGATAAAATAAAAGGTGAAGCTGGTTCTAAAGTGAATCTTGAAATTCTAAGAGGAGAACAATTATTAACATTTGAGGTTATAAGAGAAAAAGTTAATACAAACCCTGTTTATTCAGAAAAATTAGAAAATAATATTGGATACTTAGATATATCTAGTTTTGATGACGGAACAGCCGAAGATTTTAAAGCAAAATATTTATCATTAAAAGAACAAGGAATAAAAGGATTAATAATAGATTTGAGAGATAATGGTGGGGGAATTGTAGATGAGGCTTTAAAAATAGTTGATTATATAGTTCCAAAAGATCAAACAACATTAATAACAGTAGATAAAGATGGAAAAGAAGAAGTTACAAAATCAAAAGAAGATAAATTAATTGAAGAACCAGTAGTTGTATTAGTAAATGCAAGTTCTGCAAGTGCTTCTGAAATAATGGCTGGAGCCTTAAAAGATTTAAATGTAGCTCAAATTGTTGGAACAAAAACTTATGGAAAAGGTGTAATTCAACAGCTTCTAACATTAACTAATGGAGCAGGTTTAAAAATTACAGTAGAGGAATATTACACTCCAAATAAAACAAAGATAAATAAAGTTGGAATAACACCAGATTATGAAGTATTATTAGAAACAAGTGTAACAAGAGAACCAACAGATGCAAATGATACACAACTTAATAAAGCAAAAGAAATACTAAAAGAAAAAATAGGAAATTAGTCCAATAAAGAAATATAAGCTACTTTTTGTAGCTTATATTTAAGTTATATTGAAAGGAAAATTAAAAATGAAGATGAATTTAGCAAATAAATTAACAATATTTAGAATATTATTAGTACCAGTTATGATGTTAGTTCCTATAATTGATAATTTAGTAGGCATTCATGTTGAATTTCTTGGAATTTCAACAGCATTTTGGATAATGAACATTATATTTATAATAGCATCTATAACAGATAAATTAGATGGATATATAGCAAGAAGTAGAAATCAAGTAACAACATTTGGAAAATTTTTAGATCCATTAGCAGATAAAATATTAGTATTATCAGCATTAGTTATATTAGTAGAGTATGGAAAAATACCATCATGGATTCCAATAATAGTATTATCAAGAGAATTTATTGTATCAGGATATAGATTAATTGCAGTAGAAAAAGGTGGAAAAGTAATTGCAGCATCAATATGGGGAAAATTAAAAACAGTAACTCAGATGATAGGAATAATATTTGCATTTTTAGATAAATTCAGCTTTGGAGAATTCATATTTAGAGTATCAACACAAGCTGAGGCTCAAATAAATTTAGCAAGTATATATATGACAACAGGACAATTTGTAATAAATATAATAACAACAATAGTATTAACATTATCAGTAATAGCTACAATATTTTCAGGAATAAACTACTTGAAAGGTGGAAAAGAGTTATTTAAAGATTAAAAACTATTGACAAAAAACAAAAAATAATATAATATACTGCATAAACAAAATTATGAATTTTGGAAAATCTTATAATATTTTATGCATAAGAAAGGATTGCGATTATTATGGAAGAGAAAGAAGTAATATTAACACAAGAAGGATATGACAAAATAGAAAAAGAATTAGAATTTTTAAGAACAGAAAAAAGAACAGAAATTGCAGAAAGAATAAAGGTGGCATTAGGTTTTGGAGATTTATCAGAAAATTCTGAATATGATGAAGCTAAAAATGCACAAGCTGAAAATGAAGGAAAAATAGCAGAATTAGAAAATAAAATAAGACATGCAAAAATAATAGATGAGGCAGAAATAGATACAAAAACTGTTCAAATAGGAAATACAGTAAAACTATATGATGTAGAATTTGAAGAAGAAGTTGAATATACAATAGTTGGATCAACAGAAGTAAACTTGGCAGAAAATAAAATATCTAATGAATCACCAATAGGAAAAGCATTATTAGGAGCTAAAAAAGGAAGTACAGTTGAAGTTAATGCGCCAGCAGGTGTTATAAAATATCAAATTTTATCAATAACAAAATAATTTAAAGAAATGTCAAATATTTGTTTGACATTTCTTTTCTTTTATGATAGTATATAGTCATGATAAACGGAATAAATGTTCTGTATAGAAGGAGAAGTGATTAAATGGGAACAAGAGCTGAAACTACCAAAAAAGAAAAAGCAATCTTGAAATTTATAGAAACACAAGTATTAGAAAACGGATATCCACCATCAGTAAGAGAGATTGGGAAAGCAATAGGATTAAGTTCAACAGCAACAGTACATGCATATTTAGAAAAGTTAGAAAAAGATGGATATATAAAAAAAGAAGATAAAAAAGGAAGAACACTAAAAATTATAAAAGGAAGCAATGGTGAACCATATGTAAAATCTTCTAAAGATTTTTATGTTCAAAAAGAATTAGTAGATGTTCCTGTTATAGGAAGAATAACAGCAGGTCAACCAATATTAGCAGTAGAAAATGTAACAGATACTTTTCCAATTCCAGTAGACTTTGTAGGAAATAGTGAAAGTTTTATGCTAACAGTAAGAGGAGAAAGCATGATAGAAGCTGGAATATTAGATGGTGATTATATATTGGTAAAAAAACAAAGTAATGCAAATAATGGGGAGATAGTAGTAGCATTAATTGGAGATGAAGCAACAGTAAAGACATTTTATAAAGAAAAAGATCACATTCGACTTCAACCAGAAAATCATACAATGGATCCAATAATAGTTCCAGACTGTAGTATTTTAGGTAAAGTTGCAGGAGTTTTTAGAAAAATGTAATAAGAAAAAATTAATACAAAATAGCAAGAAAAATCTTGCTATTTTATTATTGATATAATATAATTAAACAAAAAGCGAGGAGAGCAAACAAATGAAGCATAAAAATGACCTAAAAATTAAGATAGATAAAGAGTCAAGAAAGAAAGACAATATATTAAAAAGAATAGTAATAATTGCAATTTTATTACTTATTGTAATTTTTGTATTAAATAAAGCAGAAAATTATTTAAAAGAAAAAACAGCAAATGAAATAAATTTGGTACTTAATAATAAAAATGTTACTGCAAATTTAAAGCATGAAATAATAGAAGAAGATGGAAACATCTATATGTCAATGGATGATATAAAAAACTATTTTGATAAATACATATATATAGAAGATGAAATAAATGAGATAGTAACAACATATGATAAAAAAATAGCAAGTATAGGATTTGAAACAAATAAATTAACATTAAATGGAGCAACCAAAAAAATATATGCACATGCAATAAAAAAAGATGATGTAATATATATGCCAATTATTGAAATGAAAGATGTATATAATTTAGAAACAACAATTGTAGAGAAAAATGTTATATTAGATTCATTAACGAGAAAGCAAGTAAAAGCATATGCCAAAACAAATTTATCAGCAAAATGGAAATCTGATTTTTTCTCAAAGACAGTTGACAAAATAGATAAAGGTGATGTAGTTATAGCAATAGAGGAGAAAAATGGATGGACAAGAATTAGAACTGAAAGTGGAAATGTAGGATTTGTAAAAAGTAGTAAATTGACAAATTATACAACAACTCGAGATGATTGGGAAGAAGAAAAACAAATAACTGGAAAAGTAAATATGTTTTGGGATTATTACTCAAAATATGTACAAGCACCAGATAGAACAGGTCAAGTAATTGAAGGTATAAATGTAGTATCACCAACATTTTTCTATATAGATACTAATGGAAATTTGAAAAATAAAATAGGAGAATCTGGAAAAAAATATATAGAATGGGCTCATTCAAATGGATATAAGGTTTGGCCAGCTATACAAAACGATGAAGCAGGAATAAAGGTAACATCAACAATATTGAATAGTTATACTAAAAGACAAGAATTAATTGAAAATATAGTTGAAGCATGTGTAGAATATCAATTGGATGGAATAAATATAGATTTTGAAAATATGTATCAAGCTGATAAAGATAAATTTTCAAGATTTATAATAGAATTAGATCCAAGAATGAAAGAATTAGGAGCTGTATTATCTGTTGATGTAACAGCACCAGATGGTGATGCAAATTGGTCATTATGTTATGATAGAAATGTAATTGGACATGTTGCAGATTACTTAATATTTATGGCATATGATCAATATGGAACTTCGAGTACAAAACCAGGGACAACAGCAGGATATAATTGGGTAGAGACAAATTTAAAGAAAATTATTGAATATGATGAAGTAAAAGCAGAAAAAATTATTTTAGCAGTGCCATTTTATACAAGACAATGGAAAGTAAATGCTAATGGGGAATTAATAGGAAAGCCATCTACAGTAAGCATGTTAAACATAAAAATTCCAAATGGAGTTGAAAAACAATGGGATGAAGATTTACAACAATATTATATTGAATATGCAGATGGAAAAGATACTGTAAAGATGTGGATTGAAGATGGAACATCAATTACAGCAAAAGTTTCACTAGTTTCAAAATATGGATTAGGTGGAACATCTGGCTGGAGAAAAGATATGGAAACATCTAATGTATGGTCAATAATTAATACTGAATTACAAAAAGCATCAAATTAAAAAAGAAGAAGGAAATGCACCTTATTTAGTAGACAAAAAATGAGTCAACTAAACTGAGGTGTATTTTTATATATTAGTTTTGATGTAAAATTTATATGAAAAGCCTTGTCAAAAAGCAAGAAAAAAGATATAATGAGGGTGAACTAGGTGTCAACAATAAAAGAAAAGAGAGGAGCGATTTTTTATGAAAATAAAAATTACAGGAAAAGAACTTAAGATAACAGATGCAATAAACGATTATGCAGAAAAGAAAATGGAAAGGATAGAAAAATACTTTGACAATGCTGAAGCTGAAATAATAGCAAAAGTTGAAAAAAATTATCAAATAGCTGAAATCAAAGTAATAGCTAATGGAGAAACATTTAGAGCAGTTGCTGAAGAAAAAGACTTATATGCATCTATAGATAAAGATATAGATATAATAGAAGGACAAATTAGAAAAGCAAAAACCAAAAGAGAAAAAATGCAAAAAGATTCAAGTTTAAAAGACTTAAATGCACAAACAACAGTACATGAAGTTGAAGATGAAATTTTAAAAGTAGAATACTATGAAATAAAACCAATGACACCAGAAGATGCAAAACTAAAATTAGAAGAAAGATCAAGTCAAATGTTTTTAACATTTGTTAACCAAGAAAGTGGTAAAGTAAATGTTATCCATAGATTAAAAGATGGTAAAAACTTTGGTTTAATAGAACCAGAAGCATAAATAAAAAAATTAATGAGGCTCAAATTAATGAGCCTCATTATAATATGTAACTGAAATTGTTTTATTATTTGTAAAAATTACCATACCAGGTTTTGCACCATTAGGTTTTTTTACATATTGAACCTTGCAATAATCAACAGGAACATTAGATGAGAATTTTGCTTTGCTATGTTCAACAGCAAGTTTAGCACATTTTACTAATGTATCATCAGAAACATTTTGACCAGAATTTTTTAGTATAACATGACTTCCTTGAATATCTTTTGTATGAAGCCAAATATCATTTTTGTTGGCAAATGTGAATGTAAGCCAATCATTTTCTTTATTATTTTTTCCGACATATACATCAAAATTATCTATATTAAAATGTAAAGGGGAATATTGCTTATCTAATTTTTTCTTTTTTGAAATTTTAGTATTTTGTTTCTTTGAATTTTGTTTCTTTTTTATAATTAAGTTTTCAGATATCTCATCCAAAATTTCTTGAATTTCAGTAACAGAAGAGGCTGATTCAATTTCATAAATAATACTTTCAATATAATTTAATTCTGTTTCTGTTTCTGATTTTTGAATTGAAACAATTTGAAGTGCATTTTTTAATTTGTTATATTTTTTGAAATAATGTTTTGCATTTATATTTGGAGAATATTTTCTATCTAATGGAATTTTGATTAGATTATTATTATCATAATAATTCTCAAGTTCAATACAATCTGTGTGAGTATTTGTTAATTTATATAAATTTGAAGTTATTAATTCTCCATAAAGTCTATATTTATCTCTTTCTTCACAATCTTTTAATTTGGTATTAATACTATTTAAACGATTTAATAATTTTTTTTGTAAATCAATTACTAATTTTAAAGCATTATTTTTATAATTATTAAAATTTTCAATCTCTTCTCTATTAAAATAGAAATTATCAATAAATCTGTTTAATATAAGTTCATTTGTTTGACTATCTCCAAGTGTTAAGGCAAAATCTGAAAGTTTATTATTTTTATATATTTCAGTAAATTGTAACTTATTTGTAAATGTTAAGATATTATTTAGATATTTTTCTAATTTTATTATATTTTCTTTATTAATAGTGTTAATATTACACTTTTCAAGAGAAGATTTTACAAATGATAAACTAAATCCGGTAAATGTATTAGCAAATCGTTTTGAAAATTCTTCAACCGATAGATTTAAATTATCTTGAAAGATATTGTATATATTAGATATTTTTGTGTAATCTAATTTTTCAGAAGTAGGGAAACTATATGTTCTAGATGGAAGAATATCTCTATAGATAGTATCTGTTGCGTAAATATGTCTTGAAGCATCAAGTATAATATTTTTACTATTTACCAAGATAATATTGCTATGTTTTCCCATAAGTTCAATTATTAAACTTTTTATTTCGATTTCATTAAAATCATTAATTGTTTCAATATCAATTTTTACTAATCTTTCTAATCCATACATTTCGATATTTGAAATTTTTCCACTAATTAGATGTTTTCTTAGTAACATACAAAAATTTGGAGCGACAAATGGATTAGGTTTTGAGTTTGTTGTTAAATTTATTCTGTAATTGTGTGCATCAATACATATGTTTAAGGCATAATGCACTGAATTGGAGTAAATTCCTAATACAATAGTGTTTTTATCAGGTTGGTGTATTTTATCGATTTTTCCACCAATTAAAATATTTTTAAATTCATTTGTAATTGCTTTTGTAACAATTCCATCAAATGCCATTATAAATCAGTCCTTATTTATAAATTTAGATTTTATGGATATCTATAACCATTAATGATAATACCATAAAAATAGGCTATTGTAAATAATCTAATGGATTTACATAGTTGTTTTCAACTCTAAAACCTATATGAAGATGACAACCTGTTGTGGCTCCATTTGTCGGTTTTCCAGTATTTGGATCACTATAAGTATTTCCAGCTACTCCATAAACATATTTGGGTCCAACATTTCCAATAATTTGACCTTGCTTAATTATTTGGTCAACAAAAACAATGTAGAGAGGTGAGACATGACAATAAGAAATTTTTATACCATCATAATTAGTAAGCGTTATTGTATATCCACCACCTCCAAGAAATCCAGTAAAAGTAATGATTCCATCACAGGTAGCAATTAAATTTGTTCCTTCTGGTGCAGGTATGTCAATACCTTTGTGAAATGTAGATGCTCCTGTTGTTGGAGCAACTCTTTTTCCAAATTTTGAGGAAAGAGTGGTATAGCCTGGAATTGGCCAAGAATAATTAGAATTTCCTAAAAATATTAAATCTTTTTCAGGAGAGATTCGTTCAAAATTTGATGAAGAAAATATTGGAACGAAAAATGTGCATATGATAAGTGTAAATATAATTATTGAATAAAAAGTTTTTGACAAATAATCAGTCCTCCTTTCAGGATAAAAAAAATAGAGAATAGCTAATACTATTCTCTTCAATATGGCAGGGGTACTAGGATTCGAACCCAGACAAGCGGTTTTGGAGACCGATGTGCTACCATTGACACTATGCCCCTAAATCAATTACTTACTTATAGTAACACAGATTAAAAAAAATTACAATAGATTTCTTTAAAAAAAATAAAAAAGAAAGTCTATTTAATAAACTTTCTTTTTTATAAGATTAAAAATCAAATTTTTTAGACTTTAATCCCAATATAACAGTTATTATAGCTATGATAGATATAAATCCAATTATTATAGGAGCACCTGTTTTTGGCAATTCTTCAGGAGCTTTTGTTTCATCATTTGTTGGTCGAGTTAATTGTTGAATTGCAGTAAGTTTTATTTTTGGTGTTACATCAGATTTTGTAGTTTTTGCAGTATTATCAAAATCTTTATAATTAATTTCAACTTTTTGATTTGTATTTAATATTTGATCTATTATTTTTTCGTCAAATTTATCTTTTAAAGTTAAAGTATATTGAACTTTTAAAGTTTCTTCAGCCTTTAATTCTGGAATTGTCCAAGTTATACTATTTGTTTCTTTATCAATTTTAGATGATATTTTTAAAGCGTCTACACCTTCAACATAAGCCATCTCAAAATTATCAACGATATATTGAGGGAAGTAGTCAACGATTGTTATATCTTTTAATGTTTGTTCAACTGGAACTAAATCTGCATAGATTTGTTCTGTAATTGTTTTTTCAATTTCATTATCATTTATTTTATAGAACTTTCCAATAGTAGGTTGAGCTGTTGTTCCAAAAACACCTTGAATAACTTGACCATATGTATAAGATTTTCCTGTTGTATCAGTTTTGAAAACAGCTTCCTCAGAACTTATACCTGTTAAAAGTGAAATTACATTGATGTTTTTTAATGATTTTAATGTTTCATTAGTTGTTGAAATAACTTTTTCTAATGCTTCAACAGATACTAAATCCGAACTTCCAACACACATATTAGGTAAGCCATCTGTTAACACAATTAAATATTTGTTATTTTTTTCAGTTGTAAATGTTTTTTGAGCTAGTTTTAAACCAGAATCTAAATCTGTATATGCTCCAGTTCCTTCAATAGAATTGATTTTTTCTTTTAAAATAGAAAAATCATTTGTAAAGTCAGATACCAATTGAGCATCTTTTTCTGTTCCTTGTTCTGAAACTTCAGAACTTGATGAGAATGAAACAATACCAATTTTTAATGTAGATGAGTTTAATGCTAATAAGTTTTTGATAAGCTTATTAGCAGAATTCAAAACTAAATCTTTTCTTGTAACTTCATTAACTTTATCTGTCATGCTTGAAGAGTTATCAATTACTAACATTAATTCTCCTTCTGGTACTTTATTGATTGCATCATTATTAACTTGTAATTGTAATGTAACTTGGTTTTTGTCCAATTCAGAACTTACAATTTTCTTTTCAAATTTTGAATTTTCATTTAATTTAATATTACAAATATTATTTTCAACAATCTCCATTTTTACTGGTGTTGAAGCAAAAACAGTTGTTGAAATTAAAATTAATAGCAAACATAATGCTATTGAAATTTTCTTTTTCATAAAAATTTTCCTTTCTTCTTAATGTATCAGTAATATTTTAATATATTAAACAGAAAAATGCAATAGAAATATAAGGTTTTTTATAAAGAAAAAAGGTCCTTACGGGCCTTTTTGTGTGTAGGAAAAATCGCCAATATAGGTGATTTTTCTATACATTATTGATTATGTCTAAAAGATTAGCAACATCCACCTCTGTTACCACCACAACAGCAACAAATTAAAAGTATAAGAATTATTATCCAGCAGCAGTCATCTCCAAAACCAAAGCCACATCCACAACCTCTATTTTCTGGCATACAAAACACCTCCTTTATAATTAAGATAAGATTTGCTAAAGAATTTTAAGTAATTCTTTAAATTTTTTCTTTTGATAATATATAATATGGGGATATAGAAAAAGTGTTACACAATAAAAATAGGAAAGAGAATTTTTCTCTTTCCTTAAATTTCTTTATTAAAGTTTCCATTTGTATATTGATTTCCTTCAAGTTTTTTACCAGTTAAAACAGTTTTTATAATATCATTAATTTCAGAAATATTTTCATCTAAAATATCAATTCTTGCAAAATCAATAGGGAGTCCATCATATTTAATTGATGTTATTTTACTATTGTAAATAGTTGTAATTGTTTGGATATTATCTGGTATTATTCTGAATAAAAATCCAAGTCTGTCTTTTAAATAATATTTATTTGTTGAATTACATTTATGATCACATTCTGAATAACATTTATTTGATTTTCCTAATAAACAATAATTTGAATTCATTAATGGAGTTCTTCCATAGGCAATTAATTCTGTTTTCTTATTTGTATTAAAGTTTTCTAAATCAGTTTTGTTAAGTTCAGGTGATAGTGTTATTGTATTTACAGGCAATTCATTGATAGTTAAATTGTTAAATATATTGAATGTGTAATTACATATAAATTCATAATCTTTGTAATCTTTTAAAAGCTCAAAATTTCCTATATTTGATAAAACAAATCCTTTTATTTTGTATTTTTCTAAAATAGTTGATAAGTTATTTTTTATTAATCTATTGTAATTATTTCTAATTATTGTTGGCATATAAATATATGTATTAAATTTTTTACAAACATCTAAAAGTAGGTGAGAAAAGTTTTTATTTATAAAATATTTGAATGGTATATATATTTTAGATACATTTTTTAATTCTAAATAATCATAACTTAAATTTAATGTATTTAATAATAAACTTATTTTTGTTTCTTTATGTGATGAACTTGGATTGTTTTCTATATAATTAGCATTTGATAATCTTCTAAAACTTGAAATAAGTTTTTCTTCATATTGAACTAATGCTTGTCTTCTAAGTTCATTAATTCCACTAATACTTGGAACATAAAGATTTTCTCCTAATTCAATATATATATTTTCAAAATTATAAGGTGTATTATTAGTTTTACAAATTTGAGAAATAAGTCTTTCTTTTGTCATAGGTGATTTTTGAGCAGGTTCAGGAATTATATTAGAGTTAATCTTAACAGATATATTGTTATCAAATATTTTTAAAGAAATAGGGGAGTTTAAGATAACTTTCATTTCACATGACAAGTTTCTTTTTCTAGACTCTTTTTCAATAGTTTCTAATGCAGAAGTTGTTAATTCTTTATCAGAAATTTTGAATAATTTGTCACCTATAAAAATATCACCTTTCATTCTACCAATTTTTATTTTATCACCAATATGTGCTTCTGTAATGTTTTTATCATTTTTCATTAATTCAGAAATAGTATATAGATTTGTTTCATGTTTTTTATTTTCAACACAAATTTTATCTCCAACATGTAGAATTTCATTAGTTGTAAATGAAATATGTCCATGATTTTTATTGAAATTTGAAATAGTTCCTAAATATATTCCCATATTATTAGATTTTTGAGGATATATTAATTTTCTATTTTCAGTAGAAGATAGATGTCCATTTGAAAATCCACCTCTATTAAATACTTGTAATAAGTCTTTTTTGTCGTTTTCGTCAATTTTAAAATCATTTTTTGACATTGCTAAATCAAGGTATTTTCTATAAATTCTAGTAACAGTTGCAACATATTCAGGAGTTTTCATTCTACCTTCAATTTTTAGACAAGTTACTCCAGCATTTACTAGTTGTGGTAAATATTCTAATCCACACAAATCTCTAGGACTTAATAAATAACCTTTATCAATAGTTGTATCATTTTCTAACAATTCATAAGGCAATCTACAAGGTTGAGCACATTTACCACGATTTCCAGAACGACCACCAACCATACTTGAAAATAAACATTGACCTGAATATGAAATACAAAGGGCACCATGTACAAATGCCTCAATTTCAACATTTGAGTTTTTACATATATGTTCAATTTCTTGAATAGAAAGTTCTCTAGAAAGTACAACACGAGAAAATCCCATATTTTGAAGAGTAAGAACACCTTCTAAATTATGTACAGACATTTGTGTACTAGCATGAACAGCAAGACCAGGAAAATTTTTTATCATATAACGAGCAAGACCTAAGTCTTGAACAATTATTGCATCAATACCATATTCGTAAGCTTTTTTGGCTAAAGCAATTGCATTATATATTTCATTATTTTTTATAAGAGTATTTAAAGTTAAATTTGTTTTAACACCTCTTATTTTTGCATAATTTATAGCTTTTTTTAGTGTATCATCATCAAAATTTGAAGCAAAAGCCCTTGCACTAAAACTATTTGCTCCAAAATATACAGCATCTGCACCATTTTGTACAGCAGCTTTTAAACAATCAAAATCACCAACAGGTGAAAGTAATTCCATCATAAATCCTCCAATCATTATAAAAAACGGATTTAAGAATTTCTATGCAATGGAAATTGCTTAGAAATTCTAATAATCCCCATAATTATTCTGTACGGAAAAATCACCTGCTAGGAGATTTTTCCTACATAATAAAAAACATTATATCATAAAAAAGGTAGAAACTACAAGAAAAATTAAGGAATTTGTAATATAAATGTAATATAAAATACATATCGCCAAGGTTGACTTTAAGAACAAAAAAATGATATACTATTGTCGAAGAAAAATGAAAAAAATAACAAAAGTAAATAATATATAAAATACTGTAAGAAGAGGAGAAAAAATGAAGACAAAGTTAATTTTTATCTTAATAATGATAATTTTAATATTGCAATATTTTTGCTTTTTTACTAAAACATTTGCAGTAAATCAAACAATTAGTCAAGATATAGAAAATATAGATTCAAATACATATCCACAAATAAAAGAAATGATACAAAATTTAAAAAATGAACATCCAAATTGGAATTTTAAAATATTATATACAGATTTAGATTGGAATGAGGTAATTGAAAATGAATATGTAGGACATGGTTCATCACCAAGAAACTTAGTACCAACAAGTAGTTCATATTCAGGAGAATGGATATGTCCTATTTGTGGTAATGCAACATATGATTCAGGAAAATGGCATTGTGCATCACAATCAGCATTAAAATATATGATGGACCCAAGAAATTCATTAAATTCATCAGATATTTTTCAATTTTTAGAATTAACATATACAGATTATAAAATTGAAACAATACAAGCAATGTTAAAAAAATATGATTTTTGGAATAAGGAATCATATATAAATACAATTATAGAGGCATCAAAAAAACATAATGTAAATGTTTATTATGTAATTGCAAGAATGCTACAAGAACAAGGAAATGGAACATCACCATTAGTAAAAGGAGAAGGATACAAAGGACAATATGTTGGATATTATAATGTATTTAATATAGGCGCTAGTGGAAAAGGAAATGACAATCTTATATTAAGTGGACTTTCTATAGCTGAGCAAGGAAAATGGACTTCAATTGAATTATCAATTGAAGGAGGTATTGAATTTATCTCAAAAGGATATATTAATAGAGGACAAAATACAATGTATCTTCAAAAATTTGATGTTGATAGTTCAGAAGCAGGATTATATTGGCATCAATATCAACAAAATATAATGGCCCCACAAAATGAAGGAACAAAATTAAGAGTAGCATTTGAAGAATGTGAGTCACTAGATATGGATTATACATTTATAATTCCAGTATATAAAAACATGCCAGATACAGCATGCGAAAGACCAAATACAGATAATAATGAAGCTCCTGAAATAGACAGTAATTTAGTTAAATGTAATGCAAATCCAAGTTTAAGATTAAGAGATAACCCAAATGGAACATATATTGGAGAAAAAATATATCTAAATGAGGTTGTAACAGTAATTGAAAAAGCAACAGAAAAAGTTGCAGGTACATATTGGGATTTGGTTAGAAAATCAAATGGTGTAGAAGGATATGCTGCAAGATCAACATCTGATGATGAGCCTGTATATAAATTATATTTAGTTCCAGTAAAAGAAGATAATGGAAAAGATACTCCTGATAATCCAACACCAGATGTTCCAGAAAATCCTGATGATGAAAATAAAGAAATTGTAGAAAATGAAAAAATAAGAACAAATAATACTACAAATGAAATAACATCAATTCCAAATTCAACAATCGCAGATTTAAAAGAATTATTAGGAGCAGAAATAGTTGTAAAAAATTCAAATGGTGAAGTAGTTTCAAACGAATCAAATCTTGCAACAGGTTATGTTGTAAATGATAAATATACAATTTCAGTTCTTGGAGATGTAAGTGGAGATGGAGTTGTAGATGCAAGAGATTCATTAAGAATTTTAAAATATGCAGTTGGAACATATGAATTAAATAATGAATATGCAAAATCAGCGGACCTAAACAAAGATGGAATAATTGATGCAAGAGATTCATTAAGAATTTTAAAATATGCTGTAGATACTTATAAAATAGAATTATAAAGAGAGAGAGGAATAATTGTGAAAAAAAAGATATTTAACATATTACTTATAGCAATATTTTCAATTTTAATTTTAGAAACAAAAGTTAATGCTTCAAATATTGTTTCAACAGATAAGCAAGTTAATTCTGGTGATGGAAATGTAACAATATCAATAACTTCAAAAGAAACATTAGGAGCTTATAACTTGGAATTGGTTGATAATTCAGGACTTGAATTAGTCAGTTCTAGTGCTGGTCCAAGTGGAACAGCAAATGGAGCCAAAATATCAGGAGCTTCAGCAACAGGAATAACGGATTTAGGAAGTTATATATTTAAAGTGCCAACAGTAACATCAGATACAACATATAAGATAAAATTTAGAATTACTGGAATGGCAAATGTCAATGATGAAGATTTACCTAATGTTGATAATAATGCAATATTAACAGTAAAAGCTCCAAAAACAGAGGCACCAACAGAAAATAATAACACAAATAATAATACATCAAATAATGCAGGGAGTTCAAACAATAATAGTTCAAATAATAATAGTACAACAAAGTCATCTGAAGCAAGATTAAGAGATTTAGGCTTAAATCCAAAACAATATGATTTTAAAGGATTTAAATCAGATACATATCAATACAATGTAGAGGTTCCAAATGAAGCCGAAAAAGTATATATATATGCAACAACTAAAGACTCAAATGCAAAAGTAAAATCAGGAGATGGAAATATTACATTAAATGAAGGAGAAAATAAAGTTGAAATTGTAGTTGTTGCAGAAGATGGAAAAACAAAGAAAACATATACATTAAATATTACAAGGAAAGTCGGAGAACAAACAACTACACCAGTAGAAGAACCAGTAATAGATGAACAACCACAAACAGACTCAACAACAGCTTCAACAGCAGAAGAAACTTCATCAGCAACAATTTCAGAAAATGCAAAAATAACAACTTCAACAACAAAAACAGAAAGTACATCAACAAAAAGTGAAAAGCAACAAATTGTAGGAAAAGTTAATTGGTTAAAACCAGAAACTTGGGGACAAGAACAATATATATTAGTTGCAGTTTTAGCATTTTTAATATTAACAATAATAGTTTCAATAATATTAAAAATAAAAATCAAAAAAGATGAAGAAGAAGAAATTGAGTTTCCAGGTGCAGAAGAACTAGATAGAGCAATGTTTGAACATCAAGAATTATCAGATAATGGAAATATAGGTGATAATTATTATAATGATGATATGAATGATGAAAATCCATATAGTACAAACTTTAATGATGATTATTATAATGATGATAATAGTCAATATAATGAAGAACAAAGAAATGCTCAGCCAGTAGAAGTAGAATATAAAGAAGAAAATACTTCTAATGATTATAATGCTAATGTATCAGAGAAAAATGATGAAGACATAGAAAGAAAAAGAATGCTTGAAGAATATTTTGCAGGTCAAGATGGAAAAGACACAAAAGTTAAAAGAACAAAAACTAAAGGAAAACATTTTTAAAATAAAAACGGCTCACTGAGTCGTTTTTTGTAGATACAATAAAAAAGAAAACATTCTAAAATGTTTTCCTTTTTATGCAAGACCATATTTTTTCTTAAATTTATCTGCTCTACCACCTTTAGTGTCAAGTCTTAAGTTACCAGTCCAATATGGATGACATTTTGAGCAAACATCAACTTTTAAATCTTTTTTTGTAGAACCAACTTCTATAACATTACCGCAAGCACATGTAATAGTTGTTTGATTATATGCTGGATGTATTCCTTCTTTCATTTGCAAATTCACCTCTTTCTTACAATAGTAATTTTTGCCTTTTATTATATTACCATATCTTTATACTTTTTTCAAGCTTATTTGTTTAAATTTTTATTTTCTTCTTGATTAATTTGATTTACATATGTTGCAGAAGCTTCTAATTCAGTATTTAAAGATGCTTTTTTCACAAGCTTATTCATAATATTAAAAATACAAGCAACTATTAAAATAAATAATCCTATTTTTTTCCAATATTTAGCTAACATAATAAAATCTCCTTTAAAAATTTAATACATAACAATTATACGTTTTTTTTATTGATTTGTCAATATTTTTTGAGGTTTTGGACAAAATAAAGTCAAGAAAAAATATATTATACAAGGAAGGAAAAATATTAAATGAAAAAAATTTTTTTGTTTATAGTGTTAATTGGAATTATGTTAGGAATAGGTATATGGATTTTTAAAACAAATAATGATAGTCCAAATTATCAAGCCAAAAGAAGTAGCACAAATCAAAATAATCTAGATGAGATTGATATTAAGTCAACACAAAATACAACAGATACACAACAAGTGACAGAACAAAAAGAAATTGCAAATTTTTCTACAAAAATTCATAATAAAGAAGAAGCAAGACAAAATAATATACGAATAACATGTAATTCATTAACAAATACAGAAATAAAACCAGGAGAAACATTTTCATTTTGTAATACAGTAGGTAAAGCAACCAAAGAAAAAGGATATCAAGAAGCAGATATATATGTTGATGGGGAGAAAAAGCAAGGTCTTGGTGGAGGAAATTGTCAAGTAAGTACAACATTATATAATGCAGTTATTCAAGTAGATGGGTTAGAGATTATAGAAAGACATGAACATAGTGGATATGTACCATATATAGAAAAAGGAAAAGATGCGGCAGTAGCATATGGAAGTTACGATTTTAAATTTAAAAATAATACAAATGATACAATAAAGATTATTATGGAGAGTGATGAAAGGAATATAACGGCAAAAATAGTAAAGATTGTATATTAAAAAGAAATGTGATATAATATAAGTATATTAATGTATATAGAATTAAGAAAAAATAAGAGTGATTGCTCTTACTTAGTTCTATGCCAAAAGGAGACAGGCTATATGAAAAAAATTACAATGGCAGTTGTGACCATGATTTTGGTCATGATAATGGCACTTTCTGCAAATGCAGAAGGCACAGAATTTGTGGGTTGTGCAATTCGGACGACTCATGCAACATCTGCAACTAATGGAAGTAATTCCATTGTGTTAGCAGAAGATAATGTTTTCACTGTTATTGGTGAAAACAATGGTCAGTTTGCAATCGATGTGAATGGTGAAAATTATTGGCTTGATTCTAGTGACGTTTTTATCAATGTTAAGGATTATATTCCTAGCATTGAGGTAGATCTGGTAATGGCAGATAAGGCTATTTTCCAAATGGCTGGTGAAGGAATTCCTGGTCTTTGGGGTGAAAAGTTTTATCACAGAACTGGTTCTGAAAACGGAACTGAAGCATGGCTTACAGTTGCAACTGCCAAGAAATTGGCAAAAGCACAAGAAATTTTCCTAAATGATGGTAAGTGCATTGTGGTCTATGACGCATATAGACCATATTCGGTTACAAAGGAATTTCAGAGAGCTTATAGAGCATATTTGGACACTAAATCTTCTTCTTTTAAAAAGAAGTGGTTTGGCACTCTGGGTGAGAGTTGGTTTCTTGCACAGAAGGCAAGTGCACATAACTATGGGATTGCAATTGATTGTAGTCTACGTGATTTGAAAACTGGTAATATCATGGATATGCCTACTGCAATGCATAATCTTGATTATCGCTCTGCAGAGTATAATTGGGTTAATGTTGATGCACCTGCTTGTGAAAATGCAAGATATCTTGCGCGAGTAATGAAACAGGCTGGTATGAAAACTTTAAAGTCTGAGTGGTGGCACTTCCAGGATTGTAAGACTCCTGACCGAAACAAGGTTGCACCTATTGATATTCAGAACTGACACAAAGCAAGAGGTTGACGAAAGTTGACCTCTTGTTTTGTATATATAATAAAAAATTTATTCTTATACTATAAAAATAAGAATAAATTAAAAACTTTTTGACTACAATATATAAAAGCATGTACAACATGCCAAATAAAGTGAAAGGAATGTAAAAAATGAAAGTTAAAGAATGTATGTGTGCAAATGTATGTTGTGTAAACCCAGAGACAAAATTAACAGAAGTAGCTAAATTAATGGAAAAAAATAGAATTGGTTGTGTTCCAGTATGTGATAGTTCAAACTATTTAGTAGGATTAATAACAGATAGAGACATTATATTAAGAAGTTTAGCATGTGACAAACAAGCACAAAATACAACTGCAAGTGAAATAATGACATGCAATGTTTGCACATGTAATCAAGATGATGATGTAAAAAATGCAGAACAAAAAATGGCTGAAAATCAAATAAGAAGAATACCTGTTGTAGATAATAATAAAATTGTTGGAATGTTAACATTAGGAGATCTTGCTAAATACAGTCAAGAGACAGGAAAAGACAATTTTAATAACACATTTGAAGAAATTTGCGATTGTGGAAATAAAAACAATCGTTAATAAATGAAAAGCAGTTCTTAATAGAACTGCTATACATAGAAAAGAGGTAAAATGTCAGAAGATTTAAACTATATTTGTACTATGATAAGAAGAATAATAAATATAGTTTTAATAATATTAGGAGTGTATTTTGGAATCAAATTAGCAATATTTTATATGCCATTTTTAATAGCATTTGTAATTTCACTCATTATAGAGCCTGCTATAAGGTTTTTTATGAATAAAACAAAATTAAATAGAAAAACAAGTTCTATAATAATATTTATAATAGTATTTGCAATAATAATTGGGTCGGTTACATGGGCAATAATTTCATTAATATCAGAATCAACTAATTTATTGCAAATGCTTAATTTATATATAAACAAAGCATATACACAAGTTCAAGAAAGTATAAGTAAGCTAAATATAGAAAAATTAAGTGTATCAAAAGACATCATAAACATGTTTCAAAATACATCACAAGAAATATTAGTAAAATTATCAAATTGGATGACACAATTTTTAACAAATTTAATAGAAATAATAACATCAATTCCAGCAATAGCAATATATGTAGTAATAACAATAATGTCATTATATTTTATGTGTACAGATAAAATATATATGTTAGATTTGCTAGAACATCACATGCCACAAAAATGGATACGTAAATTGGGAAAACATATAAGAGAAATAACTTTTAGTTTAGGAGGATATTTAAAAGCAGAAGCTACATTAATATTAATATCATTTATTATATCTGTAATAGGATTATATTTATTAAAAATAATAGGAATGGATATAAAATATCCATTATTAATAGCATTAGCAATAGGATTTGTTGATGCACTTCCAATATTAGGGTCTGGAACAGTAATGGTACCATGGGCAATAATATCAGCATTAAATGGAGATTTAAAACTAGGTATATCAATAATTGTTTTGTGGATTATAATGTCAGTTGTAAGGCAATTTCTAGAACCAAAAATAGTAAGTGGAAAAATTGGAATACATCCAATATTTACTTTAATAGCAATGTACACAGGATTTAAACTAATAGGTGTAATGGGAATGTTGGTAGGACCAATTGTTTTAATAATATTAAAAAGTATATTTGCAAAAGAAATTGATGAAGGATTTTATAATAGATTTTTCTAAAAATGTTCTTTTTTTATAATAAGCTCATAAACTTAAATAAATAAATTTAAGTGGAGGGCTTTTATGCATATATATAATATAAAAATAAATGGAGGAAAAGCACTAAAGATTATTATTATATTATTGTCATTGTTTATGCTTATTGTATTTTTATTTAGTATATATAAAATATTTTTTTCAAGTGGAAAATTCTTTGTAAAAGATAGAATAGAACAGAATGAAATAAAAGAAATTAATGCAGATGAATATACTAATATATTACAAGCAGTACATGATGATTTAGATTCATATATTGGTTTAAAAATAAAGTTTACAGGATATGTTTATAGAGTATTAGACTTCAATGAAAATCAATTTGTATTAGGAAGAGACATGTTAATAAACGCTGAAAACAATCAATCAGTAGTTGTTGGATTTTTATGTGAAAACAAAGAAACAAAGCACTTTGAAAATGATGAATGGATTGAAATTGTTGGGGAGATTACAAAAGGAAAATATCATAATTCTGAAATTCCTATAATAAAGGTAACAGAGATAAAAAAAGTTGATATGCCTGAAAATATATTTGTATTACCACCAAATAAAACATATATTCCAACAAGTGGAATATTATAATCTACATAAAACATAAAAAAGTATTGCAAATAGAGAAAAATTGTAATATAATATTGGCATACAAATATGATATTCCTATGTATACATGGGAAATATACTTTGTAAATTTTTATTAAGGAGTGAAATCTCTATGAGAAAGCATTTTGTTCTCAGCACTCGGACACTGGTATCTAAAAGGGAAGTAACACAGAGTTTTGGTACTGACAACACAGTGTATGTTCCGATGGCAGTCATGGAGGAAATCGAGAAAAAGTATTGGGACCAGGTTAATGAAAGAGGCAAAATTGCCAGAGAAACTTTAACATATTTAGGGTCATTTCATTATGATCAATTAAAGAAAGGTGTTATTCAAAAAAATAGCAGTATTTTGATTGTACCCAATAATTTTTATGACATTGAAATCGATGAAAAAGTCTTAAAGTCCGACTTGTCTAAGTTAGATATTCGAATTTTGCAGACTTGTCTTGGAATTCAAAAACAGGTACCTGAGAATGAACCTGTTATCCTTGTAAGTAAAAAAGCATCTCTTCGTAAAAAAGCAGAAATGTTGGGAATTAAAGCCCAAACATTCAGAGATGAACTGTTACCAGAGCTCAATGAACAATATTCTGGACGGAAATTATTAAAAGTTTCTGATGAAAAAGTAAAAAAGTTCAGAGAGAATGGAAAAATTGCAATTACTGAAGTAGTTGCAGAAGAAGAACTCAGTGAAATGTATGAAAATATGTTTATTGAGTTTAAGGGATTTAATTGGGATTGGGCTCTTGGAAGAGTCAAAGGAGGAGAAATTGTAAAACTGCAGTATGAAAATTACCATCCGTATGGTGTGATACCTAAAAATAATGGTCAGAAATTTATGATTGAAGCTCTTATGGCAGACTTTAAAGAGGCACCTTTGGTAATTTTTAAAGGACCTGCTGGAACTGCAAAAACATTTATGTCTCTTGCAGTTGGACTTGAATTGGTACAAGAAAAAGATAAGTATCCTAACAAGATTCTTATTTCCAGAAGTCCAACTGAAACTGGAGAAAAAATCGGATTTCTTCCTGGAACAGAAATCGATAAAATTTCTCCATATTTGAGAGGTATTATGGATAACATAACAGCTCTTAACACAAAGAAGGACGAAACAACTAGTGAAGTTTCGAACTTCAAGAAGAGAAAAAATAATTTTGGAGATTCTGAAAAGCCCGAATTTGATGACGGAACATTTTTCTTTGAAAGGAATGATATTAAGGCAGAAGCAGTTGGTTATATTCGTGGCAGATCTATCTGTGACACATATATAATCATTGATGAAGCACAAAACCTGAGCCCTGTTGAAATCAAAACGATTATTACTCGTGTCGGAACTGGCACAAAACTTATTTTGCTTGGAGATCCAGCACAGATTGATCGTCCTGAGTTGGATGAACGTAATAATGGTTTGAGCTATGCTTCTGAAAGAATGAAAGGAGAAAAAACTTGCTGGCAGATTACTATGACTGATGATGAATCTGTACGTAGTGAGCTTGCAAAAAGAGCATCTATGTTGCTCTAAAAAATTTATAAAGTAAATGAGCTCCCTGGATTATTTCCAGGGAGCTTTTAGATTTCTGTGATATAAAATGAAGATCACAGTTTCATTTTATATCATCAATATGTAAAAGAAAAATAGAAAATTACACAGAAATTTACATAATTGCAAAAATATTCGGCTAAAACACTTGATTTTATTAGAAAATGGTGATATAATGTTACATAGTAATTTTATAAAGAGAGGAGATTCTAAGAAATTAGAATAAAAATTATGAATAGTGTATTAAAGAATATAAAAACTACATTAAGACAACTATTTGGATTTGATGAAATAGAAAAAAACAAAGAATGGAATGATTATTTAGTTGCATTAGGACAAAGTGGATATTTTTCAAGTAAAGAAATAGAAACATTTAAACAATCAGAAAATTATATGACAAAATTAGAAGAAAGACTTGAAGAAAATGAAGCCAGTATTAAAAATAGAAAAAAATCATTTCAAATAGATAGCTTAGAATTAAGCCCTAGTGCTGTGGAATCAACAGTATCATTAGATGCTAAAGAAAAAGAAAGAGAATAAAATTATAAAAAACTATTGCAAAGTTGAAAAAAAGTGATATAATACTTTCAAATTAACAAGAAAAAACAATAACAAGGACAAGACAAATAATAAAATATCTTAGTAGAGAATCAAACAATTGGTGAAAGTTTGAAAGTAAAAATTATTTGTTATCACCTAGGTTAAGTTGTAAGGCTGAATAACTTTAAAGTAGGCTTTGCCGTATATCTGCGTTAAAGAATAATAAGAGAATATAAATTAATTATATTAAAATAGGTGGTACCGCGGAAGATTCGTCCTAATATACAGAAATGTATATTAGGACTTTTTGTTTGAGTTTTAACGATTAGAAAAGAAATCTTGGTAAAAAGGAGGAAATTATGCAAGAACTAAAAATTAATGGAATCTATAAACATTTTAAGGGAGATTACTACTTAGTTGAAGGAATTGCAAAAGATTCTGAAACACAAGAAGAAATGGTAATTTATAGAAGATTATATGAAGATGGAGGATTATGGGTACGCCCAAAAGATATGTTCTTATCAGAAGTAGATCATAAAAAATATCCAGACATAAAACAAAAATATAGATTTGAATTACAAAATATTAAAAGTGTAAAAAACAAATAAAGTAGGTTGAGAAATAATAATTATAATTTCAAAACCAAATATAAACTTAGGAAAGGAAGTAAAAAAAATTATGTACAAAAAAGTAGAACTAAAAAATGGATTTGTAGGAATGGAAAATGAAGTAGCAGAAATGTGGAAACAAAAGAACATAATAAAAAAGAACTTTGAAATGAACAAAGGTCAAAGATATTTCACATTTTATGATGGACCTCCAACAGCTAATGGAAAGCCACATGTTGGACACATCGAAACAAGAGTAATGAAAGATATTATACCAAGATACAAAGTAATGAAAGGATATCATGTAGACAGAAAAGCAGGATGGGATACACATGGATTACCAGTAGAACTTGAAATAGAGAAAAAACTTGGTATATCAGGAAAAGAACAAATAGAAGAATATGGTGTAGAAAAATTCGTAAAACAATGTAAAGAAAGTGTATTCACATATGTACACATGTGGGAACAAATGACAAATAAAGTCGGATTTTGGGTAGATATGGAACATCCATATGTAACATATCATAATGATTATATAGAATCAGTATGGTGGGCATTAAAAGAAATGTGGAAAAAAGGATTATTATATGAAGGACATAAAGTAATGCCATATTGTCCAAGATGTGGAACAGCACTTTCATCACATGAAGTTGCACAAGGATATAAAGATGTAAAAGACTTAACATGTATTGCAAAATTCAAAGTAGTTGGAGAAAACAAATATATATTAGCATGGACAACAACACCATGGACATTACCATCAAACTTAGCACTATGTGTAAACAAAGCATATACATATGTTGAAGTAAAAGCAAATATTGGAACAGATGATGAACCAAAATATGAAAATTATATATTAGCAAAAGATTTACTTACAAATGTATTAAAAGAAACACCTTATGAAATAGTTAAAGAATTCAAAGGAACAGAATTATTAGGAACAAAATATGAACAATTAATGCCATTTGCAAAAGTAGATGGAAAAGCATTTGAAGTAATACATGGAGATTATGTAACAATAGAAGATGGTACAGGAATTGTACATATAGCACCAGCTTATGGTGAAGATGATAGTTTAGTTGCAAAACAAAATGGAATTGCATTTGTAAATCTAGTAGATAAATCAGGAAAATTTGTACCAGAAGTTGAACCATGGGCAGGAAGATTTGTAAGAGATTGTAATGAAGATATTTGTAAATGGTTAGCAGAACATGGAAAACTATTTGCAAAAGAAAAACATTTACACTCATATCCACATTGTTGGAGATGTGACACACCACTTTTATATTATCCAAAAGAAAGTTGGTTTGTTGCAATGACAAAATTAAGAGATGAATTAGTTGCAAATAACAACAAAATAAATTGGTATCCGGATACAATTAGAACAGGAAGATTTGGAAAATTCCTTGAAAATGTAATAGATTGGGGAATTTCAAGAGACAGATATTGGGGAACACCATTACCAGTATGGAAATGTGAATGTGGTCATGAAGAATGTATAGGTTCAATTGCTGAATTAAAAGAAAAAGCAATAGATTGTCCAGATGAAATAGAATTACATAAACCATATATAGATAATGTACATTTAAAATGTCCTGAATGTGGAAAAACAATGACAAGATTTAAAGAAGTAATAGATTGTTGGTTTGATTCTGGATCAATGCCATTTGCACAATTACATTATCCATTTGAAAATAAAGAAGAATTTGAAAAACACTTCCCAGCACAATTTATCTCAGAAGCAATTGACCAAACAAGAGGATGGTTCTATACATTACTTGCAGTATCAACATGTTTATTTGATAAAACACCTTATGAAAACTGTATAGTATTAGGACATGTTTTAGACGAAAAAGGACAAAAAATGTCAAAATCTAAAGGAAATGGTGTAGATCCAATGGTATTATTAGACCAAGTTGGAGCAGATGCAACAAGATGGCATTTCTATACATGTTCAGCACCATGGTTACCAACAAGATTAGGATTAAACAATGTACAAGAAACACAAAGAGGATTTTTAAGTACATTATGGAATGTATATTCATTCTATGTTTTATATGCAGAAATAGACCAATTCAATCCAAATAAATATGCTGATTTCAAATCAGAAAATATAATGGATAAATGGATATTATCAAAATTAAATACTTTAATAAAAGAAGTTGCAGAAAAATTAGACAAATATGATATAACAAGTGCAGCTCTACAAATAGAAGATTTTACAGATGAACTTTCAAACTGGTATGTTCGTACAAACAGAGAGAGATTCTGGGGAGAAGAATTAACAGATGATAAGATAGGAGCATATACAACATTATATAAAGTATTAGTAAACTTAATAAAAATATCAGCACCATTTGTACCATTTATGACAGATGAAATTTATCAAAATTTAGTTGTAGGATTAGATAAAAAAGCACCTGAAAGTGTTCATTTATGCTTATGGCCAGAAGTTGATGAAAAATCTATAGATAAAAAACTTGAAAATGAAATGGATTTAGCTTATTCATTAGTAAAATTAGGAAGAAGTGCAAGAAACTCAGCAAATATTAAGAATAGACAACCACTTTCAAAAATGTTAATATCTGTAGATACTTTACCTGAATACTATGGAAATATAGTAAAAGAAGAATTAAATGTAAAAGAAGTAGATTTAGGTGCAAACATGAATGAATATGTTCATTTTGAAATAAAACCAAATTTACCAGTATTAGGAAAAGAATATGGAAAATTAATACCAAAAATAAGAGAAGAAATTTCAAAATTAAATCAAATGGATTTAGCAAATAAAGTAAAAAATGGTGGAGTAGAATATATAGAAATTGATGGAACACAAATAGAATTAACATCAGAAAATTTACTTGTTACAATGCAAGGAAAAGAAGGATTTGCATTTGCTGGTGAGGGAGAAATTGGTGTAGTATTAGATACAACTATAACTCCTGAACTAAAAGAAGAAGGATATGTAAGAGAAATTTTATCAAAAGTTCAAAACATGAGAAAAGATAAAGGATTTGAAGTATTAGATAAGATAAACTTATATGTATCTGAAAATGAAATGCTAGAAGAACTTGTAAAGAAATTTGAATCTGAAATAAAGAAAGAAACTTTAACAGAAAATATTGTATTTAATACACAAAGAAATACTTATACAGAAGTAAGTATTAATGGTGAAAAATTGATGCTTGATGTTGAAGTTGTAAAATAATTACAATTTTGGCTGTGTTAAATTTCATTTAAAACGCTGTTACATACAACTCGTATGTGCCATTGCCTTTTAAATGAAATTTGCCGTGCCAAAATTTAATTCTTTTCCAACAACTTCTTCTTGCATCATTTTTTTGTTATTGCAATTATACATAAAATATAGTAGAATATTGTCGGAAAGGATAGAAATATGAATGATAAAATAATAATAAAAGGTGCAAAAGAGCACAACTTAAAAAATATAAATCTAGAAATTCCAAGAGACAAGTTAGTAGTAATAACAGGACTATCTGGTTCAGGAAAATCATCATTAGCATTTGACACATTATATGCAGAAGGACAAAGAAGATATGTTGAAAGTTTGTCATCTTATGCAAGACAATTCTTAGGATTAATGGAAAAGCCAGATGTAGAATCAATAGAGGGATTATCCCCAGCAATATCAATAGATCAAAAAACAACATCAAAAAATCCACGTTCAACAGTTGGAACAGTAACAGAAATATATGATTATATTCGTTTACTATATGCAAGAGTTGGAACACCATATTGTCCAAATTGTGGTAAAAAGATTGAAAAACAGTCAATAGACCAAATTGTAGACAATGTTATGAAAATAAAAGAAGGAACAAGAATTCAAATATTAGCACCTGTAGTAAGAGGAAGAAAAGGTGAATATACAAAATTATTTGAAGATTTACAAAAAGATGGATTTGCAAGAGTTAGAGTTGATGGAGAAATATATGATTTATCTGATGAAATAAAATTAGACAAGAATAAAAAACATGAAATAGAAGTTGTTGTAGATAGATTAGTAATAAAAGAAGATATAGTAGGAAGACTTACAGAATCAATAGAAACAGCATTAAAACAAGCAGATAATTTAGTACTTATTGATATAGTAGGAGAAAAGCAAGTTTTATATAGTTGTAATTATGCTTGTCCAGATTGTGGATTCAGTTTTCCAGAATTAACTCCAAGAATGTTTTCATTTAATAACCCTTATGGAGCATGTCCAAAATGTTCTGGAATTGGATATTTAATGAAAATGGACGAAGATTTAATAATTCCAGACAAAACTAAAACATTGTATGATGGTGTAAAAGCATTTGGAGCTAGTACAATGAAAAAAGGCGATACAATGGCAAAAATGTACTTTGAGAGTGTCGGAAAACATTACGGAATAGATATCAAAAACAAAAAAATAAAAGATTTGCCAAAAGACTTTATAAATAAGATATTATATGGAACAGGAAATGACGAAATAGATTTTGAATATACATCATCATTAGGAACAAGAAAATTTAAAGCACCATTTGAAGGAGTAATTCCAACATTAGAAAGACGACATAATGAAACAAAATCACAAGGAATGAGAGATTTTTATGAAATGTATATGAGTGAACTTCCATGTGATGAATGTAATGGAGCGAGATTAAAAAAAGAAATTTTATCAATAAAAGTTGGTGGAATAAATATAAATGAAATGACAGATTTATCTGTTAAAAGTTTACAAGAATTTTTAAGAAAACTTGAATTAACAGATTCACAAAAAATGATTGCAGAAATGATATTAAAAGAAATAGATGCAAGATTACAATTCTTAATAGATGTAGGACTTGAATATCTTACATTATCAAGAAGTGCAGGAACATTGTCAGGAGGAGAAGCACAACGTATAAGACTTGCAACACAAATTGGATCAGGTCTTACAGGAGTATTATATATACTTGATGAACCAAGTATAGGATTACATCAGAGAGATAATGATAAATTAATAGCAACATTAAAAAAATTGCGTGATTTAGGAAATTCTTTATTAGTTGTAGAACATGATGAAGATACAATGTATGCTGCAGACCAAATAATTGATATTGGACCAGGTGCAGGTGTTCATGGTGGTCAAGTTATGGCACAAGGAACAGCAGAAGAAATAAAAAATGTTCCAACATCAATAACAGGAGCTTATTTAAGTGGAAGAAAGAAGATTGAAGTACCAAAAAAGAGAAGACCTGGAAACAAGAAAAATATTGAAATAGTAAATGCAACAGAAAACAATCTAAAAAATATAAGTGTAAAATTTCCACTTGGTAAATTTATTTGTATTACAGGTGTATCTGGCTCAGGAAAAAGTACTTTAATAAATGAAGTATTATATAAAAATATTGCTCAACAATTAAATGGAGCAACAGAAAAGCCAGGAAAATGTAAAACAATAAAAGGATTAGAAAATATAGATAAAATCATAAATATAGATCAATCACCAATTGGACGTACCCCACGTTCAAATCCTGCAACATATACAGGTGCATTTGATTTAATAAGAGATATTTTTGCAAGTACAAATGAAGCAAAAATGAGAGGATATGAAAAAGGTAGATTTAGTTTCAATGTACCTGGTGGAAGATGTGAAAGCTGTTCAGGTGATGGTGTTCACAGAATTGAAATGCACTTTTTACCAGATGTATTTGTACCTTGTGAAGTATGTAAAGGAAAAAGATATAATAGAGAAACTCTTGAAGTTAAATATAAAGGAAAGAGTATAGCAGATGTTCTTGATATGACAGTAGAGGAATCATTAGAATATTTTGCAAATATTCCAAGAGTAAAAAATAAAATACAAACATTATATGATGTTGGATTAGGTTATATAAAATTAGGTCAACCATCAACAACACTATCAGGAGGAGAAGCACAACGTGTTAAATTAGCAACAGAACTTTCTAAAAAGGCTACAGGAAAAACATTATATATATTAGATGAACCAACAACAGGATTACATATAGCAGATGTACATAGATTAGTAGATATTTTACAAAGACTTGTAGATACAGGAAATACTATAATTGTAATAGAACATAATTTAGATTTAATAAAAACAGCAGATTATATCATAGATTTAGGTCCAGAAGGTGGAGATGCAGGTGGGGAAATAATTGCAGTGGGTACTCCAGAACAAATTTGTAAAAATGAGAGAAGTTATACAGGAAGATTTTTAAAGAAATATTTAGAAAAATAATAAAATTTATACGCAAATTGCAAAAAAAACAAAAAAATGATAAAAACACTTGACAATTATGTAAATATGTATTATACTGGACTAGTAAATATCGCTAAATGCGATTTGTTAGAGATTAGGTTTTCTATTGGTTACAACATCATGACATTTTTCCTCCTTTCTTTTAATTATATAGAAAATAGAAAACCTTTATACATATGGGGCATAATCTTTGGCCCGTCGCCTGCCCTCCATGCAAGAAGCCCCCACCTTTTCCTAAGGTGGGGGCTTCAAAATTGTATTAATCTCGTATTAAATTAAACCATGTATTAAATAATGATTTCAACATATTAATAAGTGAAATTTTATTTATGGAATATTCAGCAATAAGATTTACTTCAGCAATTTTTTCATCATTTAAATAATATGAAATTGTTCCAAGATATTGACCTTGAGTAATAGGAGCTTGAACATTTTCAAAAAGATTAATTTCATAAGTTATATTAGATTCATCTCCTTTTTTTACAAGAAAAGATGGAGATGTTTCATATATTGCATTTATTTCATTAAAAACTCCTTTTGTTACAGGTATAGATTTAAAAATTTCTCCTTGAACAGCAAAAGATTTATAAGAAAATGTATTAAAGCCATAATCTAATAGAGCAGAAGCATTAGAAAATCTAATTGCAGATGTAGGAGCTTTCATAACTACAGCAATTAGTGATAAATCATTACGAGTTGCAGATGCTGATAAATTAAATAATGCTTTAGAAGTTGAACCTGTTTTTAAACCAGTACATCCAGAATAGTTACGAACAAGTTTGTTTGTATTTGCTAAAGTAGATTTACCATCTCTAAGAGTATCTGTCCAAATTGTTGTATATTTAGTGATTTGAGGATGTTTAGTTAAAAGTTCTCTAGACATCAATGCAATATCATAGGCAGAAGTTAAATGATTATCTTCATCAAGTCCATGACAATTAACAAAATTTGTATCATTCATTCCAAGTTTTTTTGCTTTATCATTCATCATTTTTACAAAATTTTCAGTAGAACCACCTAAATATTCTGCCATTGCAGTAACACAGTCATTTGCACTAACAACAGCAATTGCTTTTAACATGTCATTAACACTTAATTTTTCTCTAGTGTCAAGCCAAATTTGAGAACCACCCATATTTGTGGCATTTTCGCTACAAGGAATTAGAGTATCTAAAGTTATTTTTCCAGAATCAACAGCTTCCATAATTAAAAGTAAACTCATAATTTTTGTAACACTTGCTGGATGTAATTTTTCATGAATATTATGGCTATATAAAATTTGTCCAGAATTTTGTTCTATTAGAATTGCACTTTCAGCTTCCAAGTTAAGAAAATTATCATTTTGACTAGGTTCATTAGATTGAGATGATGTTTCAATAGAATGATTTAAAATAGACCAATTATAAGAAAATGCAAATGTAATAGGAGATAAGAAAAAAATTAGTAAAATAAAACAACAAAAAAATTTATATTTCATAATATTATAACCTCTTTCAATATAGTATATTAAGTTAATAATTAAATTATTACAATTTTTAAACACCTGCTATTGTAAAAAAAGTTATTATTTGGTATAATGATAGTAAGTAGATTCTAAAGAAAAATCAAAGAAAAGGAGGGATGGGATATGAAAAAATTCCAAAAAAATAATGCTATAACATTAATAGCATTAGCAGTAACTATAGTTGTACTGATAATTATATCAGGAATTACAATATCATCGATGACTGGACAAAATGGAATAATAAAAAATTCTGAAGAAGCTAAGAAAAATACTAGTATATCTGAAGAAAAAGAAATATTAAATACATCTGCTGGAATTGCAATTGGAAAAAGCAATAAGGCAAAAGTAGAAGAAACTTATTTAAAAAATTATCTTAACCAAAATATTGGAGAACAAGATAAGGACTATACAATTACTACAGTAGAGGCTAGTGAGGATAGTCCAAAACATTTTGATATAAAATTTGTATCAACAGGAAATGAATATGTTATATCAGAAGATGGAAAGGTACTTTCAAAAGAAGAATATGAGAGTAATTTAGATTTAAAATCTGAAGAAACTATGATAATAGACCTTGATATTGAAGATGAAATAACTAAATATGTTGAAATAAGTACAGATTCAAAATTAGCAGTAAAATGGGACTCAAGTGATGATACAGTTGCTAAAGTAGAAATAATAAAAAAATATGATGAATCTGCTGGAGAACAAAAAACATATGCAGCAATTACAGGAGTAAAGAATGGGCAATCTACAGTAACTATAAAAATAGCTAATGAAAAAGCTAGAAAAATAGAAGTAACAGTTCAAACAAGTCCAAGATCAGTAATATTAGACAAAAAAGAGGTCACATTAGACTTAAGTGGTGTAAAGACAACACAATTTAATACAACATTAACACCAACTACAGTAAATGTAAATCAAGAATTAACTTGGACAAGTGACGATCCAAGAATTGCATCAGTAGATAGTAATGGTTTTGTTACTGCGAATTCACCAGGAGATGCAATAATAACAGTAACAACCAAAAATAATAGAACAGATCAAGCAAAAATACATGTAATAAAAACAATAACAAGTATTTCTATAAATCCAACTTCTGGAATTGTATTACCAAGAAATACAATGAATATAGTGGCAACAATAGAACCTGTTGATTCAACAGAAGATGTAATATGGGAAGTAAGTGATACTAGATTAGCAACAATAAGTTCAAGTGGTGCAAATAAGAAAATATGTACAATAACAGGTGTTGATATAGGAAATGTAGTAATAAAAGCTAGAAATCCAGCTGGAACAATAATAAAAACAAGTGAAATATTAGTAGGTGTTACAATAAGTAATACAAGTGCAAGTTATTCATTACCAGGTGGAGGAACTTCAAGGGTATGCGTAAGAGAAGATGACATATGTTCAGATGTATGTGTAGATTATGAGCCACCACATAAAGGTGGGGAAAAATGTGAAGATATTTGGGATTATATAGAAGGAGTTGGAGCAGTTATTACAGGAAAATATTGTAGTGATTTATGGTATGGAGGCTATTGTAAAGAGACTAAAGAAGAATGTTCATGGGGATGTGTAGAATATGCAGATAAATGGAGCGATGGAGAAAGAACTATACAATTTAATTTGAATTCACATATAAATCTACAAAATTTAAAAGTTATATTTGAAGGTTCAGAGGGATCTAGAATTTCAGATTTAAGAGAATCAAGTGGAAATAAATATTCGTTTACACTATATAATAGTACAAGTAGTAATGCATCTGGAACAGTAATTTTAAGATATATTAATGGAAATTCAACATTTGATTTATATACATGGACTATAAAATAAAAGAAGGAGAAATAACTTATGAAAAAAAATAAAATAGTAATTATTATATTAGCAATATTACTTATAATAAGCATAGTAGTTATAGCAATGTTAATGGGAAAGAAAAATAACCAAGGAAATGATAATAATAAAGATAATAATATTTCAGATGAGAACGTTACATCAGATGCAGTAGAATTTAAAACTGCATATGAAAAAGTAAACGGAACAGAAGCATCTGCAGAAGAAAAATATTTAGAAATAAATGTTAGTGAAGACAATCCAATAAAATATGTAACATTAAAAGAATTAGTTGATGTATTAGATTCAGACGAAACAGCTTATGTTTATATAAGTAGCCCAACATGTCCTTATTGTAGAGCGACAGTTGAAACATTATTTGAAGTTGCAAAAGCATTAGATATAAAGAAGATATATTATTATGAAAATTCAAAAGAAAGAAAAGTTGAAGAAAATGAAAGTCAATTAATGGAAGAACTAGCTAGCAAAGGTGTAGTAACAAAAGAAGATGATGGAAAAATGAGATGGGGAATTCCATTAGTATTAAAAATAAAAAATGGAGAAATAGTATCTACAACAAGAGGAGTAACTTATAGCTTGAATGAAGGACAATCAAAAAATGATGAATTAACAGAAGAACAAAAAAAGAGTGTATATGATAGATATTATGAAGCTTTAAAAGATTAAGAATATAATAATAAAGAGTAGCTAAAATTGCATTAGCTACTCTTTAATGTAGAATAAATAATTTCTAAACTTTCAATTTTTTTATTTTTTTTATTTCATCAAATAAATCATCAACAGATTTTTTCTTAGAATTGTAAGCATCTTTGTATTCTTGATAAATTTGTTCAAAATTATCAAAAGATTCATTGTTCTTAAAGAAACCAGGAATATATTCTTTATAAAAATCAATATCTTCTTGTCTTTTTGATTGATTCATTTTAGAAATTAAATTTTCAATGTCTTTCAATCTTTTTATTTGTTCTTCAAGATATTTCAAGTAATTCATAGTACAAGCAATTTCATATTCAGTATCATCTAAAACAACACTTATTAATTTTTTTACAACCAATTTATTATTTTTTCCAGCATTAGTAAATCCAGTTCCTTGAGGAGCATTAGGTGAAGGTTGAGTATTTTCAATTATAATTTTTAAAGCATCTGAAATATTAATATGAGATTTATATTGACGTTTACTAACAATAGCATCAAATTCATCAGCAACTCGTATTATTTGAGCTTCATAAGGGATATCTTTTTTTAATAATCCTTGAGGATAACCAGTTCCATCAAGAGCCTCATGATGATAATAAGGACCAGCATAATATGGTCTTAAAGCTTTATCTTTTAAACATAATTGATAACCAAGTGTAGTATGAGTTTTCATTATTTCAAATTCTTCATCTGTTAATTTGCCATTTTTTTGTAAAATATTTTGAGAAATAAACATTTTACCAATATCATGTATATAAGCACAAGTTACGCAATATTCTGTGAACCCTTTTGTACAATGTAATTTTTTGCATAAATTGCAAGTAACAGTTGCAACATTTTCAGAATGTTTACGTGTAAACATATCTAAAGAATCTAGTAAGTTTAATTGATATCTAATTGATTTATTTAGATTATATGTTTTTAAGTATGTTTGATCATAAAAATCAAAACTTTCTTTTAAATCTAACTCTTTTTCCATTTTTTAATCCTTTCATATAGCATTTATTTAATAATATCATTTTAGAGAAAATTCTGCAATATGCAAAATAGGAATTATTATAATAAAATAATGTCGAAAATCGTCTATCGAAAAATCTTGACAAAGTATTAATTATGATGTTAACATATTTATGTAATTAAAATCTTTAAAGTTTAAAATTCAAAAATATTTTTTTCGAAAAAAATTCAATAAAAAATATCTAAATAAGAGGTGAGAAAATGAAAATTAAAGAGTGTAATATATCTCGAATTTTATTTGTTATGTCTATAATATTTTTTTTAATAATTCAAATTTTTATATATAAAGTTCAAACAAAGATAAATTCAAGTACAGAAATAGGAGTAGAAATACTTAATACAAAATCTTTGCAAAATGAAAATAATATATATGAAAATTCAAATTTTGAAAATAATATATGGCAGATAAAAATTCCAAAAATAGAATTAAGTGCAGACATAAGCAATGGAACAGATAAAGAAACCTTAAATAAATATGTAGGACATTTTATAGAAACACCAATCGAAGAAGGAAATATAGCCTTAGCAGGACATAACAGAGGTTATGATGTAAACTATTTTTCAAGATTAAAAGAATTAAAAGAAGGAGATAAAATAATATATATACATAATGAAATAAATAGGATATATAAAGTCACCAAAAATAAAATAATAAAAGATACAGACATAGAGGTTTTAGAAAATACAGAAGAAAACATTTTAACACTTATAACATGTGTAGAAAACGAACCTAATTATAGAAGATGTGTACAAGCAGAAGAAAAAGATCTTAATTATAATTATTAGAAAATATTGAATAAAACACTTTTACTTGGAAAAAATTAGAATATATAATCTTACAAGTGAAAGGATTAATATAAATATGGAAACTAGTAAAATGAAAAATATGGTTGTTTTAAAAAATTTACCATCAAATATGATTGAAGAAGCAATAGTTATATTTAAGGAAAATTCAAAAATAAAAGCAAAGGATGTTATAAATAAATCCAATAAATTGAATCAGGTTCAAGGAAAATCTAAGGACATAATATTTAAAGAAGCTGAGATGCTTGTAAATGACTATGTAAAAAGAGTGGAAACTAGCAAAAATAGAAATATATTTGATAAAAAAGTAAATAATAAATTTTTGAAAAAATATAGTATTATAATAACAATTCTTTTTATAATCAGTTTAACAATAAATTTCATATAATAACATAAAAAGATTTAGACTAGCATAACATTAATAAAAAATATTGTCATGTGAAAGGAAAATGTTATGGAAAGAAATATATCTGTTGAAGAAAGAATAAAAAGAGCAGAAGAAAGATATTATAATACATTAAATAGAGATTATAATAATATAAAAGATGAAGTTAATGTTCAATCAAATAAAAAGAATATAACTGAAAGAACAAATAAGAAAAGAACATTAAAAAGAAAAGTATTAACACAAATAGTGATATGTTTAATTGTATATGGAATATTTTATTGCATAAATAATACAAATTCTTTATTTTCAAATGATATGAAACAAAAAACAAAAGAAATATTAAATACAGATATAAATTTTTCACAAATATATTCTAATTTAAAATCTAATATAGAAAATTTTTTTCAAAACATTCAGACTAATAATAAAGAACAAAATAGCACAGAATCAACAGATAACACAGAAAAAAATGAAGAAACTTCAATAAATGATATTCAAAATAATGATGAAAATATAGGAGGGGCTATAGAAGATATTGATTTACAAATAGGAGAAACGTCTGAAATAGAAGAAATTCAAAAACAAAATAGTGAAGAAGTAGATAAAAATAGTGAACAAGAAAATAATGAGGTTATTGAGTTAAGTCAAATGGAACAAGATGCAAATTTTATAAAAGAGAATATTAGTATAATAAAACCTATAAATGGAACAATAAGTTCAAGATATGGTTTAAGAAATCCTACAACAGTTACAGTGCCCAAAAATCATACTGGAATTGACTTGGCAGAAACAACAGGAACTAAAATAGTTTCTGCAACAGATGGAACTGTTATATTAAATTCATCAAAAGGTGATTATGGGAAACATTTAAAAATACAAAATGGTGATGCTATTTTTATATATGCACATTGTAGTAAATTATATGTGAATGAAGGTGATATAATACAACAAGGTCAAGAGATAGCTGAAGTAGGAGCAACAGGAAATGCAACAGGCCCACATTTACATTTTGAAATAAGATATCAAAATAGATTAATAGATCCAGAATTAATACTTGAATTTTAATTGTCATAATTTTGAATTACTTGAATATGTTTAAATGAAAAGTGTTACTTTTTCTCGGAGGAATATTATGAGAGTAAGAATTGATTTGAAAATCCTTATTTTTCTGATTTTGTTTTTCTTTACAAATCAAATAAGTGTATATTTAACAATGTTGATATTTTGTACATTACATGAAGGTGGCCATATTATTGCTGGATTGATATTAAAATTAAAACCAGAAAATTTAGAGATATTACCATATGGATTGTCTATTTCTTTTAAAGTTAATCCTGATGACATAAATAAAAAGATTAAGAAGCGGAAGTTTATTAGAAATAAAGAAAATGATTGTTGCATTATCCGGACCAATGGTAAGTTTAGTATTAACTATAATTTTTTCATACATAAATTGCAATCTTATAAATAAACAAGATGCAGTATATTCAAATATTTTAATATTATTATTTAATTTATTACCAATATATCCACTTGATGGAGGAAGAATATTAAAATATATATTACATATAAAATACGGAAATAAAAAATCAAAACAATATATTAATGAAATATCTAATATATCTATGTTTGGATTAACATTTCTTTGTAGTATAGCAATATTATATTTTAGAAATATTGCATATTTTTTAATTTGTATAGTATTATGGGCTATTACAATTACAGAAAATAGAAAATTAAAAAATGATATGAAAATGTATGAAATAGTACAGAAACAAGAGAAAATGGAAGAGATACCTGTTTTAATGAATAAATGATGTTTAAATAGAAATACTAAAGATAAAATGCTTTTTTAGCATTGGAAAGGATAATTATGTATAATTTTAGAACAGACTTAGCCTTAGAAAGAAGAGATATTTATAAAAAAGTAAATAAACTCAATGAAATTGATGGTGTTGAAAGTACAGAAGAAGAAATAAATGAAAAAATAAAACTTTCTAAAGTAAAAATAACAAATAAAAATGGAGAAGAAGCAATTGGAAAGCCAATTGGAAATTATATAACAATAGATGTAAAAGGTTTAAAACTTGCAGATGATGATGAGATTAAAAAGATTTCAGATGTATTATCTAATGAATTAAAGGAAATGTTAAATATCCATGTGAATAAGCAAGAAGATATATTAATAGTTGGACTTGGAAATATATATGTAACACCAGATTCACTTGGACCAAAGGTTATAAATGAAATAGATGTAACAAGACATCTTATAAAATATTTGCCACAATATGTTGAAGAAGGAACAAGACCTGTTAGTGCAATTGCACCAGGAGTATTAGGAACGACAGGAATTGAAACAGTTGAAATATTAAAAGGTATTGTTGAAAATATTAAACCTAAACTATTAATAGTAATTGATGCACTTGCTTCAAGAAGTATAGATAGAATTAGTAGTACAATTCAAATTTCAGATACGGGAATAGTTCCAGGAGCTGGAGTAGGAAATACTAGACAAGAAATTAGTGAAAAGACTTTAGGAATTCCTATAATTTCAATAGGAATTCCTACTGTTGTAGAATTAGCAACACTTGTATCTGATGGAATAGATATTTTTATAGATAGGCTTCAAGAAAAAGCAGAATCTAATGAATATCTTAATAAATTACAACAAGATGATAAATATGAAGAAGTAAAAGAAGCTTTAAATGTAGGAGAGTATAATATGATAGTAACACCAAAAGAAATTGATGACTTAATTGAAAATATGAAAGATATCGTTGCTAGAGGAATAAACTTTGCAGTCTAAGTTATGAAAAAAATAACAGCTTCTATTATGTTTTAGAAGTTGTTATTCTTTTACTATATAAATTACAAATATCACAATCTGTACAAATTTCAATTCTATTTTCAAAAACTAATTTTATAGTATTTATAAATTCAAAATTTTCGGGAGAAGTATTAGCAAGATGTAAATATAATTTTCTAGGTAATAGGTTTAATAAAGTATTTAATACATAATCATTGTCAGAAAAACTAATGTCTGATAAATATTTTGTATTTAGATTGTTTTTGTCTAATTCAATAATATTAAGATTTTCATCTAGCAATAATATTCCTAAGTTTGAAGAAGCTAAATGGATAATAGGAGTTATAGGTAATTGAGAATTAACATATAATTTTAATAATGAAATGAATTCTAAATATTCTTTTTCAATTATATATTCTTCAACAGAAAAATCTACTAACTCATTTAATAAAGTTCTATATGCTGTCAATCTAAAATTTATGAATCCAGTTAAAATAATAGTTTTATTTTGAGATATATAATCAAAAAAAGCATCAAATAATAACATTTCTCTGCTTTGAAAAGAGAATTCATAATCATCACAGATATTTTCTTCACACAATTTTAAGATTTTTTCAATTTCATAATTATCAAAGTAAAAATAATTAGAAATTAAAATTGTTTTTATGATAGAATTTTCAAAATATTCAATTACAAGATAACTTAAAATTGTTGCAAGTTTTGTGTAAAAAAGTTCAGTATCAGTTCCTTTGTAATGAATTATTACATTTTTATAATTTTTAAATTCATTAGAAGAAAATGATACATTTAACATATTAAAATCTTTGAATTCGTTTTGGAGGTATTTTAAAATCTCATCATTATTAGTTTTTATACATAATGAACTCATCACACAATCCTTTCTCATTTTTTCTTTGTATATTATTTACGAAAAAATAAAGTTTATACAATAACTAAGATATAATATTCAAAAAATAAAAAAATGAAACTTGGACTTTATATAGTTGGTTGATAAAATTGAAAAATAGAGAAGTAGAAAATAAAAAAACATAGAGTTAATACTCTATGTTTAGGAACTAATTTAATTTTGTATAAATATGATAATCAATATCAGGGAATACACAATCTTTTTTCTCAATATCTTTTAAAAATATTTTATCAATTTTATTATTTTTTATTTGATTGTATAATTTTGTAAAACGACCAATATGATCATTAATCCTTTTTTTGGCATAATCAACCATAGTACCATTTGTTATAATAAATAGCCAATCACTACTTTGAGCAAGTAATAATTCTCTAGCAGCTTGATTTAATGCGGCTTTTTGAATTCCAGTAGCATTAGGATATGAAGTTGCAAGTTCAACCATTCTATTTCCTGCTTTATGAAGATGTCGATGTGCATAATCATTTGTAGGGTTTAGCCATACACCACTATATCCATTAGCACCCCAACTTGAACGACATGGTGTACATACTTGTATGTTTGGATATTTGTCAATATATTCAGATGGTGTAATTAATTCAAAATTACATTCATCATAATAAATCTTTTTAAATAAAATATATAACCAATATGGACCTTCATACCACCAATGACCATACAATTCTGCATCATAAGGACATAAGATAATAGGGGGAACATTCATATATTTTGATGCGTTTTCAATTTGTTCTGTACGAGAATTTAAGAAATGTCCAGCTTGTCTTTCAGCAGAATCTTTAGCCCATTGAATATCATAAATATCTTTTTGTTCAGTTTTTCCTGTAATTCTATAATAACGAATTCCTGTATGAACACGTACACCATTATGTGCAATATATGGTTTTATATAATCATAATCAGCTTCATAACCAATATCTCTATAAAATTCTCTATAATTGAAATCACCAGGATATCCATCAATTGAACTCCATACTTGTTGAGATGATGTCATATCACGTCCAAAACAAGTTAATCCTCCTGGAGATGTGATAGGTGCACAAGTACCATAAACTGGTGTTGGATCAGCATATAAAATACCATGTGACTCTACTATTGCATATTCAATTCCAAATTCTCTTAAATATTTGTCAGCTTCTGGAACATATCCACATTCAGGAAGCCAAATTCCACGAGGTTTTCTTCCGAAATATCTTTCATATGTTTGAACACCAACTGCAATTTGAGCTCTGACAGTTTCTTCAGTAACATATAATATAGGAAAGTAACCATGTGTTGCGCCACATGTGATTATTTCTAAAACTCCAATATCTTGGAAATATTTAAATTTTTCAATTAAATTACAATTACATTCATCTTTGAAGAAATGTAAATCAGATGTGTATCTATCATAATAATAATGTGATAATTTATTAACTCTTTCATTTCCTTCAGTTCTTTTTATTTCTTTTTCAGATAATTCAATTAACTGTTCTAGGTAATGAATATATTTTTTTTGAAGTAATTTATTATCAAGCATAGAAAGTAGAGGAGGGGTCATAGACATTGTGATTCTAAACTTAACTTTTTCATCAACTAATTTCTGAAAATTATGTAATAATGGTATATATGTTTCTGAAATTGCTTCATATAACCAAGATTCTTCTAGATAATCATCACTTTCTGGATGATGTATAAATGGAAGATGTGCATGTAAAACGAAGCTTACATATCCTTTTTTTTGCATTTTTTTACTCCTTAATATTTTGATTTTGTTTATTATTTATTCAAGAACAAAGCGACGTAGTCGCTCTTTGTTCTCGCCCGATTTGAGTTTTCGACTAAAAGGAGAAAATCTCAAAGGGCTAGCGATTGTAGCTTTTATATACTAGGAAGTTCAGAGAACTTCCTAGTATATAAATAAGTCGTAGGGAAGACCTACGACATTTTAACTATGTGGCATACTGCTTGAAGAGGGATTACCAGAAGAAGGGTTATTAATATTTTCAAAGAATGATGTATCTTCATTTTTGTAAATAGCAGAATATAAGCCTTCTAAAATTTCTTTGCTTACTAATGGTATTTCAGAACCTTCTGCAACTGGTAAATTTTTTATTATGTCATATAATGGTATGTTTTGTTCTTGTTTTGTTTTAACATTCCTAAATTTTATAGTATTATTTTCATTTGTTTTAAATAATACATGGTCATTAGGCAATTCTATTAAATTTGATGTTGATATATATATATAATTTGTAACAATTGTTTTCGGTGTTTCAATTTTTGAGTCAGTTGTAGATTCATCAATATTTGAAACTTTTACTTGTGGTTGAGAAATATAATTTGGTTTTCTCCCAAGCTCAACTCTATAATTACATTTACTATCATTTACTCTTAAATACCAACTATTAGCGAAATCATTTATTGGAATTTCGAAACTATAATTATATGTATCATTATGAACTATTAAAATAGGGTGTGTAACTTCAAAGAAGTTTTCACCATATTGTTCAAGATATTTTTTTCTATCTTTATCTGAAATATCCCAATATACAAATAGTGTATTTGGTGTTTGATAAAGAATTTTTACGATAGTTTCATTATATCTATATGGTAATTCATAATGTTCGATTATAGATACTGGTTCAGTTTTTGTAGTTTTTTGAGTAGAAACTTTTGTTTTTGAAGTTTTTGTTTTACTTTTCTCTGATTTTGAAGAAGTTGTAATAACTTTTTTTGAATTCTTTTCTAGTTTCTTTATATTTTTTTCAGCAGTTTTTATTATATTTTTTACACTTGATGGTATTTTTTGTCTTTCAGATTTTTTCTGAATTTTTTTTGAATCAATTTCATTTTTTGAAGATTTATCTAAATCATTAGTTTTTCTTGCCATTTTTTCCTCCTAGGTATTTATTCTCAATAATTTATCATTATAATATAACAAATATAAAATAAATTCAAGTGAAATAAGAAAAAATATGAAAAAATTCCCAAAAGTGCTTGACAAATATTTGATACTGGTTGTATAATATATCTTGTTACAAGAAGAAGTTTCCACTTCTCACCTTAACTAGTAAGGAAAAGGTTAGAAATTTAGATTTATTATTATGTTGAAAAATATATCTATATTTATGTGGAATTGACTTGTATCAAAGTCAATTTTTTTGTTATATAAAGAAAATTGCAAAACATTAGGAGGTGTTTTATATAAAACAAGAATTACCAATAAATGGTCAGATAAAAGCCAAAGAAGTTCAATTAATTAGTGATAATGGAGAAAAATTAGGAATGCTACCAATTGCAAGAGCATTAGAGATAGCAGAAGAAAAGAAACTAGATTTAGTATTAGTTTCACCAAATGCGCAAGTTCCTGTATGTAAAATAATGAATTATGGAAAATACAAATTTGAGCAAGCAAAAAAAGAAAAAGAAGCAAAGAAAAAACAAAAAGTTCAAGAAACAAAGGAACTAAGAATAACTCCAAATATCGAAGAACATGACTTTGGATTTAAAGCAAAAAATGCAAAGAAATTTATTGAAGATGGAAATAAAGTAAAAATTACTGTTAGATTTAGAGGAAGAGAATTAAACAATGTAAAAATGGGAGAAAACGTATTAAAAGATTTTGCAAAAGAACTTGAAGATGTAGCAGTAGTTGAAAAAGCCCCAAAATTAGAGGGAAAAAATATGTTTATTATACTTGCTAAAAAAGCTAATTAAAGCTTATAATATAAAAACAATTGAAAGGAGCAATTACAATGCCAAAATTAAAAACAAACAAAGCTGCAAAGAAAAGATATTCTTTAACAGCAACAGGTAAAGTAAAAAGAACAACAGCTAATAGAAGACACTTATTAGCAAACAAAACAAAAAGACAAAAATTATCAAGCAGACGCCCAGGTGCTTATGCAGATAAAACATGTGAAAATACAATTAAAAAATTATTACCATATGGTAACTAAAATAGGGAGGGAATAATAAATGGCAAGAGTAAAATCAGCAATGACAACAAGAGCTAGACATAAAAAAGTATTAAAACAAGCAAAAGGATATTATGGTGCAAAACACTATAGATTTAGAAATGCAAATCAAGCAGTATTAAAATCATTATCATATGCATATGTTGGAAGAAAAGACAAAAAGAGTGATTTCAGAAAACTATGGATAGCAAGAATAAATGCTGCTGCAAGAATGAATGGAACAACATATAGCAAATTAATAGCAGGATTAAAGAAAGCTAATGTAACAGTAAACAGAAAAATGTTATCAGAAATTGCTATAAATGATCCAAAAGCATTTACAGAAATTGCTACAATAGCAAAAAATGCTTAATTAAGAAAAGTAAAAGGGGCTTTATCTTGAAATATGAGATATTAAGTGCCTTTTTTTATATTATATGAAAGTTCTATAAATTTCCTATAATATAAAAAAATTATTAAATACTGAAAAATAACAAGGAGATACATATGAATATAGGGGTAGATATAGACGGCGTTTTAACAGATCTAGAAAGAATGGCATTAGATTTTGGAACAAAAATGTGTGTTGAAGAGAATATACCAATAGAATTAAATTTAAGCAAATATTGGGAAATAGAAAAATATAATTGGACAAAAGAACAAGAAGAACTATTTTGGAATAAAAATCTTGTTCCATATGTTGTTGAAAGCATGACAAGAAAATTTGCACCACAAATTTTAGAAAAACTTCAAAAAGAAGGCCATAAAATTTTTATAATTACAGCAAGAAATGAAAGTGGAATGCCAACAGAATATGAAGGTAAAATGCAAGAATTAACTAAAAAGTGGTTGTTAGATAATAATATAAAATATGAAAAACTAATATTTACTGATGATACAAATAAATTAAAAAATTGTATTGAAAATAATATTGATGTTATGGTAGAAGATAGTCCCATAAACATAAAAAATATATCACAAAAAATAAAAGTTATAAAATTTGACTGCCAATATAATAAAGATATAGATGGAGAAAATATACTAACAGCATATAGTTGGTATCATATATATGATATAATAAGAAGGCTTAATACAAAATAGTATTAAGCTATTCTTTTTTTATTTTTGGTTTTGATATTAAAGAAGCAATATATCCAAAGAATACAGCAGCTGATATTCCACCAGCAGAGGCAGTAACTCCACCAGTAAAAGCACCAATTAAACCATATTCTTTAATACCTTTAATAGCACCTTTTGCTAGATTATATCCAAAACCTGTAAGAGGAACAGTGGCACCAGCGCCTGCAAAATCAACTAAATGTTGATAAATGCCAAGACCTCCTAAAATACAACCAATAGTTACAAAAGCTACTAATATGCGAGCTGGTGTAAGTTTTGTTTTATCAATTAATATTTGTCCAATAACACAAATAATTCCACCAGTACAAAAACACCTTAATAATTGTAACCAATCCATATTCTGTAACCATTCCATAAAATCACGATCCTTTCTTTTTATATTTCAATACTAATAGCATGTGCAATTCCAGGAATAGATTCACCTTGTTGAGAAGAAGTTGAATTTGTTAAAGCACCAGTAGCAATTAATAATAGTCTTTTAATTTTTTGTTCTTTTAATTGTTTATAAAAATAACCAGAAAATACACTTGCACAACAGCCACAACCACTTCCACCAGAATGTGTATCTTGAGATTCTTTATCAAAAATCAGTACACCACAATCATTGTAATTATTTTTTATGTTATAACCTTTATCGGCAGATAATTCTAATAAAATATCTTTTCCAATGTGCCCTAAATCACCTGTAATAATTGCATCATAATAATTTGGTGAACGACCAGTATCGTTAAAATGACATATTAATGTGTCTAATGCTGCAGGAGCCATAGCAGATCCCATGTTATTTGCATCTTTAATTCCCATATCAACAATCTTTCCACTTGTAATATGAGTTATATATGGACCTTTTCCTACTTTTGATAATATTGCTGAGCCAGCACCTGTAACTGTCCATTGAGATGTTGGTGGTCTTTGATTTCCTAATTCGAGTGGAAATCTAAATTGTTTTTCAGCACTACAGAAATGGCTTGAAGCTGCACAAATTACGTTTTGAGCACAACTTTCAGTGAAAACAGCCCCAAGGCTTAAACCTTCAACAAAAGTTGAACAAGCGCCAAAAATTCCTATAAATGGAATATTTAATTCTCTTAGTCCAAAACTAGAAGAAATACATTGATTAAGTAAGTCGCCAGCAAAACAATATTCAATATCAGATGAGGCAATTCCAGATTTTGAAATAGCCATATTTACAGTTTCTTTTATAATCTTGCTTTCAGATTTTTCCCAAGTTTTTTCTCCCCAAAATTCATCATCTAAACATTGATCAAAATATTGAGATAGAGGACCATTTGCTTCTTTTGGACCAACAATTGAAGCAACACTTGTAATAGATGGTGGAGTATCAAATTTAATAGTTTGTTTTCCTAATTTTTGCATATAAAATCAAATCCTTTCAATAAAATTAAACGAGAGTAATTGTTTGTGTGTTAAAAATCAAATATATAATTCCTACTACAATAGATGTAGAAATACCAAAAACTAATACAGGACCTGCAACAGTAAACATTTTTCCACCAACACCCATAACATAGCCTTCAGATTTATATTCCATTGCAGGTGAAACAATTGAATTAGCAAAACCAGTAATTGGAATTAAAGAACCAGCACCTGCGAATTTTCCGATTTTATTAAAAATATTTAAACTAGTTAAAAATGCACTAATACCTATTAAAATAATAGAAACAATTGTGCCAGAAATTTCTTGTGAAAGACCACGTGATTTGCAAATATTTAGTATAATTTGTCCAATTGAACAAATTAGTCCACCAACCCAAAAGGCATTAAAACAATTTTTTATAATAGGGGAATTAGGTGACTTTTTATTAACATAGTTTTGATATTCTTTTTTTGAATCTAATGGTTTCATAAATACCTCCTATAATATAAGTAAAATGATATATTTATAGTATTTACAAGATATAAAAAAATATAACAAAAGAAAAAATATTACAAATATATTACAAAAACATTACAAATAAAACAACTATATTACAGTTTATCGAAAAATATTGACTTTTATCGTAAAAAAGGTAAAATAAATGTAAGTGTAAAAGACTAAAAAGGAGGATATAATGGCTAGTTGTTTGGGATTATATATTGAAGATAATCTAATAAAATATGCAAAAGTTTCCAAAGAAAAAGACGAAACAAAAATAGATTCATATGGAATAAAATTTTATTCTAATATAAATGATGCAATAGAACAAATTGTACAAGAAACCAATAGTACCAAAACACCAATTAATGTTAATTTAGTAAATGAAGATTATCAATACTTTAGTATGTTTGCTCAACTTAATAAAAAAGATTTAGATAAAGCTATACAAATGGAATTTGAGGCATATTGTACTGAAAAAGGATATAATGCCAAAAAATTTGAAACTAGATATATATGCTCTGATGATGAAATTAATTTAGAGAGAATTAAAATAATAAACATAAGCGAAAATCTTGTAGATCTTGATAAAACAAAAAGTATGTTTAATGGCAAAAAGATAGGAATGATACTTCCTGTGCCAATAGCTATAACAAATGTTTTGGAATTAAATGGTAAAGAAAATGTAATGATTGTAAATTTAGAAGGAAATACAACTATTACATCAGTTCATGGAAAGTACATAGAAGAAATTGAAACATTAGAATATGGAAGTAAACAAATATTACAAAATATAGAAATGAAAGAAAATTCATATGCAAAAGCATATGATGCTTTACGTAATACTACAATATATACAAGTGAGTCATTAGAAAATTTTGATGAAAGTAGTAATGAACAAACTAAATATTTGGAAGATATATTACCTACTATATATCCTATATTAGAAGAAATTCAGAAAAAAATAAGTGAAAGCATTGAAAAAACAGATAAAATTTATCTTACAGGTACATTAAGCAATATTAATAATTTAGACTTATATTTTCAGGAATATTTGGGTGATACAAAATGTGAAATATTAAAACCAAATATTATTAATAACATAAAAGATACAAATATGAAAGAATATATAGAAGTTAATTCAGCAACAGCTTTAGCAATACAAGGACTTGGAAAAGGTATAAAAGGAATTAGCTTTAAACAAGAAATTTTAGAAATGGACCTTAAAGATTTATTTAATGTAAAAAACTTTAAGATTTCAAAAAACAAAGATAAAGATTTCTTTAAATTAAATGGAAAAGCTACAAAGACAGAAGTATGGACAATAAGAGGTATTGTTTTTGTATTAATTTTTATTATCTTATATATTATTTTTTCAAAAATGTTAATAAATAGAATAGAAGAGAAAAAGGATGAGGTACAAAGTGTAATATCTTCTATAAAAAGTGAAATATCAAAAATGGAAACAGATACTAAAAAATTAAATAGTAAAGCTACAGAGTATTCTACATTAATAGAACAATTAAATACTGTTAATGGAAAAATAAGTGATGTGGCAGAAAGTAAATATTTAATTTCTAATTTACTGGCTCAAATAGCAATGTCTGTTGATAAAAATGTACAAGTAGTTTCAATTTCAAATCCATATGATAGACATATAATAATTGAAGCAAAATCAAAAAAATATCCAAATTTAGGATATTTTATAACAAAACTAAAAACAAATAGTATATTATTAAATGTTGTATCAGGAGGAGGAATTAAACAAGATGATGAAATTACAGTAACGATAGAAGGTGAGTTACCATGAGAAAATTATTATTAGATTTATTACTTATAATTTTAATAGTTGGAGCAGTATTTATAGTTGTAAAAGGAGTTAATACAAATGTAATAACAATTAGTAGTTTTGCAGATATAGTAGATGAAAATCAATCACTTGATGATACAATAGAAGAAGCAAATAATCAAAAAGACGGAAATTATAAAAAACAAAAAAATTCTTTAGATTCAGCCTATAAAACTCTTATTTCTGAAAAAGAAAGTTATCAAGAATTATTAGATCTAGGAGTTGACAAAGATGGAGTACCACTAAGTAAAATTCAAGAGTATGAAATTGAAAAAATTTGGATTGCAGTAGGTGGATATGCTGAAAAAGAAGGAGTAGATTTAAAGTTTGATATATCTGTAAATAATACTACATCAAAAACATATGATTTGAACTTTACAGTAATAGGAATGTATAGTAGCATAGTTGAATTTATTCGTGATGTTCAAAGTGATAATACTTTAGTATTTAAAATAGAAAATTTTAAATTGGTATCAGCAGATGAAGAAGATATGTTAAAAGCTACATTTGTATGTAAAGATATAAAAATAAATATTGAAGATGATACAACAAAAGATGAAAACAATAATGAAAATAATAATACAAGTGGTACAACAAATAGCACTACAACTACAACAACAGAAAATACTAAAAATACAACAGAAACAACAAAAAAATAATTAATAGGAAGGTGTTGTAAATGAAAATATTGAAAGAAATTATAATATCACTTCTTAGTTGTTTTTTAATATTACTTATATTAGGATTGGTTTTCTACAGATTTATTCCTAACAATAAAATTGTGCCAGAAACAATAAAATATCAAGCAAGTCAAGAAGTACAATCAGAAATAAATTCGGAAGTAGATAGTAATTCTAATAAAATTATAAAAACATATGAAATTACAGCAAGTGATTTGGAAAAATATCAAAAAAATAAGGACTATGATCCTGGAAAGAATAATCCATTTGCACCAATTACAGATGAAGAAGATAATTCATCAACAGACAATAGTGGAAATACCAATACATCTCAATCAAATGGTAGTACTAATAATAGTGGGTCTTTATTTGAAAAACCAGGTTCAAAGTAAAAAAAGTTATTAAAATTTTAAAATATTATTTTTTGTATAACGAAAGGAGGGGTCTGATAGTGAAGAAAAAAAATGTCTCATTATTAAAAATAATAGGATTCATTCTAATTATATTATTAGTAATTGGGATTATATATGGAGTTTCTAAAAAAATAAGTTCTGATTCTGAGAAAAAAGTAAAAATGGAAATATCAGCCAAAGAAGATGAGATAATTCAACATATAAGAGAGGCATTTAATGAAGCTAGAAATGAATTTATAATAAAAGAAGCAACAACAGAAGATTATAAGCCAAACTATTTAGAAAATGGTAATGATGGAAATTTAAGTGGATATGCATGTGATTTGAAAAATATAGTAGTTTCAGCTTTAGGAAAAAATGTTATCGATGAATCAAAAATGAATTTATCATCAATTTCATTAAAATCATATAGAAGAGATTTTGGAAAAAAAGTTGATGAATTAAATGATGGGTATCATGTATTCTTAAGTAATGGAGATGAAGAGTCAATAAAATTTATAACTATTATATATAAAGATTCTACATTTTGCCATGGTGTAGCTTATTATGATACGGAAAATAATATTGTTATTGATAATACAGACAATAATTATCCAATACTTATAGCTCAAATAAGGTTAACAGATGATGATGTAAGTTATTATTTAGAACCTATAAAAAGTGTAAAATAAATGAAAGAAAGAAGGAAGAAAATTATGAAAAAAAATCAAAATGGTGTAACACTAATTGCATTAGCTGTTACAATTATAGTAATGTTAATATTAGCAGGAGCAACAATGTCAATGTTATCAGGAGATAGTGGACTTATCACAAATGCAAGAAAAGCATCAGCATCAAATAAAGAAGCAGATGTTAAAGAAAAAATGGCTTCAGCATATAATGTTGTAAAAACAACAGTTGAATCTGAAAGAGCTTTAACTGGATCATATGATGCTGAAGGAGAACTTACAAAAACAAACCCACAAGTAAATTATATTGGATTAATACAAGATGAATTAGGTGCAGCAAGTGTTGTTACAACAAGTACAACAAAAGCTGAAAAAGAAAGTAAAAATACAGGTGCAAAAGGAAAATATTATGTATATGTAGTACAAGTTGATGACAATAGTGCAGATTCTGAAGATCATAAGACTACAGCTATTTATATTGATTATTATGATGATACATTTACAGTAGATATAAAAACAAGTGATACAACAAAATATCCAAATAAGAAAAATCAATATCCAATGTTAAGAGGTATAATTAACTTTGATACAAATTATATTACATATCAAGCACCAGTAACTCATATTGTTGCAAATGACTAATAATTAAACATCAGGCATATACTTCTAGTATATGCCTAAACTAATATAAAAGGAGAAAGTTGGTTAAAAAACTAACTAATAATAAAATGAATATATTTTTATATACAATAATTTTTATATGTGGCACATTATTTGGAAGTTTTTATACTTTAGCAGTATATAGAATTCCGAAAGGGATAGATATTGTAAAAAAACATTCATATTGTCCAAATTGTAATCACAAATTAGGAATTTTAGATTTATTTCCAGTATTAAGTTATATATTTTTAGGTGGAAGGTGTAGATATTGCAAGCAGAAAATAAGAGCAAGATATTTGATTTTAGAAATTTTAAGTGGGGTTACATTTGTTATTTTTGCATATGTGTTAAAAATCGATGCTTATAAATTTGAAATAAATAAAATAATTTTATTAGCTTTTATGGTTCTATATTTTACAGCAATTGTATTGATCTCTGCAATTGATAAAGAATATAGAAATATAAATAAAAAGCTTCTTGCATATGCAGTGGTTATCTCTCTTTTGTATATGATATATCTATATATAATAGAAAGATCTAGTATTTATAGATATGCTATATATTTGGCTATATATATAGCTTTATTAGGAATAGATACATTTATACTAAGAAGATATGCTAAAAATAATTATTATATAGATTTACTATTATATTTCATGATGATTATAATGTTTATGGAATATCCAATATCAATAATAACATTAATGCTATTTATAGTCTTAATATTAATTGATGTAATTATAAGAAAAATTAAACAAAAGAAGTGGCACGAATCAATAAAAATAGAAAAAATTCCATTTGGTTTTTATCTAGGAGCAAGTAATATAATTACAATATTATTTATGTGCTTTATAAATATTTGTGTTATGTAGAAGTGGAGGAAACAATGAAATCAGAAAAAGGTGTGTCATTAATAACATTAATTATATATTTAATAGCAATGAGTACTGTTGTAGCGATAGTTGCAAGGGCATCAAATTATTTTTATAAAAATGTTATTAATAGAGAAAAAGACCTGTCAACTAATTCAGAGTTTGTTAAATTTACATCTTTTTTTACAAAGGAAATTAATACAAATGATAATTCTATAAAGTCAATTGGAGAAGAAGAAACAGAAGCTGGTGAAATAATGAAATACATTATTTTCGAAAAAACCAAAAATCAATATGGTTTTATTAATAATGAAATATATTTAAATCAAACTAAAATTTGTTCTAATATAGATGACTGTGACTTTGAAGTCGAAGGTGGAATAGTAACAGTAACATTAAAAATAAATGATACGATTTTTAAAAATAAGTATAAAATATTAACAAATTAGTAGAAAGGAATTTAAATAAAATGGCATTTGGAAAACGTCAACTAATGGGAGTTGAATTAGTAAAAAGGGGAGTTGTTACAGAGGAAGATATACAAAGAGCTTTAGAGGAACAAAAAAATAATCCAGGAAGAAAATTAGGTGAAATAATAAGAGAGATGAATGTATGTGAACCACGTACACTTATACAAAATATAGGGGATATTTTAGGTGGAAAAGGAATATTGATATCTAAGGAATCTGTAAAAATAGATATACTTGACTATATTTCAATAGAAATGGCAAAAAGATATCATGTAGTACCATTTGATGTAGAGAATTCTAAAATAAAAGTATGTTTTTCAGATATAACAAATAAAAGAAATTATGAAGCAATAAGAATGTTAATGCTAAATAGAGGTTTAGTTATAGATCCATATGTTTCATTTATTGCAGAAATAGACAATATTTTGAATAGTTTAGGTGGAAATTCTAGAGACAACATGGAAAAAATTGGACAAGAAGACAATATAACAGAATTAGTAGATTCAATAATTAAAACAGGAATGAAAAAAAGAGCAAGTGATATTCATATTGAGCCTCAAAAAGACGAAATTAGGGTAAGATATAGAATTGATGGTGAATTATTTATAGCAACAATAATTCCTATAGAAAAATTGTCTCAACTTGTAGGTAGATTAAAAGCAATTTCAAATATGCATCAAGAAAAGCAAGAATCACAAGATGGTAGAATTTTGTTATATGATGATTATAATATACGTGTTTCTTCACAAAGAAATGTTTATGGAGAAAAATTTGTATTAAGATTATTAAAAAAGAATAATTCTATACAGAGCATATTTGACTTAGGATATCCAGGAACACCAGAAGATTTAGATAAAACTATTAATAAAAGAAACAGTATTGCTGTAATTGCAGCTCCTACAGGTGAAGGAAAAACAACATCATTATATAGTATGTTAGATTATTTAAATAAACCTAATATTAATGTTACAACAATAGAAGATCCTGTTGAAATTCGTATTCCAGGATTAAATCAAATCGAAGTCGATGCGAAATCAACATTTTCAGATAATTTAAGAACAATATTAAGACAAGATCCTGATATTATATTGGTAGGAGAAATAAGAGATAAAGAAACAGCAGAGATAGCAATGCAAGCTGGACAAACAGGACATTATGTATTGTCAACTATCCATACAATAGATGCAGTAGAGGTTATAACAAGATTAAGAAAAATAGGTATTTCAGATTATGATATTTCAAGTACATTGGCTACAGCAATTTCGCAAAGATTGGTAAGAAGAATTTGTCCTAATTGTAGAAAAGAAAGGGCTTTTAATGAAAAAGAAAAGAAAATTATTAATTCAATAGGAGAAAAATATGGCATTAAATTTGATGTGGAAAATTCTAAAACATATGATGCAGTTGGATGTGCAAAGTGTAACCAATCTGGCTATGTTGGAAGAATAGGAGTATTTGAAATATTAAATTTAGATGAACCTATAAAAGAATTAATAATGAATGGAGCATCTAGTATAGATATAAGAAAAAATGCATTACAAAGAGAGTACAGGCCATTAGTTGTTGATGGAATAAAGAAAGTTGTTGCTGGAGTAACAACTTTAGAAGAATTAAATAGAAAATTAAGGGTATTTTAATTAATTAGGGGGAAAATTTTATGATAGATGTAGATAAAATAATAAGGGCTGCAATAAAAAAAGGTGCATCAGATATTCACCTTGTAACAGGACAGTACCCAATATTTAGAATTTCAAAAGCTTTGGTTCAATATAATGATGTTACAGAATTGAAAGATGAAGAAATGTTTGAAATATCTGATTTTATAATAAATGGAAATGTAGATAAAGCAAAAATTTATGAAGAAACAAGAAAACTTGATACATCATATGTATGTGATGGAGTACGTCTAAGAGTAAATGCTTCATATGCTAACGAAATTCCTGTTTTCACAATGAGAATTATAAAAAATGAATTACCACCATTTGAATCACTAGGTGTTCCAGATGTAGTAAGAAGAATGACATATCAACCACAAGGTTTGATATTAGTAACAGGTAAAACAAACTCTGGTAAATCAACAACATTAAGCGCATTAATAGCACATATAAACGAAACTCAAAATAAAAAGATATTAACACTAGAAAGCCCTATAGAATATATGCATACTTCAAAAAATTCATTAATAATCCAAAAAGAAGTTGGTAGTGGAAGAGATTGTTTAACATATCATGATGGTGTAAAAAATGCGTTAAGAGAAGACTGTGATGTCTTAGTAATAGGAGAGATTAGAGATAAAATTACAATGGAAGCAGCTATTGAAATGGCAGAATCAGGACATTTAGTAATAGGAACATTACATACAAAATCTTGTGCAGAAACAATTGACAGAATGATAAATTTCTACGAAGTAAGAGATCAAGCACAAATAAAATATTTATTATCATCATTATTAAAATTAGTAGTATCTCAAAGATTATTACAAGGAAAAGATGAAAAAATGGTATTAATTCCAGAAGTAATGGTGGTTGATAATATTGTATCAGGTGTTATTAGAAGAGACAAAATAAGTGTTTCTGAAATCGAAGATGCTATACAAAGTGGAAATGATAAAGGAAGTGTAAGTTTAATAGCATCACTTGCACAATTATTTATTGATGGAAAACTTACATTAGAACAAGCAAAAGGTCAAATAGAAGAAAAGAATATTGAAATATTAAATAGAACAATTATGCAGTTAAGAATTAAAAGTGGAAAGAATAATCCTATGTATAATAATATTAATCATTAGGAGGGAGGAAAAGCTAAATGCCAGTATATGTTTATAGAGGAATGACAGATAAAGGCTTAGTAATAAAGAATAAGGTTGAAGAAGAAAGTAAACAAAAATTGATAGCAAAACTTAGAGAAAATAATATAACACCAATTGAAATTACTCAAGTTGGACTAGCATCTTTAAAGAAAACAAAGCCAAGAAGAAATATGATGGAAGCCAAAAAAATATTTAGAGAAGTAAATATTGCCCAAGTAAGTACAAAAGCAGAAAATAATTCAAAATCAAAGCCTAAAACATTTGAAAAAGCTAGAATGTATTTTGAGTTAACAAAAAAGATAACAACTAGAGATATTGTAATTTTTTCTCAAGACTTATATTTACTAAAAAAAGCTAATTTCAATAATATACATGCTTTAGATACTATTATTAGTAGTACTGAAAATCCTTCTTTAAAAGGAATATTAGAAGATATTTTGGCAGGCTTAGAAGCTGGTGAATATATGTATACAACAATGGAATATTATTCAGATGTATTTCCATATATATATACAAATATGATAAAAGTAGGAGAATTATCAGGTTCTCTCGAGAATTCGCTAGAGCAAGCTGTAAGATATCTGGAAGAATCAACATCATTAACTAAAAAAATAAAAAAGATATTAATTCCAAATATATTACAATTTGTTGGAATACTAGTTATGCTTGTTGTTGGAACAATGGTTGCAGTACCACAAATAGAGAAATTATTTGATGACATGGGATCAAATGCAAAATTACCGGCAATTACATTATGGTTTAAAAGTTTTCTTGATAAAGCATTTATATATTGGCCAATACCAACAGGTATTATAGCTGCAATTGTTGGAATTGTAATATTTTATATAAATACTCCAAGAGGAAGATATAATTTCCATTATTTTAAATATACAATGCCTATATTCGGAAATTTAATATTTTTATTAGATTTTTCTAGATTAGTTCAGGCATTAGAATTAAATATTTCTAATGGAATGAGAATTCAAGATGCATTAGATGTTAGTAAGAATATTACAAATAATCAAGTAATGTTAGCAATTATAGAAACCTCAATGAATAATATGTTGACAGGTAATTCTTGGATTCAACCATTTGAAGATTCTGGATTATGTTCAGCAATGCATACAGAAATGTTGAAAATAGGTATGCAAACAGATTTACCAGAAATGTTAAGAAAACTTAATGAATATATGACTATGGATATAAAAAATGCAATAGATAAGATTACAGCAATATTACCACAAGTAGTTTATTCAATAGTTGGAGCTGTATTGATATTCTTCGTTTGTGTAGTATTAGTACCAGTTGTTCAAGTTTATATGGGTGGATTTATGTTTGATACTATGTAATTAAAAATTATATATAATAAAAAAACTCGGAAATAAAATTCCGAGTTTTGTATTTTCTATCTCTTTGAGAATTGAGGTGCTTTTCTTGCTTTTTTAAGACCATATTTCTTTCTTTCTTTCATACGAGAATCTCTTGTTAAGAATCCGTTTGATTTTAAAGCAGGTCTGTATTCAGCATTAGCTTCGTTTAAAGCTCTAGCAATACCATGTCTAACTGCACCAGCTTGACCAGTAACACCTCCACCATAAACTGAACAAACAACATCATATTTTGTTAATGTATTTGTAACTGTTAATGGTTGTCTAACAATAACTTTTAAAGTATCTAAATCGAAATATTCTTCGATATCTTTTCCGTTTATTGTTATTTTTCCTGTTCCTTCAACTAATCTAACTCTAGCTACTGAACTTTTTCTTCTACCTGTACCTAAGTATGTTATTTTATTTGACTTAGCCATTATTGTTCCTCCTTAAATTAAAAATTCCAAATTTCTGGTTTTTGTGCTTGAAGATTGTGTTCGCTTCCAGCAAATGTTCTTAATTTTGTTGCCATTTGTCTTCCTAAAGAAGTATGTGGTAACATTCCTTTAACAGCTAACATCATAGCTTTTTCTGGATTTTTTGCCATCATTACAGCAGCTGGAGTTTCTTTCATTCCTCCAATATATCCTGAATGATGTCTGTAAATTTTTGAATTCATTTTATTTCCTGTTAATTTTGCATCTTTGCAATTAATGATGATAACATTATCACCTGTATCAATATTTGGTGTGAAAGTTGGTTTATGTTTTCCTCTAAGTAATCTAGCAGCTTCAGTAGCAACTCTACCAAGTGGCTTGTCTGTAGCATCGATTATATACCATTTTCTTTCAACTTCTGATTTTTTTGCACTATATGTAACATTGTTCATGGTAGTACTAATCCTCCTATTTAAAATTTTAATTTTATTTATATGAAATTTAAATTTTAAACTACCGGGGAGAAGTTCAAATTTAAATCATATTTCAATATTCACTCAAATATTCTAATACAAAATGTCATTTTTGTCAATAAATTTTAGTAAAGTTATTGATATTTTTGGCTTTTATGTATATAATTTACAAGATTGAATTGATAGTTAGGAGGGCAAAATGACTGAAGAAAAAACAAAAGTAAAAAAAGAAAGTTTTATGCAGGGTGTAATGACTATAATGTTTTCTCAAATTTTGATAAAAGTTTTGGGATTAATATATACATTATATTTAACAAATAGAGATGGTTTTGGAGATGCAGGAAATGCAATATATATTAGTGGATATCAAATATATGCATTATTACTTACAATTTCATCAATAGGTGTACCAAATGCAATATCTAAATTAGTTTCAGAAAGATTAGCATTAGGAGATAATAAAGGTGCAAATAGAATATTTAAAGTAGCATTAGCAACATTTGGAATAATTGGTGCTATTGGAACAATGCTATTATTTTTTGGGGCACATACAATTGCATATAATTGGATTCAAATTCCAGAGGCTGAATTAACATTAATTGCACTATCTCCAGCAATATTTTTTGTATCAATATCATCAGTATTTAGAGGATATTTTAATGGTAGAAGAACATTAAAAATTACAGCAAGAGCACAAACATTAGAACAAATATTTAAAACAATATTAACTATAGTAATAGTAGAAATTGTTGCATATATAACATCAACTTCAACAGAAATGATGGCTGCAGGAGCAAATGTGGCAACAACAATAGCAACATTTTCAAGTTTTGCATATATGTTTATATATTATAGAACAAAAAGAAAAGAAATTGGAAATGAAATTGCACAAACAGTAAATTATAAATATGAAGATGTAAAAACAATTGTAAAGAAAATTCTAATGGTATCAATTCCATTAACATTAAGTTCAATAATGACATCATTTAATAAAAATATAGATTCATTTACAGTAAAAAGAATATTAAACACATATCTATCATCAGATGTGGCAAAAAAATTATATGGAATATTAGGTGGAAAAGTTGATACAATAACAAATTTACCACTAGCAATAAATATTGCATTTTCAACAGCATTAGTACCAGCAATATCAGCTGCTAAAGCAAAGAATGATCATGAAACAGCAACAAAAAGAGTATCATTTTCATTAATGACATCAATGTTAATTGGACTTCCATGTGTAGTAGGGTTAGTTGTATTTGCACAGCCAATTCTAAACTTATTATATCCAAGAGCTAATGAAGGAGCAGTATTATTACAACTTGTTGCGATTGGTGTAATATTCTCAATATTAAATCAAACAATAAGTGGAGCATTACAAGGATTTGGAAAAGTAATGGTACCAGCATTTGCATTAGGAGCTGGATGTGTAGTTAAATTAATTTTAAATTTAATTTTATTAAGAATACCAGCATTAAATGTATATGGAGCAGCAATTGCAACAATTGCATGTCATGCAACAGCATTTGTAATTGTATTTATAGTATTACAAAAATATATAAAACTAGATTTACCATTTAAAAAATTTGTTATAAAACCAGGAATTTCTGCAGGTATAATGGGAGTATGTTCATATACAATCTATAATTTACTAAGTAATACATTTTTACATGGAAATAAAGCAACAATAATTTCAATAATATTTGCAGTTATAATATATTTAATGTCAGTAGTAGCATTAAAGATTTATAGCAAAGAAGATATAAAAATGCTTCCAAAAGGAGATAAAGTCTTAAATATTTTAACAAAAATGAAAATTTATTAAAAAAAAAGAGGGATTTTATAATATTTTGGAGAATAAATAAACAGAAAAGTACAGATATTGCTTAAAGACTGCAATATAAGTACATATTATTATTACAAAATATATAGGAGGTAATTCACAATGAACAAAGCTGAATTAGTAGCAGCAATGTCTGCAAAAACAGGAGAATCAAAAAAAGTAACAGAAGAAACATTAAACGCATTTGTTGAAGTTGTTTCTGATGCATTAAAAGGAGGAGACAAAATTCAATTAGTTGGATTTGGATCATTTGAAGTTAGAAAAAGAGCTGCAAGAAAAGGTAGAAACCCTCAAACTAAAGAAGAGATAAAAATACCTGCATCAAAAGCTCCAGTATTTAAAGCTGGTAAAGCATTAAAAGAAACAGTAAATAAATAATTATATAATAAATTAAATGACTAGAAATTTTTTCTAGTCGTTTTTTTGTGATTTCTATTGATTTTATAAATGATTATTGGTATATTATATAATAGTAATACAAATGAATAGAAAGGATATGTAGAAATTACATGAAAAATCATATACAAAAAAAATTGAGAAAAAATAATGGAATAACAGGAATTGATGCAACTATAGCAGTTGTTATATTAATGATATTTATTCCGATGATAGCTGGATTAATCTCGAATATCAATAATATGTCAAATAAAATAGCTAGGAGAACTAGAGCAGTTAATATTGCAGTTCAAGTTATCGAAGGTGTAAAATTTATAGATTATGATGAGATTCCTAATGATAAAATTGATTTAAATAAAGCACTAGAAAATACAGATGGCTATAATGCAGATAATTTGCCCAATGGATATTCTGTAGATATTAGTGTTGGAAAACAAGATAAAGATAGATATAAAGAAATAGTTGTTAATGTAAATTATAAAGAAAATATTGGAATAGAAACAATACAGTTAAAAACTAGAATTTATAAATAATATAGAAAAGGAAAATAAAAAATGGAAGAAAAAAATTTTGAAAAATCAATCCAAGATTTAGAAAATATAGTAACAGAATTAGAAAAAGGAGAATTAAATTTAGATGAATCTGTAAAAAAATTTGAAGAGGGAATGAAAATTGCTAAACAATGTAATAACATTTTAGAAAATGCAGAAAAGAAAATAACAATTTTGTTAGAAAATAATGGCAATTTAGAAGAAAAGTCTTTTGAAACAAACAATGAATAATAGGAGATAAACATAATGAACAATTTTCAAAAAATGATTACAAATAAATATTTATATATACCATTGATGTTATGGTTTTGTATACAAATATTTAAAGTAATATATGAATTAATAAAAACAAAAAAATTTAATTTTAAGAGAATAGTTGGGGCAGGAGGAATGCCAAGTTCACATTCTGCAGTAGCAATGTGTATTGCAACAATGATAGGGAAAGCAGAAGGATTTGATTCAAATTTATTCGCACTTGCATTAATTTTTGCTTTAGTTGTTATGTATGATGCTGCTGGAGTAAGAAGAGCAGCAGGAAAGCAAGCAAAATTATTAAATAAAATAATTGAAACACCAGGTCTAACTAATGTTCAGGTCCAAGAAAAACTTGTAGAAGTATTAGGACATACACCAATCCAAGTATTTGTAGGAGCTTTTCTTGGAATTATTGTTGGATTATTTGCATAATACTTATTAGAAAGGGTGAGAAAAATGACAGATATAGAGATTGCTAAACAGGTAAAACTTGAAAATATACTTAATATAGCTAAGAAATTAGATATAACTGAAGATGATATTGAGTTATATGGAAAATACAAAGCCAAAATATCTAATTATGAAAAATATCAAAAAAATTTACAAGGAAAATTAGTATTAGTAACAGCAATGAGTCCAACACCATTAGGAGAAGGTAAAACAACAATTTCAATAGCAATTGCAGACGGATTAAGAAAAATAGGAAAAAAATCAATATTAGCATTAAGAGAACCATCATTAGGACCTGTTTTTGGAATGAAAGGTGGAGCAACAGGAGGAGGATATGCTCAAGTAGCTCCTATGGAAGATATAAATTTACATTTTACAGGTGATATACATGCAATAACATCTGCTAATAATTTATTATCTGCAATGATAGATAATCATATATATTATGGAAACGAATTACAAATAGAGAGGGTAGTATGGAAAAGATGTATTGATTTAAATGATAGACAATTAAGAAAAATACAAACTGGATTATCTGGAGAAAGTAAAATAGTTAAAAGAGAAGATGGATTTGATATATCTGTTGCATCAGAAATAATGGCAATAATTTGTTTATCAGAAAATATTGAAGAATTAAAACAAAGGCTTGGAAATATAATAATAGGATATAACAAGAATGAAGATCCGGTATTTGCTAAAGATTTAAAAGCAGAAGGTGCAATGGCAGTATTGTTAAAAGATGCAATAAAACCAAATTTAGTACAAACCCTAGAATATACGCCAGCACTTATTCATGGAGGACCTTTTGCTAATATAGCACATGGATGTAATTCTATAATAGCAACTAAATTAGGAATGAATCTTGCTGAATATACAATAACAGAAGCTGGATTTGGATCAGATTTAGGGGCAGAAAAATTTGTTGATATAAAATGTAGAAAAGCAAATATAAAACCAGATGTAGTTATATGTGTTGCAACAATTAAAGCATTAAAATATCATGGAGGAGTTCAAAAAGAAGAAATTTTAAATGAAAATATTGATGCACTAAAGAAAGGAATGAATAATTTATATAAGCATATTAATAATTTAAAAGAAATTTTTGGATTAAATGTAATAGTAGCAATTAATAAATTTTATTCAGATACAGAAAATGAATTAAAATATGTAAAAGAAGAGTTAAATCAAAAAGAAATAAAAGTAAGTATTGTAGAAAGTTGGGCAAAAGGTGGAAATGGAGCAATAGATATTGCACGAAAAATAGTTAATATGCCAGAAAGTCAAAAAATTAAATATTGTTATGATTTAAATGATACTATAGTAGATAAAATAAAAAAAGTAGCTCAGAATATTTATGGTGCTGAAAATGTAATATTTGATGATGAAGTTATGAAAAAAATTGAAAAAATAAATAAGTTAGGATATGGAAATTTACCAATTTGTATTGCAAAGACACAATATTCGTTTTCAGATGATGCAAAAAATATAGAATGTAAGGAAAAATTTAATATAAATATTAATGATATAGAATTGAAAGCTGGAGCAGGCTTTATTGTTATATATACAGGTAAAATAATGACAATGCCTGGATTACCAAAAGTACCTACAGCAGAAAATATAAACATTTTAGACAATGGAGAGATAGTTGGAATTTTTTAAACACATGATAAAACAAGAATTGTGAATATTAATTTTTTGATAATAGCAACATGAAAGGAATGTGACTAAAAATGTATAAAGAAATAGAGGCAAAATTGAGATGTTGTACAATATGTCCACACAATTGTAAAATTGATAGAACCAAAAATCCAGGAAGATGTAAATCAACAGATAAAGTAAAAATAGCATTATATTCAATTCATAATTTTGAAGAACCATGTATAAGTGGTGAAAATGGATCTGGAACAATTTTTTTCTCAAACTGTAATATGAATTGTGTATTTTGCCAAAATTATGAAATAAGTCAACTTGGAAGAGGAAAAGAAATAACAATAGAAGAACTTGCTGATATAATGATAAAACAACAAGAAAAAAATGTACAAAATATTAATTTGGTAACTCCAACATCATATGTATTACATATAATAGAAGCAATTAAAATTGCAAGAAAAAAAGGGTTAAAAATTCCAATAGTATATAATACAAATGGATATGAAAGTGTAGAGACACTAAAACTACTTGAAGGATATATAGATATATATTTACCTGATTTAAAATATTATTATAATGATTTAGCAAAAAGATATTCCAAAGTAGATAATTATTTTGAAATTGCAACAAAAGCAATTCAAGAGATGTATAGGCAAGTGGGAGCTCCAGTTCTTGATGAAAACGGAGTTATGAAGAGAGGATTAATGGTAAGACATTTGATACTACCAAATGAAGTTCAAAATAGCAAAAAGGTTTTGAAATGGATAAAGGAAAATATGGATGCAAATATATATGTAAGTATAATGGCTCAATATTTTCCAACATATAGAGCAAAAGAAATACCAGAACTTTCAAGAAAAATAACTAAAGAAGAATATGAAAAAATAGAAAATTATTTATATGAAATTGATTTAGAAAATGGATATATACAAGAATTAGGAGAACATGAAGAAGAATATGTGCCAACTTGGGAATATTGAGATTTGTGTTATATCTAATAAGACATGAAAAAGTTATAATGGAGGAAGAAATAATGTTAAGTATAATAGTAGCAAAAGCTAAAAATAATGTGATAGGAAAAAATGATGAATTAATAATGAAATTACCAGCAGAGTCAAAGAAATTTAGGGAATTAACAGAAGGAAAAAATGTTATAATGGGAAGAAAAACATATGATATATTAGGAAAATATTTAAGAGAAAGAAATGTAATAGTATTTTCAAATAATCCAGATTTTAAAGTAAGTACACCAAATGCAAAAGTTGTACATTCAATGTTGGAAATACAACAATATATAGAGGACAAGAATGAAAATTATGTAATAGGTGGTGCTATGATATATAGACTGCTTATGCAATATGTAACAAAACTATATGTAACAGAAATTGATAAAGATTTTGATGGTGATGCAGTATTTCCAAGAATTAATGAAGAGATTTGGAGAGAGATTTCAAGAGATGAAGGATTAAAAGATGAAGATAATAATGTAACATATGATTTTATAACATATGTTAGAAAATAAAAAGGACCCTTTTTACAGGCCCTTTTTATTTTTTTAAAAGAATTTTTAATTTTCTTGTAAGGATATCAGAACATTTTACAAGAGGTAAACGTGGTTCTCCAAAACTAAAGCCTAATAAATTTAATGCTTCTTTGACTGGAATAGGATTTGTTTCTTCAAATAAGGCATTAATTATAGGTAAAGCATTTAATTGACATTTTAAAGAATCAGTAATATTACCATCAAAAAAAGAATTAGTAATATTAAGGACAAGAGATGGATTTATATTTGAAAGAACAGATATAACGCCCTGACCACCTAATGATAAAATAGGTAAAATTTGATCATCATTTCCAGAATATATTGGTAGATTATCACCACATAAACTAGCTACTTTAGTAATTTGGCTTATATTACCACTAGCCTCTTTAATACCAACAATATTTTCGATTTTTGATAATTCAAAACAAGTTTCGGGAGAAATGTTCATTCCTGTACGACTTGGAACATTATATAAAATAATAGGAATAGAAACAGAATTACTAATTGATTTATAATGTTCAATCAAACCATTTTGAGTTGTCTTATTATAATATGGAGTAACAACAAGTAATCCATCTGCACCAAGTTTTTCTGCTGTTTTTGACATTTCGATTGTTGATAAAGTATTATTTGAACCAGTTCCAACAATTATAGGAACTCTTTTGCTAGCAACAGAAATAGCACATTTTATTAAATCAACTTTTTCATTTTGAGTCATTGTTGAAGCTTCTCCAGTAGTACCACATACAACTAAAGCATTTATTCCAGAGTTTATTTGTAACTCGATAAATTCTTCAAATACTTTAAAATTAATTTTTTCATCTATAAAAGGAGTTGCAAGAGCAGTTGCTACACCTGTAAATAATTTATTTTTCATAAGTTTCCTCCATATTTAAAAGTTTTTCAACAATTTGAATAGCATTACTAGCAGCACCTTTTCTTAAATTATCAGCAACAACCCATAAGTTAAGTGAATTTGGCTTGCTAAAATCTCTTCTAATTCTTCCAACTAATACATCATCATGACCATTAGCTATTGAATTTATAGGATATGAATCATTTTTATCATCATTTAAAACAAGAATTCCAGGTGAATTTTTTAAAGTTGTAATAACATCAGAAATTTCAAAGTTTTTTTCAAATTCAACATTTATACTTTCTCCATGACAATTTGAAACTGGAACACGTACACAAGTAGACGTTATAGGTAAATAAGGATGACCTAAAATTTTTCTTGTTTCATTAATCATTTTCATTTCTTCTTTTGTATAACCATTAACAAGAAATACATCTATTTTTGGTAAACAATTATCAAAAATAGGATGAGAAAATTTTAATAATGGGGAATATGTTTTTGCACGACCATTTTCTAAATCTTGTAATCCAAGTTTCCCAGCGCCAGAAACAGCCTGATATGTAGAATAAACGATTCTTTTTATCTTATATTTATCATCTAATGGCTTTAAAGCAACAACAGCTTGAATTGTAGAACAGTTAGGATTTGCAATAATATTTTTATGATTTATAATATCATTAAAATTTACTTCTGGAACAATTAAGGGAACATCATCATCCATTCTAAAAGCACTACTATTATCAATTACAATACACCCATTTGAAGCTGCAAAAGGAGCAAAATGTTTCGAAGTTTCTGCACCAGCAGAAAAAATTGCAAAATCAAAATGTTCATTAAATGAAAAATCTTTTAATTCATGAACAAGATATGTAGTATTCATAAATTTTAATTCTGTACCAGCAGATTTTTTTGAAGAAAAAAGAGTATATTCCAAATTAGGAATATTTTTTTCTTCCAATATTTTTAATGCAGTTCTTCCAACTAATCCTGTTGCACCAACAATTGCTAATTTATATTTTTTCATATAATAAAATCCTTTCTAAGTTATAATAAAATATATTCAATAATAATAAAAAAATACTTAAAAATTAATTTGACAAATTACATTTTAGATGTTATATATAATATATTAATTTTTGGAATAGTAACATTGTTTAATATGAATGGAGGTTTTTGTATGCAATTGAAAATTCATGGATATGAAAGATTATTTCGGAAAGACCCAGAATATAAGCAATCAACAGGAATCTATTCAGAAAATGTAAAAATTTTAATAAGAGATCTGCATGGAGCTGCCTTATATGTTCCAGATACAGCCCGTTGGTTTGTAAGTGAGCAAAAAGATAGTAAAGAAAAATAAACGATGTTAAATTTGAGAAAATATTTTCTCAAAAAAGAGCGTAAATATATGCCTGAATTTTGGTAATATCTGCGTTCTTTTTTATTTTTTATATACTAGGAAAATTATTTAAATTTAACTATACTTTTTCATAAAATCATTTCTAAATTTCAAGAAAATATATGTAGAAAAGGTGAAAAAATCCTTATAAGCTCAATATGACAAATGTTACAAAAGTATTAAATGTATGTTACAATTTTATTAATACTATTGACATTATACAAAAAAAGGATAAAATAGAAATATATGAATGAAAGGTGACATTATAAGTATGAGAATAATAAGTGGAAAAGCAAGAGGAACAAAATTATATACATTAGAAGGAACGGCAACAAGACCAACATTAGACAGAGTAAAAGAATCACTATTTAATATAATACAAAATGATATTGAAGATTCAACTATATTAGATTTATTCTCAGGAAGTGGTGCTATAGGACTAGAATTTTTAAGTAGAGGAGCTAAAAGAGCTGTTTTATGTGATAATTCAAAAGATGCTATAAAGATTATAAAAAAAAATGTACAAAAAACTCATTCTGAAGAAAAAGCAGAAGTATATAATATGGAATTTACAAAATTAATTGAAAGATTACAAAATCAAAAATTTGATATTATATATATAGATCCACCATATGACACAGACTTCATAAAAATATCAATTGAAAAAATTATTGAATATAAATTAATTAATGAAAAAACTAAAATTATAGTAGAAACAGATGATGAAACAAGAATATTAAAACAAATAGAAAAAATGGATGTTGAAATTACTGATAAAAGAAAGTATGGAAGAGCAACAATAATATTCTTAAGAAAATAAAAAACACAAATACCTAGAAAGGGGTAAAAAATGGAAATATTCACATTATTAGAAACTTTAGAAGATATATTAGAAAATAGCAAGGGGCTACCTTTTACCAATAAAACAATGATTGATAAAGAAGAATTATTAGAAATAATAAAAGAAATAAGAATAAAACTACCAGATGAATTAAAACAAGCTAAATGGGTAAAAGAAGAAAGACAAAGAATATTAGCTGAAGCTCAAAAAGAAGCTGATGGTATAGTCAAAGAAGCAGAAAATAGAATAATTGCAATGATTGACGAACATGAAATAACAAGAAAGGCATATGAACAAAAAGCAGAAATAATAGAAACAGCAAATGAAATGTCAAGAGAAATTTCACAAGGTACAAAAGAATATGCAAATAATCTATTAAATTCAACAGAAAAAGTTTTAACAGATACATTAGCAAAATTAGAAAAAGATATAAGTGAAGCAGCAAATATTATGCAAATGTCATTAGAAGGAACAATTAAGACAATTCAAGATAGCAAAAAAGAATTACAATAATCTAAAAAGGATAGGTTTTATAGACCCGTCCCCATAGTATAAATATAGAAATTAAAAAAATGGGGACACCCTTATGTCTATTCACATAAGGAGTGTCCTCATAAAAGTTTAAGACATATTTTGTGAGGAAAAATTACATTTCAGGCAAATTTTTCTAAATAAAAAATACTGAAAGGGGTAGAGAAATGTCAAAAAGAAAAAGTAGTAAAAAGAAGAAACAACAGAAAAAACAAGACATATCACTAATAATAGTAATTATTTTAAGTGTATTATTAACAGTATTAATATATGCACAATCAGGAGCAATTGGAATTGCCTTAAGTGATTTCTTTGGAGGAATGCTAGGAATATTAAAATATATATTACCATTAGGTGCATTTGCAGTTGCAATAAAAATGGCATGTGTAGATGATGATGGATATATATCATCAAAAATAGGACAATATGTATTATTATTAATATTTATTGCTGTTATATTAAGTGTTTATCAAATATATAATGGAGAAATAAATATAGAACAAAATATATCTGAGGTTGTAAAAGATGCATATCAATTAGGAGAAAATAATATTGGTGGAGGGGCATTAGGAACAATTGCAGCAGTACCATTATTTAAGTTGTTTGGAAAAATCGGTACTATTATAATAAGTGTAGGAGCTGCAGTAATTTTATTTGCAACAACATTTGGAATTGATGTTGCTGAAATAATAAGATCAATAATTCAATCAGGAGTAGAGAATAGCAAAACAAAACATGAGTTAAAGATGGAGGAAAAAGAAGCAAGACATCAAGAAAAATTAGAAAGAATGGCAATGATGAAAGAACAAGGCACAACGGAAAAATTAAGCAAAAGAGAAATGAAAGCAAAATTAAGAGAAGAAAATAGAAAAGCATATTTAGAAAATACAGAAGAAGATAGTGAAGGACAAATAAAAATTAATCTTAATGGAAGAGCAATAGAAGAAATAGACGAAAATGGACGTACAAAATTCAAACATGGAAAAGATGATTTAATACCATTAACAAAAGAAAAGAAAAAAGGAAAATCAAGTATTGCAAATGTAGCAAGTACAATTGTAGAAAAAGAAAATATAGATCCAGACTATATAGAAAATGATTTATTTAAAAAAGAGGAAGAGCAAAAAGAAGATAAAACAAAACAAGTTTTACAACTTGAACATGCAATGATAGTAGAAGATGAGAATTATCAATATCCTCCAATAGAAATATTAAGTAAAGGTGAAAAAAAGACTATAAAAGGTGGTGCAAAAGCATTAACAGATGTTGCAACAAGATTACAAAAAACATTATATAGTTTTGGAGTTCAAGCCAAAGTAGAAAATGTAACAGTAGGACCAGCAATAACAAGATATGAATTAAAACCAGCTGAAGGTGTAAGAGTTAGTAAAATTGCAAATTTGGCAGATGATATAGCATTAAACTTAGCAGCTGAAACGATTAGAATAGAAGCACCAATTCCAGGAAAACAAGCAGTAGGAATAGAAGTACCAAATCAAGAAAAAGAAATGGTACATTTAAGAGATGTATTAGAATCAGACGAATTTGCTGAAAGCAAATCAAAAATGAGTGTAGCATTAGGAAAAGATGTTGCAGGAAAAGTAGCAATTGCAGATATGGCTAAAATGCCACATACATTAATTGCAGGTTCAACAGGTTCAGGAAAGAGTGTTTGTATAAATACAATAATAACAAGTATAATATATAAAGCAAAACCAAGTGAAGTAAAACTTGTAATGGTAGACCCCAAAGTAGTCGAATTGTCAGTATATAATGGAATTCCACATTTATTAATACCAGTAGTAACAGATCCAAAAAAAGCAGCTGGAGCATTAGCATGGGCTGTACAAGAGATGGATAATAGATATAATTTGTTCGCACAAAAAGGTGTAAGAGATTTAAAAGGATATAATGCATTAATAGAAAAAGAGGAAGGTGTTGGAAAATTACCACAAATATTAATTATAATAGATGAGTTGGCAGATTTAATGATGGTAGCAGCAAAAGAAGTAGAAGATTCAATTTGCCGTTTAGCACAAAAAGCGAGAGCAGCAGGAATGCACTTAATAATAGCAACACAAAGACCATCTGTTGATGTAATCACAGGTATAATCAAAGCAAACATACCATCAAGAATTGCATTTGCAGTATCTTCACAAGTAGATTCAAGAACAATATTAGACCAAGTAGGAGCAGAAAAATTATTAGGAAAAGGTGATATGTTATATTATCCAACAGGAGCTGCAAAACCAACAAGAATTCAAGGAGCATTTGTATCAGATGAAGAAGTAGAGAAAATAGTATCATTTGTAAAGACAAATGGTGAAGCTACATATAATGAAGATATATTAGACTCAATAGAAAAAAGTGGTAAAACAGATAAAGAAATTCAAGATGCAAACTCAAAAGATCCAGATGATAATACTGATGAACATTTAATGGAAGCAATAGACTTAGTTGTTGAAACAGGCCAAGCCTCAACATCATTTATACAAAGAAAATTTAATGTAGGATATGCAAGAGCAGGAAGAATAATAGATCAAATGGAAGAAAGAGGAATTATTTCAGGATATCAAGGAAGCAAACCACGTCAAGTATTAATGTCAAAAGAAAGATGGGAAGAATTAAAAATGGGAACATCACCTGAAGATAATCAAGAATAGTTACAAAAGAGAGGAGGAGAAGATATGTTAGAAAGATTTCTAAAGAAAGACCGTAATGAAATACTAGAATCAGTATTAGAGCAAAAAGATGTAGATGAAAAAACAAAAAATCTTCTCCAAGGAATTTTATATAAAATAGATGTATCATATAAAGATTATCAAAAAGCAAAAGTAATTCAACGAAACAAAAAAGAATATGTAGATGAAATCAACAAAAATATAAAAAGAAAATGTAATAAAATTGTAACAGTAAGCTTCAATGAAAAAGTCGAAGACGAAAAAATAAGAAAAAGCTTAGAAAAAAATAAATTTTATATAGATGAAAATCAAATAATAGCATATCCAATTGAAGCCAAGATATTATATGCAATAGAAAAAAGTATAAATAACAATAAAATAGTAAATAGCAAATATGAAATTATTTCAAAACCATTATCTGATTTGATACTGACAGGAAAAAGCTTGGATAGGGTAGAAGTATTAAGAGATTTTAATGGATGGTCATGGACAACAATAAAAACAGAAATAGAAAGTATAAGCTCAAATCTTGTATATCAAATACTCCAAATATTACTAGGAGAAGAATTTTTAGATAATTGGAGTTTAGACACTGATGGAATAATAGATTATTATAATATGTTTAAAGAACAAATTGCAAATAAATATGGAGCTGAAAATTCACAGAAATTATATGAAAAAATAGAAAAAATTGCTATAATGAATGAAATTGAACAAAACATAGATTTCAAAGACGAAAAAATATATCAATTGAATGAAATTGATAATGAAATGAAAAAGAGAACAAATGTAGAACAATATATTAATGAATTAACAGAAGAAAAAAAGAATGCAGAAAAAGAAATAGCAGTAATTCAAAAAATATTAAGTTCAGAAAAAGAATTAAGAAATCAATATCAAAAAGTTAATGAAGGAGTTCCAATAGAAAAAAAGGTTTTTAGTGTAAGAGTACTAAGGCAACAATTAAATGCAAAAAAACAAAAGAATTTAAAAAATATTGAAGATATAAATTTTAAATTATTGCCACAAAATTATATTGATAATAAAGAAAAATTGACTCAAAAAAAGAATTTATTAGAAACAATATATTATACAGAAGAAGAACAAAAAGAAGTTTATTTAAAATTTGTAATGGTATTTTTGGAATGTTTTGAGCAAGAAGTAAACAAAACAAATAAAGATATGTTAATAAATCTAATATATAAATTTAGATACTATATGTTAATACCATTTGATGTTCAAAACTCAATAAAAGATATTCCAGAGTTAAATGAAAAAATAACAGAAATTGAAAAAGAACTAATGAAAATTGGAAAAAGAGAAAAAATAATATCAAAAGAGGTACCTTTCGAGGTATGGACACATATATTTGAAACAAGAATAATTGAATTAGAAGAATTATATTATAAAATATTTACAGAATATGATAAAAAATATTTTCAATTATTTGATGAAAATATTTCAGAAGAAAAATTTATAATAAACAATATTGAAAAGAATAAGATAAATAAGAAGATTAAAATCTTTAATTAAAAAACGGAGGATTAATAGATGAAAATAACTTTTTTAGGAGCTACAAAAATAGTAACAGGTTCAAACTTTTTAGTTGAAGCTGCTGGAAAAAAGTTTTTAGTTGATTGTGGATTATATCAAGGAAAGGCAGAATTAGAGGAACAAAATTATAGAGAATTTGATTATAATCCTGCAGAAATAGATTTTATGTTATTAACACATGCACATATAGATCATTCAGGAAGAATCCCAAAACTATATAATGATGGATTTAAAGGTCCAATATATGCACATAAAGCAACATGTGATTTATGTCAAATAATGTTACCAGATAGTGGTCATATTCAAGAAATGGAAGCAGAATGGAAAAATAAAAAAAGAATAAGAAAAGGTCAACCAACAAGAGAACCACTTTATACAGCAGAAGATGCATTAAAATGCATGGAAATATTTGTACCTGTAAAATATGACGAAATAATACAAGTATCCGAAGATATATATGTTAGATTTAATGATGCTGGACATATGTTAGGATCAAGTACAATAGAAATATGGGCAAAAGAAAATGGAAAAGAAACAAAAGCAGTATTCTCAGGAGACTTAGGAAATAATGATATTCCACTTTTATCAGAGCCAACAATGATAGATAATTGTGATTATTTAGTAATGGAATCAACATATGGAAGTAGATTACATATAAGAAATGATCAAAAAGCAGAATTATTCTTAAAAATAGTCTCTGAAACTATTGATAATGGAGGAACAGTAGTAATACCATCATTTGCAGTAGGAAGAACACAAGAAATTTTATACGAAATTAATAAAATAAAAGAAAATAGGCATGATGAAGAATTTTTAAGAGAATATAGAACATTAATGAAAGTGCCAGTATATGTTGATAGTCCACTTGCAATATCAGCAACACAAGTATTTAAAGAAAATATGGATTTATTTGAAGATGAAGTAAAAGAAGAAATGGAAAGAGGAAATAATCCATTAGAATTCCCAGGTTTAAAATTTACTCAAACAGCAGATGAATCAAAAGCATTAAATGAAAGTGATGAGCCATCAATAATAATTTCAGCAAGTGGTATGTGTGATGTTGGAAGAATAAAACATCATTTAAAACATAATATATGGAATCCAAAGAGTACAATATTATTTGTAGGATATCAAGCACCAGGAACATTAGGATATGAAATTGTAAATGGAGCAAAAAAAGTTACAATATTTGGAGAAGAATTTGCAGTAAATGCAAGAATTGAATATATTGAAGGATATTCTGGTCATGCTGACCAAGAATGGCTTATGAATTTTGTATACTCATTCTATAATAAGCCAAAACACATATTTTTAGTACATGGTGAAGAAGAATCACAAGAAGTATTAAGAAATAAAATATTAGAAAATACAGGAATTGGAGTAACAATACCTGAATATGGTGAAACATATCAATTAGATGATGAATTAAGAATTGTAAACAGAATTAAGATAAAGAAAACATTAACATTAAAGAATGAAGTTCTAGAAAGATTAGAAAAATTAAAAGATGAACTTGCAGATATGGAAGTTATGGTAAAAGAAGATATGACAGATGATGAATTACGAGATGAAGACATATTTAGAATAAATGAAAAAATTAAAGACTTAGAGCAACAAATTTTAAATGTAGTTGAAGGATAAGGTTAAAAATAATTATAATTTCCACCTGGTTTGTGCATTGAAAAAGACAAAGTGCCAGAATATAAGTTAAAAATCAAAGAGAAAGGAAGGGTGCCAGAATATATCTGGCATCTAATCAAAATACAATGGAAAAATATTTAAATGATGCAATAATAGGAAATAAAAACATGCTTGCAACATTTTCAAGCAAAGGAGAAATGTTAAGATTATCATATCCAAATCATGATAATAGGCAATATTTGAAGTATTTTCATACAGGAGTAAAAGTAAATGACTCAAATATAATATATTTACACGATGACATAAATAATACATATATACAATATTATGATACAGACACAAATATTTTAAATACAGAAATAACTAATACATATTTTAATTTAAAAATAGTACAAACAGATTTTGTTACTATAAAAGAAGATATACTAGTAAAAAAATATTCATTTATAAATGATAGTAATATAGAACAAGATATTAAATTTTTAATACATTCAGAATTATTATCAGACCAAAATAATTTTATAAGTGGTATGAAATTAGATAATGGAATGGTTCAATTTGCACATGATTTTTCAATGGCAACATTTTCAAAATCTGAGAAGATATTTGCTGGTCAAGTAAATGGAACATCAAATAATATAGGAAGTGGAATTATAGGTGGAAAAGATTATGTTGGAATGTCAAGAGATTCTGGTATAAGTTTTGATATTGGAAAACTTCCAGCAGGGCATAGAAAAGATATTGAAATATGTATATATATTGATGAAAACAAAAAAACTATGCATGACTTTATTGATGAAGTCGAAAGAATAAGAAAGATAGATTTTAATAAAGAATTAAATGATACAAAATCATATTGGAGAAAATATGTTAAAGAACATGATGGATTAAAAATAAAAGAACCTCAAAATAGTTATGAAGAAAAAATATTAAATGTATATAAAAGAAGTATATTATTATTTCCATTATTAATGAATGAAGAAACAGGTGGAATTATTGCATCACCAGAAGTAGATGAAGAATTATCTCAATGTGGAAGATATGCATATTGTTGGCCAAGAGATGCAGTATTTATTACACAAGCATTAGATATTTTAAAAATGAATAAAGAAGCAGATAAATTTTATAGTGAGTTTTGCAGAATAACACAAAGTAAAAATGGAATGTGGGAGCAGAGGTTTTATACAGATGGAAGACTAGCGCCTTGTTGGGGATATCAAGTTGATGAAACAGCTAGTGTAGTTTATGGAGTGTATAATCATTATGAATATACTAAAAATGAAGAATTTTTGAAAGAAAATTTACATATGTGTGAATTAGCAATTACATTTTTGAAAAAATATGTTTATGATGTATTAGAAAATGTAGGAAAATATCCTATAAGTTATGATATTTGGGAAGAAAATGATAAAGGAATACATATGTATTCTTTGGCAAGTATTTTTTCAGCATTTGATACTATGAAAAAAATATATAAAGCATTGGGAAAAAATGTTTCTGATTTTGAAAACAATAGATTAAAAGAGGAAAAAATAAACAAAAATATTAAAGAAATAGATGAATTAATGTTAAAAGTAAAAGAATATATTGAACAAAATCTATATGATGAAAATAGAAAATCATATGTAAGAAATACAGAAGATAGAAGAATTGATATAAGTTTACTTGGAGCTGTTTATCCATTCAATGTATTTTCACCAAAAGAGAAAAAAGTTTTAAATACAGTTGAAAATATAAATTTAACACTTAGAACATATACAGGTGGATATCAAAGATATGAAAATGATGGATATAGAAATGGATCTCCTTGGCCAATTTCAAATCTATGGATGACATTATATTACTTAGAAATAGGCGAAAAGAAAAAAGCTAAAGAAACATTTGACTTTGTATTAAAAACAGTTGGGAAACATAGTTTTTTAGGTGAGCAGGTAGATAATTCAACATTGAAACCAAATTGGGTTATTGGATTAGGTTGGTCACATGCAATGTTTATTATAGTTTTAGAAAAACTTTCTAATATAAAGTAGTATTAATATGAAACTTTTTTTACAACGCAAAGTAATTCTTAAATGAAAGGAAAAAAAAGATGGAACAAAGTAAATGGGTTATTGTAAGAAGAGAAACAGGTTTTGAAAGAATTAAAAGAAGTATAAAAAATATGTTTTTCAGATTATTCAAAAAGGATAAAAAATGTAAAAAGACAGAAGATAAAGTAAGAAAAAGTGGAGAAATAGTAGTGGAGATTATTGCTTAGATATACCCAAGCAATGAGTTTACTATTTAAAGATAAAGAAAGCCAGCCGAAATGAATTCGGCTGGCTTTTTGGGTTGCTTGGGTTTTCTCTAAAGCATTACTTCAGAGAATTGACGATGGAAGAGAGGGTCTCAACCATCTTTTCGTTGTGAAGGAGTTCTTTGAAAGAGAAGCCAAGGGCATTGGCTTCCACCAGAGCCTGTGCATCTTCGATCACGAAGCCTTCAGCCTCAAGAGAACGAAGCTGATCACCGTATTTTTCCAGTACCTTAACGGTGTGGAAGAGAGTGGCGATGTTGCTGTTCTGTTTAGAGGTGATGTCAGGTGCGACAGAAGAGGGCTCAGGAGTGGTCTCAACTTCAGGAACTTCTTCCTCTTCGACATTTTTTTCTTCTACGACGAACTGAGGAGAAGAAACTTTGTCTTCAGGGAAGACTGCATTGATAACAGTGGTTTTCTCAGGCTGTTTCTCTTCGTAAGAAGGGAAGTCGTTTGGGTTAAGCCCTGCAAAAGGCATGTTTCCACTAGGAATCACTTCCTGAACAGGAGTGGAAGCCTTCAGTTTGAGGATAAGTTTGCCCAGTTCAGAAGCAATACTTGCCAAGGCAGATCGAGTCTGGTCTGCACATTTGATGTTCTTAAGAACATCAGCAATTTCGGTAGAGTTACCACTCGTAAGATGCTTAGCATCTTCCTCAGTCATGCTAGATGAAGTTTGACAAGCAAGATACTTGATGACAGGATGCCAGAGCTTTTTGGAGATGTTTTCCAGTTCAGTGGGGCAATTATGCAGGATGTCTGCATTGATTGCACAGAACGTGGGATGCATCTTCTGGTATCCGTTAAACAGATACACGACCAGATCTGGAATTTCTTCCTTAAGAATGCTTTCTTTACCATCCATTTTGCTGGAGGTAAAGCCCAGAATGTTCAAGGCTTTCTCTGTTTCACCAGAGATTTCCTTGGTAGACGCAGTGTCTACATTTAACTTTAGGAGAAGACTCAACACTGCGCTGAAATCACTTCTCTTATTCCGGCCATCGGCAGGATAAGTGCAAAGAAGCAGTTCCAGAGCCTTTTTAAAAGCCTCTTCGTTACGCTGGGGGGATGCAACAACCTCAGGAGATGCAACTTCAACAGTTGTCTCAGTTTTGAGGACATTAGAAGAAGCGAGCTTTTCAGCAGCTTTCTTCTTCAGGGCGTCCTGAAAAGCCTTTTTGGTGGTTGCGGACTTGCTAGTTTTCTTAGTCATAATTTCCTCCATAAAAAATAAATAAAACCCAATGTGTATAAACGATATAAATATAGTATAGCACTATTTACATAATTTGTCAACAAATGAACGAATATGAAAATTTAATACAAAATTTTACAAAATACTTGAAAAAATTCATTAAGATTTATATAATGTTAATAATATTATTTATAATATGAAATACAAAAGAAGGGAGGAATAAAAATGGTTGCAACAGACATAAGAAAAGAAGCAAGAGAATCATTAAAAAACAAATGGGTTAAAGCTGCACTAATAATTTTTATACAAATTTTAATAACAGGATTATTAACAGGAATTGAAAAAGCTCTTGGAGATAATTCAGTATTAGCAGCAATAATATCAATTATAGAGGTTATTATAGGAATTCCATTATCATTTGGAATGGTAGCAGTATTTATAAAATTAAAAAGAAATGAAGAAGTAAACTATTTTGATTTTATAAAAATAGGATTTGATAACTTTACTAGAGCATGGGGATTATGTTTTAGAACATTATTAAAAATGATATTACCAATAATTTGTGTTATATTAGCAATTATGATTGTTACAATAATGTTTACTGCTGGTGGAATTGCAGGAATGGCAATGAAGGCAGGTCAACAAGCATTAGGATTAGTAATAATTGGAATTATAATATATGTTATAGCACTTGCATATGCTGTAATAATAGGATTAAAATATGCCTTAACAATATGTATTGCATATGATAATCCAGATATGTCTACAAAAGATGTTGTTGAAAAGAGTGCTGAATTAATGGTTGGTCATAGAGGAGATTTATTTGTATTATTATTATCATTCTTAGGTTGGGCATTATTATGCTATCTTCCATGTGTTTTAGCAACAGCTTGTGTATTAGTTCCAGTTTTGGCAATAATATTTATAGTTGGAGCTGTTTGTGGAGTATTATGCTTAGGAGCATATGTTCAAATAGCAAGAATATGTTTCTATGATGATGTTTTAAAATTAAATTCAGAAAAAACAACAGCAGAAGTTCAAGAATAAATAATGAAAATAAAATGGGATGAATTATTCATCTCATTTTTCTTATTTGTTTTATATATTGAAAATAAAAAATAATATGATATAATATGTACATAAATTAAAAAATGAGGAAAAAATATGGAAGAAGAATTTAACATAAGACCAGAATTAGAAAGTCCAATAGAAGAAAAAATAGAAAATTCTCTGAGACCACAAACATTAGATGAATATATAGGACAAACAAAAGTAAAAGAAAATATGAAAATATATATAGAAGCAGCAAAAAAAAGAGAAGAACCATTAGATCATTGCTTATTTTATGGACCACCAGGACTTGGAAAAACAACAATAGCAAATATAATAGCAAATGAAATGAAATCAAATATAAAAATCACATCAGGTCCAGCAATAGAAAGACCAGGAGATTTAGCTGCTATTTTAACAAATTTATCTGAAAATGATGTATTATTTATAGATGAAATACACAGATTAAGTAAAAATGTAGAAGAAATACTTTATCCAGCATTAGAAGATTTCACGTTAGATATAGTAATTGGAAAAGGGCCAAGTGCAAAATCAATAAGAATAGATTTACCTAAATTTACATTAATAGGAGCAACAACTAAAGCTGGTTCATTAACAACACCATTAAGAGATAGATTTGGAATAATTCATAAATTAGAATTATATACACCAGAAGATTTGAGTACAATTGTAACACGTTCTGCAAAAATATTAGGAATAGACATAGATGAAAATGCCTCATATGAAATTGCAAGAAGATCAAGAGGAACACCTAGAATTGCAAATAGATTATTAAAAAGAGTAAGAGATTATGCTGCAGTATTAGGAGATGGGAACATAACATTAAAAATAACAAAACATGCATTAAATCAACTTGAAATAGATGAAATTGGTTTAGATGAAACAGATAGGAAAATGTTAGAATTAATGATAAACCAATATCAAGGACGACCTGTTGGAGTTGAAACAATAGCAACATCATTAGGGGAAGAAGTGGATACTATTGAAGATGTATATGAGCCATATTTAATTCAAATAGGATATATTTCTAGAACACCAAGAGGAAGAATGGTAATGCCACCAGCTTATGAACATTTAGGATATACATTTTTAGGATAAATTTACTATTATAATAAAGAAAAGTTATCATTTTGATAACTTTTCTTATGAATTTAAAAAAATATTTTTCTTGAAAGTATTGATAAAACTAGAGCTGAAAAAAATATTTAAAAAACTTGAAAAAAATTCAAAAAAAGTGTTGACAAATTTTAGATTCGGTACTATAATAATAAATGTCTTAAGGAGAGAGACAGAACAACATGCAGGTGTAGTTCAATGGTAGAACCTCAGCCTTCCAAGCTGATGACGTGGGTTCGATTCCCACTACCTGCTCCAAAAATTGAAACAAACGATAACTCGTTTGTTTTTATTTTATCTTAGTGAGTATAATATTCACTAACCTTACTCATTCAAACAAAATGAGTTATATATCCAGAAGGAGGTGAAAATAATGAATAAATACGAGAGTGTTGTCATTATTAATCCAAATGTTGATGAAGCTGGTTTAAAAGCTTTAGAAGACAAATTTACAGGATTAATCAATGCAAATGGAAAAGTTGCTGAAGTTGAAAACATGGGTAAAAAGAAATTAGCATATGATATCAAGAAAAACAAAGAAGCATATTATATGGTATTTAAATTCGAAGCTAACCCAACACTTATAGCAGAACTTGAAAGAGTTTATAGAATAACAGATGAAGTACTAAAATTCATCACAACAAGAAATATTGACTAATTATCAATAATAGATTGTTATAACCAATCAAATTGTGGGGCCGAATTAAAGTAGAAAGGTAAAAAGGTATAAAATATGAATAAAGTAATTTTAATGGGTAGATTAACAAGAGACCCAGAAGTAAGATATACACAAACAAATAATACAGTTGTTGCATCATTCTCACTTGCAGTAAATAGAAGATTTGCTAAACAAGGTGAAGAAAGACAAGCAGATTTTATAAACATAGTTGCTTGGAGTAAATTAGGAGAATTTTGTAGCAAATACTTTAAAAAAGGTCAACAAGTAGGAATTATAGGAAGAATTCAAACAAGAACATGGGATGATGACCAAGGTCAAAAACACTATGTTACAGAAGTTGTTGCCGAAGAAGCTTATTTTGCAGATAGTAGAAGAGATGGAGAAGGAGCAAGTTCTTCATTCGAAAATACATTTGGAAATTCAATGCCAGGTGGAACAGATTTTGAAGTATCTTCAAGTGATGACCTACCATTTTAGGAAGTAGGAGGAAATAGAAATGGCAGACAAGAATAAAAAAAGAAATAATAACAGAAATAAAGATTATGATGATGATTTCAACCCAAAATTCAAAAAAATGAAGAAAAAGGTTTGCCCATTATGTGGTGACAAGAATTTTGTATTAGATTTCAAAAATTCTGATCAATTAAGAAAATTTGTTAATGATAAGGGAAAAATCTTACCAAGAAGAACAACAGGTGCTTGTGCTAAACATCAAAGAGATATAACACTTGCTGTTAAAAGAGCTAGACATATTGCTATATTACCATATGCAGCTAAAGATTAATAGATTAAAAATTCATGAAGAAATTCATGAATTTTTTTGCGTTAGAATCAACAAGTATATATTGAAAAATGAGCCATTTTGTGATAATATTTAGCCATAATATAAGAGAAAATTACATCAAACTAGGGAGATGAAAAAAATGTCAGAATTTGTGCATTTACATATACATAGTGAATTTAGCTTATTAGATGGAGCAAATAGAATAAAAGACTTGCCAGTAAGAGCAAAAGAATTAGGAATGAAAGCAATGGCAATAACAGACCATGGAGTAATGTATGGAGCCATTGACTTTTATAAAGCATGTAAAAAAGAAGGAATAAAACCAATAATAGGATGTGAAGTATATGTTGCACCACGTTCAAGATTTGACAAAGAACCAATAGATAAACAATATTATCATTTAATATTATTAGCTAAAAATAATCAAGGATATAAAAACTTAAGTAAATTAGTATCAATAGGCTTTACAGAAGGATATTATTATAAACCAAGAATAGATTTAGAAGTATTAGAAAAATATCATGAAGGATTAATATGTTTAAGTGCATGTTTAGCAGGTGCAGTAAATCAAGCACTATTAAATGGTCAAACAGAAAAAGCAGAAGAAATAGCATTATGGCATAAAAGAGTATTTGGAGAAGATTATTATATAGAAATACAAAATAATGGAATAAGAGAACAAGTATTAGCAAACCAAAAACTTGTACAATTGGCTAGAAAATTAGACATACCATTAGTAGCAACAAATGATGCACATTATTTAAAAAGAGAAGATTCATATAGTCATGAAATTTTATTATGTATTCAAACAGGAAAAAGAATGAGTGATGAAGACAGAATGAAATTTGATACAGATGAATTATATGTAAAATCACCAGAAGAAATGAGTGAATATTTTTCAGCATTTCCAGATGCAATAGAAAATACAGTAAAGATTGCAGATAAATGTAATGTAGAATTTGAATTTGGACATACAATATTACCTAATTACGATGTACCACCAGAATATCCAACACATTATGATTTCTTAAAAAAATTATGTGATGATGGAATAAAAGAAAGATATGGAGAAAATCCATCAGAAGAAATTTTGAAAAGAGCAGAATATGAAATTGGCGTAATCAAGAAAATGGGATATGTTGATTATTACCTAATAGTATGGGATTTTATACATTATGCCAAAAGCCAAGGAATACCAGTAGGACCTGGAAGAGGATCTGGAGCAGGTTCAATACTTGCTTATGCAATTGGAATAACAGATATAGATCCAATGAAATATGGATTACTATTTGAAAGATTTTTAAATCCTGAAAGAGTAAGTATGCCAGATTTTGATGTTGACTTTTGCTATGAACATAGACAAGATGTAATAGATTATGTATCAAGAAAATATGGACATGATCATGTATCACAGATAATAACATTTGGAACAATGGCAGCAAAAATGGTAATAAGAGATGTTGCAAGAGTATTAGATTATCCATATTCAGAAGCAGATAAATTAGCAAAAATGATACCAAATGAGATACATATAACAATTCCAAAAGCACTAGAACAAAATAGAGAATTAAAAGAATTATATGATACAGACCCAGAAGTACATAAATTATTAGAAATTGCAATGTCATTAGAAGGAATGCCAAGACAAGCATCAACACATGCTTGTGGTGTTGTAATAACAAAAGATCCTGTAGATACTTATGTTCCATTATATGTCAGAGATGGACAAATTTCGACACAATATATAATGACAACACTAGAAGAATTAGGACTTCTAAAAATGGATTTTTTAGGTTTAAGAACATTAACAGTTATACAAGACACAATAAATCTTGTAAAACAAAATAGAGGAATAGATGTTGAATTTGATAAAGACATGTCAGACCCTAGAGTATATAAATTGTGGCAAGAAGGGAATACATCAGGAATATTCCAGTTTGAATCACAAGGTATGACAAACTTCATGAAAGAATTAAAACCAGATTGTTTAGAAGATTTAATAGCAGGAGTTTCATTATATAGACCTGGGCCAATGGATCAAATTCCAAGATATATAAGAGGAAAACAAAATCCGGGACATAATGAATATACCCATCCAAGCTTAGAACCAATATTAAATGTAACATATGGATGTATGGTATATCAGGAACAAGTAATGCAAATAGTAAGAGATTTAGCAGGATATTCATTAGGAAGAGCAGATTTGGTCCGTAGAGCTATGGGAAAAAAGAAACTTGATGTAATGGCAAAAGAAAGAGAAGTATTTATAAATGGCCAAGTAGATGAAAATGGAAATATAATTGTACCAGGATGTGTAAGAAATGGGATTGATGCAGAATCTGCAAATAAAATATTTGATGAAATGTCTGAATTTGCAAAATATGCATTTAACAAATCACATGCAGCATGTTATGCAGTAGTAGCATATAGAACAGCATATTTAAAATCATATTATCCAGCTGAATTTATGGCATCAATGTTAAACAGTTTTTTAGGAAATCTAGATAAAGTTCCAGAATATATAGATGAATGTAAAAGAATAGGCATAAAAATATTAAAACCAGATATAAATAGTAGTAGCTCAAAATTTACAGTAGAATTTGATGAAAGTCAAGACAAGAATAATCAAATAGGACAAATTCGTTTTGGATTAGGTAGTATAAAAAATGTAGGATTACAACCAATAGATAATATAATAAAAGATAGAAATGAGCATGGAAAATTTGAAGGATTTACAGATTTTTGCGAAAGAGTTGAAGGAGAAGCAGTAAATAAAAAATGTGTAGAAAGCTTAATAAAAGCAGGAACATTTGATGAATTTCCAGAAACAAGAGCAACATTATTAGCCTCATTTGAAGCTATAATGGATTTAGCACAAAGTTATAATAAAAAAGGAATGAATGGCCAAGTATCAATGTTTGATTTAGGTGGAGAACAAGAAGAAAACAATCTAAAAGAAATAAAATATCAGTTTTCAGAGCAAGAAGAAATGACTGAAAACGAAAAATTATCAATGGAAAAAGAAATGCTTGGAATTTATATATCAGGACATCCACTAGAAAAGATAAAAGAACAAATAAAACAATTAACAAATATATCATCAAAAGAATTAAAAGAAATTGATGAACAAAACTCTTCAGAAGAAAATGAAGAAAATAAAGTACAAGAAATACTAAAATATGAAGATGGACAAGAAGTAAAAATTGCAGGAATTATAACATCTGTAAAAAAGAAATATACAAAAAATAATAAAATAATGGCATTTGTTACAATTGAAGATTTAAATGGTTCTGCAGAAATAATAATATTTGAGCCAACATTTTTAAAATATCAAGATAAATTATTAGAAGAAAATATTATTATGATAAGAGGAAGATTAAGTATTAGAGAAGATGATAATACAAAAATAGTAGCACAAGAAATTAGAAATTTTGGAGAAAATTTTAGTGAAAATTCAAATAAATATGAGAATAAAAAGCAAGATGTACAAAATACAGAAATTCAAAAGCCAAAACATCTAGTAATAGATATTACTAATATGGAAGAAACGGAAAAAGCAAAGCTAAGAGGTGCTATAAGATTCTTTAATGGAGAAAGAAATAATATACCAGTAGCAGTTAAAACAGGTGATGAAATAAAACCTTGCGGTGCAATACATTTAACAGAAGAAATCTTAAAAGAATTTGAAGAGATTGCTGGAAAGCAGAATGTTGGTATTGACTTATATTAAAAAATTCTATAAAATAAAGAGTGTTAAAAATATACAAAAACTAAAAATTGTTTTTAGTTAGATGAAAGGAATGTGATAAACATGGAAGAAAACGAAAAGAAAAAAATAATAGTAAAAGCAAAAACAAATACAACAATTTCAGAAATAGCCAAAAAACAAATAGAAGAAAGTAAATATCCAGTAGTTGGAGCAATATTTAATAATGAATATAAAAACTTAGATGATGAATTACAAGAAGATGGAACATTAGAATTAATTAATATAAATTCAAAAGAAGGAATGAAAATATATAGAAGAACACTTACATATATAATGGGAATGGCATTTTGGAAATTATATCCAGAAGCACGTGTTGTTGTAAATTATCAATTAACAAATGCAATGTATTGCAATTTAGAGAACATGGAAGTAACAGAAGAAATGTTACATAATGTTCAAGAAGAAATGAAAAGAATAGTTGAAAAAGACTTAAAAATAGAAAAAAGAACAATGACAAGAGAAGAAGCTGGAAAATTTTATGAAAAAAATAATACAGGAAAAGGTAGATTACAATATGATTTAGCAACAAATGAAAAAATAAACATGTCATATTGTGAAGATTATTTTAATCATTTTTATGAAATAATAGCAACACATACAGGAGTAACGAAAATATTTGAATTAAAAAAATATTATGATGGATTTTTATTAAGATATCCAAGTTCAAAAGATATTAATGTATTACCAGAATATAAAGATACGAAAAAATTATCTTGGGCATTACATGAATATGAAACAATATACAAAGTTTTAAATGTAGGGACAGTATATAGATTAAATAAAAGAGTAAAAGAAGGTTCAATAAAAGAATTAATATTATTATCAGAAGCATTACATGAAAAGAAGATAGCACAAATCGCAGATAAAATAGCACACAAAAAAGGTGTTAAAATGATATTAATAGCAGGACCATCATCATCAGGAAAGACAACATTTGCTCAAAGATTAGGATTACAATTAAGAATAAATGGCATAAAGCCTGTAACAATATCAGTAGATAATTATTTTGTTGAAAGAGATCAAACACCAAGAAATGAAAAAGGTGAATATGATTTTGAAGATATAAATGCAATAGATATTGATTTATTTAATGATCAATTATTAAAATTATTAAATGGTGAAGAAGTAGAATTACCAGAATTTGATTTTAAAGTTGGAACAAAAAGATATAATGGAAATAAAGTTAAAATGGCAGAAGATGAAGTATTAGTTATAGAAGGAATTCATTGTTTAAATGATAAATTAACAGAAAAAATACCACAAGAACAGAAATATAAAATTTATATAAGTGCATTAACAGTATTAAATATGGATTCATTTAATAGAATTTCTACAACAGATACAAGATTAGTAAGAAGAATTGTAAGAGATAATCAATTTAGAGGTTATACAGCTCAAAATACAATTGCTACATGGGATAATGTAAATAAAGGTGAAGAAAAAAATATATTCCCATTCCAAGAAGAAGCTGACAGTATATTTAATACATCATTAATATATGAATTAGGTGTATTAAGAAATGAAGCAATTCCATTATTAGAAAAAATAACAAAAGATGAAAAAGAATATGCAGAAGCACAAAGATTAATTGAAATATTAAGATATTTTGAACCAATTTCAAAAGATATAGTTCCATCACATTCATTATTAAAAGAATTTTTAGGTGGTGGAGATTTTAAAGGATAAAATATATCATATAAAGAGGAAATAAAATGCAATCAAGTAAATTTACCAAAATAGATGAAGAATTTGTATGTGAAAACTGTGGCAGAGTGGTTCCAAAATTGGGATATACATGTAGGAACCACTGTCCATATTGTTTATATTCAAAACATTTGGATATAAATCCGGGAGATAGAGCAGAAACATGTCATGGAATTTTAGAACCTATTGGATTAGAAATAAGTCCCAAAAAAGGATATGTTATAATATTTAAGTGTAAAAAATGTGGTGCTATTAGAAAAAATAAAGCAGCAGAAGATGATAATATGGATAAAATAATAGAATTAAGTAGTAAACACTAAAAGTTGAAAGTGTGTGAAAAGAATGAATTTAAGCTTTTTATAAAAATATAATAAAATGTATGAAATAAAAAAATTAGATTTTTTGTTGGAAACACTTGTATTTTTTGAAAATATGTGTTAAACTTAATCGTAGTCGATTTTAAAAAAGAAAAATTAGGAGGTGCTATTTATTATGGCAAAATGTGAAATTTGTGAAAAGACAGCTATTCATGGAAATAAATTAAGCATAACTCGTTCTCATATAAGTAAAAGAGCTCCACGTACATGGAAGCCAAACTTAAGAACAGTTAAAGCTGAAGTTGATGGAGAAATAAAAAGAATTCATGTATGTGCAAAATGTTTAAAAAACGGAAAAGTTAAAAGAGCACAATAAAATAAAACGCTTTGAAGGGCGTTTTTTTATTATGTAAGAAAAGATGGAAAAATAATTAAATATTAGTAAAATTTTATTATAGTCAAAAATTAATGTTGAATGAAAATGAAAGGACATATAAAAATGAAATTAAATATTGTTATGGTAGAACCAGAAATACCACAAAATACTGGAAATATAGCAAGAACATGTGCAATAACAGGAGCAAAACTACATTTAGTATATCCATTAGGATTTAGTTTAGATGATAAATATTTGAAAAGAGCAGGACTAGATTATTGGGATAAATTAGAAATAGAAAAACATGATAGCTTAGAAAAATTTTTAGAGAAATATAAACCAGAAAAACATAATATGTTTATGGCAACAACTAAAGCAGAGCATTGCTATACAGATATAGATTATAGTAAATTTAAAGATGAAGAAATATTTGTTTTGTTTGGAAAAGAAACAAAAGGATTGCCAGAAGATTTATTACAAAAATATATTGATAAAACAATAAGAATTCCAATGAGACCAGTATTAAGATCATTGAATTTATCTAATTCAGTATGTATTATAGCATATGAAATATTAAGACAAAATAATTTTGAAGGTTTACAAGGTGTTAGTACATATTTTGAGGAATAAAATACTTAGATAATAAATTAAAAATTGAAATAATTGTTGAAGTAATTATGTAGTTTTAGAATTTTGTTAAAGTTTTGTTTTGAATTAATAATATTAAAAATATGAATAGAATTATCATAATCCGAGACGAAATACATAATTCTATATCCAGAATGTCGAGATTTTTTATAAATAATTTCTCTAAAATGAGAATCCGACATTTCTGGAATTAATTTACCTAGATATGAAAACTTATTTAAGTTATTTATTTGAGCTCTAATATTTTTATCTACTTCTAGAGCATTTTTAGAAGAATATTGCATATTGTAATTAAAAATATTATCAAGACATGATTTAGCCAAAGTTTCTACTATAATTTTCATATAATGCCTCTCTTTCTTTTTCGAGTTCTTCTAATGTAATTCCATTTCCATTATTAATATCAGAAACTCCTTTGACAATTCCAATAAAAACATATAAATCATATAAACATCCATAAAAAGTTCCATCATCTGTTGGAGCATTTTTTAAGAGTTCACTAATTTTCCCAATAGAAATATTTTCTTTTTTTGATTTTTCCATAAAATCACAACCTTTCTTAAAAATTAAATCCAATTAATGATTGAATACATTCTTTATCATTTGCAGATAAGTCATCAGTGCTATATGTATCAACATATAATTTTATTACATCTTGTAAAATTTCTTTTGTATTTTTGTTTAAAACTTCTTTGTCTAAGTCATAAGGCAAAGAGTCAATAATTTTTATGAATTTTTCTCTAATTGGTGACATAAGAATCTCCTTTCAAAATTTATAGTGAGTATATCATATTATTACACTAATTGCTATAATTTATCGAAAATATTTATATAATAAAATGACAAGATTTGACAAAAAATGCGAAATAGCAAAAAAATCAAAAAAACATATTGACAATTACCACATATTGCTATATAATAATAAAGCATAAATTTTAGCGTTGATGTCGAATGTGGCTACACAAAGATGTAGGGAACTTCGACGGAGTATGTCTTAGCTAGACTAAGGCGGTAAGTTTCAAAATATTATAAACGAACTAAAGATAATTACTATAAATTAATATAGTAATTATAATCATGTTTGTTAGTAGTACAGATTAAGCACTTATCATCCCTAAAACATATATGCATGTAAGGGATTTTATAATGGGAAAATTCAAAACACCAGGGTGCGTTATAACTTGCCAGCGCGTAATTTAAAAAATATATTTTATTTAAGGAGGGAAAATTACAATGGCAAAAACAAATGTAGCAAGTGAAAAAATCAGAATAAGATTAAAAGCTTATGACCATGTAGTTTTAGAACAGTCTGCTGAAAAAATAGTAGATACTGCTAAGAAAACAGGAGCAAAAGTATCAGGTCCTATTCCACTACCAACAGAGAAAGAAATCGTAACAATTTTACGTTCACCACACAAACACAAAGATTCAAGAGAGCAATTTGAAATGAGAACACATAAAAGAGTTATAGACATTCTTTACCCAACACAAAAAACAATGGATAGTTTAATGAAACTAGAACTACCAGCAGGTGTTGACATCGAAATCAAAAACTAGTTTCAAAAATAAATCAAACCAAGCTGGTATAAATATCAGCCAATAGTAGGAGGAAATTTAAATGAAAAAAGCATTAATAGGAAAAAAAGTTGGAATGACACAAATATTTGATGAAAATGGAACAGTTATTCCAGTAACAGTAATTGAAGCAGGTCCATGTGTAGTTGCTCAAGTAAAAACTATCGAAAACGATGGATATGAAGCAGTACAATTAGGATTTGGAGAAGTTAAAGAAAACAAATTAAACAAACCAGTTAAAGGACATTTTGCAAAAGCAAATGTTACAGCAAAAAAACATTTAAGAGAATTCAGACTAGATTCAATAGAAGGAATCAAAGTTGGAGATGAATTAAAAGCAGATGTATTTGTAGCTGGAGATAAAATAGATGTTCAAGGTACATCAAAAGGAAAAGGATTCCAAGGTGTAATTAAAAGACATGGACAATCAAGAGGACCAATGGGACATGGTTCAATGTATCACAGAAGACCAGGTTCAATGGGACCAACATCAACACCAGGTAGAGTATTCAAAGGTAAAAAATTACCAGGACATATGGGACATGTTACAGTAACAATACAAAACTTAGATGTTGTTAAAGTAGATATGGATAAAAATGTAATATTAGTAAAAGGTAGTGTACCAGGAGCTAAAGGTGCTATCTTAAAAATAAAATCAGCCGTTAAGGCACAATAATTTAGTAAAGGAGGAAAGACGAAATGCCAAAAGTAGATGTATATAACATGCAAGGTAAAAAAGTTAGCGATGTAGAATTAAGTGAAGCAGTATTTGGAATTGAACCAAATGAAAATATTGTTCACAGTGCATTAGTAAACTACTTAGCTAATCAAAGACAAGGTACACAAAGTACTAAAACAAGAGCAGAAGTTAGTGGTGGTGGAAGAAAACCATGGAGACAAAAAGGAACAGGTAGAGCAAGACAAGGTAGTATACGTGCACCACAATGGATTAAAGGTGGTATTGCATTAGGACCAAAACCACGTTCATATTCTTATAGAATAAATAAGAAAGAAAAACAATTAGCAATTAGATCATTATTAAGTGCAAAAGTATTAGATAATGAATTAACAGTTGTTGATAAATTAGAAGTTGAAGAAGCTAAAACAAAAGTTATGGCTAAAGCTTTAACAGATTTAAAAGTTGAAGGAAAAGCATTAATAATCTTAGCAGATAGAAATGATAATGTTTTACGTTCAAGTAGAAATATAGAAGGTGTTAAAACAATTGAATTAAACACAATAAATGTATTTGATTTATTAAATTGCAATAAATTAGTTTTACCACTAGATACAGTTAAAAAATTAGAGGAGGTGTATGCATAATGTTACCAGAAGAAATTATAGTAAGACCAGTAGTAACAGAAAAAAGTAATGATGAATTACAATTAGGAAAATACACTTTCGAAGTTAACAAAAAAGCTACAAAAGTTCAAATAGCTAAAGCTGTTGAAAAACTTTTCGAAGTTAAAGTATTAAATGTTAACACAATGATAGTTAAAGGAAAAACAAAAAGAGTTAGATACCAAGAAGGTAAAACTCCAGATTGGAAAAAAGCTATTGTTACAATAGACACAAATCCATCTGACAAAACATACCTAGGAAAAGGTGGAAAATCAGTTAAAGTTTCTAAGAAATACAAAGATTCAATCGATGAATTCATGGGAGCTTAATTATGAAAGAAAAATTTGTTAGAGATAGAAGAACAGTAACTCCAGAAGAATTCAGAAAAACTATCGCAAAAATAGCTGAAGGAAGAGGAGAACCTTGTAGGGCTGAAAAAGCTTTTGAGGATTATAAAAAGATGGCTATCCCTATAAATCCAATGCTTCCAACAGAATATAGTAGAGAAAAAAGAGAAGAGCTAAAAGCTTTTGAAAAAAGAATATTAGAATCTGAAGAAGATATCGAGAAATAACTCGGATAATAAAAAATATCTGTGGCGGGCAGGAAAAATCCGCAAATAAAAAGATATAGTAGAGCTTTTGATAAAAACAAATATTACAAGTAAGATTTGGAATTTAGCAGAAGCGAGAAAGGAAGACAAAAAATGGGAATGAAACATTTCAAAGCCTATACACCTTCAAGAAGAAATATGGCTGTATCTACATATGAAGAAGTAACAAAAACTTCTCCTGAAAAATCTTTATTAGAAAAGAAAAGAAAAAATGCAGGAAGAAACTCATATGGTAGAATAACAGTAAGACATCAAGGTGGAGGAAACAGACAAAAATATAGAAAAATTGATTTTAAAAGATTAAAAGATGATATGGAAGCAACAGTAGTTGGAATCGAATATGATCCAAACAGAAGTGCAAACATAGCATTAGTAAAATATGAAGATGGAACATTAAGTTACATCATAGCACCACAAGGATTAACAGATGGTGATAAAGTAGTATCAGGAGAAAATGTTGATATTAAAGCAGGAAACTGTTTACCAATAGCAAACATTCCAGTTGGTACATTAATTCACAATATCGAATTAAATCCAGGTCAAGGTGGAAAATTAGTAAGAGTTGCTGGACAAAGTGCTCAATTAATGGCTAAAGAAGGAAAATATGCACATGTAAGATTACCTTCAGGAGAAATGAGATTAATATTAGCTAAATGTAGAGCAACAATCGGAGTTGTAGGAAATGCAGATCATGAAAACGTTAAATTAGGTAAAGCAGGAAAGACAAGACATTTAGGAATCAGACCATCTGTAAGAGGATCTGTAATGAACCCAGTAGATCACCCACATGGTGGTGGTGAAGGTAGAGCTCCAGTTGGACATTCAGGACCAATGACACCTTGGGGTAAACCAGCATTAGGATATAAGACAAGAAATAAGAAAAATAGAACAAACAAATTTATCGTAAAGAGAAGAAAATAGAATAGGAGGAAAATCATATGTCAAGAAATAAAATGCCTTTCGTTGCTCCAGAATTATTAAAAAGAGTTGAAGCAATGAACGAAAGTGGAAACAAAGAAGTAATCAAGACATGGTCAAGAGCTTCAACAATATATCCACAAATGGTTGGACACACAATCGCTGTTCATGATGGTAGAAAACATGTACCAGTTTATATAACAGAAGAAATGATAGGTCATAAATTAGGTGAATTTGCTCCTACAAGAACATTTAAAGGTCATGCAGGAGAAAAAGCAACTACAAAATAAATATAAATTAAGGAGGGAATTGTAGTGGAAGAAACAGCAGTATTAGAAGCTAAAGCAACTTTAAAATATGCACGTATTTCAGCTAGAAAAGTTAAAATAGTTGCAGATTTAATAAGAGGAAAAAATGTTGATGAAGCTTTAGCAATTGTAAAATTTACACCAAAAGCATCATCAGAAGTAATTGAAAAATTATTAAAATCAGCTATTGCAAATGCTGAAAACAATCATGGAATGAAACATGAAAAATTATATGTTGCTGAAATATTTGCAAACCAAGGTCCAACATTAAAGAGAATAAGACCAGCTGCAAAAGGATCAGCAGTTAGAATTAGAAAAAGAACAAGTCATATAACTATCGTAGTTAGAGAAGCAGAATAGGAAAGGAGGATTCTAGAAAATGGGACAAAAAGTACATCCAACAGGTGTGAGAGTTGGAATCATAAAAGATTGGAATGCTAAATGGTATGCAGATTCTAAGAATTTTGCAGATTACCTAGTAGAAGATCAAAAAATTCGTAAATTTTTAAAGAAAAAATTATATACAGCTGGAATTTCAAAAATTGAAATTGAAAGAACAGCAAAATTTGTTAAAGTTAATGTTTATGCAGCTAAACCAGGAATTATAATCGGAAAAGGTGGAGCTGGAGCAGAAAGCTTAAAAGCAGATGTAACAAAATTAATCGGTAAAGATGTAAATATCAATATAGTTGAGGTAAAAGCAATATCAACAGATGCACAATTAGTTGCAGAAGATATAGCTAGCCAACTAGAAAGAAGAATTTCATTCAGAAAAGCCATGAAACAATGTATGCAAAAAGCTATGAAATCAGGAGCTTTAGGTATCAAAACAGCTGTATCTGGAAGATTAGGTGGAGCTGATATGGCAAGAACTGAATTCTATAAAGAGGGAACAGTTCCTCTACAAACTTTAAGAGCTGATATTGACTATGGATTTGCTGAAGCAGATACAACATACGGAAAAATCGGTGTTAAAGTATGGATTTATAAAGGTGAAGTTCTTCCAACTAAAAAAGTGGAAGGAGGAGACAAATAATGCCATTAATGCCAAAAAAATCTAAATTTAGAAAAATGCAAAAAGGTAGAAATAGAGGAAAAGCAACAAGAGGAAATAAAGTTACAGACGGAGAATACGGATTACAAGCAGTTGAAGCTGGATTAATTAAGGGAAACCAAATTGAAGCAGCTCGTATTGCTATGACACGTTATACAAAAAGAGGTGGAAAAGTTTGGATTAAAATATTTCCAGACAAACCAATAACACAAAAACCAGCTGGAACTCGTGGTGGTAAAGGTAAAGGTAATGTTGAATATTGGGTAGCTGTTGTAAAACCAGGAAGAGTTATGTTCGAAATGGCAGGAATTCCTGAAGAAACAGCTAGAGAAGCCTTGAGATTAGCTATGAACAAATTACCAATCAAATGTAAGTTCGTAGTAAAAGAAACTGAGAACAAGGTGGGTGATAGTGATGAAGATAAGTAAGATTAGAGAAATGTCTTCACCAGAATTAGAAAAAGAATTAGGTGAACTAAAATCAGAATTATTCAAATTAAAATTTAGTTTAGCTACACATGGATTAGATAACCCAATGAAAATCAAAGAGGTTAAAAAAGATATAGCTAAAATAAATACAGTATTAACAGAAAGAAAAATAGCAGAAGCTAAAGCATAAGTAAAATAGAAAGATAGGAGGAAAATGACCTATGGAAGAAAGAAATCTTCGTAAAGTTATGGTTGGAACTGTTACATCTGACAAAATGGATAAAACAGTAGTTGTTTCAGTAGCAACAAGTGTAAGCCATAAAACATATGGAAAAACAGTTAAAAGAACATATAAATTAAAAGCACATGATGAAAACAATAGCTGTGAAATAGGAGATAAAGTAAAAGTAATGGAAACAAGACCACTTTCTAAAGATAAGAGATGGAGAGTAGTTGAGATTCTTGAAAAAGGAGGAAAATAAGTCATGATACAACAACAAACAATATTAAAAGTTGCTGACAATACAGGTGCAAAAGAATTAATGTGTATCAGATGTATGGGTGGATCATATATGAAAACAGCTAACATCGGTGATGTTATAGTTGCCTCTGTTAAAACAGCAACACCAGGTGGCGTTGTTAAAAAAGGTGATGTAGTAAAAGCTGTTATAGTAAGAAGCAAAAAAGGTTTAAGAAGACCAGATGGTTCTTATGTTAAATTTGATGAAAATGCAGCAGTATTAATAAAAGATGACAAAACACCAAGAGGAACACGTATATTTGGCCCAGTTGCAAGAGAATTAAGAGAAAAGGATTATATGAAAATATTATCATTAGCACCTGAGGTTCTATAAGCTGTTGACGAAAATGTCTTGTAGACATTTGAGTTAAGGTCGTATTATTAGAAAGAAGGAGGTTAAACTCAATGAGAATAAAAAAAGGAGATACAGTCCTAGTTTTATCTGGAAATGATAAAGATAAAAAAGGAGAAGTATTAGAAGTTATGCCTAAAGACTCAAAAGTAGTTGTAAAAGGTGTAAATGTAAGAAAAAAACACATCAAACCTAGAAAACAAGGTGAAGAGGGTGGAATAATCCCAGTTGAATGTGCTATCAATAGTTCAAAAGTTAATGTAGTATGTCCAAAATGCGGAAAAGCTACAAGAATTGAATATAAAGTAGAAGATGGAAAAAAAGTTCGTATTTGTAAAAAATGTGGAGCTATAATCAAATAGTGAAAGGAGGAAACAAATAAAATGGAAAAACTTAGAGAACAATATGAAAAAGAAGTTGTACCAGCTTTAATGAAAAAATTTCAATACAAATCTATAATGCAAGTTCCAAAGCTTGACAAAGTAGTTATAAATATAGGTTTAGGTGATACAAAAGAAAATCCTAAATCATTAGAAAATGCAATGAATGATTTAACACAAATCACAGGTCAAAGACCTATGATAACAAAAGCAAAGAAATCAATTGCTGCATTTAAGTTAAGAGAAGGAGCAAATGTTGGATGTAAAGTAACATTAAGATCAGACAAAATGTATGATTTTGTTTACAAATTATTCAATGTAGCACTTCCAAGAGTAAGAGATTTTAGAGGTGTTTCTGCTGATTCTTTTGATGGAAGAGGAAACTACTCTATGGGTATTAAAGAACAATTAATATTCCCAGAAATCGAATATGATAAAATTGATAGATTAAGAGGAATGGATATCATATTTGTAACAACTGCTGAAACAGACGAAGAGGCAAAAGAATTACTAACATTATTAGGAATGCCTTTTAAAGCATAATTTTAAGGAGGAGTAAATAACAATGGCTAAAAAATCATTGAAAGTAAAACAAGCTAGACCACAAAAATATGCAACAAGAGAATATAACAGATGCAGAATTTGTGGAAGACCACATGCTTATATAAGAAAATATGGAATTTGCCGTGTATGTTTCAGAGAATTAGCACACAAGGGTGAAATTCCAGGTGTAAAAAAAGCAAGTTGGTAGAATGCTGAGGCTGTTTAGTCTTAAGCTAGTCACGGCATCAGTATGTGAATGATAAACATTTACAACACATATAAAATAATAGAAAAAAGGAGGAAAGTAAATTGAATACTACAGATCCAATAGCAGATATGTTAACAAGAATAAGAAATGCTAACAGTGCTAAACATAAAACAGTTGATGTACCAGCATCTAAAATGAAGACAGCAATAGCTGAAATCTTATTTAGAGAAGGTTATATCAAATCATTTGAAGTTATTAGTAATGAAAACCAAGGAATCATAAGAATAACTTTAAAATATGATGAAAAAGGTACAAGAGTAATCGATGGAATTAAGAGAATAAGTAAACCAGGATTAAGAGTATATGCAGGTAAAGAAGAATTACCAAAAGTACTTAATGGTTTAGGTATAGCAATAATTTCTACATCAAAAGGATTAAAAACAGATAAAGAAGCTAGAGAAGCAGGAATGGGTGGAGAAGTTTTAGCTTATGTTTGGTAATTAATAATAATTATCAAAGGGAAAAATTAACCTAAATGCGAAAAAGTATAAACTAATTAACGTTAGGCGAACGCCCTACAAAAAAGGAGGAAAATAAAAATGTCAAGAATAGGTAAAAAAGCTATTACAGTACCAGCTGGTGTTGAAGTAACTGTTAATGATCATAAAGTAACAGTAAAAGGACCAAAAGGTACATTAGAAAGGGAAATACATAAAAATATTTCTGTAACAGTTGAAAATAATGAAGTTAAAGTTACAAGACCAAATGACGAAGCTTTAAATAGAAGTTTACATGGATTAACAAGAACTTTAATTAATAATATGATTCATGGTGTTGAACATGAATTTACAAGAGAATTACAAATAAATGGTGTTGGTTACAGAGCTGCAAAACAAGGTGCAGACTTAAACTTAACATTAGGATATTCTCATCCAGTAATATTCAAAGCACCAGAAGGAATATCTTTTGATGTTCCAAATCCAAATACTATCATAGTAAAAGGAATTGATAAAGAATTAGTTGGTCAAACAGCAGCTGATATCAGAACAAAGAGACCACCAGAAGTATATAGAGGAAAAGGTATCAAATATGCTGAAGAAGTTATTAGACGTAAAGAAGGAAAAACAGGTAAATAATAAATAAAAAGTTATATTCCTTGAAGATATAAGGAAAGGAGTTAGAAAATGGTTAGTAAAACAAATAGACAATTAGAAAGAGCAAGAAGACATGCAAGAGTAAGAAATAAAATTTCTGGAACAGCAGAAAGACCAAGATTATGCGTATTTAGAAGTAATACAAATATATATGCACAAATCATTGATGATGTTGCTGGAAATACAATAGTTTCTGCTTCAACATTAGATAAAGAAGTAAAAACAAAAAAATCAAATGTAGAAGCAGCTAAAGAAGTTGGAACTTTAATTGCTAAAAGAGCAGCTGATAAAAAAATAACAACAGTTGTATTTGATCGTAGTGGATACATTTACCATGGTGTTGTAAAATCATTAGCAGAAGCTGCAAGAGAAGGTGGACTTGAGTTCTAATTCTATAATATATATAAAGGTTTAAAGATACATTAACCTAAACTAAAAAGGAGGGAAAAACAAAACCTATGGAAGAAAACAAAATGCCAGAGTTAAAAGAAAAAGTAGTAGCTATAAACAGAGTAGCAAAAGTTGTAAAAGGTGGTAGAACATTCAGATTTAGTGCTGTTGTTATCGTAGGAGATGGAGCAGGACATGTAGGAATTGGAAATGGTAAAGCTGCTGAAGTACCTGATGCTATTAAAAAAGCTATTCAAGAAGCAAAGAAAAATTTAATAGAAGTTCCTATCGTTGGAACAACAATACCTCATGAATTCATTGGAAAATTTGGTAGTGCCAAAGTTATCTTAAAACCAGCTGCTGTTGGTACAGGACTTATTACTGGAGGAAGTGTAAGACCAGTACTTGAACTTGCAGGATACAAAGATGTTCGTACAAAAGTTCTTGGAACAAACAATCCAAGAAATGTTGTATATGCAACACTTGAAGGTTTAAAAAACATGAGAACTATTGAACAAGTTGCTAAAAAGAGAAATAAAAAAGTAGAAGATATTTTATAATTGTTGGTATGGCAAACTTGTTAGTTTGATTTTAACAAGTTTGATTATAAATCAACACTAAAGTTAAAAACAGGGAGGTGCAAAAAATGAAGCTAGGAGAATTAAGACCAGCTGCTGAAAAAGTTGCAAGAAAGAGAGTTGGACGTGGAATTGGTTCTGGAACTGGAAAAACATCAGGAAAAGGACATAAAGGACAAAAAGCAAGAAGTGGTGGAGGAGTAAGACGTGGATTTGAAGGTGGACAAACACCATTATATAGACGTTTACCAAAAAGAGGATTCACAAACATTCATGCTAACAACTACACAGAAGTAACATTAACAATGTTAAATAAATCTAAAGCTACAGATGTAACAGCAGAAAGCTTATTAGAAGAAGGAATAATAGGAAAAATAAATGATGGTATAGTAGTTTTAGCTACAGGTAAATTAGACAAAAAGCTTAATGTAAAAGCTGTAAGATTTACTGCTAAAGCAAAAGAAACAATAGAAGCCCTAGGCGGAAAGACAGAGGTGATTTAGTTGTTTAAAACGATAAAAAACGCTTTAAAAACACCAGATGTAAGAAAAAGATTATGGTACACTTTAGTATTAATAATATTATTCAGACTAGGATGTTATATAACTGTACCAGGAGTTAATACTATAGTATTAAATGAAGCTATGACTTCAAATAATGGTTTTGCAGGATTTATAGATATAATTTCAGGAGGAGCATTTTCTAGATTTTCAATTTTTGCTATGTCAATAAGTCCTTACATAACTTCATCAATCGTTGTTCAATTATTGGCAATGGTAATACCTTCATTAGAAAGAATGGCTAAAGAAGGTGGAGAAGAAGGAAGAAAAGTAATGAATAGATTAACTAAAATAATAACAATTATTTTAGCATTAATTGAAGCAATTGGAATCTATTTAGGATACAAATCTTCTGGAGTATTTATAAATGCAGGATGGTTAACTGGAATACTAGTTGTATCATCATTAGTTGCAGGAACATCTTTACTAATGTGGTTAGGAGAACAAATCACAAGTAAAGGAATTGGAAATGGAATATCAATAATAATCTTTATAGGAATTATTTCAGGTCTTCCATCTGGAATAACAACTATTTGGAAAATGATATTCACAAGTACAGGATTTAGTACTACAGGATTAATTACAGCATTAGGAATTATAATTGGAGCATTATTGTTAGTTGCAGGAGTTGTATTTGTACAAGATGCTGAAAGAAGAGTTCCAGTGCAATATTCAAAGAAAGTAGTTGGAAGAAAAATGGTAGGAGCTCAAGGAACACATATTCCTTTGAAACTTGCTATGGCAGGTGTAATGCCAGTAATTTTCGCTTCATCATTTATGACATTTCCAGCAATGATAATATCTATATTTGTAAAAGATGTATCAACATTAACAGGATTTTGGTCAGGGGTATATAAATTTTCTATTGCCACATCATCATCAAGTGTTGGATGGGGATATTCATTAGCAAATGCAATAGTATATTTATTATTAATATTGGGATTCACATATTTTTATACTTATGCTACATTCAATCCAGCAGAAGTATCAAACAATATTAAGAAAAATGGTGGATTCATTCCAGGAATAAGAGCTGGAAAACCAACAACAGATTATTTATCTTCAATAATATCAAAATTAACATTATTTGGAGGATTATTCTTGGCAGTAATTGCTATAATTCCAATGTTATTGAGATTTACAAACTTAAATGTTTCATTTGGTGGAACATCAATACTAATCGTTGTAGGTGTTGCTCTTGAAACAGTACAACAATTAGAATCTCAATTAGTAATGAGACATTATAAAGGTTTCTTGGAATAAAATAAAAGTAAATGAGACGGAATAATTAAATTCTGTCTCAAGAGATATAAAATTTAGGAGGGATTAAGATGGCACAACCAAAAAGAAGATGGTCAAAAGCTAGAACACACTCAAAAAGATCAACATGGAAAGTAGAAGCACCAAAATTTGCTACTTGCCCACATTGTCATGAACCAGTAATGCCACATAGAGTATGCCCAAATTGTGGATATTATGATGGAAAAGAAGTAGTTGCAAAAAAAGAAGAGAATTAGTAAATAGGCAGAACACCATTTAGGTGTTTTTGTCGTGTAGAAAAAATGAATTAAAATTTATACTTTACGACATACTAATTAAAGGAGGATATTAAAGTGAAAAGTTTAAGAAAAACTAAAATAGTAGGAACAATAGGACCTGCAAGTGAAAATAAATTAGAAGAATTATTTGATGCTGGATTAAACGTATGCAGAATAAATTATTCTCATGGTAGTTGGGATGAACAATCTGAAAAATCTCTAAAAATTGCTGAATTAAGAGAAAAATTAGATTTACCAATTGCTTTATTACTAGATATGAAAGGACCTGAAATAAGAACAGGTATGTTATATACTGGTAAAAATACAAAAATTCAATTAAAAGATGGACAAAAATTCACATTAGTTAATGAAGACATTACTGGTGATGAAGAAAAAGTTTCTGTAACATACAAAGAATTATACAAAGATGTAAAACCAGGAACAAAGATTTTAATTGATGATGGTGCAATAGAATTAAAAGTTGATGAAGTTGTTGGAAAAGACATAGTTACAACAGTTGTTCATGGAAATGGATTAGGAAGCAGAAAAACTATGAATTTACCTGGAACAGTAATTAGATTACCAGGTCTAGCTGAAAAAGATATCGCAGACTTAAAAGCAGCTTGTGAACATGATTATGATTTTGTTGCAATTTCATTTGCAAGAAACTTAGAAGATATAAGAAATGTTAGAAAAGTATTAGACGAAAATGGTGGAAAAGATATCCAAATAATAACAAAAATCGAAAATATTGAAGGTTTATCAAACTTAGATGCTATTCTTGAAGAAGCAGATGCTCAAATGATAGCTCGTGGTGATATGGCTACAGAAACAGACTTTACAGAACCACCAGTTGTTCAAAAGAGAATAATAAGAACATCTAATAAATTATGCAAACCAGCAATAACAGCTACTCAAATGTTAGAATCAATGACACATCAACCATTACCAACAAGAGCTGAAGCAAGTGACGTAGCAAATGCTATTTATGATAGAACAAGTGCTATAATGCTTTCAGGAGAATGTGCTCAAGGTGATTACCCAGTTGAATGTGTTAAAACAATGGTTAAAATTGCTAACAGAGTTGAACCAGAAATACATTACTGGAAGAGATTCTCAAACAATGAAGATCTTGACTTATCAAATGATGTAACAAAAATTGCATATTCAGCATGTGTTACAGCTAAAAATATGAATGCAGACGCTATTGTGACATATACACATACAGGTGATTCTGTAAGAAAATTAGCAGGATTAGGAGCAGGATGCCCAATCTTAGCTATAACAGATAATAAGAGAACATTCCATCAATTAGCATTAGCTTGGAATGTAACACCAATCTATGTAGAAGCAGGTGCTACAATCGAAGAAACAATTGATAAAGGAATTGAAAAATTAAAGAACAAAGAAATACTTGAAAAAGGTGATGTTGTTGTTCTATCAGGTGGAGCAAAAACATTTTCAAGTGGAATTACAAAAAAAGTGATTGGTGGAATTTTAAGAATTGACTAATCATATAAAAAAGGTTACATTATTGTAGCCTTTTTTTATATAATAGGAAAGTGATACTTTCCTATTATATAAAAAGCTATAATCGCTAGCCATTTGAGATTTCATCGCTTCGCTTAGAAACTCAAATCGGGCGAGAACAAATCAAAGAAAAATTGAAAATTTTTCTTATTTGTTCTTTATCTATTGCTATTTTTTTCTAAAAATAGTAAAATATAAGTGGCTAAAAATATAATAACAAGGAGGCAAAAACGTGGCAAAACCAACAGTAGCAATAATAGGAAAACCAAATGTAGGAAAATCAACATTTTTTAACTACATAGTAGGAAGTAGAATATCAATTGTTGAAGATACACCAGGTGTTACAAGAGATAGAGTATATGCAGAAACAAACTGGAGAGGAAGAAACTTTACAGTAGTAGATACAGCTGGAATTGAACCAGAAAGTGATGACACAATAATATCACAAATGAGAGAACAAGCTAAAATAGCAATAGATATAGCAGATGTAATACTATTTTTAACAGATGTAAAACAAGGAGTAACAGCAGCAGATCAAGAAATAGCAATTATGTTAAAAAAATCAAAAAAACCAGTAGTACTTGTATGTAATAAAGCAGATAATATGAGTAGAGACAGAAATGAAATATATGAATTTTACAATTTAGGAATGGGAGAACCATATCCAGTATCTGCAGCAAATGCCTTAGGAATTGGTGATGTTTTAGATGCACTATATGAAAATTTTCCAGAAAAAAGTGATGATGAAGATGATGATGGAAGAATAAAAGTAGCAGTTATAGGAAAGCCAAATGTAGGAAAATCATCATTAATAAACAAAATTCTAGGAGAAAATAGAACAATTGTAAGTAATATAGCAGGAACAACAAGAGATGCAATAGATACAGAATATGAAAATGAGTATGGAAAATATGTACTTATAGATACAGCTGGAATAAGAAGAAAAAGTAAAGTGTCTGAATCAATAGAAAAATTCAGTATAATGAGAACATTACTTGCAATTGAAAGAGCAGATGTATGTTTAATGATGATAGATGCAAATGAAGGGGTAACAGACCAAGATGCAAAAATTGCAGGTGAAGCACATGAAGCTGGAAAAGGAATAATAATTGTTGTAAACAAATGGGATGAATATGAGAAAGAAACAGGAACATTAGAAAAATACAAAAAAGACATATATGCCAAATTATCATATTTATCTTATGCGCCAGTAATCTTTATATCAGCAAAAACAGGACAAAGAGTTGACAAATTATTTAACATGATAAACAATGTTGCAGAACAAAATGCAATGAGAGTATCAACAGCAACATTAAATCAAGTAATAAATGAAGCAATTGCAATTGTACAACCACCAACAGATAAAGGAAAAAGATTAAAAATTCTTTATGGTACACAAGTTAGTACAAAACCACCAACATTTGTAATATTTGTAAACAATAAAGAACTATTCCATTTTTCATATGAAAGATATTTAGTAAATCAAATTAGAAAAGAATTTGGATTAGAGGGGACACCAGTTAGGATTATTGCAAGAGAAAAAGGTGAAAACTTTGAAAAATAAAAAAGATAAGAGTTAAGAAAGAATTGTAATTATTTTTTAACTAAAAGGAGGAATAAAAATGTCAGCATACATAATAGTAACACTAGTAGCATATTTGTTAGGAAGCATAAGTTTTTCAGTAATAATAAGTAAAAAAATGGCAGGATTTGATGTAAGAGAAAAAGGAAGTGGAAATGCAGGAGCAACAAACATGTTGCGTTCTGTAGGAAAAAAAGGAGCAATATTTACATTAATAGGAGACTGCCTAAAAGGAGTTGTTGCAATATTATTTGCAATAATAGTAGGAAAAATAGCCAAAAATACAGATAAAGCTTTATTGGTACAACTTGCAGGAATAGCAGTTGTTTTAGGACATACATTTCCAATATTTTTTGGATTTAAAGGTGGAAAAGGTGTAGCAACATCTTTAGGAGTACTTTTAATGACAAATTGGCAAATAGGATTAATATGTTTAGTATTTGCACTAGTATTGATGGCACTAAGTAAAATGGTATCATTAGGATCTGTAGGTGCAGCAATACTTTTCCCTGTATTAGTATTATTCATACATACAAACTTTACAGTAAGTGAAGGAAGTAGTTATTTAATATATAGTATAATACTTGCAGTTATAGTAGCATTTAACCATAGAAGCAACATCAAAAGAATATTAAATGGAACTGAAAATAAATTAAGTTTCAAGAAATAATGCAAAAGAAAGGAGAAAATGCTAGAATTTTTATTCTAGCATTTATTAATAAAAATGAAAAATATAGCAATAATAGGAAGTGGAAGCTGGGGAGTTGCTTTAGCAATACACTTAGCAAAATTAGGTAACAAAGTTAAAATTTGGTCATTTTCTGAAGAAGAAAGAGACATAATAAATAATGAAAAAAGATGCAAATTTTTACCAAATGTAGTATTACCAGAAGGAATAGAATGTAGTACATCATATGAAGAAGTAATAAATGGTTCAGACTTTATAATACATGTAACACCATCAAAATTTACAAGAAACACAGTAAAACAATATAAACAATATGTAACAAATCAACCAATAGTAATATGTTCAAAAGGATTTGAAGAAGCAACATTAATGACATTAGATGAAGTAATACAAGAAGAAATACCAAATGCAAAAATAGCAGTTTTATCAGGACCAAGTCATGCAGAAGAAGTATCAATAGCAATTCCAACAGTATTAGTATTAGCTTCAAAATATGATGCAGTATTAAAACTAGTTCAAGACACATTTATGTCTGATAAAATGAGAATTTATACATCAAGAGATGTAAAAGGAGTTGAACTTGGTGGAGCATTAAAAAACATTATAGCATTTTGTGCAGGTGTTGCAGCAGGAATAGGTTTAGGTGATAATACATTTGCAGCATTAATAACAAGAGGATTAGCAGAATTATCAAGACTTGGAGTTGAATTAGGAGGACAAAAAGAAACTTTATATGGACTAAGTGGACTGGGAGATCTAATTGTAACATGTTTAAGTGAACATAGTAGAAATAGAAAAGCGGGAAAATTAATAGGACAAGGAAAAACATTAGAAGAAACAAAAAAAGAAGTTGGAATGACAATAGAAAGTATAGACAATATTTTAGTTGCACATGAATTAGGAAAAATTCATAATATAGAAATGCCAATAGTAGAAGCAGTTTATGGAATTTTGTATAATGGATTAAAGCCAGAAGAAGCAGTAAATATGTTAATGAATAGAGCAAGAAAAAACGAAGACTAAATATAAAAAAATTGTCAATAATATTTAATATATATTGAAATATGGCATAAAGCCAAAGAAAGGAAGATGTGTTATGGGATTTTTTGATACATTAGGAAAAAAAGCAACTGAAGCTTATAATGTAACAACAAAAAAGACAGGTGAACTTGCAAAAGAGGCAAAATTAAGAATGAAAATTAATGAAAACAAATCAAATATAAATGATTTGTATAAAGAGATTGGAAAAAAAGTTTATGAAAAACATGTAAGACAAGAAAATATAGATATAAAAGCAGATTTAGAAGAAGAATGTGCAAAAATAGATATATTATCAAGTGAAATAGAATCATGTTTAACATCAATATTAGAATTAAAAGATAAAAAACAATGTATAAAATGTCATGCAGAAATCGATGAAAATGCAGTATTTTGTCCAAAATGTGGTGAAAAACAACCTGAAATTGAAGTTAAGGAAGCAGAAGTTGTTACAGAAGATTTAGAAAATTCAGATGTAAAGCCAGAAAATGCGACAGAAGCAGAAATTGTAGAAGAAAAAGTATCTGGAGAAGATAATACAGAAAGAGAAAAAGCAAGTGAAGAAAGTAATTCAGATCAACAATAAATATAGCAAATGAAAGGAATAGCAAAATGAAACTAGTAGTTCAAAGAGTCAAAAAAGCAGAAGTAAAAGTAGATGGAAACATAATTGGAAAAATAGATAAAGGCTTTTTAGTACTAATAGGAATAAAAGTAGGAGATACAAAAGAACAAGCAGATTATTTAGTTAAAAAATTATGCAATTTAAGAGTATTTTCAGATGAAAATGATAAAATGAATTTAAGCATAAAAGATGTAAAAGGAAAATTGCTAATAGTATCTCAATTTACTTTATATGGAGATTGTTCTCAAGGAAATAGGCCATCATTTATTGAGGCTGCGAGACCAGAAGAAGCAAATCCACTATATGAATATTTTTGTAATCAATGTGAATTAAACAATATAGAAGTGCAAAAAGGAATATTTGGAGCAGATATGAAAGTAGAACTAATCAATGATGGACCAGTTACAATTATAATAGAAAAATAATTTTAAAGGAGGTCTTTCTATGGAAAGAAAAGTTAAAGTTGTTCAATATGGTGTAGGCAAAATGAGTTTATACACAATGAGATATGTGTATGAAAAAGGTGGAGAAATAGTAGGAGCAATTGATATAAATCCAAAAGTAATAGGAAAAGATATAGGAGAAATATTAGGAACAGAAAATAAAGGTGTAAAAGTTGTTAGTGCAGAAGATGCAAGAAAAATGCTAGAAGAAACAAGACCAGATATAGTAATAGTAACAACAATGAGCCTAATAAAAGATTTAGAAAATCCATTAATGTTATGTGCAGAATTAGGGTTAAATGCAATAACAACATGTGAAGAAGCATTTTATCCAGAAAATTCAAATCCAACATTAACAAAGAAAATTGATGAACTTGCAAAGAAAAATAATTGTACAATAACAGGAAGTGGATATCAAGATATTTATTGGGGACAATTAATTTCATCAATAGCAGGATCAACTCAAAAAATAACAAAAATAAAAGGGAGCTCAAGCTATAATGTAGAAGAATATGGAATAGCATTAGCAAAGGCACATGGAGCTGGGCTTACATTAGAAGACTTTGACAAAGAAGTAGCATCTGTTGATAAAATATCAGATGAAGAAAGACAAAAAATAGTTGAAAGTGGAGATTATTTACCATCATATATGTGGAATGTAAATGGTTGGTTATGTGAAAAATTAGGATTAACAGTAAAATCACAAAGACAAAAATGTGTACCACAAACATATAAAGAAGATTTATACTCATCAACATTAGGAATGACGGTAAAAGCAGGAGATGCAACAGGAATGAGTGCTGTTGTAACAACAGAAACAGAAGAAGGAATTACAATTGAAAGTGAATGTATAGGAAAAGTGTATGCACCAGATGAATATGACAAAAATGAATGGACAATTTATGGTGAACCAGAAACAACAATAGTTGTTGCAAAACCAGCAACAGTAGAACTTACATGTGCATCAATTGTAAATAGAATTCCAGATGTTATAAATTCAAAACCAGGATATGTTCCAACATGTGAATTTGGAGAATTGAATTTTAAAATAAAACCATTAAATGAATATGTAAAATAATTTCCTAAAAAATGTAAAATGGTTGACAACAAGACAGAAATATGATATAATATAAGACGTTTGAGTCAAAAGCTTGAATAAGTACGAAAATAACTCATTAAGTAATTACTGGAGGAAAGAAAAATGAATGAAAACAAAAAGGTTTTGGTATTTCTGGATGCAGAGGATTTGGCACGGATTGTGGCTGTAGTAAAATGGGGAGCTGTTTTTGCACGGGTAAAGAAAAACGGCGACTTGAAATTTTTCAGAGAAGATGCAATCACGGCCAATGGCTCGGCTGATGGAAGAGAAGCAGGCAATGCTCGCTTGGGAACCATCATTAATGCTGGTGAAAATGTTCAGGTAAATGTCCTGAATAAAAAATCTGGCGAATTTGTGCCGATTGATGCCAAGGCTGAAGACGGTTTGCTTGATCTTCGTAAGTTGATTGAGTAATGTTCATAAAAATATGCAGAGTGTGATATTATCATGCTCTGCATATTTTTTAAATTTCTGTAATTTTCATATTATATTTATCTTCAAAAACTTTCTTTTTAGTAATATATTCTTTTGTTCTAATACCTTTAACATCAATAACATCATAAGAATTATCAGTATTAAAAACAATAAAATCAGCTTTATATTTTAAACCAGGTGCAAGCATAAAAGTAGGCTGTAAGCAAAAGCCATTAATCTCTTTTGCCTGTAATTTCAATTTTAATTCACAATAATAATCAGCTTCTTTTTTACTATCAAAAGTATGACCATCAATAGAAGTCTTATTTGCTCTATATTTACTTTTTTTTATTTTATTATTAGCAAAGTTTTTATAATCTTCAACACTCCAATGTTCCATTTTTTCTCCAATCCGTAAAAATAATATCTTTAAAATTATATATTAAAATGTAAAGAAATTCAATAAAAACAGAAAAAACTTGTCGAAATATTTTATTGAAAGTATAGTCAGTTTATTGACAAAGATATATCAAATATGATAATCTAGTATTGAAAACTAGATTAATTTTTGGTTTAATGAAAGGAAGAATAAATATGGAAAGATATTTTGAATCAGTAAACTGTAAAAATATAAAAGAAATAGTATATAATTCAGCAAAAAAATTTGCTGAAAATGTAGCATTTGTAATAAAACATAAAAATGAGAAAAAAGAAGTAAGTTATGAAAGCATAACATATAAAAAATTACTACAAGATGTTAATGAATTTGGAACAAAATTATATGATATGGGGGTTAAAAACAAGAGAGTAGCAATTGTTGGAAGAAACAGATATGAATGGGTAGTAGCACATTTATCAAATCTATTAGGAGGAATTGTTTCAATACCATTAGACAAAGAATTGCAAGTTGATGAGTTAGAAAGTTGTTTAGAAAGAAGTAAAGCAGATGTTATAGTATTTGATGAAAAATACATTGACAATATAGAAAAAATAAAACAAAATGGAAAAACAAATTTACAAGAATATGTTTGCATGACAGAACAAGAAGGATATAAAAATTTCTGGACATTAAAAAAAGAAGGTGCAGAAATATTAAAAAATGGAAACAATGAATATGTAAATTGTAAAATAGACAATGATAAAATGGCAATATTATTATTCACATCTGGAACAACATCAAAATCAAAAGCTGTAATGTTGTCAAACACAAACATAGCCTCAAATGTTTATTCAATGTTATTGGTTGAAGATATGAGACCAACAGATAACAATTTAGCATTTTTACCATTTCATCATATATTTGGATCAACATGTATGATAGTAATGATTGCAATTGGGGCTAAAACAGCATTTCCAGATGGATTAAGATATGTAGCACAAAATTTAAAAGAATATCAAATATCTCTATTTGTAGGAGTTCCATTATTAGTTGAAGCAATTTATAAAAACATAGAAAAAGAAATAGAGAAAAAAGGAAAAACAAAGCTTATAAATAATGCAAAAAAATTAAGTAATTGCTTATTAAAACTACACATTGATGTTAGGAGAAAACTATTTAAAGATGTAATAGATGCACTTGGTGGAAGAATGAGATTTATAATTTCAGGAGGAGCACCATTAGACAAAAAAGTTTCACAAGGATTTAATGAATTAGGAATTGAAGTTGTTCAAGGATATGGGTTAACAGAAACATCACCAGTTATATCTGCTGAAAATGCAAAAAAGAAAAGATATGGTTCAATAGGTTTTCCTATGGAAAATGTAGAAGTTGAAATAATAAATAAAGATGAAAATGGAATTGGGGAAATACGTGTAAAAGGACCTAATGTAATGTTAGGATATTATGAAAATGAAGAAGCAACTAAAAAAGTTGTGAAAGATGGATGGTTTTATACAGGAGATTTAGCATATAAAGATAAAGATGGATTTATCTTTTTAACAGGACGTCAAAAAGATATGATAGTTTTAAAAAATGGTAAAAAAGTATTTCCAGAAGAATTAGAAACATTAATTAATAGATTAGATTTAGTAAAAGAATGCATTGTTTATGGAATGCCAGATGAAAAAGACAAAAATGATTTAAAGCTATCAGTAAAAATTGTATATGATAAGAAAATAGCTGAAGAAAAATATTCAGGAAAATCAGAAGGAGAATTATATCAAATTTTATGGGAAAAAGTAAAAGAAATCAATAAAACATTTCCACCATATAAATATATAAAAAATATGATTTTAACAGATGAAGAATTAATAAAAACAACAACTCAAAAAGTAAAAAGAAATGAAGAAATAAAAAGAATTCTTGGAAAATAATATTAAGTATATTAATATTATTTAATAAGAAAAAATTATGTATAATGATTTACAAATTAACAAAAAAATGATATAATGAAAAACAAGCAAATTAAATAGTCGCTGGTAAGAGATGAAAAGACTTACGAGAGGAAAGTCCGGGCTCCATAGAGCAATGATGCTAGATAACGTCTAGTGAGGGAAACCTTAAGGAAAGTGCAACAGAAAATAACCGCCTCTTTAGAGGTAAGGATGAAAAGGTGAGGTAAGAGCTCACCGCTAGTATGGTGACATATTAGGTCAGTGTAAACCCCATCTGGAGCAACACCTAAGAAGAAGATTAAGCCTGCTCGGCGCCTTCTGAATTGCGTGGCTTGATACATATAGTAATATATGTACTAGATAAATGACTATTTTAAATGACAGAACCCGGCTTACAGATTTGCTTATAATATGATAATTAAAGAAGTTTCAAGTTTTGAAACTTCTTTTTCTATCAAAAAGTGTCATTCAAAAATCAATTAAATGAATATAATAAAATGTAAATTTTATGTGAAAGTTTGCATAATAATGTTGCTAAAATTGACAATTAGTATTAAAATATGAAAAGTTATTACGCCAAAAAGAAGGGAGAAAGAAATGTTAAAACTAATAAAAAATTTTACAAAAAAAGAATGGATTTTGGCATTAATGTGTTTAGTATTAGTAGTTACACAAGTATGGTTAGAATTAAAAATGCCTGACTATATGTCTGAAATAACAAAACTAGTACAAACAGAAGGAAGCCAAATGAAAGATATTCTAGTAAATGGTGGATATATGCTTGCATGTGCACTAGGAAGTTTAGTTGCAGCAGTAATTACAGGATATATAACATCAAGAATATCATCAAACTTTTCAAAGACAATCAGAAAAAAACTATTCAATAAAGTAGAAGATTTAGCAATGCAAGAAGTAAAACAATTTTCTACAAGTAGTTTAATAACAAGAACAACAAATGATATAACACAAATAGAAATGTTAATAGCAATGGGATTACAACTATTAATAAAAGCCCCAATAACAGCAATATGGGCAATAACAAAAATATTAAATAAAAGTTGGCAATGGAGTGCAATTACAGCAGTAGCAGTAGCTATATTGATGGCTACAATAGCAACATTAATGATAATTGTATTACCAAGATTTAAGAAAGTACAAAAATTAATTGATAAATTAAATGGAGTAACTCGTGAGAATCTAACAGGAATAAGAGTTGTAAGAGCATTTAATGCAGAACAATATCAAGAAGAAAAATTTGATAAAGCAAATAATAACTTAACAAATCAACAATTATTTAACCAAAAAGTATTTGCAGTAATGCAACCAATGATGTATATAATTATGTATATGGTAACACTATCAATTTATTATGTTGGAGCATATCTAATAAAAGATGCAGGAATGGCAGATAAAATATCACTATTTGGAGATATGGTAGTATTTAGTTCTTATGCAATGCAAGTAATAATGTCATTCTTAATGTTAGCAATGATATTTATGATGTTACCAAGAGCACAAGTATCTGCAAATCGTATTAATGAAGTATTAGATACAGAAATAAGTATAAAAGATGGAAAAATAAATACAAAAACAAATAATGAAGTTGGAACAGTTGAATTTAAAAATGTATCATTTAAATATCCAGATGCAGATGAATATTTATTAAAAGATATATCATTTAAAGCAAATAAAGGAGATACAGTAGCATTTATAGGATCAACAGGAAGTGGAAAATCAACATTAATAAATTTAATTCCAAGATTTTATGATGTAACAGAAGGTGAAGTACTTGTAGATGGAATAAATGTAAAAAATTATACACAAGAATTTTTACATGATAAAATAGGATATGTACCACAAAAGGCTGTAATGTTTAATGGAACAGTAAAATCAAATATATCTTATGGTGATAATGGAAAAGAAAAGCCAACAGATGAACAAATAAAAAAAGCTATAGAAGTTGCCCAAGGAACAGAATTTGTAGAAAAAATGGATGGACAATATGATGCACATATGGCGCAAGGTGGAACAAATGTATCTGGTGGACAAAAACAAAGATTATCAATAGCTAGAGCAATAGCAAGAAATCCAGAAATATATATATTTGATGATAGTTTTTCAGCATTAGACTATAAAACAGATAGTGTATTAAGAAAAGAATTGAAAAAATATACATCTGATGCAACAAGCTTAATTGTAGCACAAAGAATAGGAACAATTATGAATGCAGACCAAATTGTAGTATTAGACAATGGTGTAATTGTTGGAAAAGGAACACATAAAGAGTTATTAAAAACATGTGAAGTATATAAACAAATAGCTCTATCTCAATTATCAAAGGAGGAATTAGAAAATGGCTAATAATCAATCAAGACCTCCTAGAAGAGGACCAATGGGACCTGGTATGGGACCAGGAGTGGGAGAAAAAGCTAAAGATTTTAAATCAGCAGTAAAAAGATTAGTAAAAGAATTAGGAAAATTCAAAATATTAATAATAATTGCATTAATATTAGCAATTGCAGGAGCAGTTTTATCAATTTCTGCACCAGATAGATTATCAAAATTAACAGATGAAATACAAGCAGGAATAATTCCAAAGATGGAAAATGGTCAAATAATAATGCCTGAAATTAATATGGATTCAATAAAATCAATTGCAATATCATTAGTTATTTTATATTTATGTAGTGCAATATGTACATTTATACAATCAATTTGTATGACAGAAGTTGCAAATAATTTTGCAAGAAGTTTAAGAACAAGAATATCAGTAAAAATAAATAAATTACCACTTAGCTATTTTGATAGACATCAATCTGGTGATACACTTTCAAGGGTAACAAATGATGTTGATACAATAGCACAAACAATGAACCAATCATTAGGATCATTAGTAAGTAATATAACATTATTTTTAGGTTCAATAATAATGATGTTTTACACTAACTGGATAATGGCATTAACAGCAATATTATCAAGTTTACTTGGATTTATGGGAATGTTTGCAGTACTTGCAAAATCACAAAAATATTTCGTTGCAAAACAAGAAGAACTTGGAAACTTAAATGGACATATTGAAGAAGTATATTCAGGTTTAAATGTTGTAAAAGCATATAATGGTAAAAAAGAATCAGACAAAAAATTTGATGAATATAATCAAAAAGTATGTGAAGCAAACAGAAAGAGTCAATTTTTATCAGGAATAATGCAACCTATAATGAACTTTATAGGAAACTTTGGATATGTTGCAGTTTGTATAGTTGGAGCATTATTAACAATGAATAATGTAATATCATTTGGTGTAATCATTGCATTTATAACATATGTAAGATTATTTACAAATCCATTATCACAAATTGCACAAAGTATGACATCACTTCAATCAACAGCAGCTGCAAGTGAAAGAGTATTTGAATTTTTAGATGAGAAAGAAATGGCTGATCAATCAAAAATAAATAAAACATTAGATAAAAATAATGTAAAAGGAAAAATTGAATTTGATAATGTTGTATTCCAATATGACAATAATGATAAGCCAACAATTAAAAACTTTACAGCAACAGCTGAACCTGGTCAAAAAATTGCAATAGTAGGACCAACAGGAGCTGGAAAAACAACAATGGTAAATCTTCTTATGAAATTCTATGACATTAATTCAGGAGATATTAGAATTGATGGTGTTTCAACAAAAGAATTATCAAGAGAAAATATACATAGTTTATTTACAATGGTATTACAAGATACATGGTTATTTGAAGGAACTGTAAAAGAAAATATTATATATAATCAAAAAAATGTAAGTGATGAAAGAGTAAAAGAAGTATGTAAAGAAGTTGGATTAGATCACTTTATCAGAACATTACCAAAAGGATATGATTCTTATTTATCAGAAAATGATAGTGTTTCAGCAGGTCAAAGACAATTACTTACAATTGCAAGAGGAATGATACAAGATTCACCATTCTTGATATTAGACGAAGCAACATCAAATGTAGATACAAGAACAGAAGAATTAGTTCAGGTTGCAATGGATAAACTTACAGAAGGAAGGACATCATTTATAATTGCACATAGATTGTCTACAATAAAAAATGCAGATTTAATATTAGTAATGAAAGATGGAAATATAGTAGAACAAGGAAATCATGAGCAATTAATGGAAAAGAATGGAGCTTATGCTGAATTATATAATTCTCAATTTGAGTTATAATATATAATTAGTAGTAAATATATTTGTTTAAAGACTTGACATAAAGTAAACACGGTGATATAATTTAAAAATCAAATATAGGAGGTATAGGCAATATGATTATCGAAGAGATTCTTGATGCACGGGATGAGTGTGTCATGATGAAGATCACTGGCGAGAAGGTTAGGTTTAATCGTCTTCGCTCGTTGTGTAAAAAGTACAATGAGCATGAAGATGAAAAAGTTTTTGACCTTTCCGCTGATGATTCTGCATTTTGGCGGCAAGTTAATCAGTACCTAACTGACTTGGTCAAATAATTATTGACCTAAAAAAAGAGGCTATACTATGAAAATAGTGTAGTCTCTTTTTTTACTATTACAATAATTTTTCTAATTCTTTAATTTTGTCACGTAATTCAGCAGCTTGTTCAAATTCCATTTTACTAGCATGTTCAAGCATTTCATCTGTAAGTTTAGAAATAGTAGATTGAATATCTTCTTCTTTTTCAAATTTATATTCAACACCAATATTTTCTGTTTGAATAGCTTTAATAGAATCTCTAATAGATTTCTTTATTGTTTTTGGAATTATATGATGTTCTTCATTATATGTTTCTTGGATAGAACGTCTTCTATTAGTTTCACTAATAGCTTTTTCCATAGAATCTGTAAGAGAATCACCATACATAATAACAGTTCCATCTGTATTTCTAGCAGCACGCCCAATTGTTTGAATCAAAGAACGTTCAGAACGAAGAAATCCTTCTTTATCTGCATCTAATATTGCAACAAGAGAAACTTCAGGAATATCAAGACCTTCTCTTAAAAGGTTTATTCCAACCAAAACATCAAATTCACCTAAACGAAGTTTTCTAATAATTTCCATTCTTTCTAGTGCTTTTATATCTGAATGCATGTAATTAACTTTAATGTCTAGACTTTTTAAATAAGATGTTAAATCTTCAGCCATCTTTTTGGTTAGTGTTGTGACTAAAATTCTTTCTTTTCGTTCAACTCTAATTCTAATTTGTTCAATTAAATCATCAACTTGATTTGTAACTGGTTTTACTTCAATCTTTGGGTCTAGCAATCCAGTAGGACGGATAATCTGTTCAACAACATTTTCTTTTGAATGTTCTTGTTCATAATCACCAGGTGTAGCACTAACAAAAACAACTTGATTTATTCTATCTTCAAATTCATTAAATGTTAGAGGTCTATTGTCATAAGCAGAAGGTAATCTAAAACCATATTTTACTAAAGAATCTTTACGAGCTCTATCACCATTATACATAGCTCTTACTTGAGGGATTGTAGCATGTGATTCATCTATTAATAATAAGAAATCATCTGGAAAATAATCAAATAGTGTAAATGGAGCACTTCCTGGTTCTCTACCACTAATGTGTCTTGAATAATTTTCAATACCCTGACAGAATCCAGTTTCTTTCATCATTTCCATGTCGAAATTTGTTCTTTCTTGTATTCTTTGTGCTTCAATTAATTTATTTTGGCTTTTAAAATATGCTACTCTTTCATTCATTTCTTCTTCAATAGTTTTTAAAGCTCTTTCCATTTTATCTTTTGAAGTAACATAATGTGAGTTAGGAAATATCATTACATGTTGTCTTGTTCCAATTGATTTTCCTGTAACAGGATTTATTTCAGAAATCTTTTCAATTTCATCACCCCAGAATTCTGCTCTTATGGCAGATTCGCTTTTATCTGAAGGATAAATTTCTAAAATATCACCTTTAGCTCTAAAAGTACCTCTTTTGAAATCAATTTCATTCCTAGAATATTGCATATTTATTAATTTTTTCATTATTTTATCTCTAGAAATTTCCATACCAGGTCTTAAAGAAACAATCATATTTTCATAATCGATAGGGTCACCTAGACCATATATACATGAAACAGAAGCAACTATAATAACATCTCTTGTTTCGAATAATGATGCTGTTGCAGAATGACGTAATTTATCAATTTCATCATTAATAGAAGCATCTTTTTCTATATATGTATCACTTTGGGCAATATAGCTTTCTGGTTGATAATAATCATAATAACTTACAAAATATTCAACATGATTTTCAGGAAAAAATTCTTTAAATTCTGAATAAAGTTGACCAGCTAAAGTTTTATTATGTGCTAAAACTAATGTTGGTTTTTGAACATTTTGAATTATATTAGCCATTGTAAAAGTTTTACCAGAACCTGTAACACCTAAAAGTGTTTGAAATTTTTTTCCTTGTTCTATGCCTTTTGATAGATATTCAATTGCTTGTGGTTGATCACCTGTTGGTTTATATTCTGAATGTAATTTAAACATAAATATCTCCTTATAAATTTAATGTAACCAGTATATCACAAAATTAAAAATACAACAATTGTTTGGCAAAAAAAACATGAAAAAAACTTGCAAAAAAGCGCTAAATTTGTTGAAAAAAAATGCTTATTATGATATAAAATATATAGAGAGAATACATATGGAGGATAAAAAAATGCGAAGAGATACAAGATTTAGAAAAAAGGTAAAAAATGTAATTATATTAGCAATGATTACAATTATTTTTATAGGAGTATATTTGAATATTAATAATTCAAGAGCGAAAGAAACAATAAAAATTGAAGCCAATGTATCAGATAGCATTAGTGCAACAAATGTGCAACAAATTGTTCTTGAAGCAACCAAAAATGATTTGGGAAATTATGAAATTATATTACCAGAATATGTAAATAATTTAAAAACTGTGCAATATATAAATGAATCAAATAATACAATTCAAGATAATAAGATAATCCTTTCAACAGATGAGATAAATAATAAAAAAATTTCTTTAAAAGCAGAATTTGATCAAAAAAATGTGACAAAAGATACAGAAAATGTAGTTTTATATAACCAAAAAATAAATTTAAATGATAAAGGAATTAGTGTTGATGGATATATGCCATTAAAATCAGAAGTAAATATAACTCAAACAGGAAGTGATATGATATTAAAAGTATTATATTCAGATAACAATGGTGAAAAAATTACATATATCCCAAGTGAATATGAACAAACATTAAAAATAACATTAAATAAAAAAATGTATAGGGTAGAACAAAGTTTAATAAGTTCTACAGATGCAGAATATATAGTAGTAGAGCAAAGCAATTCAGAATTAGTAATAAATAATATATCATCAAATACAATAGATATAACAAATGAAGAAGTTCCAACAATTATCTCAAGTCAATATAATGGAGAAGATAACAAATATTATTTTGCTGGAGGACCAATAGCAAACTCACAAATAGAAAGTATAAAATTTGTTACAAATCCAAAAGAAGTACTTGGAACAAAATGGGATGCGTCAGAGAATGGAGATAATAGTGTAATAGCTGGATATATAGATAGTAATGGAAATGAATTATATGAAATATATGTAGCATCAAATTCAGATAAAACAACAAAAGTATATACACCAGAAGACGCAAGTTATATGTTTTATGAATGTAGCAATTTAACAACAATAGATATTCAAAATTTAGGTACAAGTAAAACAATAAACATGAACAGCATGTTTGCAATGTGTACAAATATTACAACATTGGAATTACAAAATTTTGATACAAGTAATGTAGAAGATATGGAAAATATGTTTTTTGGATGTGAAAATCTTGAAACATTAGATATAAGTAATTTTATTACAGCAAAAGTAACAATAATGAGTAATATGTTCCAAAATTGTAAAAAGTTAACAGAATTAAATTTGGAAAGTTTTGATACATCTAAAGTAATTGATATGAACAGTATGTTTAATGGATGTGAAAGTTTAACAATATTAAATTTAAACAATTTTAATACAACAGAAGTAACAGACATGAGTTGGATGTTTTATAACTGTAAAAATATTACAACTTTAGATATAAGCAATTTTGATACAAGTAATGTAATAGATATGAGTGCAATGTTTTCTACATGTGAGAATTTAACAACATTGAATATAAGCAATTTTAATACAACAGAAGTAACAAGTATGAATGCAATGTTTTCAGACTGTAAGAAATTGCAAATATTGAATATAAGCAATTTTAATATAAGTAAAGTTGAAGATATGAGTTTTATGTTTTCTGGATGTAATAAATTATCAGAATTAGACTTAGGAAAACAATTTACAAAAATAGCAAACGAAAATGAAGGAATTTTTGATGGATTAGAAGAAAATCAACTAGTAATTAAAGTACCAAGTGCAATATATGCAGGAGAAAATGAGATAAAACTAAATAATGGTTCAACAGATATAATAACTTTCTTAGACAATGTTAAAGTTGAATGCAAATATAAAATAGAATGGAAAAAAGTATCAAGTTCAGTAGATATTGCTCAAAAACAAATAGATGTTGTTCTACAAGCAGAAGGAGTTAATACAACATATGATTCAGCAAAAATCTTGACAGATGAAATTTCAAAATATTTGCAATTATATATAGATGAGAAAATAGTAGATAATGTGACTGTTACGATAGAAAATCAAGAAGTAAAAAACGGAAAACTACAATGTACATTGAAAATTAAAAATGAAGGAATAAAAGATGGAGAAGGTATAGCATTAATTATAAAAGAAGATTCTGCAATAGATAAATATGGTAATGGAAATCTTGAAATAAAATTAATAATTGCAGAACCATTACCTATAATGCAAAATACACAATATAATGGAGATGATAATAAATATTATTTTGCAGGAGGAACAATAGAAAATTCGAAAATAGAAAGCATAAAATTTGTTGCAAGTAAAGAAGAAGTTTTAGGTACACAATGGGATGCATCAGAAAATGGAAACAATAGTGTAATAGCTGGATATGTAGATAGTAATAATAATGGACTATATGAAATATATGTAGCATCAAACTCAGAAAAAACGACAAAAGTATATATGCCAGAAGATGCAAGTTATATGTTTTATGAAGGTAATAATTTAACGACAATAGATTTACAAAATATAAATACAAGTAAAACAATAAATATGAACAGTATGTTTGCAACATGTAACAATATTACAACACTAGATTTAAGTAATTTTGATACAAGTGAAGTAACAGATATGGAAAATATGTTCTATAAGAATGAAAAATTAAGAACATTAAACATAAGTAGTTTTAATACATCAAAAGTAACAACAATGAGCAACATGTTTTCAAATTGTACAAGCTTGGCAGAATTAGATTTAAATAACTTTAATACAAGTAAAGTAACAGATATGAATAGTATGTTTTTTGAATGTAGAAACTTAACAACATTAAATGTAAGCAACTTTGATACAGTAGAAACAACAGATATGAGTTGGATGTTTTATAATTGTAACAATTTAACAACATTAGATTTAAGTAGTTTTAATGTAAATAAAGTAGTTGACATGAGTTCAATATTTAGTAAATGTAGTAATTTAGAAACTTTGGACTTAGGAAAACAATTTACACAAATCCCAAGTGAATATGAAAATATGTTTGATGGAATAGGAAGTAATAAAACATTAATAATATATGTCCCAGAAACAATATATTCTGGAGAAAAAGAAATAAGACTAAATAATACATCAGAAGAAAAAATACAAGTATCAAATAATGTTACAATAAATTGTAAATATAGAATAGATTTTAAAGAAGTATCTAAAACAATAAATGCAGGACAAAAACAGATAGATTTGGTATTACAAGCAGAAGGTGTTAATACAACATATAATTTAACTAAACTAACATCAGAAAATTTAGAAGACTATATAGAAATATATGCAAATGGTGTAAAAAGAAATGATGTAACATTAACATTGGTAAAACAAGAAGTAATAAGTGGAAATTTACAATGTACATTGAAAATAAATTACGGAAATATTCAAGAGGATGAAGGAACAAAACTAGTGATAAAAAGAGAAACAGTACAAGACGAATATGGAAATGGTAATCTTGAATATGAGTTAGCACTTATAGAACCAACACCTATAATAAAAAATACACAATATAACGGAAGTAATAATAAATACTATTTTGCAGGAGGAACAATAGAAAACTCAAAAATAGAAAGCATAAAATTTGTATCAAGTAAAGAAGCTGTTATAGGAACAAAATGGGATGCATCAGAAAACGGAGATAACAGTGTAATAGCTGGATATATAGATAGTAATAATAATGGATTATATGAAATATATATAGCATCAAATTCAGTAAAAACAACAAAGGTATATACACCTGAAGATGTAAGCTATATGTTTTATAGTTGTAATAATTTAACAACAATAGATGTACAAAATTTAGATACAAGCAAAACAATAAATATGAATAGTATGTTTGCAATATGTAACAATGTTACAACACTAAATTTAAGTAGTTTTGATACAAGCAAAGTAATAGACATGGAAAATATGTTTTATAAGAATGAAAAACTAGTAACATTGGATATAAGTAGTTTTAATACATCAGAAGTAACAACAATGAGTAATATGTTTTCAAATTGTACAAGTTTGACAAAATTAGATTTAAATAACTTTGATACAAGTAAAGTAACAGATATGAACAGTATGTTCTTTGAATGTAGAAACTTAGCTACATTAAACATAAGTAATTTTAATACACCTCAAGTAACAGATATGAGTTATATGTTCTATAATAATCAAAAACTAACAACAATAAATGTAAGTAATTTTAATACAAGTAATACAGTATATATGGGGGCAATGTTTTCTGGATGTAGTGCTATAACAACATTAGATATAAGCAATTTTGATATAAGCAAAGTAGAAGATATGAGTTCAATGTTTAGAAGATGTAGTAACTTAACAACATTAGATTTAGGAAAAAAATTCACACAAATAGCAAGTGAATATGAAGATATGTTTGATGGAATAGGAAGTAATACAACATTAGTAATAAAAGTGCCAGAAGCAATATATTCAGGAGAGAAAGAAATAAGATTAAATAATACATCAGAAGAAAAAATACAATTTCCAAATAATGTTACAATAGATTGCAAATACAGAATAGACTGGAAAAAAATATCAAGTACAATAAACACAGAACAAAAACAAATTGAATTAATATTACAAGCAGAAGGAATTAATACAACATATAGTTCTAATAAATTAACAAATTCTAATCTAGAAAAGTATTTCGAAATATATGTTGATAGAGAAAAAACAACAGATATAAATATATCAATAAATAACCAAGAGGTTATTAATAATAAATTACAATGTACATTAACATTAGGCTTTGAGAATGCAGTAGAAAGTGGAGAAGTAAGTATATTAATTAAAAGAGGAACTACTCAAGACCAATACGAGAATAGCAACTTAGAACAAAAAATAATAGTTGATAGTGTAGATTTTATAAAACCTTCAATTAAATACACATATTCAAAATCTGATATAGATAAAGATAATAAAACATTAACAATTAATTTTACTGCAACAGATAAAAACTTAGATACAGCAGCATCTGTATTACAAAAGAGTGATTTGAGTTTAGCAATATATAATTATGACTCAAATGGAAAAGGATATTGGGAAAATGTAGATATATTAGATGCTAATAATACATTTACTCAAAATATTAATGGAAAAGAAATTGATTATGTATTAACAATAAAAACACTTCCAATAGATATTGTAGAAAAATATGCAGGAAGAAGTGGATATGTAACACTTACTATACCAAAAGATAAAATTGTGGATACATTTGGAAATAAAAATGATGCAAAAACAATTACAGTAGGAATAAATGAGCCAACAGGAAATGGAAATAATCAGATTGTCGATGTAATAAACCCAATATGGACTGCAAGCAATATGACTTTTGATAATCAACAAGGAAAAATAACATTTAAATTAATTGGAACAGATAAATATTTTAAAGAATCAACATTAACTTCAAATAAAATAAAAACATTTATTGGCAAAGACGAAATAACTGGAACAATTGATATGAATATTGCGAAAACCAGTGATTTAACAGAAAAAAGAGATGAAGTAAATACAGTATATGGAATAGAATATTTAGTAACAATAAGTAATGTAAAATCACTTTATGAAGGTAATTTAAAACTAATAATAAATTCAGCGACTCTTGAAGATTTATATGGAAATTTCAGTAAAGAGACAGAAATATCATCATTAGGAATTGTAGATTTCAAGAAACCAAGTATTACAAAAATATCATCAGAAGTAGATAAAACAGCTAAAACGGAAAAAATTGTTTTTGAAGTAAGAGATAATTATTTTAAAGCAAGTACTTTAAATAAAAATGATATAAAGATTTTTGTTGATGAAGAGGATACTGGAAGTGAATTAACTAAAGAATTATCTGAAAAAGAAATACTTGATGAAAATGGTAAAAAAATCGGAATAAAATATACACTTCTAATAAGTGGATTTGAACAAAGAAAAAATGTAAATAACAAAAACTATAAAAATTGGAGTGGAACAGTAAGAATAGAAGTACCAGCTGAAAAAATATCTGATGAATATGGTAATTATAATGATAATACAAGTATTGATGGAGATTTTGTAGATGTGATAAAACCATCTATCACATATAAATATCTAACTACAGATATACAAGGAGCAAATGATTCTGTTAAAATTGTGTTTGATATTACAGATAAATATTATAGTTTAGATGAACTAAAGTTAGAAGATTTGGCTATAAAAATGATGGTTGATGATGAAAGATATGATATATTAACAAATAAAAAAGTAGGAATATCTTTTAGTTCAGAAGATATAACAAATACAATTAATATAACCAAAGAAAATGGAGTTCAAAAAGACCAATTGAACCAAGTTGTTGGAAAAAGATATACATTAATATTATCAAATTTAAGTAAGTTAATGACAAATGATAATAGACCAACTCTAGATTATAGCGGATTTTTATCTATATCAATTCCAAAAGATAAAATTCAAGACACAAGTGAAAATAAAAATATTGCTCAAACAATAACAGTTGGAACAAGTATAGATGGAAATGAAACAAATGGTGGTTCTGTAATAGTTGATACAGTAAAACCAATATGGAAAGTAACAGAAAATAATAAACAAGTTGATAGTGAAAATACATCAGAAATAGTACTTCAAGGAACAGATACATATTATTTAAGAAATACATTGACAACAGGAAGATATAATGCAACAGAAATAATGGATAAAATTAAAATATATGTTGATGGAATACAGACTTCAAATGGAATAACGATAGAAATTGGAAATGAAAAAGCATTAAAAGAAAATAGAACAATAGACGGAAAAACTGAAGAAGTACAATATGGAGTCGAATATAATGTTAAAATTTCTGGATATGATAGTAATGCAAAATTTATTAGAATAGAAATGCAAGAAGGCACATTAGTAGATAAATCAGGAAATTTAAATAATAAAACTCAATTAGCAGTATTAAATACACTAAAATCAGCAGTAATAGATAAAGATAGCTCTGGTGTAGTAAAAGAAACAAGCAAATTCTTAGGTGGAAATATTAAGAGAAACCAAATAGAAAAAATAAAAATTGTAACAAGTTTAAGTGAAGTAAAAGGAACAACATGGGATGTATCATCAAGTGGTGATAATTCAATATTAGCAGGATATATTGATGAAGATAACAATGGAAAATATGAAGTATATATTGGAAGTGATTTCAATATATTCGGAAATACAGATTCTAGTTGGCTATTTGCACAAATGACTAACTTAAAAATAATTGAAGGATTAAATAATTTATATACTATAAATGTAAAAGATATGAGCCATATGTTTGATGGAAATAAAGTTTTAAGTGGATTACAATTATCAAATAATTTCAATACAAAATCTGTAACAAATATGAGTCATATGTTTGAAAAATGTGAAATAATTTCAGAATTAGATTTAGGTCCAAATTTTGATACAACAAATGTAAAGAACATGCAATATATGTTTGCAGGAAATTCTAATTTAACAAGTTTAGACTTAAAAGAAAAATTTGTAACAAATAATGTAACAGATATAAGTCATATGTTTGATGGAAATATAAAAATGAGTTCAATTATAGGAATAAATAAATTTAATACATCAAATGTAACAAATATGAGTGGACTATTTAAAAATTGTAATAATATTCCAAAAATAGACTTAGGTAACAATTTCGATACAACAAATGTAACAAATATGGATGAAATGTTCTTTAATTGTACTAATATAAGTGAGATTGATTTAGGTATAGCATTTAATAGAATAGCAGAATCACATACAAACTTTACTACTAATTGTGGTACAAATAGTACAAAAATATATGTTGGTGAAGCAATATATTCAAATGAACATAAATTCAGATTAAATAACTCTTCAAGTGAGACAATAGAATACAATATCGGAACTATTATATGCAAATATCAAATAAAGATTTCTAAAATTTCAAGTTCTGTAAATGCTAATGATGGAACATTGACAGTTAAATTAAAGGCAACAGGATATAATACAACATATAGTTTAAATTCACTAGATGAAAGTAAAATAGGAGTATATGTTAATAATGAAAAAGCAGATTCTATAAACAAAACAGTAAATGCTACAGAAGTAAGTGATGGAATAGAATATACAATAGTTTTATCAAATTTTGAGCAATCAACATTCCAAAATAATAAAACATATAAAGAATGGAGTGGTAATGTAAGCTTAAAAATTGCAGAAGGTGTTGCATCAGATAAATATGGTCATAGAAACTTAGAAACAGAAATAAAAGATGATGAAAAGGATCGTAATACAGAAAACTTTATGTTTGCAGATTTCATAAAACCATCTATAATATATAGATCAGCAAATACAGAAATTGATGCAGAAAATAAAGTTGTTACAATGAAGTTTGACGTTAGAGATAAATATTATGTATCAAGTAATATAAATTTATCAGACATAATAATGAAAATATATAATGAGGCAAGTGACAAACAAGATAAATGGGAACAAGCAAAAATAAATAATATTATTTCTTATGAAGAATATGTTAATAATACTTTAAAAGAAAAAGGCTATGAGGGTGTCACTTTAGATGACATGGATGCAGAAACAATTGAAAAATTTGAGAATGGAATTCTTACAGAAGACTATTATCACCAAAATATAGAGACAAAATTCAACACATTAAGTTTTGAAGCAGATCAAGATGGATGTGGAGGAACATATACATTACAAATAAAAAATCTTGAACAAGAAATGGGTGAATTATACAAAAATTATAGTGGATATATAAGTTTCATAATTCCAGAAGGAAAAATACTAGATAAATCAGGAAATAAAAATATATCAAAAACAATAACATTAGGAATAAATGATCCCAAAATAGATGAAAATGAGCAACCAATAATTGTTGATGTTGTAAATCCAACTTTAAAAATCGAAAACACAAACATAGATAAAACAAAAGGAGAAGTAACTTTAGACATTGTAGGAACAGATAAATATTATCTTGAAAATACATTAACATTAGACAAAATACATTTATTTGTAGATGATGAAGAAACTGAAAAAATACAAAAACAATTTATTATTAATAATGGTGAAACAACTGAAAATGCAAATTCATATGCAATTCCATTATATGAAAATAGAGAAGGAAAACAAGTTCAATATGGTGTGAAATATCACTTAAAATTAAGTAGAATATCATTAGATAATGACCAAAATAATGAAGAGACTGAAAATGGAAAAATAGATATGACAATAGATGAAGGAGTGATTAAAGACAAATCAGGAAATATAAATTCAGAGTCAAAATTCGAAATTTGTGATATTGATACAATTTCACCAAAAGTAAATAAAATCAGTTCATCTATAGATAAAGTTAACAAAACTGCAGAAATTAAATTTTCTATAACAGATAAACATATAATAGAACCAAACATTTCTAATAATTATAGAATATATATTGATGAAGAAGATATAACAGATTCTGTAAATCAACAAATAGAAAAGGAACAGATAATTAAGACAAATTCTTTAGGAAAAGAAAAATTCATAGGATATAATTATACTATTACATTAAGTAATTTCGAGCAAAAGAGAAAAACTAATGGAAAAAATTATAAAGATTGGAGTGGAACTTTAAGACTTGAAATAGCAGAAGGTACAGCAGTAGATGAATATGGGAACAAAAACAAAACTACAAGTATTTTTGGAGAATTTGTAGATTTTACAAAACCATATATATCTTATAAATATAGTGAAAATGATATTGATAGAAATAGAGATATTGTTAAATTAGTTTTTGATGTAACAGATAAATATTATGATGCTAGAGATTTAACATTAGATGATTTACTAATAAAAATAAAAGTTGATGATAAGAGATTTGATATATTAAATAATGATAATGTAAACGTAAATTTAGAATCAAAAGAAATAAGAGAAACTATTAATAAAACTATTAATGGTAAAGTTGAAATTAACAAAGAAAATCAACTTGTGGGAAAAGAATACACACTAACAATTTCAAATTTATCAAAAGCAATAAAAGGAGAAGATAGAAAAACATTAGATTATAGTGGTATATTATCAGTATTAATAAATGATGTAGAAAAAGACACAAGTGAAAATATAAACAATAAAACAACACTTACAGTTGGTGTAAGCATTATTGGAACAAATGAAACAAATGGTGAAGAAGTAATTGTAGATACTGTAAAACCAATATGGGAAAAGCAAGAAAATGCTATAACAAATATAGATGAGAATACATTATCAAGTATTGCAATAAAAGGAACAGATACATATTATTCAAGAAATACATTAAGTGATGGTGAATATTCTGCAACACAATTATCAGATAAAATAAAAGTATTTGTAGATAATCAAGAAACAACATCAGGAATAACAATAAACATAAAACAAGAAGAAGCATTGGAAGAAAATAGAGAAAACTTAGAAACTTATGAAATAAATAGAGTCCAATATGGAGTTGTTTTAAGGATAGAAGTAAAAGGATTTTCTAAATTAGCTGATCAAGTAAAAATCAAAGTTATGGCAGGAACATTATTAGATTCTTCAGAAAATGCTAATATAGATACAGAATTTATAATGTATAATTGTTTAAAAGAAACAAATAAAGATATATTATTTAATGAGTCTACTAATAGTTTTGAAGATAATGGATTTTTAGGAAATACATCAGTAAAAAGAAATAAAATAGAAAAAATAACATTTGTAAATAGTATTGATCAAGTAAAAGGAACAACTTGGAATGCATCTTCAAATGGTGACAGTTCAATAATTGCAGGATATGAAGATAGTGATTCAAATGGATATTATGAAATATATATAGGAAGTAATGAAAATATATATGGAAATATAAATTCAAGTTATTTATTTGCTGGAATGGAAAACTTAAAAAATATAGTTGACATGAACAATTTATATATGACTAATATTATAAATATAGATTCATTGTTTTTTGGAGATAAAAAACTTCAAAATATAGAATTAGGAACAAATTTTAAAACAAACAATGTTACAAATATGGATAATTTATTTAGAGATTGTGAAACTCTAAATGAAATAAAACTAAATTCTGAATTTAATACATTAAAAGTAACTACAATGAAGAATATGTTCAGAAATTGTAAAAATGTAGAAACATTATCATTAGGTACAGAATTTGATACAACAAATGTAACAAATATGTCAAATATGTTTAATGGATTAGAAAAAATCAGAAACATAAATCTTGAAAATAAATTTAATACAATAAATGTAACAAACATGGAATACATGTTTGCAAACTGTAAGAAATTAAAAGGAATAAATTTTACAGAAAAATTTAATACAAGCAATGTAGAGAATATGAGATATATGTTCTACAATTGTAATTCTTCTGAATATATTAATTTTGGAGAAAACTTCAATACTGAAAAAGTAAAAGATATGAGCTATATGTTTGCTGAAAATAATACATTATCATCAATACAATTACCAAATGAATTTAATACTAAGAGTGTAGTAAACATGAATGGTATGTTTTACAATTGTAATAATGCTGATGAAATAAATTTAGGAAGTAAATTTTACACTATTAAAGCAAATAATATGAATAATATGTTTGAAAAATGTAGCAAATTAGTAGCATTAGATTTAGGACCAGCATTTACAAATATAGCAAATTCAAATGCAAATATGTTAAAAGATTGTGGAAAATCAGCAAATTCAACAATATATTGTGGTGAAGCAATATATGGTGATGTAAAGAATTTAAGATTAAATTCAAGCTCTTCTGTTCAAGTAAATTATTTAATAGGAAGAATAGAATGTAAATACAGAATAGAATGGAGTAAAGTAAGCTCAATATTAGATAAAGAAAATAAAAAATTGATAGTTACAATAAAAGCAGAAGGAATTAATACTATATATAAAGAAGGAACAGCAACTTTAACAGAAAGAAATATGCATGTTTATGTAGATGGTGAACTTGCAGATGATGGAATAAATGTTGTAAAAACATTAAATTCAGGTGAGAACATCACAGGTGGAGTACAATATATATTAACAATTGAAAATTTTGAACAACAATCAAAACAAACAGAAAAGAAGTATTACGAATGGAGTGGTAATGTAAGTGTTCAAATAGATAGAGGAATTGCATTTGATGAGTATGGAAATGGAAATTTAATGAATGAAATAAAAGATGAACAAGTTACAGAAAATACTGATGGAAAAATGTTCGTTGATTTCATAAAACCAGAAATAACATACAAATATTCAAAGGCAGACATCAATTATGATGATAAAACACTTGAAGTTGTTTTAAAAGTATATGATAAATATATTGGAAGAAGTGAGTTGACAACAGATGATATAACAGCTCAAATATATAATGAAGAGACTAAAAAGTATGACACAATAGAAAATGTATTAGCGACAATAAATACAAAATATACAGATAATGAGCTAGAAATAAGGTATCAAATAACTAATTTATCAAGAGAATTTATTGAAAAATATGCAAATTATAGTGGATATATTTCAATAATCGTTCCTGAAAATAAAATATTTGATATGTCTGGAAATGGAAACATTCAAAAAATTATAACAATAGGAATTAATAATCCAGATAATACAGGAGAAAATGTAATTGTAGATGTTGTAGATCCAGTATGGCATATTGAAAATGTAAGAACATTTAATAAAAATAAAGGAGAAACAACAGAAGATAGTTATGTATTAGTTGATTTAATAGGAACAGATAAGTATTTATCAAAATCAATATTATCTGAAAATGATTTATCAATAGCTATAGATGGAGAAATTGTTTCAACTATAAGTAAAAAATTAGTAGAAAACACTAATGGAAAAAAATATGAAGAAATGTATGAAACAATTGATGGAACCAAGAAACTTTATGGTGTTAAATATACTTTAAAATTATCTAATTTCGAAGCTGGTGAAGAAGTAACAGACAGAGAATTTGCAGAATGGAGTGGTTCAACAACAATAATGGTAGAACCAGGATGCTTAGAGGATATAAGTAAAAACACTAATAAACAAACAAGTTTAGGAATTGGAATTGTTGATTTCATAAGACCAGAATTTGTACAACAAGATTTAACATCTACAGATATAATGTTAGACAAAATAAAGAAAACACAAACAATCAAATTGAGTGCATATGATAAATTTATGTTACCACCAACAGATAAAGAATTAGAAAAAATCAGAAATTCAATAATTGTATATGTTGATTCTGAAATAGATAGAAATGTTACTAAAAAGTTAGAATATATAGAAAATAAATATGTATTAACATTAAGTAACTTCAAAGATGGTGGAAATGTAAAGATACAAATACCAGAAAATGTTACAACAGATAAATATGGAAATGGAAACAAAGAATCAATTATTAAAGTTGTAGTAGATGAAATATCTCCAACAATAAATTACGAATATTCTAAAGATGAAACTAATAAAGAAGAGAAAAAATATACAATGGAATTTTCTGTATATGATAGACATTATAATGATTCAAGTAGAATAACATTAAACAATTTAAATACAATAAGAATGGGAAAATATGACTTGAAAAATCTTAGCCAGTTAAGCCAAATAAATTTAGCATTAGAGACTGACGAAGAAAATGATAAAGTATTTAAAATGATAAATGGAGAAAAAGTTTTAGTTGGAAGAAAATATAGATTAGTTATTTCAAATATTGACAAAGAAAATGGAATAGAATATACAGGAGCAGTTACTATAGTAATATCAGCAAATTCAGTACTTGATAAATATACAAATGGAAATATAGCAACAACAATAACATCAGGTGTTTATACAGATGAAAATGGAAATAAAACTCCAGAAGAAATTGTTGATGTAGTATCACCTGTAATTAAAACAGCAAACCTAAAGATACGAAATGAAACAATGACAATAACATTTGAGGTAAAAGATAGTTCTGGAATTAATGAAGCAACATCAAAATTAATAGATAGTGAAACTAGAAATATAGATTTATCATTAATATCATTAATAGTTGGAGACAATACACAAAAATTATCTGCAAAAATGATAGGAAATGTAGAAGATATAGTAAATGAAGAAAATAAGAATATAGGATTTACATTTACTATAGAAATGCCAAAAGTTCAAGACATAGATAATGCATATTTATTATTCCCACAAGGAATAGTTGAAGATACAAAAGGAAATCAAAACAATTTGACAAAAATAGTATTATCAACAAAATTACTTGCAGTTGGAAATGAAACAGGTCCAAACAGTGGATTTTTAGGAAATACAAACATAAAAAGAAAAGACATACAAAGTGTAGAATTTGTAAATAATGTAATAATTCCAGTAGAACTACAAGGAACAAAATGGGATGTTTCACAAAGCCAAGATGGTTCAATAACAGCATGGTATAGAGAAACAGAAAATGGAAAATATGAAGTATATATTGGAAGTGAATTTGAAATAAATGCTAACACAGATTCAAGTTATTTATTTGCTAATATAGGAAGTAATTGTACAGAAGGAAATATAATAAGAAACCTAAAAGCTTTAAATACAAGTAATACAACAAATATGTCACATATGTTTGAAAACTTTGGAAATAGTTCAATGACTAAACTTGAATTAGGTGAGAAATTTGATATAAGTAAAGTAACAGATATGACAAAAATGTTCTATAATTGTGGAAAAGATGGAATGCTAGAACTAGACTTAGGTCCACAGTTTGCCAATATACCAGATAAACATGATGATATTATTACAAATTGTGGTAAAAAAGATGGAGTTATATATGTTGGTGAAGCAATCTACTCAGATAGTACAAATTTAAGACTAAATGGAGCATCAAACACAAAAATCAAATACAACATGGGAAGAATAGAATGTAAATATAGAACAGAGTGGTCAAAAATATCAACAACAATAGATGAAAACAATAAAAAATTAATTGTAGTAGTTGAAGCAAGTGGAATAAACACAGAATGTGATGATTCAGTTCTAGATTCAACATATGTAGATGTTTATGTTGATGGAGAAATAGCTTCAAATATAACCAAAACAATAACAGATAAAACAAAAATTGTTGATAAAATAAGATATACAATAACACTTGATAATTTTGAAGAATTAATATTACAAAATGGCAAGAAATATAAAGAATGGAGTGGAAATATTAAATTAGCAATAAAAGGAAGATCAGCATTAGATAAATATGGAAACGGAAATTTTGAAGAAATTATAGAAGATTCTGAGAAAACAAATTCAAACTTATCTGGAAAATTATTTGCAGATTTTATAGTTCCAGAAATTCAATATGAGGCGTCAAATTTAACAACAATAGTGGATACAGAAAACAAAGAATTAATTGTTAAATTCTATGCTAGAGATAAATATTATGCAAGAGAAAGCTTGAATATAACTGATTTAATATTTAATGTATACAATGAGGCAGAAAAGACATGGGAAAAAGTAGAGATAACATCAAGTCAAAATAGTTTGACAAAAGAAAATATTGAAAATGGAATAATGTATACATTAAGAATAAAAGATCTTGAAAAAAATACGGGAATTAACTATAAAAATTATAGTGGTGCAGTAAATATAACAATACCATCAGGAAAAATTTCAGATTATTCTGGAAACAAGAATAAAACACAATCAATAACATTAGGAATAAATAATAGTGATGATTCAGGAAATAAAGTAATTGTAGATATAATAGATCCAGTTTGGAAAATTGAAGATGTACAGAAAAATGTACAATCAGGAACAATTACCTTCAAGTTAATAGGAAAAGATAAATACTTAAAAGAAACAAACTTAACAGCTAATTCTATAAAAATCTTTATGGATAATATAGAAATGACAAATAATCCTAACTTAAAGAAAGATATTAGTACAGGAAATGTTTTATATGAAAAAAGAGATAATAAACTTGTAAAATATGCTGTAGAATATATAGTAACAATAAGAGGATTTGAAGAATATGAGTTAGACAAATCAGCTAATTATCAAAATTGGAGTGGAAATACAAAAATCGTTTTAAGTGAAGGAATATTGACAGATGAGACAGGAAATACAAGTAAAGAAACAACATTTGATATTGGACAAGTAGATTTTGTTAGACCAATAATTAAGAAAATAAGTTCAAAGATAGACAAACAAGCAAAGACAGAAACTATTGAATTTATGGTAACAGATAAGTATTTTGGAACTTCTAATATAACAACAGATTCTATAAATGTTTATGTTGATGGAAAAATAGCAGAAGGAATTAACAAAGAAATAATTGCAGAAACAGATGTAACAGAAAATAGAAATGGAACAAACTATAAAATTGGTAAAAAATACACTTTAAAATTAAGTAATTTTGAACAAAAAAATAGATTTGGACAAACAACAGATTATTTGAACTGGAGTGGACAAACATCAATTAGAATTGCAGAAGATGTTATAGAAGATACAAGTGGAAACAAAAATTTACAAGAAACAATAGATGGCGAATATGTAGATTTTGTATCACCAGCAATGTTATATAATTATTTAACAACAGATGTAGATTATGAACAAAAATCTGTAACAATAAAATTCAGAATGGTTGATAAGAATTACAAACGAGGAAATTTAACACTTAATGATTTGAAAATATTAATAAATCAAAAAGAGGTTGATTGGAATAAAGTAAAAAGAACGTTTAGAGAAGAACCAGTATATTCAGAAATAAATGGGCAAAGAAAACAAATAGGTAATGAATATACAATAGTAATATCAGAATTAGATCAAACTAAACGTGAAGGAACAAATACTTTAGACTACAGTGGTATAATTACAGTTGCAATAAACGCAGGATTAATTGAAGATGAGTCTGGTAATACTAATAATTCTCAAATAATAACATTAGGAATTAGCCAAAAAATATGGGATAAAATAACAACATATATATCAAGTAAAAATATAATTGGAAGTAAGGAAAACCAAAGGTTTACAATTCAAGGAAGTTATGATACTCAAAATATTAATGGTTGGAGATTGTTAGGAACAACAGAAGATGGAAAATTAATGATTGTTGCAACAAATATAGTAAAACCAGAAAATAAACAAGGTTATGAAATAAGTGGTGCAGACGGATATGAAAATGCAACAGAAGAATTAAACAGAATTGGAGCATTATATGGACAAGGTTATGGGGCTGTAGGAGGAAGAAGTATAACATTAAAAGATATTAATAAAATAACTGGATATAATGCAACAGCTGGCGAAACCAAAACATATAATTCAAATAATGTATCAAAAAATGGTTTCAGATTCTTTGATGAAGCAAATAATAAATGGGCATTACTTACAGATTTATTCTCAAATGTAACAAAGAGTATAACAAATACATTTTATGAATATTCAGTAAATTCAATATCAAGTAAGGCAATGCAAACAATATTTGGTAGTGACGGATATTGGGTAGCAAACAATTCTGTAAAAACAAATGATAATGATGTTGAATATGGAATGTTCTATGTAAATGATAGTACAGTAACTTCTAGTAACTTATATAATTCAAGTGGAAATAGTAATACTGAACAATATGGCGTAAGACCAGTAGTAATTTTAGACTCTAGTGTAAAATTAAAAGGAAGTTCTAACAGTATATGGCAAATAGAAGAACAAGGTGATTTAGAATTAACAATTGATTTGAATGGAGGAGAATATTCTGACGGAGATGAAATAAAGACATTTAAGCTAAATGAAGGAGAATCTTGGAGAGTAACTTTACCAAAAAGAGAAAAATATGAAATTGCATCATTGGAAATTACAGGAGAGGGAACATCTGCTGAATTACAAAGAAATGGTGATTATATAATAACAATGGGAAGTGAAAAGTCTTATATAAAAGTAATTTGGGATTATAATAAATATAGTATAACATATAATACAAATGGTGGAAAAGTCGACCAAGAATATGTAAAAGCCGAGTATGGTCAACAATTAACAATATCAAATGCAATAAGAGAAGGATATACATTATTAGGTTGGTCATCAACAGGAGATGAAAGCAATATTGATTATAGACCAGGTAATAATATAACTATAAAACAAAGCTTAATATTAGACGCAATATGGCAATTAAATGATTATACATTAACATTTGATGGAAATAATGGTTCTATAATTGGTGATAGTACAATTACAGGAAAATATAGAACAGAAGTACAATTACCAAAAGCAGAAAGAGCAGGATATACATTTGAGGGATGGGCAACAGAACCAGATGCAACAGAACCAGAATATAATGATAAATTAAGATTAAAAGAAAACCTAACATTATATGCAGTATGGAAACCTGAACAATTTACAGTAGCATTTGATGGAAATGGTGGTACAACAAATGTAGAATCAGTAACAGAAAACTACAATGCAAAAGTAGACCTTCCAATAGCAGAAAGACCAGGATACACATTGTTAGGATGGGATGAAAATCAAGAAGCAACTAAAGCAACATATAGTACAAATAGCAAATATACAATAAAAGGAAATACAACATTATATGCAATATGGTCAATAAACACATATACAGTAACATTTAACGCAGGAGAAGGAACTGTAAATCAAAATACAATAGAAGGCACATATAATACAGAAATAAGATTACCAGAAGCAACAAGAAAAGGATATGAATTATTAGGATGGTCAGAAGATGCTAAGGCAACTCAACCACAATATACTAATACATATGTAATAAAAGAAAACAAAGTATTATATGCAGTTTGGAGTACTAAGAGATATACAGTAGTACTTGACGCAAATGGTGGTCAAATAGGAGATTCAACGGATTCAATAAAATCAATAACTAATAACTATTTAACAAACATCACATTGCCAACAGCAACAAGAGAAGGATATACATTTACAGGTTGGTCAACAAATATTAATGCTATATTGGGAGAATATAAAACAAATTATGAAATACAAGATAATATAACATTATATGCAATATGGACATCTGACAAATATACAATAACATTTAACGGAAATGGTGGTATTGTAGAAACTGAAACAATAAGTGCAAACTTTAATTCAGATATAATATTACCAGAAGCAACAAGAGCAGGATATACATTGGTTGGATGGGATATAAGAGCATCATCAGCAACTGCAAAATATGAAGCTGGAAAAGAATATACAGTACAAGGAAATATAACATTATATGCAATATGGAGAGCTAATAAATTTGATATAATATTAAATGGAAATGGTGGAGCATTTGTATATGGTAATGGAAATAAAATTGAACAAATCTCATATCAAAAATATGCAAGTGATACAATAACAATGCCAATGCAAGAAACTACAAATGGATACCCAGTAATTCAAAGAAATGGATATACATTTAAAGGATGGGCTACAGAAGCGGGATCAGATGTAATAAAATATCAACCAGGAAAGACATATTCTGTAAGTGATATAGTAGCAAATTCGACAAATTTATATGCAATATGGCAAATAAATAAATATACAATAACATTTAATAGAAATTCAAGTGATAATAGTATAAAAATAAATGGTGAAAGTACTGAAAATTATCATATAACAGAAAACTATTTAGAAAATGTTGCATTACCAGCAGCCACAAGAAATGGATACACATTACTTGGATGGTCTGAAAATCCAACAGACACAACAGTTGATGCTTCAGGAACAGTTGGAACAACAGTTACAATAACAGAAGATAAAACATATTATGCAATATGGGAAGCAAACCCTACAGAAATAGTATTTTATCCAAATGGAGGAAATATTACAGTAAATGGGGAACAAACAAATGAAAAAACTCAATATATCACACGATATGAGTCAACAATTAATAATAATGTAAGTGAATTAGCTCCAAGTAGACAAGGATATACATTTGAAGGTTGGTATACTTCAGAAAATGGAGGTTCACAAGTATATGGAACTAATGGAAAAGGAATAATAGGAACTAATTATTGGGATGAAGAAGGAAAATGGATATATACATTAAATTCACTAAAATTATATGCACATTGGAAAGAAAAAACATATACAATAACATTTGATCCGAATGGAGGAAATATAACAGGAAATACGAAAGAGGTTGTATATAATTCAACAAAAAATAATAATGTAAGTTCATTAAATCCAACAAAAACTGGATATATATTTAATGGTTGGTATACAGAAAGAACTGAAGGAATACAAGTATATAAAAATGATGGAAGTAGTAATGCAAATTCGAATACTTTCTGGAATAGTAACAATCAATGGGTATATACAGATGATATAACATTATATGCACAATGGATACCTATAACATATACAATAACATATAATGGAAATGGAAGTACAAGTGGTTCAACGCCACAAAGTTCTCATACATATGATGAGGCTAAAAAATTAACAGCAAATGGATTTGAGCGAACTGGATTTGAATTTGTTGGATGGTCAACACAAGCAACTGGTTCAAAACAATATTCAAATAGTGAATCTGTAGTAAATCTTTCATCACAAAATGGAAGTAAAATTATATTATATGCGGTATGGAAAGAAGAAGAATATACAATTACATTTAATGCAAATGGTGGAACAATACAAGAAGATACAAAAAAAGTAGTATATTCATCAACTCAAAATAATGATGTAAGTACATTAAATCCTACAAAATTTGGATATATATTTAATGGATGGTATACATCTACGTCAGGTGGAATACAAGTATATGGTTCAAATGGAAAATGCAATGTAAATGCAAACGATTATTGGACATCTTCAAAACAATGGATATATGCTGACAATGTAACATTATATGCACAATGGACAGCAATAACATATCAAATAGTATTTAACGGAAACGGAAATACTAGTGGAAGTATGACAAATATGGAATGCAAATATGGTGCAACATATAGTTTATCAGAAAATGGATTCAATAAAGATGGTTATGAATTTATTGGATGGGCAACAAGTGCTAATGGAGAAGTGGTATATCAAAATCAACAGGAAATAAATAGTTTGTCCAGTGTTAATGGAAGTAAAATTAATTTATATGCAAAATGGAAATTAATTTTAGTATATCCATCAGGAGTTGTACTAGATCAAAATAGTGCAATAATAGATTTGAGTGCAGATGATATAACAGTAAAATTAAATGCTACAATACAACCAAGCAAGGCAAATACTGATTTGAATTTAACTTGGAAAAGTAGTAATGAATCAGTAGCTACAGTTAATGAAAATGGTCTTGTTACAGGTGTAGCAAATGGAATAGCTACTATAACAGTTACTACGCAAAATGGTTATACTGCGCAATGTTCTATAGTTGTTCAAACATCTATAAAAACAATAAGGATAACAAATGAAGGCGAAATAGCTTTAAATGGCCTTGGAAGTACAACAAAAATAGATGTAACAGTAACACCTTTTACAAGAACAGAAAAGATAGTTTGGAAAAGTTCAAATGAAAATGTGGCTAAAGTAGACGAAAATGGAACTGTAACTGCAATAGGTTCAGGAAAAGTTACAATTACTGTACAAAATTCAAGTGGAAATGTAAAAGCATATATTAATGTTACTGTAACAGATATAGATAGTTTTAATGATGAGTTTTACACCTTGAATGGACATAGTAAAGGTTGGATGACAATTGGATCAGAAAAAACGATTAGTAGTCAAGGAAAGATGATTTCTAAAATAGAAGGTTCTGCTAGTTTTTGGTTTATTAAAAGACCTTGGGGTATATATGCGGGACTTGCAATAGATGTATATGATGGAACAAACTGGGAAACTTTATGGGAGAGCTATAAGAATTTTGATTTTAACTTGGGTGCACCAAATAGAGAATATTCGGCTTCTGTATCTAAAACTATAAATAATAATAAATTATATACAAAAATAAGAGGAAGATTGTATCTGGGAAGTGACATTTGGAGTGCGCGGTGATAATTTTGGTGCTTCTTATGGTATTAAAGTATATTATAAATAGTGATTAACTATGAAAAATAGTAAGAAGAACTGGAAAAAAATGTGGTTTTTTCTTAGAAATAACGACTCTATGTCAAAAGCTGGGGTAGAAAACTTATAAAGTTTTCTGCTCCAGCTTTTTTAGTATATTTTAAACTTTTTTATATTTCTTCAAGAAAAATTTTATCTTTTATTACAACAATTGAATAACTTTTTACTTTAGGTAACATTATTATTTCT
>CAKOTF010000004.1 GCA_934120045.1 uncultured Clostridia bacterium
AATGTAGTTACAGTAGAGAATGGAAATTTAACGTTAATAGAAAATGGAGAAGCTCAAATAACAGTTACTACACAAAACGGATATACTGCGCAATGTTCTATAACAGTAATAACTCCTATAACTAGCCTTGCTGTAAGTCCAACAAGTGAAACAGTGTATGTTGGAAATACTGTACAGTTAACAGGTACAGTTAATCCTTCTAATACAACAGAAAGTACTTTATGGACAAGTAGCAATACAGATGTTGCGACTGTCAGTGATACAGGTCTTGTGACTGCTAAGTCTGCTGGTACTGCAACTATTACTTTTAAGAATTCTAGTGGAACTAAGTTGGATAGTTGTACAATAACAGTAGAAAATTATAAAAAAGCATTAGAAACAGAGTCATATGTAGGATATTATGCAGATGTAGACGGAGATGGAACAGTAGATGGAATAATATTTGCAGACTTATTGCATGGGAAAACAGGACAATGGGGAAATAGTGATGGAACATATACAATACCAACAATAGAAAGTACAAAAGTAAAAAGTTATAAAATAAGTCAAGAAGATTATACAAACCAACTAGGAGGAACATCAAAAATATTAACACCATCAGGAGACGGAAATGATAGATTCTATGTAATGGCATTAACAGATATCGGAACAGGTACATATTTTATTGAAAGAGGTTCAATGTTAGGTACTACGACTACTTTTGGAAGTGGAAAAACAAATACCAAAAAACTAACATTAAATAGTATTATATATGAACAAATTAAGCCAAAACTAAATAAAGGGTGGTTTATACCATCCAAAGAAGAATGGAGTGCATTTGGAGAAGAATTAAGAATAACGAAAAGTAATTATAGTGCTAAAGGCTTAAATGGATGGTATTGGTCGTCTTCACAGTTCGGTACTGACACCGACTTCGCGTGGAACGCGATCTGCGGCAAGCCACGGTATGGAACGCAGCTACTACCTCCAAAACTATGCTCGCTTGGTCACGACTTTCTAATTTTGTAAAAAATTAGAAAGAAAAAAGACACGTTATGTAAATAACGTGTGAAAAACTTCAAGTAATGAAAACTTCGTAAGAAGTTCATTACTTGAAGTTTATATAAAATAAAAAAATGGAAGATATAAAAGATGGAAGAAAAAGCAAAGAAAAATAATTGGACACAATCAAAAGTAGAAAATGCATCAAAGAAAATAAATCAAGAAATATATAATAGAAATAGGCAAGCTCCAATACAGATAAAATTAGATGATTTATCTATATTTGTCAATGGTCGAATAACAAGAAGAGGAATTGCTAAAGGAATGGTCTTTATACAAGAAGATTTTAATAAAAATATTCTGGTATATATTAAATAAAAGTTATTTAATATAATGAAAGTGATTGTTCCACCAAAAAATTGGTATTATCAAAAGTTGAACAATAAAAAATGTGCAAGTCATAGTTATTTGAGATATTCTCTTATAGTTGGTACTGGTCGTCTTCACAGAACAATACTAACGCCAACAACGCATGGAACGCGAACTTCAACAATGGCTATATGAACAACAACAACAACAACTATGTTCGCTTGGCCACGAGTTTCATTATAACCAATAGATAGATTTAAGAATTATTATTAAAAAAATTCTTAAATCTATTTTTTGGAAAGGAAAAGTATTAATAAAAGAATTATATTATGAGAAAAAATAGAATGTAATAGAAAAAATAGTTTTTAGTAAAGTAATATTTTATATTTTATAAAAACAATAGAATAACTCTTTACTTTAGGGAGAATAAAAAATTCTCTCTTTTTTTGTTTAAAATAGTGAAAAAATCCAAGAAACATGTTATAATAAAATAGCCGAATAATATGAGAGAAAGGAGAATGTTAGAATTTAATACTAACAAAAATAATATGAGCCAAGATAAAATAAGAAATTTTAGCATAATAGCACATATAGATCACGGAAAGTCAACGCTTGCAGACAGATTAATAGAAAAAACAGGTGTATTGTCTCAAAGAGAAATGGAAGATCAAATACTTGACAATATGGATATTGAACGAGAAAGAGGAATAACTATTAAATCACAAGCTGTAAGAATGAAGTATAAAGCAAAAGATGGAGAAGAATATACACTCAATTTAATAGACACACCTGGTCATGTTGATTTTAATTATGAAGTTTCAAGAAGTCTAGCAGCATGTGATGGAGCAATATTGGTAGTAGATGCTAGTCAAGGTGTTGAAGCACAAACACTTGCAAATGTATATCTAGCAATAGATAATAATTTAGAGATATTACCAGTTATAAATAAAATAGATTTACCAAATGCTAGACCAGATGAAGTAAAAAAAGAGATAGAAGACATAATTGGAATTCCAGCAATGGATGCACCATGTATTTCAGCAAAATCAGGATTAAATGTAGAAGAAGTATTAGAAAGAATTGTAACAGATTTACCAGCGCCAAAAGGTGATGAAAATGCAAAAGCAAAATGTTTAATATTTGATTCATATTATGATAATTACAAAGGTGCAGTAGCATATGTAAGAGTAATGGATGGAACATTAAAAGTTGGCGATGAAATATTATTAATGGCAACAGGTACAACATATACAATAGCAGAAGTAGGATATTTTGCACCAGGACAATATTTACCAACAAAAGAGATAAAAGCAGGAGAAGTTGGTTATATTGCAGCAAGTATAAAAAGTTTAACAGATATTCATGTTGGTGATACAATAACATTAAATAATAATCCAGCAGATAATCCACTACCGGGATATAAAAAAGTAACACCAATGGTATATTGTGGATTATATCCAGTAGATGGAAGTGAGTATGAAAATTTAAAAATAGCATTAGAAAAATTGAAATTAAATGATGCAGCATTAGAATATGAGCCAGAAACCTCAGCAGCATTAGGATTTGGATTTAGATGTGGATTTTTAGGATTATTGCATTTAGAAATAATTGAAGAAAGACTTGACAGAGAATTTGATTTAGGATTAATAACAACAGCTCCATCAGTAATATACAAAGTACATAAAACAACAGGAGAAATACTTGATGTATATAATCCAGCAGATTTGCCACCACAAACAGAAATTTCATATATGGAAGAACCAATAGTCACAGCAGACATAATAACACCAAAAGAATATATAGGAAATATAATGGATATTTGTCAAAATCGTAGAGGAATATTTATTGACATGAAATATTTAGATGATAATAGAGTAACACTAATATATGAAATGCCATTAAATGAAATAATATATGACTTTTTTGACAGTTTAAAATCAAGAACAAAAGGATATGCATCATTTGATTATGAATTTAAAGAATATAGAAAATCAAATCTTGTAAAATTAGATATACATGTAAATGGAGAACCAGTTGACGCATTATCATTTATAGTATTTAAAGATAATGCATATGATAGAGGCAAAAAAATGGTAGAAAAATTAAAAGAAGTTATACCAAGACATTTATTTGCAATACCATTACAAGCAGTTGTAGGAGGTACAATAATAGCTAGAGAAACAATATCTGCAATGAGAAAAGATGTACTTGCAAAATGTTATGGTGGAGACATTACAAGAAAGAAAAAATTACTTGAAAAACAAAAAAGAGGAAAAAAGAGAATGAGACAAATAGGAAATGTAGAAATGCCACAAGAAGCCTTTTTATCAGTTTTAAAATTAGATGAAGAATAATTTATAAAAGTAAGGAGAAATTTATGAGAACAAATAGAGTAGAAAGAAGAGAGCATGAAAGAAGAGAAGGACAAGATAGAAGAAAAATGCCTGACAGAAGAAATTCAAAAAGGGAGACAACAGATAGAAGAAAAGAAGAAAGACGTAAAGAAATAAGAAGAGAAGAAGATGTAGAAAAAAGATTTGATGATCAAATAGAAGGAAGAAATTCAGTTTTAGAATTGTTAGAAAGTGGAAAAGATGTTAATAAAATATTTGTAACAAGAGGAGAAAAACACGGTTCTATAAATAAAATTCTAGGAATTGCAAAAGAAAGAAAAATAATAGTTGTAGAAAAAGATAAAAAGCAAATGGATGAAATGGCACAAGAAGAAAATTATCAAGGTGTTATTGCAATAGTACCACCATTTGAATATGTAGAAATATCAGATATTTTAGAAGTTGCAAAAGAAAGAAATGAAGATCCATTTGTAATAGTTTTAGATGGAATAGAAGATCCACATAATTTAGGCTCAATAATAAGAACAGCAGAAACTGCAGGAGTACATGGTGTAATTATTCCAAAGAGAAGAGCAGCATCAGTAAATAGTACAGTAAATAAAGCATCTGCAGGAGCTGTTGAACATATGAAGATAGCAAGAGTAACAAATATTTCAGATGCAATTGAAGAATTAAAACAAGCAGGATTATGGGTTTGTGGAACAGCTGTTGATACAAACAAATATTATTATAATCAAGATTTAACAGGACCATTAGCAATTGTAATAGGAAATGAAGGAAAAGGAATAGGAGAAAAAGTTAAGAAAAATTGTGATTTCCTTGTAAAAATTCCAATGAAAGGAAAAATTCAATCTTTAAATGCTTCTGTTTCAACAGGAATAGTAGTATATGAAGCAGTAAAACAAAGGATAAGAAAGGAAAATTAGTATGAGAGGTAAAAAAATAGGAATAATAATTATTATAATAATATTAATTCTTGCAATTGTAGCAGGTGTAACTACATATTTATTTTTAAAAACAGATGTATTTAAAAGTAATAAACAATTATTTTATAAATATACGACGCAAGCTATTGAACAGGTAGAGAAAATGACTGATTCAAAAACTATAGAAAAATATAAAGAAGAAATGAAGTCTGAAAGTTATGAAACAAATACATCAATAGATTTTAAATACTCTGAAGGTGGAGAAGTTTCTAGTGGATACAATAAGTTAAATATAAATATGAAAACACAAAAAGAAGATGAATATAATTATAAAAATGCCCAAATATTATTTGGTGATAAAAGTATAGTACAAGTAGAAGGAATTCAAGATCAAAGTTTATATGGCATCAGATTTACTAATATATTTAATCAATTTGTAACATTACAAGATGGAAAAAACATAGAAGGATTGGATTTAACTGATGAAAATTTAAAACTGATAAAAAATATAATTGAAGATAATGAAGAGTTCTATAATGGAATATTATTTAGCAAACAAGATTATCAAGATTTGAAAGAAAAATATCTACAAATAATAGTGGATATATTAAATACAGGGACATTTTCAAAACAAAATAATACTGTAATAACAATAAATTCTCAAACAGTAAAAGTAAAAGAATATTCTTGCAAAATTACAGGATTGCAAGTTCAAAATTTAATTATTAAATTATTAGATACTTTGAGAGATGATGATATAATTGTTAATAAAATACAAAATTTATTAAATGATTCTAAAAAATATGAGGATTATATTTCAGAAACATTAAGAAAAGTAGAAGATACTGAATTTTCAGAAATGAAAATAGTTATATATGAACAAAAAGGAAAAACTATTAGAACAGATATAAATATAGGAAAAGACACAATTACAATTGAAAGTTCAAATGAAAATGGTAAAGAAATTTTAAAAGTAAAACATGAAGAATTAAATAATGAAAAGGAAGTAGGGCAAGAAATTACAATATCAAAAGCAACAACAGAAACAAATGAACAATACATATTAAGTGGAGAAAAAGTTGATGGAGATGAAAAATATACTCTAGATGCCACAATAGATAGTGATTATAAAAATATTAATTTAAATTTAGATTTTTATAAAGATATTGTAAATATTAATGTAAAAGCTCAAAATAGTATAACAAACACAATAAATCAAAAAGTTGAACTTGGAACGACTAATAATATAGTAGCAAATAATTTAAGTCAAGATGTTTTAAAAGTTGTTGTAGATAAGATGAAATCTGCTTATAAAGATACATTGGTAAAAAGATATGAATTATTAGTAAAAAAATTAAGATCAGAAGATTTAATGTCAGCATTAAAAAGTATTTTTAGTGAGGAAAACTTTGATGATAGTAATCAAATAGATCAAACAACACCATCAACAGAAAATCAAATAACAAAAGAAGAAATAAATAGATTTAATGCTAAATTTGAGTTTTACTCTGGAACTGACATTTCAGCAGAAAGTGTAAAAGAATTAATCGATGTGGTAAAAGACAACCTAGAAAGTGTTAATATTACACCAATAGAAACGACACAAAGTACGTCAAGTGATAAAGTAAAAGAAAGTATAAAAATGAACATTAAAAAGGATAATCAAAATGTAGATTTAGCAAATGGAGTTGCTGAAAAAATAGATTTACAAAGCAAATATAATATAACTATTAATTATAATCAAACATCAGGAATTATTGAATCAATAACGATTATTCCAAGTAAATAATATGCTAATAGAGAAATGGAGTGAAAAATGAATCAGATATTGGTAACTGAAAAAATTTATGTGACGCCTGAACTCAAGAGAAAAAAGAAAATGTATAAAGTAATGTTCGTAATATCACTATTTTTGATGATATGTTTGTCAACAATGTATATATATGCTGAAGTTGATAGAAATAAAGAATCCGAAGTTTCTAAAAACATATTGCAAAATATGTTTAAGGATTCAACAATTGTTGATCAAGAAGAAAATGCTTTAATAGTAAAAATTACACAAGATGTTGCAACAAATATTCAAGAATACCAACAAATAGAAGAAATTAATCAACAACAAGAGCAACAAACAAATTCCAATACAAATCAACGAGTAAAATCATATACAGCACAAAATGGAAAAGAGTATAATTATATTGGAAGAATTGTAATACCAAAGATAAATGTTGATTATACAATATTAGATCATTGGTCTGATGAGCTTTTAAAAGTTTCAATATGCAAATTTCATGGATCTAATCCAAATGAAGTTGGAAATTTATGTTTAGTTGGACATAATTGGAGAAATAAAAGATTTTTTAGTAAAGTACCTACACTTGAAATTGGAGATATAGTTGAAATAACAGATTTAAATAAAACAACAATTGATTATGAAGTATATGATATTCATACTGTAGATCCAAGTAACACTGATGATACAACACAAAAAACAAATGGAAGAAGAGAGGTTACTTTAATTACTTGTACAGATGATAGTCAACAAAGAGTTATTGTAAAATGTAAAGAGAAAAAATAATAACCAAAAACCTTCCTTAATCATATTATATGATTAAGGAAGGTGATTTTTTTGGCAAAAATTTTAGTATATAATCAAGATACAAATAGAATGGAAACATATTATAGAGGCGAAAATGAATCTATGCCATATAATACTAATAGAACATTAAAGGTAAAAGAATTTAGGGGATCTAGTAAAAGTAATATATTATGGACAGATAAGAGAACAATGCAAGCATGGAATAGTCAAAGATATATATATGGAGCTCCAATATATGTTGGATTTGCATTTAAAAGACCATATGAGGGGGGACATCGGAAATCAAAGTCAACATTATGCAGGAACAGCTTTTGATGTTGGGCAAACATTAACTAATGCTCAAAGAATAGTATTAAGAAACAGTGCTAGAAATTCTGGTGTATGGACATATATTGAACCAGAAAATCTATCACCAACATGGGTGCACTTTGATAAAAGATATGGGACACCAGCATGTAGCTCAGGAGGATATCCTTTGATAAGACAAAATTCAAGAGGAAATTATGTTTGTATTGCACAAGACGATTTAAATACCCTAGGATATAGTACAGGTGGATTAGATGGAGTTTTTGGAGGGCAAACATTAAATGCAGTAAAAAGATATCAAACATCAAGAGGATTAACTGCTGATGGAATAATAGGATGTAATACATGGAGGTCTTTACAAGAAAATGTAGTCGGTACAGGAGTTACAAGTACAACTATAAACTAAAATAAAAAAAAATTAAAAAAATTTTAAAAATGTATTGACAATTTATAGAAAACATAGTATACTAGTCAATGTCGAAAGACATGGTCGCTTAGCTCAGCTGGGAGAGCATCTGCCTTACAAGCAGAGGGTCATAGGTTCGAGCCCTATAGCGACCACCATGTTTTACGGCCTGGTAGTTCAGTTGGTTAGAACGCTAGCCTGTCACGCTAGAGGTCGACGGTTCGAGCCCGTTCCAGGTCGCCATTTTTTTATATAAAGGTATGGCTTTATAGCTCAGTTGGTAGAGCAGGGGACTGAAAATCCCCGTGTCAGTGGTTCGATTCCACTTGAAGCCACCATAATTATAAGTAGTAATGATTTATATAATCACTACTATTTTTTTAATTGCAAAAGAATTGAAATTAAAAGGATTTTATAGTATAATAAATAATGTATTTTTCAATTAAGAAGAATAGTTATGAAAACAAAAGCAAAAAATACATAGAAGGCGAATTAGTACAGATATATTTTTAGCAAATAATTGAAAACGAATTAAATTGTATGATAGAAAGTGGAATAGAAGAAAGATAGGTGAAAAATATGTATGGAATAATTGCTGCGATGCAAGAAGAAATGCAAGAAATAAAAAAAATAATGAAAAATATAGAAAATCAAAAAATATATGAATTAAACTTTTTTAAAGGAACAATAAATAATAAAAATGTAGTATTAGTCGAAGCTGGGGTTGGGAAAGTAAATGCAGCAAGAGTTACACAAATATTAATTGACAATTTTAATATACGAGGAATAATAAATGTTGGATCTGCAGGAAGTTGTAATGATGAATTAGAAATAGGAGATATTGTTATAGGAAAAAAATTAGTACAACATGATTTTGATATAACAGCGTTTGGACATGAAAAAGGATTCATCAGCAATGTGGGACAATATGTGGAAAGTGATGAACAATTAATAGTAAAAATAGAAGAAACAATAAAACGTATAAATGATAAAGATTTTAAGATAAAAGTTGGAACAATTGCTTCAGGTGATATTTTTTGTACAGAACCAAAAATGAAAGAAAAAATAAGAAACAAATTTAATGCTGATTGCATAGAAATGGAAGGTTCAGCAATAGCTCAAGTATGTAAATTAGACCAAATACCATTTTTAGTAATAAGAAGTATTTCAGATAAACCAAATGGACAGAATGAAATAACATTTGATAAGTTTTTAGAAAAAGCATCTAAAAGATGTGCATATATAATAAATGAATTTTTTACACACCAATAAAAAGGTGTGTTTTATTATACCTTTGTTCTTTACAAAAATTTCAAGAAAAAACTTTAATAAATTGCTTTACAAAAAATAATAACTAGTATAAAATAAAAAAGACAAAATAGGACAAAATATAATTAATTTTTCTTGCCAGATTTTTAAAATAAAAAGTTAATATTACTTAAAAAATTTTGCAAAAAGTTAATAAGAAAAGATACGGAGGAAAAAATGAATAACAAAAAAGAGTTAAGTTATAAAGACTTAAAAATGGTATGTAATAGAGATATGTTTCATTTTGAGACAACTCAAGACTTAGAATCAGTAAATGATGGTATAGGACAAGAGAGAGGAATAAAAGCATTACAATTTGGTTTACAAGTTGATGTAAAAGGATATAATATATATATTGAAGGACCAAGTGGAGTTGGAAAAACAATGTATACAAAAAACTATTTAGATAGTATTGCACCAAAGAAAAAAGTTCCAAATGATTGGTGTTATATATATAATTTCCAAAATCCAAATGAACCAATAGCAGTATCATTACCAGCAGGTCAAGGAAAAGAATTTAAAGAGAGTATGGATGGATTTATCCAAGAAGTAAAAAAAGATATAAAGAAAACATTTAATGCTGATGATTTTGAAAAAGAAAAAGCTTTAATAAAACAAGAATTTGAAGCACAAAGAGAAGTTGTAATGCAAAAATTAACACAAGATGCATTTAAAGAAGGATTTCAAGTAAAATCTGCACAAAACGGAATTTATATGATGCCAATTGTAGAAGGCAAAGTAATAGAAGAAGAAGAGTTTGAAAAATTAGAAGAATCAGTAAAACAACATTATGAAGAAAAGTCAACTGTTGTACAACAACAAATAATGGAAGCAATTGGACAAATTAAACAAATAGAAAGAGAAGCAGATAAGAAAGTTTCTGAATGGCAATCAAATATTGCATTATTAACAGTAAATGCACATATAAATTTTATAAAAGCAAAATATAAAAGAAATAAAAAAATAAATAAATTTTTAACAGATGTAAAACAAGATGTATTAAAAAATGTTTCATATTTTTTAGAAGAAGATAAACAAGTTCAAAATAATCAACCACAACAAGGACCAATGGCAAAAAAACAAGATCCATGTTTAAATTATAGAGTAAATTTATTTATTGATAATAGTGAAACACAAGGCGCACCTGTAATAATGGATTCAAATTATTCATTTAATAATTTATTTGGAAAATTAGAATATGAAAATTATTATGGTTCATTTAAAACAGATTTTACAATGTTAAAACCTGGTTTATTACAAAAAGCAAATGGAGGATATATTATATTCCAAGCTAAAGATTTATTAGCAAATGGGATATGTTATGAAGAATTAAAAAGAGTTTTAAGAGTTAAAGAAGTATCAATAGATAATTCAATAGAACAAAGGTCATCTATGACATTAATTTCATTAAAACCAGAACCAATTCCAATTGATTTAAAAGTAATATTAATAGGAAGTTCTAATATATATCATACATTACTTTCAATGGATAGTGATTTTAGAAGACTATTTAAAATAAAAGTGGAATTTGAAGAAACTGCACCAATTACAGAAGAAAATGTAAATAAACTTGCACAATTTGTTCATTCATTTTGTGAACAAGAAGAATTGCCACAATTAGATAAATCAGCAATGGCAAGTATTGTAGAATATGCATCAAGAATTGCAGGAGATAATAATAAAATATCAACAAGATTTACAGAATTAGCACAAGTTGTAGGTGAAGCTGGAACGTGGGCAAAATTAGCTAAAGCTAAGGTGGTTACATCAGATTTTGTGAAAAAAGCATTAGCAGAGAGAGTTGAAAGAATTAAAAAATATGATGAAAAATATTTAGAAATGATAAAAGAAAACACATTATTAATAAATACAACAGGTTCATTAGTTGGAGAAATTAATGGATTAACAGTTATGACAATAGGTGATTATACATTTGGTAAGCCTGCAAAGATAACTGTAAACACATATACTGGAAAACAAGGTGTTGTAAACATAGAAAGAGAAGTTGATTTATCAGGTTCAACACACTCAAAAGGTGTATATATTTTATCAGGATATTTAGGAGAACTATTTGCACAAGATATTCCATTATGTTTAACAGCAAGTATATGTTTTGAACAATTATATAATGGTGTTGATGGTGATAGTGCATCAAGCACAGAGCTTTATGGATTATTATCAAGTTTATCTGAAATACCAATTAAGCAATCAATTGCTGTTACAGGTTCAGTAAATCAAAAAGGACAAATTCAACCAATTGGTGGTGTTAATGAAAAAATAGAAGGATATTTCCAAATTTGTAAAATGCGTGGATTAGATGGTTCACATGGTGTTATGATACCAGTTCAAAATGTTGAAAATTTACAATTAAATGATGATGTTGTTGAAGCAGTAAAAAATAATTTATTCCATATATATGCTGTTTCTACGATAGATGAAGGTATTGAAGTTTTAACAGGTGTTCCAGCAGGAAAGAAAGATAAAGATGGAAAATTCCCAGCAGGTACAGTAAATTATTTAGCTTATGAAAAATTAAAAAAATATGCTCAAATTTGTGAGAAATAGTTAAATGAAGAAATATTAGTTTTGATAATAAGGGGTCTATAATTATAGATTCCTTATTCTATTGACATAGAGCCATAAAGAAAATGTGGGATATTCTCCCACATTCGTTTTTAAACTCCTTGATTTTCCCACCTTAACTTTCGTAGTTCGTAACATATATTGATTAGCTTGTCTTTTTGAACTTGAAAATAATTATCAGTCATAGCAATCCAACCAAGTTTATCATAGTATTCTAATGCTTCTTTAGCTAGTTTTTCGAGTTTGATGCTAGCTTCATTAACATTACCAAATTTTAATTTACATTTACCATATGATATTTTTATTTCTCCTTTTTGCTGAAGATCATCAAATTTTAATAATATTTTTAAGAGAGAAAATAAATGGATTACATTATCTGCGCTTTCCATAAACCGCCACATTGGAAGTATTATTGTAATGATTATAATAGCAATTAAAAGGATGATAAAAGTAATAAAGAAGACCAAGAAGTGTTGCAACATAAAATAACCTCCTCAAATATTGAGCTCAATTTAATATTAAATACGTGATAATAATATTATACATGACTTTTAATAAATTTGCAATGAAGATGTTGAAAAATTAATTCAAATGAACTAAAATATAAATAGTGGAGGAAAATATGCAAGAACAAGAATATAAAATAGAAAATATAAAATCATTTGAATTAGCAGATATATTTGATTGTGGACAATGTTTTAGATGGAATAAACAAGGTGATGGAAGTTATACAGGAATATTTAAAGAAAATGTAATGAATGTCCAAAAAAGTGGGGACACTGTAATATTTAAAGGAATATGCAATGGTGATATAAAAGAAATTGTACAAGATTATTTTGATTTAAATCGTAATTATGAAGAAATAAAAGAAACTTTATCCAAAATAGATGATAATGTAAAAACAAGTATACAATATGGACAAGGAATTAGAATTTTAAATCAAGATTTATGGGAAATGATAATATCTTACATTATTTCAGCAAATAATAATATTCCAAGAATAAAAGGGATAATTGAAAGACTATCTAAAACATATGGAAAAGAAATAGAATGGAACGGAGAAAAATATTACGCTTTTCCTACAGTAGAAGAATTAAAAGATGTAACAGTAGAAGATTATAGGAAACTTGGAACAGGTTTTAGAGATATAAGATTATATGAGACTGTACATATGATATTAGATAAAAAAGTAGATTTAGAACAAATGCAAAATAATCCAAATACAATGGAAGTTAGAGAACAATTATTAACATTATCAGGAGTTGGACCTAAAGTGGCAGATTGTATTTTATTATTTTCAACATTAAAAAGATTTGAAGTTTTCCCAATTGATGTGTGGGTTAGAAGAGTTATGAACGAACTTTATATAAAAAATGAAGATGAAACAAAAGTTAATAAAAAAGAATTGGAAAAACTTGCACATGAAAAATTTGGAAATTTAGCTGGTATTGCTCAACAATATTTATTTTATTGGAAGAGGGAAGCATAAAAACGATTGGCATTGCGCCAATCGTTTTTCTATTTTACAACAACATTGAAAATTTTATTTTTTACATAAATTTCTTTAACGATAGACTTTCCATCAAGTTTTCCTTCTAAAGCAGAATGAACTTTTTCTTTAACAGAAGATTCATCTTCATCTAAATTGATAGTAATAGTTGTTTTTAATTTACCATTAACTTGAACTGGAATTTCTATTTCGTCATCAATTGTTTTACTTTCATCATATTTAGGCCAATCACAAGATGAAATAGGCTTATCAAATCCAGAAATTTCATTTAATTCCTCAGTTATATGAGGAGCAAAAGGATTTAATAATATTAAAAATGTTTTGAATTCAGCTTTATTAATTTTCTTTAATTTTGTAAATTCATTCATCATTGTCATGAATGTAGAAACACATGTATTAAATTTCATTTCTTCAATATCTTGTGAAACTTTTTTGATAGCTTTATTCATCATTTTTTCAGTTTCTTTTGAATATGTATCACCATCGACTAAAATGTCTTGTAAGTTCCAAACTCTGTCAAGAAATTTGAAGCAACCTCTAATACTATCCATAGACCAACTTGCTGTTTGATCAAATGGTCCCATAAACATTTCATAAACTCTAAAAGCATCAGCACCAAATTCATTTACAATATCATCTGGATTTATAACATTTCCTTTTGATTTAGACATTTTCTCTCCATTTGAACCTAAAATCATACCATGTGATGTACGTTTTGCATAAGGTTCTTTTGTTGGAACAACTCCAATATCATATAAGAATTTATGCCAGAATCTTGAATATAATAAGTGAAGTGTAGTATGTTCCATACCACCATTATACCAGTCAACAGGTGACCAATATTCAAGAGCTTCTTTTGATGCAAGAGCATCATGATTATGTGGATCCATGTATCTTAAGAAATACCATGATGAGCCAGCCCATTGAGGCATTGTATCTGTTTCTCTTTTTGCAGGTTTACCACAGTGTGGACATGTTGTGTTAATCCATTCTGTATGTCTTGCAAGAGGTGATTCTCCATCTTCTCCAGGTAAGAAGTCTTTTACATCTGGTAGTGTTAAAGGTAAATCTTTTTCATCAACTGGAACCCAACCACAATCATCACAATATACCATTGGAATTGGTTCACCCCAATATCTTTGACGTGAGAATACCCAATCACGAAGTTTATAATTTACTTTTCTTTCACCAATTTTATTATCTTCAAGATATTTTATAACTTTATTTTTTGCTTCTTCTAATCCCAAACCATTTAAAAATCCTGAGTTTATATGTACACCATCACCAGTAAAAGCTTCTTTTGAAACATCTCCACCTTCAAGAACAGGTATAATATTAAGACCAAATTTTGTAGCAAATTCATAATCTCTTGTATCATGTGCAGGAACAGCCATAATAGCACCAGTTCCATAAGATGATAATACATAATCTGCAACCCAAATAGGAATTTCTTTGTTTGTTAATGGATTTATTGCTTTAATTCCTTTGATTTCAACACCAGTTTTATCTTTATTCATTTCACCACGTTCAAAATCAGATTTTAAAGCAGCTTGTTTTTGATATTCTTTTATTTCATCTAAATTTGTTATTTTAGAAGCAAATTCTTCAATTAATTTATGTTCTGGAGCAACTACCATATATGTAGCACCAAATAGTGTATCAGGTCTTGTTGTGTAAACAGTTAGTGCTTCGTCAGTACCTGCAATTTTGAATTTCACTTCAGCACCTTCTGAACGACCAATCCAGTTACGTTGTTGTGTTTTTATTTTTTCCAAATAATCAACATCATCTAAATCGTCAATTAATCTTTGAGCATATTTTGTGATTCTTAACATCCATTGTGATTTTTCTTTTTGGACAACTGGACTTCCACATCTTTCACAAACACCATTTACAACTTCTTCATTTGCTAATCCAACTTTACATCCTGTACAGAAGTTTATTGGCATTGTTGCTTTATAAGCTAATCCATGTTTATATAATTGAATAAATATCCATTGTGTCCATTTATAATATTCTGGGTCTGTTGTGTCAATAACTCTTGACCAATCAAATGAAAAACCAACAGATTTTAATTGTTCTGTAAAATGTGCAATATTTTTGGCAGTTGTTATTTTTGGATGTACATTTGTTTTTATTGCATAATTTTCTGCTGGAAGACCGAATGCATCAAATCCAATAGGGAATAATACATTATATCCTTGTAATCTTCTTTTTCTTGCGATTATATCAAGTGCTGTATAACTACGAGGATGTCCGACATGTAGACCTTGTCCTGATGGATAAGGGAATTCTATTAATCCATACCATTTTTTCTTTGTGTAATCATTGCTAGCATTAAATGTTCCTTCTTTTTCCCATTTATTTTGCCATTTTTTTTCTATTTCTTTAAAATTATATGCCATTTAAAATTCATTCCTTTCTCATTTTTCGTTGTAAGAAAAAAATATTCTTATGAGCGAAATTATTTCATATCGATTATACTAGCAAAATGGCAAAAAGTCAATGAAAATGTGATGAAACATGCTTATAAATAATTTTGAATAAAAATTGAAAAAATTCTTTATATGTGGTATAAAATATTTAAAGATAAAATTACAAAAGCAATTATGGAGGAATACAAATGGTAATGGAAAATATGTTGGCTTATGCTGAAATTGATGAGATATTAAATCTATTAGAAGATGATTATAGAGAAAAAGTGCCAAAAAAAGTTAGAGATTTTTTTAAAGAAGAGAAAATGAAAGATTATCATCCTGAAATTGATATTGAGAAACCATTAATTGGACAAAATTTAAAAAGAGAAACAATGGTATTGTTAGCAATTTTAAATTTGAATTATTGGTGTGAAAATGAAAAGGAAAAACAGCGTTTTCTGAATGAATTAGATAAAAATGAGGAAGAAAAAAAGGAATTAGAAGAAAAATATAATCCTGATAATTTGTTTAAGAAAAAACAAGATGAGAGTACTGAAAATAATCTACAAATTATTGAATATAAGAAACCTAATTTTATACAAATATTATTAACTAAAATAAAAAAAATTTTTAAGAGGGAGAATTAGATATGGGAAAATTAGTGGATATATATACTAGTATAAAAAATCCATTAGAAGATGAAGAACTTTTGAAAAAAATAGTATTAGAATATTCTAAATCAGATAGGACATATTCAGGTGGAATAAGTACATTATATAAAAAATTAGTACAGCAAAATCAAACAAAAGATAATAGTATAATTAAATTAGAAGATGAAGAGACATTTTTGGTAAAAATATATAACCAATGGATTGAAAATATATGTAATTTGGATGAAGCACATATTCAATATTTAGAATCAAGCAATGGAATGGATGCCAAAAAAATGCAACAATATCTTAGAAACTTTGGAAAAGTATCATCGATGGAAGATATTAGAAGATTAAAAGAAAGTACACTTTTTAATAAGGAAATAAATGATTTAGAAGTACAAAACGGTTGGGAACATATTGATTCAAAAAATATTTCAGTTATGGCTAAAGGGATTGGTTTAGTAAAACATAGGCTTTATATTAGCTGTCAAAATCAAGATATGTGGAAATTAGCACAATTATTTGAAAATAAATGTGAAGAACAACAACTACCATTTTATTTTAAACTAGGAGTAGCAGCTGAAAGAGATGATAAAATGGTAATTTATGCGGATACAGATAACTTAGCAAATTATATAAATATATTACAAGAAATAGCACAAGAGAATCCAGAAATAATTCAAAGATGTGGAAAGCCACCTGTTTTAACAGGAAAGATTGATGGATGGATTGGAATTGGCGATGAGCCACCAAAGAAAAATGGCAAAAATAGCTCATATAATTCAATAAGAACAAGAATATTTGAAGATTCTATTGAAGAAGTATTACTATCTGATATTGCCGAATTTAAAGGAAAAGATGTTATATATGAAGGTAAAAAAATAAAGTTTGATGAGTTGTTTTTGAAACAAGCAACCCAAACTATAATAGATAACTTAGAAAGAAATAAAGATGATAAGACAACACCACTTTCTAAGTATGGTCTAATAGAAAAAGATTTAACAAATATTAGATTTAAAAAATATATAAAATCACATTTTAGAAAAGAAATTCAAAAAGGATTAAATAAATTAGAAGAAAATAAGAAAGATAAGGAGTTACAATCTGCTTCAAGTGTTGTGCAGACAATTTTTTCTATTCCGACACGAGATAACAAGGAAATTAAGATAAATTTAGATGATATGGATGCTATAATAAAGGCAATGGTTCCTATTATGCAAGAAATTGATTCGAATTTTATAGATAAAATAAAAAGTAAAATTCAAGAAAAGTGTGTACAAAATGGTATTGATGATACATTTGTTTTTCAAAAAGGATCAAAAGAAAAATTTGAACAAGTAGATTTAGCACAACTTAAACAACAAGGTGATAATAATTCAAAGCAACAACCAAGTGAAAGAGAAAATCATAAGGCAGAAAATCAAGAAGAGAAAAAAGGGACTGATGAAGTAAAAGATGAAATTACTATAAACAATGTTGACATTGTTAAAATGATAAATCAAGACATTTTAAAGCAAAAAATTAAATTGCCAAATGGTGTAGAAATACCAGTCAAACAATATATACAAGAAGTAGTTGCACCACATATTCCAAGTAGTGGAAAATTTATATTAAAAAGTAATGGAGGAGAAATTCCTGCTAAGCAATTTATTGAAGAAGTAGTAATGTCTGTGGGGCAAGAAAAATATAATGGAGATATTAATGCTTTATTAGAAGATATGACGATTTCTGATACTGGAACAATATCAACATCAACAAATTCTAAAGAGAAGATTCCAATAGGACAAGAATTGAAACAAGAACATGTTATGTCACAAGAAACATCAAAAAGAAGAGAACATAAAAGTTTTGCAGAAAGAGCTAAGAAGAATTCAGAACCATTAGATAATAAACAAAGAAAAGCAGGAAGAAGTATGACTGATAGAATGACAACAATGATTAATGTTAAGAGGTCAATTTCACAAAGTAGAATTACAAAATCAGAAACACAACAACAAACAGAAGAAATGACTAATAATGTAAAAGTAAGAAAACTATTACAAAAGCAAAATTCAGGAGCATTCTTAACAGAAGAAGAAAAAAGATTTATTGAGCAACATATAAGAGAAACTACTGAAGCACAAATAAGATTTATGAATCAGCAAAATAAGAAGAGAAATCGAGGAATTGAAATGTAGTTTTTTAGTTCTAATAAAAATTTTTAATTTAACAAATCTATTATTAATGAATAAATAACCAACAAAAATGAGATACTATTAAAAGATTAAAAATCTAATAATAGTTGTAAAGAAGGGATTGAAATGGATATGAAATTTGTTAAAGGTTTAGTTATTGGTGGATTAGTAACAACAGGAATGGTTATGCTATGGCAAAATGATAATATGTTTAATACAAATAAAATGATGAAAAAAGGCAAAAAATTTGTTAAAAAGATGGGAATAATGTAAAAGGCAGGAAATATAATCCTGTCTTTATTTGAATTTGTGAAATACCTCAAAAAAATTCTCAAAAAAAGAGGGAATTATGTAAAATTCGTCGAATAATATATATGTACGAAAAACGGAAATGATGATTTTAAGCAATAATAAGAAAGTATAGGAGTGGAGGAAAATGGCACGTTATAGTGAAGAAATTATAGAACAAGTAAGACAAAACAACGATGTTGTAGATGTAATATCACAATATGTCCATTTAACTCGAAAAGGAAGAAACTATTTTGGACTATGTCCATTTCATAATGAAAAATCTCCATCATTTTCAGTATCACCAGACAGGCAAATATTTCACTGTTTTGGGTGTGGAGTTGGAGGAAATGTATATTCATTTCTGATGAAAATAGAAGGAATAGGCTTCAAAGAAGCAGTTGAACAATTAGCAGAAAAAGCTAATATACAATTACCGACAATAGAAAATGCAGAAGATACAGCAAGAGAAGAATTAAAAGCTAAAATATATAAAATAAATCAATTCACAGCAGAATATTATCATCAAAATTTGTACAAGCCATCAGCAAAAATGGCACAAGAATATGTGAAAAAAAGAAAATTAACACAATCAACATTAGAAACATATAAAATAGGATTTTCAGGAAGATTTGATGAATTATATAAACAATTAAAAGCACAAGGTTTTAATGAAAAAGAAATGTTAGAATCAGGACTAGTCATTAGAAATGATAGAGGACAATATATAGACATGTATAGAAATAGACTAATGATTCCAATATGTGATATTAGAGGAAAAGTAATAGCATTTGGAGGAAGAGTTTTAGATGATTCAAAACCCAAATATATAAATTCACCAGAAAATGTTGTATATAGTAAAGGAAGACATTTATTTGGGCTAAATATTGCAAAAACAGAATGTAGTAAAAGACTATTAATAGTAGAAGGATATATGGATGTCATATCATTACATCAAAGAGGTGTAAAAAATGTAGTAGCAGCATTAGGAACAGCATTAACAGAACAACAAGGTTGGTTGTTAAGAAAAAGTACAGAACAAGTTATACTTGGATTTGATGCAGATGGAGCTGGACAAACAGCTGTAGCAAGATCAATGGAAATATTACAAAAAATGGGATGTGACATGAGAGTATTGCAAATAGAAGGAGCAAAAGACCCAGATGAATTCATTGTAAAATTTGGAGAAGGTAGATTCAAATTAGCAATGGATAATGCAATATCATTAGTCGAATTTAAAGTAAAAAATCTAAAAAAAGATATTAATTTAGAGAATACATCAGATAAAATAAAATTCTTAAACGAAATTGCAAAAATACTAGCAAAAGTAGACAATACAATGGAAAGAGAAATATACATAGAAAAAATAGCAAGTGGTTATAATATTTCAAAAGAAGCAATTTATGCAGAAGTAAATAAATTAATTTATACTAACTCAAAAGCAGACAATTTATTACAAGGAAAAGCAGTAAAAACGCAAATTGCTAAAAAAATAGAAAATGAAGAAAATATTATAGATGAAGATTTAAAAAACAGGGAAGATACAATAATAGCATTATTACTTGATGCAAATCAAAAAATCTTTCAAAAAATAAAAGAAAAAATCAAACCACAAGATTTTAAAGATGAAACAAATAGAAAAATTGCAGAAAAATTATATGAAGAATTAGAGAAACAAGATACAAATGTTAATAAATTGATAGATGAATTTGATGAACAAACTCAAAATCATATCACTAAGGTAATGGCAACAGATTATGAAATAGAAAATATTGATAAAGCTGTTGATGATATATTATTAAAATACGAAAGAGAAAGACTAGAAAGTCAGAAAAAAGATATATTAAAAAAATTAGAAAATGAACAAGATGGGGAAACAAAAAAAGAATTAAGTAAAGAGCTAAGTAATATAATAATTGCATTAGCTAAAATTAAGTAGGGGTGAATTTTCGTGAGTAAGAAAATTGGAGAAGAAATGGAAAATCAAGAGAAATTAGAAGAAATGAAAGATGTAAAAGTAGAAAAGAAAGATGAAAAATTAGATGCAGAAAAGGTTCAAGAAATTGTAAAAAAAGCTAAGGCAAAAGGAAAAATAACATATGAAGAATTAGCCAAAGAACTAGAAAATACAAATCCAGATCAAATAGATAAAGTTTTTGATGCATTTGAAGAAATGGGAGTTAATATTTTAAATGATGATTTTGAAGATGAGCCAGACATTGATGACTTAAAAGAAGTTGAAAATTTAAAATTAGATGAAATAACAGAAACAAGTTATGAAGGAATAAGTGTTGATGATCCAGTAAGAATGTATTTAAGAGAAATTGGAAAAATACCATTATTATCTTATGACAAAGAACTTGAATTAGCAAAAAGAATATTAGAAGGTGATGAAGAAGCAAAACAAGAATTAGCAGAAGCAAACCTTAGATTAGTAGTAAGTATTGCTAAAAAATACGTTGGAAGAGGAATGTTATTCTTAGACTTAATACAAGAAGGAAACATGGGATTAATAAAAGCAGTAGAAAAATTTGATTATACAAAAGGATTTAAGTTTAGTACTTATGCAACATGGTGGATTAGACAAGCTATTACAAGAGCTATTGCTGACCAAGCACGTACAATAAGAATTCCAGTACACATGGTAGAAACAATAAATAGATTAATTCGTACATCAAGACACTTATTACAACAATTGGGTAGAGAGCCAACGCCAGAAGAAATAGCTAAAGAAATGGATATGTCAGTTGAAAAAGTAATGGAAATTCAAAAAATTGCACAAGATCCAGTTTCATTAGAAACACCAATTGGTGAAGAAGACGATAGTCATTTGGGTGACTTTATTCAAGATGAAGATTCACCAGCACCACAAGATGCAGCATCATATACATTATTAAGAGAACAATTGGAAGAAGTAATGAAAACATTAACACCAAGAGAAGCAAAAGTTTTAAGATTAAGATTTGGACTTGATGATGGAAAAGCAAGAACACTTGAAGAAGTAGGAAAAGAATTTGATGTAACAAGAGAAAGAATTCGTCAGATTGAAGCTAAAGCTTTGAGAAAACTTCGTCATCCAAGTAGAAGCAAAAAATTAAGAGATTATATGAATTAATATAAAAAGACTGTTCCGATAGGAATGGTCTTTTATGTTAGCTTTTTAAATGACACTTATGTAGAAAAACACAAATAACCGAAAAAAATGTCTATAAATGACCGAAAAAATTCGCCTTAAATAACCGAAAAATATTGAAACTATATAAAAAATATGATATAATAAAAAAATAGTTAAAATATTAGAGAACTAATTTTATAGTGAAAAAGATAGGAATGAGAGTAAAAATGAAAAAATATATAAATAGAATTGCAGATTCAATATTAGAAAAAAAATTAAAGGGAAAAGGAGCAGTATTAATTCAAGGACCCAAATGGTGTGGAAAAACCACAACAGCAGAACAAATTTCAAATAGTATATTGTATATGGCAAAGCCAGAAGATAAAGAACAAAATTTAACACTAGCAGATATAAATCCAAGTTTATTATTAAATGGGAATACGCCAAGATTAATTGATGAATGGCAGATTGCTCCTAAATTATGGGATGCAGTAAGGTTTGAAATTGATCATAGAAATTTAGAAGGGCAATTTATATTAACGGGTTCAGCAGTACCAGTCAATATGGATGAAGTAACACATACTGGAACAGGCAGATTTGCATGGTTACTAATGAGGCCAATGAGTCTATATGAATCAGGGGAGTCAAATGGGAATATAAGTTTAGAGATGTTATTTCAAGAAAATAATAATATTACAGGAACTAATAATTTAAGTTTACAAGACATTGCATATTTGTGTTGTAGAGGAGGATGGCCAAGAAGTACTTTTATGGATAAAGATATTGCACTAGAGCAAGCTTTTGACTATTATGATGCAATAGTACAATCAGATATTTCGAGAGTAGATAATGTAAACAGAAATCCTGAAAGAGCAAAAAAATTAATGAGAGCATATGCAAGAAACTTAGGAAGTCAAGTATCTAATGAGACATTAAAAAATGATATGATTATAAATGATTCATTTTCTTTGGATACAGATACTGTACTTTCATATATTAATGCATTAAAGAAAATTTTTGTGGTTGAAGAAGCACCAGCTTGGAATCCTAATTTAAGAAGTAAAACTGCTATAAGAACAGCAGACACAAGATATTTTATAGATCCATCAATTGCTACAGCAGCATTAGGATTAGGTCCAAATGATTTAATAGGAGATTTGAATACATTTGGATTAATATTTGAAACATTATGTATTAGAGATTTAAGAATATATGCAGAAAGTATAAATGGAAGTGTATACCATTATAGAGATGCAAATGATTTAGAATGTGATGCAGTAATTCATTTAAGAAACGGCTTATATGGATTAATAGAAATTAAATTAGGTGGTGATAAATTAATAACTGAAGGTGCGGAAAACTTGAAAAAAATGTATTCAAAAATTGATATAACCAAAATGAAAAATCCATCATTTTTAATGGTATTAACAGCGACAGGAAATTATGCATATAAAAGAGATGATGGAGTTTATGTAGTACCAATTGGATGTTTAAAAAATTAAAATAAGTGTAGCTCATTTGCAAAAATATTTTTTGCTATGTTAAATTTGATTTTTTTATAATCTGAAAGAAAGAATGAGGTTAAATATGAAAAGAAAAAATATAAAAGATATAGACATGAATAATGCATATTTTCATTTTACAGAGAAGGGTAATTTAAAATCTATAGCCCAAAATGGTTTAAAAGCTCAAATTGGTGATGCTTCAAAATTAGTAGATGATAAATCAAGAGTATGTTTTTCACAAGGAGTAAAAGGAATATTAGGAATAAAAAATTCTTTTATATGGGAATTTGAACATGCTAAAATATGTGATATTCCAGAAGGTTACAAAAAGTATTTTGATATAAAAGATTTTTCTAGCACAGATCTGATACCTAAAGAAATAGTATATGAAGCATTAAAAAGAAAATTTGAAAATGAAGTATATTTGGTTGTTGATGCAAAAGAGGGAGAAGATTTTTTGCCAGAAGAAATAAATGGGCTAGGCTCTAATTTCGATATAAAAGGGAAGGAAGGCCATGATATATCTCCAAAGAAAATATCAAAACTAGTAATTCCTAATGCGAATAATGCATGGGAGACCATTCAATATGTTTATAATAATCTTATAGAAAAAAATCCAGATATCGAAGGTATTATTAGAATGATGAATTCTAATTTAGACGAGATGATAACATACTTTAGAAATAAAGAATTAGAAGTACCACAAAATGAAGACTTTACACTAAAACAAAGAGTTGCACAATTTTTACGAAAGAATAATTTATTTATGAATTTAGAATTTGTTGAAAATTTTGTTCATAGTCAACTTGATGTTTTTGCAATAAAGAAAAGTAAAATACCAGAAGAAAAAGTGGATTCAAGAAAAGATTTTATGGAGTTTATTTCAAATAATGGAGAGTTTAGAAAAGAAGAATTTTCACACTTAAGTGATAGCAAATCAACTGCAATAGAAGAAATAGATAAAATTATAGAACAAATGAATGCAAGCAGAGATGAAAATAAAGATGATGAAAGAATATAGTTAAAACATATAGGGGCTGTAAAAAAGTTCCAACAAAAAAATAAGTGAAGAAATTTACTCATTTTTTGTATAGAAAAAAGCCTATATTTATTGAAAAATAAGGCTTTTATGGTATAATTTATATATGAAATTAACTAATCATACCAATAATAATTATAAACCAAAACAATTAAAATTACCAGTTGTGGTGCAAAAAAATGTACTTATTAAATTAAAAATTCAAATTAATTTAATAATAGAAAAATTAGATTTAAGTCAAAATTTTAACTTAAATCTAATTTTTCTATTGGACTTTTTTTACATCCTCTTTTATATTTTAATTGTTGTCAAAAATGGCATCCCAAAGTTCATCACCCAAAACACCTTTGAGAAAGTTCTCCTGTGCTTCTTTTATTTTTGTAGCTTCTTTTGCTTGTTTTTCGAGTTCGGGAATTTCAAACTCGATTACGTGTTTTTCAATTTTTTCGATTTTCTTTGCAGGCAACTTCATAGAATAATAAAGCCGATGCTTTCCCAAATTCTTAGAAGACCGTGCAATGCCGTATTTGTACAAAAGGCACAAATCAATTGCAGATTCAAGTTCAGGCGAATTGAAATTGATGTTATCTTTAACACCAACAATGATATACCCATCGCCCTTGATAACCCAAGTTGCGATTTCTTTGGCGTGGTTTTCGACTAATTTTTTCCGTTCAGCATGGCTGAGAGAAGAGAAATAAGCGGCCAAGTTTTGCATCATCATAAGATATACCTCTCATTTTATAAAATTATGAAGCGGATTGGCTTCACACAATTTCTTATTATAACATAGAAGTCTTTTATTTTCAATAGAATTAATAAAAAAATATATTAAGTATTGTGCTTAATGAACAAAGGAGAATCAACCTTAACAGGAAATTTTTCAGATAATACGTCTTCATTAGAAGAGATATTGATAAAGAATAAAGAGGACTCTATTACTGGGGCACCATGGGGAGCTGCAAAAGGAATGGAAGTTGTTCAATGGAAAAAATAATATAAGAAAATATTATTTTTGACATAAATATATAAAATACTAGTTGACCGTAGAGGCTGTTTCAAATGGAACAGCCTCTTTTCTATGCATAAAAATAAGAAAAATTTATTTCAAAATTCAATTGCAAATAAACACAAAATGTGATAGCATAGAGCAAGACGAAAAGAGAGAAAAAGAAGGTGAAAAAAGTGCCAGAAACAGAGCAAAAACATAAAAGCAGAAAAATAGGAGATTTATTTAGTGATTATAAAACAAATAGTAATATAGAAGATGCAGAAATAGCAAGAATGAATTTACTAAAAAAGATAAACACATTAGAAATAGAAATGCAAGCAAAAGAATATATAGAAATAAAAGAAATATGGTACTTTGAAAAATTCTTAAGACAAAGATTTCAATTTGAGCAAGTGCATATAAAAATAAAATATGCAGAAGGAGTAAGAAAAAAGCCAATAGCAGATGAGTGGGAAAATATAGTATGTTTAATGGCACATAAATATCCTTTAATGAAACCATTATTATTATTAAAAAGTCAAATTGAAGTAACAGAAAATCAAATAAATGTATATATGAAAATACAAGGTGCAGATTTTCTAAAAGCAAGAAAATTAGATAGAGAACTAGAAAGTGTAATAGAAAACATATTTGGAAAGAAATATATAGTAAACATAGAAGAAAGAATAAATGCAGAAGAAGTATTAAAACAAAAAGAAAAAGCAAAACAAGTACAACAAAAAGCAATAGAAAATGTAATGAGAGAAGCAATGGAAGCACAAAGAATGGCAGCAGAAAAACAAGCAAAAAATAGTGGAGAAAATATGCAAAATAATCATCAACAACAGAGTCATCAAAATCCATCAGCACAAAATTATGAACAATATCCAGCAAGTGAAATGCCACCAATACCAGAAGGTGTATATAATGATGTAGATTATGCAATGCCAACAGATGCAGATATGGGATATATACCAGAAATGCCAGAAAATGAAGAACCTTCAAATATAATCTTTGGTAAGCCATCAAGAGCAAAAGAAACACTATTCAAAACAAAAGACATAACATCAAATGATAGTAGAGTAACAATTGAAGGAAGAATAGTAAGTTGTGAATGTAAAGAAACAAAAACAGGAAAAGGAATGTTAATCTTTGAAATATATGATGGAACAGGAATAATGAACTGTAAAGCATTTGCAAAAGATATAACAGAAGGAAATGAAGTATCAGAAAAAATTCAATCTGCAAAAGCAATAAAAGTAACAGGAAAATCAGGAATGGATGCTTATGCAGGTGATTTAACAGTAATGGCAAATATTATAATAGAAATTTCAGATGAAGGAATGCCACAATTACCACAAGAAGATACAAGTTCACCATTAATATTAGGAAACTCAATGAATATATCAGATCCATTAGTAAAAATAACAGACTTAAATGCAGAATCTGGAAATGTATGTATAGATGGTGAAATACTTGGAATGGAAGACAAAGAAACAAAAACAGGAAAAGTAATATTAAGTATAAATATATATGATGGAACAAGTACAATGACATGCAAAGCATTTTTACCAGGAAAAAATGCAAAAAATATTGTAAAAAGATTAGGAAAAACAAAAGCAGTAAAATTAGCAGGAAGAGCACAAATGGATGCTTTTTCAAATGAATTAACAATAATGGCAAATACAATAGTTGAATCAACTCCATTACCAAAAACAACAAGAGAAGATAAAGCAGAAGTAAAAAGAGTAGAATTACACATGCACACCAAAATGAGTGCAATGGATGCAATGACATCAGCAACAGACTTAATAAAAAGAGCAATGAGTTGGGGAATGAAATCAATAGCAATAACAGACCATGGAGTAGTACAAGCATTTCCAGAAGCATATCATTTATTGGGAAGAGATAACCCAGAAATGAAAGTAATATATGGTGTAGAAGCATATTTAGTACCAGATAAAGAAAAATCAGTAAAAAATCCAAGAGGGCAAGTACTAGATGATGCAACATATTGTGTATTAGACTTAGAAACAACAGGAATTTCAATAACAACAGAAAAAATTACTGAAGTCGGAATAATGAAAGTAAAAAATGGTGAAGTAATAGATGAATTTGAGATATTTGTAAATCCAGAAAAGCCAATACCACAAAGAGTTGTGGAAGTTACAAATATAACTGATGAAATGGTAAAAGATGCAGAAACAATAGATAAAGTATTTCCAAAAATCTTAGAATTTGTAGGAGATTCAATAATAGTTGCACATAATGCAAGTTTTGATGTTGGATTTTTAAAACACAATGCAAAATTACTAGGATATGAATTCAATAATACATATATAGACACATTACCACTTGCAAAAGATTTATTCCCAGATTTGAAAAAATATAAATTAGGAAAAATTGCAGATAGTTTAGGAATTGAAGTAGATGTAGCACATAGAGCTTTAGCAGATGTTGATACAACTGTAAAAGTATTTAATGTAATGTTGAAAAAACTAAAAGACAAAGGAATAAATACAGTTGATGAAATAGATTCAGCAACAAAAGACCCAGAAGCTCAAAAAGAAGAATTTAAAAAGCAAAGATCATATCATGCAATAATATTAGCTAAAAATTATGTAGGATTAAGAAACCTATATAAATTAGTATCAATTTCACATTTGAACTATTTTTATAAAAATCCAAGAATATTAAAAAGTATATATAAAAAATATTCAGAAGGATTAATATTAGGAAGTGCCTGTGAAGCGGGTGAATTATATCAAGCAATAGAATTAGGAAAATCTGATGAAGAAATAGAAAATATTGCAAGAGATTATGATTATTTAGAAATTCAACCAATAGGAAATAATGAATTCTTGGTAAGAAATGGTGTTGTACCAGATAGAGAATATTTAAAAGATATAAATCGTAAGATTGTAGAATTAGGAGAAAAACTAGGAAAACTAGTAGTAGCAACATGTGATGTTCATTTTATGGATCCACAAGATGAGATTTATAGAAGAATATTAGAAGCAGGACAAGGATATAAAGATGCAGATGAGCAAGCACCTTTATATTTAAGAACAACAGAAGAAATGCTTAAAGAATTTGAATATTTAGGTGAAGAAAAAGCTTATGAAGTTGTAGTAACAAATACAAATAAAGTATCAGATATGTGTGATAGAATAGACCCAATATCACCAGAAAAATGTCCACCACATATTCCAGGATGTGAGGAAGATATCAAAAATATTGCATATAAAAAAGCACATGAATTATATGGTGATCCATTACCAGAAATAGTTCAAACAAGACTAGATAAAGAATTAAACTCTATTATAAGCAATGGATATTCAGTAATGTATATTATTGCACAAAGACTAGTATGGAAATCAAATGAAGATGGATATATAGTAGGTTCAAGAGGATCAGTAGGATCATCACTTGTAGCATTTATGACAGGTATAACAGAAGTAAACTCATTACAGCCACATTATAGATGTCCAAAATGTAAATATTCAGAATTTGATGATTATGGAGTTGGAAATGGATTTGATTTACCAGATAAAGATTGTCCAAAATGTGGCACAAAAATGGCCAAAGATGGAATGGATATACCATTTGAAACATTCCTTGGATTTAATGGAGACAAAGAACCTGATATAGACTTAAACTTCTCTGGAGAATATCAAGCAAAAGCACATAAATATACAGAAGTAATATTTGGAAAAGGAACAACATTTAAAGCAGGTACAGTTGGTACAGTAGCAGAACAAACAGCATTTGGATATGTAAAAAAATATTATGAAGAAAGAAATATACCAATAAATAAAGCAGAAATAGCAAGAATATCAGTAGGATGTCAAGGAATAAAAAGAACAACAGGACAACATCCAGGAGGAATTATAGTAGTTCCAAAAGGAAGAGAAATATATGAATTTACACCAGTACAACATCCAGCAGATGACCCCAATTCAGATATAATAACAACACACTTTGATTATCACTCAATAGATGGAAACTTGTTAAAACTTGATATACTAGGACACGATGATCCGACGGTAATACGTATGCTTCAAGATATAACAGGAGTAGCACCAACAGATGTACCATTAGATGATAAAGAAACAATGTCAATCTTTTCATCAACAAAAGCATTAGGTGTAACACCAGAACAAATACATTCAGAGGTAGGAACTTATGGAATACCTGAATATGGTACAAAATTTGCTAGAGGAATGCTTTTAGATACACATCCAACAACATTTGATGAATTAATAAGAATATCTGGACTATCACATGGTACAGATGTATGGTTAGGAAATGCACAATCATTAATAGAACAAGGAATTGTAACATTACAACAAGCAATATGTTGTCGTGATGATATAATGATATATTTAATGAAAAAAGGGCTTCCACCAGATAAATCATTCAAAATAATGGAAGCTGTTCGTAAAGGTAAAGTTGCAAAAGGAAAAGAACCAAAATGGAAAGATGAATATATACCTTTAATGTTAGAACATGATGTTCCAGAATGGTATATAAAATCTTGTGAAAAAATAAAATACATGTTCCCTAAAGCACATGCTGCAGCTTATGTAACAAACGCATTTAGAATTGCATGGTTTAAAGTTCATATTCCATTAGCATATTATGCAGCATTTTTTACAATAAGAGCAAAAGCTTTTGATGCAGAAGTTATGATTAATGGAAAAGAAAAAGTAAAAAACAAAATGAAAGAAATTGAAATGATGGGAAATAATGCTACTCCAAAGGACAAAGATATGTATGATGATTTGGAACTAGTATTAGAAATGTATGAAAGAGGACTTAGATTTTTACCAATTGATTTGTATAAATCACATGCTACAAAATTTCAAGTTGAAGGAGATTCATTAAGACCACCGTTAAATAGTATAGCAGGATTAGGAAATGTTGCAGCAGAAGGAATTATGAAAGCTAGACAGGAAGAAAAATTTATGTCTATAGATGATTTGAAAATTCGTTCAAAAGTTGGTGATTCTGTTACAGAATTGTTGAGACAATTTGGTTGCCTTGAGGGAATGAGTCAAAGTAATCAATTGAGTTTGTTTGGATAAAATTAAAATACCTTGAAAGAAATTTCAGGGTATTTTTTATTATAAGAAAATCGTAAAATCCCTTGACATCTAGGCAATTTGAAGCTATAATGAAAGCATCAAAGAAGTGGAGGACACAATATTAATGGAAAAAAATATGTTTTCAATTAATGAAAATCAATACAAAGAAATGACAGACGAAAAATTAATAGAGAATATAAAACAAGATGACAATATGGCTTTAAATTGCTTATTAGAAAGATATAATGATGTAGTAAATATGAAAGCAAATAAATTTTTCATGGTAGGAGCAGAAAGAGAAGACATGGTACAAGAAGGAATGATTGGATTATATAAAGCAGTAAAATCATTTGATACAGAAAAGCAAAACTCATTTAAAACATTTGCCAATATGTGTATAGAAAGACAATTAATAACGGCAGTCAAAAATTCAAATAGACAAAAACACATACCATTAAACTCATCAATATCTTTAAATTCAGCAGCATATGAAGATAATGATGATATGGATAAGCTTGAAATAGTAGATTTAAAAGCAGAAAATGATCCATCAGATATAATAGCAAATCAAGAATACTCAAAAACAATAGAAAGAAAAATAAAAGAAAATTTAAGTGAATATGAATTATCAGTTTTATATGAATATGAAAAAGGACATTCATATGCAGACATAGCAGAAAAGTTAAAAACTAAAGTAAAATCTGTAGACACAGCAATACAAAGAATAAAGAAAAAAGCAAATAAAATAAAAGAAAGTATAGATTCGTAATTTAATAAAATATTAAGAAAAAAGTCGAAAAACAAAGAAAAAAGTAGCAAGAAGTACTTGCTATTTTTTTGTTTTTCTTATAAAATATTAACCAAGTGTGTAATAAAAAACGGAGGAAAAATAATATATGAATTTAAGCGAAGAAGAACTTCCAAAAGCATTGCAAAAACATGCTGAAGAAGAAAATGTAAAAAATAATTCTACTGATAATAAAAAGAAAAAATCAAAAAAAATATGGTTAAGAATATTAATAACAATAATAATATTAGGAATACTAGGAATATCAACATTGGCATTTTTATTATATGGACCATATTCAGGATTTAGAGAATGGCTAATAACAAGTGCAATGACAACAATGAGACACCAATATTTAGCAACATGGTTTTATAGTGATGAAACAATACAGAAAGTGCTAGAAAATAATAAGGTACACGAAACAAATGAGAACACAGATGCTTCAATGATTGTTATGGTTGATAATGAAAAAACAAATAATAATATTCAATATGCTAATGAATATGAAAGACAGATATTAGAAAAAGATCCAGAACATGAAGATTATAAGATAATAAAAATAGAAGGAAAAGGTTATGATGGATATATGGCTGTAATATATGATCCATCAAGAATAAAAACAGTATATACAAGCAAATTAGGTACAACAGGAGAATATTTAACCAAAATGGCACAAGACAATGATGCATTAATTGCAATAAATGGAGGAGGATTCGAAGATCCAAATTATGTAGGAAATGGAGCAACACCTCTTGGGATAACATTTTCAAATGGAAAATTAATAACATCAAAAACGTATAAAGGACAAGGTGGATTGATTGGATTTACACAAGATGATAAATTAGTACTTGGAAAGATGACAGCAGATCAAGCAAAGAAACAAAAAATTCGTGATGGAGTAACATTTGGACCATTTTTAATAATAAATGGAAAAGCATCATCAGTATCTGGAAATGGTGGATGGGGGACAGCCCCAAGAACAGCAATAGGGCAAAGACAAGATGGAATTGTATTGTTTTTAGTTGTAGATGGAAGAACAGTAACAAGACCTGGTGCAACAATGAAAGATTTAATAGAAATTTTTGAAAGATATGGAGCTTATAATGCGTCAAACCTAGATGGAGGAACATCTAGTGCAATGGTAGTAAATAATAAAATAATAAATGATCCAGTTGATCAATCAGGATCACATAGAACAAGATATATTTCAACAGCATTTATATTAACAAAAGAAGATAATCAATAAGTAAAAATGGAGGATATAATGGGATTTGTAGTTGCAGTTGATGGACCTGCTGGAAGTGGAAAAGGAACAATAACAAAAAGAATAGCAAAAGAAATGAATTTAACAAGTATAGATACAGGAGCAATGTACAGAAGTGTTACACTTGCAATGTTAAATAAAAATATAGCATTAGATGATTTTGAAAAAATATCAAAACTTTTAGATGAAATAAAAATAGAATTTAAAAAGATAGATGGAGTTCAAAAAGTATATTTAAATGGTAAAGATGTATCATTAGAAATCAGAACAAAACCTGTTAATGAAAATGTATCACCAGTTTCAACAATAAAGATAGTAAGAGAGAGGCTAGCCAAACTTCAAAGAGAAATGGCAGAAACAATAGATGTTATAATGGAAGGTAGAGATATTGGAACAAATGTATTCCCAAATGCTAATGTAAAAATCTATTTAGATGCAACTCCAGAAGAAAGAGCTAGGAGAAGATATTTACAAAATAAAGAAAATGGAATTGAAATGCCATATGAAGAAATACTTGAAAGTGTAAAAAATAGAGATTTTATTGACAGTACAAGAGAAATAGCACCATTAAAAAAAGCAGATGATGCAATATATGTTGATTCAAGTAATATGACAATTGATGAAGTTGTAGCAAGCATAGAAAAAATAATAAGTGAAAAAAGAAAATAGAATAGGAGTTATAGCATGAAAGAAGAATTTTTAAAGTTATTAAGAAGTGTAAAAAGAGAAGGAATTGACGAGTTAATAAGATTTATTGAAAGTACAGATTTTTTTACAGCACCTGCAAGTACAAGATTTCATGGAGACCATGCTGGTGGACTTGTAGAGCATAGCATGAAAGTATATGAAATATTGCAAGAAAAAGTAAAAAATGCTCCAATAGCATTAAATATACCACCAGAAACTTTGATAATAGTACCATTATTACATGATTTGTGTAAAGCTAATTTTTATAAAATTGATTATAGGAATGCCAAAAATGCCTTAGGAGTATGGGAAAAAGTACCATATTATACAGTTGAAGATACTATACCATATGGACATGGTGAAAAATCTGTTATGATGATAACAGAATATATGAAATTAACAAGTGAAGAAAAGTATGCAATTCGTTGGCATATGGGATTTACAGAGCCAAAAGAACAATATGGAACAATAGGATTAGCATATACTAAATATCCATTAGCATTACTTATGTTTGAAGCAGACTTAGAAGCAACATATTTCTTTAATACATAATTAAAAATCGCCAGATAGGCGATTTTTTTTATAAAAAAGTCACTTTAATTTAAAGTGACTTTATATAGTAAATTATTTTGCTAAACATTTATCAAGTTCTTCGCAAATTGCTTTTTTATCCATTTTTTGACCAATGAAAACAAGTTTAACCATTCTATCTCCAACTTCTTCATCCCAGTCTCTTTCTAAATCAGAATTAGCTTTTCTAAATGCTTGTTGATCTTTTAATGGGAAAGTAGCAATCCATTCGCCAGCTTCATAAACTCCAGTTTGTTTTCCAGCTTGTTCAAAAACATATGACATTTCGTCATCATTCTCAAACCAAACAATACCTTTACATCTAATTATATTTCTTGGTAAGGAATTAACAAAGTTATGGAATTTTGATTCAACTAAAGGTTTTCTTCTATAATATACAAAAGTTCCAATTCCATATTCTTCTGTTTCACCTTCTTCAGCTTCTTCCTCAGTTTTATCTAATTCTTGAGCCCAACCAGCTGAAAGTGAAGCTTTTTCGAAATCAAAAGCTTTTGTATCCATAATTTCTCTAAAATCAACATCTGAATAATTTGTTTCTATTATTTTTGCACTTGGTTGTAATTTTTTTACAACAGCTTTAACTTTTGCAAGTTCATCTTTAGAAAGTTCATCAACTTTGTTTAAAATCAAAGTATTACAGAATTCAATTTGCTGAATTAATAAATTTTCAATATCTTCATCATCAATTTCTTCTTTTTCAAGTTCTTCACCACAATTGAATTCATCTCTTAATCTTAAAGCATCAACAACAGAAACAACATTATCTAATCTGCAAATTTTAGGTAATCCATATTGTTTTGTAGAATCTTGTAAAACAGTTATTGTTTGAGCAATTGGAATAGGTTCACAAATTCCACTAGCTTCTATTAATATATAATCAAAATTTCCCGTTTTTACCAAATCGACAATTTGTTGCATTAAATCAACTTTTAAAGTACAACATATACAACCATTTTGTAAAGGAACAAGGCTATCATTTGTTTCAGTAACAACACCACCTTTTCCTATTAAAGATGCATCTATATTTACTTCTCCAATATCATTAACAATTACAGCAACTTTGTAACCATCTTGATTATTTAAAATATGATTTATAAGAGTTGTTTTTCCAGCTCCTAAGTATCCTGTTAATAATGTAATTGGCACAGTTTTCATTTAAAATTCCTCCTTTTTGGCTTAAACCATTATATTTTGCTTGGATTATATCACTTTTTAAAAGTAAATGCTATACTTTTAAAAGATTTTATGATATAATAATTAATATAATTACGCAAATTGCGTAAATAGAAAGGATGAAAGGCAATAATGACTAGAGACACTTTGGAACTTATTCATGAAGCATATCAGGAGGCATTAGAAAAATCTGCAAATCTGCTGGAAATTGCAGAAAACTTGTATGCAATCCTGAATGAATTCGAAATCAGCAATGAGGAGGATGCTGTAATATTTGATTCTTTTTTGGATGGGCTGAGAGGCTGCATTCAGAATCGGCGTAAGACATTCGAAATTACAAATTTGTCAATTTACATTATTAATACAATGATGTACATTGTTCTTTGGCTCAATAGCACGAAGAACATGAAAATTGATATTAAATGGAAGGCACGTTGCAAAGCTCTTGAAAGTGAGTTGACTAAACTTATTCGAAAATCTAATAGTAACCTTTCTGCTAATATCAGAGACAGATTTGGTCTTAAAGGCATTGTTCAAAACCAGTTAGAAGAAGCAGAAATCGAGAAAATCATTTATATGATTTTTGATTGTACTTCTGGCATCTTAGCTGGCAAGAACAGGAAGATGAAGAAGGATTTTTCTGATTGGGTGACAAATAACAAAAATATCATGCCACTTGATAAGAGTATTGTACAGCAGGTACTCACTATTCCATTTGCAATAGACTTTGTAAAAGATTATATTCAGGAACCTAAAGCAAATGGATATAGATCTTTGCAATTCACAATGACTGTCCAGATGTATTCTGAAGTTCTTCCTGGCTGTCAACTTGAAATTCAGTTTAAGAGTCGGGAGATGGAAGAAGAAGCAGAACATGGAAAAGCAGCACATGACAGATACAAACTGACAGGAGGCTTAGCAGAAGAAGCACTTTCTGAAATTGACAGGTATATCAATGAAGTGTTTACTGTTGATGACTTTGGAAAAGTTCATATTACAGGATTTACTGGGTATGGAAGCAAAGAGGATGACATAAATGGCATCCACTTTGCAAAAGAATTTGCCGATAGGCGAATTTCGACTACATTAGTTCCAAATAATTAACATCCTTGAAATCCCTAGGAAACAATTTCCTAGGGATTTTTTTTATTTGTAGTGTTACAATTGATGTGAAACAAAAAGTATAAAAAAAAGTGATTCAAGTAGTATAATTGAATTGTCGAAAAACAAATTATACGAAAGGATTTGAATCACTTATGAATAATAGTATAACACAAAAAGAAAAAAATATAAAGAGCTATTTGCCACATGAATTAAAAACAAGAGTGCATGCAGTAAAAACATATAGAAACAGTGGAGATATAGGATATGTATGTAGGAAATATCATATATCAAGAACATCATTGTGGAGATGGAATAAGAAATATGATGGAACAAGAGAAAGCCTAGCAGATAAATCACATAAGCCACATAGTAAGCACCCAACAGAACACACAGAAAAAGAAATAAAATGGATAAAAGATTTAATAAAAAGAAATCCACATATAACGTTAAATGAAATATGGTATAAATTAAAAATAAATAAAGGATATCATACACCCAAAGAAATAGGCGTAAAATGGCAAATAGACGTAAAGTATGTACCAAATGAATGTAAAACGAAAGGTATACCAGAAGATAAAAGATATTATCAATATACATGTATAGATGAAGCAAGTAGAGAAAGATATTTATATTGGTATGAAGAGCATACGCCAACAAATACAGGATATTATGGGTATAAAATACAGGAAATATAAACGGATAGTGGAACAGAATTCACATATAATGATCCAAAGATAAAAAAACACAACCAATGGATGTGTTATTAAAAGAACTAGAAATAAAACATCATAAGATAAGACCAAGAACGTCAGAACATAACAGAAAAGTGGAAAGAAGTAATAATATTCCAATGGCAGTATTAGGATATATGACACCAAAAGAAAAAAGAAAACAGCTAGAGATAGCATAAATGTAAGAAACAGATTCAATATATTACAGGAAAAATATATTAATTTGTTTCACATCATTGACACATGTACACAAAAGAACTTATGGATTCAATGCAAAAAACTGTAGAACAAATAATATTACAATGTGATGGTGCAGATGAATTTAGATCACAATTTAGAAATTTAGTAAGTTCATTTAAACAAGTATTAGACAATGTAGAATCTCAATTTGTAGAATTAATGAATAAAGACAGAGCACAAATTGAAAAAGCAGAAAAATTAAATACAACAAAGTAAAAAAATTAAGAATAGATATAAGATCTATTCTTTTTTTATTTAGAAAGGCATAAAATCAAAAGAGGTGATTTTATGCCAATATCATTATCAAACAAAAAGAAAATGAGAAATGGATTATTTGTAGTAATAATAATAATCTTATTGTTAACAACAAGATTAGGATATATCCAATTAGTATGGGGAACAGAACTAAACAGTCAAGCATCAAGTCAACAATCACAAAGTAGAAAAATAACAGCCAAAAGAGGAACAATATATGATGCAACAGGAAAATATGAACTAGCAGTAAGTTCAAGTGTAGAGGCAGTAACAATAAATCCAACAAATATATCAAAAGAAAACAAAGAAAAAGTAGCAAAAGCATTAAGTGATATATTTGAATTAGATTATGAAAAAATATTAAAAAAGGTAAATAAAAGGAGTTCAATAGAAACAATAGTAAAACAAGTAGAAAAAAATAAAACAGATGAATTAAGAAAATGGATGGAAGATAATCAAATAACAACAGGGATAAATATTGATGAAGATTCTAAAAGATATTATCCATATGGAGATTTAGCAGCACAAGTAATTGGATTTTGTGGGATGGATAATCAAGGACTAGATGGAATTGAAGCAAAATATGATACTGAATTAAAAGGAACAAATGGAAGGATAGAAAGACAAGCAAATGCAGCAGGAGAAAGTTTAGGAGATGAGGAATATATTTCAGCAATAGATGGAAATAGTTTAATATTAACAATAGATATGACAATACAATCAATAGTAGAAAAATACTTAGAAGAAGCTTGTATAGATAATGTATGTACAGATGGTGGAAGTATAGTAGCAATGAATCCTAAAAATGGAGATATTTTAGCAATGGCAACATATCCTGCATATGACTTAAATAGTCCGTATGAACCACATACAGATGAGCAAAAAGCAGAATGGGAAAATCTAGATTCACAAGACAGAACAACAGCAATGCAAAAAATGTGGAGAAATAAGGCAATATCAGATACATATGAGCCAGGTTCAGTTTTTAAAACAATAACATCATCTGCAGCATTAGAAGAAGGAATAGTAACAGATATTGATAGGCAAGGACAATTTTGCTGTACAGGAGGAATAGAAGTTGCAGGAGTAAGAATAAAATGTTGGAGATATTATAGACCACATGGTTCAGAAAGCTTAAGATTAGCATTAATGAACTCTTGTAACCCAGTATTTATAGGATTGGGACAAAAAATAGGTGTAACCAAATATTATGAATATTTAAGAAAATTTGGATTGTTTAATAAAACTGGAATAAAATTACCAGGAGAAGCAAATAGTATATTCATAAAAGAAGAAAAAGCAGGACCTGTAGAATTAGCAACAATTAGTTTTGGTCAAAGATTCGAAATAACACCACTTCAGATGATAACAGCAGTATCAAGTATTGCCAATAGAGGAACATATATAAAACCAAGAATAGTAAAAAGTATTATAAATAGTGAAACAGGTGAAAAAACAGATATGCCAGTAGAAACAGGAGAGCAAATAATATCAAAAGAAAATGCAGAAAAAGTTTTAAGTATGATGAATAGTGTTGTATCAGAAGGAACAGGAAAAAATGCTAGAGTAGAGGGATACCAAGTAGGAGGGAAAACAGGAACATCAGAAGATGGAGTTAATACAGGAAAATATGTTACATCATTTTGTGGAGTAGCAAACACTGATGATCCAGAAATAGTATTATTAATAACACTATATAATCCAACAGGAGAAGGGGGACACCAAGGAGGAGGTGTAGCAGCACCTGTTGGTGGAAAGATTTTAAGTGAAGTTTTACCATATTTAGATAGTCAAAAATAAAAAATCTTGAAAAAACTAATATATATGATAAAATAATTAAGTAAAAAATTAAAGAAAGGAAAATTTAAATGATTAGATTAGGAATAATATATGGAGGCATTTCAACAGAACATGATGTATCTATAATGTCTGCAAAATCAATAATAGAAAATTTAGATAAAAACAAATATGAAATACATGAATTGTATATAAATGAATATGGAAAATGGTTTGAAATAAAAGATGAAGAAAAACAAGAAATATATAATTTAATATGGACATTAAAAGAATTAGATGTAGTATTTCCAGTATTACATGGTATAGGAGGAGAAGATGGAACAATACAAGGAATGCTAGAAATATTAAAAGTACCATATATTGGATGTGGAGTGTTAGCATCAGCAATAGGAATGGATAAAATATATACAAAAATAATATTCGGAAAAGCAGAAATACCACAAACCAAATATATAGGAATTTATAAAAAAGAAGATGGATATTACATTCAAAAAGAAAATATGGAAGAAGAAAAATTAGAAATAGAAAAAATTACTTCCATACTAAAATTTCCAATGTTTGTAAAACCATCAAATTCAGGGTCATCTGTAGGTGTAAAAAAAGCAAAAGATGTAAAAGAATTAAAGTTAGCAATAGAAAATGCGAGTCAATATGACAAAAAAATTATAATTGAAGAAGAAATCAATGGAAAAGAAGTAGAATGTGCAATTCTTGAAGATGAAAATAAAATAATTGCATCAACTGTTGGTGAAATAAAATCAGCAGAAGAATTTTATAGTTTTGATGCAAAATATAATATTCCAGATTCTAAAACAATTGTACCAGCAAATATAGAACAAAAACAAATTGAAGAAATTAATAAAATGGCAATAAAGGCATTTAAAGCAATAGATGGAAAAGGATTAGCGAGAGTAGACTTTTTTATTGAAAATGATAGTAAAAAAATATATATAAATGAAATAAATACAATGCCAGGATTTACAAAAATAAGTATGTATCCAAAATTATTTGAAAATGGAGGAATAAAATATTCTAAATTACTTGATAAACTAATTCAAAATGCATATAAGAAAAAGTGATTTTATCACTTTTCTTATATTGCATTTTTTTATTTGATATAGTAAAATAGAAACATATAATAATGGAAAAAAGAGGTAAGTTAAATAAATCATGAAGAGTTTAGAAGAAAATATAGGATATACATTTAAAAATAAAGAATTACTAAAAAGAGCATTAACACATACATCATATGCTTACGAAAAAGGAATTCAAAGTAATGAAAAACTAGAATTTTTAGGTGATAGCATATTAGAATTCATATCAAGTATATATATATATCAAAATTATCCAACATTAAAAGAAGGGGAGATGACAAAAGTAAGAGCAACAGTAGTATGTGAAGATAGTTTGTATAAAATAGCTACAAGACTAAAATTTAATGAATTTTTATATTTAGGAAATTCAGAGATAAAAGGAAAAGAGCAAATTAGAAAAGCTATTTTAGCAGATAGTGTTGAAGCAGTAATTGCAGCAATGTACTTAGATAGTAATTTAGAAGAAGCTCAAAGATTTATTATAGATAATTTAAAAAACGAAATTGAAGTTGCAACAAAACATGTTGGACAAAAAGATTATAAAACAGTACTTCAAGAAAAACTACAAGAACACGGAACAACAAGCATAAAATATGAGATAATAGATGAAAAAGGACCAGACCATGCAAAAATATTTGTATCACAAGTAGAATGGAACGGGAAAAAACTTGCAACAGGAGAAGGAAAATCTAAAAAAATCGCAGAAATGGAAGCTGCAAGAAAAGCTCTTGAGATCTTAAAATAGAATAAATATATAATGTAAGAAAGGAATTTAAAATATGAAAAAACGCTATATAATTCCAATATTTGTACCACATTTAGGATGTCCAAATGATTGTGTATTTTGTAATCAGAAATCAATAAGTGGTCAACAAAAAATGATAACAAAAGAAGATATAATAAAAACAATTAATTTTTATTTAGAAAACATAAAAGATAAAGAAGCAAAAAAAGAAGTTGCATTTTTTGGGGGAAGTTTTACTGGAATTGATGTAGACAAACAAGAAGAATTTCTACAAACAGCATATAAATTTATAAAAGATGGAAGAATAGATAGTATAAGAGTTTCAACAAGACCTGATTATATAAATAAAGATATATTAAAAAGATTGAAGAAATATAAAGTAAGAACAATAGAATTAGGAGTTCAATCTGCAAATGATTATATATTAAAACAAAGTCACAGAGGACATACATTTGAAGATGTAAAAAAAGCATCAAAATTAATCAGATGGTATGGATTTAATCTAGGACATCAAATGATGGTAGGGTTGCCAGAAAGTACTAGATTAGATGAAATAAATACAGCAAAAGAATTAATTAAATTAAAACCAAAAATGGTAAGAATTTATCCTGTATTAGTAATACATAATACAAAACTTGAAAAAGATTATTTAGAAGGAAAATATAAGCCATTAACAGTTGTACAAGCTGTAGAGACATGTAAAGAGATTGTACCAATATTTAGAACAAAAGGAATAGATATAATTAGAATAGGACTTCAAAATACAGATGAAATAACAGATCCATCTGTAAAAGGAAGTGAAGTAGTTGCAGGACCATATCATCCAGCATTTAGACAATTAGTAGAAGCAAATTTATGGTATGATGATATATTAAAAAGAATAAAAGAAATGAACACAAAAGTAAAAAGGGTAAAGATTATAATTAATCCTAAAGATGTAAATAATGTTGTTGGGCATAAAAGGGAAAATATTCAAAAATTAAAAGATGTATATGAATTAGATTTAATAATTGAACAAGATGAAAAAATGAAAGAAGGAAAATTCAAACTAGAAATATTAGAAAAATATCCAGAATTTTTAGATGAAAAGGAATAAAAGAAACTATGGAAAAAGAAAATAAAACGATAAATATATTATTGATTGTTATAATGATATTAGTTGTTGTGGGATGTATTGTTGCATATTTATATTTTACACATGCATGGGAAAAGAAAGATAAAAATCAAGATCCAATTTTTACAATGGAAAATTATCCTAAAATAGATGGTTCAACAGCTACATTACCTTTAGCACAAGCATATAAATCAGCATTTACAGGAACAGATATTGAAAAAGTTGATGTTACACATTCTAAAACACATAATGCATATGTTAATTTAATAAATAAAAAATCAGATTTAATATTAGTAACATATCCATCTGAAGAAGAACAACAACTTGCAAAAGATGCAGGGGTAGAATTAGAAATTGTACCAGTCGTAAAAGAAGCATTTGCATTTTTTGTTAATAAAGAAAATTCAATAGATAATTTAACATTAAATCAAATTCAAGATATATATTCAGGAAAAATAACTAATTGGAAAGAAGTTGGAGGAACAGATGCTCAAATATTAGCATATCAAAGACCACAAAATTCTGGAAGTCAATCTGGAATGTTGTCACTTGTAATGCAAGGAATAAAAATGAAAGAACCTGAAAAAGAAACAATTGCACAATCTATGGTAGATATAGTTGATGTAGTATCAGATTATCAAAATAAAGAGAATGCTATAGGATATTCATATTATTATTATATTACAACAATGTATTCAAAAGATAAAATAAAACTTTTATCTGTAAATGGAATAGAACCAACTTATGATAATATAAAAACAGGTTTATATAATATCCAAACAGCATATTATGCTGTAATAAGAAAAGATGAGCCAGAAAATAGTGATGCTAGAAAATTATTAAATGCAATGATATCAACATATGGTCAAAAAGTTGCTAAGGAGGCAGGATATGTTCAAAACTATTAAAGGAAAATTGATCTTTGTTGTTATATTTTCTGTTATTTGTATAATAATAACATCAATATTGGTTATGTATAAAAGAATTGATATAAAATATGATAATTCAGAAGAAATACCAAAAACAGAAGAAACAAAAGCCAATGAGTCAACAAATGAAAAAGGAATTGATTTAAAAGGAAAATATAATCAAAATGATTTAAAAATTGTAGAAAAAAGAGTAACAAAAGAAAGAGTTGAAATAACATACTTTCAGATAGATGGATTAAAAGATCAAAAAATTCAAGATAAGATGAATAAAGAAATTGAGATTGAAGCTTTAAATGGATATAAAGAAAACATTGATTTAGATAAAGTTGTAAATGCTTCAATAAGTTTATATGAGACAGCTAATTTTAGTAACATACTTTCTTTTTCTTCATATTCTTGGGGAAAAATAAATGATGATAGTGATGATTTGATAAATGTTCAAAAAGGATTTACATATGACCTAAATACAGGAAATTTAATAAAATTAGAAGATTTATTTACAACAAATGCTCCAATAACTGAAATATTAAGAAAATCAGCATATTATGGATTTGTGTCAAATAGAGCTGAGATGAATTTAAGTGGAGATTTACAAGTTAATGATTATGGAAATATAGAAGAAGATGTTGCAGATTTTATAGAACAATATAAAAATGGAAAAATAACAGACTTTTATTGTACTCCATCAGCAATTATGATAGTATATGATGAAATATATATACCAGTTTCATTTGAAGAATGGGCTGACTATATAAATATTTATAATAAGTATTTATCAAGTGAATCATTATATAAATCAAATAACATAGGATATAAAAATTTATATACATTAACAGATAGGACATTAAACGATTTTTATTATTATACAAATTATCAAAATGAGAAAAATTATTTTATAGAGATTTCAGTTTTATGGGATGAGGATAATAGTAGTGATTTCGAAAAACAATTAGTATCAAATAAAATAAAAGATATAGAAAGAGAAGTTTCAGATTTAAAAGTAAAAGCAAATCAAGATACAAATAATTTTTATATTTTAAATTATTATATTGAAATAAATGGATTTTTTGAACAATCACTGGATGAAAATTTAGTATCTGTAACAGAGTGGGGAAATTATTATGATATGACAATACATGATTTTGAGACAACAATTGAACCTATAATAATAAAATATGATAGAAGTGCAAATGAAGGTGGCGGAATTCCAGAATATGTATATAACTTTACAGATGTCTTAAAAATTGAACCACAAAGATTAACAGAATATTATAATATTGAAACAGGTGAAAAAGTGGTTGTCTAATATAATATGTATAAAAAACTATATATTACAAATAATTGTAATATATAGTTTTTTTGTAAAGGAGATGTTTGTGAAAAGTGGAGTAAAACAAGCTATTCTAGATGGAAGTGGAACAGTAATAGGTGCAATGATAATGGCATTTGGAACATCATTATTTTTATTACCAAATCAATTATCAACAGGAGGATTTTCTGGAATAGCAACAATAACATATTATTTATTTGATATTCCTATGGGCTTAATGAATTTAATATTAAATATTCCAATGTTTATATTTTCAAATTATAGAATAGGAAAAAAGTTTTTAGTGAAATCTATAGTTGGAACAGCAAGTTTGTCAGTTTTTATAGATATATTTGATAAAATTGAACCAATAACAACAGACAGATTTTTAGCATCAGTATATGGGGGAACAATAATTGGAATAGGAACAGCAATAATTTTAAAAGTAGGAGCATCTACTGGTGGAACAGAATTAATTGCAAATTTAATAAAATCATATAAACCTAATATTACTATAAGTAGATATTTAGCAATAATAGATATTATAATTGTAATTGCAAATGTATTTGTATTTAAACATATTGAAATAGGATTATATTCTGCAATTGCAATATATTTATATGGAAAATTAATTGACACTATATTTGAAGGAGTTTATTATACTAAGATAATGTTTATAATTTCAGATAAAAGTGAGAAAATTTCAAAACAGATAGAAGAAAATGTAAAAAGAGGAGTAACAGGACTTTATGGAAAAGGAATGTATAGTGGAAATGACAAATTAGTATTAATATGTGCAGCAAATATAGGAGATATACCAAAAATAAAAAGTATTGCTCAAAATATTGATGAAAAATGTTTTATTGTAGTTGCAAATGCAAGAGAAGTATTAGGAAAAGGATTTAAAGAATCAAGTTAAGTGCAAATGTATTTTTACATTTGCACTTATGTTTTGGTTATAAGCAATGATGAAATAATGTTTACATGTGTATTGCAATTAAATTTGGCATTTTTTAATTTCTCTTTATAATTAAAATTATCAAAGTTTTTTTGATAAGGAAAATATTTTAGAATGCTTAAATAATATTTATCAATATCAACATTATACTTTCTTGCAGTTTTATCAAAATATTTATTTAATTCGTCATTTAAACGATTTTGGGTAGCTGTGGATATCTTATTTATAGTATCTGTATCTTCATAGTTTATATTTGAATTTAGTGAGATTATATTAGCAATTAAATTTAGTTCAATATTTATATTTATAGCTCCATTTTCGATAGTAGATGTTATTTTTGATTTTTTATTAGGAGAAAGTTGAATTTCTAATTGTTTATTTTCAACTAAAGGATCTTCAGCAGATATTATACAGGTATCAATAGAATTTGTGATAAGAGAATGACAAATTGATTCCCAAGCAGTTAATTCTCCAATATATTTATCACCAGAAAAAATAGCAAGACCAAGGTTTTCTGTACCTCTTCCACCAACAATTGAACTTTTTCCAGCAACTAAATTATTTTGAGTAGTTTCAATTTCTTGCTTTTCTTGATCTTCAACATCTTGTGATGATGAATTAGAATTTGAGGTTTCACCATTTATATTGTCTGAATTGCCACTATTTGAAGATGAAGAACTTTCTTCAGAAGAATTTGAAGATGATTTATCTTCTTCAGAACGTGCTGTTGAATTTAATCCACCTAAAACTGCTATTGGGTCTGAATTGCTTTCAGATAGATTATTAAAAAAATCACCAAGTGTTATATTTGAAAAATATCCAGTTAATTTACTTGTAATATCAAATGTATCAAAATATTTACTTGTTAGATTTTCTAAATTAGGTTTACTATTATTAATATAATCATATGCTTTACAATTAGTAACAACAATATTAGCAGAAGAACGAATTTCTTCATTATTTATTAAACTATATATCTCTGATGAAATGCCCTCTTTGGCAATTTCTTCTGAAAAAACGACAACACTACAATGTGCAAGATTAATTTCTTTACCTATATAACTATTTAAAAGGTTTAATCCACTAAACATAGAATTAGCTTCGCAAGATGTTAATATAATTTGCGAAGAATCAGAAGATGCACCACTCGATGAAGAAGAAAGATTTATAAATTGAGTAGAAATTTTTAATCTTGCTTTTTCACCTTTATCAATTCCAAGCACAAGAACATATGCAAGATGTTCTATACGACGATAAATGTAAGAATTAGAAAATCCCGCAACAAATGTAATAAAGACAACAAATAATATTAAAATAATTATAAATTTTTTCTTCATCTTAACCACCTTTTAATTTTTTTTTTTTATAAATGCTAATAGTAAAACTAAAATAGCAATTACGAATACTAATATAAAAAAGAAATAACTTAAAAAATTTTCAGTAAACATCAAAGATGTATTATAATTTTTCTGCCATCCAGATGTTATAAATAATAGAAATGCAGAAATAAATATAAAGAAAAAGTTAGATTTGGAATATGTTAATTTTTTTAAAATATTTGCTGAAAATTTTAGTGTTAAACTTAAGTAACTTACAAAACTGATAATCCAAATTAGAAAAAATATAGAATCCATTTTTCGAAAAAATTCACCATATTCTATATGCTTTACTGCTGAATATAAAGGTAGTAATTCATCTATTTCTGTAAAACCATCAAATGTAAAAAGAACTGTTGCAACACATAATAAGTTTAAAATACAAGATATTACAATAGATGTTATTGCAATTTTTTTTATGTTTTGAGTATTTTTTAATAATGGTGGCAAGAAAAAAATATATGCTAAACTTTGAAATACAATCATATTATTTAATCCACCAACAAAAGTGTAAAAGAGACTATCTCCAAACATAGGGTATACATTTTCAATGTTAAAATATTTCATATCAGAGAAAAACATAAAAATAGTAGTAATTATAATTAAAGGAAAAACAATAAAATTGCTTCTATATAAGGCATTATTTTTGAATAGGCAAGCAATAGTAGCACCTATTATAAAAAAAGATCTTATAAAAATCAGTAGAGTTAAAGGAAAATATATTATTTCTAAACATGAAGAAAACAGATGAAGTGAATTTCCTGCAAAAATAATAAAATATATAAAAAATAAAATTCCAATAATCCATTTTAATATTTTTCCACCAAGATAATTAGAGATATCAAGTAAATCAAATGATGGGAATTTATTTAATAAATAACATATTAAAATTGTGAAAATTAATATAATAATACTTAAATATAATAGGTTAAGTAAAGATGCAGATGAAGTATTGTTTATTATAGATTTTACTCCAAATATAATTATTTGATTAAATGAGATTGTTGTTAAAAGGGCAATTGCTTCTTTATTTCCAATTTTAGTATTTTCCATAATGATCCTTTCTTGTAAAAAATATTATAATGCTATTATTTACAAGAAAATGGAATTTATACAATTGACAATTATATAAAAATATGCTAAAATATCAAATGTGTTGTCAAGAGATTGATTTGATTTTATCGTATGAAATGATAAAAATAGTAAATAATTATGAGAGATAATTAAATAAAAAATATTCAAGAACAAATTAAAGAAAAATTAAAAATTTTTCTTATTTGTTCTATTTGATACAGATAAAATTAAAAGAGAAAGGAGAATAGATAAATAAATGTCAGAAGAGAAAGATATATTAGAAGAAACAGCAAATATTGTTGCAGAAAAAGTAAGAAAGACAAGAAAAAATTATCATAAAAAAGAAAATCATAAACAAGAAGAAGGAACAAAAACAAAGAGAAATTATAAAACAAGAACACCAAAAATAATGCAAGAAGTAAAAGATGGAGAATTAGTAGAAACTAGAATTGCAAAAGATGTATTCAAAAAATCAAGTTTAAAAATAATCCCATTAGGAGGATTACATGAAATCGGAAAAAATATTACAGTATTTGAATATGAAGATGAAATGATTGTTGTAGATTGTGGTTTATCATTTCCAGAAGATGATATGCTAGGAGTTGACTTAGTAATTCCAGATATAACATATTTAGTAAAAAATCAAGAAAAATTAAAAGGAATGGTTATAACACATGGTCATGAAGATCATATAGGAGGAATACCATATTTCTTAAAACAAATAAATACACCAATATATGCAACAAGATTAGCAGCAGGACTAATAAGCAATAAATTAGAAGAACATAAATTATTAAGAAGTACAGAAATGCATATAGTAACACAAGGTGAAACAATTCAATTAGGAAAGAATTTTAAAGTAGAATTTATAAGAAGTTCACACAGTATACCAGATTCTGTAATGTTAGCAATTACAACACCAGCAGGAACAATATTACATACAGGAGACTTTAAAGTAGATTACACACCAATAGATGGACAACTTATGGATTTTGGAAGAATTGCAGAATTAGGAAATAAAGGAATATTAGCATTAATGTCAGATAGTACAAATGCAGAAAGAAAAGGCTTTACAATGTCAGAAAGTTCTGTAGGAGAACTATTTGATACAGTATTTCAAAATTGTTCAAAAAGAATAGTTGTAGCAACATTTGCATCAAATGTACACAGAATACAACAAATAGTAAATTCAGCTATTAAATATAACAGAAAAATAGCTGTATGTGGAAGAAGTATGATAAATATTATAAATACATCAATAGAATTAGGATATATCAAATGCCCAGACAACATATTTATTGATATTGATATGATAGGAACATATACAGATGAACAATTAGTTATTATAACAACAGGAAGTCAAGGAGAACCAATGTCAGCATTAACAAGAATGGCAGCAGGTGATCATAGAAAAATAACAATAACACCAAATGATTTAATAATAATATCAGCAACACCAATTCCAGGAAATGAAAAATATGTATCAAAAGTAATAGATGATTTAATGCAATTAGGTGCAGAAGTTGTATATAGTGCATTAGCAAATGTACATGTTTCAGGACATGCGTGTCAAGAAGAACAAAAATTAATAATGGCATTAGCAAAACCAAAATATTTTATACCAGTACATGGTGAATATAGACAATTAAGAGCACATGCAGATACAGCAAAATTAATGGGAATAAGTGAATCAAACATTTTTATGCTTACAAATGGTAGAGTATTAGAAATGAATGAAGATGAATGCAAATTTAATGGAAGTGTACCAAGTGGAAGAGTATTAGTTGACGGATTAGGTGTTGGAGATGTTGGAAATATTGTATTAAGAGATAGACAACATTTAGCACAAGATGGACTAATAGTAATAGTATTAACAATGGATTCACAAACAGGGGAAGTTGTGGCTGGTCCAGATGTAATTTCAAGAGGATTTGTATATGTAAGAGAATCTGAGAATTTAATGGATGATGTAAAAAGTGTTGTAAGACATGAAGTTGCAAAATGTGAGGAAAGAGGAATACGTGATTGGACAACAATAAAATCAACAATTAAAGAAAATTTAAGAGATTACTTATTTATAAAAACAAAAAGAAATCCAATGATTATTCCTATAATCATGGAAGTATAATAAAAGAGAGGGGCTTATTAAAGATAAGCTCTTTTTATTGTTTTATAGAGGAGAGATGAAATAAAGATATAATTAATAATAAAAAAATTCAAAAAATATTAGACATTTTTTATCCACAAATGTGTGGTATATGTGAAAAAGAAAGCAGAAACTCACTTTGTTTTGAGTGCAGAAAAAAAATACAAATAGAATTTAAATTTACTACAATTTATTCCAAAAAACAAAATTTTTCAGAACAATATTATTTGTTTCAATACAAAAATTTAATAAGAAACTTAATTTTACAAATAAAATTTCAAAGAAAACCATATATATACAAAACAATTGAATATTTTTTACAAAATAATAAAAAATATTTGGAAAAATTAAAAAAATATGATATAATTATTGTGGTACCATTAAGTTGGAAAAGAAGGCTACAAAGAGGCTATAACCAAAGTCAATTAATAGCAGAAATAATTTCAAGTATTTTACAAATAAAAATAGAAAGTAGAATATTATATAAAACTAAAAATATTGTACCGCAAAGTACACTAAATAAAAAAGAAAGAAAAGAAAATATAAAAGGAGCATTTAAGATAAAAAATATAGAAAAAATAATGAACAATAAAATTCTTATAATAGATGACATTTATACAACTGGAAGTACATTAAATGAATGTTCAAGAATACTTAAAGAAAAAGGAATAAAGAGAGAAAATATAGGTGTACTAACTCTTGCAAAAGATTAAATAGAAAGGAGAAAATGCTTGATAAAGCATTTACTATATATTTATGGAAGACTTAGTTGAAAGTATATTAGATTATGTAAGAGCAGATTATACAGATTATGCAATAATGATAAATGGAGAATGGGGATCTGGAAAAACCCATTTTTGGAATAATAAAATCAGAAAAAAGATAGACTCAATGAAATTTAATGGAAAACAATATAAAACAATATATATGTCATTATATGGAATTTCGAACCTAGAAGACATAAGCAAAAAGATTTTTATAGAAACAACACAACTTATGGACAAAAACTTAAAAAAATATATGAATCAACATGAAGAAATGACAATTCCAGAATATGCAAAAACAGGATTAGATATGGCAAATTTATTTGGAGTATCAGCAAGTGAAGGAAAAATAGATTATGAAGAATTTTTTGCTACAGATGATAAAGTATTATGTTTTGATGACCTAGAGAGAGCAAATGTTGATGTTATAGATATTTTAGGATATATAAATAATTTTGTTGAGCATGACCATATAAAAACTATAATAATATGTAATGAAAAAGAATTATCAACAAAAATAAAAAGTAGCAATTTGGAAATGAAAACATTTATAGCTACATATATACTTGATAAAGAAGGCGAATTACAAGATAACAACAAACCTATGGTTGAAAAAATAAAAGACCAAATAGAAAATGTATTTGATAAAGCAAATGATTATGAGAGAATAAAAGAAAAACTTATAGGTGAAACATTTGAATATGCTCCAAAGTTTGACTATATAATAAACGGAATATTGATTAGATATGAAGATGATTGTGATTTAGAAAGATTTTATAGAACAAATATTAATATTATTATTTCAACATTCAAAAAAAGTGGAACTAGAAATTTAAGAATATTAAAACAAGCATTAAAAGATTTTCAAAAGATATATCAAGTAGTAACTCAAAGATATCCAGATATAAGTAATAGGGTATTACAAACAATGCTGATATTCACAATTGCAATTTCTTTTGAAATAAAAGCAGGAAAAGTGACAAAAGACAAATTTATTGATATAAAGAATAATGAAGAATATAAATCAATATTAGTTTCATCTAGAGTATTAATGGATAATAGACAATTTTATATAAAGGAATTTGATAATAATTATTATTATAATTTTAAAGCAGAATATAGATTTTTTAAATTTATTGAATATTACGTTAGAACAAGAATATTTGATATGAAATTATTAAAAAATGATATGGAAGAAATACAAAATTCAGGAGAAAACAGAAATATACCAACATATAAAAGATTATTAACAGAAGAATATTGGAAAATACCTGATGAAGAATTCGTAAAAGTAATAAATGATATAATAAAAGAAATAAAATCAGGAAAAGTAGAATTAATTGAATTAGTAAAACTATATTCATATTTTAGTTATTTTTCAAGTAAAAAGTTAATTCCATATGAAGCCGAAACAATAAAAACAATTTTTGAGGATAGTATGGATTTAGTTGCTCAAAAATCAGAATATTACGAAGTAAAAAAAGATGAATTAAGTGAATTTTCATTAGTTCAAGACCAAGAAAATATGCAAAAAATACTAAATAAATTTTATGAAATAAATGAAAGTCTAAAAGAAAAATCATTTGGAAAAAAGGCTGAAGAAATATTTAAGTGTATTCCTATGAAAATGGAACAATTTTATGATAGATTTGATAAAGAATGCATGGAAATACCAATATTTAGATATTATGAGCCAAGAAATGTTTTACAACGATTAATGTATTCTAGTAATGAAGATCTAGTCATAATAAAAGATAAAATGGTAAAAAGAGCTGAGTTATATTCAGAATTATTACTTGAAGAAAAGGATAATTTAATAAAGTTAAAAGACAGTATTGATGAATATGTAAATGATAAATCAGCATCAATAAAAATTGTTATGTTAGAAGATTTTTCAAAAAGTTTAAAGTATATAATAAATAAATATGACGAAAATTTGACAAAATTTGAAAAATAATGTTTAATTATATTGATATATGAAAGGATGTGATTTTATGCAAAATACAGCAACAACTGTAATTGCCATATGTTTAGCAGCAACTTTATTGTTTGTTGCACCATTAGTTTCATTAACAGAAAGAAATGATAATGTAGTTCAAGAAAATGTAGAATTATTAGTAAATGAATTTGTAACAGATGTACAAAATACAGGAGTAGTGTCTCAAACAAAATATCAAGCATTAGAAAATTCATTAGCAGCAACAGGTAATACATATAATATAGAGATGGAAGTTCAACATTTAGATGAAAACCCTGGTAAAAAAACGACACAAGCAAATTATACAAAAATAGGGGAAAATGTTTATTATTCAGAATATACAACACAAGTTTTAGAACAATTAAATAGTAATGGAAAAATGAATTTAAAAGAGGGAGATAGAATTGTTGTAAATGTAAAAAATACAAATACAACACAAGCACAAACATTAAAAGGTTCTCTTCTAAGTTTTACTAATGCTGGACAATATACAATATCAGCAAGTAGTACAGGAATGATAAATGTTAATGGAAAATAAAAATACGAAAGGAAAACAAAATGGAAAAAGTTAGAGGATTTGAAATTGCAAAAGGATTTGAAAACAAAGGAATAAATTTACCAAAAAGAACAACAAAATATTCAGCTGGATATGATGTAGAATCTGCAGAAGATGTTATAGTTCCAAGTTTCAAAAAAGGAATGAAACCAACATTAGTAAAAACAGGAATAAAAGCATATATGCAAGATAATGAATATTTAATGTTAGTAAATAGAAGTTCTAATCCTGGAAAAAAAGGATTAGTATTAGCAAATAGTATTGGAGTTGTAGACAAAGACTATTATGGAAATGAAGATAATGATGGAAATATAATGTTTGCTTTCTATAATATAAAAGATGAAAACATAGAAATAAAAAAAGGAGATAGAATAGGACAAGCTATATTTACACCATATCTTACAGTAGATAATGATAATGCTGAAGGAGAACGAAATGGTGGATTTGGTTCTACGAATTAAAAAGATAAATATAATTAAAAAAATAAGAAAAAATGGCAAATGTTTTGACTTTTGCCATTTTTTATGGTATAATAAAAAAGGTTAAAGAAATCTAAAAAACGGAAATTTTATGATTGAAATATGCCAAATAAATTTACTGAGAGGAGAGAAAGACATGTATAATGTAGGAGACGAAGTTGTATACCCAATGCATGGAGCAGGAAGAATTGTAGCAATAGAAGAAAAAGAAGTAATGGAGGAAAAACAATCATATTATATATTAGAAATGCCGGGAGAAGTAAAGGTAATGATACCAACTGCAACAGCTGAGGAACATGGTATAAGAAGTGTAATAAATAAAGAAGAAGCTCAAAAAGTTATGTCAGTATTAGAGCAAGATGAAACAGAAATGGAAAAAAATTGGAATAAACGTTATAGAGAAAATATGGACAAAATGAAAAGTGGAAACATTTATGAAATTGCAGATGTTGTTAGAAATTTGAGTTTTAAACAAAAAGAAAAAGGATTATCAACAGGTGAAAAGAAAATGTTATATAATGCAAAACAAATACTTGTAAGTGAACTTGTTTTTGCAGAAAATTCAACACAAAATGAAGTGGAAGAATTAATTGATAATAAAATAAATTCTTCATATGCTATGTTTAGAACAGATGAGGGAGAAATTGGAAAGGTAGCATCAGCTGGAAGTATAGTAAATAAATTCATACCATTTAATGGATAATAAAAAAGAAAAAAGTCGGAATCACAATTATATTGAAACATTGTGATTCTTTTTTTATCTTTAAAATAAAAAAAGCTATTGTAAAAAAATTTATATTATGATATTATCAAGTTGAAAATTGATAACTAAAAAGAGGAAAGGAATGTAAAAATATGATATATACATTAACATTTAATCCTGCTTTAGATTATACAACACAAGTTGAAAACTTTAAAATTGGAAAAATAAATAGAACAAAAACAGAAAATATATTAGCAGGTGGTAAAGGTTTAAATGTATCAATAGTTTTAAAAAGATTAGAAGTAGAAAATACAGCAATTTCTTTTGTCGCAGGCTTTACAGGTAAAGAACTAGAGAGAAAAATAAAGGAATATGATATAAAAACAGATTTTATTGAAACACACAAAGGATATACTAGAATAAATGTAAAGATTAGCTCATTAGAAAAAAATTCATTAATACAAGAGAGTGAGACAGCATTAAATGGTAATGGACCAGAAATTACAGAAAATGATATTGAAAGATTATTAAAAAAAATACAAAAAATAAATTCAAATGATATTGTAATATTATCTGGAAATATTCCAAAATGTATAAATGAAAATATATATGAAATAATATGTAAAGAATTAAATGAAAAGAATGTGAAATTTGTAGTAGATGCATCTCAAAAATTATTAATGAATTGTTTGAAATATACCCCATTTTTTATAAAACCAAATAAAGATGAATTAGAGGAAACGTTTAATACAAAAATAGAGACAAAAGAAGAAATAATAATTTATGCAAAAAAATTACAAGAAAAAGGTGCACAAAATGTGCTTATATCACTTGGAGGAGATGGAGCAATATTACTTACAGAAAAAAATGAAATATATTATTCAAATACACCTAAAGGACAAGTTGTAAATACTGTAGGTGCAGGAGATTCAATGGTTGCAGGATTTATTGCAGGATATCTAAAAAAACAAAATTATAAAGAAGCATTAAAATTAGGAATTGCATCAGGAAGTGCAACAGCATTTTCAGCAGGATTAGCATTAAAAGAAGAAATTGATGAATTATTGAAACAAATTACTATAGAAAAAATATAAATAAGTTTATAAAATTCTTTAAGATTTTAGCTTAAAGGTCTTTATATAGAAAAACTAAAGAAAGGATGAATGTTATGAAAATTACAGATTTACTTAGCAAAGATGCTATAAAATTAAATGGCATAGCAAATAGTAAACAAGACGCTATTAATAAATTAGTAGATTTAATGGCGAAAAATGGAAACTTAACAGACAAAGAAAAATACACACAAGTTGTATTAAAAAGAGAAGAAGAAGGGTCAACAGGAATTGGAGAAGGAATTGCAATACCACATGGAAAAACAGATGCAGTTTCAAAGCCAGGATTATCAGCAATGGTAATAAATGATGGAGTAGAATTTGATTCATTAGATGGACAACCAGCAAAATTATTATTTTTAATTGCTGCTCCAAATACAAAAGATAATGTACATTTAGATGTATTAAGTAGATTATCAACATTATTGATGGATACAGAATTTAGAAAATCTCTAATGGAAGCAAAAACTCCAGAAGAATTTTTAAGATGTATAGATATTGCAGAAAATGCAAAATTATCACAATCAAAGAAAAATGATGAATATGAAATATTAGCAATTACATCATGTCCTACAGGTATTGCTCATACATATATGGCAGCAGAAGCATTAGAAAAAATGGGAGAACAATTAGGACATAAAGTAAAAGTAGAAACACATGGTTCTTCAGGTGTGAAAAATAAATTTACAAAAGAAGAAATAAAAAATGCAAAAGCAGTAATAATTGCTGCAGACACAAAGATTGATTTGTCAAGATTTGATGGTAAAAAATTAGTAAAAGCAAAAGTTGCAGATGGAATTAATAGACCACAAGAGTTAATAGAACGTGTATTATCAAGTGATGCAAAAATATATCATTCAAGCAATAAATCTCAAAATAGTGATTCAGATGAAAAAGAAGGATTTGGAACAAAAATATACAAACATTTAATGAATGGTGTTACACATATGTTGCCATTTGTTGTAGGTGGAGGTATTTTAATTGCAATAGCATTTTTATTAGATGATTATTCAATAAATCCATCTAATTTTGGTATGAATACACCAGTAGCTGCATTCTTTAAAACAGTCGGAGGAGCAGCATTTAATGTAATGCTATATGTATTGGCTGGGTATATAGCAATGAGTATTGCAGATAGACCAGGTTTAGCAGTTGGATTTGTTGGAGGAATTTTAGCAGTTCAAGGAACAACGTTTGCATCATTAACAGATAGTTCAGTTGTACTTGTAAGTTCAGGATTTTTAGGAGCTTTAATAGCAGGTTTTGTTGGTGGATATATTGTAATATTATTAAAGAAAATTTGTAGTTATTTACCAGATAGTATAGAGGGAATAAAAACAATCTTATTATATCCAGTATTTGGAATTTTACTTATGGGAGCATTTATGTTATTAATTAACCCATATGTTGGAGCAATAAATACAGCAATAAATAATTACTTATCATCAATGGGAACAGCAAATAAAGTTGTTTTAGGAGCAATTTTAGGTGGAATGATGGCAATAGATTTGGGAGGACCAATTAATAAAGCAGCATATACATTTGGAACAGGAATGTTAGCATCAGGACAATATGAAATAATGGCAGCTGTAATGGCAGGAGGAATGGTACCACCACTTGCAATAGCATTTTTAGCAACAGCATTTCCAAGAAAAGTACCTAAAAAAGATAAACAAGCAGCATATGTTAATTATATAATGGGACTTTCATTTATATCAGAAGGTGCAATACCATTTGCATCTGCAGACCCATTAAGAACATTACCAGCATTTGTTGTTGGTTCAGCAGTAACAGGAGCATTATCAATGATATTTAATTGTACATTGATGGCACCACATGGAGGAATATTTGTTATAGCAACAATAGGACATCCACTATTATATTTATTAGCAATTGCTGTAGGAACAATAGTTTCAACATTAATTATGGCAAAACTAAAGAAAAATTTACCAGAATATGATAAAAAATAGTGAAAGGATGTAGAATATGAAAACAGAAAAAATTACATTAAAAAATGAAACAGGTTTACATGCAAGACCTGCATCAGAAATAGTAAAAATCGCATCAAAATATCAAAGTACAATAAACTTAATTGCAGATGGAAAAACAATTAATGCAAAATCAATTTTAAATATTATGGCAGCTGGAATTAAATCAAGTACAGAAATTGAAATTCAATGTGATGGAGCAGATGAAGAATCGGCAATGAAAGAGCTTTTACAGGCTTTTGAAAATAACTTTGGAGAATAGTAAAAAATGCCTATAATAATTTATTATAGGCATTTGATATGTTAGGAAGGAATGTGATAAAAATGATAAAAGGAAAAGGAGTTTCAGCAGGTATTGGATTTGGAAATATTGTTATTTTGAAAAATGAAGTAAGAAAAATAGAAAAAAACATTATAGAAGATTCAGAAAAAGAGTTAGAAAAACTCCATAAAGCTCTACAAGAGGTAATAGATGAAACTAATCAAATTGTAGAAAAGGCAACAGGAACAGAAAAAGAAATTATGACAGCATATTTAATGATTATGCAAGATCCATCATTAATTTCAGAAACAGAAAATCAGATAAAAAATTCAAAAGTAAATGCAGAATATGCTACAGAAATAGGATTTAATTCTGTAATACAAATATTTGAAAATATGGATGATGAATATATGGCTGGAAGAGCTAGAGATATTGCAGATATAAAAGATAGAATAATAGCCAAATTATATAATGAAGAAAAAATAGATTTGAGTAAATTAAATCCTAATACAATAATAGTCGCAAAAGAACTTACAACATCAGATACAGCAAAATTAGATTTTAAAAATATATCAGGAATAATTACAGAAGTTGGTGGAGAAAATTCTCATACATCAATTATGGCAAGAACACATTTGCTTCCAGCAGTAACGAAAGTAGAAAATGCAACAACAATATTAAAAAATGGAGAATATGTAGCCATAAATGGAGAAAGTGGAGAAATCTTTGAAAATCCAACAGAAGAACAACAACAAAATTTAATAAAAATTCAAAAAGATTTTATTGAAAGTAAAGTTGAATTAGAAAAATATAAAAATTCAGAAAGTAAGACAAAAGATGGATTTAAAGTTGAACTTGTATCAAACATAGGAACACCAGCAGATGTGGAATTAGTTTTAAAAAATACAGCAGAAGGAATTGGATTATTAAGAAGTGAATTTTTATATATGGATAGTGAAAAAATGCCAACAGAAGAGGAACAATTTAATTCATATAAAGAAGTTGCTGAAAAAATGCAAGGAAAACAAGTGATAATAAGAACACTAGATGTTGGAGGAGATAAAGAAATTAAATATTTAAAAATGGAAAAAGAAGCTAATCCATTTTTAGGTTATAGAGCAATTAGATTATGCTTAGATAATTCTCAAATATTTAAACCACAAATAAGAGCATTATTAAGAGCAAGTGCATATGGAAATATTGCAATAATGTTTCCAATGATTTCTTCAATAGAAGAATTAAGAAGAGCAAAAGCAGTTGTAGAAGAATGTAAGAAAGAATTAGACAATGAAGGAAAAGAATATAAAAAAGATATAAAAATAGGAATAATGGTAGAAATACCATCTGTAGCAATTATTGCTGAAGAAATTGCAAAAGAATGTGATTTCTTTAGTATAGGAACAAATGACTTAATTCAATATACAGTTGCAGTAGAAAGAGGAAATGAAAAAATATCAAATTTATATTCGAAATATCATCCAGCAGTTATAAGATTAATAAAATCATCAATAGATGGTGCACACAAAGCAGGAATATTTTGTGGAATGTGTGGAGAAGCAGCTGGTGATGAATTATTAATACCATTATTAGTTGGTCTAGGATTAGACGAATTTTCAATGAATCCTAATAAAATATTAAATTCAAGAAAAATTGTTAATAATTTAGATAAAAAAGAGTGTAAAAAATTAGCAGAAGAAATATTAAAATTAGGAACTACAAGTGAAGTTGAAGAAAAATTAAAGGAATTTAAGAACAAATAAGAAAATTTGAAAATTTTTTTAAAATTTGTTTAAAAAATGGAAATATGTGCTATAATTATAATGTTCAAAAAACAGTGGGAAAGGAATGTGATTTTTATGGATACAAATAAAAAAGTAGTATTAGTAGGAACAGGTTTTGTTGGAATGAGTATGGCATATGCAATGCTAAACCAAGGAGGAGTAGATGAACTTGTACTAATAGATGTATTAAAAGATAAAGCAAAAGGTGAGGAAATGGATTTATCACATGGATTACCATATGCCCCACAAAAAATGACAATAAAAGCAGGGGATTATTCTGAATGTAAAGATGCTAATGTAGTTGTTATAACAGCTGGATTACCACAAAAACCAGGACAATCTAGATTAGAATTAGCAGTAGCAAACACAAAAATAGTGAAAGAAATAACAGAACAAGTAATGGCAAGTGGATTTAATGGAGTATTTATAATTGCAAGTAATCCAGTAGACTTAATGTCATATGTTGTTTCAAAAGTTTCAGGATTACCAACATCAAAGGTAATAGGATCTGGAACAGTATTAGATACAGCACGTTTAAGATATTTGATTGCAGAATACTTAGATGTTTCAAGTAAAAATGTACATGCATATATATTAGGAGAACATGGTGATTCATCATTTGTTCCATGGGAGCATTGCTATGTTGGATGTAAAAAAATGGTTGATATTATGGAAGACAATAATTATCCAATGGAAGATTTAAAGAAAATTCATGATGGAGTATGGAAAGCAGCATATGAAATAATTGATAAAAAGAGAGCAACATATTATGGAATTGGTATGGCATTAAATAGATTAGTAAAAGCAGTTTTAAATGACGAAAATGCAATATTAACAGTTTCAACATATCAAAATGGAGAATATGGACAAGAAGATTTATATATAGGAGTTCCAGCAATAATAAATAAAAATGGTGTAAAAGAAATATTGAAATTAAAACTTAGTGAAGAAGATCAAGCAAAATTTGATCATAGTTGTGATATAATGAAAGAAAATATAAAAAATGAAATTGATCCAATGTTAGAAAAATAAAATAAAAAAGGACTAGATTTTTAGCTAAAAATCTAGTTCCTTTTTTGGACATATATATATGACAATTTTATTAATTCTTACTATTTACAACTAAAAATCAATATGTTATAATTCAACATATAAAGAAAAATATGAGGTGAAGAAATGAATCAAATATTGGATACAGGTGAGGAAAAATTTAAAAATAGTAGTTCTACTTATGGAAATTATAATAAAAAACAGAAAGTATATAAAGAAAAATCAGTCATCGAAATAAATAAAATAGTAATATTTTTTGCAATAAGTATATTAATTTTAGGAATATGTATTATTGTTGGAAGTATACATGCAAAAGAAAAAATAAACAAAACAGTTGAAGAAAATGCAACACCAGAAGTTAAATTTAGTTTTAATGAAGAAAATGCAACAGTTGAAATATCTGTTCATCATCCAAAAGGAGTTACTCAAGTATCATATATATTAAATGACCAAGAAGAAAAGAATATTGATGCAAATAATCAACAAGATGTACAAAGTACAATAAAATTAGAAGGCGGAAAAAATAAATTGACAGTTAAAGCAATAGATGAAATGAATCATCTTGTAGAATACGAACGTGAATATACAATAGGAAATCTAGCAGAAATTGCATTAGAAAATGTAGATAATGCTGTTAAATTAACTGTAAATTCAGTCGAAAAAATAAAGACAATAAAATATAATTGGGATGACGGAGAAGATGTAGTAGTAGAAGTAAATTCAACAGAATATATAAATAAAATAACAGCTCCAAAAGGAAAGCATACATTAAAGATTGTTGTATTAGATGATAAAAATATTAAAACAGAGAAAACTCAAGTTGTAATTGGTGCAACAGCTCCTAAAATAGAAGTTTCAATTATAAGTAAAGAAAATGAGTATTATTACCAAATAAATATAACAGATGAAAATAACATAAAAAATGTAAAAATAATTTTAGAAGATGAAGAACAAGTAAATACAGAAGTTAATGAAAAAACATATTCAACAGAAATAAAATTACAAGATAATTCTTCAAATAGAATAATTATCGAGGCATCAAATGGTAATTTGACTAGTATAGTAAAGAAAAAACGTTCATTACCATTAAATTAAAATAAGAAATGAGGAACGATATGGCACAAGAGATATATGTAATAGATGATGATGAGTCATCTATTCCAATATTTAAAGAATTATTTAAAAATGAAAAAGAATTCAAATTTATTGGAGTAAAAACAGAACAAATAGATATAACATTAAAAAACATACCTTTTTTAATAATAATAAATGAAGATTCAATTGATAGAGATATTATAAGCTTATGTAAGCAAATAAGAACAGATGAAGATAATCAAATAACACCAATAATTGTAGTATCTTCAAATACAAATAAATACCATAAATTAGAGGTCTTAGAACAATCTATAGAATATTATATAAAAAAACCAGTCGATACGGAATATTTATATTATACAATAAAAAATTTAGACAGATTACTAAAAATGAATAGAAGAATAAGTCCATTAACTGGATTACCAGGAAATGTTCAAATACATGCAGAATTGAAGAAAAGAATTACAAATGAAGAAGAGTTTTCTGTTTTATACTTAGATTTAGATAATTTTAAAGCTTATAATGATGTATATGGATTTTTAAAAGGAGACCAAATAATAGAATATACAGCAAATGTAATTTTAAAATGTATTCATGAACAGTTTAATGAAAATTATTTTGTTGGTCACATTGGTGGAGATGATTTTATTGCACTTGTACCAACATTAGAAGTTGATAATATTTGTCAATCAATAATTGCTAATTTTGATAGTGGAGTAAACAGATTTTTTACTGAAGAAGATATTGAAAAGGGATATATTGAAGTAGCTAATAGAAGAGGAGTAATGGAACAATTTGCATTAACTTCTATATCAATTGGTGCAGTAATTGCAGATAAAGATAGATTTTCAAATATACTGGAAATTGGAGAGGTCGGGGCACAAGTGAAGCATGTTGCAAAATCTATTATAGGGAGCAGTTATGCTATTGATAGAAGGCATGAATAAGATTAAAAAATAAAGACCAAGTAGCGTACACGTTACTTGGTCTTTATTGGTTAGAGGTTAAGCAGTTTTTCGAGCTTAATGCTTACCGCCTCAAACACCTCGTCTGTGGACATCTGAGTAGTGTCCATATAGATGTTTTTGCTTTTGTTGAAGTGAGTAAGAGCGGGATTATTCCGGGCTTCGACTTCAGCATATGCACGACGAGTTTCCTGTTCCTGTTTTCCAATGTATTCAGGATACTCAAACTTGTCAGCATCAGGGTCATTGCAAATGCGTGCATATGCAGTACGAGCTTCTGCAACCATGTGAACCATAAGGTCACACTTGGGCAAATCACTGATGTGATTGAGTTCAGACACCCAAGAATAGGAATAGCCCTGAACTGCACCATGGACAAAACTGTCCAGGAAACAACGCTGCGTGACAACGAAATCATATTCGCCATTCTCAATGATGTCACGCAGGTGAGTACCCGCAATGCGATTGTCTAGTGCAAAGAGCAGACGATCAGTATAAGCGTCCTTGCTCTCATTCAAGAGAGTTTTGGTCAAATACTTATCGTGGGGGAAACGGTCCCGGTAAACTTTAAATCCCTTATCTTCAAGGAATTTAACGAGATTGTCAACCAAAGTGGTTTTTCCACTTCCGTCTAATCCGGTAACTGCGATCCAACGAGTAGTCATAGTGCCATACCTCCATAAATTGTTTTTTACTATCCGATTTTGAATAGCAAATCCATACAATGGGTTAATATATTAATTATATACCCAAAATCGAAATGTGTCAAATTTTATTTGAAAAATTTAATTTTATTTTTCCAAGAATTTAAAATTTCATCAGGAATTTGCATATTTCCATATCCAACACCAATATCTACATCTGGTTTTATAGTACCATGGAAGTCACTACCACCTGAAACAAATAAATTACGTTCTTTACAAAGATTTAATAATCTTTCATGTTGTTCTTCGGTAAATGTTGTATAATAACATTCAATACCATCAATTTTATAATTTTTAAGAATATGTTCTAGTATAGGTTCTGAATTTTTCTTGTATTCATAAATATGAGGAATAAATACTAAACCACCAGCTTCTCTAACTAAATTACTAGCAGTTTCAAAGTTTGGTACAAAATCGTCCATTTCAACATATAATTTTGTTTTTGGATCAGACATATATTGTCTATAAAAGATTTTACTAGAATTCCAAGCTTCTTCAGATAATATTTTTTTATTTTCCGCATGTTTTGTTATTTCTTTATGGAAAAATGTTGATGCAAACATATTTGTTGAGTAGTTTTCTAGACAGTTCTTATCTAGGACAATTCCAGCATTAATACATTTATCATATAATCTTCTTACTTCAATTTTATTTCTTTCTTCAGCAGGAATATACACATTTTTTACAAGTTCATTCATTTTTTTGTAATCAATACCATATCCAAGAATTTCTATAGGAATATTTAAAGCTTTTGTATTAAGTTCTATTCCTGGAATAATATGACCATTAAAAAGTGAAGAAATATTTTGATTTTCTAACTCTTCATATACTAAAGAAGTATTATGATCTGTTATTGAAATAAAATTCAATTTTTTTTCTTGGCATTTTTTTAAAACTGTACTACAACTTTCAGTGCCATCTGAATAAGTTGTATGTATATGTAAATCTATCATATAAAAATCTCCTTTAAAAATATAATACTACTTTTATATTGATATGTAAATAAAAATGTAATATAATGAAGCAAAATAATAAGTAAAGAGGGAAAGATATGAGAAAACAAACATTAAGCTTTTTAGGAAGAGATTCAGGTTTTGGAATAAAAAACAATTCAGCATATATAGAATATGAAAATAAATTTATATTAATAGATTGTGGATTTACAGTATTTTCGCAATTAAAAAATAAATTTGATTTTAATAAATATGATGAAATAGATGTAATAATAACACACTTACATAATGATCATGCAGGAACACTAAGTCAATTTATACTGTACATGTATTTTATATATAATAAGAAAGTAAATGTAATTACAAAGTGTGAAAAAATAAAAGAATTTTTAGATATAACAGGAACGCCAGAAGACGCATATGAATTAAAAAAAGAAAATGAATATATAAAATTTATTAAAACAGAGCATGTAAAATATTTAGATGCATATGGGTTTGAATTAAATATAAATTCAAAAAAAATTATTTATACTGGAGATACAAATACTTTAGAACCATTTGAACCATATTTAAAAAACGCAGATGAATTTTATGTGGATGTTTCAAGATATGGTGGTGCACATTTAAAGATAGATGATATTAAGGAAAAACTAGAAAAAATACAAAAGAATGGAACAAGTATATATTTAATGCATATAGATGATGCTGAATATATAAGAAAAATTACAAATAATATTTTTGAAATGTAAGATGAATAATATAGAAATAAAAAATGCAAATACTTAAAAATTTGCATTTTTATTTTTTATAATTTATATCTATTGATATGTAAGAAAAATTGTAATATAATAATGGCGAAAGAAGGGGAGATTAGTTTGAAAAAAGAAAATGAAGAAAAAATAAAAGAAGCAAAAGATGCAATAGAAAAAGCAAAGAAAAAACAAGGAAAGTTTTTTAAGGAATTTAAAGAATTTGCACTTAGAGGAAATGTATTAGATTTAGCAGTAGGTGTGTTAATAGGAAGTGCATTTCAAAGTGTTGTAACATCATTTACAAATAATATTATTTCTCCAATTTTAGGATGTTTTGGAGGAGTAAATTTTTCAGAATGGGTATTAGAAATTGGAAAATTAAAGCTAACATATGGAGCATTTTTAACAGATATAATAAACTTTTTGATAATGGCATTTGTAATATTTATACTTGTAAAAGTTATGAATAAAATTGCAAAAATAGGAGAAAAACCAGAAGAGAAAAAAGCAGAAGATACAAAGATTTGTCCACATTGTTATAATAAAATTAATATAAAAGCAGATAGGTGTCCATATTGTACATCTAAATTAAATGAAAGCATTGAAAATATTAAGAATAATCTTAATAAATAAAAGATTGATTTCAGGATAATTGTATGGTAAAATGACAACGAAATAATTGGAGGGAAAATTTAGATGAAGAAAATATCAATAGTAGTACCAGTATACTATAATCATGATAATTTATTACCATTATATGCTGATTTAAAAGAAAAAGTATTATCAAAACTTGATATAGAATATGAGCTAATATTTGTAGATGATGGCTCAAAAGATGATTCATATAGTGTAATGAAAGAATTAGCAAAAATAGATTTTAATATAAAGACAATAAGACTATCAAGAAATTTTGGAGAACATTCAGCAATATTAGCAGGTCTATCACAATGTACAGGAGATTGTGCAGTAAGAAAAGCAGCTGATTTACAAGAACCATCTGAAATGATATTAGATATGATAAAGAAATATAATGAAGGTTATAAAGTTGTATTAGCAACAAGAGCTGATAGGGAAGAACCTTTAACTCAAAAAATGTTTTCAAATTTATATGCATTTTTAATGAGAAAATTAGCACTTCATAATATGCCTAAAGGAGGATTTGATTCATTTTTGATAGATAGGCAAGTTATAAATTTATTAGTTAATATGCAAGAAAAAAACACATCATTAATGAGTCAAATTTTATGGGCTGGTTTTGAAACAACAACAGTTCCGTATATAAGAAAGAAAAGAGAAATAGGAAAGTCAAGATGGACACTATCTAAAAAAATAAAACTAGTATATGATTCATTACTAAGTTTTTCATATTTCCCAGTAAAATTAATAACAACAACTGGATTTTTAACGTCATTATTATCTTTAATTCTATTAATTGTAATAATATATAAAAAGATAACTGGTAAAATAGATGTCGAAGGTTATACTTCACTTATAATGATTATGCTTATGGGATTTGGAGTAATTATGTTATCAATAGGAATTATAGGAGAATACTTATGGAGAACATATGATGCAGCAAGAAAAAGACCACCATATATCATAGAAAAAGTGGAAAAAGGGGATGAGAAAAAAGATGACAAATGAAATAAAAAAATATAAAAAAATAAATATTACAAATTTTGTTGAAAAATGTAAAAAACATAAAAAATTAATATTTGGAATTTTTTTAATTTTAGTTTTTTCGTATTTTATTATATGGACAGTTTCTCAACCATTTAACAAGTGTCCTGATGAAGGAATGAAATGGAAGATATGTAAATATATAGCTAAACATGGCAGTATCCCACAAGGAGGAAATGAAGAAATAAGAGAACCTGATTGGGGAATATCATATGCATTTCAGCCAATTCTTACATATATGATAGGTGGAGTTTTTGTAAAAATAGCATCTTTTTTTACAACTGATAAATTTGCATTAGTTGTGGCAGCAAGATTAGTTAGTACTATAAGTATGACATTATCTGTATATTTTGTAGTAAAAATAGCTCAAAAATTATTGAAAGGAATATATAAATATTTATTTATAGTAATTATAGTATTTCAACCAATAACGGCATTTTTGGCATCATATATAAATAATGATTCTACAGCAGTATTAGCAACAACAATGATAATATATTTATGGATTTTAGGATTAGAAAGTAATTGGAAGACAAAACATTGTATATTATTAGGACTTTCGATAGGATTTTGTTCTCTTACATATTATAATGCTTATGGATATATTTTGTGTAGTGTTATACTTTGTTTGGTATCAGTAATTTCTAATAAAATGAAAATTAAAGAAATACTTCAAAAAGTATTAATTGTAACATTAATGGCATTTGCAGTTGCTGGTTGGTGGTTTGTAAGAAATGCAATTATTTATGATGGTGATATATTAGGAATGAAAACACAAGTGGAATGTGGTGATAAATATGCAATAGATAAATATAAGCCATCAAAAAGAGAAACACCACAAAGAAATAATGAATCATTAATAGATATGCTTATAAAAGATGATTGGATAAAAACAACACTAAAAAGTTTTGTTGGAATTTTTGGATATCAAAATATAATAATGTCTAATAAAATTTATGAATTTTATCTATTATTATGGTTAGTTGGAATCATAGGTTGTATATTTAATTTTAAAAAATTATTTGTTTATGATAAGAAAGAAAAAAACAAATATATATTAAATTATATATTTATTCCATCAATCATAATTCCTATTATATTAAGCATATATTATTCATATACAAGTGATTATCAAGCACAAGGAAGATATATAATGGGGATAATAATACCATTTACATATTTTATAGTTAGTGGGATAAAAACTATTTTAGAAAAATTTATAAAGTCAGAAAAAATTAGAAATATAATAATTATATTAATAATGGTAATTATAATCTTAATAGCACAAAGAGCATTATTTGGATATATAATACCAACATATAAATAGAAAGAAGAGGATAAAAATGATAGGTTTTAATATACCAATTTACATAAAAGAATCAATAGATTGTATAAAAGAAGCTGCAGAGAGTAGAAAAATTTGTGGTGATGGAGCATTTACTAAAAAATGTAGTGAATGGATGGAAAAAAAATTTAATGCTCATAAAGTATTAATGACAACATCTTGTACATCAGCATTAGAAATGGCAGCAATATTATTAGATTTAAAACCAGGTGATGAAGTAATAATGCCATCATATACATTTGTATCAACTGCTGATGCATTTGTAATGGTAGGAGCAAAAGTTGTTTTTGTAGATGTAAATCCTAATACAATGAATATAGATGAAGAAAAAATAAAAGAAGCAATAACAGATAAAACAAAAGCAATTGCTATTGTTCATTATGCAGGAATTTCACCAGATATGGATAAAGTAATGAAAATTGCTAAAGAACATAATTTAAAAGTTGTAGAAGATGCAGCACAAGGATTTATGGCTAAATATAAAGACAAATATCTTGGAACAATTGGAGACATTGGATGTTATAGTTTCCATGAAACAAAAAATTATAGTATGGGCGAAGGTGGAGCAGTAGTAATAAATGATCCTGATTTAATTGAAAGAGCAGAGATAATAAGAGAAAAAGGAACAAATAGAAATAAATTCTTTAGAGGTGAAATTGATAAATATACATGGGTTGATTATGGTTCATCATATTTGCCAAGTGAATTAAATTGTGCTTATTTATACCCACAATTAGATAAAGCAGAAGAAATTAATAATGCAAGATTAAGTTCATGGAATTATTATAAAAATAATTTAGAAGAATTAGAACAAAAAGGATTAATAAAAATACAAACAGTTCCAGAATATAGTACACATAATGCACACATGTTTTATATAAAAGCAAGAAGTTTAGATGAAAGAACAAGATTAATAAAATATTTAAAAGATAATGGTATACAAGCTGTATTTCATTATATACCATTACATGATTCTCCTGCAGGAAAAAGATTTGGAAGATTTAATGGAAAAGATGAATTTACTACAACAGAAAGTGAAAAATTAGTTAGACTTCCAATGTATTATGGATTAACAAAATCAGAACAAGATGAAGTAATAAAAAGAATAAAAGAATTTTATCAAAAATAAATACAGAAGGTGAGATTTTTAAATGAAAAAAATCGTAATAATAGGGGCAAATAATTTTCAAATGCCATTAATAAAAAAAGCGAAACAATTAGGATATGAGACACATGTTTTTGCTTGGGCAGATGGAGCAGTTGGAGCAGAATTTGCAGACTATTTTTATCCAATTAGTATAATAGAAAAAGAAAAAATATTAGAAAAATGTAAAGAAATTAAGCCTGATGCAATTACATCTGTTGCATCAGATTTGGCAACATTAACAGTAAATTATTTAGCTGAAAAATTAGGACTTGCTGGAAATAGTCTAGAATGTACTAAAATTTCAACAAATAAATATGAAATGAGAAAAGCATTTCAAAAATATGGTGTATCAGTACCTAAATTTTTTGAAATATCAGATGTTAATGATTTATCCAAAATAAAAGAAATGAAGACACCAATAATTGTAAAACCAACAGATAGATCTGGAAGTAGATCAATTACTAAAATAGAAGATTTGAGTGATGAAGAAAAGTTAAAAACAGCAATTAGAGATGCAATAGAAGTATCATTTGAAAAAAAAGCAATTGTAGAAGAATATATTAATGGAGAGGAATTTAGTGCAGAAGGAATTACATATAAAGGAAAACATACTTTATTAACAATAACAAGAAAACAAACAACTGGTGCACCACATTTTATAGAAACAGGGCATACTGAGCCAGCAGGATTAAGTGCTGAAATGCAAGAAAAAATAAAAAAAGAAGTATTTGCAGGTTTAAATAGTTTAAAAATAGAAAATAGTGCATCACATGCAGAGTTTAAAATTACACCTGAAGGTGAAGTAAAAATAATAGAAATAGGTGCAAGAATGGGTGGAGATTGTATAGGCTCAGATTTGGTTCAAATTTCTACAGGATATGACTTTCTAAAAATGGTAATAGATGTAGCATTAGGTAATAAACCAGATTTTACCAAAGTCACAAACCCAAAACAAGCAGTAATAAAATTTATTTTTTCAAAAGCTGATGTGGAAGAATTAGAAAAAATAAAAAGAGAACATCCAGAATATATTTATTATATTAGTCCAATTGATGAAATAAATTCTCATAAAATTATAGATAGTTCAACAAGATATGGATATTATATTTTAGCAATATAAAATATTATTTAAAAGGAAATAAAAATGGATAAGGAAAAAGAAGTAAAGAAAAAAACAAAAATCAGAGATATATGCATATTACAAGCAGTAATAGCAGTATATACATTATCAACAGTGTTTGCAAAATTTGCATCTGGACAAGAATTTTTATCATTTAAGTTTATATTATTTTATGGAATAGAAATCCTTATATTAGGTGTATATGCAATAATTTGGCAACAATTAATAAAAAAATTTGATATATCTGTTGCATATGCAAATAAAGCAATGGGATTGCTATGGTCAATTGTATGGGCAATTTTAATATTTAATGAAACAATAACAATAAAAAATGTAATAGGAGTAATAATTGTAATAGCAGGTACAATTATAGTAAATAGTGAAGATGAGTAAATATATAATTTTATTAGTATTAGCAGTAGTTGTAAGTTCAATATCACAAATAATATTGAAAAAAAGTGCTTCCAAAACGTATAGTTCAATAATTAAAGAATATTTGAATCCATATGTAATAATTGGATATGGATTAATGGTATTATCAACAGTTTTAGTTGTTTTTGGATTAAAAGGAGTTCCATATAAAAATGAGCCAATAATAGAGTCATTGGGATATATTTTCGTAATGATTTTAAGTAATAGAATTTTAAAAGAAAAAATAACTAAAAAGAAATTAATAGGAAATTTATTAATTTTGATAGGAATTATAATTTATTACATATAAATAAAAAACTCGCATACAATTATAAAAAAAGTATGGGAGTTTTATTATGATTTTATTAAGAAAAAAAAGAATAACATTTATTGTATTCAGTGTATTTTTGTCAATATTAGTATTTACACTCATAAAAGATAAAAAAGAAATAGTACCAACAGTATCATTACCTGTTTCAGGGAAAACTATAGTAATAGATGCTGGACATGGAAAGCCAGATGAAGGAGCACAAAGTAGTTCTGGAACAACAGAAGCTGAAACAAATTTAAAAATTGCATTAAAATTGCAAAATTTATTAGAACAAAGTGGAACAACAGTAATATTAACACGCTCAGATGAAAATGCTATATATGATATAGATGCAAAAACATTAAAACAGAAAAAAATATCAGACATACATAATAGAGTAAAAATTGGAAATGAAAGTTCTGCAGATTTATTTGTATCAATACATTTGAACAAGATTCCTCAACAACAATATGATGGATGGCAAACATTTTATAAGCAAGGAAGTGAAAAAGGAAAGAGATTGGCAGAATCTATTCAAAATAATTTAAATGAAGCAATTCAAAAAGAAAATAATAGAATAGCCAAAACAATAGAGAATATATACATAATAAAACATGTAGAGATTCCAATTACGATTGTAGAATGTGGATTTTTATCAAATCCAACTGAAGAAAGAAAGCTTTTAGAAGACGATTATCAAAACAGATTAGCATGGGGAATTTATAATGGAATAATTGATTATTTTTACGATTAAAGTCAATATTATTATTGACTTTTTTGCGATTTGAGTGTATGATATAAGCATAAATTTAGGACAAGTAAAAAAGAAGAAAAACCTATAAACAAAAATCCTAAGGAGGAAAAATATGGGAGAAGTTATAGTAATAACATCAGGAAAAGGTGGAGTAGGTAAAACAACAACAACAGCAAATCTAGGATCAAGTTTAGCATTAGAAGGAAAAAAAGTAGCATTAATAGATACAGATATTGGTTTAAGAAACTTAGATGTTGTAATGGGGCTAGAAAATAGAATAGTATATGATATAGTAGATGTTGTTGAAGGAAAATGTAAATTAAGACAAGCATTAATAAAAGATAAAAGATTTAAAGAATTATATTTATTGCCTGCAGCACAAACAAGAGATAAAAGTGCAGTAAATGAAGAACAAATGATAGAACTAACAAATAAATTAAAAGAAGAATTTGACTATATACTTGTAGACTGTCCAGCTGGAATTGAACAAGGATTTAAAAATGCAATTGCTGGAGCAAATAGAGCAATAGTAGTAACAACAGCAGAAATATCATCAATAAGAGATGCTGATAGAATAATAGGACTATTAGAAGCAGCAGAAATAAAAAATCCAGAATTAGTAATAAACAGAATAAGGCCTAATATGGTAAGAAAAGGCGAAATGATGGATGTTGATGATATTGTTGATTTGTTATCTATAGATTTAATAGGTGTGGTTCCAGATGATGAATATATAATAACACAAACGAATAAAGGTGAACCCGTAATTCAGAACAGAAAAGCACCATCAGGAAAAGCATATTTAGAAATTGCAAAAAGAGTTCTTGGGGAAAACATAGAAGTAACAATACCAGGAAGAGAAAAAGGCTTCTTTTCAAGAATAAAAAACATATTTAAAAAATAAAACAATAAAGGAGAAAGGATAATGTTTGAAAGCATAATGAAATTAGTAAGAAAAGTAACAAAAAAAGAAGATCAAACATTAAAATCTAAAGATGCAGCAAAAGAAAGACTACATCTAGTATTAATGCAAGATAGAGCAAATGTATCCGCAGACTTTTTAGATTTGATGAAACAAGAAATAATAGACGTAATAAAAAAATACATAGATATAGATGAAAGTGCAATAGATGTAAAATTAACTAATAAAGATAATGGTGATGGAACAAATGGTGCACCAGCATTATATGCTAATATACCAATTTTAAATATAAAAGATGAAGTAAGACAAACAGCAAATATAAAAACAGCAGATGAAGATAAATCATGTAAAGAAGCTAGTATTGAAAATAAAGAAAAAATTAAAGAAATAGTGGAAGTTCAAGAACCTGAGGAAAAAGAAGAGATTAAAATTATAGAAGATAATTCAAATAAAACTGAAGAATGTAAAGAAAACAGAAAAGACATTCCAAATAATTATAAAAAAAATAACAACTATAAGAAAAAACATAAAAAATAAATAGTAAAGAGTGATTTGATGGATATAAGAAGATTAAGAAAAATAGAATGGCTTATACCGCTGTTAGCAATAATCTTATGCATAATCGGATTAATTGCTTTATATTCAGCATCATATGATACAAATTTAGAAGAATTTAAAAAACAAGCAATTTGGATTGGCATAAGTTTAGTACTTATGCTAATTGTTATGTTGATTGATTATAAATTTTTAGTAAAAATTTCGCCGATTCTTTATGGAATTTCAATAATAATGTTAATAGCAGTATTATTTACTAAGCCAATAAATGGAGCAAAAAGTTGGTTTGTAATTGGAGATGATTTATTTTCATTTCAGCCAGCTGAGATATCCAAAATTTTTATAATTTTATTTATGTCATATATTATTTCTTTCATACAGATTAGAAGTGGAAGAGATGAAATAAATAAAATACCTAAATTATTATTAATATTATTAGCATTTGTAGTGCCATTAGGACTTATTATTATAGAGCCAGATTATGGAACAGCTGCTGCATATATAATTTCATTTTTATTAATGATATTTGTAGCAGGAATTGATAAAAAATATATTATATTATCAGTTTTGATAATAGCTATAGCAACACCAATAACATATAACTTTTTATTGCCAAGCCATGCAAAAGAAAGAATAGATACCTTCTTAAATCCTGAGTCAGATCCATCAGGAGCAGGATATAATATTTTGCAATCAAAATTAGCAATAGGCTCAGGCCAGATTACAGGAATGGGAGTATTGAATGGAAATCAGACTCAGTTAGGGTATTTATATCCTAAAACAACAGATTTTATATTTGCAGTAATTGGTGAAGAGATGGGATTTGTAGTTGCATGTTCAGTGATATTGTTAAATATAGTAATTATAGTAAAATCAGTGCAGATTGCCAAAGGAATAAAAGATGAGGCAGGAGCATATGTGGCAATAGGAATTGCTGGAATATTTTTGTTTCATACATTAGAAAATATTGGAATGACAATGGGATTATTACCTATAACAGGAGTACCATTATTATTTGTAAGTTATGGTGGAAGTTCTATGATGACAAGTTTTATAGCAATTGGAATTTTGTTAAATATTAGTAGTCAAAGAAGAAATGGATTGTTTAATAAATAGGAGTAAATGATGTATTTAAAGAAATTAAAAATTGGAAATGTAGAATTAGAAAATAATTTAATATTAGCTCCAATGGCAGGTGTAACAGACCTGCCTTTTAGAATAATTGTAGAAAAATTTAAACCAGGATTAGTATGTACAGAAATGGTAAGTTCAAAAGCTTTATTTTTTGGTGATGAGAAGACAAAGCAATTATTAAAACGAAATGGTGATACAGTTCCTGTGAGTATGCAAATATTTGGGAGTGATCCTGAAACTATGGGATTTGCAACACAATATGTAAGTAAAATAGCAGATATAGTAGATATAAATATGGGTTGTCCTGCTCCAAAAGTAGTAAAAAATGGAGATGGAAGTAAATTATTATTAGATTTAAATAAAGCTGAAGAAATAATAAGATCAGTAGTAAAAAATTCTACTAAACCAGTAACTTTAAAATTTAGAAAAGGATGGAATAATGAAAACATTGTTGCATGTGAATTAGCTAAAATTGCAGAAAATTGTGGAGTTTCAGCAATAACAATACATGGAAGAACAAGAGAAGAATATTATTCTGGAAAAGCAGACTTAGATATTATAAGAAAAGTTAAAGAATCAGTAAAAATCCCTGTAATAGGTAATGGTGATATAATTGATGAAGAGACAGCATTAAGAATGTTTGAATATACAGGTGTAGATGGAATAATGATAGGAAGAGGAGCAATTGGAAATCCGTGGATATTTGAACAGATAAAATATTTTTTAGAAAATAATCAGAAAATGCCATTACCCACTAATGAAGAAAAATATGAGATTATAAAAGAACATCTAGAATTAAATTTAAAAGAAAAAGGTAATATTGTTGGAATTAATGAAATGAGAAAACATATATCAGCATATACAAGAAATATGCCAGAAGCTTCGAAATTCAGAGATGAAATCAATCATATAACAAATATAGATATTCTTATGTTAAAAATTAAAGAGTTTTTTATTGATATTTTTGATAAATAATAGTAAAATAAAAATGAAAAAAGAGAAAGGAAAATCTAGTTTTGGAAAAGAAGAAAATAGCACAAAAAATATCAGAAAAATTAGAATATATATGTTTAGATTTAGAACAAATACCAGAAACATTAAAATATGTTGAAAACATTAATTTTAAACCAAACATGGGAATAGAAGAAAATAAATATAGACAATATAGATTTGTTTCTCCAAAAGAATTAGAAATATTATTATCACCATGTAATAGATTAGAAGATATAAAAACGAAATATTCTAAAGCTAAACCATTAGTTTCATATTTAGTTCCTAAGACAGAGGAAGAAAAAGAACTTTATGAAGAATTTTTAAGAATGTTAGATGAAGTTGATATTGAAGATATAAAACAAATAGAAGAACAACAACAATCATTAAACAAGAAAATTCCGTTTAAAGTAAGATATCCTAAGAACTATTTATGGCAAATATATTATTCAGAAAATGATGATAAATATTTTATGATAGTAACTACAGAAGATCAAGATTATTCTACATTTTTTTATGTTTTAAAGAAACAATTAGAAAAGAAAAAAGCCGGAAAAATATTTGTTCCTATAAGTAATATAGATTATTCAAAAGAAATATTAAATAAAACAGAAATTGAAAGTTTAGAAAATTATTTATGGACATTTACCAATGATTGGCCATCAATATATGAAGTATATGATAAAACTGGAAAAAATTCATTGCAAATAGTTGGGCAAACCCAAATATTAGGAGCAATAAAGTCCGAATATAAAGTAAAACTTTCAAATAAAATAGATGCAAGTAAATTTTTCAAACTTGTGAAAGCATTATATATAATACAAACAGAAATTCCGGAGTACTATAAATTTGAAGTTCAAATAGATAAACAAGGAGAACTTGAATTTCAATATCAAAATGAAGAGTTAAAATATGACGAATTGGCAGATTTTGTAAATAATCAATATAAAAGGTTAATAGAAATAGAAGAAGAGAATAGAAAAAATAATTTAGAATATCAACAAAAATTGAATATGTTGAAAATAGAAACTGAAAAATTAGAAAAAGATTATATAGAAAAAGAAAAGCAAATTTCAACATTTTTAGAGTGTAAAAAGACTTTCTTTGGTAAGGTAAAATATTTCTTTAAATATAGTGGAAAGAAGAAAAAAAAGGAAGAGAAAAAGGAAATAAGTATTACAAATGATAAAATAGTTAATAATACAGAAATAATAAATGAAGAAGAAGAAAAAATAAAAAGACAATATACATTAGATGATTTATTAGAAAAAGGTAAAGCTACTGCTAGTAGTGAAAAAGAATTTAATAATACAAAAATGGATATAAATGCATTAAAACTAAAGAAAGTTAATTTAGTTAAAAAAATAGAAAACGCATCAGCATTTATAGCAGAAATTGATAGGCATAAAAAAAGTATATTTGAATTTTGGAAATATAGTAATAAAGATGAAGTAAAATCATTAGCAGAAGGAGAAGAAGAAGTTATCAATGTAAAACCACATGCAAAAACATTTGACTTTGAAGAAGATTTTGAAGATTTTGGAACAACTATGGACCAAATTCAAAGAAAAAAATTAAATAAAGAAGAATTGGATTCTGTATATTTGGCTGTTACAGAACAAATAGAACCTTTAAATAAAGTAAAAACAAATTCATTAGAGCCTAAGGAATTAGATAAATATTTAAAAAATTTGAAGGCAGAACAAAAAGAAGTAAAAGGAAAAATAGATGATGAGGTAGACATTTTTGGAAGTCTAGAAGAAGATACGAGAAAGGTAAAAAAATTAGCCAATAAGTCTCATCGCGAAAATCCAAAGGATAAATTTTCAATATTAGGTTTAGCAAAACAATATAAAGTAGTTGATTATAAAGTAAATCTTAGTCAGTCAATTTGGAGAATAAATGAAGCATTAAGTAAAATGACAACTAGTCAAGATATTATTGCATATATGTGGACAGAAGATAATGAAAATATTGATGCAAATAAAATAAATGTATTTAATTTAAATGCAGAAGCTGAAATACAAAAAGCAATGGAAAAATCAGAAAATAATAAAGTTAATCTATATAAAATAAAATTAGAAAAAGGCTCTAATGCCATAGCATTTTCTAATTGTATATATTATGATAACCAAAATAAAACATTACCAGTAGGAATGGATAATGATACAAGAATTATAGCTAAATTGAGTGATATGGACATAAAATTGGAATCAAAAAAGATTATAAGAATAGGAAAATTAGATGATGAAGAAATTGGAACAAAGTTAATTGTGAAAAATATTAATGTTTTAGAATATTCAGTTAAACAAATGGAGGAAGAATAATGACAGAATTTAAATCAGGATTTGTAGCAATGCTAGGAAGAACAAATGTAGGAAAATCTACTTTAGTAAATCTTTTAGTTGGAGAAAAAGTTGCAGCAACAGCTAATAAGGTACAAACAACAAGAACAGCAATAAGGGGAATTGTAAATAGAGAAAACTCACAAATAATATTTATTGATACTCCTGGAATACATAAGCCAAAGACAAAATTAAATGAAACAATGATAGAAACTTCATTTGGAGTAATAAAAGATATAGATGTAATAGTATTTGTTATAGAAGCAACAAGTCATGAGATTGGTAGAGGAGATATGAGAATCTTAGAAAAAATAAAAGAATCTAAGAAGAAAACTATATTGATTATAAATAAAATAGATTTAGTAAAAAAAGAAAGTTTATTAAAATTAATTGATTTATATCAAAAAGAATATAATTTTGAAGCAGTAATACCAGTATCATCAATAAAATCTAAATATAGAGATATAATATTAGATGAGATAGAAAAAGTCTTAAAACCAGGTCCGGCATATTATGATACAGAGGAATATACTGATCAGACAATGAGACAACTTGCAGAAGAGACAATAAGAGAAAAAGCATTAATGTATTTGCAAGATGAAGTTCCACATGGTATATATGTTGAAGTAACTAAAATGAAATTAAAGAAAACTAAAAATAAAGAAGAATTTTATAATATAGAGGCTACAATATATTGCTTAAGAGAATCACATAAAGGAATAATAATAGGAAAAGATGGAGCGATGTTAAAAAGAATTGGACAATCTGCAAGAATAGACATGGAAAAAAATTTTGGAATAAAAGTAAATTTAAGAACATGGGTGAAAGTAAAGGAAAATTGGCTTGATGATACATCAGTTGTAAAAAGATTTAAATTACAATAATAATCACTAATCTGAATAAAAAATAATAAAATGCAAAAGATAGTATAAAAGGAAGTGAGCTTATGATAAAGAAGATTGCATGGGATACATTTAAAAACACAGGAGATGTGAATACTTTTTTAGAATTAAAACAATTTCAGGGAATAGAAGAACAATTGCAAATTAATAAAATGGAACAAAAGGCGGAAAAATATGGGGACAATAAAAACAAGTGGGATAATAATTTCTGAAAGTAATTTGGGGGATTATGACAAAATGCTTACAATGTTAACTCCAGGATTAGGAAAAATATCATGTGTTGCCAAAGGAGCAAGGCGTCAAAGAAGCGCCTTGCTAGCAGGTACACAATTATTTTGTTTTGGAGAATACATGATGTATAAAGGTGCAAATACATATAATATAAATTCTTGTGACACAATAGAAGTTTTTTATAATTTAAGAACAAATTTAGACAAGCTTAATTCTGCAATTGAAATTACCAAAATTGTAAAAGATGTAACAGAAGAAAATGAAAATTGTTATAAAATATTGCAAATGTTGTTAAATACATTATACATATTATCAGAAACGGAAAAGAATATAGATTTGGTGATAAGCACATTTAAATTAAAATTACTTTGTTTTCTTGGATTTTCACCAAGGATTACAGAATGCGTAGTATGTAAAGAAAAAAATAATTTAAAATATTTTAGCATAAAAGATGATGGATTTAAGTGCGAAAATTGTGGGAAATTAGATAAAGGAGCAATTTCTGTGTCTGAAAGTACAATATCAGCAGTTCGATATATAGTTTTGGCTCCAGCCAAAAAATTGTTTTCATTTTCTTTAAAAGATGAATCATTAAATGAATTAAAGCTCATTTCAAAATTATATTTTAATGATAAATTAGAAAAATATTAATGAACTATGTCAATAGTTGAGGTGAAAAACTTTAAAAGTTTTCTGCCTCAGCTTTTTTTATATAGTAGGAAAGTTCTCCTTGTAGGAGAACTTTCTGTACTAGATAAATATGGCGAGTCTTAGATTTTCTTAAAATTTTTATTTGATAGAAAATCTTAGACTCGCTTTTTTGGTATATTTTAAGTTTATATTATAAATAAAAAATAAGACCTAAGTTTTTTCCTTAGGTCTTTCGAAAATAAAAGGGGATGTTTGTTGTAATCAGTTTTGTTTACTGACTATGCTTATAATATATCAATTAATTTTGTTCATTGTGTGAATTAAAAGTGAAAAATTAACAATAAATTATTAATTTTCTATTAAGGTGTTTCTTCGAGTGTTACTGTAATATCTTTATTACTTCCATTTCTGTTAACTGTTAATGTGATTGTATCACCAATTTGATGAGCATTTTTTATTTCATTTAATTCATCCATTGTAGTAATAGATTTTCCATCAGCTTTAACAATTACATCTCCAGCTTTTAAGCCAGCTTTTTCAGCAGGAGAGAAATCTTCGACACTTTTTATATAAACACCAACTTCTAATTTATATCTTTTTGCAGTTTGTTCATCAAGTGTGATTCCTGTAATACCTATATATGGTCTTAAGACTTTTTGATGATCTTTTAATTGGCTTATTACATCTGTTGCTGAATTAATTGGAATAGCAAAGCCAATACCCTCAACACCTGTTCCAGATAACTTCAAAGTATTTATACCAATTACTTTACCATCACTATTAATTAAAGCACCACCACTATTACCAGAGTTTATTGCTGCATCTGTTTGGATACAAGTATATTTTGTTCCATCAGATTCAACCTCTCTGTTAACAGCACTAATAATACCTTGTGTAACTGTTGTATCTAATCCAAGAGGACTACCAACAGCCATAACAAATTCACCAACAACAGCTTGATCAGAATCTGCAAATTCTGCTTTAGTTAACCCCGTTTTTTCTATTTTTAATACAGCTAAGTCAGTTTGTGAATCTTGACCAACAACAGTGGCATCATATGTTGCATCATCACCATATGTATCACTATTTAATTTGATTTTTATTGATGTTGCTTTTGATAATTCATAATATGAATTTGATGAAGAACTATCAACAACATGATTGTTTGTTACAATGTAACCATCTTCACTAATAATTATACCTGAGCCTGTAGCTGTTGCAGTAGAAGTTTGTGGTTGACTATATCCAAAAAATGAGCCAATAGAGTTTGATGTTACACTATATGAAACTTCTATCCCAACAATTGAAGGTAAAATTTTATTTGCTGCAAAAACAGCAGTATTTGAAAAATTTGATAATGAAACTAAATTTGTAGTAGTTCCAGATGATGTTTGAGTTGAAGCTTGAATTGTAGATGATTGCTTTCCAACTAATTTTTCTTTTATTGATGGTATACCAAAACATGTTCCTAATACAAGTGAACATCCAACAACACCACTTGCGAATGGTATTAAAATTGTTTTTCCAAAGTTATTTTGTTTTTGATTTTGTTTGAAATTTGCATTTGAAGTTTTACTTGAAATTACTTCAAAATTATTATTATTATTTTCTTCCATAATGAAGACCTCCTTTTTTTGTACATTATAAGAATACACAATTATTGTGAAAGTTTTGTGAAAAGCAAGTAAAATTATTTTACATTTATATTGATATTTTTGGGGAATTATTGTAGAATTAAAATATAAAATCTCATAGAAGGAAGACAAAAAATGAAAGAAAAAGAAGAACAAAGACTAAATATGTTAAAACAATATGAAAATGATTTAAGAAACAAAGGTTATAAATATATATGTGGAATTGATGAAGCTGGAAGAGGACCATTAGCTGGTCCTGTTGTTGTAGCAAGTGTAATAATGCCTGAAAATTCAATGATTGAAGGAGTAAATGACTCAAAAAAAGTTTCTGAAAAGAAAAGAGAAAAACTATATGATTTAATATTAGAAGAAGCAATTAGTTATGGAGTAGGAATAATAGGGCAAGATGAAATTGATGAAATAAATATTTTGAATGCAACAAAAAAAGGATTAACAACATCCTTAAAAGAATTAATACAAAAACCAGATTTGATAATTGTAGATGCATTAACACATATAGATACATTAGGAACACCATATGAATCAATAATAAAAGGTGATGCAAAATGTTATTCAATATCAGCAGCATCAATAATAGCAAAAGTTACTAGGGATAGGATAATGAGAGAATGGGATAAAATATATCCTCAATATGGATTTGCACAACATAAAGGATATGGCACATCTGCACATATTAATGCTTTAAAAGAATATGGACCATGTCCATTACATAGAAAAACATTTATAAAAAATTTTATATAAAATAAGAGGTAAGAAAATGAAAAATAATAAAGGAATTACAATGATAACACTAGCAGTTATGCTTGTTATATTATTAATGCTTGCAACAATTACAATGTATTATGGTAATAGTGCAATAAAAGAAGCTAAGCTTCAAGATTTAAAAACAAATATGTTATTGATACAAGCGAGTTTAAAAAATGACTTAGAAAAGTATCATTTTGAAACAAACACAATGAATGATGATGAAAAAAATAGTAAAAAAAGTGAATATCTAAAAGGAAAAGATATATCTAGTCCAGAGTGTGTAGAGGTAAAGCAAGCTTTTGACATATTAAATAATAATCAACAAATAATAAATAAAATAAATGAAGATTATCCTCAAGTTGAAGGCCAATTTGAATACTATTATTTAAATGAGAATACATTAAAGCAAATTGGTTTAAATGATGTTAAAAGTGATAGTGAAAACGGATATTATATAGTTGCATATAGTATGAATCCTACATTTTCAAATATAGTTGAAATAATAAATACTAAAGGATATTTTGGAAATTATTCATTAAAGAGAATAGAAACATTGTAATTACAGAGAGGAAAATAAGATGAATATATTAGATATAATTGCAAAAAAACGTGATAAAAAGGAATTAACAAAAGAAGAAATTGAATATTTTGTAAAAGAATATACTAATGGAAATATAACAGATTATCAATCTGCTGCACTTGTTATGGCAATATATATAAATGGAATGAATGAACAAGAAATAACAAATTTAAGTTTAGCAATGGCACATTCTGGAGAAATATTAGATTTATCCTCATTAGGAGAGAATATTGTGGATAAACATAGTACAGGTGGTGTTGGTGATAAAGTTTCAATAATATTATTACCACTTATTGCATCATTAGGAATACCTGTTGCAAAAATGTCTGGAAGAGGTCTTGGATTTACAGGAGGAACAGTAGATAAAATGGAATCAATTCCAGGATATCAAACAAATGTTGAAATAAATGAATTTATTTCAAATGTTCAAAAAGTTGGAATAAGTATGATAGGACAAACAATGAATTTAGCACCAGCTGATAAAAAATTATATGCATTAAGAGATACAATATCATGTGTTGAAAGTATACCACTTATTGCATCAAGTATTATGAGTAAAAAAATAGCAAGTGGTGCAAATAAAATTGTATTAGATGTTACTGTAGGAAAAGGTGCATTTATGAAAAATAAAGAAGATGCACAAAAACTAGCAGATTTAATGATAAAAATTGGTGAACTTGCAGGAAGAGAAGTAGTATGTGTACTTACAAAAATGGATGAGCCACTTGGATATTCAATAGGAAATAATTTAGAAGTAATAGAAGCAATAAAATTTTTAAAAGGATATATGCCTAAAGATTTAAAAGATGTAGTGTTTGAACTTGGTGCTAATATGATAAAACTAGCAGGATTAGGAGAAAATCTTGAAGAAAATAAATTAAAGATTCAAGAAAATATTGCGAATGGTAAAGGATATGAAAAATTTCTTCAAATGGTTCAAAATCAAGGAGGAGATATTTCATATATAAATAACATTGACAAATTCGAAAAATCTAAATATATAATACCTATAACAAGCTTAAAATCAGGAGTGATTTCTGAAATAAATGCAGAAGAAATAGGAAAAGTTGCATGTTTATTAGGAGCAGGAAGAATAAGAAAAGAAGATAATATAGATCATACAGCTGGAATAGTATTAAATAAAAAAGTAGGGGATTATGTTAAAGAAAATGAAGTATTAGCATATATTCATACTAATAATAATGCTGTTATAAATGAAGCAACAGAGAAAATTCAAAATATATGTAAAATATAACTATTGAAAAAGTAATTTTTTATGTTATAATAATTATGTATATAGTTAAGAAAGGACAGAATATTATGAAAAACAAAGAAAATAAAGATAATAAAGAAAATAAAATAATCAAAGAAAAGAATAAAATAGATAAAAGACAAGTAGCAACAAAAATATTTGCATTTATAATGCTTATACTTATGATATTTGCATCATGTTCTACATGTATATATTATGTTGTTTCAACAGTTCAAAAATAATTATGCAGAAACCTTTAAGAAAGGGTGAAAAAAGTGAAAAATATAGGTGATTTAATCAATACATTTTATGAACAAAATATTTTAGCATATATACAAAGTTTGCAAGAATATCCAATAAAATTTGTATCTTTAATATTAGATATAACAATAGTTGTATTTCTTGCATATGAATTAATAAAAATTGTAAAAGGTTCTAGGGCATGGCAACTAATAAAAGGTATTGCATTTTTAGTTGTTGCAACAGGTGTAAGCAAATTATTAAATTTATACATATTAAATTATATTTTATCAATGATAATGGATTGGGGAGTAATACTTGTAATAATTATTTTCCAACCAGAAATAAGGAGAGCATTAGAACAATTAGGTGGAAATAATAGGTTTTCGAGATTTTTTGGATTTGATAAAGATATAATAACTAGAACTAAAGAAGATATATATAAAATAGTAATTGCTGCATTTGAACTTGCAAAAACACATACAGGAGCATTAATTGTAATAGAAAGAGATATTAAACTTAGTGATATTATTTCAACAGGAATACCAATGAATTCAGAAGTATCTCCACAATTATTAGTAAACATATTTGTACCTAATACACCATTACATGATGGTGCTGTAGTTATTAGTGAAAATAAAATAGCAGCAGCAGCTTGTATGCTACCACTTGCAAGTGATCAAGATATTGCTAAAGAATTAGGAACAAGACATAGAGCTGGTATTGGAATTTCAAAAGAATCGGATGCACTTGCAATAATTGTTTCAGAAGAAACAGGAAAAGTTTCTGTTGCAAAAGATGGAACATTGATTGCAGATGTAAGAGAAGATGTATTAAAAAAGATTTTAATAAATAATGTTGTTACAAAACGCTTTACAAATATTGAAGAAAAAAAGAATAATAGTAAAAAAGTATTAACTAATATTCAAAATTTCTTAAAAAATAAAAAGAAAAAAGAAAAATAAGTGGCATGTTGCCACCTTTTCTTTTATCAGAGGGTGAATGAATGAGAAATATAAAATTAACAATAGAATATGATGGAAAAGACTTCAATGGCTGGCAAAAACAGCCCAATAAATTAAATATTCAAGGAACAATAGAACAAGCAATAAAGAGCATAACAGGTGAAGATGTTGAATTAAATGCTTCTGGAAGAACAGATGCTGGAGTTCATGCTCTTGGACAAGTGGCCAATTTTAAGACAAATTCACAAATTCCAATTGAAAAATTTGCTATAGCAATAAATTCAAGATTAAAAAAATCTATAGTAATAAAAAAAGCAGAGGAAGTTGATGAAAGATTTCACAGTAGACTAAATTGTAAAAGAAAGACATATAGATATATAATAAATAATTCGCCAGAGGGAACTGCTATATATAGATATTTAGAAACACATATTCCACAAAAATTAAATGTAGAAAAGATGGAGAAAGCAGTTAAATATTTTATAGGAGAACATGATTTTAAAGCATTTAAAGCAAGTGGAACAAGTAGCAAGAGTAGTGTTAGAATAATATATGATGCAAAAGTATATCAAAATGAAGATAAAATTTATATTGAATTAACAGGAAATGGTTTTTTATATAATATGGTTAGAATTATTGCTGGAACACTTGTAGAAGTGGGATTAGAGAAAATAGAACCAGAAAAAATTGAAGAAATAATAAAAGAAGGAAAAAGAGAAAATGCAGGAAAAACACTTCCTCCAAATGGTTTATATTTAGTAGATGTGAAATATGAGTAGCAAATTAAAAAGAAATTCATAATATATATAAATAATATTTATAAAAAGGGAGGTCTTTATGAATTTCTTTTTAATTTTTGCCCTTATATTTTTTACAATAATAGTTGCAATATTTCTTCAAAAATTAGTAAATTCACCAATATTAATTGGATTATTATTTTTTTCAGTATTTATACTAATTTCAGCAATTACTGGAAATACTAATTTTATTATTGTTTCAGTAGTTTTAGGTATAATAGCATTTATATCTGCATTTCTATTTTGTATAGTTTCAAGATGTAATTTCTTTGATAATTGTAATAATAGTAATGATTTTAGTACTGCAAATTTAAATACTACTAATAATACCTGCTCATGTTCATCATCACAACCTTTAACAATTTTAAATAGTGATGGTGAAATAGTTGCAAGGATAAATGGAGACAATGTTACATGTACATCTCAGCAAAATGATAATAATTCATGTTTTAGAAGTTATAGACATAGTTAAAAAGACTCAATAGTAAATATTGAGTCTTTAAGATTTTATTAAAAATCACAATTGTTTGGTGTTCTTGGATATGGAATAACATCTCTAATATTTTCAATTCCTGTAATATACATTAATAATCTTTCGAAACCAAGTCCGAAACCAGAATGGATATTTGTACCATATTTTCTTAATTCAAGATACCAATATAATGGATCTGTTTCAATTCCCATTTGTTTCATACGTGCAACTAGTTTGTCATAATCTTCTTCTCTTTGAGAACCACCCATAATTTCACCAGCACCTGGAACTTCAAGGTCAACTGCAGCAACAGTTTTTCCATCTGGGTTTAATTTCATATAATATGATTTAATATCTTTTGGCCAATTCTTAACAAATACAGGACCATTAAAATATTCTGTAATATATTTTTCATGTTCTTTGGCTAAATCTTCACCATAATCTGGTTGAAATTCCCATGTTCTATCAGCTTTTTTCAAAATATCTATAACATCTTTGTGGTCAATTCTAACGAAATCAGAATTTAATAATTTTGTTAATTTATCTTTTAATCCTTTTTCTATAAAATTATCACAGAAATCAATTTCTTCAGGACAATGTTCTAAAACATAATTTACAATATATTTTAAACAATCTTCTTCAATATCCATTAAACCATCTAAATCACAGAAAGATATTTCAGGTTCAATCATCCAAAATTCATTTGCATGTGTTTTTGTATTTGAATTTTCACTTCTTAATGTTGGTCCAAAAGTATAAATTTTTCCAAATGCAGAAGCAAATGTTTCACCATGCAATTGTCCAGAACCTGTTATATATGCTTTTTTACCAAATAAATCTTCTGAGAAATCAACTTTTCCATCTTTTTTTGGTAAATCTTCATCAAGATTTAATGTTGTTAATTTAAACATTTCAGCAGAACCTTCACAATCGGCACAAGTTATTATAGGTGTATGAACATATACATATCCACGTTCTTGAAAATATTGGTGAATTGCAAATGCTGCAATACTTCTAATTCTAAAAACAGCATTAAATGTATTTGTTCTTGGTCTTAAATGTGCAATAGTTCTTAAATATTCAAATGAATGTCTTTTCTTTTGAAGAGGATAATCTGTAGGGCATAGACTTTCAATTTCTATAGATGTTGCTTGAATTTCAAATGGTTGTTTTGCATTTTCTGTTATGACAACATTTCCAGTAACTTTTATAGTTGAGCTTATTGTAAGCTTTGTAATCTCATTAAAATTTGTTAAATTATTATTAAAAACAATTTGAACATTTTTAAAAAAAGAACCATCATTTAGTTCTATAAATCCAAATGTTTTTGAATCTCTAATAGTTTTTGTCCATCCTTCAAGTGTAACTTCTTTATTTGCATATTCAGAAGTTTTTCTAAATAAATCTTTTATTGCTACATTAGTCATAAAAATTCCTTCTTTCTATTGTTTGTATGCCCAAATTATACAATATTATATGGAATTTTACAAGTAAAATCACAAAATTTATCGACCAATGATTCGACTAAAAAAAAGTCTTGCATAAAATTAGATTACATTATATAATAGGCATATATAAAATGATGTAATTTGAGAAAAAAGAAAATGTAAAAAATTGAGAAAGTGTGAGTTTTTTTACATATATATACCTTAGAAAAGGAATGAAGGAATAATGAATAAAACCAAGAGAAAAATATTTGAAACTTCAATGAAGTTATTTGCAGAAAAAGGATATGATGCAACAAGTATAGAAGAAATAACAGCAACAGTAGGAGTAGCAAAAGGAACATTATATTATCATTTTGCTAGCAAAGAAGAAATATTTAATTTTTTAATTGAAGAAGGAATAAGATTATTACAAAATAGTGTTGATATAAAAACAGCAAAACATAGTAATTATATAGATAAAATAAAAGCAATTGTATTAATACAAATAAAAATAGTAGAAAAATATGAAAACATTATAACAATAATATTAAGCCAATTTTGGGGAACAGAACAAAGAAACAAAAAATGTCAAAGCCTTGTATATGAATATATTGGTCAAATTGAAAAAATAGTTCAAGAAGGAATAGAAAAAGGTGAAATAAAAGATGGAGACACAAGGGCAATAGCATCAGAAATATATGGATTAATTTGTTCAACACTTGTTTATAAAAAAAGAGAAGGCGAAAACATTGATGTAATGCGTTTATATCATGAATATGAAAATACTGTAATAAATGGATTAAGAGTAAAGTAGTATGAAAAATTTTATTACAATGTGCGTTTTAGAGAATCGAGAAAGGAAATATAAAATAAAATGGAAACAAAATCAAGAAAAATGAAATTTACAGATTTAAAAGATATGTTAAACCAAACAGGAGAAGTATATGGAGATAGACCAGCATATATATTTAAAACAGAAGAAAAAGGAAAATTTAGAACAATAACACATAAAGAATTTAGAGAAAATATAAATGCATTAGGAACAACATTAATTCAAATGGGATTAAAAGATAAAAGAATTGCACTTATTTCAGAAAACAGATATGAATGGGAACTTTCATATTTAGCAGTTGCATCAGGTGTTGGTGTAATAGTACCATTAGATAAAGCATTGCCAGATAATGAACTTGAAAGTTTAATACTTCGTTCACAAGTTGAAGCAATAATATATTCATCAAAATATGATGTGATAATGAATACATTAAGAGAAAAGAAAAATACTAATTTAAAATATTTTATTTCAATGGACTTAGAAGAAAACACACAAGGAATTTATGCAGAAAAAGCATTAGTTGAAAAAGGAAAAAAATTATTAACAGATGGAAATAAAACATATATAGATGCAAAAATAGATTCTGAAAAAATGGGAATAATGTTATTTACATCTGGTACAACAGCAATGTCAAAAGCTGTAATGTTATCACATAAAAATTTAGTAACAAATGTTATGGATATAATTCAAAGATTTGATTTAACTGATGAAGATAGATTTTTATCATTTTTACCATTACACCATGTATTTGAATGTACAGTTGGATTTTTATATCCAATATCAATTGGTGGATCAATTGCATTTTGTGAAGGTGTAAAACACATGGCAGAAAACATAAAAGAATTTGAAATAACAGCAATGATATCTGTTCCAGCAGTATTTGATATTATCTATAGAAAAGTAATGAAAACTATAGAGAAAAAAGGAAAACTAGCTAATTTAGAAAAAGGAAAGAAAGTTTCTCAATTCTTATTAAAAATGAAAATTGATTTAAGAAAACAATTATTCAAAGAAGTACATGAAAGTTTAGGACCAAAACTAAAATTAGTAGTAACAGGAGGTGCAGCATTAGATCCTGAAACAGAGAAAGGATTTAATGATTTAGGATTTGATGTAGAACAAGGATATGGTTTAACAGAAACTGCACCAGTAATTGCAGCAGAAACACCAAAATGTAGAAGACTTGGTTCTATAGGAAAGAAATTTCCAAGTGTAGAAGTAAAAATAGAGGATCCAGATGAAGAAGGAGTAGGAGAATTAATGGCAAAAGGACCATCTATAATGTTAGGATATTATGAAAATGAAGAAGCAACAAAATCAGCATTAGAATCTGATGGATGGTTCCATACAGGAGATTTAGCAAGAATTGATAAAGACGGATTTATATATATTTCAGGAAGAAAGAAAAGTGTTATAGTATTAAACAATGGAAAAAATGTATTTCCAGAAGAAATTGAAACATTACTAAACAAAGTAGAAGGAATAAAAGAAACATTTGTATTTGAGAAAAAGGAAGACGATGGTGATGTTAAAGTTTGTGTAGAGATTGTATATGACAAGGAATTAATAAAAGATTTATATCATATAGAAGGAGAAGAAAACATAAAAGAATTTTTATGGAATAAAGTAAAAGAAGTGAATAAACTAATGCCAAAATACAAATATGTTAGGGAAATGGTTATAACAGAAGAACCATTAATAAAAACTACAACATTGAAAATTAAAAGACATGAAGAATTAAAAAAAGTATTAGGAAAATAAATATTACAGCAATATTACAAGATGTAAAAAAATATTACATCTTGTAATATTTTTGTAATATAAATGTAAACAAAAAATAGGAATAAATGCTTGTAGTTTTACGGAAACTAGTATATAATAAAAAAGAATAATAATTTTAGACGACAGAGAAAGAGGAGGGATTTGCAATGTCAAGGAGATCTAAATCTGGCATAGTAAATGTACGAATGGTAATAACAGAGGAAAAAATATTATCAAACATAGATAAAGTACAAAAATTAATAAATCCAAAAAGCAAAAAGCAAATAGTTCAATTTGAAGATGATACTTATTTTAAAGACTTAATTGAATCTATAAAAGCTTATTTAATAGAATATCCAAAAAAGAAGAACTTTCCAGTAAGTGTATATAAAGCTTCATATGAATTAGTTGAATTTGCAACAAATCAATTTGAAGAAAATACAAAAAAAGTTGAAGAATTAATTCGTCAAAGAGAAGAAAATATTGCATTAGCAGGACAATTAAAAGATTTAATTGAAATAGTAGAAAATAAAACTGATGATTGGAAAGATAGAATTTCTGAAGCAGAAGAAGAAGGTAAATTTTCAGAAGATGTTATAGATACTTTAAAACTTGTTGGAAAAGATAAAACAAGAAAAAGTCAAAATTATCAAGATGCATTAAAATTGTTAAATGCAAGAGTAAATAACTTAGAATCAAATCTTCATATTGAAATAGATATGGAAAGAATTGAAGATAGATCTAAAGCGTTAAGTTATATTGGAATAGAAGTTGCAGAAGCATTAAAAGTAATTCCAAAGCCTGTAGATTTTGGAATTGCAGTAAGTGAAAATGAAAAAGTACAAGAAGAAGTAAAAATTGAAGAGATTGCAAAAGCACAAGAAGTTGAAAAGATTGAAGAAAAGAAAACAGAAAAAATAGAAAAAGTTGTAGAAGCTCCAAAAGAAAAAAATGCTGAGAAAAAGGTCGTTTCACAAGTTGTTGATATTGAAGAAACAAAACCAATAAGTGAATTAGTTGATATGTATGAAGAAAATAATAAAGCAGAAGAATATGAAAAATCAATTATGTTTGAAAAGAAACCATCTTTATGGCAAAAATTCAAAAAATCAAAATTTGCAAGGGCTATATCATATGTTTTCAAAATTAGAATTAGAATTGAATTACCAAATGCTTTACCAGAAGGTAGAGGAGAATAAAATAATGCTCTAATATTAGTTGCTGAGTGAAAGAGGAAAAACGAATGTATGTTGAAATAATACGTTCGTTTTTGTGATATATATAAAACCCCCAGAAATCTTAATAAGACTTCTGGGGTAAATGTTTATACTATAGGAAATTTTTTAGACTGTTGACGAAATCGAATCATATCAATTGTACCAATGGCGTTATCATGAATCGAAGGGTCTTTATCATTAGAAAATTTTTTTAGAATTTCAAGTGGTGTATTAAAATTTCTTGCAACAATTGCACGAACAGAAGGATTTTCATCATTAGAAAGTATTACAAGAATTTCAGGCGGAATTGATGGAGCACCAGCAATTCGGCAACGAAATTCGGAATTTTTATCCCCGGCAAGTTTTACAAGAGTTTCAAAAGGTGTATGAGGATTAGTGAAAACCTCATAACGGACACCGGTGCTTGCATCATTAGAAAGTTGTACAAGTGTTTCAGCAGAAGTGATTGGATTACAAGCAACTTCAAGACGAACCCTAACATTTTCATCATTGGCAAGTTTGGCGAGGATTTCAACAGAATTTGTACGTTGGTTGGATGCAACAGCCTCACGGACTTCAACATTTTTATCATTAGACAAAAAAAGTAAAATTTCAATAGGGGTCATAGAGTTGTAAGCTACATATTGGCGAACATCTATACTTTTATCATTAGACAAAATGGTAAATGTTTCAGCAGAAGTATTTGAATTTTTTGCAACGATGCAACGAACCCTTACATTTTTATCAGTAGCCAAAAGTGCAAGTGCTTCAGCAGAAGCATTTATGTTATTTGCAACGGCGCGACGAACAGATACATTTTTATCCATTGAGAGAAATTCTAATACCTTAACTGGAGTATTATAGTCCTTTGCAATATTTCTACGAACAGGAACAGATACATCGGCTCGCTTGAGGTAGTTAATAATGGACTTATAAGACTTTTTCATAAAATTATCCTCCAAAAAATGTTTTGATTATGTTGCTATTTGGTATATTTAAATACCAACAAAGGGAGAAAAAAGGAAATATATATAATAAGCATTTTAAGCTTGTGTGACTATTTTACAATAATTTTATAACTGTGTCAAGTTATATACAGATATAATAAAAATGAAAGGGATTGATAGTGAGAAAAATATAATAAGGTGGTAAAGAAAATTATATAGCTATAATTAAAATTGGATAAATATAAAAACTAAATAATATTTTCATACTTATTGCCATGAATATATATATCTAAAATTCGTAAATTTTCATCATTATCATCTTTATGAAAAACAATTTCAATATAATCTTTTGGAAGAGCATCTTTTATCAATTCTCCCCATTCAATAATGGAAATTCCAGAATTAAAATATTCATCTCCACCTATTGCGTAAAATTCATCAACATCTTCAAGACGATAAACATCAAAATGGAAAATTGAAATGTTTTCATTTTTATATTCGTTTATTATAGTAAATGTGGGGCTTGAAATTTCTTTATCAAGATTAAAATAACTTAGAAAACCTTCTGTAAATTTTGTTTTTCCAGAACCTAATTCTCCTGTAAGAACAATTATATCACCTATATTCAATTTACTTGCTATTTGTACAGCAAGTTTTTTTGTTTCATTTTCATTATGTGAAATATATCTAATACTTTTCATTTTTCTATCCTTTCAATAGCTATATTTTACAATAATTTATGAAATTTGTAAAGAAGTAACAAATATTGAAAAAGAAAATCATAATATCCAAGAATTGAATAAAAAAATTCACCATTGCCAATAATAGTAATAAAAAGCGCAAGGAGTGGATTTTCTGTGAAAAAATATAAAAATTTGAAGATAGAAGGGGCAATCCTAAATGAAAAGCAATTAGAAGAATATTTAAAAAAGATATCATTACAACATAATATTGGAAAAAAATCAGATAAATTAACATATCCAATACCTCAACTATTGGAAAATTATAATATTATCAAAATAGTATATAATTTATTAAATGAACATATAAAGCTTGGAATAACAATTAATCCAGCAGGAGAATGGATTCTAGATAATTTCTATATTATAGAAGAAGTTATACAACAAATTGAAAAAGAACTAACAATGAAAAAATATGTTAATTTTGTAGGAATACAAAATGGGCAATATGCAGGATTTGCAAGAATACATGTACTTGCATCAGAAATTGTAGCATATACAGATAATATAATAAGAAGTGAATCATTAGAAAAATATTTAACATCATATCAAAATAAAAGAGCATTAAATATGGACGAAATATGGAATATAGGAATCTTTTTACAAATTGCAATTATTCAAAATATAACAGATATCTGTATAAAAATTTATAATAGTCAAGTCCAGAAATATAAAGTTAAAAATATTATAGAAAGATTAGTTGAAAAAAAGGATAGAAATAAATTAGAATTTAAGCCAATATCAATGAATAAATTAGAAAAACAAGATTTTCAAGATATAAACTATTCTTTTATTGAATATATGTCATATTGTTTAAAGAAATATGGAAAAAAAGTATATGGATATTTAAAAATATTAGAAGAAGAAACAGAAAAAGCAGGAATAACAGTACAAGATGCAATTCAAAAAGAACATTTTGATATTGCAATATGTAAAACATCTATGGCTAATTGTATTATAAGTATGAAAAAAATACAAAGAATAAATTTCCTAGAAATATTTGAAAAAATAAATGGAGTTGAAGAAATATTAAATCGAGATCCAACTAACATATATAATAAGATGGAATATAAAACAAAAGAATTATATAGAAACAATATTAAAAAATTAGCCAAACAATCAAATATATCAGAAATATATATATCTAGAAAAATACTAGAACTATGTCAAAGACCAAATTTGAAAGAGAAACAAAAACATATTGGATATTATTTAATTGATGATGGTAGAAAAGAATTATGTTATGAATTAGGAATAAATGAAAAAAAGCTAAGTTATAATGTAAAAACACAGATATATATTTTAGCTATAATAATATTTACAATTTCGATTTCAGTATTTTTATCGAAAACAGTAGTAAAAGATAATTTAATAAAAACAATAATTACAATATTACTTTTGATACTACCAGTATCAGAATTTGTTGTTCAAACAATAAATAGGATTTTAAGTAGATATATAAAAAATAAAATTATACCTAAAATGGATTTTTTTGAAGGAATAGATAGTGAAAATAGCACATTTGTTGTAATACCAACTATTATAAAATCAAAAGAAAAAGTAAGAGAACTATTTAGAAAATTAGAAGTGTTTTATTTGGCCAATAAATCAAAAAATATATATTTTGCATTATTAGGAGATTGTTCTGAAAGTGATAAAAAAGAAGAAAAATTTGATAAAGAAGTAATAGATGAAGGTTTACTACAAGTACAATTATTAAATGACAAATATCATAAAGATACTGAATTTCCAATTTTTCACTTTTTATATAGAGAAAGAGAATTCAACAATTCAGAAGAAAAATATCTTGGATGGGAGAGAAAAAGAGGGCTTTTAATACAATTTAATGAATATATATTAAAACACAGTAAAAATAAATTTAAGATAAATACAATAAATCAAGATATATTACCAAAAATAAAATATGTAATAACATTAGACGCAGATACTGAATTACCACTTAATACAGCTTTTGAATTAGTAGGAGCAATGGCACATATTTTAAACAAACCAGAATTAGATGGAAACAAAAATATTGTAAAAAAAGGACATGCACTTTTACAGCCAAGAGTAGGAGTAAATTTGAATGATAGTAATAAAAATGTATTTACAAAAATATTTGCTGGTGCAGGTGGAATTGACAATTATACAAATGCAATTTCAGATGTATATCAAGATAATTTTGATGAAGGAATTTTTACAGGAAAAGGAATTTATGATTTAGAAATATTTTCAAAAGTTTTAACAAATGAGATACCAGAAAATACAGTCTTAAGTCATGATTTATTAGAAGGTTGTTATTTAAGATGTGGACTTGCATCAGATATAATCTTTTTAGATGGATATCCAGCAAAATATTTAAGCTTTATGAATAGACTTTCACGTTGGATTAGAGGAGATTGGCAGATAAAAAAATGGCTAAAAAGTAAATTAAATACACTTTCAAAATTTAAAATTTTAGATAATTTAAGAAGAAGTCTAATTGAAATTTCAGTAATAATTTTATTAATATGGAATTTACTATTTTTAAATAAGAATAAAACACTTTCATTAATAAGTTTAGGAATTATAATTTATCCATTTATATTAGAATTTTTTTCAAAAATTTTTTCTATTAGAGAAGGAGAAAAAAAGCAAAAAACATTTAATCCTCAAATAGATGGAATAAAAGGAACTACTTATAGAGCAATTATAACATTAGGCTGTTTACCATATAAAGCATATGTCTCAAGTAAAGCAATATTCAAAACATTATATAGATTAATGATTTCACATAAAAACATGTTAGAATGGACTACATCTGAAGAAGCAGAAAAGCAAACAAAAACAGATTTAAAAACATATTATGACACAATGTTTGTAAATGTAATTTTTGGAATAATCACAATATATGTATCATGTTTGTATTTTAATTTATTTACATTAATTCTTGGATTATTGTGGATAATTACACCATATATAATGTGCAAAATTAGTGAAATAAATGAAGAAAAACAAATTGAAATAAATGAAGATGATAAGAAATATTTAAAAGATATTGCTCAAAAAACATGGCAATTTTTTAAAGATTATATAACAGAAGAAAATAATTATTTAATGCCAGATAATTATCAAGAAGATAGAAGAAATATTGTAGTAAATAGAACATCTTCAACAAATATTGGATTATCTCTGTTAGCAGTAATTGCAAGTTATGATATGGGATTTGAAAAAAATGAGGACATTATAAATTTATTGGAAAAAATAATAAATACAGTGTATGAATTACCGAAATGGAATGGACATTTATTCAATTGGTATAATGTAAAAACAAAAAAGCCATTATATCCTAAATATGTATCAACAGTTGATAGTGGAAATCTAATAGGGTATTTATATACTACAAAATCATTTTTAGAAGAAAATATTGAATTTGATAAAGAAAAAATAAGTAATATGATTGAAAAGATAAATTATATTATTGAGCAAACAAATTTCAAGGTATTATATAATAATGAACAAAGAGTGTTTTCAATAGGATTTAATGTAGAAGAAAATAAATTAACAGATTCATATTATGATTTATTAGCATCTGAAGCAAGACAAGCAAGTTTTGTAGCAATTGCCAAAAAAGATATTTCGCCAAAACATTGGGGAAATTTAAGTAGAACATTAACAGTATTAAAGAAATACAAGGGATTGGTATCTTGGTCTGGAACAGCATTTGAATATTTAATGCCAAATATAAATATGAAAAGATATAAGGGAAGTTTATTAGATGAATCTAGTAAATTTGCAATAATGAATCAACTAGAATATAGTCAAAAAGTAGGAATACCATGGGGAATGTCTGAAGCGGCATTTAATTTAAAAGATTTGCAAGGAAATTATCAATATAAAGCATTTGGAATTCCATGGCTAGGTTTAAAAAGGGGATTAGAAGATGATATTGTAGTTTCAAGTTATGGGACTATATTAGCAATTTCAGATGTTCCAAATGAAGTTGTTCAAAATTTAAAAATATTAGAAAAAGAAGGAATGAAAGGAAAATATGGCTTTTATGAATCAATAGATTATACACCTGAAAGATTAGAAAAAGGAAAAAAATCTGAACCAGTAAAAACATATATGGCACATCATCAAGCATTAATACTACTTTCATTAAATAATTACTTCAATAATCAGATATTCCAGAAAAGATTTTCACAAAATGCAGAGATAGAGGCAGTAAATATATTATTACAAGAAAGAATGCCTGAAACATTTATAATAACAAAAGAAAATAAACAAAAGCCAGAAAAAATTAAATATAAAGATTATGAAAATTATAGTGTTAGACAATATAACAAAATTGATAATAGAATTATAAGAGGAAATTTAATAGGAAATGAAAAATATACAATTGCAATAAATCAAAATGGAGAAGGGGTAAGTAAATTTGGAGATAATTATATAAATAGATATAAAAGAACAGCAGATTATCCACAAGGAATTTTTATATGTGTTAAAGATGTAAAAAATAATGAAATAGAATATGTGACAGGAAACAAAAATTGTAATAAATATGTTATAAATTTTGCACCAGATAAAAGTCAATTTGAAAAAGAAAAAAATCAATTAAAAAGTAGATTGTCAATTATAACAGATGCAAATGAGCCTGTTGAAATAAGAAGAGTTGAATTAGAAAACTTATCACAAGAAGAAAAAATATTAGAGGTTGTATGTTATTTTGAGCCAGTACTTTCAAGAAAAGAACAAGATTATGCACATCAAGCTTTTAATAATTTATTTTTAGAATATGAATATGATGATGTGAATGATACAATAGTTGTCAAAAGAAGAAAAAGAGGAAAAAATGAACAAAATTTATATTTAATTGCAAAATTACAAACAAATATAGAAAAAATTGGTGAAACAGAATATGAAATAAGTAAAGAAAAATTTATAGGAAGAAATAATTTAGACATACCAGAGGCAATAAGAAATTCAATCCCATTATCAAAGAAGATAGGACTTACAACAGAGGGAATTGTAGCTTTAAAAAATACAATAAAAATATTACCAGAATCAAAAGGATATATAGATTTTTTAATATCTGTAGAATATGAAAAAGAAATGGCAGAGAAAAATATTAATAAATATAGTATTGCAGAAAGTGTTACAAAAGAATTTGAAATAGTAAGAGCAAAAACAGACGCAGAATTAAGATATTTAGAAATGAAAGGTAGAAATATTGATATATATCAAACAATAGCATCATATATAATATTTGATACACCATTTCATAAAAAAATCAAAAATAAATCTTGCCAATATAATCAATGTGATTTATGGAAATATGGTATTTCAGGAGATTTGCCAATAATCACAATAACTATAAAATATTTGAATGATGTATATGTAATAAAAGAAGTTTTAAAAATGTATGAATATCTCCGTACTAAGAATTTAAAGACAGAATTAGTAATTATAGATGAAGAAAAATATAGTTATGAAAATTATCTAAAAAATGAAATAGAAAATGCTATTCAAAACAGTCAATTAGCATATTTGAAAAATATATTTGGAGGTATATTTACTTTATCAAGAGCAGAAATGAATCAACAAGATTTAGAAATGATAAAATTTATATCAATTTTTGTTATTGATGCACATCTAGGAAACTTAGAAAATATCATTAAAGACAAGGAAACAGAAATAATTGATAATTATAAAATTGTAGAGCAAAATATGATTTCTGAAAACATTGAAGATGATTCAAATGAAATTGATTTATTAGCAAATACTGATGAATTAAAGTATTATAATGAATATGGAGCATTTTCAAAAGATGGAAAAGAGTATATTATAAAAATTAATAAAAATCAAAAAACTCCAACAACATGGAGTCATATTATTGCAAATGAAAAATTTGGAACATGTGTTACAGAATCTAATGGAGGATATACTTGGTATAAAAATAGTAGGTTAAATAGAGTATCAAGCTGGGATAATAGTAGCATAATAAATATTCCATCAGAAATAATTTATTTACAAGATGAAGAAAATGGAAAGACATGGACACCAACAGCAATGGTAAAACCTGATAATAAAAATTATAACACGATTTTCGGATTTGGATATGCGAAATTTGTTCATTGTAGTGATAATATAATGCAAGAATTAGAAGTATATGTGCCAATAAATGAATCTGCAAAAATAAATGTTTTAACATTAACAAACAATGCTCCAAAAAAGAAAAAACTAAGAATAATTTATTATATAAAACCAGTAATAGGTGAAGATGAGATAAAATCTGATGGAAAAATATCTTTAGAATATAAAGAAAATAATAATATGATTATAGCAAGGAAAATATACAATTCAGATGAATTAAATAATATTGTTTATATATCTAGTAGCGAAAAAATAAAATCATATACAGGAGATAAAACAAAATTTTTAGGAGATGGAGGATTAGAAAATCCTGATGGTTTAAAAACAATTAGGTTAGATAATAATGATGCATTAGGTAAAAAAACATGTATTGCAATAGAATTAAATGTTGAAATTGAAAGTTTTTCTAATAAAAAAGTTTCAATAATTTTAGGAGCAGAAGAAAATGTTGATAGTGCAACAGATGTAGCATATAGATATTCAAATCTTCAAAATTGTAAAACAGAATTACAAAATGTAAAAAATAAATGGAATGAATTATTAGGAAAAGTAAAAGTAAATACACCATATGAATCACTTAATATAATGTTAAATGGATGGACTATGTATCAAACAATATCAAGTAGAATTCTAGGAAAAACAGGATTTTACCAATCTGGTGGAGCTTACGGATTTAGAGATCAACTTCAAGATGCTTTTTCAACAAGATATATAGATTCGCAAATATTGTATAATCAAATATTAAAGCATAGTAGACATCAATTCATAGAAGGAGATGTAGAACATTGGTGGCATGATGAAAATGATAGAGGAATAAGAACAAGATTTTCAGATGATTTATTATGGCTTCCATATGCAGTTATTAAATATATAAATTTTACTGGAGATTATGAGATATTAAATAAAAAGACAACATATTTGCAAGGTGAAGAATTAAAAGAAAATGAAAACGAAAAATATAATAAATATATTTCTAGTAATATTGAAGAAAGTATATATGAACATTGTAAAAAAGCAATAAAAAGAGCATGCAATTTTGGTGAAAATGGATTGCCTAAAATAGGAATTGGAGATTGGAATGATGGTTTTAGTAATATAGGAACAGAAGGAAAAGGTGAAAGTGTATGGCTAGGATTTTTCTTGTATATAATTTTAAAAGAATTCTCAAAGTTAATAAAACAATGTAAACAAGAAGAAATAGAGACAAGTAATTGGTATGAAAATATTGCAGAAAAACTAAAAGAAAACTTGAATAAAAATGCATGGGATGGAAAATGGTATAAAAGAGCTTTTGCAGATAATGGTGATATATATGGAAGTATGGAAAATGAAGAATGTAAAATAGATAGTATAGCACAAAGTTGGAGTGTTATATCTGGTGCTGGAGATATAGAGAAAAAAGAAAGTGCAATGAAGAGTTTAGAAAATCATTTGGTAGATAATGAAAATGGATTAATAAAATTATTAGATCCGGCATTTGATAAAAGTAAATTAGAACCAGGATATATAAAATCATATATACCAGGTGTTAGAGAAAATGGTGGACAATATACTCATGCAGCTGTATGGTCAATTATAGCAGAAGCAATATTAGGTGATGGAAATAAAGCTGTTGAATGGTATAAAATGATAAATCCAATAGAACATTCAAGAACTAAAAAGGAAGCAAATAGATATAAAGTTGAACCATATGTAATGCCAGCAGATATATATGGAAATCAAAATTTACTTGGGCAAGGAGGTTGGACTTGGTATACAGGTTCTAGTGGTTGGTATTATACTGCTGGAATTGAATATATATTAGGTTTAAAAATATATCATAATGTTTTGAGTATAAATCCATGTATTCCAAAAGAATGGGAAGGATATAGCATACAATTTAAATATAAAGAGAGTATTTATAATATAAATGTAAAAAATATTTCAAAAGTGTGTACAGGTGTGAAAAAAGTTGAATTAAATGGAATTGAAATTGAAAATAAAATTTTATTAGATGGTTCTGGAAAAATTTTTAATGTAGAGGCAAAAATGTAATTATAAGTAAAACTTATAATATTCATAAATAATTGTAATTGTAGCTTATATTGACAAAATAAGTAAATACAAGTATAATAAATTATGTAAAGGGTAAGACCTTTATCCACTGTAAAAAGTGGAACGTAATATTCATTCATGTATGGAGGAAAAAAACATGACTAAGGTTCTTTGGCTGAGCCGCCACATTATGTCCGCAGAGCAGGTTGCAGATCTGAAACGGATCTATGGCAACGACATCGTGGTGAAGAGCGCAGACATGACCGTCAGCTCTTGGCGTGATGTTGTGGATGCAGGTGCAGACTGCGATATTCTTGCAGTTGTTCTGCCGCCTGCTATCCTGGCCGACCTGACCAACCCTCGGAACAACAGCAAACCTGTTATCCGAGCTAAGGCCAATCGCGTGGCGACTGGCAAGACCATCGTCAACCCTGCCACTGGCAAAGAGGAAGCTGAATACTGCTTCCAGCATGCTGGCTGGGAACAGGTGCTCAAGGTTGAAGTTGTTACCAAACAGCTTTAAGCTTTGAGCCAAACAGATAGAAACTACATTGGAGTTTCTATCTGTTTTTTTTTGTATAATAATAATTATTTTTTTTATTATACATGAAAAATTCATAAAAGTATGATAAAATGCAAATGAAAAATGAAAAAAGGAGAAAAGCATATGGCATATATAGAATTTAAAAATATTGTCAAAGAATACAAGATGGGAGAAGTAACAATAAAAGCATTAAATAACACAAACTTTGAAATAGAAAAAGGAGAACTTGTAGTAATAGTAGGACCATCAGGAGCAGGAAAAACAACAACATTAAATATATTAGGAGGAATGGATAAAGCAACATCAGGAGAAGTAATAGTTGATGGAAAAGAAATTACAAAATTAAATGATAAAAAACTAATTGAATATAGAAGAAATGACATAGGATTTGTATTTCAATTTTATAATTTAGTACAAAACCTAACAGCTAAGGAAAATGTAGAATTAGCAACTCAAATATGTTCAGATGCCTTAGATGTAAATGAAATATTAGAAAAAGTAGGATTATCAGATAGAAAAGATAACTTTCCAGCACAATTATCAGGAGGAGAGCAACAAAGAGTAGCAATAGCAAGAGCAATTGCAAAAAATCCCAAACTATTATTATGTGATGAGCCAACAGGAGCATTAGACTATAAGACAGGAAAAAGTATTTTAAAACTATTACAAGAAATGGCAAGAAAAGAAAAAATGACAGTTGCAATAATTACACACAATGGAGCAATAGCACCAATGGCAGATAAAGTAATACATTTCAAAAATGGAACAGCAGAAAAAATTGAAATAAATGACAATCCAATATCTATTGATGAAATAGAATGGTAATGCAACTGGTTAAAAAATAATTGAAATTTTTACTAAGTAAAAAATTCAACTATTTTACAACTAGAAATGTACCTTTAGGAAGGAATGAAATAAAAATGAAAAAATCATTGATAAAAAATAGTTTTAAAGAAATAAGTAAAACCAAAAGGCGTTTTCTGTCAATTTTAATAATGGCATTTCTTGGAGTAGGATTTTATTCAGGACTTGTAGCGTGTAGTCCAGATATGCAAGACAGCTTAGATAAATATGTAGATAAAAGTAATATGTATGACATTGATGTTATATCAACATTAGGATTAACAGATGAAGATATAAAGGCAATAAAAGAAATAGATGGTGTAAAAAATGCTTATGGAATACAATCAAAAGACACATTTATAAATTTAAATGATAAAGAAAGTATATGTAAAGTAATAGAATATAATGAAAATATAAATAAACCAGAAGTTATTTATGGAAGATTACCAGAAAATTCAGATGAATGTTTATTAGATGAAAAGTATTCATATTTTGGAAGTTCAGAAGAAAATATAGGAAAAATAATAAAAATAGAAAATGAAGACTTAGATGAAAATGATAATCCAATATTTACACAAAAAGAACTAAAAATTGTAGGAATAGTAGATTCACCATTATACATATCAAGTGAAAGAGGCTCATCATCACTTGGAAGTGGAAGTATATCATTATATATATATTGTAAAGAAGATGTAATAAATTTAGATTATTATACAGAAATTGCGGTACAAGTAAAATATGCAAAAGAACTTGTAACAAATAGTGATGAATATTTAGCGGTTGTAAATCCAGTTATTCAAAAAATAGAAGAGATAAAAGAAGAAAGACAAGAAGCTAGATATAATTCATTAGTAAATGATGCAAATAAAAAAATTGATGATGCACAAAAAGAATATGATGATAAAAAAGCAGAAGCAGATCAAGAACTATCAGATGCTGAACAAAAAATAAATGATGCCAAAAATGAATTAGATAATTCAGAAAATAAGTTAAATAAATCAGAAAAAGAACTAAATCAGAAAGAAAAAGATGTAGCTAAACAATTTGAAACAGCAGAACAACAAATAGAGCAATATGAAAATCAAATAAATGCAATGATCACACAAATAGGAATGGAAACACCTGAAATAACTGCTCAAAAAGAACAAATTCAAAAACAAAAAGAAGAACTTGAAACACAAAAAAATACAGCAAACAATCAAATAACAAGTGGAAGAAAAGAAATTGAGAATGGAAGAAAAAAGATTAAAGATGCTAGAAAAGAACTTGAAGAAAATGAACAAGAATATAATGATAAAAAAGCAGAAGCAGAAGAAAAATTAGCAGATGCACAAAGCAAAATAGATGATGCAAGAGCAGATGTTACCAAAATAGAAAAGGCCAAATGGTACATACAAGATAGAACAGATAATACAGGATATTCAAATATATTTGATGCAATAAAGACAATGAAAAACATTTCAAAAATATTTCCAGTAATATTCTATTTAGTAGCAATACTAATAAGTTTGACATCTATGACAAGAATGATAGAAGAAGAAAGAATAGAAATAGGAACACTAAAGGCATTAGGATATACAAATTTACAAATAATTTCAAAATATATTTTATACGCATTTTTAGCATGTATAATAGGTGGATTTTTAGGAATGACACTATGTTTTTATATATTACCTAAAATTGTATGGACATTATATTCAATGGTATATACAATGCCACATTTTTATATGACATATAGGTTGTCAATTGGATTAATGGGTATACTAATTGCATTTATATGTATAGGTGGTGCAACATTAATAGTAGCATATAGAGAATTAAAAGAAATGCCATCTGTATTAATGAGACCTAAAGCACCAAAAAACGGAAAAAGAATTTTCATGGAAAGAATTACTTTCTTATGGAAAAAATTTAATTTTTCACAAAAAGTAACAATAAGGAATATATTTAGATATAAAAAGAGAGCATTAATAACAATAATAGGAATTGCAGGGTGCACAGGACTTATGTTAGCTGGATTTGGAATAAGAGATTCTGTTATAGATATACCAAATTTACAATTTGGAGAAGTATTTAAATATGATACATCAATAACATTATCAAATACAGATGGATTAAAACAAATTAATGAATATTTACAAAATAATGATAATGTTGAAATTTCAAAAGAATTATATGCAAGTTCAGTAACAGTAAGTAATGATAAATTAAATTATAGTGTAACAGTATTTGTTCCAAATACATCAGAAAAATTTAATGAAGTTTGTAATTTAAAAGATGCAAAAACAGGAGAAAACTTAGAGATTTCTAATGAAGGAGTTATTATTACAGATAAATTAGCAGATGAATTTGGAATAAAAAAAGATGATGAAATAACAGTAAAAAGTAGTGATGATATAGAATATAAATTTAAGGTTGTAGGAATAACTAAAAACTATGTTGATCATTATATTATTATTTCAAAAGAATTATATGAATCAGAAGTTGGAAAATATAAAACAAATATGATTTGGGTTAATTTGAAAACAGATGATAAAGATATTCAAAGCAAAATATCTGAGGATATTTTGAATTTTGATGGAGTAGCTTCAGTATCTGTAATGTCAACTTTTGTAAAAGCAATTAGTGATATGTTAAATACAATGAATTATGTTGTAGTTGTATTAATTGTTACTTCTGCAATGCTGGATTTTGTTGTATTATATAATTTAGCAAATATAAATATTGGAGAAAGACAAAGAGAAATTGCTACACTTAAAGTTTTAGGATTTTATAATAAAGAAGTAGATAATTATATAAATAAAGAAAATGTTATATTTACAATTATAGGAATTGCGCTTGGATTAGTTTTTGGAACATTTTTAACATCTGCAATTATTTCAAGTATAGAAATAGACAGACTGAGGTTTACAAGAAATATTTTAACATCAAGTTATATATTGTCAGCTATAATAACTGCAAGTTTCTCATTTATTGTAAATAAAATTATACATTTTATATTGAAAAAGATAGATATGATTGAAAGTTTGAAGAGTGTAGAATAATAGAAGAAAGATGGATATGTAAATATTCATCTTTTTTTGAGTAAAAGGTTTACAAAAAAATATATTATTGTTATAATTCATTTATACAAATGAAAGGGGAAAGAAAAATGAAGATAAAAAAGATATGTATAATGGCATTAATAATTTTATTAATTAGTAGTTTTGCAACTAGGTGTTTTGCAGTAACAGAAGCAACAGAGGCTACCAATAATAGTAAAATTACAAAAGAGCAATTAAATGAAAAGTTTCAAGAATTAAAAGATAATGATTCAGAGATAGAAAAGATTGTTACCGGAGATAATGTAATAGAGGTAATTAAAAGTAATGATAAATATGAAATTAAATATGAAATAGAAGAAGATAAAGTAACATTTTCTATTGAAGCAGAAGTAAAACAAGGAATGAGTTGGGAAGAATATACTAAACTTTTTGGAGATAGTACTGATGATACTACTGATGGAGATATTGAAGATGGGCTTGCAATGGGATATTATGCAGTAGCTAATATTTTAGGGGCTGAATATAAATCTGTAGCTTGGTATTATACACTTACAAGAATTGAAGGGTATAAAGGAAAATATGCAAAAAGTGATAAATGGATAATAATGAAAGATGTAGAAGGTGCTACAGAAGTAAATACTGGTAGTTCGGAAGAAAAAGTTCTTAACACTAAAGATTTTGCAAATAGAACAATGGAATATTTTAATTCTATGTATAAAGATGATATATATACGTACGATGATTCAAAACATTGTGATACTTATAAAAGTATAACAGAAAAAAAAGAGAAAACAGATACATCTTGTAAATTAATAGAAAAAATAATAATTAATACAAATGCAGATTTTTCAAAATTAAAGGTAAATATGGATTCAGTTTTGGACAATGGTGTAACAAAAGAAAATGCAGACTATGTATACACAGTAAAAGTAGGACAAAAAATAAAATTTGAAACAAGTAAAAAATATTCTGGATATAATTGTATTGGAACAGGAATTGAACTTTCAGAAGATAAGAATGAACTTATTGCAACAGAAGTTGGAACAGCAAAAGGAAAGATTGCATTTGGAAATATAACGAAATCATTTTATATTACAGTTGAAGAAAATACAAATAATGAACAATTAGAAGAGATTACAATAAAAATAGATTCAGATGATTCAAAAACAGAAGACACAAAAATTCCAACAACAGAAACAACATCAAAAACTGAAACAGTAAAAAATAACTCAGACAGTACAACAGCCAAAACAGAATTACCAAAAACAGGAATTAATACAATAGTTTATATAACAATGGCAATTGTAGGAATAGTAGTTGTATCATTTATTATATTAAATAAAAAATATAAAGATATAAAATAAAAAGTAAAAGGATATTTTTATAAAGAAAAAAACTTTATAAAATATCCTTTTTATTTAAAAAAATTAATATATATAAAATAAAAAGCAATAACTCCCTTGTCAAATAAGGAAAAAAGAGATATAATATAACATCATGGAAAAAGAAAAGATACCATTTGAAAGGAAATACTATAATCATGCTAGTAAATGAGAAAATAAAAGAAGAGTTATATGAAAATGCAGGAGATATAAGAGTACAAAAAGCAAGACTATATGCAAAAACAGGAAGAGTTGAAATAGCAAAAATAAATTACACAAACAAAGACAATTTTGAGATAACAGGAAAAGTAACAGGTCAAGAAATATATAGAACAAATGTAACAGTAGAAAGTGGAGAAATAAGTGACATAACATGTGAATGTCAAGATTATAGACAAAGATATGCAGCATGCAAACATATAATAGCAACGATAATGGAATTTGACGAAAACCAGAAATACGAAAATATGTTATTAAATGAAAAAACATCATTAGACATAAATAAAAAAATAAGAGCAAATGCTAAATATAGAAGTTTTACACAAATTGTAAACGAATTATATGAAGAAGAAATGCATGAAGTAGAAGAAAAAAAAGCAGAAGAATCAAATGGAAAAATCAAAATAGAACCAAGATTGATATATGACAAATATTATGCACTATTAAAAATGGATTTTAAAATTGGTGATAAAAGAATGTATAAAATAAAAAATCTAGTTGAATTCCTTGAAAGGATGCAAAAAGCAGAAAAATTCAAATATGGAAATAATTTAGAATTTATACATACTAAAGAAGCATTTGCAGAAGAAGATCAACAAATATTAGATTTTATATTAAAACATGCAGAAACAATAAATTTTGTAAATTCAAACTCAAATTCAAGCTACAGATATTATGGAAAAGCATTAGATGAAACATGTATAGTTGTAAGTCAAACAACACTTGATGAGATGTTTGAGTTGTTTAAAGACAAAGAAATTGATTTAAAAACAGATGCAGGAGAAAGTACAATAGAAATTGTTGAAGAAGATCCAAAATTATATTTTCAAGTAAAGAAAATAAGTGATAAAGAATATAAAATAGTACTAAATAATGATATAAACTTAAAAAAAGATTTTTGCGTATTTGAAGGAAAAAATAATAAATATGTATTATTAAAACGAACACTATATAAATGCAGCAAAAATTATGAAGAATCAGTAATAAAACTATTAAGCATATTTAGAGAGAATTATCTAACAGAGATAACATTTGGAAAAGAACAATTACCAGAACTATTTTCAGTAATTATTCCAAGATTAAAAAATAATATAGAATATCAAGAAATTGAAGAACAAGACATTGAAAAATATAGACCTAAAAAACTAGGGGTAAAAATGTTCTTGGACTTTGATGAAAATGATAGAATTTTGGCTGAAATAAAATTCTGTTATGGAGAAGCAGAATTTAATCCATTACAACCAAAAATTGATTCAAAATATCCAAGAGATATGATTGCAGAAAATAAAGCAGTAAATATGTTAAGAAAAACAGGATTTATGTTTTATGAAGCTAAAGGATGTTTTATATTACCAGAAGAAGAGAAAATTTATAATTTTTTAACAAATGAAATTGGAACATATATGCAAGCATTTGAAGTAATGGTAACAGATAACTTCAAGACAAAGCAAATAAAACAGCCGAAATTTGGAAGTATTGGAATAAGAGTTGAGAATAATTTATTAACAATAGACTTCGAACAGTTGAATATTGACCCAAAAGAACTTGAAAAAATAATGCAAAGATATAAATTAAAGAAAAAGTACTACAAATTAAAAGATGGAAGCTTTTTAAATCTCGAAGAAAATCAAGACCTAGAGTTTATAGATAAGATGATGTCAGGAATGGATATAAATTATAAACAACTTGAAAATGGAGAAGTTAAAATTCCTGTAAATAGAACATTATATTTAAATCAATTATTAAAAACAGTAACAGATACACAAATTGTGAAAAATAGTGAATACAAGAAAATAATAAATGAATTAGATAAAGAAAATGGAGATGCAGATATACAAATTCCAACAGTTGTAGAAAATACATTAAGATATTATCAAAAAACAGGATATAAATGGTTAAAAACACTAGATAACTATAAATTTGGAGGAATACTTGCAGATGATATGGGACTTGGAAAAACAGTTCAAATGTTATCTATAATTGCAGGATATGTAGAGCAAAAGAAGGAAAGAAGAGCATCAATTGTTATATGTCCAAGTTCATTAACATTAAACTGGCAAAATGAGGCACAAAAATTTACTAATGGATTACAAACATTGGTAATTAGAGGAAATGCAGAAGAAAGAAAAGCTTTAATCAAAACAATTGATAATTATGATATTATAATAACATCATATGATTTATTAAAAAGAGATATAGATGTGTATAAAGAAAGAAAATATCAATTTAGATTTGCAATAACAGATGAAGCACAATATTTAAAAAATAGTAATACTCAAAATGCAAAAGCAGTAAAAGAAATCATGGCAGATACAAAATATGCTTTAACAGGAACACCAATTGAAAATTCATTAGCAGAACTATGGTCAATATTTGATTTTATAATGCCAGGTTATTTATTTTCATATAAAAAATTTAAAACAGAGTATGAAACACCAATTATAAAAGAAAATGATGAAAAAGCAATAAAGAAATTAAAAATGTTAATAGAACCATTTGTGTTAAGAAGAACAAAAAAACAGGTATTAACAGAACTTCCAGAAAAAACAATAACAGTATTAAATAATCAAATGAAAGATGAGCAAGAAAAGATATATTTAACATATTTGGCACAAGCAAAACAAGAAGTTGCAGAAACAATTCAAATGAACGGAATTGAAAGAAGTCATATTCAAGTATTAGCAGCACTTACAAGATTAAGACAAATTTGTTGTCATCCAAGTTTATTTATAAAAGATTATAAAGAAGGAAGTAGTAAATTAGATCAATGTATGGAAATAATAAATGATGCAGTAGAATCTGGGCATAAAATTTTGCTATTCTCTGGTTATACATCAATGTTCGATTTAATTGAAAAAGAATTTGAAAAAAACAATGTGAAATATTTTAAATTAACAGGTGCGACAAAAGTTGATGAAAGAATTAAAATGGTAGACGAATTTAATGAAAATAAAGATATAAAAGTATTTTTAATCTCATTAAAAGCAGGTGGAACTGGACTAAATTTAACAGGTGCAGATATGGTTATACATTATGATCCTTGGTGGAATGCATCAGCAGAGAATCAGGCAACAGATAGAGCATATAGAATAGGACAAAAGAATAATGTTCAAGTATATAAATTGATTACAAAAAATTCAATAGAAGAAAAAATTTATGAATTACAACAAAAGAAATCACAATTAATTGACAATATGCTTGATACAAAAACATCATTTATTAGCAAACTTTCAAAAGAAGATATTATGAAATTATTTGAATAGAAATTTGTAGTTGGCTAAAATGAATGAATACAGAAAAAATGTGAAAATTTTGTGAAAATTAGCACTCTGCTATTGACTTTGCTAAAATAAGAGGTATAATAGATAATGTAAATAGAAATTAACCAAATAGTTAATAATATTTATATGTGTACCGAAAAAGGTGTCAACACATAAAATTATAAGGAGGTAATGTATTATGATGATGATACCAGCTAGAAGAAATGGAAATGGATTAGATATTTTTGATGAGGTTTTTGCTGACCCATTCTTTGGAGAAAAAGAAAACAAAATAATGAAAACAGACTTAAAAGAAAAAGATGGAAAATATATGCTAGAGATTGATGTTCCAGGATATGACAAAGAAGACATCAAAATTGAATTAAATGAAGGATATTTAACAGTATCAGCAGAAAAAAATGAAGAAAAAGAAGATAAAGACAAACATGCTAAATATCTAAAGAGAGAAAGATTTACTGGAATGTGTTCGAGAAGTTATTATGTTGGAGAAAGCTTAAAAGAAGAAGACATAAAAGCAAGTTTCAAAAACGGAATTTTATCAATAGAATTCCCTAAAGAAGTAGAGAAAAAAGTTGAAGAAAAGAAATATATTCCAATTGGGGAATAAAATAAAGGCTCATAGGCAATTGCTTATGAGCCTTTTTATATATCAAAAAAGAAATTTATTAACAAAATAATGACAATCAATGTAAAATTTATGATAGATTTGACTTTAAATAATAGATATGCTAAAATTCAATTAAATAAAAGAAGAGATAACATTGAAAAACAATTACAGTTGTATGCGTTGAGAAAGGAATATTGTTAAAAATGGAAGAAGTAGTAGATATATTAGTAACAACATATAACACAAATGAAAAGTTTTTAAAAAAACAAATTGAAAGTATATTAAAACAAACTTATAAAAATATACAAATATATATAAGTGATGATAATTCAAATAAAGAAGAAATAAAAGAAATTCTTAAACAATATGAAAAAGAAGATAAAAGAATAAAATTATATTTACAACCTAAAAATTTAGGGTATAATAAAAACTATGAATTCTTATTACAACAGTCAACAGCAAATTATGTAATGTTTTCAGACCATGATGATGTTTGGCATAAAGATAAAGTCGAAAAAAGTCTAAAAAATTTAAAAGAAAAAAATGTGGATATGATATATTGTAATTGTAGACAAATAGATGAAGATGGAATTGTACTAAGAGATGATTATTTTAAATACAAAAATGTACCATTAATAAAAGGAAAGAGTAAATTAGCAATATCAAGATGTGTAGGAATAGGTTGTTCACAAATAATAACAAAATCAGTAAAAGATAAAATGATTCCATTTAAGGACAAAGTAATTGCACATGACTGGCTTGCTGCATTTATTGCAAACGAAGGAAAAGGAATTGATTATATTGAAGAAGAACTATTTGATTACAGATTACATAATTCAAATGTTTTTGGTGGAAGAAGTTTAAATCAGAATTTGAATAAATGGAAAGAAAAAAATGGAAAAAGTTATGAAGCATTTCTAAAATATAGAGAAGATGCTATAAAAAGAGCATATGATGGTGGAATAAAAATGTGTGAACAATATGCAAATAACAAAAAAGATTTGGAATTTTGTAAAAAAGCAAAAAAATATTATGAGAAAATTTATAAAACAAAGAAAATAAATATAAGAAATATAATAGAATATTTTGAAATTTTATCAGGAAGAAATCAAGTAAAGAAAATGATAAGAGAAATAGCATTATTCCATTTTCCAATAATTTCATATTTAAAATACAGATATTAAAAATAAGAATTGTAACAATTCTTATTTTTTCTTTTTTCAATGGCAATTTATTGACAAATAAGCAATTTAAAGATAGAATGTAGAGGATAAAAAACAGAGGGATGAAGGGCGAAAGGAAAAGGAAGAAATGGAATTTTTAAAAGTATTTTGGAAAAACAAAAGATTAGTATGGCAATTAGGAAAAAATGACTTTAAAAATAGATTTGCTAATACAAGCTTAGGAAGTATATGGGGATTTTTACAACCATTTGTATTTATGATGATGTATGTAATAGTATTTCAATATATATTTAAACAAACAGGACCTGGAGGAGCACCATATGTAGTATGGTTTATGCCTGGAATGGCAATGTGGATGACAATAAATGATGGAATTATAGGAGCAAGTAATTCAATAAGAGGATATAGTTATTTAGTAAAAAAAGTAGTATTTCCAGTAGATATAATACCATTAATATCATTAATAGCAAATGCATTTGTATCATTATTTTTAATTGTTATAGCAACAGCAGTATGTATAATATTCAAATTTGTACCAAATGTATTTCAAATGATATATATGATAATTTCAGTATATATATTCTTAATAGCAATAACAAGATTTACCTCAGCTGTTGCAACATTAGTTCCAGACTTTTCAAATTTATTAGGAATTGTAATGCAAATATGTATGTGGCTTACACCAGTTGTTTGGGACTTATCAATGATTGCAGAACATCATAAAATTTCAATGATTATGAAATTCTTACCATTTACATATTTAGTAACAGGATTTAGAGATTGCTTTATGGGAAATACAAATATAGTAACAGCAAACTATGGAATGTTTACAATTTCATTTTGGATAATAACAATATTAATTTTTGCATGGGGAAATTATATATTTAAAAAGAGTAAAAAAGATTTTGCAGATGTATTATAAACAATAGAAGGGGAGCAAAAATGGAAGAAAAAGTAGATGTTCTTGTAGCAACATATAATGGAGAAAAATATTTAAGAGAACAATTAGATAGTATAATAAAACAAACATATAAAAATATAAGAATTTTAATTTCAGATGATTGTTCAAAAGATAGAACACAAGAAATATTGCAAGAATATGAAAAAAAAGATGATAGAATAAAAATATTTTTACATGACAGGAACTTAGGTTCAAATAAAAATTTTGAATTTTTACTAAGACAAGTAGAAAGCAAATTTTATATGTTATCAGATCAAGATGATGTATGGCTTCCAGAAAAGATAGAAAAAACTATTCAAAAACAAAAGGAAACAGGAGCAGATTTAGTATTTGGAGACTTAGAAGTAGTAAATGAAAAATTAGAAACAATATATCCTTCTTTTGGAGATTTCATGTTATTGAATAGAAAAATAAATAAATACATTGGAAGTTATAAAGTAAATTATTTATATAATGTAGTTACAGGTTGTACGATATTATCTACAAAAGAATTTATAGAAAAAATATTACCATTTCCAACAGATTCTAAATATTTAATACATGATCATTGGATTGGAATTGTTATTGCATTAAATGGAAAATTGGCATATATGCCAGAAAAGTATATAAAATATAGGCAACATGGAAATAATCAAGTTGGAACAAATAAGATATCACATAATTTTCAAGAATTAGAACAAGTAAGAGAATTATTCATAAATGTAAAATTAGGTGTATTTGGTACATATGTAAAACATAAAGAAATATTTCCAGAAAAACTTCAAAAACAAAATGAAAAAGCATATAAATATTTTCAAGATATTCAAAAAAAGAAAAACTTTAATTTTAAAGGATGGGGAATATTTCACGAATTATATAAAACAGAAACATTAATTTATTATATAGAAAACTTTATAATAATGAATATGCCTGCAATAGGAAGAGGATTGTTTAAAATTAGAAGGGGATTTAAAAAATTAAAAAGATAGGCGAAAAGGAGTTATACAATATGAGTGAAACAGTTTTAAAAATAGAAGGGCTTTCAAAAGATTACAAAATGTTTGCAAGGAAAAAAGATAGGATAATAGAAACATTATTTCCAGGAGTTGAAAGACATGGAGTATTTGAAGCAATGCATGACTTTAATTTAGAAGTAAAAAAAGGTGAAGTACTTGGTGTCTTAGGAAAAAATGGTGCAGGAAAATCAACATTATTAAAAATGATAACAGGTGTTGTAACGCCAACAAAAGGAACAATAGAAGCTAAAGGAAAAATAAGTTCACTTTTAGAGTTAGGAACAGCATTTAATCAAGAATTAACTGGATATGAGAATATATATCAACATGGACAAGTTATGGGATTAACAAATGAAGAAATAAAAGCTAGAGAACAGGAAATAATAGACTTTGCAGATATAGGGGATCACTTATATCAACCAGTAAAAACATATTCATCAGGAATGTTTGCAAGACTAGCATTTGCATGTGCAATAAATGTTAATCCAGATATATTAATTGTAGATGAAGTATTATCTGTTGGAGATATGTCATTCCAATTAAAATGTTTCAAAAAATTTGAACAATTTAAAGAAAGTGGAAAAACAATTTTATTTGTAACACATAGTATAACTGATATTTTAAGAAACTGTACAAGAACAATTATAATTGATGCAGGCAGAAAAATATTTGATGGAGATGTAAAAGAAGGAGTAGAAAAATATAAGAAAATTATAGTTGGACTAGATGATAAAACAAGTAAAGAAGGAATACTTACAGATAAACAAATATTAGAAAAAAATCCTAATTATCAAGCATCAAAAGAGAAAAATGGGGAAACATGGAAATCACACTTTAATGAAAATCCAAATTTAATTACATATGGAGATGGAAGTGCAGAAGTAATAGATTATGGAATGTTTGATGAAAATGGAAATTATATATCAGTATTAGAAAATGATAAAGAAGTAGTATTAAAATCTAAAATAGTTTTTAATAAAGATGTAAAAGATCCTATATTTACAATGACTGTAAAAGATTTTAAAGGTCTTGAGATGGCAGGAACAAATACATTAATAGAAAAAATTGTAACAGGAAATTATAAAAAAGGTGATATAGTAGTTGCAGAATTCAGACAGGTAATAAATGTAGCACCAGGAAAATATACATTATCATTTAGTTGTACACATTTTAATAGTAAAGGTGAATTAGAAGTATTAAACAGAAAATATGATGCATTATTGATTGAAGTTTTATCTACAAAAGATACTGTTGGATTGATGAGATTAGATTCAAAAATCAAAATAGAAAAAATAAGAGGAAATAATGAAAAATAAAAAGAAAATATTTTTAACAGAAATAATATTAATAATACTTGTAGGAATTTTGGGAGTTTGGAAATTAAATTTAAAGACAACCACACTAGAACAATTAAAAAATAGTGGACATAGTCAAATGATGGGATATATCATAAAAACAGATAATGATAAAATAATTGTTATTGATGGTGGAACATCTGATGATACAGAAAATCTTTTAGAGAAAATAAATGAATATACAGGAAAAGTAGATTATTGGTTTATAACACATCCACATCAAGACCATACAACAGCATTTATTGAGATAGTAAATAATTATAATATAGATATTGGTAAAGTATATGTAACAACAGAAGATGAAGAATGGTATAATAATTATGGAGCTGGCAGAGCAGAGGAATGTATAAGATTTTTAGACACTATAAAATCTGAAAAAATATCTTCAAAAGTTGAAGAAGTAACATTAAATGAACAAATACAAATTGATAATATAAAATGTGAAATTTTAGGAATAAAAAATCCAGAAATAACAGAAAATGCAATAAACAATTCTAGTATGGTAATAAAAATGGAAACAAAGAAAAACTCAATTTTATTTTTAGGAGATACTGGAGTAGAAAGTGGAAATAAATTATTAGATAATCAAAAGAAAAAAATAAAAGTAAATATATTGCAAATGGCACATCATGGTCAACAAGGAGTTAGTAAAGAAATATATGAATACATAAAACCTAAAATATGTTTATGGCCAACACCAGATTGGCTATGGATTAATGATTCAGGGAATGGTGAAGATTCAGGACCTTGGAAAACTAAAGAAACTAGAAAATGGATTGAAGAATTAAATGTAAATAAAAATATTATAGAGAAAGATGGAAATATAAAAATTTCAATATAAAGAGGTGGAAATAGTGGGGGAAGTTCAAAGTCCTAATATATTAAATTGGTATCCTTTTAAAGAAAACCAAAAAATAAAAGAAATAAAAAATATAGAAGAAATTGATTCTTGTAATGAAAAATTTGATGTAATTATACTTGTAGGAATCTTTGAAAATCAAAATATCAAATTAAAAGAACTTATAAAAAAGGTAGAAAAAATTTTAGAAGAAAAAGGAAAAATACTAATAACAATTGATAATAAATTTGGGCTAGAAGCATTTAATGGAACGCCAGATAAAATATATAAAAAGAAATTTGCTAGTTTAACAGGATATAATAATGAACAAAATAAAAGAGAAACATATACAAAATCAAGTATAGAAAATGAAATAAGAAAATTAGGATATAATATGAGATTTTATTATCCATTACCAGATTATAAAAAGCCTAATGTAATTTTTACAGATGAACAATTGCCAGAATATAATAGTATAGATAAATATCATCCATATTATATAGAAAATAATGATATTACATTTAATGAAATTGATGTATTTAGAGAAATATTAAAAACAGATAAAAATATGTTTACATTTTTTGCAAATTCATTTTTAATTGAAATAACAAAAGGTGAATGTGATAAAACATATAAATATATATCTTTTAATAATATAAGAAAAGAAAAATATAGATTAATTACAAAAATTGCAGATGAATATGTTGAAAAACAAGAAGTAAATGAAAAAGCACATAAACATTATGAAAATATAAAAAGTAATATAAGATATTTAAATGAAAATGGTATAAAAACTGTTGATTATATAGAAAATCAAATAATAAGAAGTAAATATATAGAACAAAAAAATTTATTAAATAATAGATTAACAGAGCTACTTGAAGAACAGAGAAATGATGAATTTTACGAAATATTAGATAAATTTATAGAAAAAATTAGTATTGATATATATCATGAAGAAAATTATGAAAAAACAGCATTTGGAAAATATAATGTAGAAATACAAGATAAAACTATAATAAATGATTTGCATTTTACTCCTAAAGGATTATGGGACATGACATTTAAAAATTGTTTTTATATAGATAATGATTTCTATTTCTTTGACCAAGAATGGGACGAGTCTAATTTACCAGTTGAATATATTTTATATAGATCTATTTTATATACAATATCATTAAGAAGATTTATAAAAATTGAGGATTTATTAAAAAAATACAATTTAACAAAATATTTAGAATTATTTAAAAAACTAGATGATAAAATGCAAGAAATGGTAAGAGATGATAAAACATGGAAATCATATAAGCAAAATAATATTATAGATATAGAGGCTACAAAACAAGAATTAATAAATCAAAATATAAGAAATAAGGAACAAGAACAAGAAATAGAAAATTTGAATATTAGAAGTAATGCACAAAAAGCAGAAACTGATAATTTAAAAGAACAAATTCTTAATTTAACAGAAGAAAATAAAAGATTAAGAGAGCAATATATAAAAATACCAAAATGGAGGTTTTTATGGAGAAAAAAATAGATATTTATAAACATCAAAAGAAAAAATTAAAAATAGAAAATCCAAAAAAAGTAAGTGTAATAATTCCAAATTATAATTACGAAAAATATATAATAGAGAGAATAGACTCTGTATTAATGCAAACATATCCAATATATGAAATTGTTATATTAGATGATTGTTCACCAGATAATAGTGTTAAAGTAATAAATAAAAAAATAGAGGAGATAAAAAAAGAACATCCAGAAATAAAAGTTCAATTTATCATTAATGAAAAAAATAGTGGTGGTTGTGTATTTAAACAATGGAAAAAGGGATTTGATGCTTCGACAGGAGATTATATATGGATTGCAGAAGCAGATGATTCTGCTGAAAATGATTTTGTTGAAAATTTAATAAAACCATTTGATGATCCAGAAGTTGTATTATCATATTGTGAATCTGCTAGAATTGATGGAGAAAATAATTTAATAAGAGAAAAATCAGATGATTTATATGATATGTGCAGAACAGGAGAATGGAATAAATCATATATATGGCCAGGTGAAAAAGAAATAAAAGAACATTTAAGTGTAACAAATACAATATTAAATGTTTCTAGTGTAATGTGGAAAAAACAAGATTACACAGAAATTTTAGAAAAAGCAGGAGAATTTAAGGTTGCAGGAGACTGGTATATTTATTTTAATATATTAAAAAATGGAAAGATTAGTTGGTGTAATAAGTCACTTAACTATTATAGAAAACATGGTTCATCAGTATGTACAGATGTAAAAGCAGAAATCGAATTTAATGAGATTTGTAGAATTCAAGACGAGATATCTAAAACATATGAATTAACAAAAGAAATTAAAGACAAACAAGAATTAAGAAGAAGTTTTATGTATCCATTATTACCAAAAAAAGATAATGGAAAAAAGAAAATTGCATGGGTAATACCACATCCTGGAAAAGGATCTGGTGGGCATAGAACAATAATTCAAAATGTAAATGCTTTAATAAGAGCAGGATATGATTGTGATTTATATTTTGAAGAAGATGGTGTTTCAACATCTGAAATAGTAAGACAAAAAATAAATGATTGGTATGAAAAATGTGATGCAGGAGTATATGTTGGATTTGATTTAAAACAAGAATATGATTTGATGTTTGCAACAGGTTGGCAAACAGTAGAATTTGTAAGAAAACTACCAGCAAAGAAAAAAGCATATTTTATACAAGATTTTGAACCATGGTTCTTCCCAATGGGAGATCAATATTTAATTACAGAAAATTCATATAGATATGGATTTTTACCAGTAACAATAGGAAAATGGTTAGCACATAAAATGCAGGCAGAATTTAATACACCAGCAGAATATTTTAGTTTTGGTGCAGATTTAAATGTATATAAGCCATTACCAAAAGTAAAAAAGGAAAATGCAATATGTTTTGTATATCAACCAGAAAAGCCAAGAAGATGTGATTATATAGGATTAAAAGCTTTAAAAATATTAAAAGCAATGAAACCAGATGTACAAATATATTTATATGGTTCAAGTATGCCAGCAACATTTGAATTTGAATGTAAAAACTTAAATATAATACCAATAAAAGAATGTAATGAATTATATAATAAATGTAAAGTTGGAATATGTATGAGTGCATCAAATCCATCAAGAATACCATTTGAAATGATGTCAGCAGGTTTACCAGTAGTAGAATTATATAAAGAAAATAACATATATGACTTGCCAGATGAAGGAGTATTGCTTGCACAACCAATACCAGAGGCTATTGCTAGTGCTATTGCATATATATTAGATAATCCACAAGTGGCTGAGAAGATGTCAAAATTTGGTGTACAATATATGAAAAATTATCCACTTGAAAAAGGATTTGAAGAATATTTAAAAGCAGTAAAAGACATGTTAGAAACAGATTATAAAGATATACCAGAGATAAAACCACTTTATAAAAAATCAGCTTTTTTAGCTACAGAAGAAGCAATGAAATGCTCAGAAGAGTTACAAAAAGCACAACCAATATATGTAGACAATCATGGAAAGACATATAGATTTTTAAGAAGATGTAAAAGAGTGTTGAAAAATATTCTAATAAAAATGGGGATAAAAAAACAATAAAGAAAGAGGATTGTGAATGAAATCTCTAATAAGGAAAGTAAAAAAAGTTTTAAATGCAATTAATTTACAAAATATGAAATCAGTTCTTAGATATATAAAGAATAATGGTTTTAAAGGTTTAGGAACAACAATAATTAACAAAATAAGATTTGGAAAGGTAGTGTTAGACGAATATGCAACATGGATTGCTAATAATGAGCCTAATACTGCTGAACTTGAAAATGAAAAAAAGTACGAATCTTGTCAAAATTTGAAATTTGATATAATATGCCCAAATGATGAGAAACTAATAAAAAGTATAGAAAATCAAACATATAAAAAATATAATGTTTATGAATTTGAGAAAGAAAGAATATTAAACTCAAAAAGTGATTATTTAATCTTTTTAGGTAATAATATAGAACTTGCCCAATTTGCATTATATGAAATAGTAAAATCAATAGAATATAGAGATAGTATATTAATTTATTCTGATAATGACAAATTAATAGATGAAAAAAGAACTGAACCACACTTTAAACCAGGATTTGCAAGAGATACAATTCTATCTCAAAATTATATTGGACAATTTATTGCAGTAAAAACAGATTTTATAAAAATACATCAAGATATTTTAAATAATTTAAATAAGAATATAATTTATGACATAATATTACAAATTAGTGAAAAAACAAGAAAAATTGAACACATTCAAAAAATACTATATCATGAAACAATTGAAAACAGAAAAATAGATGTTGAAGATGAAAAACAAATAATAGCAAAACATTTAAAAAGAATGAACTTAGAATATGATAATATAAAAGATGGAAAATTTGAAGGACAATATAAAATTAATTATAAAATAAAAGGAAATCCATTAGTATCACTAGTTGTACCAAATATGGATCATATACAAGATTTAAGTAAATTGCTAAAATCTTTAGAAAAATCAACATATTCAAATTATGAAGTTATAATAGTAGAAAATAATAGCAAAAATAAAGAAACATTTGAATATTATGAAAAGATTTCAAAACAAGATAATAGAATAAAGGTCTGCAAATTTGATATAAATTACTTTAACTATTCTGCAATTGTAAATTATGGTGTTGAATGTTCAAATGGTGAATACATAGTAATGTTAAATAATGATATAGAATTTATAACAGAAGACTGGATAGAACAATTACTTATGTATGCACAAAGACCAGATGTAGGAATATGTGGGGCAAAATTGTATTTCCCTGATAGAAGTATTCAACATGCAGGAGTTACATTAGGAACTAGAGGTCTTGCAGGACATCGATGTAGAGAAGTACAAGAAAAAGACTTCAAAAAAGATGATTATATAAATATAGTTCAAGATTTAAGTGCAGTTACAGCAGCATGTTTTATGGTAAGAAAACAATTATATATAGATATGTTAGGCTTTGATGAAAAATTGGCAGTAGCATTTAATGATGTTGATTTTTGCATGAAAATAAGAACTGCAAAATATCTAATTGTATACAATCCATTTGTTGAAGCATATCATTATGAATCAAAATCAAGAGGAGAAGACACAGAAAATACAGAAAAACAAAAAAGATTTGCCAAAGAATATGAGCTTTTTGTAAAAAGATGGTCTAAAGTAATTGCAAAAGGAGATCCTTATTATAATAAAAATTATAGATTAGATACAGATTTGCCAAAGATAAATTATAATAAAATAAATTAAGGAGAAGTTAATGGAAGAATGCAAAAGTATTATTGTAAGATCAAAGAAAAAAGATAAATTATATATGTTTTTTAAGATTTTATTAGCAACTATTTTTTCAATTACAATTTTTTTAGATAGTAAACTAGTATTTGTAAAAAATATAAGAGGATCAGCTAGTGAAATTTATTTTTCTAGTACAAGTATAAAAGATATTATAATTTTTATTATAACTTGGATATTAAGTTTTGTGGCATTATCAATTATAGATTTATTGATACCAAAAATAGAAAATAAAATTTGTTTAAATGATAAAGGAAAAGAAAAAAAGAAGAGAGTATTTTGGATTACATTTGGAATTTTGATACTGTTATGGATGCCATATATATTAACATATTTTCCAGGTGGAATATTTTCAGATACACAAGTAAGTATAAAACAATGTATACACATGTTACAATATGATAACAAAAATCCAATAGCATATACATTTTTAATAAAAATATGTTTAGCTATTGGAGATATATTTAATAGTTCACAGGTAGGAATTGATGTTTTTGGAATTTGCCAAATTACAATTATGGCTGGAATATTATCATATTTTATATATTGGTTATATAAAAAGAATTTTTCAAATACAGTTTTAGTTTTAATTACATTATTTTTTGGAATCTTCAAATTAATACCAATGTATGCACTTTCAATATGGAAAGATACACCATATTGTTTAGCACTATTTTTATATATGCTAAATATAGCAGAAATTGTATATCAAGATGGTAAGAATTTAAATACTGTGAAAGAGATGATTATTTATTCAGTGTTATTTATTGCAGTAGCCTTTTTAAGAAATAATGGATTATATGTTGCTATTGCGACAGCAGTATTAATTTTATTAGTATATAGAAAAAAGAAAATATGGAAATTTACAATATCATCAATAGCTACAATAATATTAGTACTTATAATTCAAGGACCAATATTTACAAAATTGGAATTAAAAGATACTCAAGGTGGATGGAATGCTGTTATGGTAAATCAAATATTTTATGTAAAAGTAATGGATGGAAATATAACAGAAGAGCAAAATAAAGTTATAGAAAAGATGTGTGAACCTAATAAATTAAAAGAAAAATATTCACCAATATTATTAGATGCAACAACAATAAATCCAGAATTTGATAATGGATATATAGTTCAAAACTTAGCTGAAGTAAAAAAAGTTTGGAAAGAACTATTTATTCAAAATCCTAAATTATATGTACAAGCATTTTTATTAAACACAATTGGTTTTTGGGATGTTAATAAAGTATTACTAGATGCATATATGTCAGATTTTATGTGGATTGGAACAGAAGATATAATAAATGTCCATCAAACAAATATAATAGAAGAAGTAACAGGAACATCTATAAAAGAAAAAATAAAAGTAAGAAAATTATATAGTTCAGCAATATTTTTATTTTTTATGCTAACATCAATGGTTTATTCAATAAAAAATAAACGATATAAAAATTTATTGATATATTTACCAGCATTATTTACATGGGGAACAATAATGTTAGCAACACCAATAGCATTTAGTATGAGATATGTATACATCTTAGTATTAATAGTGCCAATGGATTTTGTTATACCATTTTTATCAAAAGATAATAGTGAGGAAAAAATATGAAAGTTTTAATAATAATACCAGCATATAATGAAGCTGAAAACATAGAAAAGACAGTAAATGATGTTATTAAAAATACAAATTATGATTATATAGTTGTAAATGATTGTTCAAAAGACAATACAAAAGAAATTTGTGAAAAAAATAATTTTAATATGTTGTCATTACCTATAAATTATGGCTTAACTAGTGGAATACAAATTGGAATGAAATATGCTTATAAAAATAATTATGATATTGCAATACAATTTGATGGAGATGGACAACACCAAGCTAAATATTTAAAAGATTTAGTAAAAGAAATTGAAGATGAAAATGCCAATATAGTAATAGGTTCTAGATTTGTAACGGAAAAGAAACCATTTACAGCAAGAATGTTAGGAAGTAGAATAATAGCATTTTTTACTAAAATTACAACAGGAAAAACAATAAAAGATACAACATCTGGTATGAGAGCATATGACAAAAATGCAATAAAAGAATTTGTAACAAATACAAGTTTAACACCAGAACCAGATACAATGGTGTATATGTTAAAAAAAGGTTTAAAAATAAAAGAAGTCCAAGTTGAAATGAAAGAAAGAGAATTTGGAAAAAGTTATTTAACTCCAATAAAATCTATGAAATATATGGTAAATATGATATTCTCAATTGTATTTATAAGAGCAATAACAAGAAAAAAGTAAGAGGTGAAAATTAATGTCAGTAACATTAAGAGTAATATTAATAATAAGTTCATTTATAGCATTTTATTTGTGTATAACAAAAATAAAAAAATCACAATTGAAAGTAGAAAACTCAGTAACATGGATGTTGGGATGTATAATTTTAATATTAATGAGCATATTTCCAAACGTAGTTGTATGGATATCAGAAAAATTAGGATTTGTGGCACCTGTAAATTTTATATTTTTTGTGATGATAGCATTTTTACTAATGCAAACATTTATAGATAATATTCATATAACATCATTAAATGAAAAAATAAAAGATTTAGACCATTATATTGCATTAAAAGAAAAAGAAGAGAAAGATTTAAATAAATAATTACAAAATAAAGGAATGTAATAAAAAATGAACAAAATAAAAGAATTATATCAAAAATATAAAGAAATAATAAATTACTTAATATTTGGGGTATTAACAACAGTTGTATCATTAGTAACATATTATATATGTGTTTTCACAGTTTTAGATCCAGATAATGCTATTCAATTACAAATTGCTAATGTAATTTCTTGGATTATAAGTGTTGCATTTGCATATATCACAAATAGAAAATTTGTATTTGAAAGTAATGAAGCAAATAAAATAAAAGAAGCAACTAAATTTGTAACTTCAAGAATAGCTACATTATTAATGGATATGGTGATAATGTGTGTTGGGGTAACAACGTTAAAATTTAATGATAAAATTATGAAACTAGTATCACAAGTAGTTGTAATTGTAATGAATTATATATTAAGCAAATTAATAGTATTTAAAAAAAAAAGTCAGTCAAAAATGGAGATAAGAAGTAAGTTAATAAAATTAATGACAATTTGTTTTTCTATAGTATTTTTAATTGCATTATTAAATACAATATTTTTTAATAGAACTACACAAATTAATTATAGTGTTTTATGTATGAGTGTATTGTTAGTATTATCATATATCTTAATATATATAGCTTATAAAAAAATTCAGAAAACTGAATTTAAAAAGGAGCCTACAAAGTTTCAATTTGTGATATTTATAGTAATAATATTTATATTACAGATTGTTTTTGCTATATTAACATTTGCAACTTGTGGTTGGGATTGTGGAATAGTTATGGAAAATGCCTATGAATTAGTAGTTAATAATGATATAAATATTTATTATTTTTCAAGATGTCCTAATAATATAGGAATGTTATTAATTGCTACATATATAATAAGATTTATTAGTTTATTTGGTACACCAACAATAGAACAAGCATATTTATTTACAATCATATTTAATATAATAATAGTGGATATATCAGCAATTTTAACATTTAAGATATGCAAAAAATTATTTGGAAACAAAATTTGTTATTTCTCAAGTTTATTTATAATACCTTTAATAATGTTTTTACCATATATTATAATACCATATACAGATACTATAAGTATGGTATTTCCAATACTTATATTTTATTTATATATAAAAATAAAAGAAGAGAAGAACGAAAACAAAAGAGCTTTTTTTACAATATTAGAAGGAATGCTTACAATATTAGGATATTATATAAAACCAACAATAGTTATAGTTGTTATAGCAATATGTATTGTAGAAATACTAAGATGTAAAAAAATAAAAATGATAAATCTTATTAATATAATATCATTATTTGCAATTGGATGTATGATTTCATATATGTCGTATTCATATATAAAAAATAAAAATTTAGGAAACATGATAAGAGAAGAAGATTATGAAGAATATGAAATGCCTATGACACACTTCTTAAAAATTGGTTTAAAAGAAGTTGATAGTGCAACTGATTTACCTGTAAAAAATAGAATGCTTTATGGAACATATAATGATGAAGATGTAATAACAACCATGGAAAATGATGGAAAGAATGCAAAGGTAAAAGAAAATTTAGAAACAGTCAAACAAAGGTTAAAAGATTATAAATTAACTGGATATATAAAATTTCTATATAATAAAGGAAATTGGATTTTGGCGGATGGAACATTTTTCTTTGGACAAGAAGGATCTTTTTGGACATCAGAACATTATAATAAAACTAAATTAGGAGTTTTATTACAACAATTAATAAATAATAGAACTAATAAATATCAAAAGATAACTGCTAATGTATTTCAAACAGTTTGGCTATTAATATTATTAGGATTAGTTTGCTCATATACAAAAAAAGATGAAAACGATTATTTGATAATATCCAAAATTACAATTATAGGTATAGTATTGTTTTTATTATTATTTGAAGGAAGATCTAGATATTTAGTAAATCACATTCCAATTTTTATAATAGTTGGAATATATGGATTAATAAATAGTTTTGAAAAGCTAGAGGAAATTAGAAGAAAAAAGCAAAAAATGATATCTAGCAAGGGAGAAAACGAAAATGAGTAATTATAAATTATCAATTGTAGCAGCTGTATATAATTTAGAAAAATATTTACCAAGATGTTTAGATGCACTAGTAAATCAGACTTTACAAGAAATTGAAATATTATGTGTAGATGATGGTTCAACAGACTCTGCACCACAAATAATAGATGAATATGCAAAAAAATATCCAAATAAAGTAAAAGCCTTCCATAAACCAAATGGAGGAGAATTTACAACGAGAAATTATGGACTTGAAAGAGCAACAGGAGAATATGTAACATTTGTGGACACAGATGACTATGTAGAAAAAACATGGGCTGAAAAATTGTATAATATAGCAAAAAAAAATGATGCAGATATGGCAGTATGTGGATTTGAAAGAATAGACTTAAATACAAATAAAGTTGTTTCACAAAATATGACAAACTTTGGACGAGTTGTAAAAACAATTGATGGAAAAAATGACTTTACATTATTTATAAATCCAGCACCTTGGAACAAAATATATAAAAGAGAAAAGGTACAAGACTTAAGATTTTTATCATTTAGAGGATTTAATGATGCAATGTTTTTAGCTAGTTGTTATACTAGAATGAATAAAATTGCATTTGAACCAGAAGTATTATATCATTACTACTTAAGATATGATTCACAAATACACACAGTAAATAAGCAAGATGTTGAGAATTTGAAGAGATATTTATTAGAAGTAAAAAAATTATATATACAAACAAATAAATATGAAGAAATGAAATATATTTTAGATACATTTGCATTTCTTCATTTAGGAACATCTGTAATGTATAGAGTTTCATATGATAAAACAGTAAATATGAAAGATATGTTAAAAGAAACGATAAGTTATTTAGACACAAATTTTGGAAATTGGAGAAAATCACCATTTTTAAAATTTGGATATTCAATAAAAAGAGGATTCAAACATATAGCATTATGGGGAGTAGCATTATTATATAAAATGAAATTACCTATGATATATATTAATACATATCGTTTTCTAATAGATAAACTAAAAATAGATATCAAATTTTAATAAAATACAAACCGTAGGAAGGAAAATACTAAAAATGGAAAAAGAGAATGTACAATTTAGAAAAAACTTTATATGGAATGTTTTAGGAACAGGATTAAATGCATTTAATTCACTATTTTTTATGATAATAGTTACAAGATTAAATGGAATAGATCAAGCTGGAATATTTACAATTGCTTTTTCAACAGCATGTATAATATATTATGTTGGAGTATATGCTGGAAGAATTTATCAAGTAACAGAATTAAATAAAGAAATAACAGATAAGGAATTTATAGTAAATAGGGCAATAAGTACAATATTGATGTTAATACTTGTTATATTATTTTCAGTAATAAGAGGATATAATTTATATAAATCAACAATGTTTTTATTGCTTACATTATATAGAGCATTAGAAGCATTTAGTGATGTTTTATATGGAATATTGCAAAAAAATAATAGACTAGAAATAGTAGGAAAATCATTTTTTTTGAAAGCACTATTTTCAGTAATATTATTTTTTATAATAGACTATATTACAAAAAATATGATTATATCTACAATATCAATAATACTTGTTAATATAATCATATTAATGGTTTTTGATTTAAAAAATGTATTAAAATTTGTAGATTTAAAAACAAAAGTAAAAAAAGAAAATATTTTAAAAATATTCAAATCAGGATTTTTTACATTTGCAATATCATTTTTAGGAGTATATATATTAAATGCACCTAAATATGCAATTGATAGTTTTTTAGCAGAAAATTATCAAACAATATTTGGAATTATAGTAATGCCTGCAACAGTTATAGGATTAGTTGCACAATTTTTAATACATCCATATTTGAATACAATAGTGGAACTATATAAGAATAGAGATTTGAAAAAATTAAATAAACTTATTCTAAAATTAATATTTATGATAGTAGCATTTGGAATTATATCATCATTATTAGCATATTTCTTAGGACCAGAAGTTTTAGGATTAGTATATGGAATTGATTTAAAAGCATATAGAGTAGGTTTGTTGATTATTATAATATCAGCAACATTATATACAATAGGAGTAATATATTCATCAGTATTAACAGCTGTAAGAGAAACATTCTCACAATTTATAGCATATATAATTATATCTCTATTTGCAATTGTGTGCTCAAATATATTAACAAAGCAAAAAGGAATGAATGGGGCTGTAATAGCATATTTTGCAATAATGGCATTACAATTTATAATTTATACAACATATACAAACATAAAATTAAGAAAAATCTTTAATAAAGAGGAAGAAAATGAGTATATAGCATATTATAAAGAAAGGAAAAATTAATGATGAAGAAAATAATAAAAGTATTTTTTTGTATTTTAACATGTTTAATTATTAGCATTCCTCAAATATATGCAAAAGAAAGTAAAACAACAAAAGAATTGAGTGAAGCTGTTGAAGAAAAGAAAGATGAAAAGATTGAAGAGTCATTGGATAAAGGAAAAAAAGAAGTTACAGAAGAAACTGTAGAACAATCTGTACTTGAAACTATTAAAAAACCAGCAGAAGTAACCTCAAATGGAACTACAGAATTGCCAAAAACAGAATCTACAAGTGAAACAGAAGAAAAGCCAGATGAAGAACCAGAAAAAGAACCAAGTATTTGTTATACAACACATATACAAGATATAGGTTGGCAAAATCAGGTTAAAGATGGAAAAATGGCAGGGACAGAAGGACAAGCCAAAAGACTTGAAGCAATAAAAATTACTTTAAAAGATTTAAGTGGTGTAAAAATAAAATATCAAACACATATCCAAGACATAGGTTGGCAAGATTGGAAATATGATGGAACATTAGCTGGAACAGAGGGACAATCTAAAAGATTAGAAGCAATAAAGATTGAACTAGAAGAAAGTGATAAATATTCAATAATGTATAGAGTACATATCCAAGATATAGGTTGGCAAGATTGGAGATATGATGGAGAAAAAGCAGGAACAGAAGGACAATCAAAAAGGCTTGAAGCAATTCAAATAAAAATAGTTGATAAACAAACAAGTATATCAGTAAATTATAGTGTACATGTGCAAGATATAGGCTGGCAAAATTGGAAAACAGAAGAAAAAATAGCAGGAACAGAAGGTCAGTCAAAAAGATTAGAAGCAATTAAAATTGAATTATTAACAAATATAAAAAATCTAAAATTAAAATATAGAGTGCACATTCAAGATATAGGTTGGCAAGATTGGAAAGACAGTGAAGAAATGGCAGGAACAGAAGGTCAGTCCAAAAGACTAGAGGCAATTCAAATGAAACTTGAAAATACACAAGATTATTCAATTGAATACAGAGTACATGTACAAGATATAGGCTGGCAAGATTGGGTAAAAGATGGAAAAACATCTGGTACAGAAGGGCAATCCAAAAGATTAGAAGCAATTCAAATAAGAATTATTTCAAAAGAAAATGATTCAGATTTACAAGAAGAGCCTAAATTTGAACGACAAGAAGGAACATATGGAAAAACAGGTCTAAATGTGGCTGATAAAGGTGGAAGTGAATTAAAATATTTAAAATATGGTGCAGGAAAAAATGTGTTTTTTGCAACATTTGCAATACATGGCTATGAAGACAAATGGGATAAAGATGGATATGAACTTATCGAAATAGCAAACAATTTTTATAATAAGCTTTTAGAAGACAAAGATTATGATTTAGCTGAAAAATGGACAATATATATTTTCCCAGGAGTAAATCAAGATGGATTACAAGAAGGAAGCACAAATAATGGACCTGGAAGAACAACATTATATAGTCAAGCACCACAAAATAAAGGAATAGACCTAAATAGATGTTGGCAGATTGGAAGTACATATGAAAAATTTACATCTGATAGAAATTATAATGGAGACACAGGTTTCCAAGCTTATGAAGCACAAGCATTAAGAGATTTTATGTTAAAAAATAAATCAAAGGATGGACAAACAATATTAGTTGATTTACATGGTTGGACACAACAATTAATAGGTGATGAAAATATTTGTTCTTATTATGAACAACAATTTCCTGAAAATAATAAAAGATCTGTTGGAAGATATGGTTCTGGATATATGATTAGTTGGGGAAGAACTTATTTAGGTTCACAAGGAAGACCAGCTAAAACAGCATTAATAGAACTTCCAAGAGATGGTGTGAAAAATCATCAATCAGTAATAGATAAAGATTTTTCAAATAGATATATAAATGCAACAATGAAAATGTTAGAAAAAATTATTTAAGAAAGGAAAGGGTTAGTAAAATAGCCCTTTTAATTGTAAAATGAAGATAAATAGAAAAAAAGTAATTATATGTATAACAATTTGTATATTAATAATTAATGTTATTGTAATATGTACTGTAAGAAAAGAAAATAATCCAAAAGAAAATGATAATAATAATTCTAGTGAAAATGTAAAACAAGAAGAAAAAAGTGATGATAATAAAGAAAATATAGAAAATGCAGAAAAAGAGATACAAATTACAACATCAACACAAGAAGAAAGCGAAATACCAAATGAAGAGAAAACAGAAATAATTGAAGAAACAGGAAAGCAAGGAGATTCTGATTTGTATGAAATTCAAGAAGGAGAAGACAGTGTAAAAATTGCAACAATAAAGTCAAGTGTAAAATACAAAGTAGCATTTGCAGGAATGATAAAAAATAAAGTACCAGAAAAAGAAAAATTAGATGATATATTAGAAAAAAATCATCCTAAATATGCTGGTATATGGATAAAAAGTGAAAGTCAGTCTGAGTTTTTGAAATATATTTCTTCAGTAACAAAATCTGAATATGAAATAAATGAAAATGGATATTTAAAAATCAAAAATAGGAAAAATCAAAATGAGTATGATAAAAAAATAGAAGAAATAATAAATGGCAATAAATTATATATTATTGATATATCAAGCACATGTTATATTGTAGATGAAATAACAGGAGAAATATTAGATTATAATTTTGAAGATATGGATGAATATCAAACATATCAATATTTTGAAGATGGTGACAAAAAGATTATTTTTATAACTGAAAACCAAAACAATCAATTAACAGTTAAAGAGATTATCGAAAGTGTAATTGAATTGTTTTAAGAGTGCCAAGATTTTACATTGAATGCACAAAAAGACTATTATATAATAAAAACAGGAGGTGAAAGATGACAAAAAGAAAAAAAATAATAGTAATTTGTGCATTCTTATTTATTAGTTTTATAATTCCTAATAAAGTAAATGCAAAAGAAAATGCTAGTGTAAAATATCAGACACATATACAAGATATAGGCTGGCAGACACAAGTTAAAGACGGAGAAATAGCAGGAACAGAGGGACAATCAAAAAGATTAGAAGCAATAAAAATAGAATTAAAAAATTTAGAAAATGTAAAAATAAAATATCAAACACATATAGAAGATATAGGTTGGCAAAACTGGAAATATAATGGAGAATTAACTGGGACAGAAAGTCAATCTAAGAGGTTGGAAGCAATAAAAATAGAACTTGAATATAGTGAAGAATATTCAATAATGTATAGAGTACATATCCAAGACGTAGGATGGCAAGAATGGAAATATGATGGAGAAGTAGCAGGAACAGAAGGGCAATCCAAAAGAGTAGAAGCAATTGAAATAAAATTAGTAGAAAAATCAGTATTTAAAGTAGCATATATATCACATGTAGAAGATGTAGGGTGGCAAAATTGGAGATATGATGGAGAAACTGCAGGAACAGAGGGACAATCTAAAAGAATGGAAGCAATTCAGATAGGCTTTTCAAATGTTCCAGATGGTGCCAAAATGAGATATAAGGTACATATTCAGGACATAGGTTGGCAAGATTGGAAAAGTGATGGACAAGTAGCAGGAACAGAAGGACAATCTAAAAGAATAGAAGCAATACAAATAGAATTAGAAAATTTAGAAGATTATACCATAGAATATAAAGTACATATACAAGATATTGGCTGGACAAATTGGTATAGAGATGGAGAAATGGCAGGAACAGTGGGAAAAGGATTAAGAATAGAAGGAATAAAAATAAGAATTGTAAGTAAATATAAAAAACATTATATAGGAATAGATGTATCACATTGGCAAGGTGATATTAATTATGAAAAATTAGTAGCAAGCAAAAAAATAGATTTTATGATTACAAAAGTTGGGTGGTATAGTGAAAATAATAAAAGATTTATAGTTGACTCAAAATTTGAAAAAAATTATAAATTAGCAAAGCAAAATAAAATTCCTTTAGGAATTTATTTATATTCTTATGCTAAAAATGTAGAAGATGCAAAATTAGAAGCAAATGAATTAATTAAATATCTAAAATCAAGTGGAAATTCTAGTTTTGAATTACCAATTTTTTATGATATAGAAGAAAACAGCCAAATTAGTTATGGAAAAAAAGCAATAACAGATATTACCATTGCATTTTGTGAGACAATGAAAAATGCAGGATATGAAGTTGGTGTTTATTCATATTCATATTGGTTAAATAATTATATGGAAATATCAAGACTACCAGCTGATTGTTCTTTATGGGTAGCAGACTATGGAACAAATAATAATGGTCAAATTCCAAGTGATTTGGATAAATATTCAGAAACTCATGATATATGGCAATTTACAGACAAGGCACAAATAGATGGAATAAATGGATATGTTGATATGAATGTATGTTACAAAAAATATTTTTAAATCTTAAAAAATTTTTAATAATACTATATTTAGCATTGAAACCAGTGAAAAATAATGATATAATACAAATGCAAAAAATAAGTAGAAACTTATATAAAGAAGGGAATGATAAATATGTCAATATTAGTAACAGGTGGAGCAGGGTTTATAGGAAGTCATACAGCAATTGAACTATTAAATTCAGGAAGAGACATAGTTATAATAGACAATTTTTCAAATAGTAAACCAGAAGTATTGGATAAAATAAAAGAAATAACAGGAAAAAATTTTAAATTTTATGAAGTGGATTACTTAAATAGAAAAGAATTAGAAAAAGTTTTTGAAGAAAATAAAATAGAAGCAGTTTTAAATTTTGCAGGATATAAAGCAGTTGGAGAATCAGTAAAAAAACCATTAGAATATTATGAAAATAATATTTCAGGAGCATTAGTATTATTAGAAACAATGAGAAAATATAATGTAAAGAAATTTATATTTAGTTCATCTGCAACAGTATATGGAGAACCAGAAAGAATACCATTAACAGAAGACTGTAAAATAGGTGGAACAACAAATCCATATGGAACAACAAAATTATTTATAGAACAAATATTACAAGATTTATATAAATCAGATAATAGTTGGGATATAGCAATACTAAGGTATTTCAATCCAGTTGGAGCACACGAAAGTGGATTAATAGGAGAAGAACCACAAGGAATACCAAACAATTTAATGCCATATATAGTAAGAGTTGCATCAGGAGAATTAGAACAATTATCAGTATTTGGAAATGATTATAATACACCAGATGGAACAGGTGTAAGAGATTATATACATGTAGTAGACTTAGCAAAAGGACATATAAAAGCACTAGAAAAATTAGAAAAAGAAAATTCAGGAATATATATATATAATTTAGGAACTGGTGTTGGATATAGTGTATTAGATATGGTAAAAGCATTTGAAGAATCAACAGGAAAAAAAGTAAATTATAAAATTGTAGAAAGAAGAGCAGGAGATATAGCAACATGTTATTCAGACCCAACAAAAGCAAAAAATGAATTACATTGGGAAGCGACAAAAACATTGAATGATATGTGCAAAGATTCTTGGAAATATATTCAAAATAGAAAAAAATAATGGAAGGAATAAAAAATGGAAAAAATATCTGTAGTAGTATCTTGTTACAATGAGGAAAAAGCTTTACCATTATTTTATGAAGAAATGGAAAGAGTAAGAAAAAAAGATTTTGAAGGAATAGTTGAATTTGAATATATATTTGTAAATGATGGCTCAAAAGATAATACATTAAAAATAATTAAAGAATTAAATCAAAAAGATCCAAAAGTTAGATATATATCATTTTCAAGAAATTTTGGAAAAGAAGCAGCAATGTATGCTGGATTAGAAGCGGCAGAAGGAGATTATGTAACATTGATGGATGCTGATTTACAAGATCCACCAGCATTATTAAAACAAATGTATGATGCCATAAAAAATGAAGGATATGATTCTGTAGGAACACGTAGAGTTACAAGAAAAGGTGAACCACCTATTAGAAGTTTCTTTGCTAGAATGTTTTATAAAATAATAAACAAAATGTCTAATATTGAAATGGTAGATGGAGCAAGAGATTATAGATTAATGAAAAGACAAGTGGTAGACAGTATAATTTCATTAAAAGAATATAATAGATATTCAAAAGGATTATTTAGTTTTGTTGGATTTGATACAAAATGGATTGAATATGAAAATGTAGAAAGAGTTGCTGGAGAAACAAAATGGTCATTTTGGAAATTGTTTAAATATGCACTAGAAGGGATAACTGCATTTTCAACAACACCATTAATATTTTCATCAATAATTGGATTAATATTTTGCTTAGTAGCATTTATATCAATAATTTTTATAATAGTAAAAACATTAGTATATGGAGATCCAACAGCTGGATGGCCATCAATGGCATGTATAATAGTATTTGTTAGTGGAATACAATTATTTACAATAGGCATTATTGGACAATATTTATCAAAAACATATTTGGAAGTTAAAAAAAGACCAATATATATTATAAAAGAAACAGAAAAAGATTATACGAAAAAATAAAATTGTGAATATAATTTTAAAAAATGTACATAAAATAATAGGGAATACATAAGGAAAAATAAAAAACAAAAGTTAGAAAATTGAGTGAGTGGAAGGAAATTGATTATTTATGTTGGGATTTGGGCAAGATATAGGAATAGATTTAGGAACAGCAACAATAATTGCATATGTAAAAGGGAAAGGCGTTGTTTTAAGAGAGCCATCAGTAGTGGCTGTTGACAGTAACACAAAAGAAGTGTTAGCTGTAGGTCAAGAGGCAAGAAGAATGTTGGGAAGAACACCAGGAAATATAGTTGCAACAAGACCACTAAGAGAAGGTGTAATATCAGATTATACAGTTACTGAAAAAATGCTAAAATATTTTATAAATAAAGTAAAAGGAAAAACGATATTTGCGCCAAGAACTATGATTTGTATACCATCAAGAGTAACAGAAGTAGAAAAGAAAGCAGTTATAGATGCTGCAATGCAAGCTGGTGCACGAAAGGTATTTTTAATAGAAGAACCAATAGCTGCAGCTATTGGTGCAGGATTAGACATTGCAAAACCTTGTGGAAATATGATTGTAGATATTGGAGGAGGAACAACAGATATAGCTGTTATTTCTCTTGGAGGGTCTGTTGAAAGTACATCATTAAAAATTGCTGGAGATAAATTTGATGAGGCAATAGTAAAATATATAAAGAAAAAACATAATGTAATGATAGGTGAAAGAACAGCAGAAGATTTAAAAATAAATATAGGTTGTGTTTATCCTAAGATTCAAGACTCACAAATGGAAATAAGAGGTAGAGACTTAACAACAGGTTTACCAAAAAATATCATAGTACATTCAAGTGAAATGTTAGAAGCATTAATAGAACCAGCAATGCAAATTGTAGATGCAGTACATTCAGTTTTAGAAAAAACACCACCAGAATTATCAGCAGATATAAGTGATAGAGGAATTTATATGACAGGTGGAGGCTGTTTAATTGATGGATTAGATAGATTGCTACAAGAAAAAACAGGAATAAATGTAATGATTGCAGATGATGCTGTATCATGTGTAGCTCTAGGAACTGGAAAAGCATTAGATAATTTAGATAATTTAGAAAGAAAATAAAAAGAAAAGAGAGGTTTGTAATAAAGCAAACCTCTCTTTAGTTACAAAAAATATAAGATAAAATCTTTCATTTTATCTTATATTTCAACTATGCCATAGCATTTAATTTTTTTGACATACTAGATTTTTTTCTAGCAGCTGTGTTTTTTACGATAACACCTTTTGTACAAGCTTGATCAACTTTCTTTGTAGCTTCAGACATTAAAGTAGTAGCTTCAGCTTTATTTCCAGCAGCAACTGCTTGCTCAAATTTCTTAACAGCTGATTTATATGCACTTTTAATCATATTATTTGTTAATGTTTTCTTTTCAATAATCTTAACTCTCTTTTTTGCTGATTTTATATTTGGCATTTAAAATGCACCTCCTCTTAGTAAAATAACTATAACGCATACAATTATAACATACAAAAATTGATTTGACAATAGCAAAAAAGGATTTTTTTGAAAATTGTTGCACTTTATACGAGAATATGATATATTAGTAAAGAATTTATCAAATCATAAATAAAGAAAGGTGAGTGTTTATGATAGCAATTGGTAGTGACCATGGAGGTTATAAATTAAAAGAAGAAATAAAGAGATATTTAGAAGAAAAAGAAATAGAATATGAAGATTGTGGAACATTTTCAGAAGATAGAGCAGATTATCCTGAAATAGCTAAAACAGTTACTTTAGAAATACAAAATAAACAATGTGATAAAGGAATATTAATATGTCGTTCAGGAATAGGAATGAGTATTGTTGCAAACAAATTTAGAGGAATAAGATGTGCAAAATGTGATAATGAAGAAGAAGCAAAATATTCAAGAATGCATAATAATAGTAATGTATTAGCATTAGGTGCAGATTATATAGAAGAAGATGAAGCAATAAGAATAGCAAGAATATGGCTTTCAACAGAATTTGAAGGTGGAAGACACCAAGAAAGAATACAAATGATAGACGAAATTGAAAACGAAAATATGAAATAATGGGGGGAATACTAGATGTGGGGAAATATAGCAATTGCCTTTTTGTTAGCATTTATAGTATCATTTGTAGCAACACCATATACTATAAAAATAGCTAATAGAATTGGAGCAGTGGATATACCAAAAGACAAAAGAAGAATGCATACAAAAGCAATGCCAAAATTTGGAGGACCTGCTGTGATTTTAGGTGTATTAGTATCAATGATATATTTAATTGCAGTAATGTCGATAGAAGGAAGTTTAGATTTATTCTCAACACAACAATATGGAAAAAAACTACTTGGAGTATTGTTAGGAGTTGGAGTGATTGCAATTACAGGAACGTTAGATGATATAAAAACACTAAAACCATGGCAAGAACTATTAGGACAAACAATTGCTGCAATAATAGTAGTTGCATTTGGAATAAAAATAGAACATTTAGATATACCATTTTTGTACAAATTAGGATTTAATGAGACATTTTCAACAATTATAACAGTTATATGGATTGTAGGAGTAACAAATGCAATTAACTTGATAGATGGGCTAGATGGATTGTCATCAGGAATATCTTTAATATCATGTATATCATTATTAATAATATTTGTATTAAATGATTCTCCAATGATAGCAACTGTAATAGTAACAGCAATGTCAGGAGCATTAGTAGGATTTTTACCATATAATTTTTCACCAGCCAAAACATTTATAGGTGATACAGGTTCAAACTTTTTAGGATTTATGTTAGCAATAGTATCAATTTTGGGAATAGCCAAAACATATACATTAGCAGTAATTGTATTACCAGTAATTGTATTAGGATTACCAATATTTGATGTATTATTTGCCATAGTAAGAAGAATTGTAAAAGGAAAATCAATAAAAGCTGTATTTAAGCCAGATAAAGGACATCTACATCATAGATTAGTAGAAAAAGGATTTACACCAAAACAAGCAGTACTTATATTATATGGTTTAAGTGCATCACTTGGAATGTTTGCAATAATATTATTTGATAGTGGAATATGGAAAGCATTATCATTTTTACTGTTAATAATATCAACAATAGCAATGGGATATAGAAACTTTATTCAAGAGCAAGAAGCAAGACCTAAGATTGAAGGAAAGGTAGAAAAAAATCAGGAGGAAAAATGAAAGACCAAATTATAAAATTTTTAGCATATAATGGAAAAATATCAGTAGTTTGTTGTTCAACAACAAATTTAGTAGAAGAAGCAAGAAAATTACATGATTTAAGCCCATTATCAACAGCAGCAATGGGAAGAGTGTTAACAATAACAGCATTAATTGGTTCAGAAATGAAAAATAAAACAGATAAATTAACAATACAAATAAAGGGAAATGGACCAATAGGAAAGATTGTAGCAGTATCTGATAATACACCAAATGTAAAAGCATGTATAACAAATCCACATGCAGATTTACCATTAAATGAATTCGGAAAACTTGATGTAGGTGGAGCTGTTGGAAATCAAGGATTTATTAATGTAATAAAAGATATTGGATTAAAAGAACCATATATAGGAATAAGTCCACTTATCTCAGGAGAAATAGCAGAAGATTTTGCAAACTATTTTGAAACATCAGAACAAAAACAAACAGCAGTTGCATTAGGAGTTTTAGTTGATAAAAATGGAGTTAGAGCAAGTGGAGGATATATAATATCACCAATGCCAGACGCAACAGATGAAGAAATTTCAAAAATAGAAAAATCAATTTTTGAAGCAGGTGCGATGTCAAAAATGTTAGATCAAAATTTAACCTTAAAGGAAATTGCACAAAAAATAACTGGTGATAAAGATGTAAAAGTAATAGATGCATCTATAGAGCCAAAATATAACTGTGGATGTAGCAAAGAAAAGTTTGCAGGAAGTTTAGTAACATTAGGAGAAAAACAATTAAAAGAATTAATTGAAGAAGACGAGAAAGCAGAAATAAAATGTCAATTCTGTAATAAAACATATCAATTTAATAAAGAAGAATTAGAAGAAATTTTAAAAAGAGCTCAAAATAAATAATAGAAAGGAAGAATAAAAATGGAAAAAATATTAGTATTTGGACACAAAAATCCAGACACAGATGCAATATGCTCAAGCTTAGTAATGGCAGATTTACAAACTAAAATAAGAGGAGAAGAAGTAATTTCTTGTAGATTAGGAAATTTAAATGAAGAAACAAAATATGCATTAAACTATTTTAAAGTAGAAGAACCAAAATTAATTGAAAAAATAGATGAAGGACAAAGAGTAATATTAGTAGATCATAATGAATTTACTCAATCAGTAGAAGGAATAGAAAATGCAAAAATAGAAGCAGTTGTAGATCATCATAGAATAAACAATTTTAAAACTTCAGAACCATTATTCTATTATGCTCAACCAGTAGGATGTACTTCAACAGTATTATTTGAATTATATAATACAAACAATATAAAAATAGAACCTAAAATTGCTGGATTAATGTTAAGTGCAATAATATCTGATACATTATTATTAAAATCACCTACAACAACAGATAAAGACAAAAAAGCTGTTGCAGAACTTGTAAATATTGCTGGTGTAGATTTAAGCAAATATGGTTTAGATATGTTAAAAGCAGGAACAAATCTTGATAAATATACAGAAAAAGAATTAATAAATTTAGATGCAAAAACAATGGAAAAAGAAGATGTAAAATACATAATTGCACAAGTAAATACAGTTAGTATTCCAGATGTATTAAAAAGAAAAGAAAAAATTGAAGCTGAAATTAATAAAGAAATTGAAGAAAAAGGACTATGTTTATTCGTATTTGTTATTACAGATATAGTAAACAGTAATTCAACAGCAATTGTATTAGGAAATAGAACAGATGTAGTTTCAAAAACTTATGAAATAAAAGATAATTTAGCTGAAATGCCAGGTGTTGTTTCAAGAAAGAAACAAGTATTACCTTTAGTTGAAAAAAATATGTAAAAAATTTCAAAAAAGTGAAACAAAAAGGACACATAAATTGTCTAATATAATAGAGGCAATACTGTGTCTTTTTTATTGAGAAAAAAAGACAATTAAATTAAGCAAATATTAAGAAACAAGCAGGATTCGTGGTTTGACAAATATTATTAAAAATGGTATAATTAAAAAGACGTTGAAAAACGTTATGAAAGGAATGTGAGGTAATGGAAAAAACAAGATTTACAGTTGCTATTAGTGCTTACAATATAGAAAATTATGTAAAAAGAGCAATAGATAGTGTGTTAAATCAAACATTTAAAAATTATGAATTGTTAGTGATAGATGATTGCTCAACAGATTCAACAATGAAAGTAATAGAAGAAGTAGTTGGAGAAAAAGCAAAAATATTACAAACAAAGAAAAATTCTGGAACAGCCGCAGCATCAAGAAATATTGCTATAGAAAATGCCAAAGGAGAATATTTATTATTTTTAGATGGTGATGATGAATTATATAGTAATGAAACATTAAAAGAAATTGATGAACATATAAAGGAAAATAAATATGATATTATATATTTAGGTTATGAAAATGTAGGACATACAGAAAATTATTATAGAATTTCAAATAAAGAAAATTCAACAAGAGAAGCAAGACTAATTTGTGATGAAAGCTTTTCAGTTTCAAGCAAAGTTTGGAATGTAGAATTTTTAAGAAATAATAATATTAGATTTAAAGAAGGAATGTATTACGAAGATGAGCTATTTTCAATAAAAAGCAATATTTTATCAAAAGTAACTACATATGGAGAATTTCCAATATTCAAATATCACAGAAACCGTGAAGGAAGTGTTATGACAAAACCAACAGTAAAAAAATGTTCAGATTGGTATAGAATGGTAGCAGAAGTAACAGACTTGTACGAAATAACACCAGAAGAAGATAGAAAATATTTATTAAGTTTCTTGAAAAATGAAAGTGATAGTATTCCATTAAGAGTTGAAAATATAATAGAGGCTTTAAGAGAAAACAGAAAAACAAAAGTATTGCCAAAAAGAAACTATAAATTTATAGATGTATTAAATGAAGAAGAATAATAGAAAAAACATATTATGAAATGTAAAATTTTGTAATATGTTTTTTTGTTGTATTGATGTTTATTAATCATTAAGTATTTTACTTTATGCTAAATTTCTAATAAAATAATATCAATAAAAATTGTTGATGTCAACTAAAAGAATTAA
>CAKOTF010000005.1 GCA_934120045.1 uncultured Clostridia bacterium
ATCAACTACATAGTAACATATTTTAAAAAAGTTACAACTTTTGTTCAAAAAATGATTATCGGCAAATTACTATTTTTTAATTATATTTATAAATTCTTTATATTCAATTATTTTCTTTAACTCTACCTTAGTCATCACTTAGCAAGTCTTTTGGACTTTTCCTTAAAATATTTATTGATGATATTATTAAAGATATTATAAGTACTAAGGACATAAATAAAATTACATACATCATTATTTGTGATGATATATTAATATCCAAACTTGTTAGAGTTTTATTAAAACCATCAACTTCTGCTCCACCTCCAAGTTGAGTTGATGCAGATTGCTTTGCTAATTGTTTTGTTATGTTTTCAGTAACTTTATTTAGTATACTATTTCCAAGCATATTTCCTGTGTAAACGGCCAAAAAGTAAGAACCTGCAAATGCTGGAATAGAAATGAACAATAATTCAATTAAAAATTGTCCAAAAATTGTTAATTTTGATATTCCTAATGACAGAAAAATTGCAATTTCTCTTTTTCTAGCATTCATCCATAAAATTAATAATAATGAAACTATGATTCCTGCAAATATTAATGAACCAATAAATAATTTATTAGCAATTGAATATATGCCAGATATTGATTGCTGTAATGCAGGATAATTTGATGAGCTTTTAACTAATGTATATTGTTTCCAGTTTATGTCAAGTTTTTTAACATTTTTTATCACTTGTTCTAAATTTTTATCACCTTTTACAAAAAATGTTGCATCTTGATATACTGCAGTATCTTCTGTATTTCCATAAACTTTAGCTGCAGTATCAAGATCTGTTATCAATGTATTTTCATAAAGTTCTTGAGCAGATGTTACATTACTATTATTATGTCCATCAAATAATCCTTTTATTTCTACTTCTATTGTTTCATTTGCTCCTTTTTCGTTATCTGCATCAAATAAATTAGATTTTATTTTTATCTTATCACCAATTTTCAAATTATTCTTTTTTGCTAAATCTTTATGCATTAAAATTTTATTTTTATCTTGATTGATTAAATGTTCACCTTCAACTAGTTTATAGACTCCTGAAACAAATTTATTTTCTTTTAGTGAATTATTAACCCCTGTTAGCATAACAGTTCTTTTAAAATTTTGAGCTCTTTCAGATGATTGATTTACAGTTGTGGCTTGTGTTTCTATAATATCATAATCAACTAAATCGGCTACACTATTTATTCTTTTTACGTAATCGTAAATATCTTTAGACTCAGCTATTTTTTTTATATCTTTTCCTTTTATATTTCCTCCTCCTCTTGGAGTACCCAAATTCACTCTTCTATTTATCTCCATAGAAAAACTATTTGTTATATTTTTAAAAGTTTCTTCTGAAGCTCTATCTGTAGCATCTTTTATTGCCAAACTAATCAGGCAAAGTGTTGACATAGCTAGAACTACTAATAATATTATTATTGACTTTAAACTTTTTCTAGTCACATACGCAAAAGCATTTTTTACCATAACTCCACCCTCCTAATTAATCTGACTTATTTTCTTTAATTTTTTGCCACTTAATTCTAAAATAATATCTGCAGAATTTGCAACTTCTTTGCTATGTGTTACAACAATCACACATTTATTTCTTTCTTTAGCTAATTTTTTTAATATTTCTATTATTTCACCAGCTGTGTCATTGTCAAGGTTTCCAGTAGGCTCGTCTGCTAAAATTACTGGTGCTTCTGAGACTAATGCTCTTGCAATAGCTACTCTTTGTTGTTGTCCACCTGATAATTTTAGTACATTTCTATTTATTTGATTTTCATTAAGTCCTAATTCTAGTAAAATTTCTTTTGAAGCTTTTTTGTTTACTAATCTAATATTCTCTAGTGGTGTTAAATAATCAATTAAATTATAATTTTGAAATACTAATGATATATTGTTTTTTCTGTGATTAGTATATCCTGTTTTTTCGATATCTTCATTTTTAAATAAAATTTTACCTTTTTGTGGTTTATCTAAACCTGCCAATAATGACAGTAATGTTGATTTTCCTGCCCCTGATTTTCCAATTATTGCATAAAATTGTCCAAGTTCAAATTTTTGGTTTACAGATGATAAAACTTTTTCTCTTGAATTTGAATAATTGTATGTTACATCTTTTATTTCTAATATATTCATTATACTACTCTCCTAACTTATTTTTGATAATATTTCCTTTGGTTTTTTTATTAATATCATTGCACATGAAATGGCAACTGATAAAAAAATTACTATTAATAACATTCCATAACTTTGTAAAAATGTAATTAATTTTGATACTATATCATCATTTTTTAATAAATTTTGAATTATCATTGTTGAATCATCATTATGTATAAATGTCCCTATAATCTGATCTGATATAATATTTCCTAAAAAAAATGATACAAATATAGATGGCAAAGATATAAATATCAACTCAAATATAAATTGAAATATAATTTTTAATTTACTTGTTCCAATCGATAATAATATTCCTATTTCATGTATTCTTTCTCTTAACCACAAGATTAGTATTAATGAAAGAACTATTACTCCACTAATTATAATAGAACATATCATAATTTTTATAATATATTTTATTCCATTTACAGATTCTAATACTTCTTGAAATATGTCATCATTTTTTTCAATTGTATATTTTGTTAAATCTATTTTTAATTCTTTGATTTTATTAAAAGATATATTGGATTCTTCAAAATTATCTGAATATACAGTAATCTTATTTGCAATTTTATTGTTTTGTGTTTTATTTAATGCTTTTTGACTTGATTCATAATCAATAAATAACATATTTTCACTAAAATCAGATGATAATCCTGTATATTTTTCTTGCTTTTTTCCAGTAAAAATGCCAATTACCTCAAATTCATATTCTTTTTTGACCTCATTATTATCTAATTGGTCTAAATCTATTAGTTCTAAATTAATTTTGCTATGTAATTTCAAATTATTCTTTTTAGCAAGTTCTTCATGTATAAGTATTTTTTCTCTATCATTTTTTTCAATATGTCTTCCGTCAATAATAGTAAAAATCCCACTATTAAATAAAACATTATTTTTAGTACTATTTGTAGATTCGATTGAAAAAGTGTTTTTTAATATTTCCGGTAAATTTTCTCTTTCAACTTTTTGAATTCCATCAACAACTTCAACATTTGTTGCTTTTGCTAAACAATCATATTGAGGAATTATTTCTTTGATTTCTTGTATATTTTCCATTTCTTTAAATTGATTTATTTCAAAATTTTGATTATCTTTTTGTGTTATTGATATAGATGTATTTGAAATTTTATATAAATTATTTTCTAAATTGTTACTCAATTTCATTATGTTTAGACTTGAATATAAAAAAGATAAAACTGTTGTTAAAATAATAAAAAGAATACAAGTTCTTTTCTTTTTTCTTAAAACATATAATATAGCATTTTGGATCATTTTCAAACCTCCTTTAATAGTTTCATTTCTTGTTCTGTAATTTCTCTACAACAACCTTCGGAAATATCAGCAGGCAAATTCAAGTTTCCCATTGTAATTCTATGCAATTCCAATACTTTAGCACCAAAACAACCAAACATACGCTTTATTTGATGATATTTTCCTTCAGTTATTGTTACAAATGCTGTATGAGTATCTTGAACTTCTATAATTGCAGGACAACATATATGATCTTTTAAGACAATCCCTTTTTCAAATTGTTTTATCATGTTTTCATCTATATCAATATCTATTGTTACTCTATAAGTCTTTTTAATATGTTTCTTTGGAGACAATATATTATGAGCAAATTCTCCATCATCAGTAATAATCATCATTCCAGTAGTATCTTTGTCTAATCTTCCTGCTGGAAATAGTCCTTTTCTAAAATATTTTTCCGGAATTAAATCTAATACAGTTTTCTGACTTCTATCTTCACTTGCTGATATATATCCTTTTGGTTTATTTAATATTAAATATATATTTCTTTTAAAATCTAATTTTTCATTATCTATATAAATTGTTGATGTTTCAATATCTATTTTTTCATTTACTTTTTTTACTATATTATCATTAATTTTTATTCTACCTTGACTTGCTAGCTTTTTTATTTCACTTCTGGAGTATTTTCCTTGTGATGATATTATTTTATCTATTCTTTCCATTCTAAATTTTATTCCTTTCATATATTATGCTTTAACATAAAGGTGCAAATATTCTCAATATTGCATCAAATACTCTATGGAAATATCCTTTTTTTATATCTTTTTCTTTTACTTCTTTACACTTTTTTTGAGTTTCTATCATGTCAATTTTTAATTCATCTAATATTGAAGATTTATAAAATAATGAATTACATTCAAAATGTAGAAATAAACTTCTATAATCTAAATTTACAGTTCCAATTGTTCCAATATTGTCATCTATTAAACAAGCTTTTGCATGTATAAATCCTGGTGTATATTCAAATATTTTTATACCTGCTTTCAATAATGGTGCATAATAACTTTTTGATAACCTATATACTATCTTTTTGTCTGGAATCCCTGGAATAAATATTCTAACATCTACCCCTCTTTCTGCTGCTTTTATTAATGCGTCCATCAAAAAGTCTCCTATTATCAAATAAGGTGTGTAAAACCACGCATAATTTATAGCTTGTGATAATAAATCTATATATAAATTATTTGAAATATGTTCTTTATATGCTGGTGAATCATAATATGATATAATATATCCATTTTCATTTTTTCTTTCTGATAAACATTTGTTTATTATATTTGAATCTATCTTTTCATTTGAAAATGCATTCCAAAATTCAATAAACATATAATTATAACTTTTTACAGGTGTTCCCGTAAGTTTAAAGCCTATATCTTTCCAATGTCCATATTTTTTCTTTTTGTTGATATATTCATCTGCTAAATTTATTCCACCACTAAAAGCCACATTCCCATCTATAATTAAAATTTTTCTATGATCTCTATTATTTAATGTTCCTTTTATGAAAAATAATGGATTAAATGAAATACATTTTATTCCTCTTGTCTTTAATTGATATACATTTTTTTGTGAAAATGTAGGCAAACTTCCAAAATCATCATATATTAGCCTTACATCAACTCCATCTTTTACTTTTTGTTCAAGTATATCTATTATACTATTTAAAAATATTCCTGGTTCTATAATAAAATATTCTAAAAATATGTATTTTTGTGCTTTTTTTAGCTCTTCTAATATATCAGGAAACATTTCATCTCCTAATTTATAATATTTTATATTTTCAGCTTTATAAATTGGAAATTTGGTATATTTGTTTATTGCTTTAAAGGTTTGATATAATCTTAAATTTTCTTGTTTTAATTCTGTTTCATAATTTCTTTCATCTACAAAATTAAAATTCATAGTCTTTTGAGCTCTTTTTAATTTTTTATCTAATGGTTTTGTTGTTTTTTTATTTCCTATTATTAAATATAAAATAGTTCCAAAAACAGGGGCTGTTAATATTGTTATTAACCACAATATTTTATAAGATGTTTCGTCTCTTTTATTAATTATATATATTACAAATAAAAATGCTAATATTGTTAATAATAATGTTACTAATGCAGTATTGTTTAATTTATTATATAAAAAATTCATCCATAAAATCTGAATAATTACAGCTGGTGCAACAATTATTAATCTTCCAAAAATTTTCTTCATTAAATTACTCCTTATTTATACTATATAATCTTTTAATTTTCAGATGGTATTAATGTATCTATTGGACAATAATCATCTGTTAAGATTATTTCATCTTCTGCTAAATTATAATTATATGTATTTTCATAAATTATATCTGAATCTGTTGCTATAATCATATTATTTTGTACTTGTTCTGTATCATTAGTATAATTACAAGGAACTATATACACATTTTTAAAAACTTGTTTTAAAGTGTTTACTTCAGCCTTTAAAAATTTTGAGTTTTTACCTTCTAATGATGATATTATGTTTGTTAAATATACACCATTTTCATTTAATGATTTTTTTATATTTTTATTATGTTCAAGTGTTGTTAATGTTTTTGCAGGTGTATTTCCTGAAAATGCATCATTTAAGATTGCATCATATTTTTTTGAATTATTATTTAAATATGTTCTTCCATCATCATGTATTAATTTTAACCTTTGATTTTCTTCTAAATTATAGTCTTTGATTAATTTATTAAGATAAAAATATTCTTTTGCAATATTTGTTATTCCTTCATCAATTTCAACTACATCCATATTTTTATTTGGATAATGACTTATATAATATTTGGGATATGAATATCCGGCTCCACCTATTAATAATACATTATTAATATCTATTTTTGCGTTAAACATTAAATCATAGTATTTTGTATAATCAAATACAAGTTCATTTACTTTATCTTCATCTGTAAATGTTGCTGATTCAAAGCCACTATCAATATTTAATATTCTCACATTATTTCCATTTAATACAGCATTATATATCAATACTCTTCCATATTGAGTGTCATAGCTTACTGTTCCTCTTTTTCCTTGTAATACTTGTTCTCCATTTATATTATTACTTATAGTATTAATATATAATGAAAGAAGTGAAATTATCATTATTATAACAACAATAATTGTACTTTTCTCTTTTAATTTAAAATTTACTAAAGGGATTAACCATACTAATAATATCACTAAAATAAGTAATATATTTATACTTCCTAAATTAGGGATTAATAAAAATCCTCCTAAAAATGTTCCTGTAATTCCACCAATTGTGGCAATTGCATTTATTGTTCCTGTTGTTTTTCCTGCTGTTTGCATATTATTTAGTTTTAAACGGAGAATTATTGGAGTTAATAGTCCCATTCCTAATGATGGTATGAAAAACAAAAATATAGTTGATATAATTGCTCCAATTTTTATATTTTCTATATATTTTGAGATTATTGTTAAAATATTACTTTGTAAAAATGGAATTATAAGAATAAATATTGATGTAGCCATTAGAATGAACTTTAAATTTTTCTCAATATTATTTTTATCAGCTATTTTTCCACCTAAATAATTTCCAATACTGCTACTTAATAATATTATTCCTATTACACTTGTCCAAACGATATTTGAACTTCCAAAGTATGGCGATAATAATCTTGAAGCAATTAATTCCAAAATCATACATATTGCATCTGCAATGAATATTATTATTTCATACCTATATCTTTTTAGTACATTTTTTTCCATTTATATATTCTCCTATGTTTTAATTGTTTCCTTTATTTATTTTTAAAATAATCATTGCAAAAAATATATAAGCATATCTCCAAACTTTCTTTTTATGTATGTTTTTCTTTAGTACTTTTATAGCTTCTGCTAATGCACAGTGTTTATCTATAAATGTTAATATAAAACCTTCTTTGGATTTTGGAAATTGTGGTGTTACAGGCCACATATGTTTTATAATCATATCTTTTTCTTTTTCAGATAATTCAAATAATTCAGAGGCATTTTTACATGCTGTTTTTCCATGTGTAAAGGCATGTAAACCTTTTCTGCCATTTTTTATTCTCCAATCATATAAGAAAAAATCATGTAACATTCCTGCTCTGGCTGCAGATTTATAATCCAATTTTAATTTTTTACAAACTTTATAACAATAATATGAAACCATATAACAATGGTCAAATGTACTTGTTTCATAATGCTGTTTGTATTTTTTCATTTCTTGAACTTTTTGATTTTCTATGATGTTTCTTATGATATCATCAAATTCTTGTGTACTCTTATTTTGCATTTTCTAAGCTCCTTATTATGTATTTTTTAAATTATTTTTTACAATTTTAATTAATGAATTAGCTGTTTGAGCTATCATTTCTTTTGTTTCTGGATCAATATTTTTATATTTTTCTAAAATTACTTTTATATTTGAGAATAAATTTTTTCGTAATTCTTTTGTGGTTTGTGCATCTGTTGAATTTAAAATTTCAAATATTACATTTATTACTTGTTCTCTTTTTGCTGGCTCAACATTTTCTAACCATTCTTTTATTGTTTTGTCTATAAATTCACTTTCATTAGTAACATTAGGCAATGTAATGAATTCTTTTCCTAATATCTGCCAACTATATAAATCATGTTGCATTATTCCTTTTTGTGTACTTTCTATTATTGTATATTTTTCCTTATGGTTCATTAATCTTCCTATTATAGATGATTGTGGAATATATGTATGGACTTTATTTATCATTTCCTGATATTCTTGTGTTTCTAATATATCTTCACAAAAACCAGGGCCATCATTATTATACACATTAATAATTCTATCTCTTATTTGAGGGGTTGCAAATATTGCAGAATATACTGCAATATTTCCACCTTTTGAATGTCCTCCTACTCTTATTTTTTTGTTTGGATACAATTCCGCTATCATGTTTAAATATTCTTTAGCAGATATTTGTGAGGCAATATGACTTTTAAAGCTCATATTAAAATCTTCTTTCCAACCAACTATTGTATTGTCTGTTCCTCTAAATGAGACATATAAAGTATTGTCAGGCATTATGATAGTTATTGCTGAAAATTGTTTTTCATTTTCAACTTCTATTTTATTTACGAATTTAGTTGCTTTCATTGTTCCAAATCTTTTTGAATTACTCATTATTGGAAATAGTTCTATATCATCTTTCCATAATATTGTTAATTTTTTTATATCTTGCTTACTAAATCTTTCTCCTAATTCTTTTATTGTTATAACTTCATTATAATTCATTATCTTATCAAATGGAAAGTATGAAAATCTTGATAAAATTAAGTTATCAATTTCGTTAAATTCAGATTGACTTAATTCTAAATCTCCTCTCCATTTAATATAATCACATACATTTGACATTCTTAATTACCTCATTTTATTTATAATATTGCTATTATTTTTGGTATAAATATTATTAGCCCTATAATTGCTGATGATATTGCAAAAATTAAAACTGCTCCTGCTGCAACATCTTTAGCAAATTTTGCCTTAGGATTTATCTCTGGCATTGCTATATCTACAACAGTCTCAATTGCACTATTTAACATTTCTCCTCCGATTACTAATCCAAACAATATTATACATATTATCCATTCCATTTTACTAATTTTTAAAAATATTCCTGCAATTATTACTAAAATCATTATTGATATATGTATTTTTAGATTTCTTTCAGTTTTTATCGCTGAAAATACTCCTTGAAATGCGTATTTGAAACTGGTTATTACATTTTTACTCTTTTCTATCATCTTTATTTTTCTCCAATACAAATTTATTTACTAGTTCTATATATATTATAAGATATGCAAATGAAATTAAGAATCCTCCTAAAACATCACTTGTATAGTGAACTCCTAAATAGATTCTGCTCACTCCTATAATACAGATTAGAACACTTAATATTATAATTAACGTTCTTTTTAAATGTTTATTATTAATATATTTATAAATTAAATATATTAAATATCCATAAAATGCTAAACTAACCATAGAATGTCCTGATGGAAAACTATATCCTGTTTCTTCTATAATTTTAAATTCTGTTGGACGTGGTCTTTGCATTATGAATTTTATAATTTGATTTAATATTGTTACAATTCCTAGATTTGTAATTATTGAGATTCCTATTTTTTTATCTTTTATTACAAAAAATAATATTGTTGTTAATGATATAACAAAAATTGCACCTCCAAAATTCGTTATGAATTTAGCAATCGGTGTTGATACATTAAATTTGAAGAGTTTTGATACAATGTCATATCCAACTATATCTCCATTCATTATTTCTTGATGAAATACCTCTTCAGCTAATGCTAAAAATCCTATTAAACATATAAATAATAACATCCATCTCCAATTGTTTTTTATAAATTTTATTACATTTTCTTTCATGATTTCTTCTTTCTCTCTTACTTTTTTCATTCGATATTATTTCTTTTTTAATATAACATAAAACTAGAGATTTTTCAACTTAATTTTTTCTTTATATGGAACAAAAAAAGACCTCCTGCACAAAAATGTGCAGAAAGCCTTTTTTTGAGGTTAGGCGTTTTTGAACTTCACTCGAAGTTCCTTATCATCCTCAGAAATAACCTCAAAAAGACATTCTTTGAGCTGCCGCTCAAAGTCCGAAGAATCCTTGACATATTCAGACTTCTTATCCCAGCCAACCAGGCTACATTGGAAGAGAGAAGTAATCTCTACCAGTTTTGCTCCAATAGCCTTGGCATTTTGGATAGCAGCAGCCAACATGCGAGAAGTCCATTCTTCCCATTCATAATGGCCAAGGTTGCTAAGAAGCTTTTTGTAAATGTCATTCTTCTTCAGCTCCAGGTCCTCGTCATTCAGTTGGAGCATCACCCGCTTATGCGGATTAAGCTTCCAGCCAATGTTTTCAAGGCCTGCTGCTTCTCGAGAATTTTCGTAGTCATACATTTTATGACCTACCTCCATTTCTATAAAATATGCGCATATTATATCAGACTATACTCAAAAAGTCAATCTTTTTTTAACAGCTACATATAAAAAAGATATTAAAAAATTAATATCTTTTTAACGTTCCGCTTTTCTTTCATCTTTTTGGCTTACTGTTAACATTTCTTCTGAAATTTTACCATTATCTCTTTCTACAGTATTTTCAGATGTAGATAATTCTTCACTTTGTAATGGAAAAAAACAAGTTGGATTTGCCCAGTATTTTGGATAAAATTTTCCAGTTCTATATGCTTCTTCTCCAGTAATAATAATATCAGCTAATTCCTTTGTATTAGTATATGAAGTATCAACTATTAAATCATAATTATTTTCATCTAATAAATTGATACCATATCTTTCTTTATATCGTTCTATTTCTCCAAGTTTTCTTTTTCTAGTTTTTTGAATTGCCTCATCTAATGTTTCATATTGATCTTCAGAACCACGTGTTGTATCATAAAATACTCTTTTTCCTGCAATTGCTTCATTAACAGTCAATCTGATTGCATATGAATCTGGTACATTACTCCATGCTAATCTCGAATCAATAATATAGACATCATTTGGTCTTATTTCTTCATTAATCTCTCTTCCTTTTCTTGCAATTTCATTATCAATTACTCCATCTATTGATCTTACTCTTGTCATAAAATCTTTGTCATTTTGAATATCAGCTAAACTTGTATCAATTCTATCTGGGTATTTTTTCAAATATTCTTTTTTTACCATATCTCTAAATACATTACCAACAGATATTATATGGACATTAAATCCTTGTTCTTCATATTTATTTTTTATCTCTTTTACTACTGTTGACTTTCCACTTGCAGGTTCTCCAGATATTGTTATAATTTTATTTCTTATATTTCCCAACTTTATAATCTCCTTTTTATAAACATCTTTTTTTATTTTACCATTTTTTTGAATATTTGTCAACTTTCCGTAAATGTTTTATGTAGATTTGCTGTTGAATAAAAAACACTATGCCTAATTATAAAAGTCTAGGCGTAGTGTTTTTGTCTATATTCTATGATATTGAAGCATCATAAATTTTAACTATTACATCATGTAATTTTTGATCAAATTCTTCTTGTGATTGATTTGCATTTAAATCTTGTAATAATGCTCTTGAGAAACTTGCAATCATTCTATTATTTTTAGCAAGTAATTCAACTGCTTTATTTATATCATATCCACCTGAAAGTGCTACTATTCTTACAACACATTCATAATCATATAAATCTAGATAATGATTTGCAACTGTTGGAATTGTAAATTTAAACATAATTTTATCTTCTTTATTCCATGTTTTTAATTTTTCAATTATTTCTGCTTTTAATATTTCTTCACATTTTTCTTTTTCAGGAGCATTTATATCTACTTCTGGTTCAATAATTGGAACTAATCCAGCATCACATATTATTTTTGCAAATTCAAATTGTTGTGTAACTATTGCTTTTATTCCTTCTACATTTGGTTCATAAATTACTGATCTCATTTTTGTTCCAAATACATGTTTTTCTACTGCTTCTTTTAATTCTGTTTCAAGTTCTGGAATTGGTTTCATTAATTTAACACCATTATTTTGTTCTGCTAATCCTTTATCAACTTTTAAGAATGATACTATTTTCTTTTCATTCCATAAGTAATCTGCTGTAAATTCTCCATTTACTTTTGAAAGCATTGTTTTTTCAAATAATATTGCTCCAATTATATGTTCATTTGTAAATGATTTACTTGTAAATACTCTCTTTCTCATTTCGTGTATTAAATCAAACATTTCTTCTTCAGTACCATAAGCTGTTTCTGGTATTCCATAAGCTTTTAATGTTTTACTGCTACTTCCACCACTTTGGTCTAATGCTGCAATAAATCCTCTTTTGTCTTTCATAATTTCATACATTTCATTATTCATTTTTATTACCTACCTTTTTATAAGATTTGACATTTTAGTTATATCACAACAGAAAAATCTTATCAACTATTTTTTTAAATAATAATGTCTAATTGGTTTTAAATTATCATCTAATTCATAACAAATTGGATTTCCTGTTTGTAATTCTAGTTTTATAACATCCTCATCACTCATGTTATCTAAATATTTTATAAGTCCTCTTAAACTATTTCCATGTGCTGCAATAATAACTTTTTTACCTTTTTCTAATTCTGGTTTAATGTCTGAATCCCAATATTCAACAACTCTTTTAATTGTATCTATTAAATTCTCTGTTTTTGGTAATTCGTCTTTTGTTAAATCTTTATATTTTGGATCATTTCCTGGATATCTTGGATCTGTTTCTTCTAATTCTGGTGGTCTTACATTTGTACTTCTTCTCCATAAAAGAACTTGTTCTGCTCCATATTTTTCTTTTGTTTCATCTTTATTTAATCCTTGTAATGCACCATAATGTCTTTCATTTAATTTCCAACTTCTTTTTATTTCTATATTTTCTTCTCCCATTTCTTTTAAAATGTAGTCAAGTGTATTTTCAGCTCTTTTTAAAACAGATGTAAATGCTAAATCAAAATGAAATCCTTGTTCTTTTAATACTTTTCCTGCCTCTTTTGCTTCTTCTACTCCTTTTTCTGATAATTCAACGTCTGTCCATCCTGTGAATTTATTTTCTAAATTCCACATACTTTGTCCATGTCTTACTAATACTAGTTTAATCATTTTTTATCACATTCCTTTCTTACATTTTTCAATCATATTATAATTATTTGTAAAAATAATGTCAATATTATTATTATTATTATTATGTCTTAACTTATTCTATAATGTCCAATAATATCTGTTTTTACTTCAAGTATATCTTCCTCATATGCCCTTTGAACTGGACTAGCATGATGTATAATAAATGGTGTTCCATTTTTATTTCTTTTATCAGATATAATTCCTATATGATTTTTAAATACAATAATATCTCCACCTTGCCATTCTTCAAAATCTTTTATATCTGTTGTTAATGAAATTGCATTATTATCAAAATATACTTTTAAATTTCTAACTCTCCTAAAATCAATGTTTTTGTCTATTTTTTCTATATTATATTGTGATTGATGTTCAACAATATCTGCATTTACAAGTTCTTGTAAATTATATCCAGCTTCCAATAGTCCAAAGCCCACTACATCTGTACATACTCCATATTCATCATTTGGATATCCTGTATTATAATATTTACTTTTATATTTAGGCTTTGTTGCAATATATTTTCTTACATTTTCTAATATATCTGTTTGATCATCTATACCATCTCCATCTTTATCTGTTGTACTTATATAATCTTCTATTTCAAAATCTTTATTAGTATATTTTCTATGTGGTATAAAATTAAATAAATATAAGAATGCAAAAGAAATTATTATAAAAATTACCAATATTATAAAAATTAATATTTTCTTTTTCATTCAACCATCTCCTTTTGCCTAAATTATATCTCTTATTTATATGTAAGACAATTAAAAAATTATTAATATTTATAACAAAATAGAAAACTCATGTAATACATTTCTGTAAAACATGAGTTTTTGCTGTTTAGTTGTCCTTACCTCCCCAAATTGAGAATCCACCTTTGTGGAATGTTTTTTCGTGCGTTTTTCTATCCACTAACTGCAAAACACCAGGATTCTGATGATGATGCCAAACATAATTTTTGGGAGTTTCTCCAATTTCTAATGCTTTTATGTCATTTTTTGAAAGATTGAGTTTTTGTCTTAGTCGAGTATTAGTTCGAACATCTTCATACAGTTTTTTATTGCAGATAAGAAAATGATAACTTCTTGATTGCCGATAGTCAGTAATTTTTAGTTTTACTTTGTACCTCGATTTAAATATTGGGAAACCTTTACTGTCAAAATGTACTTTAGTTACTCCATGAACTTGATTTGCCATACCAGGAAGTCCAAGTTTTAATCTAGGAAAATAATTAATTTGATTGATTTCTTTGACTTTTTTTAATTTTTTAGAATTTCCAAAAATCTCTGTAAACCAAGTTTTTTGTCTTTTCCGTTTTTCCTTTGCTAATCTTTTAATAATGTAGAAACTACATTCTCTTATAATTATCATAAAAATTAACAAAAAAACTTTTACCCCAATATATTGTACTAAGATACAAGCAATAATTTTCCACCATTTAACATGCAATGCTTCCAAATAAAGAGATTGTACTACAAATGACAATATAATTTCACTTGTTTTTGCATAATTATTTTTCTTCCGAAAAATTAATTCGATTGATAGCCAAATTTCCAAAATTGATAATACTATACTAGTGATAAAAACAACTTCTCGCATATTTTTTCCTCCTACATATTTATGTTTGCGAGCCTTACCAAAAGTTAACTTTATTATTATACTCCTTATTTAAAATATCGTCAAGATTTTCAACATATTCATATGCATAATATTTCTTTAACATTCTTTACTTTCCACTTTTACATAAATCTAATATAATTTTAAAAAGAAATGTTTCTTATTAGATCTACTTATTTAAAAATAATCTGATATATATGGTACATCCTGTTTTACAGAATTTTCAAGCATTTCTACAATTTTCTTATCTGTTTTAATTCTTCCTATCTTATACAAATATTCTGGTCTTTTATATCCCATAAGCATTGTAGTCATTGTTTGTATACTAATCTCATCATTACATGTTTCGTTAATCTTTTCAACATTTACTTTTCCCTCTTTATCTATATTAATACAAAATGTTCCTTGATTTTCTTCAAGCATTGGATCTGTAAGTACAAATTTCCAACTTCTATTTTCATTATGACTTTTCTTAAATCTGTATTCTTTCATAAATCCAACAAAATCAACAATTCTTGCCATAAAATATGGTGATATAGTTTCTTTTATACTTGAATCTTCTAATAAAAATGATAATTTTTCATCTGTATATGTATTTCCTTCTACTTTATCAATCATAGAAAAATGTGCTGAAATAAAATTCCACAAACCTGTTCTTGCTTCTTCATTATTAAATATCATATCTTTTATATGAAATATTTCTTCAGATATCCAATATATAACATATCCATCTGGTTCACCATTTTTATTATAATAAATTGCCGACATTATGTCATCAGGATCCCATAACCAATATTCATTCCATGCTAAATCATCTCTTAAAACAGCTCCATTTGTGTGCATTGCAAATTTTTCATAAGTTTCTTTTAGTTCTTCACTATCATATTTTACTCTTTTTACATTTCCTGGTACTTGATGGTTTTTAGGTAATTGATAATCACTTATTTCATATGTAATTTTATTTGATACTATTTCCCAACCTTTTCTTCTATAATATGGTATAGAATATGGATATAGATATGAAATATATTGACCATTTTCTTTCATTTTCTTCAATGCTGTTTCTAATAATTTATGCATTAATCCTTGATTTGAGTATTCTGGATATGTTCCAACTCCTGTAAGTCCTCCCATATTATATGTTTTATTAAATATTCTTATTTTCATTGGATATACTGCAACTTGTGATACTAATGTATCTCCGTCAAACCAGCCAATTACTTCTGCTCTTTGAAATGTAGGAAATTTTGCTCTAATTATTTCTTTTTCTTCCCAATCAATTGAATCTAATTCTTGATCAGTTACTTGAAAAACATATCTTAAAAGGTCGTTATATTGTTCCATATATTCATTTCCGACTTCTTTCATTTTTAGCTTTTTATTGTTATTCACTTTAATTTTCCTCCTTATTGTTTTTCATGTATAAGTATATCAATCTATAAAAATAAAAACAAGCAATTTTAAAAATTACTTGTTTTTATTTTTAGAAAAAATTTTAATCTCCAACTTCAATTCCATTTGCTTCTTTTATATTCATATTTAATTGTTGTATCTTTTGTTGAATTTCTTGTTGTTGAGCAGATAACCTTTGCTGAGCAGCTTCAATCATATTGCTTTTGATTTCATATCCTTTATTTATTATTCCTCTATATGTTCTTTTTCCTGCTTCCATAGTGTCTCTTACATATGTTGTAACTACTTTTTTTGAGTTATCTACTCCAGTTATAATCATTCCTCTAGTATCTTTTCCAAATTGTATAACATTATCTTTGGTCGTTTGTGCAACTTGAATTGCTTGAGCTTTCTTTTGATTAAATCCTACCAAAATTGCTTCTTTCCTTTTAGCAACTGATTCTTTAGCATTTGCTACTTTATTACTTATAAATTCTTGTGCTTTTGTTGCCATTTGTTTAGTATCTGCAATTTTATCTTTAGCAAAATCCTGTGCATATAGTCCTAAAATTTGTGCATCAGCTATCTTATCCTTTGCAAAATCTTGTGCCATTAGTGCCAAAATTTGCGCATCTTCTATCTTATCTTTTACTGTAAAAGCCATATTTTCTTTAGCTTCACCAAACTTTGCTTTTGACATATCAACATGTTCAAGTATTGCTTTTTTAAATAGTGAAACTTTTTGAACTGCATTTTCTTGAGTATTTGCTAATTTTTCTGCATATCCTTCTACTTTTTCTTCAACACTTTTTTCTATATCTGCTCTTTTTTGCACAACTTTATCTAAAAAAGTTTTTCTTTTTGAATCAATCTCTGATTTTATCTTTGGAATTTCTTCATTACGTATTTGTCCAATTTGTGTTTTTAATGGTTCAATAACACCTTTAACAAATTTTTTTGTTCCATTAAACTTATTAAAAATATTTCCTAAAGCTTTTGCAAAAATATTTTGTTTTGGAATTGTCATTAATTGTTTATTTTTATTAGAAGAGATTTCTTCTAACATCTTTTTTCTTTCAGCCATAATTTGCTCATATTCATTTTTACAAGATTCAATTGCTTGTTTTATTTCTTCTCTTCTTGCTTGTAACTCTTGTGCATGTGCTCTACTAATATCTGTTGGATTATTTTCTATATGACTTTTCAATTCTTCTGTTTTCTGTTGAAGTGTTGACATATCACCACTTTTTAATGCTTGAACTATTTCTTTTTCTAATCGTTGTTTTGTTTTTGCAAATTCTTTATTTTCAGCTACCATTTTTACCTTATTTCTTTTTTGCTCTAACAGTATTCCATTTTCATCAAGTTCAAATTGTGCTTTTTTCTCCATTATATCTTGTAAAATTTTATCATATTCCTCACTAGCTTCTGCTAATCGTTTCTCGAATTCTTCAACAATTCCTTCTCTATCAGCATTTTGATTTGCATATTCTTGTTCTATTTTTTCCAATTTTGCTCCAAATTTTTTTGCTTGTTCAATAAGTTCTTTGCTTTTTGAATCCACAATTGTTTCAATTTGATCTTTGCTTTCTCTTATTGCTAATTGGGCATTTATTTTGGCTAATGTAACTTGTGTATCTGCTAATTCTTTTAGTAATTGTGTAAACTTAATTTGTTCTTCTGTATCTTTATTTTGTTCATCCATATATTATCCTCTACCTTTCACTTTCAAAATTTTCTTCTAAATCTAATTCTTTATCAATTTTCATTCGAATTTTATTTTCTCTTTCTTCATAAGCTTTTTTCATTCTTTTTAGCTCTTCTGCACTTAATTTGCTCCAATCAATAATTCTACCATCAATAATATCTTTTTTTAAATCGCTTTCCATTATAAATTCTCCTTTAATATCAATCTTTTATAGTTATATCATATAAATGCAAGTATAACAATAGATTAATTTATTTATATTATTAAGTTTTGATTACATTTTTGTTACATTTATATTTCATTCTCTTTCTTTTTATCATAATCATCCATAAAATGATGTACTTCTCCATCTTTAACATAAGAAATAAGAGTATTTAAATTAACATTTTTTGTACTATTATAAATATTCATATCAACTTTATCATAAACACTTCTCAATTGTTTTAAGAGTTTCTTCATTTCTTCTCTTTTAGAAACTCCACCACCATTGTCACACATAGTACAATGTTCTGTAAATCTGCAAGCACATTGAATAAAATGTAAATCATTTCTTTCTCTCCATTTTATAATATTTTTTTACGATATGTTGTTATTATGCTTTTTTCTATTTCTTCATATCTTTCCATTTTTCAATTCCTTTACTTAATTTTATCTTTCATCTGTTTGTTGTTTTCTACTTTTTAAAACTTGTTTTAATCCTTGTATTCCTTGAAGATTTATCAAACCATTTTCTATTTGTTCTGCAAATTCTTCTAAAGCCATTTTTCTAAAAGAATTTGTTTCATCTGAAAATAAATAGATATCTTTTCCACCTTTTACATTTACAACAATACATAATTCATAATGTTTCTTGCCATCAATCTCTCTATAACAATCAATCATGTTAATTTTATACTTTTCTTCTTTAGAAAATAATAATCCATCTTTATTTTCATTTCCAATTAAATCTTCCATTCTCCACTTTCTGTCAGCATATCCCATTTCTGGATTTGTATATGCTTCTGAATTTTCTAAAACAAACTGAACCTTTTGCCCAAAATCTTCAAACATTGGTAAATGCATCTTTATTAGTTCTAGATATTCATCTGTATAATATGATTTTTCTGATATATGTCCTTGCTTTTTATCAATTTGATCTAATTCAGCTCTACTTATTAATTCTTGTTCTTCATCTTCAATAGGAATTCCAAAATATTGTGTTCTCAATTGTGCTTTTATATTTCTCATATCTTCTTGTAAATCAAATCTATATTTTCTTCCATCTTCTGTTATTAAAACATTATAAATATGTGGACATTTTCTAAAATCTTCTTCATCTATTACTGATTCTATATTTACTCCAAGTTCTTTCATAACATAAGAAAATATGTAAGCAATTGATTTACAAATTGCAGTATTATTTTCTAAACATCTGTTTAAATCATCTTCACTTCTACTATGATCATATATCTGTTTTCTTGTTTTGGAATTTCCAAACGAAAAATCTAAATCAAACGCAAATTTACTTCCTAAGTCCCAATATATATACCTTAATTTTTCTATACTTGAAAATCCTTCTGTTTCTTTTTTTACCTTTTCAACATATTTTTCTAATGAGCTCATTTATTTCACCTTTTTGCTTAAAAATTTCCTTTATAACTTTCTATAAATTGTTTTGTAATTGTTATTGTATTTTCTCCATCTGTATAACATAGATTAAGTTGGAAAATTTAGATTTCCAACTCTACTATTATTTCTTTAGTCTTAAAGCATTTAAAACAACAGTTAAACTACTAATTGTCATAGCAAAAGCAGCAACCATTGGATTCATTTCAATTCCAATAGGTTCTAATATTCCACATGCAATTGGAATCATACAAATATTATAGAAAAATGCCCAGAATAAGTTTTGTTTTATATTTTTAATTGTTCTTGCACTAATTTCTATTAATTCATTTATTTTTTCTATATTATCATTCATTAATATTACACTTGCAGAATCCATTGCAATATCTGTTCCTGATGAAATTGAAACACCTATATCTGCTGTTACTAAACTTATACTATCATTTATTCCATCACCACACATTATTACAATTCCATCTTTTTTTAATTCTTTTATCTTTTCTGCTTTTTCTTTTGGTGTAACATTTGAAATTACTTTTTCTATTCCAATTTGTTTTGCAACAATCTCTGCTGTTTTCTCATTATCACCTGTTAACATTACTACATTAATATTTTTATCCTTTAATTCTTTTATTACATTTTCAATATTATCTTTTAATATGTCTTTTACACCTATTAATGCAACTAATTTATTATTTAAACTTACAAATAATATGCTATTTCCATCATTAACCAATTGCTGTTCATCTTGCTCATTTGGAATTATTACTCCATTTTCAGTCATTAATTTTCTATTCCCAATTAAATATTTATCATCATTTTTCATTATTGCTTCAACACCAAAACCTGCAATTGCTTTAAATTCTTTTAAATCTTCAAATTCTATTTTTTCTTCTATTGCTTTATTAACAATTGCTCTTGCTATTGGGTGTTCTGATTTTTTCTCAATACTTGCTATATTTTTTAAAAATTCTTTTTCCTCTAAATTGCTATAATTATATATTTTAGAAATACTTAATGTTCCTTTAGTCAATGTTCCTGTTTTGTCAAAACATATTGTCTTTGCTTTATGGAAATTCTCTAATGCTTCACTTGTTTTTACTAAAATTCCTTTTCTACTTGCATTTCCAGAAGCTATTACTATTGCAAGTGGTGTAGCTAGTCCTAAACTACATGGACAAGCAACTACTAATATACTTACAAATATATTTATTGCAATTGTTATATCTTTTGATATAATTAACCACAATATAAATGCAATTATAGATATAACTAATACTACTGGAACGAAATATCCACTTATCTTATCTGCTATTTTAGCAATAGGTGCTTTTGTAGATGTTGCATTTGCTACTAATCTTACTATTTCTGAAACAGTAGATTCTTTACCAATTTTTTCTGCTTTATATTTTATTGTTCCTTCATAATTTATACTTCCTGCTATAACTTTAGATCCTATCTCTTTTTTGGCAGGTTTACTTTCTCCAGTTATAAATGCTTCATTAATATGTGTTATGCCATCTATAATTTCACCATCTACAGCTATTTTTTCACCTGGTTTGCATATTACAATATCTCCTTTTTGAATTTCATCTAATGTAACAACAACTTCTTTTTCTTCTCTTATTATTGTTGCATTATTTGGAGTTATTGTCATTAATTCTTGTAATGCTTCTTTTGTTTTGTCTTTATTTTTGCTTTCAACAAATTTACCTATTTTTATAAAAAATATTACAATAGCAGCTGATTCATAATACAATTTTTCAACATACATTGTATGTCCTTGTAAAATTCGTATTGTTCCATATATACTATATACATAGCTTGCTAATACTCCTATCATAACTAGAGTATCCATATTTGGTGCTTTATGAATTAAATTTTTATATCCATTTTTTATTATGTCTTTTCCAAATAATATTACAATTGTTGTTAATGTTAATAATGATATTGCATAATTAATTGGATATGTCATCATGTTCAAAAATGGAATAACTGGTAAACCTACCATGTAAGACATTGAAATATATAATATTAATATTGATATTACACTTATTCCTATTAATTTATATTTTTCATTTGATTTCTTCTTTTCTTCTTTTTCAAAATTGTCTATTCCTAAACTTGTAAATCCTGCTTTTTCAACAAATTTTTCTACTTGTTCTAATGTTAATTTTTTTTCGTCATATTCTATATTTGCATTATTCATAACAAGATTTACTACTGCTGTTTTTATTCCATCTTGTTTATTTAAGTATTTTTCTAAACCTGATGAACATGCTGAACATGTCATTCCATCTATTTTTAATAATACTTTCTTCATACTTTTTTTCCTTTCTTAGTTTGCTTTAAATCCTGCATCCTCAACAGCTTCAATTAACTCTTTTTCACTTACTTGTGTTTCATCATATTTTATATCTGCCTTTTTCTCTTCTAAGCTCACTTTTGCATCTTCTACTCCATCAACATTATTCAATACTTTTTCTAATCTTGCAGAACATCCTGTACAGTGCATTCCTTCTATATTTAATTTTACTTCTTTCATTTAATTTTCCTCCTTAAAATAATCTTTATTATCTATAACCTTTATTTTATTTTTTATCATATTCATCCAACAAGAATAAATATATTCTCCTTCTTCTTGTGGTGTGAACTCTATTTCATTTGTACCAACATCTAATTTTTTATCAATTTTAAAGTCTTTTATTATTATTTCATTATTACATCCTGTTAATTTCTGTTTATTTTTACCTTTTTTACATTAAAATCACTTTGAATTATTTTACTTACTGTTTGATAACAATGTGTACACATCATTCCATCAATTTTAATATAAGTTTTTTTCATTAGCGTAATCTCCTAAATAATTCCATCACTTCATCAATAATTTCTGTATTACCAGATTGAATTTCTGTTAATACACAACTTTTTATATGACTTTCTAATATTGAGTTTTCTACACTTTCTAATGATTTACTTATTGCTGATAATTGAATTAATATATCTGCACAATATCTATCATCTTCAATCATTTGTTTTATTCCCCTTATTTGACCTTCTATTATGTTTAGTCTTTTGGTTAAAGATTTTTTTTCTTCTTCTGTTCTGTGTGTTGACTTTTCACAACCTTCACATTTGCTACATTTTTCACACTTCATATATTCACTTCCTTTATTTTTTGATTTTATCTGCAAATTATTATACACCCCATAGGGGTATGCGTCAATATCTATTTTTTATATTCTTTCTATTAAGAGCAAAAAAACAAGTCAGTCATCACATTTGTGATTAGCTGACCTGTTTTTATTGTTTAATATTGTTTAGCTAACAGACAAGTAAAACTCAACCTGTTTACTCTGAAGTTTCTTAGCATCAGATTTGACATCTTTAAAAATCTTCTCTAATGCCATGATATTCTGAGCATGAACATCTACTTGAACTTCAACAGTCCCCATAGCAGAGACATCCCAAACAGAGGAATTGGGAGAAATGCTAACATTTCCGTTAGCAAAAACATCTCCTAAAACACAAATGTCTTTAAGGATTACATCTCCTTCTACTCTGACATCATTTCCGATAGAGCGAGTAATTGAAAAATCTTCGCCAGCATGCACATTAAAGAACTCTGCATGATTGGCAAAAAAACTTTCACCAACGTCAATATCGTAGCCATTGGCATTACTGCCTTCTGCCATATACACATTACCTTACCAGTAATACAAATATCAGTGTCAAGTTCTGCACCAGGCATAACTACAACATCACACTCAAATCTTTTTTCGTTATTCATTGTATTTTTTCCTTTTCTTTTTAAATCAAATGTTTTTCACAAGAATTCCGTCTTCAATCTGGCAATTTTTGCCGAATCATCTCCAATTTTGATGTCTCCATCTAATGCACAGAGATTACAACATCAAACCATTCTTTTTGTTTCATATATGAAACCTCCTTATAAACTAAAAAGCTTATTCTCGAACTAATATATTATACTCTAAAATAAAATATTTGTCAATTAGAACAAAGCGACGCAGTCGCTCTTTGTTCTCGCCCGATTTGAGTTTTCGACTAAAAGAAGAAAATCTCAAAGGGCTAGCGATTGTAGCTTTTATATACTAGGAAGTTCTTTGAACTTCCTAGTATATAAAAACACTGGCAAGCCAGCAATCACATTTGTGATTAACTGCCTTGCCAGTTAGAACGTTTTTAATTAAATTTCTTCAGTTGCATCTCCTTGATATGACATTCTTCACCAGTCCGAATTTGTCCTTCAGACATCAGGTATTCTGCACTGACGCTTTCAAAGCAATCAACCAGATCTGATCCACAGCATGCGTTAACCAGTGTTCTTGTTGCCAAAGTTACAGAACCAAAGGACTGTACATTTCCGAGGTCACAGCCATTTTCGGCAATAACTTCTACATCGCCAAAAACAGAATCTGCTGAACTATACCCCATAATATATGCAGTAGCTCCAGCTGAAACTTTTCCAACAATACACATCTGTCCAACAAAAATGTTTTCATCAGACAACATATTTCCGATTTCGCACATATTACCAATGGTAATATCATTGTTGGCTTCGATATCACCTTCGATTACAACATGGTTGCCCACGGTAACTTTAGGAGCCTTAATATTACCTTTCACATGACTATTATTGGCAATAGTCACAGGTAAAGTACTCAGGACATCTTCATAGTATTCGCCAGAAATAATGCTAATTGCCCGTTCTTTATTCCGTTTCATAAATGAAACCCTCCATAAAAAATTGTAAATATACGGATATTTTCATTATACCTCAAAATACTGTTTTTGTCAATTTTATATAATCGTTATCACTACTTTTGAAATTTATTATTTCCTGATTTTTTCATGATATAATGTGTTTCTGTTTCCATTGTCTTTCCAAATCCAACTCTCTCAAATAATTTTATTGCAAGATTTTCTTTAAAACATTGCAAAATTATATCTTTATCATTATTCTCGAATAATATTTCTTTTAATACTGCTGTTCCAATACCATTATTTTGGTATTCTGGCATTACACAAATGTTCGCTATTTCAAAAATATTATCATCTTTATTCTTCCCATTATAAAAGCCTACTAATTTATCATTCAAATATATCAATTCTATATTTTTTGAGTTTTCTTTCATAAATTTATTAAATAACTTATTTTGATTTTCTTCATTCCATTCTCCATAAATTTCTTCTATATATTTATGATAAACTTCCTTTTTTAAATTATATATAAATTTGATTTCATCTTGTTTACCATTTTTATATGGTTTTAGTTCCAAATTTTTAATACTACGACCTAATCTAATTTTCTTTTCTATAATCCTATTACTATTCATGTTTTCAACTTTATCTCTTTTTATGTGGTCAAAATTACGATTCTCTTCTGAAAACACACACCCACAATATTTTTGCATATAAAGTCCTAGCTCTCTTGCCTCTGCTTGTCCCTCTTTAAAGCCTGGTCTAAAATCTCTATATAAAAATGTTAATCCATATTTTTCAGCCATTTCTTCGCCAATTTTTTTTAATGCCTCATGATTTTGATATGGACTTATTAGTAAAGTAGTAGAAAAAGTATCATATCCATTTTCTTTTGCATATTTAGCAGTTTGTTCAAGACGAACTCTATAACAATATTTAACACATCTATTTTCTAAATCATCAACAACATTTTTGCAAAATTCTCTTAATCCATAATTTTCATCAAAAATAGCATTTATACCTATACTTTTTGTATACTCTTTTAATGTATCTCTTCTTAATTTATACTCATTATATGGATGTATATTAGGATTAAACCAATATACTACAGGTTCAATTCGTTCTTTTCTTAAACTTTTTATACAATATACACTACAAGGTGCACAACATGTATGTAATAATAATTTCATTATATTCCTCTTTTCTTTATTATTTTATTATATAGTCCATATTAAAATATGTCAATTAATTTTGTGAAATGTCTTTATTTTTCATTTTAAAAGTGATATTATAAAAACAAGTTAGTAATTTAACTAACTATTCTTAGACTTAAGGAGATTTTATTATGATACCAAGAGAAAAAAATCCTGATTATATAAATTCTTTTTTAGACTATTCTATTACAATATTAAACAAATCACCAAATTCTGTAAAAGAATACAATTATGATTTAACTAATTTTTTTAGATTTATTATGATTCGTTTTAATATGACAAATGAAGAGGATCCAGAAAAAATTGATATAACAAAATTTACAAAAAATGACTTAAGAAAAATAACACTTGAAGATATACACTCATATATTTCACATTTAGCAATTGATAATAGAGCAAAAGCCACAACAAGAGCTAGAAAAATATCAACTTTAAGAATATTTTTTAAATATGCTACAGTTAAAGAAAAATTATTAGATGTTAATCCTGCTCAAAATCTTGAAACACCAAAACTTGAAAAAAGAATGCCAAAATATCTTTCATTAGAGCAAAGCCAAAAACTATTAAAAGTTGCTGATAGCACAGACAATCGTAATTATAAAAGAGATTTTGCGATCACTACACTTTTCCTAAACTGTGGAATGAGATTATCAGAATTAGTTGGAATTAATATTCGTGATATTGATTTTGATGAAAATAAAATGACTGTTATAGGTAAAGGAAATAAAGAACGTGTAATTTACTTAAATAAATCTTGTATTAATGCAATTAATGACTATTTAGCTTCAAGGCCTGCTCCATCTCTTATAAAACGTGATTCCAAAAATTCAGATAAAGCACTATTTCTTAGTGAACAAAAAAAGCGTATAAGTAATAGAACTGTTCAATTAATTATTACAAAAGAATTAGAAGCGGCTGGATTAGATACAAAAAAATTATCTGTTCACAAATTAAGACATACTGCAGCAACTTTAATGTATCAATATGGTAATGTTGATATTAGAGCTTTACAAGAATTGCTTGGACATGAGAGCATCGCAACTACTGAAATTTACACACACGTAAGTAATGAACAAGTTAGAGATGCAATTGAAAGAAACCCATTAAACCAATAATATTTGAAAGGAATTATTAATATGAATCCATTATTTAAAAATACTACAAAATATACTGAAAAAAGTTACCAACAATTTGTTAATTTTCATGGTAATAAATTTAATTTTTCTTATAATTTTTCAACAATAATTATGCTTATTCTTATGATATATTGTATTATATACAGTATATCTCAAAAAACATTTTTACTTACCTTACTTTTTATAATAATGTTTATTTTTTACATTTTTATGAGAATTTATATGCCTATGAAAAGATATGTCCAGACAAAGACAAAATATGAAAATAAATCTTCATATTTTACATTTAATTTTTATAAATTTTTCTTTGAAATAGACAAAACAAGAATATATTATTTAAAATTACATAAGGTATTTGAAACAAAAGATTATTTTTACTTATATCTTGATGAAGATACTGCTTTTCTTGTAAGTAAATCTGGTTTTAAAATAGGAACACCTAAAGATTTTTCCGAATTCATAAAGAAAAAATGTATGTTTAAATATAGTAAAGAAAAGTAATCATATATTCGACAAAATATTCCTTCTATTCATATTATATATAAATAATATGAAAGGAGGATTTTTATTGTGCAATTAGAAGGAAAAAGAATTGGCTTTGTATTTACAGGCTCATTCTGTACATTTAGAAAAACTATTGAAGAATTAAAGAAAATTGTAAAAGCGAAAGCAAAAGTAATTCCAATTATGTCAGAACATAGTTATACAATGGATACAAAATTCGGAAATGCTATTGATTTTATAAATGAAATAGAAGATATTACAAATGAAAAAATTCTACATACAATTCAAGATGTAGAACCATTAGGTCCAAAAGATATGCTTGATGTTTTAGTTGTTGCTCCTGCAAGTGGAAATACAATGGCAAAACTTGCAAATGATATAATTGATGGTACTGCAACAATGGCCGTTAAATCTCACTTAAGACGTGAAAGACCTGTTGTAATAGGAATTTCTACTAATAACGGTCTTTCTGGTGCTGGTGAGAATATTGGAAAATTATTAAATAGAAAACATTACTACTTTATTCCATTTAGGCAAGATAATCCTATTACAAAACCTCGTTCTCTTGTTTTTGATCCAACTTATTTATCAAAAACTATTGAATATGCTTTAGACAATGAACAAATTCAGCCTATTATTTTATAAGTAAAAAGAAGCGGTATTTAATACTGCTTCTTAAAAATATGTATTTTCATTCATCAACAAATATTTACCCTCATAAACTTGTTTTACACCATCTATCTTTTCAAAATCTTTAGGTTCTACAAATCTGCTTTTTTTATTAAATTTATAAATATGTGCCTTTTCTAATACATCTGCCACAAAGAAACTACAAACATATCTATTTTTGAAACGAACTGGGATTTTAAAAAATCTTAATACAATACCAATAAAATCATATTTATATAAATCAGAATGAATTTTCATATACTTGATTATTTTTTTCAAATTTCTATATTGTTTTTTGGTAACTTCTATTTCGAATATTCTACAAGTTGTTTCATTAAATTTATTAAAAAAATCACCATCTCTATTTTCAATAACAAATCCACTGTTTATTATTGAATTTAATTCTTTTCTACCAAAGCTATATATTTTATCACATTCTGGAGTTAATGATATTGCTATATGACTATATTTATAATGTGTAAAAAGTTTTATAAGTCTTGATGGCATTGTATGTGTATGCATCTGTATAATATATATCTTATTGCTTTTCATTTGTTTATTCACCTCTTATAATACTATTTATCTTGTTACTTTTTATTACATCTTTTTAATTGTAACACAATAGACTATAATTGTCACTACATCATTTACAAAATATTAAAAATTAATTCAACTCTGAATAAATCACCATCTAATTTCAAATTAAATACGCCTTTTTGAATCTCTGTTAAGTTCTGTGCTATTGATATCCCAAGTCCACTTCCCTCAGTTGTTCTTGATTTATCACCTCTAACAAATCTTTGCATTAATTCTTCTGCAGATATATTAAGTTTTTCTTTTGATATATTTTTTATTTCTATATATACTTCATTTGATTTTTTTATTATATCAATATATACTCTTGAATTTTCTAAAGCATATTTTGAAATATTACTAAATAAATTTTCTACAATTCTATACATATATCTACTATCTGCTAATATATATATTTCACTTTCTTTTGCTTCTAATAATATTTCTAATTTTTTCGCCTCAAACTTATCTTCAAATTCACCAATTGCTTGATTTAATAATTCTACAATATTTATCTTCTCTAATTGTAGTTTTACATTTCCTGTAGAAACCTTTGAAGCTTCAACTAAATCCTCAATTAATTTTTTTAATCTTTGTGATTTTGAATCTAATATTTCTATATATTCATTAGCTTTTTCGTTTCTTATATCTTCCTTTTTTAATAAATCAACATAATTAATTATTGATGTTAATGGTGTTTTTATATCATGTGATACATTTGTTATTAATTCTGTTTTTAGCCTCTCACTTTTTATTCTATCTTGTATTGCTCTCTCAAATCCATTTGATATATCATTTATATAATCAACTGATTGGTAAAATTCTGGTAAAAATTCTTTTCTTTCTAATGCATCATTATTATTTCCTTCATACATTTCCTTTAATTTTTCTTCTATTTTATCATAATCTGCAATTGCTTTTAATAATCTAAAAATAAATATTACTACTATTACTGTTTCCAATACGGCTGTAAAAACTAAATCTTCGTGGAATATTAGTAAAATTATAACTGCAAAAAAAATAGCTATTACACAATCTAATATAAATTTCTTAGTTGTCTTATCAAAAAATTTAGATGTTCCTTTAAGTTCTTGAAAAAACTTTTCTAATTTTGAAAATAATTTTCCTAACTGTTTGAATATTTTTCCTATTATTGTACTTTTCCAAAACGTTTTTGCTTTTAATCTTCTTACAAATGTATCAAATATTATTGCAATTACAATATATATTGAAAAATATGCTGTTACTATTAAAGAAACTTCTAAAGATATATCAGAAGGAGTTGTCCCACCAAAAGTCATAAGCATTATTATTACCAAAATTGCTACACCTATTCCTAATATAATTTCTAATGGTATTTTATCAAAATCTGTTGTCGAAATACCTTCTACTCCTTTTTTATGTCCTATTGATATACTTAAATATAATAAAATTAAAATTGTCATCATTGTTGATATTGGAACTAATACATAAATAACTGTTTGATATGGTTTTAAAATCTCAATAAATTCATTTGACAATGCTTGATTAGAATTCTCTGCAAATTTGGGAGTATATGATGTATAAATTTGAAAATCTTCTACATGTGCTGTTACATATTCTAAATCACTAGTGGTTGATTTTCCTACAATAACACCATCTTCTGATCCAGTTTCAAGTTGTAAAAGTTCATCTGTTGGTCCAACTTCTACATTATTTCTTGTAAAATATTTATATGTAAATGATTCTTGATATTGTTTTGCTCTTTTTCTTAGAATTGATGAATCTGTTTCTACTTTTCCATTTACTATATTAAAAATTTTATTACCATCTACATTTGCTATATAATTCTTTATTGATTCTATTGTACTTACTTCAGATGTTAATTCAACATTAGTAAGTGCTTTATTATTATATATTATTAAAAAATACATTCTTGGTGCCTCATAACTAAATTCACCATTTGCTGAATAAAAAATATATGAATCTCCATCTTCAATATTTTTATATTCTGGATTTTTATATATCAATTTTCGTGCTATGTCTGATAATCTTGTCATATATAATGACATAAATGATTCAGATTCAAAATATTTTTCTTCATCATAATATGTGGCATCTTTTACTTGAATATAAAATATTGATATTATTAATATTCCAACAAAAATTGGTAACATTATATAACTAAATAATTTTAGTATTCTACTGTTTCTCATTTTATTTTTTTCTCCTTATTAAAGGTTTTCTACTTTATATCCAACTCCCCATATTACTTTTAAATATTTAGGCTCTTTTGGATTTACTTCAATTTTTTCTCTTATATGTCTAATGTGTACTGCAATAATGTTTTCTGCCGCAAAACTTTCTTCTTCCCATATATTTGTATATATTTCGTCTATTGAATATACTTTTCCTTTGTTTTGCGTTAAAAATTTCAAAATATTATATTCTGTTGGTGTAAGTTTTACTACTTTTCCATCCACAACAACTTTTTTTAATTCATCATCAATTGTTAAATTTCCTGCTTTTATTAGTCCTGCTTTTTCTGATAAAACATTGTTTTTTGAACATCTTCTTATAATTGCATTTACTCTTGCAATTAATTCTTCTGGATTAAATGGTTTTGTTATATAATCATCTGCCCCTATATTTAATCCATTTATTTTATCTATATCTTCTGATTTTGCTGATAATAATATTACTGGTATATCTTTGTTTTTTCTTATCTCTTCTAGTGTTTCTATTCCATCTTTTTTTGGCATCATTATATCCATTATTATTAAATTAATTACATTATCATTTATTTGTTTTAAAGCTTCTTCTCCATCATAAGCTTTATAAATTAAATAATTTTCTTTTTCTAAATATATTTCTATTGCTTTTACTATTTCTTTGTCATCGTCTACTACTAGTATGTTATACATAAAAATTTCTCCTTTATAACTTTTTCTTCATTATTATACCATGTTTTGAGCTATTTCGGAATATCTGTTTTATTAATTTTTTATTAAAAAGAAAAACAACCATTAAATTATGGTTGTTCTCTATTATTATATTTATTCTACATCATGTCTTGCTAAAATTCTAGCAGGTCTTTTCCTTAAAATTTTAAATAATGGTAATAGTCCAACTAAAATATTAATTCCAAATATAATTAATATACTTAAACCTATTGTTTGAAAATTAACAATAAATAATCTTGATGCTGATTGAATTTTAGTAATTGATGCCAATATATATGTCATAAGTGCAATTCCTGGTGCACTCCCAAATACAGTGATAGCAATAATTTCGCCTAAGAACATTCTATATATATCTGATTTTTTTACTCCAATTGCTCTAAATACCCCAATTTCTTTTATCCTTGATAAAAATGATGCTCTCATCATCAAATATATTTCAACTAGTGATATTGCAAGTATTATTGATGCTAATATTATTGCACTTTTAACTGAATCTTTTTTATATTCTATGTAATCTTTTCTGTCTTTTTCATATCTATCAATAATATTCAATCTATACTCATCTTTAAATTTATTCATAACTTGTGATTTATCTTTTGCATATATTGTCATTGAATTTTGCTTATTAATTACATTATATTTTACTGTATTATTATTTACAAGATATGCCTGTAAATCTGCTTGACTATCATAATATCCAACAACTACAAGTTCTTCTCCATTTACTTGTGCTTTTATTGGTTTATTTAATTTCATAGTATCTTTATTAATTTGATTTACTATAACTTCATAATCATTTTCTGGTAATCTTCCTTTTGTTAATGTAATATCATCTAAAAATAAATTATAATCCATTACTTCACTATCTGTTGTTTCTTCTTTATAAACACTAGTAAACCAATCATTTACATTATTTGCCCCTGTGGCATTTGCAATTATATTCACAAACATTGATTTATTAACAAATATAGACTCTGCTTCTGTGTCTGCAATTCCAACTATTTTAAAGTCTTTTAAGTTTTTGATAGTTAAACTTCTTCCTAGCAAATCTTCATCTGTTTTTATTCCTAAACTTCCTGCCATTCCCATATCTGATGTAACAGATTGTACTACTCTTTTATCTACTACAATTTCATACTCATTTTCTGGCATTCTACCTTTTATTAAATTATCTGCTGTTATTGTGTCTATACCTACTAAATATCCATTAACCATTGCAGGACGTGTTGCTGTCTGATAATAATCTTTATTATTTAATGTAAATATAACTCCTCCGCTTCCAGGCAATATGTAATCAATTCCAGGCTCTTGTTCATATTTTAGAAAATCATCAACACTTATTGTAGTGTTTTCAACCTGTAAATAATTTCTATCTATTTGCATAAAATCTATATCTCTTACATCTAATGCACCATATATACTACATATTGCGTATACTACAAACATACTTGATGCAAAAAATCCTAATAATAATAATTTTTTTAGTATAGTATAATTTGAAATTCTTTTAAAACCTGTAATTATTGATTTCACTATTCCATAAATTGATTTATATTTTGCTTTATATTTTTTATCAGATATATTTTCCAAATTATATTTTTCTTCATCATAAATGCTTTTATCGATCTTTTTATAATGATCATCTACTAATTCTATTGATGAATTTTCGTCAACAACTTCTACCTTGTTTTCTGATTGGATATAGATATTTCCATCTTTTATTGCTAATTTTATATTAATCTTATCTTGCTTGTTATCAGAATATATATTTACATTAATATCATCTTTATCGATATTATTAATATTTTCAAAATCTTTTAAATATAATTTGTTATCTAATCTATATTCTAATGATTCTTTTGGCTCATTTTCATAATCTTTAACAATTTTTCCATCTTGAAGTTCTATAATTCTTGAAGCATAAAAATTAGCTAAATCTACTTCATGTGTTACAAGAATTACTAATTTTTCTTTTGAAATTGCTTTTATTATATTCATTACTTGTAAAGAATTTTTACTATCTAAGTTACCAGTTGGTTCATCTGCAATTACTATACTTGGATTTTTTACAAGTGCTCTTGCAATTGCTACTCTTTGCTTTTCTCCACCTGATAACATTTTAGCAGGTCTATTTCTATATCTGTACATTTTTACTGCTTCAAGAACATAATTTACTCTTTTCTGTATTTCTTTCTTATTTTTTATTCCTATCATTTTTAATGATAGTGCAACATTATCATATACAGACATATTTTCTAACAATTTATAATCTTGAAATATATATCCCATATTTAGATTTCTTATTTTATCAACTGTATAAGCTCTTTTATGTGTTATTTTTTTACCATTTATGTATATTTTTCCACTATTAACTTTATCAAGTCCACCTATTGCATTTAATAATGTGGTTTTTCCACTTCCTGAACTCCCTAAAATTGCAACTAATCCATTATCACCTAATTCAAGAGATGTATTATTTATGATATGCATTTGATTTCTTTTTCTTCTATTAAAATATTTATTTACTTTTACTAATTCTATCATAATATTACACCTCCTCATTATATCTGTTCATTGCAGAACTTTTAAATATTTTCTTTGCAAATTTTCTTGCTATTAATTGTGTTACTACAAACAAAATTAAATACATTAAAATACATTCATTTAATGTTATATATTTTATTAGATTTGCAATAAATTCGATTTTTATAATATCTTGTTTTACCAGATATCCAAAGGTTAATACCATTAAATATGATAATGTTGAATTTATAAATAATTCAATATTTAATATTTTCATTGTACTCTTAGATGTTGCTCCTAACATTCTTAAAGTTGTATAATATATATTTCTTGATTTTAGAATAATACTTATTATCAAATATGATATAAAAAATACCACTATTATTACAAATATTGTTACTACTACTTTAAATATTTTTACAATCTGGCTTTCATTTTCATATTCCACTTTAAAGTCTGTAGCCTTTTTAGGTTTTAGTCCCAAATTTTCCAATTCACTCATTGTTTGATCTATTATACTTGCATCTTTTACATATACACTTGATTGATATGATGGCTTATCATATAATGAGTTGTAATCATCAGGATTTATAATTATTGCATTTTGATAATAACTATAATCTGTATATCCTGTTAACTTCTTTAGATTTGACTTTGTAAATGTTTTTGTAATTGTTAAATCAATATTATCTTCATAATAAATATTGCTTACACTTATATTTATATTTTGATTTATTATTTTATTATTTTTAAACTGATATTTTAAATCATCATTTACAATTGCTGTACCTGGTTCAACATCTTCACTTGTTTCAATAGTGTATTGTACATATTTATCATTTAATAATGTTTTCATATCACTATATTGATTATGCACATAAGATCTTACTATTTTTTTAACTTCATTTGATACATAAAAAGTTCTATCATATATAGTATTGTTTTCATTATATTGAATTCCAACTATTTTTACTGTTTTTATTGTATCTCCTTCTCTATATGATTTTTGTAGCGAAAATTCACTATTTAATGTTTCATCTAACATTTGTGTTATAGTATAGTCATCTTTATTTGCTTTTAAGATAATTTCGTCATCATTTTCTGGCATTCTTCCTATATCTATGTTTCCTTTGAAATTGTTTATATCTTTTATATATCCATAAGTATCTATAGAATCATTTCTTAATATAAATTGTGTATCTAACGAAATGTCATCTTCTACTATATAATCTATATTTGATAATTGTTTTATTTTATTATAATCATCTTCTGTAAATGGTTCTCTATTTTGTTTATTTATTAATATTCTTTCTTTTGAAATATCTCTTAAATTTGCACTATATCCACTACTTTCTTCTGTTGAATGTTCTACTAATTTAAATGCTGAATATTCAGCTAAAAATGCAACACTCATAAATGTAAATACTATAAATAATAATATAAATTTTGAGAATATATTAAATGTATTTCTAATTCCTAATCTATATTGATTTGGAATTGTTATATTTTTCCCACTTGCTTGTGTTATTTTTGAATCTTCATTTATATTTTTTATTTCAGTGTTTTGTATCATTCTTCCATCATGCATTTTTATTATTCTTGTTGCATATTTTTCAACTTGTTCTATATTATGTGTTACAATAACTACTAATTTGTCTTTTGCTACATTTTTTAATAATTCTATAATTTCATATGCTGACTTTGTATCTAAATTTCCAGTTGGCTCATCTGCAACAATTATTGGTGTATCTTTTACAATTGCTCTTGCTATTGCTACTCTTTGTTTTTGCCCTCCTGATAGTTTTGATACTTTTGTATTTTTAAATTTTGTGAGTCCTACTTTATCAATTATATCAAGTACTTTTTTCTTTATCTGTTTTCTTTTATATCCATTTAACAGTAATACTAGTTCTACATTTTGGTATACTGTATAACTATTAATTAAATTGAAACTTTGAAAAATATTTGCTATATATTTTTTTCTATATTCTTCAAAATCTTTTTCAGTATAATGGCTTGTTTCTTTGCCATTTATATACATTTCTCCTTCTTCATAACTGTCAATTCCTGATATTACATTTAAAAGTGTGCTTTTCCCACTTCCGGATTCTCCTGTTATTATTACAAATTCACCTATGTTTAATTCTAAATTTACTTTTGATATTCCTGTTGCTACAATTCCATTTGTGTAATAAATTTTTGATACATTTTCTAATTTTAACATATGTATTTTCCCCTTTTTATATTTTTGATTAAATAGAAAAATATGGCAAGTTTTTTCTTACCATATTGATTATATAATTTTATAAATTTGTAGTCAATGAATATTTTATTAATTTTTATAGCTTAATACTTAATAACAAGTATTAAGCTATAATTTTAATTAATGACTATCATAGCATTTTGCTATGGACACTAATGTAATAATAATATATGAAAAAAATTAAATTATATGTGAAACAGAAAAATGAGTGAAGAAATTCTCACTCATTTTCTGCAAAACAAAAACTCTTTTTACATTTTTATTTTGCTACTTATTTATCTTTACTTCTATGTTAAAATATTTAGCAGTCTCCAATTTAGTCCATCCTTTTTCATCACTTACTCGATTAAGAAATGCATTTACCAATATGTCATATCTCCTTTGACAATCAGTAAGTACTTCTTCATATCTCCTTATCCATACTTCTATATTAAAATATTTAGCAGCCTCCAATTTAGTCCATCCTTTTTCATCACTTACTCGATTAAGAAATGCCTCCACAGATGAGTCACATTTCTTTTTACAATCAATAAGTTCATCTAACAATAAACGATGTTTCCTGTTCCAAGAAAAAAATATAACATCTGCATTAGCTTTTTCATTCATCAATTGATTACGAAATGCTTCTCTCGACAAATAACATTTATTTTTGCAATCAGCAAGTTCGTCTAACAATAAACGATGTTTCCTTACCCAAGCATTAAATATAACTTCTGCATTATCATCCTCCAAATACAATCTATTAATAATGTCAAAATTTGTAGTTTTTGCCACTGCATACAATCTAATATCTGCACATTCATCTTTTGAAGCCTTAATTAAAATATCTTCATCCATTTCATTTTGCACAACATACAGACGAACTTGATATGAACTATTTTCCATCATTTCTAGACGTTTTTCATTACTCATATAAATAAAATATTTATACAAAGCCTCCATTCTTATCTTTTCCATACTATTATTCTGTACTATCCATAAAGCAAGTTCATCATCAATATTTCTGTTTAAGACTGCTTGTAATCGTACAAATTCTGATTTATCTTCAACAAGCCTCTTAATAAAATGTTCACTGGCTGTATATAATGCAAAAGTTGCACGAGCAATTTCATCACTATCTTCAGCAATCTTTGCTTGTATAACATCGCTAGCCTTTGGATTTAATGCTGTGGCAACACGTACTGCTATCGAATCATCATTTGCTAGCTCAGTTAAAACCTCATCATTTACATCTGGGTTTAATGCAACAGAAATTCTAACAGCCTCATCACTATCATCTTTCAGAGCAAGTATTAAATTATTATTGCTATTACTAGAAGAGGCTATCTCTTGCCTTGTGCGGGAACTAAATTTCTCTAACTCAATAGTAAATTCCATTTTATCACCTCATTAGTAGTTTCCCAATTTTCATTGCCATTGTCTCTTTTCCTTAAGTACCTCGTCATGCTGTCTAAGTTTTCTATTCGCTAAGCATTTAACTTCTTCTGATTTATCCTTTCTAAGTCTCCTAAGAATTTCTAAAGTTACATACCCATTGCCAACAACAGCTAATCTAACTTGTTCTTCAGAATCATATGACAATTTCTTAAGGATATCCCTCCTTTTTATTTTTGCAGCAACCATTTCTCTCACTTCTGGACATGTGTCTTTTGCAAGTTTTACTAAAATTCTATCTATGACTTTCGTATAACTTACAACAGCAACACGAACTTTTTTGCTAGGATCCTCTGCTAATTTTTCCAGTACCACCTCACTCAAAGTCAATTTTTTTACAATATGCAATCGAATTTCTTCTGACAAATTATCAAGCAACTTAATAAGAATTTCATCTGGCCAGTTAAAATTGTCCAAAGCCATAATTTTCATACTTTCTATGCTGCAATTTTGTACAATCCATACTCGTAGTTCTAATTTCATTTCAAGATTAGCCAAAACACTTTTTCTTACTATTTCGGATTCGTCCTCAGAAAGCTTTTTTAACAAATCTTCATCTGAAGTTTTAGTTGCAACCAATGAGCGAATCTCTCTACAAGGATCTTCTGCCAATATTTTCCATGTTCTTTCATATATTTTTCTTTTTTTATCATACGAACCCATTAAAACATTCTGTCGAACAAAATAACTATTATCACTCGCCAATTTATTAAGAGTAATTTCACTTGTTTTTTCATTATGAGCAACACCAGCCCGAACCAAAACATCTTTATCTCTCGATAATTTATCTAAAGATAAAGAACTTGTCTTTACATTATTGGCAACATTATAACGAACAATATTATCATTATCATTTGCCAATTCATCTAAAATTAATTCTCCTGTATTTTTATTAGCCGCAACTGCCCTCCTAACACGAACTTCTTTATCTTTTGAAAGCTCAGCAAGCAAATCTGCATTATCTGTTTCAAAAGCTATTAATTCCCTTGCCTTTACTGAAAGCTCCTCTAATCTAATAATAACTTTCATTTGTTTACCTCCTAGTATTTACTATTTAGAGATATTGCTTACTTGTACACTTTATTTTCCCTGTACTTAGGATTTACATTGCGTATTATATAGCCATTATCTAACTTTGTCAAGTTTTCATAATATTTTATTTATTACTTACTAACTTTCCTCTCACAAGTAATCTGTGTGAATTAACCCCATATGGAGTACAAGTAATAAGTGTAGCAAACTTTTTTCCATCTTCAATTCCTAAATTTTCTGTATTATTAGGTTCTACTACAAGAATTTGATCTACTTCATAAACAAATTTATACTTTAAAACAGATATTTCAAATTTATCTCCAATTTCCATCTTATTTAAATCTGTTAATAACTTAGCAGAAGGTAAACCTGTATGTCCTGCTAAAATAACATGTGAACTTGAACTATCAACAGGCAATGAAGAACCTTTCATATGACCTATTCCATTTTGTAAAACAGATTTTTCACTTCCATGAAATATTGGTGCTTTAACATTTATTTTATCTATTGTTAAATATCCCATTATTCCTGAATCATCTAATGATAATAAATCATAATATCCTCTTTCATCTGCCTTTTCTGTATTTTCTTCTAATGTTCCAGAAAGTAATAAATTATTATATTCCTGAGCTTTTCTAATCATCAAATTATATTCATCATTTGTTAATTTTTGTATCTTAACATCATATTCAGATACTTCTTTTGTTTGAAGTTTTTCGTTGATAAAATTACTAATAAAAGGATATAAAAATATTAATAATCCTATAACAAATATCATTACAAACAAAATGTTTATCCAATATTTCTTAAAAAATTTTAACATTATTATATCCCTTTCATACTAATTTTCTTTTGAATATACTGATTTATTTTTCTTCATTTTTATAACTAAAACACCTAATGCACTAATCATTAAAACAATTCCTGCAGTTGTAAAGAGTGTTGTTCCCATTCCACCTGTTGATGGTAAAAGTCCTTTTTGAGCATTTAATATATCAATAGTAAATTCTGCAACACCATCTTTTGTTTGTACTCCTGTAACATATCCATTTGCTGAATTTGACATTGGTAAATATTCAAAATCTGCATCTTCAAGAATTCCATCATCATTAAATCTTGGTGTTATTTTAAATACAAATTCAAAGTTTGGTGTATTATATCCTTCTGGAGCTTCTGTTTCAATTAATGTATATGTTCCTTCTTTTAATCCTGATATTTGGATTTTTCCTGCATCAACTTCTGCACCATCTTTTTCTTTTGTTCCTGATGAAGTTAATACTGTTGCATCTTCTTTGTTTTCAACTTCTCCTGTTAATTTTCCATTTTCATCAAATGTAGCATATTTTCCATTTGAAAGTTTTAATATAAATTTTGCACCATTTAATGTTTCATCTTTTGAATTCTTTTTTGTTATATCAAATGTAAATGAATATACATGAACAATATCTGGTGTTGATTCACCTTTTCCATCAGCTTTTGGATCATTTGAGTATATTAATTTTACTTGGTTAGTATTGTCTTTTTCAATTGCTGCTTCTGAATTTAATTTTGCAGAATATGTAATTTTTATTTCTGCACCAGCATTGTCTTTTTGTGAAATAAAATCATTGAATTTTATCTCTAGGCTTGTTGTTCCATTTGCATTTGTTATCTTAGAAATTGTTGCATTTGTATATGTTTTACCCCCTATTGTTATTTCTATATCATTATTAAAGTCTAATCCTTTTGACATTGTATCTTCTACATTGAATTCATATTTGTCATATCCAATCATTCTTGGAACTTCTGTTGTTATTGTAAAGTTTACATTTTCACCAACATTTGCTGTTGCTACATCTGCCTCTTTTTCTATGTGAATATCATCTGTTTTAATTTTTACTTCTTCACTTTGAATTAAGCTTGAAAGTATTGCTGCTGATCTAGCTTTTGATACTGTATTATTAGGATTTTCTGTTTCGTCATATACTAAATAATATCCTTCATCTAATCCTGTAAATTCAACATATCTTTCATCTTCTCCAACTGTTTTTACATCTATTCTTGAAGTTTTGCTTGCTAATGTTGCACTATTAGCAGGATCTGTACAGAAATTATAATATTCTAATGCTAAATTTGTTAAACTTGTAGAATCATTTTCATAATTTCTTAATTCCTCTAATACTTGATATATATTTGCATATCCTTTACTTGTAAAGAATCCTTCTGATGCTAAACCATCCCATGAATAATGGTAATTATCATTGTCTTCTACTGTTAAATTAAATAATTTATATACTGATAATGTTCTTCCCGCTACATCACCTGTAACAGTTAATGTTAAGTTATTAGCAGCAAAACTTAGTGGACATACTGCAATAATGGCTAATAAAACAATTGTCAAAATTGAAATAATTTTTTTCATTTTCTAATGTTCCTTTCTAATAAATAAAATAAGTGAAGTACCAATTAAAAAGATACCTATTAAACAAATCTTAAAATTTCCATCACCTCCTGTTTCTGGCATAATTGTATATGAATCTATTGGAGTTAACTTATTTGTGAAATTTAGCTTTAACATTTGTTTTTCTTCCAATAGTTCTTCATTATCATCAGCATAATTGTTATATCCCAATATACTTGCCTTATCTCCTAAAGTTTCTTCTTTGGATTGATTTTTATATGTATCTATTGTTACTTTAGGATCTTGTATATTATATGAACATGAGGTAGTATAATATGGTAAATTATAATTATCTTCTTTTATTGTATATGTTATTCCATATTTTGTTTTCACTTTCCATTTATATGTTAATATATATTCATCATTTGTTGAATTGTTTTCTATATCATCATGATTTTCTAAATTTAATATTTTTATATCTGTTCCACCTTTTAATGTAATATTAAAAAGTGATTTTGATATTGATTTATTTTGTTCAAATGAATATCCTGTTAATTCTTCAATTACATCTTTGTTTCCTTTAAATGTTTTTGTTACTATTATTTGACCTTCTTTTCTTACTAATTTTCCATCTATATGCCAGAAATTACTATGCAATTTGAATACATACCATCTTACTTCATAATGGTCTGTATTTAATTCATCTACTTTTATGCTTTTTCCATCTATTGATAATATATTTACATATTGTTTTAATTCTTTAAATATGTATTCATCTGTTGGAAATGATACTATATATATTGAACCATCTTTTTTGTCTCCAACTAATTTTCTTATTTCTTTATCTGCTTTATATGAATTATCTTTAGTTTCTCCTACTATATAATAGTTTGTGTCTGCTGTTGCATTTTTAACATCACATTCCCATAACATTGGTGTAAATTTGTCTGGGTCTTGACCTCCTACATTTCCTCCTGCGTCCAACGCTTCTGATTTGTAATTTATAAAAAATCTTACATATTGATAGTTTTTCTTTTTTTGGGCTTGGGTACTAATTGCTTTTTCTTTTGTTGATTGTGTTATAGTAGTTTGTTCTTGTTTTTGTTGTGTACTATTTTCTTGTTTATCTTCATTTGTACTTGTTTTTATATCATTATTTATTGTTCCTTCTGATTGAGGCTTGACACTTTTAGTTAGATTAGTTGATTCTGTAATTGCTGTTTTTGTACTTTGAGTTATATTTATTTGCTTATCTATACTTGTTGAAATTGTATTTTCTGCATTTACAATATTTGTAGTTATAAATAAAGTTATTGTTATAATTACAATATTAAATATTATTTTAGAAAATCTTTTTATATTCATTATGTTTTCCTTTCTTTTAATACTTACTTTAAAATTATATGCAGTCATAAAAGAAATAGAACCATAAAAAAAGAAAAAAGATTGAAAAAATTTTGACAATTTTCAATCTTTTTTATATTATTCTATAAATACAACCAAAAACAGAGTCCTTTTTACAGGACCCTGCTTTTAAACCTTTAATCAAAGGATTTTATCACTGAACCTTGAACTAATTGAAATCAATCTTCTTTTACACTAGCCTAATACTCCTCCATTTCCTTCTTATAGAAGTCACTGTTATAGTATTCATTCCAACAATTCGAAGTAAATGTTCCAATTTCATCATATTCTTCATCTGTTAACGGCATCTTGGTGTAGCCTTCCCATTTATAGCCTTCATACCACTTTCCATCAACTTTGGCAAAAATGCTATAGGACTCATCATAAGGCCAATGAAAAGAACCAACAATAATATTTTCGATGTCATCAACTTGCGTCCATTCTTTGACATAGCTGATAATTTTACTTTCCATGTCCTTATTGGTCATGATATGGCTTTCACACCATTCTACTGTACCAATTTGAACCTCAGAGCCATGTTGAAGCTCCTCATCTGTTCTCAGCACGACGTATTCAAAGTTATTTTCTTTCTTTTTGCACTCCTCCTTTAGCCGTTCATAGAGTTCCTCAGTCAAACTATCACCTGCACTAACAGTAATGTAATAACTATAGCATTTATCATTGGTTGCATAAAATCCTCTAAGTTCATATGATGTATCTTCATATTTACCATTAAAGAAATATTCAGCAACTACAACATCTGCGTTTGCATTATCATTAATGAATTGCTTAAGACATTGCCTTATTTCCTCATTACTTCCTAACTCCTCTTCTGAAAATGTATAAGTTACCAAATTTTGATTTTCATAGTCCCCCAAGCTATATCCAGAAGGACCAATTTCAACTATAACATTACACTCTTGGCTGTGAACGATATCCTCCTTCTTGCCACATGCTACAAGCATGCTAGTCATCATCATCAAAGCAATGGCAATGAAAACAGATGCAAAACGCTTGTAGAAATTGTTAACGGACACAATGTTAGTACTAAACATGTCGCATACTCCTATTCTTGGTTCGTTGTTTTTTTCACCTGTAATTAGGTGAGCATTCATATATAAGGTTTTACCTCATACCACATATTATAACATGCAAGTATAATTATGTCAATTTTATATTTCTTATGTTACTCAAATTTCTTTCCAACTTCTAGAGCATTTCCTCTTAAAAAATCACCAATATTCATTTTTTTGGCATTTTCAGCCTGAATTTCAAGAACTTTAATTATACCATCTTTAGCTTTTATATATAATCCTTCTTTACTATCTGATTTTATAATTGTTCCATTATCTTTATTTTCATATTCTGACTGACTTGGTAATATTTCAACTTTCCAGAACTTAAATTTTTTTTCATCTAAAAACGAGTATGTTCCCATTATAGGATTTAATCCTCTAACTAGATTTTTTATTTCTGATACAGATTTATTTTGCCAATCAATTTTTGACATTTCTTTATCAAGCATTGGTGCAAGTGTAAAATTATCACCTTGTGGAATTCTTGGAGCTGTTCCTTTTTCAATTTGTTTTAATGTTTCAACTAATAAATTTGCTCCTATTTTTGAAAGTCTATTCCATAACTCTCCTGTAGTTTCATCTTCGCCAATTTTCACTTTTTCCGTTAATATCATGTCACCTGTATCCATACCAATATCCATGTACATTGTAGTAACACCTGTTTCTTTATCTCCATTTAGTACTGACCATTGAATTGGTGCTGCTCCTCTATATTTAGGAAGAAGTGATGCATGAACATTTACACAACCATATTGAGGTATATCTAATATTTCTTTTGGCAATATTTTTCCATATGCAACAACACATATTATATCAGGATTTAAAGATTTTATTTCATTTATAAATTCTTCATTTTTCTTTACTTTTTCTGGCTGAAATACTGGTAAATTCTTTTCAATAGCAAACTCTTTAACAGGTGTTGCAATCATTTTCATTCCTCTTCCTTTTGGCTTGTCTACATTTGTAACAACTGCTAAAATGTCATGTCCAGCATTATATATTGCTTCTAATGAATCTCTTGCAAAGTCTGGAGTTCCCATAAAAACTATTTTCATTTTTATCACATTCCTTCCTATTATTTTGATATTTCTTTTGCTAATTCAGCATAATTTTCAATTGTTAAATTTTCAGCTCTAACATTTTCATTTAGACCTAGTTTATTCAAAATCTTTATTCCTTCTTGTTTACTAATAAAAACTTGTGCATTTGTCAAAGCATTTAATAATGTTTTTCTTCTTTGCATAAAAGCACTTTTTATTATCATAAACATTACCTTTGGATTTTCTACTTTAACAACAGGCTCTTTTCTTATTTTCATTTTTATAACTTCTGATGTCACTTCTGGCTCAGGTATAAATGAACTATTAGGCACTTCCATAATTTTTTCTGAATCACAATAATAATATATTGTATATGTTATAGCACCCGTATTTTTTCCACTTGGAATTTCTATTAACCTATCTGCAACTTCTTTTTGAATCATTACTGTTATACTTTCTATATCTAGTTTTTCTTCTAATAATTTCATTATAATTGGAGTTGTAATATAATATGGCAAATTAGCTACTATCTTTACATTTTTGATTTTTTCATTTTCTTTATTTTCTTTAATTATTTTATTAAGATCAACTTTTAAGACATCATCATTTATAATTTCAAAATTAGAATATTTTTCAAATCTATCTTCTAATATTTCTATCATTTTTCTATCTAATTCTATACATAATACTTTTCCTGCTTTTTCTAATAAATACTTTGTTAATGTTCCAAGTCCTGGTCCTATTTCTATTACCATATCGTCTTGAGAAATTTCACTACTATTAACAATATTTTCAACAACTTCATTATTTATCAAAAAGTTTTGCCCTAAATCTTTATTAGCTCTAATACCATACTTTTTCATTATATTTCTTGTTTCTTCAACTAAATTTGCCATTACCAAAACCCTCCTTAAAGATATAGAAAGGCTAAAAATTAAACTTTTCAGCCTTATGATTCTACATTTGAAACTACACATGTTCCATTTGCATATTTTAATGTTATATTTTGTTTTAATGTTATATAATTATTCATATTTTGTTTTTCAATTTCATATGTTGTTTCATTACCTTTTATGGTTCTTTCTGTTATTTGATTAATCATATAATCATTCTGTTTTCCTGTTGTCTCTTTCATATATAAGACACCATTATAATTTATAAATTCACTAAATTTACGTTTCAACACATCACTTGTCATATATTTTGTCATTGCATCTTCAAAATCAGAATATTTAATTCCTGTAAATGTATATTCTGAATATTCCTCTGGCAATTGTTCTTCTGGTTCTTCGACAGTTTTTGAAAGATTTAAACTACTTAATAGATATTTTGTTCCTCCTGCCTTTAAATTAACATATTTATCATAATTATAAATTGTTTTCTGAGCTAAATCTTCTGGAATTCTTTCCGCAAATTTCACTGTCATAACAGTTCTCATTGCTTCATTATAATATTGTTCATATAAACTTTTTTCTCCTGTAATTTCAATTGCATACATATATCCATCTTTCATTATTGCTAGAATTTTTGCTTTTTGCTCTTTGTTTTCGGCATCAAACTGCCTCCATTGAACATCATCAATTAATTGTATTTTTGTATATTCTATATTTGAATATACAGAATGTTCTAACATTTGTGTTTTTAATTCATCATTTGTCATACTGCTTTTTTCAAGATAAACATTTATTCTAATATCATCTGTAGTTCCATCTTCATTTTGTTTTATAGGTCCTTGTATATAAAATATTATTGAACCATTTTGTTTTTCTACAACTTTCCATGAATCTGATAATTTTCCTATATCTAAACTTATTACATTATTTGAATATATTTTTTCTTCTGTTTGTTCTTCTGTTATATTTTCAGTCGAATTAATATTTTCATTTTGATTATTTTCAGCTTTTGTTTTTTCTTTAGAAAAGTTTTTAAAAGCAAATATAATGCAACATATTCCAATAATGATTAAAAGTAAAGTTCCAAAATTCATTTCAAATGCTTTTTTCTTCTTTCCCATTTTACTTTTTTCCCTTCTACATTTTATTTGGCATTTGTATTCCTAATAAATTTGCACCAGTTTTTAATACTTTACCAGTTGCATATGTTAAAAATACTCTTGTATTTTGTATATCTTTATTATCTGTAATAATTTTGTTTTCATTATAAAAATTACTATATGCTTTTGCAACATCTATCAAATATCTTGATAATATTGATGGTTCATTTTTTTCTGTTACTTGTATTAAAATATTTTCAAAATTATATATTAATTTTAATATTTTACTTGAATATTCATCTAATAAATATTTTGCATCAACATCTTCAATTTTTGGAACTCCTCCTGCTTTTTCAATAACACTTTTTGTTCTTACATAAGTATATTGAATATATGGTCCTGTTTCTCCTTGAAAGTTTAATACCTTGTCCCAATTAAATATTTCATCTTTTACCCTGCTATTTGCTAAATCATTAAATACAACTGCACCAATTCCAACTTTTTTTGCTATATCATCTTTATCTTCTAAATCAGGATTTTTTTCTTCTATAACTTTCTTTGCTCTTTCTATTGCTTCATTTAATAAATCTTCAAGTTTTACTACATTTCCTTCTCTTGTTGACATTTTTCCTGTTTCAAGTAATACCATTCCATAAGATACATGTTCTAATCCTTTGATATATTTTTCATCAAGTCCTAATAATTTGGCAACTTCAAATATTTGTCTGAAATGTAAAACTTGTTCATATGATGTTACATATAATGCTTTATCATAATCATATGTACGTGCTCTATAAAGTATTGCTGCTAAGTCTCTTGTTGCATATGTTGATGAACCATTTGATTTTTCAATTAGACATGGTGCCATTCCATAATCTTCTAAATCAATTATTCTTGCTCCTTGTGATTCTACTAATTTTCCACTTTTCTCTAATAAGTCGATAACCTCACCCATTTTATCTGTATAAAATGATTCTCCATTCCAAGAATCAAATTTTGTTCCAAGTATATCATAAACTTTTTGAAATTCTCTTAAACTTAAATCTTTAAATTTAGTCCATAATTCAACACACTCAGGATCTCCATCTTCTAATTTTTTAAAATTATCTCTACATGCTTCTAAAACACTTTCATCTTCTTTGCATAAATTTGAAATTCTAACATATATTTCTGTTAATTTTTCGATAGGGTTTTCATCAAGATTATATTCTGTTCCCCATCTTTTATATCCTTCTATTAATTTTCCAAATTGTGTTCCATAATCTCCTAAATGGTTTATTCCTGTAACATTATATCCTAAATATTTATAAATATTATATAATGCTGAACCTATTACTGTTGTTCTTAAATGTCCTATATGAAATGTTTTTGCAATATTAGGTGATGAATAATCTATTACTATATTTTTACCATTTCCAATTTTTGATTTTCCATATTCTTCATTTTCGTCAACTTCTTGAAGAATCTCTTTTGCAAGTGTTTCCTTATTTACAAAAAAGTTAAGATATCCTCCAACAACTTCAATCTTTTCTACATATTTTTCTGATATGTTTACATTTGCTTTTATATCATCTGCAATTACATTTGGTGATTTTCTTAGTGTTTTTGCAAGTTTGAAACAAGGAAATGCATAATCTCCATTTCCTTGTTCTTTTGGAACTTCTATAAATCCTTTAATTTCGTTAACTTCTATATTTGTTATTTGTGCAATTGATTCTGCTATTATTTGTTTAAAATCTATCATAATTCTTAATATTCCTTTCAATATTGCATTTATTTTTTAAGAACTTCTGTTCCATCTTTGGTATCTTTTACTATATATCCTTTTTCAGCTATTAGATCTCTTAATCTATCTGATTCATTCCAATTTTTATCACTTCTAGCTTGTTTTCTTTCTTCTACTAAATCTAAAATTTCTTGTGGTATTTTTGTTTCTTGTACTTCATCAATTTTTATTCCTAGTACTGTATCAAACTTTTTAAGTAATTGTGCTATTTTAGGTGATTTTTCAGGATATTTAACTGCTTCCCATACAACACTTAATGCAAGTGGCATATTCATATCATCATTTATTGCTTGATGAAATCTATTTTCCATATCTGCAATTATTTCATCAGATATATCTGAATTTCCATTTAAGTGTTTTTGATATCCTTCTCTTAAACGAATAAGAGATGTATTTGCTGATTCAATTCCTTCCCATGTAAAGTTTAATTTTCCTCTATAATGACATGAATAATTAAACAATCTATATGCAAGTGGACTATATCCTCTAGCAATTATATCATCAATTAAATATGTATTTCCAAGACTTTTTGACATTTTTCCACCATTTATTAATAGATATTCTCCATGTATCCAATAATGTGCTGGATTTTTGCCACAAGCTCCTTTATTTTGTGCAATTTCGTTTTCATGGTGTGTTGGTACTAAATCAATTCCACCTGTATGTATATCAAATTCCTCTCCAAGATATTTTGTGCTCATTGCTGAACATTCAATATGCCATCCTGGATAACTTGGTCCCCATGGGCTATCCCATTTCATTAAATGATTTGCTGGTGCTTTTATCCATAATGCGAAATCATATGGATTTCTTTTTTCTGGATCTATATCAACTCTTGCTCCTGCTTTTTGATCATTTAAGTTTATTCCTGATAAAATTCCATATTTATCTAATTTTGAAACATCAAAATATATAGCTGTAGAAGTTTCATATGCATACCCATTTTTTATTATTTTTTGAACCATTTCCAACATTTCTTTTATATGATCTGTTGCTTTACATACAACTTCAGGAGTTTCAATATTTAATCTTTCTAAATCTCTGAAAAATAATTTTGTATAATGTTCTGCTATCTCTAAAGGACTTTTGTGTTCTTCTCTAGCAGATTTTAACATTTTGTCTTCTCCTTCGTCTCCATCTGATACTAAATGTCCTACATCTGTAATATTCATTACATGTTTTAATTCATATCCATTATATTTTAAAACTCTTCTTAATGTATCATTTAATAAGTTTGTTCTCATATTTCCTATTGTTGCATCTTTATATACTGTTGGTCCACAAGAATATATTTTAACTTTTCCTTCTTCAATTGGTTTAAATAAATCTTTTTGTTTTGTTAATGTGTTGTAAAAATAAATATCCATATATGCCTTCCTTTCTATTCTATTTTATGCTTTTTGCCTCACATATTGTGAGGCAAAATTATCTATTCTTCAGTATTTGTATCTTCTTCTGGTAAATCTGGGACTGTATTATCATTTCCAGATGGTTTTGTACTTTCTGTTGGTTTAGTACTCTCTGTTGGCTTTGTACTTGATGTATTTTCAGTTGGCTTTGTGCTTTCAGTTGGTTTTGTACTTTCAGATGGCTTAGTGCTTTCTGTTGGTTTTGTACTTTCTGTCTTTTTGATTTCTGGTGCTTTATGAATATTACAATATTCTGTTGGTGCAGAGTTTTCCCTCTCCATTCCTTCTAATGTATTCCATAAACCTAATCTTTCTTTTTCTATTACATAACCAGTCTCTCTAACTTTTTTTGAATGCTCTGGGCAATATTGATTTGCTAATAATCCAGACTCTGTACAAATTGTATATGTTCCTTGATGTGCATCACAAGTTTCTGGTAGTTTTCCTTCTACAAATATTTCTGAATATGTATCTGTACATTTATCTGAAGCTAACATTCCACTTGTTCTACATACTCGTGCTGAAACAATTCCGTCTGGTTGTTTGAATGTTGATTTTTCTAATTCACTATGTATTTCTTTCATTATATTAGCAAATATTAAACCTGATGATTGTTTACTTAATTTTGTAATTGTTCTTGGTTCATCAAAAGCATATAATACAGCACATGAATAATAGTTTGTAAATCCACACATCCATCTCTCTTTATCTTCATTTGTTGTTCCTGTTTTGGCTGCTAAATCCATTCCACTAATTCTTGTATATGTTGCTGTTCCTTTTGAATCATTAACTACTGATTTCATTAAATCTTTTACTATATATGCTGTTTGTTCAGAACAAACTCTTTCTGTTGTTTGGTTTGGTTCTAATACTGTATTTCCATTAGAATCTACAGCTTTTGTATAAAATGTTGGTTTTATATATACTCCATCATTTGAAACCATTGCATATGCCGCAGCCATTTCCAATGGACTTATACCATATGTAAATCCACCAATTGCAATAGATGCTAAATTATTATCTTTTTCATCATCTAATGTAGATACACCCATTTTCTTTAAATATTCAATACCTTTTGTTGGTGTTAATTCTGCTTGAACCTTTATAAATGGTATGTTTTGTGATGTTGTTAATGCTGTTCTTATTGAACATTTTCCGGTATATCTATTATAATTTTTTGGTGTCCATGTTCCTCCAAATGTTGTTTTTGTGTCTAAATATACTGTTGCAGGTGTTATTATTCCTTCTTCAATTCCTGGTAATACATCTGATAATGGTTTTATTGATGACCCTGTTTGCCTTGGACTATTTATTCTATTTAATCCTCTTGCTGTTGTTTTTTCTCCTAATTGTCCAACAGCTCCAACTACATACCCTGTTGATGGTTCTATTATAACAGCTGCTGCTTCTGCTACAATTCCATTTTCATTAGAATCTGTTATAATATTTCCCTTTGCATCTTTGGCATATAATGTATATTTATCTTCAGCCATTTCATTTTCCATTATTTTTTGAATATCAGAATCTTGTGTCGAATATATTCTTAGACCACTTGTATTCAAATATGTTTCTGCTGCTGTTTTAGAAATATTCTTTTCTTCTGCTATTTGTTCTATTAATTGAGTAATTAATGCATCTGTATGTGATGAATACACATTTCCTTTTACTCCATTTTCAAATTTGAATCCTGCTTCTACTTCTGCTACTGCTGAATCATATTCTTCTTGATTTATAGATCCGCAATTTTTTCATTTGTCCTAATACTGTTTTGGTTCTCTTTTTTATTAATTCTGTGTGGTCTGTTTCAGAATATGGATTATATCTATTAGGTGAATTATTTATTCCTGCTAAAAATGCACATTGTGCTATACTTAAATTTGAGGCATCTGTATTAAAATAATATTCTGCTCCTGTTTGAACTCCATAATTTCTGCCACCAACAAGAATTAAATTTAAATATAATTCTAATATTTGATTTTTACTCAATTCGTTTTCTATTTGATATGCTTTTGCCCATTCTTTTACTTTTCTTAATACTCCCTCAATTCCACTGCTTTCTTTATCTTGTGTTATATTTTTTACTAACTGTTGTGTTATTGTACTTCCTCCACCTGCTGTTGACTTTCCAAAGTGTGTTACAAATGAAAGTACTGCTGCTGTTGTCCTTTTTAAATCAACTCCATGATGTTGATAAAATCTTTCATCTTCTATTGCTATGTAAGCTTTAGGTAAATATGGTGACATTTCATCTAATGTTATAATTTTTCTACTTTCGTTTCCATTTAGTTCTGCTAAAACATTTTCATTTGAATCAACAATTACAGTATTTTCTATCATTGTTAATTTTGATAAATCTATTTTAAAATCGTCTCCCCAAAACCCATATATAAGTCCTATAGCAACACCTGCACCTATAACTATCATTAATATAATTAATACTAATAATATTTTTAAAGCAATTGCTAATTTTGGGTGCTTATATTTAAATTTCATTTTAGCATCTTTTTTTATTAGTTTATTATTTGCATTTTTTGTATTAGTTTTTTGGCTTTTCATATTTTTTTTATTTAAATCACTATGTTGTTTATTTTTTTTCTTTTTTTCTTTCATTAAAATATCCTTCCTTTCGCAAGAATTCGCTATTTTGAATATCTAAAATTTGCAAATACATTATATTATATTTTTCAAAAAAAGAAAAGCTTTTTAAGAAATTCTTTATAATTTTTAAAAGCTTTTAAACACAAAAAAAGCAATCCCCACATTAGCCGTAAGTTGATTGAATTTTTAAGGACCTGTCTTCGACAGGTGGGTTCCTTCTTGAATACTCATGGGCTTCTTACTACTTGAAATGTAACTTTACAAATGCTAAAGTGTAAGCTTGCACGCCATACTCAAAGATTTAAGGTCCCTCTTTAAACTTGTAGGTTCTAAAAATTCTGTCTACACGCACTACGCAGGGTTTTTGCTTTGTTATAATTATTTATTTGTTATATTTATTTTAGCATATATTTTTTTCTATTGCAACACTTTTTTTGTTCAAATTTTTTGAATTTTATATGCTAATTTTATTATATCTCTTTTTTTCAAATTTATACTCACTTATAATAATTTTTTCTTTGTTTTTTACTCTGGAAATTTTTTCATAAAATATACTACAATTTTTATTCTTTTTCAATAATTTTTATTGCACATTTTATTCCATCAATTGCTGCTGTCATAATGCCTCCAGCATATCCTGCACCTTCTCCACATGGATATAGTCCTTGAACATTAATTGAATTCATTGTTTCTTTATCTCTCGTTATTTGTACTGGTGATGAACTTCTTGTTTCTACTCCTGTCATTATTGCATCATTATCAGCAAATCCATGTAATTTTTTGTCTAATTCTGTTAATCCTTCTTTTAATGTATTTGAAACAAATTCTGGCAATATTTCATTCAGATTGGCAAATGTTACTCCAGGCATATATGTTGGCTTTATTTTTCCTAAATTTGTTGTTGTTTTATTTTCGAGAAAATCTTCAACTCTTTGTATTGGTGCATTGTAGTTTTTTCCGCCTAATTCAAATGCTTTTTTCTCTAATTCTTCTTGAAAATACATTCCATCTAATGGCGATTCTTTATAAAAATCTTCAACAGATATATTTACAAGTAATGCACTATTTGCATTTTCTCCATCTCTTGCAAAATTACTCATTCCATTTGTTACAATTGAATTTTCTTCTGAATTTGATGCCATTACTTTTCCACCAGGGCACATACAAAATGTATAACAAGTTCTTCCATTTGATGCATGATATACTAATTTATAATCTGCTGAGCCTAATTTTAATTTCGTTTTGTTTCCATATTGAGCCATATTTATATCTTTTTGTAAATGTTCTATTCTGACACCAATAGCAAAGTTTTTTGGTGCAATTTTTACTCCTAATTCATTCAATTTTTTAAATGTATCTCTTGCACTATGTCCAATTGCTAATATAACACTATCTGTTTCTATTTTTCTTTTTGGAGTTATTACAGATTTTATCTGATTTTTTTCTATTTCAAAATCTATAACTTCTTCTTCGAAAAAGATTTCTCCCCCTTGTTGTAATATATATTCTCTAATATTTTTTACAATCTTTACTAAATTATCTGTTCCTAAATGTGGTTTTGCAACATACATTATTTCTTTTGGCGCACCAAATTTTACAAATTCTTCGAGTACTTTTCTTGAATATATACTTGAATTTCCAGTATTTAATTTTCCGTCTGAAAATGTTCCTGCCCCACCTTCTCCAAATTGAATGTTAGATTTAGGGTTAAATTTTCTATTATTTATAAATTCCTCGACATCTTTTACTCTATCTTCTACTCTTTTTCCTCTTTCGATTAGAATTGGATTTATTCTATTTTCAACAAAGATTAATGCAGAAAATAATCCTGCTGGTCCAGCTCCTATTATTACTGGTTGAATTTTGCTTTGCCTTTTTACTTTTATTTCTGGCATTTTATATTCTTCGATTTTTTCAAATCTTTTTTCTTTATTATTATCTTTTAGTTCAATATCTATCGTATAATTATAGAAAATATCTTCTTTTTTTCTGGCATCTATTGATTTTTTATAAATATACCATTTTTTCACATCTTCTTTTTGTAATCTATTTTTTTGTAATGCTTTTTCTAATACTTTTTCTTCTAATAAATCTTCTCTTATTTTTATATCTTTTATTCTTATCATTATTTTTCTCCATTTTATACTTAATTATTTTACACTAATTAACCTCAAATGTCTATATTTTGCCAAAAATATTTTTTGTCACTTTTGCAAGTTATGCAAATTAGTGTTATACTATATATATGATGTCTTTGACATTTGTCGATTTTTTTCTGTCACAAATTTACAATTGGAGGAAAACAACATGATGATTAAAAAAGAAAATTTGGAAAAATTTATGGAAAATCTTGAATCTGCTCAGTGGATGGGACTTGAATTAAGTTGCTGTAAATTAATCGCAGAAGCTCTTTCCTATCCCAAAGCCATTCCTAATGAATACTGGTATAGTATTGATTATAACCAGTTTGACAATCTGTTTTATCTTACATTAAAACTTCCACAAAAAAAGTTTACTAAAAAAGAAATGCGACAAATACAAGATGAAATTGCAAAACGAATTATGGAAGAATTAGCTAATCCGTCATACATCGAAATTTATCCTAATATCACTACTGCTGCTGCTTTCAACTACTTTTCACTTTTTCATGCCTTAGCACTTTTAAATATTCCTGAATGGAAAATTGATATTCCTACACCAGAACAAAATTTTGAATATAATCTAGCCTATGGTTTGTTCAAATTAGATGATCGTTCTAAGGAATTTGAGAAATACGGATATTATATTTGCAACCAGCACGATTTGGCAATGAAGCATCTCAAGGGAAGAATTGACAGAAAAAAATAAACCGTTGTAATGGTATTTACAAAGAGCAAACTTGGAATCCCTGTTCTAAGTTTGCTCTTTGTCTTTATATATAAAATTTTTAATGCAAATTGACTTTTATGTAAATTTATGGTATTATTTTATCTGTTAAGGTAAAGTACCTTGATTTTGTAAGTTTTTACTTACAAATGTAACACTCAATTGAGTAATACAAGGAGGAAAACTATGACTCGGGATTTATTGATTATCTTACCTGTAATTGTTTTTTCAGCATTCACTTGGAACATTTGCTTTTTAATGGATAATAAATTAGTTCTTTTCTTTTTTGAAAAAGGACATTATGTTTTCTCTACTAGCACTGGTTTGAGAGGACTTGTTATCATAAAAGCAAGTGTTGGAAAAGACACTTCTTGTAAAATTACACTTACAAACACTTACACAAAATTAATTAAACATCATTGGGTTATCAATGATAAATGCAAAAGAATTTTTATCGCCTACATTCCTTCTCAATATTTAGAAGTCGATATAGATGGAGATTTTGCAAATGATTTTGTTGTGGAATGCTTAAGCTTTAACAGGAAATAATTTCGAAATCATACCTATATCCATAAAAAAACGCAATCAATTAAGGTTGCGTTTTTTCTATTATTCAAATTTCTTTATATTTAACATTCTTAAAGCATTTATTATTGCAATAGCAGAAACTCCTACATCTGCAAAGACAGCTTCCCACATTGTAGAGGCTCCAAATGCAGTTAATACAAGAACTGCTATTTTTACAAATATTGCAAAAATAATATTTTCACGAACAATTCTCATTGTCTTTTTTGACAAGTTAATTGCTTTACTTATTTTTGAAGTTTCATCTGTCATTATAACAATATCTGCTGCTTCTATTGCCGCATCAGATCCAAGTCCACCCATTGCAACACCAATATCTGAAATTGTTAAAACAGGTGCATCATTTATTCCGTCACCAACAAATACAAGCTTTCCTTTTTCACTCTTTTGTTTTAATAATTCTTCTACTTTTTCAACTTTTCCATCTGGTAATAATTCAGTATAAACCTTATCCATATTTAACTTTTTAGCAACATATTCTCCAACTTCTTTTTTGTCACCTGTAAGCATTACTGTTTCTTTAATATTCATTGCTTTTAATTCTCTAATTGTTTTTGAAGAATCTTGTTTTATTTTATCTGCAATTAATACATATCCTACATATTTTTTATCAATTGCAACATATAATATTGTTCCTACTTCATCACATTTTTTAAAGTCTATTTTTTCTTCTAACATTAACTTTTCATTTCCTACTAAAATATCTTTTTCATCAATTCTAGCCCAGATTCCTTTTCCACTTAATTCTTGTGGATTTTTTATGATATTTTCGTCAATTTCTTTGTTATATGCTTTCTTTACTGATTTAGCAATTGGATGGTTTGAATAATTTTCTGCATGTGCTACAATTCTTAATAACTCATCTTTTTCAATTCCTTCTGCATAAATATCTTGAACTTCGAAAATTCCTTCTGTTAATGTTCCTGTTTTATCAAATACTACTGTTTCTGTGTTTGCTAATGCCTCTAAATAATTACTTCCTTTTATTAATATTCCCATTTTAGATGCTCCACCAATTCCACCAAAGAAACTTAATGGTATTGATATTACTAATGCACATGGACATGATACAACCAAAAATGACAATGCTCTATATAGCCACACTGAAAATGTACTAAAATCTTTTAATATTATTGGTGGTATAAATGCTAAAAATACAGCTATTATAACTACTGTTGGAGTATAATATTTCGCAAATTTTGTAATAAAGTTTTCAGATTTTGATTTTTTACTACTTGCATTTTCTACTAAATCTAAAATCTTACTTACTGTTGATTCTCCAAATTCTTTAGTTACCCTTATTTTTAATAAACCATCTTTATTGATACAACCACTTAGCACTTCATCTTCTGTTTTTACAACTCTTGGAACAGATTCTCCTGTCAATGCCATTGTATCTAAGCTTGATGTACCCTCAACAACAATACCATCTAATGGTATTTTTTCTCCTGTTTTTACAATAATTATATCTCCAATTTTCACTTCATCAGGATCAACTTTTTCAATTTTTCCATCTTTCTCAATATTTGCATAATCTTGCCTTATATCCATTAAACTTGCAATTGATTTTCTAGATTTATCAACAGCATAACTTTGAAATAATTCACCAACTTGATAAAACAACATAACTGCAACAGCTTCTGGAAATTCGCCTATTGCAAATGCGCCTATTGTCGCAACAGCCATTAAAAAGTTTTCATCAAAAACTTTTCCTCTAAATATATTTCTTACAGCTTTTTTTAATATTTCAAATCCTACAACTAAATAACTTATAATAAACAATCCATTATTTATCCATTCATTTGAAAATGGAATTACTAATGCTAATACAAATAATATTGCTGATATTATTATTTTAATTCCTCTTTTTTTCATTTATCTTTTTTCCTTTCTTGAAACAAAACCAAAATTGAGAAAGAATTAAATTTCCTCTATAGTACAATCAGGTTCTTCTTTTTTCACAACCTTTTTTAAATTTTTTAATACTTCATCTTTTCTATCATCTTCAATTTCCATTACCAATTTTTCTGTCATAAAACTCAAAGATGCCTCTGTTACACCATCTATTTTTTGTATAGCTCTTTCTAATTCTGCTGCACAATTTGCACAATCAATTCCTTTTATTTTAAATTTCACTTTCATAATAATTACCTACCCTTCTTTTTATATTTATTTCAAAAATTGTACACCCGGATTGGAAAATAGTTGAATTTTGGCGAGCCCTGAGGCTGTTAAAGCTTTGCTTGCTACAGCCTCAGTATGTGTAACTGAAAATTTTATTTAAAAGGCAAGAGCGCATACTTAGTGTATGTAACCGCGTTTTAAATGAAATTTAACACAGCCAAAATTATAAATATTTTCCAATCCTATATTTTATGTTCAATATGCTCTATAGCAACTTCAAACACTTCTTTTACATGTTCATCATCAAGTGTATAAAAAACTTCTTTCCCTACTTTTCTACACTTTACAATTCCACTTCTTCTTAATGTTCCTAATTGATGTGAAATTGACGATTTACTCATACCAAGTACATTTGCTATATCACATACACACAACTCATTTTTATCTAAAGCATCTAGTATTTTAACTCTTGTTGTATCTCCTAATATGCTAAAAAAATCTGCCATTTTATTTAATACATCTTCATCTACCATTTGTTTTTGTGTTGATTCAACTAAATCTTGATGAATTACATTACAATCACAAGCAAATTCATTCCTTGCCATACATATCTCCTTTCCTTACTCTTTTGTAAGCAAAATAATTGAGTAATTATTCAACTTTTACTATATTATAGTTGAATAATCACTCAATTGTCAATAATTTTTATGAATTTTTTAAAATAATATGAAAGATAATTCTTTCATATTATTTTAAATGCTACAATCGCTAGCCCTTTGAGTTTTTCGACATACAGTCGAAAACTCAAATCGGGCATGAACAAATCAAAGAAAAATTTTCAATTTTTCTTATTTGTTCACAAATTTTTTATACACTTCCATGATAATTATTAAAGGTATTGAAAATACTGCTAATCCACCAGCAAATTCTAATGGTATTGTTTTTAAACGTAATATATTTGATAATATATCACTTCTCACGACTATTATTTGTATTAAACATGTTATCAATATTGAAAATATCAAAAATTTATTATTTTGTCCTGATATTTTAAATGCTGAAATTTTTTCACTTCTACAATTAAAGATATGAATATTTTCCATTAAGACCATCAATGTTAGTAAATAACTTCTAATAACTTCTATTTCAAGATGTTTTATATTATATAAATAAATATAAAGTGCAAATTCTATTATCCCCATTACTGTTGCTGATATGATAATTTCATTTATCATTAATTTGTCAAATATTTTTTGATTATTGGCAGGTCTATTCATTACATCTTCAACATCTTTTTCAAATGCTAAAGCATTACTTTGAATTCCATTACTTATTAAATTTAACCATAATAATTGTATTGCGACTAATGGTATTGGAAAATTAAATATCATCGCTAATACAAATAATATTATTTCAGATAATCCTGTTGATAAGAGCAAATATATTACTTTTCTTATATTATTATATGCTCTTCTTCCTTCTTCTACACCATTTACAATTGATGAAAAATTATCATCTGTTATTATCATATTCCCTGTTTCTTTTGCAATATCTGTTCCACTTCCTATTGCAACACCTATATTGGCTGATTTTAGAGCTGGTGTATCATTTACACCATCACCTGTTACAGCAACCATTTTTCCTTCTTCTTTTAATTTTTTAACTATTTCTAATTTTTCAATAGGTGTTGCTCTTGAATATACTTTAGTTATACCTATTCTTTTGGCTATTGCTTCTGCTGTATTTTTTTGATCACCTGTAATCATAATTGTTTCAATTCCAGCTTTTTTACAACTTTCTACCGCTTCTGTTACCCCTTCTCTAATTGGATCTACAAATCCTACTAATCCCAGAAATGTCATATCTTTAAGATCTTTTTCTTCTAATTCTTTTGACTCAAAATTTCTTTTATGAATTTTTCTTTGAGCAATTGCTATAACTCTATATCCCTCTTCTGCTAATTGAATATTTTGATTAAAAATTTTATCTTTATTTATCTTATCTTTTACATTCATATATTTACAAAATTCTAAAACTTTTTCTGGAGCCCCTTTTATAGTTACTACATATTCATTATTTTCTTCAAATACTACTGCTGAATATTTTAATTGTGATTCATAATGTATCATACTTTTTATATCAAATTGTTGTTTTATTGGAATTTTCATTCCTAATGCTAAAAATGCTGTATCTATTGCATCACCTGAATGTTTCCATTGTTTTCCATCATATTCAAGCCTTGCTTCATTGTTTACATATCCCATTTTCACTATTTCTTTTATTTGTGTTTTATCTTTCTCATCACATCTTATTTCACCTATATCATTATATCCAATTCCTTTTATTGATGCTACACTATCATTCGGAAGAACTATTTTCTTTGCAGTTTGTTCATTTGCAGTTAATGTTCCTGTTTTATCTGTTGCTATAACATTACAACTTCCTAAGCTTTCAACTGCATTTAGCTTTTTTACTATTACATGTCTTTTTGCCATTTTATTTGAAGATACTGATAATACTATTGTCATAGCAATTGTTAATCCCTCTGGTATTGCAGAAACTGTTAATGCTATTACTGTTGATAATATTTCTGCTAATTTATATCCTTTAAAAAACAAAAATATTGATACAATTATTGCAAAAATCAAAAATGCAAAACTTATTTGTTTTGAAAATTTTTCTATTTTAATTACTAACGGTGTTTTTGAGTCTTCTGAAAGTAATACATTTTCTGCAACTTTTCCAAATTCTGTATATTGACCAGTTGCTATTACAACACCTATTCCTCTTCCTTTTGTAACTATACTTCCTGCAAATGCAATATTATCTCTTTCTGCTAATTCTGTTTCTTTAGGCAATGTTATATCTAATTTATTTTTTGGTTTTGATTCACCAGTTAAAACAGATTCATCTATACTTAGATTTTTTACATCTATTAATCTTAAATCAGCTGGTACTTTATTTCCAGATTCTAATTCTATAATATCTCCAACAACTATATTTTCTGAATCGATTTCTTCTATTTTTCCATCTCTTAATACTTTAGTTCTAATTTTTATCATATTTTGAAGCTTTTCAGCACTTTTTTCTGAACTCCATTCCTGATATGTTCCTATAATTGTATTTATTCCTATTACAACAAATATAAATATTGCATCTGCTTTACTTTGTGTTATTATTGAAAATATTGCTGAAAAAAATAGTATAAATATTATTGGATTTTTCAGTTGTTCAATAATTATGTTCCAAATAGTATTCTTCTTTCCTGTTGGAATCTTATTTAATCCTTCTTCTTTTAATCTTTTGTTTGCTTCTGAATTTGTTATACCTTTAAAACTTGTTTCTAATTGTTTTAATATCTCTTCTTTTCCTTTATACCACATAAAAAAATCTCCTTTGAGTTATTATGCACTCAAAAGAGACCTTTTATTAAATTTTTTCATACTCATTATATATGAGTTATTAAGATTTCTAAGCAATCAAACATATAAAAATTCAAAAATATGCTTATATTAATACATCATGTATTTGTTTTAATATATTATCATCTACAATTTCTTTAAAAATAATAGAAATTTTTGTTCTTGTTATTTCTATATTAAAGATTTCTAATTTATTTTCATTTGCAATTTCTAAAACTTTTTGTAATATATTATCACTTGAACTTATTCCATAGCCTATAACTGAAATTTTTGATATTTCTTTTTTTACAATACTTTTTACTCCAGAACTTTCAAGATTATGTGTTATTTCTGTTCCTTTTTTATCATTAAATGTTGATTCTGTAATTATTGGTACATCAAATTTTTCTCCTATTTCTACACATCTATCATGAAGTACTTTTGCTCCTTCACTTGACAATGAATACATTTCTTCATAAGATATTTTTGTTAATTTATCTGCATTAGGTATTTTTCTTGGATCTGCTGTATATATACCATCAACATCTGAATATATGTAGCATCTTGATGCATTTAATTCTGCTGATAATGCTACTGCTGTTGTATCAGATCCTCCTCTTCCTAATGTTGTTATATTATTATTTTCATCTATCCCTTGAAATCCTGTGATTATTACTATATTTTCTTTTAATTCTTTTTTTATTCTTTCAGTATCAATTTTTATAATTGATGCATTTTGATAATTATTGTTTGTATATATTTGCGCTTGATATCCATTTAAAGATATTGATTTATATCCCATTAAATTCAATAATATTGCTAATTTTGATGCACTTACTTGTTCACCTGTACTTAGTAACATATCTAATTCTCTTTTATTTATATTTTGAGATTTAGTTATTTCTTCTAATTCTTTTGCTTGTTTTAATAAATTATCTGTTGTTTTTCCTTGTGCTGACACAACAACAACTACTTTATAATTCATTGCTTTTTCTATTATTTTGTTAGCAACCATTATTAGTCTTTCATTATTTGCAAGTGAACTTCCTCCAAATTTTAAAACTACTATATCCATATATAAACTTCCTTAAATAGTAAAAAAATAATAGTTACATTTAATTATAAACATAACTATTATATTATATTGTTTTTATGACTACTTGTTACTATTAATATATTTCAAATAACTTTCTATAAATCCATCTAAATTTCCATCCATAACTGTTTGAACATTTCCAACTTCATAATTCGTTCTATGATCTTTTACAAGTGTATATGGACAAAATACATATGAACGGATTTGACTTCCCCATGCAATATCTTTTTGTTCACCTTTTAAATCATTTATTGTTTCTTTTTGCTCTTTTTCTTTCAAATCAAATAATTTTGATTTTAACATCTTCATTGCTGTTTCTCTATTTTGAATTTGTGAACGTTCTGATTGACAAGCAACAACAATATTTGTTGGAATATGTGTAATTCTTACAGCAGATGATGTTTTATTAATATGTTGGCCACCAGCTCCTGATGCTCTATAAGTATCTACTCTTAAATCATCTGGATTTATATCTATTTCAATATCTTCCGTAATTTCAGGTAAAACTTCTAATGATGCAAAAGAAGTATGTCTTCTTCCACCTGCATCAAAAGGTGAAATTCTTACTAATCTATGTACACCCATTTCACCTTTCATATATCCATAAGCATTTTCTCCAATTATTTCAAATGTAACACTTTTTATACCTGCCTCATCACCTTCAAGATAGTCTAATTCTTTTACTTCATAGCCTTTTTTTGTTGCCCATCTTGTATACATTCTATAAAGCATTTCTGCCCAATCTTGTGATTCTGTACCTCCTGCACCTGGATGTAATGTTAATATTGCATTATTTCTGTCATATTTTCCAGATAATAATGTTTCTAATTGAATTTTCTCTACATCATCTTCTAGTTTTTTCGTAGATTTTAAAATATCTTTTGCAACTTCTTCATCAACCTCTAAATTTGCAAGTTCTGTTAATTCTATTAAATTACTTGCTTCATTTTGTGCTAATTCAAATTCATCAATCTTATGTTTTAATTCCTTTATTTTTACTAATACTTTACTACTTATTGATGTATCTTGTTGCCAAAAGCTTTCTTGTTGTGTTTGCTCTTCTAATTTATTTAGTTCTTCTTTCTTTGATTCGATGTCAAAGAGACTCACCTAAACTTTCTACTTTGTTTTTTAATTGTTGTAATTTATTTAAGTTTTCTTCTAATTCTATCAACTCTGTCAACTCCTTATATATTATAATCTGTTATAGACAATTCTGGAAATTCAAAATCTTGACCGTCTTTAGTAAATTTTGTGGATATAAAATGATTTTTGTTCATCGTGATACTTCCTTTTAGGAAATATCTATATCTAATTGTATTTGTTAGTTTTCCTCCACCTATTATAATTGGATCATCCCATGTTGAATCTATTGCATACCATTTTTCATTTATATTAACATAGTTCCAAGCATGATTCTCAGTTTTTCCATCACTATTTGTTGCATTTCCAGTTATTATTATATTTTCTAATCCTGCTTCTGTTAACAAATACTGTAAAGCTTTTGCATATCCTTCACATACACATCTTTTTAATACTAATGCCCCATATATATTATATATATTCTCTTCTTCAAATGTTTGATCATAATCTATCATATCTACTAAATAATCATGAATATATTTCATTTTTTCAATATTATTTTTTCCTTCAATTTGAGTCAATATTTTATTTTTTACATCTATAATTTCATTTTCACATTGGTCGATCTGTGATTTTGATGTAAAACCATCTAATAAATATGTTGGATCTTTAGCACTATTTATATATACATTATATTTTGTTGAAAATATTTTTTGAATTGTTTCTATATTTATGTACATTTTGGTAACATCTATATAAAATACATCTGGATTCTCATAAGTAAATGCTTCAATAGCTGTTTGATATTCTTCTTGTAATTTATCACTTCCATTTTCTTGTGATAATATATTATAAAAAGTATTTCCAAATTGGATTGTATATGTTCCTGTTTTTAAATTTTCTTTATTTTCATATAATTTCTGATATATAATTTTTTCATCTGTGTTTAATTGTTTATATAAATAATTATTACTATAATCATTATTATTTGTTTCTTGTGTTTGATTTAAACTCACATCTAATTTTGTGCTAGAAGTAGGTTTTACATTATCAATTTTATTATCAGACTCTTGATTTTCTATTTTGGGATATATTAATTCTAAATTGTCAAAGGAAAAATCTCCATTTCCTGCAAATTCATTATACATTACATAGCCAAACAATATTACAATCCCAGCTAATACTATTGTTATTAATATTAGCAAAAACTTTATAAATCCATTTTCTTTTTTCATTCAAACATTCCTTTCAATTTCTTTTGTATATTTCTATTATATATTATAAAATATATTTTTTCAATTGTTTATTTCAGTTAATTAGAATATTTTTCAAAATATTGTCAATATTAGAAATATGAATATTAAAGATTTTATAAATAACTTATTTGAACAAAATTATAACTTTTCGATTGCAAACAATAAAAATAATAAAATAAAGCCAACAAATAATAATAATACATCAATTTATCCTAAAATAGATAAAAATCTTGAGTTTATACAAAGTAAATATAATACATTAATTAATAGTGATATTGTAATTAGAGAATTTGAAACACTAGCTCAAAATCAATTATATAAAAGTTTTATAATTTATATTGATGGTCTAGTCAACTCTATTTCAATAAATGATTTTGTTTTAGAACCATTAATGTTTCCAAAAAGAGTTCAAAATCCTAATCCTGCCAATCTATTAAATTATATTGATAATAGATTATTGCCTCAAAATAGTGTTAATAAAGTCGAGGATTTTGAAGCTGTTTGTTCTGGAATTAATATGGGAAATTGCTTACTTTTTATTGATACTTTAAATATTGCTTTTGATATAGATGTAAAAAAATATAATTCCCGTGGTGTTGATAAACCTGAAAATGAAGTAATTATAAAAGGACCTCAAGAAAGTTTTATTGAAAACATAAGAACAAATACCTCTCTTTTAAGAAAAATTGTAAATAACGAAAATTTGGTAATTGAGAATATACCTGTTGGAAATATTAGCAAAACCAAATGTGGTGTTTGTTACATGAAAAATATTGCAAATTCAGATTTGATTGGTGAAGTAAAATTTAGACTTAGCAATTTATCTATTGATTCTTTACTTTCTACTGGTCAATTGGAACAATTGTTGGAGGAAGAAGAAACTTTTGGTGTACCTCAACTCATTTCAACAGAAAGGCCTGATAAGTGTTGTAAATATTTGTTTCAAGGTAGAGTAATAATTTTAGTTAATGGAAATCCATATGCATTAATTGCTCCTGCAACTATTGAGGATTTCTTATTTTCTCCTGAAGATACAAATTTAAAGCCAATGTTTGCTAATTTTCTAAGGGCTATTCGTTTAATAGCTGCTATTATTACTTTATTATTACCTGGTCTTTATATCGCTATAGCATGTTTTCATCAAGAGATTTTACCTACAGAATTACTTTTCTCAATTTTATCTGCTAGAGAAAATGTACCATTTCCAATGATTTTTGAGCTTTTACTTATGGAATTTTCTTTTGAACTTATAAGAGAAGCTGGTTTAAGAGTTCCTTCTCCTATTGGTTCTACTATTGGAATTGTTGGAGCTTTAATTTTAGGTGATGCAGCTGTTAATGCTGGTATTGTTAGCCCTATTCTTATAATTGTTGTTGCTATTACAGGTATTGCTTCATTTGCTATTCCTGATTTTTCTTTTGGATTTCATTTAAGAGTTTTTAGATTTATATTTATTGCTCTTGGTTTTACTGCTGGATTTCTTGGAATTGGAATAGGATTATTTATATATTTGACATTATTATGTAGTTTAAAATCTTTTGGTGTTCCATATACATCTCCTATTACTCCAAGTTCTTCTGATAATAATGGATATTTCATTCCTCCTATTTGGAAACAAGAGTTTAGAGATAGCTTTTTGTCTCCAAAACGTAAAAAGTCTCAAGCAAAAATTAGTATGAAATGGAAATATTAAAAAAGAATTTCTAAATAGATTTTTCTCTATTTTAGAAATTCTTTTTATATATTAGGAAATTTCAAAAAACTTCCTAAATTTGTTCTTTTAATAATTCTCAGCTTTTATTTCAAAAAATGCTTTTGGATGATTACATACTGGACAAACTTCTGGAGCTGATGTTCCAACTACAATATGTCCACAATTTCTGCATTTCCAAATCTTAACTTCTCCTGCTTCAAATACTTTTCCTTCTTTAACATTTTCTAATAGTTTTAAATATCTTTCTTCATGCTCTTTTTCTATTTTTCCAACTTCTTCAAATAAATATGCTATTCTTGCAAAACCTTCTTCTTTAGCTGTTTTTGCAAATTCAGCATACATATCTGTCCATTCATAATTTTCACCAGCAGCTGCTGATTTTAAATTTTCTTCTGTTGATCCAATAGCTCCACCATTTAATAATTTAAACCATAATTTTGCATGTTCTTTTTCATTGTCAGCTGTTTCTTGGAATATAGCAGCTATTTGCTCATATCCATCTTTTTTGGCTTGACTTGCAAAAAATGTATATTTATTTCTTGCTTGTGATTCTCCTGCAAATGCAGTCATCAAGTTTTGTTCTGTTTTTGATCCTTTTAATTCCATAATTTTACCTCCTAAATTTCTAATATTATTATGTACTTTTATTTAAATATTAAGCATTCTTACATAATAAATATTACTTTATCTATATTATATCTTTTACTCTAAAAAATCAAGCTTTGTAATTAAAATTCAACAATTTATTCAAAATCTTATCAATATTAGAAAAAATACTCCTTTATCATCTTTATTAAATCTCTCAATTCTTTAGATTTATTAGAATTAGTATAAATTCCAAACTCAATCTCTCCCAATTCCAGAGTTGTTTTAACTTCAACCAAATTAAACTTCTTGTAATCATTTTCATCTACATATTCTCTTGTTATTAATCCTAATGCCTTTCCTGAACTTGTAAGTTCCAAAATCGTATTATAACTACTATTTTTCAAATTTAGCTTTCTTTCTAAAGATAATGTTTGTAATCTTTTTACTGCTTGTGAATATGTTCTTGGTGTATATATAATTTGACTTTCTATATCATCAAGTGTTAATTCCTTATTTGCAAAATTTGAATTTTTACTTGCAATTATCACATCATGCAAATATCCTAATTTTGTATATTCAATACCATTTAATATTTCATTACTATCTTTTTTAGAAAAAACTATATCTAACTCTTTATTCTGTAATTTTCTCATCATTTCATAAGTTTCTTCACATATTAAATTTAAATTAACATTAGGATATTTTAGATAATATTTATTAAGAACATTACCAAAAATACAACTTCCAATATGATTATGAGTACCTATATTAATGACTTTCTCTTTACAAGCTTGTCTATCTATTGTATTCAATTCCTCAATTGGCTTTTTTATTTTTTCATATAATTTTTTTCCATCTATAGTTAGTTCTACACCTTTACTTTTTCTTTCTAATAATTTCATTGACAATTGTTCTTCTAAATTTTTTATTTGTTTTGTAATTGCTGGTTGAGAAACATTTAACTTTTCACTTGCTTTAGTTATATTGCCTTCTTTAGCAACTTCTACAAAAATTCTATATAATTCAAAATCTATCATTTATATCACTCCATACTTTTTATAACATAAAAGCATGAAATATTCAATATATCTCATGCTTTTATGCTAAAATCAATTAAGCAAATTCAATAAACTTTTAAAAGCTTTTTCTATTTGCTCATTATCTTTTCCATTTAAATCATAATGGATAGAATCATTTTTACACCCAGATAAGTGTAATACCAAATTTGATGATAAAAATAAACTAAATACTCCTTCTTGACATTCTCCTTTTTTATATAATAAACAATTTTTTCTACAAAACTCCGAATATCTCGCTCCTCTTGTTGAGTCTTTTACCTGAACCCAGTTATCACCTCTAAAATAACAACTCATAGGAATACCATGTTTTTTTCCAATTAATGATGTTGTCCATTCTGCTTGAGAATGTGTTGATATTTGGCATAAGAAATCATAAAAATTACTCATGGGCACGAACAGTCTTTGCCATAAATCATAAGCTTCTTTTCCAGTAACCTCATTAGAATAACCTAAATATTCAGAAAATCTGTTTAAGTCTAATAACTTTACATTTACATCTAATTCATCTATTGCTTTTTGTACAAGTTCTCTTACCTCACATTCATTCAGTTTTGTTACAACAATATTATATCTAACTGAAATCTTATTTTTTCTCAAAGCTCTTGTTATTTCTATAACATTTTGAGAAAGATATTTAGGAAAATGAACACCACATATATATTTTGAAAGACTATCAACACTAAAAACAATATCTATATATTCTTTGTATTTTTTTAGCACATCTATATATTCTAAAATTCTAAATCCATTTGTATTAATTCTTACTTTTGTATCTTTAAATTTCATAATATATTCAATAAGCTCACCAAAATAACTTACACTTGTTGGCTCTCCTCCTGTAATTCTAAAATTTATTATTCCATTTGCATAAGCATTGGCAATAATCTTTTTTACATGATCAAAAGAAATAGTTTCTTTTTCTTTTGATATGCTTTCTCCACCTTTCTTACAATAAAAACATTGATAATTACAATAAGTTGTGATTGCAATTGCCAAATAAGTATTTACCCGTTTTTTCATCTAATTTGCCTCCTAATATTATTAGTATCTGTTATATAAATACTATATATTATTTTAGCATACTATTTATATTATTTGAAATACATAAATGTCAGTTTGTGATAACTAAATAGAATATCATTCACATTAAAACAACTTTTGCTGATTTCCATCAATTGTATCAAAATTCATATTCTTCAAAGAATCCTCTGTTCTAAACTCTTGTTCAACAACAACTGTTTTCTTATTACCATCTTTAAACTCATGTTTTAATACATAATTTACCTCAAACATTGATATGATCTCTTTACTTATATTATGACCTGGTGCAATTAATTGAACATTATTTTCTTTTAATATTTCAAACATAACTTTCCATAAAAATACAGCACTTGTTGCACCAAAAGGATTATCAACAATTATAACTTTTTTACATTTGCTTGAACCATCTTTTCTTGTAAGCATGCTAATATAAGAAATTATACAAACAGCAAACATAAAGTAAATTGCATTAACTTGTCCGTCTGAGCCTAAATCTTCTTCCCATCTCTTATATGTTGAATGTTCTTGCACATCTTCAATCTTATATAATTTTACATAAGCTTTATCTATATTTATAATTTGTCCCACTAACATTTTTGAAGAAAGTTTTTCATTTAAAACTTCTTTAGTCATTTCTTCTGGCTTTTCTTCCATGTCTTGTACAATTTTATAAATATATTCTTTCATTCTTCTTATTTTTTCATCTTTTTCATATTCAAATAATTCAAGTTTTATTATATTTATATCTTTTCCACCAAATTTAATTTTAGATAATCCTGGCAATTTTTCCAAATCTCTTACTATTGTTTCTGCTTTTTCAAAACATTTTGTAATAAAGTTTTCTTGATATTTTTCAAGTTTTTCAATTGCCTCATCAATATGTCTGATTCTCTCATCAATTAACTCTATAATAGTTAATATTCCTTGATTATTATTTTTCGCTTCACTTAAACATATAGGATTTTTTATTCCTTCTATTGATTCTAACACATCTTGTTTTATATAATAATTTTCAACACATTCTTTAATATGTTTTATATAACTATAAAAGTTTTGTTTTTGTTTTGATAATTCTTTATCTAAACTAATACTTTCTTGTTTGATTTTATTATATGTATATAATTCTGCTTCTAATATATTTTCAATATCAATTTCTGTTTGCTCTATTTTTCTATCTGTTATGAAATTTTCTAAACCTATACATTCTTTCTTAAACTCTTCAACTTCATTTTCAACATCTTGGATTTTATTAGTAATATTTCTTATATTTGTTTTATTAGATGTAATTTTATTTTTGTTTTCATTCATATATGTTTTGATTATTTCATTATTTGAAATTTTATCTTCAATTTTATATTCAAATCCTGATTTTTGTAATTGACCAATTGATAATTTTATTTGTCCTATTATTTCACTTTCTGCTTTATCTTTTTCTGTTAGCCTGTCTTTTAATGATTTAATATTTTTTTCTAAAATATCAATATTTGTTTTATATGATTTTAAATCACTCTCATTAATTCTTTCAAATATTTGATTTTTTTCTTCAAAATCATGTACATAATATCCATTTTCTTCAATTCTATTTTGACAATTATTCATATTTTGATTACGTATATTTAGAATTTCCACTAATCGCTTATATTCTGATTCAGATGTACTAAATTTTTCTGTTAATGCTTTATATGTTGTTTCTATTTCTTCAAAGCTTTCCTCAATAATCTCTGTTTCTTCAAATTCTGTAAGTTCTGATAATTTTATCAAATATCTATTTTTTTGATTTTCTAAATTATTTATTTGTTTTTCTAGTCCTCTTATTTCATCTTCAATTTCTTGAACTATTTCAATTTTTTCTTCTAAACTTTCTTTTAATATTTGTTCATTTGATTTTTCTTTGCTGATTTGATCTTGAAGTTTTTGTAATTCATTATTTATATTTTTTAATTCATTTAAAACTTCAATTTCTTCTAAAATGCTTTTCTGGTCTTTTTCTAATAAAGTATTTTCTTTAGAAAGTTCTTCTTTTTTCTCATTATTATTTTGAATATTATTACTTAAATCTTTTTGCTCTTTTTCTAATTTTTCTATTTGAGATTTTGCACTATCTACATTTTCATATAAAGAATCTATTATGTTTTTGCTTGAATATGTTTGCTCAAATTCTTTAACTTCATTCAAATATTCTTGCTCTCTGTCAATTCTTGATTTTACATCTAATATTTTAGAATTTAATCCTTCAATATTTTTCTCTAATTTTGCCTTATATTCTTCAAGTTTTTCTGGATTTGAATTTTGCAATACGTCAACAGAAATAGGAAATATGTAATCTTTGCTTTTTATTACCGCTTCTTGTCTTAACATTTCAATATTTGCAATTGGTACTAAATTTTGTAATTCTGTTTCTATTTGTTTTACTTTTAATTTTTCAAAACTATTATTATCAACAAATACTGCATACATTATTAATGGATTATTTTTTATTATTTCATTACGTTTTTCTTCATCATATTCTGCTAACTTTTCAAATCCTGCAATTACATAATTACACTTATTTTCAAGCTTTTCTTTCAAATGTAATATATCTTCATTTGGAATTATTGTATTATATTTATTAATTAGTTCAAGTTTTCTTGATTTTATTTGTTTTTCTATTTGATATGAATTTCTTTGCTTTTCTCTTTCCTCTATACTTGCCTCTATTGTTTGTTTTATATTAGCAAAATCTACATCAAATAGTTTGGCTAGTTTTTCTATACTATTTTTCGCTTTTTCGTATTTTTGAACATCTGCTTCTGCATCTTTAAATACTTTATTTTGAAGTATTTGATTTGCTCTATTTTGAGCAAGTTCTTGATTTATTTTTATATTTTCATTATCTAATCTTTCTATTTCTAAATTATTTTTTTCTGCTTTTTCTTTACATTCATTTTGTAATTTTTCTTCTTTTTCTATTCCTTCATCAATATTTAAAATTAAATCAAGTTTTCCTTTTTCTGTAAACTCATTCGTAATTATATTCTTGCTTTCATTTTCTTCATCAATTTGTTTTTGATAATTTTCTATATTTAAAGAACATTTTGTAAAATCTGTTCTTGCAAAATTTTCTTGATCTTTGGCAATCTTTCTAGCACTAGTTTTTTCATCTTTTTCTTTTAAACTATCAGAATATTGTTTACTAATCTTCTCTATTAATTCTTGTAATTTTAATTTATAATTATATCCATAAATATTATATTTTTTAGCCAAATCTTTATCAGCAATTTGCATACTGTTTATTTGTATTTGTGTTTTATCTCTTTCTTGCTTATTTTCTAAATATTCAACATATTCATTTTGAGCTTTTGACAATGCTAATTTCTTTTCCACATCATCTTTTTTGACTTGTATTTTTTGTATTTCAGTGTCTATATTTTGTTTGTCATTTTCAATTTCTGCTTTGTCATTATGTAATTTATCTATTTTATATTTTTCGTTTTCAATATTTAATCTTGTATTTTCATCTTGTAATCTAGCAATTTCATCTGTTTCATGTTGAATTTTGTCTTTCAACTCATTCATTTTATGTTGCTTATATTGATATGCTTCATTTGCTTTTTTATTTATTTTATCAATTCTGTTAAATTCATCAATAAATTTTGCATTTTCTTTTTGAAGATTTTCATACATTTCTTTTGCTTGTTGATATTCTTTTTTGTTATCATTTTGTTTTCTAAATAACATTAAATTATCTTTTAATTCTATCAATGTATCTACTAATGTATCTTCTGTCTCATCACTATTTTGTAAATTGATATTATCAATTATTTTTATTAAAAAGTTTTCTATTAATTTTCTTGATGTTTTATTTTCTTTGAAATATTTTTCTATATAATTTTCAGATACATTTATTTCTGATATAAGCTTCCATTCTGCTGATATAAGTCCATAATATTCTATTCTTTTCATATAATCTTTTTTACTATCAAATATTTCTACAGGTAGTCCATCTTTTTTCATTCCAATAAGATATTGTCTTAATTTATCATAAGACATATAAATTTTATCATTTCCATCTCTTGTTACAAGTGGTAATTTCTTTATATCTATTTGTGCATAATCATTATAAAAATAACAATAATTGTAATAATCTATTTCTAGTTTACTATCATCTTCCTCATCATTATCTGATTCTTGTTTTTTTCTTGCACAAAATCCTGTAAGCATATATTTGTATTCATATCCTTCATCAAGTTCCCATTCTACAAGACAATGTGATGTTCTTTTTGTGTTTCCACCTATAAATATATTTTTTATTGGCTTTTCCTTTTTTAAATAGGTATTTGGAAGTACTGTTTGTAAAAGCATTAATATTAGCATTGATTTTCCACCAGTATTTATTAAATCATATGTCGTAGATTTTCCATCTAATCTCATATTAAAATCATCATATATGCTTTTTGCATCATTATAGTTTACATTTACTAATCGAATTCTATTAATATGTGGCATTTTCATTACCTCCTAATTCATATACATATTCAAGTAATCTATTTTTATTTTCTTTACTATATTCAAAGTAAAAATAGACTATTGATTTGAATCTTGTTGTAATTGATATTATTCTTCTTTCCTCATCAAAAAAAATTAGATTTTCTTCTTGCATAAAATTTAATACTAATTTTACAAAAGATATTTTATCATTTTTTCCAGAGTTGATGTCCTCTCTTGCATCTGGCAACCTTTCCCATACCTTTTTTATATCTTTAAAATTATACTCATTTTCTTTACTTACTTTTTCAATATCTTCTTTTACAAGACTTTGAAATTTTATATTTATTGTTTCTATTAATTCTTCAAGACCTAAATAGCTTCTTGGTGAATTTAGCCCAGATTCTCTATAAAAACATGTTATTATTGTTAATATTATAAAATACATTAAATATATATCTTCATTTTTGTTTAATATTTTAATTTTTTTCTTCAAATCTTCATTTGAATAACCAAATACTTTATTATCAATCATCACACATAGATTTAATGTATTATCTAATCTATAAATATTAAATCCCATCTTTTCAGCAATCATATCACATAAGCTTTCTACTTCATCATTTCCAACATATTGTTGATATAATTCTGTGTTTTCAGATTTTTTTATTTCTTTATTTTGTAATAATGTATTTATTATTTCTAATGCTATATTTAAACTATCTTTTATTTCTTCCAATTCAATTTTCTTTCCTTTCTTAGATTTTTAATACTGAATTTTGCTACTACTCTATATTTTGACTTATTATTATATTAGTTATTTTCAATCCATTTCCAAAGTCAATGTCGTCATTTTGTGTTACTATTCTAATTTGATTAAATGAATAATCTTTAAACATTTCATCAGATTCTGCAGTTAATTCTTTTTTACCATTTAAAAATATTACAAAAGATATAAAATCACCATTATATAATGATTTTTCTCCATAATTTGATCTTATAAATTCTGAATATTCTCTTAAATCAAAACTTTTTCTCGTTTTTAATAAAAGTAACATATTTTCAAAATAAAATTTAAAATTATGTACTACTCTTTTTTTGGTAATATCATCAATTGTATCTATTTGATATGTTTGTGATTTTTCTTTTTGTTCTTCTTCTTTTTTATCTTGATTAATTTTTTGTGATTCTAATGATTTCATTGGATTAAAACTTTTTAATTTCTTTGGTAATAAAAATGGTGATATAAAATAAAATAATTTTTCTGGATTATTTGTTTTTGATATAACCTTTTCAAATTCTTGCTCAAATTTGAATTTTTCTGAAAATGCACTTCTTGCTCTCATACCTATTATTTCATCATGTTTTTTTGTCATTTCTATTGCTTCTTTTAATAATTTTGTATGACTATTTATTGTTTTGTTTAATTCTTTTTCTATCTTTTTTATTAATGAAATTGTTTGCTTTTCTTTTTCATTTAATTGATTTGATTCGTTTTTAGCTAAATATTCATTGTAAATATTATCTACTAATTCTAGTACTTCTTCAAATAATTCTTCTTCCTCATTTATTTGTCCTTCAACAGATTCATGATATTTGTTATATTCTTCTATTCCTTCTTTTCCACCATACATTAATGCTTCAAGTACTAATTCTTTTTGTTCACTTTTTTTCTTTACTTCTATATTTAGTCTTTTTATCGTATCATAAGCATAATTAAATGAACCTTTTTCTATTTGTTTTCTGAATAGTAATAAATTTATTGTTATTTGTGCAGAATCTGGAAATTCTTTTGTTTTTAAGTAAAAATCTATTCCTTGTGGTGTTATATAATAATTTAGCTTTCCATTTTCTCCTAATTTTATTTCTATATATTTTATATGTCTATCTTTATTTTCTTTTTCTTTTAAACTGTAATATTCATAAGTAAAATTGTTTCCATTATTTTGTGCTACATCTAATATCTTATTTACTATTTCTTTTACATTTTCTTGCTTTTTATTATATATTTTATAAATAAAATATTCTGTAAAATCCACTATATCTTGATATTCGATTTTTCTATTATTTAATTTTCCTGTATAAAGTAAATATGATAATATTGCTACAAATACTGAATTTAAGTCAATTTCAGTTTTTTCATCTTGTAATTTTTTATTTATTACAAAATAAGGATAATAGATTTTTAAGTTTTCTTCTCTTGAATCTATTTCTTCTATTACATCTTTTATTATTTCTTCATAAGCTTGTTCTTTTATCTCTTCTGCTGTAAATACTTCTTTTTCTTCGTTTTCCAAAATCTATTCTCCTTTCATTATTTTTTCTGCAACATTTTCATTAAATACTTCTTGTGGAATATATAATTTATTTTCAAATATATATTTTAATTTTTCTTGATAATTCTTATCAAATTCTTTTAAGAATTCTTCATTATTTTTTAAATTACAAATTTGGTTTGTTCTTATTTTATTGGGATTTTTTTCTATATCTAATATTTTTTGATATCCTGTTTTATAGGCTTTTATATTATATTGTGAATACTTACTTTTTAACTGTTCATAAATATTTATTCCTTCATAATCAATATCTCCAAAATATTCGATTATGTTATTTTCTAATTTAAAATTATTGATAAATTCAAAGCTTTTTAATATCTTTTTTCCTTCTCCATATATTATTAAATATATATTTTTATATTTAGTTGTTTTTACTGCATTTTGTATTGTCCAAAATGTATCTTTGTTTTCTATTATTAAAATTTTTCCTTTACTAAATTCTTTGTTTTCATAATAAAAAAATGGCTCATAAGTTTCATAACATTTTAAATCTTGTAATGTTAATCCAAGCTTTTTTATTATATCTTCTCTTTCTTTTAGCAATTTTTCGTTTTGAAATATTTGATATGATCTTTCATTTATTGTTAAGAGACCTTCTATTGGTTCTGAAATAAATTTACTTATTGAATTAATAATTTCTTTGTCTTTTTGATATTCTTTTGTATTTTTTAAATAATAGTCTATTTTAAGCTTATTTGATAAATTTATAATTTCTTGTTTTATATTTGCATCATCTTGTTTTATTATTTTATATTTTTCTGAAATTCCTTCTACATTTGTTTTTGATGTTTTTTGTGGTTCTATATATCTCTCTTGAATTAATTTTTCAATTTCGTTTTTTAGTATTTTTTCATTTTGTGGAGTATATTCAAAATTTAGGTTTTCTCTTATTTCTTTTATGTTTATTGTCTTTGATTTTTTAGATTTTATTAGTACTATTATTTGTTCTTTTATTTCCATTTTTATACCTTTCTTTAAGGTTATTTTTTTCGGTTACATCATATCACAAAAGCCTTGAAAAATCAAGCTTTTAGTGTCTATTTTTTTAATCGAAAAGCCCATGCTATCAAATTGATAGTATGGGACTTTTTTTAGTAGCCGTTATCTTGCAAATAAGCAATTCGTTCAATCGTTGCTATGTTTCCAGAACTGTCTGATACAGAATAAACAAATACATATTTTCCAATCTCGGACTCATCTGGTACACATTTTCTTTGAACCTTCCAAGTTAAATCTCCATCATAATTATCTGTTGCCTCATATCCAGGTTCTTTGTAATTTTCAACACTTTTCGTTTGTACTACATTATCTCCTTTTAAAGTTATAACTGGTGGTTGAGTATCTACAACATGTATTGTTTGATTTAAGATTCTAAGACCAAACATATAACTAATTTTATAATCTCCAATTTTAGTTATATTTACCGTGTTTGTTGTAATCACTGCTTTATCAGATACATCCCCAAAGATCCACTTTATAGTCACTTTGGGAACATCTGAACCAACTTCAATTGTTACATTATCATTTTGAGTTATTTTTACACACCCAAGTATTGTTGCAATAGCAACAAAAACAAAACCAGTTGTTACAAATGCTCTAAAAAAAATTGATATTGAACTAAATTTTTTTCGCCGCCATCTACTCATTTTGCTACTCCTCCTAAATAAATTCTCATTTTGGATATAAAAACGGTCTCAAGGTTGAATTATACCATATTTTCCAAAAAAAGTAAATGTATTTTTTTATAATTTTCGGAAATTATATATTTAGGTGGTGATATTTATGACAAGTAAAGAGCTTTTATATGTTGAAGATGCTTTAGGACATGAAAGCTATATGAAAACATGTAGCAAAAAAACAGCTACACAACTTACTGATCCAACTCTTGCTACTTTTATTGGTGAATTAGAGCAAAAGCATACTGAATTATATAACAAATTTTTAAATTTATTATAAAGAAAGGAATTATAATTATGCAAGATAAAGATTTAATGGAAAATGAGCTTCTTGTTGTTAAAGGTGTTTGTGACCTATATTTACATGGTACAATAGAATCAACAACAGCCGAAGTTCACACTGCTTTTAAAGAAGCTTTAAATGAATGTTTGAATATTCAAAACAAAATCTATAATTTAATGGCTGAAAAAGGTTGGTATCAAACAGAAAATGCTGAGCAACAAAAAATAACTGCTGCTGAACAAAAATATTCTAATCAAAATAATTAGTTTATTATATAAAAATAGAATTTCCACTTTTTTAAGTAGAAATTCTATTTTTCTAGTTTTTATAATTTTTTAAATAAGAATCCATTTTTTCTATAAATTCTTCATTATTTTTTGTTTTGGTCATTTTAGAAATAATTTGTTCTGTAACATCTGCAACAGGCAAATTATTTAATGCTTTTCTTAATGCAAATACTGTTTCTAATTCTGGTTTTGTTAATAATAAATCTTCTCTTCTTGTTCCAGATTTATTTACATCAATTGCTGGGAATATACGTTTCTCAGATAGTTTTCTATCTAAGTGTACTTCCATATTTCCTGTTCCCTTGAATTCTTCAAATATTACATCATCCATTCTACTTCCTGTTTCAATTAATGCTGTTGCAAGTATTGTTAAACTTCCTCCATTTTCAATATTCCTTGCTGCTCCAAAAAATTTCTTTGGTTTATGTAATGCTGCTGGATCTAAGCCTCCTGACAATGTTTTACCAGATGATGGCATAACTAAATTATATGCTCTTGCTAATCTTGTAATACTATCTAATAATATTACAACATCTTTATTATGTTCTGTTATTCTTTTTGCTCTTTCTAATACCATTTCAGCTACTTTCACATGATGTTCTGGCATTTCATCAAATGTTGAATAAATAACTTGTCCTTTTATTGAACGTTTCATATCTGTTACTTCTTCTGGTCTTTCATCTATAAGTAAAACTATTAATTCAACCTCTGGATTATTTTCTGATATACTATTTGCTATTTTTTTTAATAATGTTGTTTTTCCTACTTTTGGTGGAGCAACAATCATTCCTCTTTGTCCTTTTCCTATTGGTGAAATTAAATCAATTATTCTCATTGCATATTCTGTTGGCTTTGTTTCAAGTTTTAGTCTTTCATTTGGATAAATTGGTATTAATTCATCAAATCTTTTTCTTTTTGCAGCTTTTTCTGGGTGCTCTTCATTTACTTCTCCAACAAATATCAAAGAAGGAAATTTTTCGCCTTCTTTTGTTCTAGCAATCCCTTTTATTATATCACCTGTATCTAGTTTAAATCTTCTTATTTGAATTGGTGAAATATATACATCTTTTGGACTTGATAAATAATTCTCTCCTCTTAAAAATCCATATCCATCTGGCAATACTTCAAGTATTCCTTCAACAATTTGATCATCATCATTTGTTACTTTATATTCGATTGTTGAATTAGCTTCTGATAATTCTTCTACTTGTTCTTCATCATTTTCATCATATCTTAATTCTTCTTTTTCCACTTCTTCAACTTTTGGTTTTGAAGACTCTTTAATTTGATTTAATAATATTATTAATTCTTCTTTTTTTAGTTTTGAGATGTTTTTTATGTTATGCTCTTTGGCAAAGTTTCTCAACTCTAATAATGTCATGTTTTCTAAATCTAACATAACTACCTCCTATTTATTTGATTTTTAATTTTTGGGATTTCTTTTGATCTAAGAACAAATCTGAAAAGTCAAAGATTTGTTCAGTATATTTGTTCATGCTTAAAAATTTATAAAATAAATTTTCTAAGCAATATTATAAATAAAGATAAATCCTTAAAACTTGAATGTTTTAAGGATTTACTTATTACTATCGACATAAACTCTTTCATTTTGTAAATACATTCCTAGTTTTTCGCGTGCTACCTTTTCTATATATTCTGGTGAATTTGATTTATTTATTTCATCTTCTAAATTTTGTTTGCTTTGGTTTAGCTCGTCTTGTGCTACATTTATTTTTGCAGATAATTCCTTAATTTCTTTTTGATATTGTATTATATTTTTTTGTTGCCTTATTAATACAACTCCCCATATTATTAGGGCAATAAAAAAAATTGGTATTAAAAATTTATTCTTTTTCATAAGTACTCTCCATTTTTAAACTCTAGATAATATATTATTCTCCATTACTTTCCAAATTCCCCTTTTTCTCTTTGAATTTAATTAATTTTTTTAATATATTATTAATAAATTTTATTGGAATTTTGAAAATTTTGTCAATAAATGTCAATATTATTTTTATTTTACTCATTATAAAATAATTTACTTTTATAAATATTGTACTTAATGTTAAAGTATATATTACCACTCCTATCAATATCCCTAATATCATATATATTCTGATTTCTCCATCATTAAAGAACCATATATTATATAATATAATTATTCCTGCTAATATCCAATATATTAGGTCTTCTAGGTATGTAATTAAATCTGGTGTTTTAAATGTTTTCCTTAATGCTCTAAAAAAATCAAATAATACTCCTAATCCAATTCCTGTTAATGAAAAAACTATAAATAAATATGCTTGACTTTCTACCATTTTATGCCTTCCTTTTATTTAAAGATTTTGCTTAATAATGATGTTCCTCCATTTTTTTCTGGGCCTTTGGGGCTATATGTTAGACTTGAAATTTCTCCATCAACTATTACTTCTGATGTATCTAAACTTAATTTATTTATTCTAATATTTTCTCCTTTTACTGTAAGCAATCCTAATTCTGTATCTATCATTACTACTTGATCATCAAAACTTAATACATCATTTACTCCTGATACATTAAGCTTTTCTCTATTTTCTAATACTATATTTTGTACAATGTTTTGATTAATTGTCGTACTTTTTCTTTCTTCTATCATAATTTAATATCATCCTTTCTCTTTTATACTAAATTATAATATGCTGTTAATATAATAAATATAACTAAAAAGAGCACATAAAATTTGAAGTGAACTCAAATTATTAAATTTTTTGATCTAATAATTGTGATTCAGTACAAAATTATGTGCTCTAAATAATTATTTTAACCTTTCTTCAAGATTTTTTAACATATTTTGATATTTTTCTAGTTTTGCTTTTTCTTCATTAATTTTAGCTTCTGGAGCTTTATTAACAAATCCTGGATTTGAAAGCATTTTACTTGCTCTTTCAATTTCCGCAATAACCTTTTTCTTTTCATCTTCCATACGTTTTCTTTCTTCTTCAATATCAACAAGTTCTTCAAACGGAATATATAATTCAATTCCATCTGTTATTATTGATAATGCATTTTGTGCAATTCCTTCTTTATTTTCTTGAACTTTGATATTTTCACTATATCCTAATTTCTTTAAAAAGCCTTCAGATTGATTTATCAAATCTTTATATTTTGTTGTTACAAATATTAATTCTGTCTTTTTTGATGGATGTACATTTGAACTTGCTCTTAAATTACGAATTCCTATAATTATTTCTTTTAATTTCTCAATTTCTTCTTCATCAACTTTAAAATTATATTTTTCATCAAATTGTGGGAATTTTGAAATCATTATACTTTCATCAATATTAAATAATTGTAAATATATTTCTTCCGTTATAAATGGCATAATTGGGTGTAATAATTTTAATGAATTCATTAATACTTCATTTAATGTTGCTTGTGCCATTAATTTGCTTTCTTTATCATCACCATATAAACGTGTTTTTACAATTTCTATATACCAATCACAGAATTCATTCCATATAAAGTCATATATTTTTTGTGTTGCAACTCCTAAATCATAATTTGTAATATTTTCATTTACTTCTTTTGATAATGTATTTAATTTTGATATTATCCATTTATCTTCCTTAGCTAATTTAGCTGTATCAATTTCATCTAATTTTGGTAATTTTTCAACACCATCTAAATTCATTAATACAAATTTTGCAGCATTCCATAATTTATTTGCAAAATTTGATGCTTGTTCTAGCTTTTCTGGCATATATCTTATGTCATTTCCTGCTGAAATTCCTAAAACCAATGAGAATCTTAATGCATCTGTACTATATTGATCAATAACTTCTAATGGGTCTATTCCATTTCCTAATGATTTTGACATTTTTCTACCTTGGCTATCTCTTACAATACCATGTATTAATATATCACTAAATGGCTTTTGTTTCATACATTCTAATCCAGAAAATATCATTCTTGCTACCCAGAAAAATATTATGTCATATCCTGTTACTAATACATTTGTTGGATAAAATGTTTTTAAATCTTCACTATCCATATTAGGCCAGCCAAGTGTTGAGAATGGCCATAATGCTGAACTAAACCATGTATCAAGAGAATCTTCATCTTGATGTAATTTTGTTGAACCACATTTTTCACATTTTTCTGGTGCTGTTTTGCTTACATTTATATATCCACATTCATCACAATAATATGCTGGTATTCTATGTCCCCACCATAATTGACGTGATATACACCAATCTTGAATATTTTCCATCCAGTTAAAATATGTTTTTTCATATCTCTTTGGAATGAATTTTATGTCATCATCTTTAACTGCTTTTATTGCAGGTTCTGCTAATTCTTTCATTTTTACAAACCATTGATTTGATATTCTTGGTTCTACTGTATTATGACATCTATAGCATTTTCCAACATTATGTGTATAATCTTCTGTTTTAACAAGTGCACCTATTTCTTCTAGTTTTTTTACTATTAGTTTACGTGCTTCTAATGTTGTTAATCCTTTATATTCTGGTACTAAATCTTCCATTATTGATGAATCATCAAATACTTCCACTATTTCTAGATTATGTCTTAATCCTGCTTGATAATCATTCATATCATGTGCTGGTGTTATTTTTACACAACCTGTTCCAAAGTCTTTTTCTACAAAATCATCTGCAATTATTGGAATTTCTTTATTCATAATTGGTAATATACATGTTTTTCCTATTATATCTTTATATCTTTCATCTTCTGGATGTACTGCAACTGCACTATCTCCTAGCATTGTTTCAGGTCTTGTTGTTGCAACTATTACATATCTGTCTGTTCCTTTTATTTGATATCTTATATGCCATAAATGTGATGATTCTTCTTCAAATTCAACTTCTGCATCTGATAATGATGTATGACAAGATGGACACCAGTTTATCATTCTTGTTCCTTTATATATTAGTCCTTTTTTATATAAATTTACAAATTGTTCTAATACAGCTTGTGATAATCCTTCGTCCATTGTAAATCTTGAGCGTTCCCAATCACATGAACAACCTAGTTTTCGTTGTTGTTTTTGGATTGTTCCTCCATATTCTTTTGTCCAAGCCCATGCTCTTTCTAAGAATTGCTCTCTTGTTATATCAGCTTTTGTTAATCCTTCTTCTTTTTTCATTTTTTCTACAACTTTTACTTCTGTTGCAATTGCTGCATGGTCTGTTCCTGGTACCCATAATGTGTTATACCCACACATTCTTTTATATCTTATTAACATATCTTGCATTGTTCCATCTAATGCATGTCCCATATGTAATTTTCCTGTTACATTTGGTGGTGGCATTACTATACAAAAACTTTCTTTTCTTTTATCCATTGATGGCTTGAAATAGCCTTTCTTTTCCCATTCATTATATAAATTTTCTTCAAATTCTTTTGGATTATATTTATCCATTAATTTATGATTACTCATATCTTTTCTCTCCTTTTTAATAAAATTTAACAATATATTTACAAGAATATATTTCATCTGGTTCTATTGATAAAATATTTTCTTTTTCTTTATAAATTTGATTACTATCAATCTTATCTGCTGTGTTTTGCCATGGTTCTATACAGACGAATGGTGCTCCTTTTTTTGACCATAATGCTAAATATGGAAAATCTGTAAAGTCAAATTCTAATATCTTTTTATTAGTATTTCTATTTTGCAATATTACTTTATTTGATTTTATATTTTTCATTATTATTGCATCATTATCAAATATATTTTCTGTTAGATGAATCTTATTTTCTTCTAAGATATTTGTGGCATTTTCCGTATCTATTAATCCATTTCTTAATTTCAAAAATTCTATATTTTCTTCATTTTGCTCAAATAATATCTCATAATCTCCTGTACTATAATCACATCTAAATGCAGGATGTCCTCCTATACCAAAATAAATTTTTTTATTATCTATATTTTTTACTTCATAAGTTACTTGAAGTGCATCTCCTACAATCTTATATATAACATGTAATTCAAATTTATATGGATATTTTTTTAATGTTTGTTCATTATATTTTAATATATAATGATTCTCTTCTATTTCTTGAAATTCCATATCTCTTGCAAATCCATGTTGAGACATTTCATATATTTTTCCTTCTATTTGTGTTTTTCCATCTTTTATTTGTCCCACTATTGGAAATAATATTGGTGATTGTCTATTCCAAAATGTTTTTCCATCAAATAACATTTCGTTTCCATCTTTTAAGATACTTGTTAATTCTGCACCTTGTCTTTTTGATTTTATTTTTAACATTATAAAATTCCTCCTTTATAGAACAAAGCGACGTAGTCGCCCTTTGTTCTCGCCCGATTTGAGTTTTCGACTAAAAGGAGAAAATCTCAAAGGGCTAGCGATTGTAGCTTTTCTATACTAGGAAGTTCGGAGAACTTTCCTAGTATAGAACAAAAAACTCACTCTTATGTTTTCACATAAGGGCGAGTTCTATATCTCACGGTACCACCTTAATTATTATCTTTTTGATAATTTCTCAATTTACTTTAACGCAGTATTACGAATAACCTTACTACTATTTCAGATTATCAACTCAAAAGCTACCTTCCATTTGCCTTTATTTAAGAAGCTTTCAGCCCACGACTTCTTTTCTCTACAAATAGTCCAAATGTACTCTTCCTTTTCTTCGTTTTTAATATATTATCATATTATCACTTTTTTATGTGAATTGCAATAGTTTGAAATATTTTTTTCTATGTTTGAGAATATTTTCTTGTTGGTCTATAAAAACAATGATTTCCATATCTTGTGTGAAATGTTCCAGAACCATTACTTGGAAAAGTTGATGAACATGTTGGTCTAAATGGATTCAAATACCATAAACAATCACCTATTTCATTAAGTTTATTACCAGCCAATGCCCAATCAGCAATATAATAATGAATATCTGTTGGAGTCATGTTATATATATTTTGTGAATTATATTGATTTCTTATTGTTTCTCTTACACAATCATATTGCCCTTTTTGAAATATTATATTTCTTAAATTACCACCTTGTGAAACCCTTGCATATTCCCCCTCTGTTGCATTTACCCTATTTAATATTGATGTTGCAACAGCCTTCATTCCATTGTCTCCTTCGCCACCAGCTTCACATTGCACAATTCTTGCTAATAGCTCTCTATCTGAATATGCCATAAAAAAACACCACCTCATATTATTTTATGAAGTGATGTTCTTTTTGTGATTTTATTTTAAGATTGATTTATATATTTTCCAATCTCTCATTACTTTTCTTACATACATATTTGTTTCTTTAAATGGTATATTCTCTGCATCTGTTCCATCTTCTTTTAATGTATCTTGACTAATCCATTTATCAACATTTCCATGTCCTGCATTATATGCAGCTATTGCTAGCTCTACACTATTATATTTTTCTATTAATTGTGAAAGATATATTGTTCCTATTTCTATATTAATTTCTGGATCTAATATATTTTCATCTGTTAATTCAATATTATTTTTTTGAGCAATTTCTTTTGCTGTCGAATCCATTATTTGCATTAATCCTTTTGCCTTACTTTTTGATATTGCATTTGGATTAAACTTACTTTCTACTTTTATAACAGCATACAATAATTCTTTTTCTACTCCATATTTTTCAGCATATTTTTCTACATATTGCCTATAATCTGTTTTATATAACATTCTTAATATAATTGTTTTTCCCCAGTATACTGCAAATATTAATATTGCAAGTATAGCTATTATTTTTATTACCTTGTTCATTCTATTTGCAGGTATTCCTCCTTTGTTGATTTTTTAATGTTATTTCTTTAGCCAGTTTTTACCATCTACAATTTTTGAAATCATCATTGATGATGCAGTATCTCCAACTACATTTAACATTGTTGCAGGTGCATCTATTATTGTTGCAATTATTGTTAATATTGGTAATGCACTTGCTGGACATCCTAACATTGTAATTATTAACATTTCTGAAATTGTTCCTCCACCAATTGGAACTGCTGTAACTAATAATGTTGATACTAAAGCTATTGTTAATATTCCTAATATGCCTGTTCCTGTTGATACATTCATTCCAAATAAACATACTAAAAACATTATTTTAAAAACTGAACCTATTATAGATCCATCTTTATGAAAACTTGTTCCTAATGGTATTGCTGTTTCTGCAACATCTTCTGGAACTCCAATCTTTTTACTGCATTCTATATTTACTGGAATTGATGCTGCACTTGAACAAGTTCCAAGTGCTGTTGCTGTAGCTGGCAATACATTTTTCCAATATAATCTTATTCCCTTTTTACCTCCTGCAACAAATGCATATATAGAATATATTATTAAATAATATAAAATTGATACAATTGTATATATTACAAATGTTTTTAAATATCCTACAACTATCATTTCTCCAAAACTTCCAACTAATGCTGCAAAATAACACCCTAAGCCTATTGGAGCATAATACATTATTAGTTTTACAACATTATTTATTATTTCATTTGCAGATTCCAAAAAATCTACAACAGGCTTTGCTTTTTCTCCTGTAATATTTATTGCTAATCCAAAAATAATTGAAAATACTAATAATGCTATTATATTATCTTTAGATAATAATTTGGTAAAATCATTTACTGTTAATAAACTTGCTGTTCTTTTTAATATTCCTATTTCTTTATTTTCTTGTGTTTCTTCATCTGTTGTTTCTTGTAATGATTGTTTTATTTTTTCACCATCTTCTGGCTTTACTAATTTTATAAAATATGTACTAGCAAATCCTATTAATACAGCTATTATTGATGTTATTATAAATATTAGAAATGTTGCTCCAACAATTTTTCCAAGTCTTTTTGGTGATTTCATTTTTGATATTGATGTTGTTATTGTTAAAAATATTAATGGTGTTATAACTACTAGTAATAAATTCAAAAAGATATCTCCTAAAGGACTTAAAACTGTTGCTTTTTCTTTAAATATAAATCCTACAATTGCTCCTATTACTATTGATAGTAATAATATTATTGTTGATTTGTAGTTTGATAATAATTTTTTCATAAAAATACCATCATCTCCTTTTTTAGTGTGTAGGAAAAATCGCCTAGTAGGTGATTTTTCTGTACAGAATAAATATGTGGATTATTAGAATTTCTAAGCAATTTCCATTGCATAGAAATTCTTAAATCTACTTTTTACAAATTTATCCTATCACAATTTTATGCTATTTTCAATAAAATATTTATTAATATTTTCTATTTCAAAAGCCAATTGGCTAAATCATATATTTGAATTCCCTCATATTGATAATCCTCATGTCTAGTCCTTGAAATTATCATTTTAGGATAAGCATCTTTTATTTTTAATAATGGTCTTACTTCTCTCTCAAAAGTCTTATCATCACTTATATTATCAGAAACTTGAATATATATTTTTTCATTCATCTTCATTGCAACAAAATCTATTTCAGCATTATAGAGTTCACCAACATAAACCTCATACCCTCTCCTTAGTAATTCAATTGCAACTATGTTTTCATATATTCTTCCATAATTCATATTTTTAGTTCCAAGCTTCGCATATTTGAAAGTCTGATCTACTAAGTAATATTTATCTACAGAGGACAAGTATCTTTTTCCTTGAATATCATATCTTCTTATTTTATAAAAAGCAAAAGCATCACATAAATAATTTATATAATTAGATATTGTTTTATCATTAGTATTTATATTATTTTCATTTAATTTATTTGCAACTTTCCTATATGATGTCAAATTCGAAATATTATCCATCAAAAATTCAGTTAAACTATCCATTAGCCCAATATTTTGAATATTATATTTTTGTTGTATATCCCTAACAATTAAGGCATTATACACTTCATTTATATAGTTATATTTTTGCTTTACATCATTATAAATATATGAGCCAGACATTCCTCCTTCAAGAACATATTTTTCAAAAGCATCTTGTATATTTTCATACTTAAAATATTCAATAAATTCTTTAAAAGAAAATGGATATATTTGTATTTCATATGTTCTACCTGTAAATAATGTTGCTAAATCACTACTTAATAAAAAGGCATTTGAACTTGTTATATAAATATCAAATTTTTCTTCTGCATGTAAACTATTTATCGTTCGTTCAAATTCTTTACACATTTGAACTTCATCTATTAATACAAAATTATTTTTTCCTTCTATATATTGTTTTTCAATATAATTATTTAATGATATATAATCTCTTAAATTATCAAATTTTACTAAATTAAAATTAATACCAATTATATTATAATTTTTTATATTCTCTATAATGTAGTTTTTAAACATTTCTAATAATTTTGACTTTCCACTACGTCTAACCCCAGTTATAATCTTAATATCTGGTGTTCCTATAACATCTATTAAATCTTTTAAATATTCTCTTTTTATTAATTTCATAATAACTCACCTCAAATATAGTATATCATTCACTTCGCAAAAAGTAAATATTTTTATTTTTGCGAAGTATATATTATAATTATATACTATTATCATATTAATATTCAAGCTTTTCAATATATTTATATTATAAAAAATTTTTCTTTAATTTGTTTTCATTCAATTTGAGTTCTATTATTAAATAAAAGAGATAAGATTTTTAATCTTACCTCTTCAATTTATTTAGACATAACTTCACATATTAAATTACTTAATTCTGTTGGATTTTCAATATTTAAACCTTCAATTAATCTTGCTTGAGCATATAATATTTGAGTATATTTCTTTAATTCATCTTTATCATTTTTATACAAATCTTTTAATTTATTTGCAATTTCATGATTTGCATTAATTTCAAGTATTGTTTGTGCTTTAATATCTTGGTTATTATTTGGCATTGCATTTAATGTTTTTTGCATTTCTACAGATATTGCACCTTCACTTGTTAAACATACTGGATGATTTTTTAATCTATGTGTAAATCTAACTGCTTGTACCTCAGAATTTAAAGCTTCTTTCATTGCAGTAAACATATCTTTATTTTCTTCATTTTCTTTTTTCAATTCTTCTTTTTCTTCATTTGAATCTAAGTCTAAATTATCTGCACAAGCATTTTGGAATGTTTTTTCTTCATATTTATTTAAAACTTGGAATACAAATTCGTCAACATTATCTGTTAAATATAATATTTCATATCCTTTATCTTTTAAGATTTCTACTTGTGGTAATAAATCTATTTTATCTATTGATTCACCAGATGCATAGTAAATTGCTTTTTGGTTTTCTTTCATTCTCATTACATATTCTTTTAATGTTACTAATTTCTTTTCTGTTGAAGAATAAAATAATAATAAATCTTGAAGTTTGTCTTTATTCATTCCATAATCACTATATGTTCCATATTTTAATTGAACTCCAAATACTTTGAAAAATTCCTCATATTTTGCTCTGTCTGATTTTAACATATTTTCTAATTCTGATTTTATTTTGTTTTCAATATTCTTTTCAATTACTCTTAATTGTCTATCATGTTGTAATACTTCTCTTGATATATTAAGTGATAAATCATCACTATCTACTAATCCTTTTACAAATCCAAAATAATCTGGTAATAAATCTGAACATTTATCCATTATTAATACACCATTTGCATATAATTGTAGTCCTTTTTCATATTCTTTTGTATAATAATCATATGGCAAATGTGATGGAATATACAATAATGCATCATATTTATATTGTCCTTCTACTGATGAATGTATTACTTTTAATGGTGCTTGGAAATCATTGAATTTTTCTGTGTAAAATTCATTATATTCTTCTTCTTTTATTTCTTTTTTATCTTTTTTCCATAATGGAATCATTGAATTTATTGTTTCTGTTTCAATAACTTTTTCTGTTTCTTTTGACCCTTCTTTTGTTTTCTCATGTTCTACATCCATTTGAATTGGATATGAAATATAGTCTGAATATCTTTTTATTATCCATTGTATTTTATATTCCTCTAAGAACTCACTATATTTTTCTTCTTCACTATCTTCTTTTATATGTAATGTGATTTTTGTTCCTACATCTTTCTTATCACATGGTTCAATTGTGTATCCTTCTACACCTTTTGATGTCCAACAATATGCTTGTTCACTGTCTATAGATTTACTTTCTACTTTTACTTCATCACTTACCATAAATGCTGAATAAAATCCAACACCAAATTGTCCTATTATATTAATGTCTTCTTTTTTCTCGTTTTGTTCTTTGAATGCTAAAGATCCACTTTTTGCAATTGTTCCAAGGTTTTTATCAAGTTCATCTTCTGTCATTCCACAACCGTTATCTGTTATTGTTAATGTTCTTTTTTCTTTGTCAATATCAATTTTTATTTTTAAATCTTCTTTATTTATTTTTAAGTTTTTATCTGTTAATGAACGATAATATAATTTGTCCATTGCATCACTTGCATTTGAAATTAATTCTCTTAAAAATATTTCTTTATTTGTATATATTGAATTTATCATTAAGTCTAATAGTCTTTTTGATTCTGCTTTAAATTGTTTATTACTCATTTTAAATTCCTTCTTTCTTTTCTATCTTTGGTTATTATATCACTTATTTTAGCAGTGTCAATAGTAAAGTGCTAATTTATAAAAAATTATTTTTATTACTTAAGAAAGTATGACTTTTTTATTATATAAGAAACTTTAAATTTCTAAACAAAAAGAACTCCTATTATGGAGTTCCCTTTGTCTTTAACAAATTATTTTACTGTCTTTTACAAATTTCATAACTTCTCGCCAAATATTTTCACACTCGATTTCAACAGACCATGCTTTGCAATACATTTTAAGAGGACTTTCATATTTACCTTTTACATTATATAGTCCTTTTCCTCTTGGAATAATTTCAAGATTGTTTTTAGAATCATAGTATTGCCAATTTCCACTTGGAAAAATCAAATAAATCTTTCCTTTTTTTGCTACTAATACTTTAACTATTTGATTGTTTTTAACTGTGATTTTTGTATACTGATTTTCCTTTGTAATTTCAAATGTCCGTTCTACATTTTTCAGCATCATATAACACATTCCTTTCTTTTCATTTGTTAAAATTTTATACAAGCTCTATGTTTATATTATATTCATGTATTTGTTTAAATATGACTAAATTTATTTATTTCCATTTTGTAAATATTCTACATATTCTTCTAAACACATATTAAGTTCATTCATTCTTTTTGCATTTTCTTCTCCAACATATCTCCAATGCCAAGATTCATATGCTATTTTTGTTTTATCTTCTTTATCTTCAGGATACCTTAAAATAAATCCATAATTTTCTGCATTTTTTAATAGCCATTTGTATTCAGATGTTTTGGCAAAAGAATTATCAACATAATTAAAATCTACTGCTAATCCTAAATTATGATCACTTCCACCTGGTTTATTAATATATTCTAATGTAAGCTTGTCCGCTTCTTCTTGCGTTTTTCCTTGTTTTAAATATTTTTGAACACTGGCATCATATAATTCTTTTTGTCTTTTTACACTCCTATATGTTGATTGACACCATATATTAGTATTTCCAGCTTTCTTCATAGCATTTATCATATCTTTTAAATATTTTACTGCTCTTGCATCAAATTGCTTTGGATCTTTTGAATTATCTATATTTGCCAATTCAACTTCAAAGTCTTCAGGTAATAAATTATCATAATTTGCTAATCTCAATCTCCAATCTGTTATTTCTACTTTATTTGTTGTTTGTGTTGAACTTGTACTTGTGTTAGTAGTTAATGTTGAACTATTTGTTGTATCATTGTGAATATTTGTTTCAACTGTTGACTGTGATTCTTTTATATCTGTTCCTCTTCCAGATACTTCTATGTTTTTAGCTTTTTTGCTATTAATAAAAATAATTATTAATAATGGAATAGCTATTACCATAAATACCTTTTTCTTATTTAATTTTTGTTCTTCCATTCTTTTGGCTTTTTTTCGGTGTTTTCTATTTTTATTATTGCTATTATATTGTGGTCTATTATATTGTGACCTATAACTTATAGCTTTGTTACTATGTTTTGAACGATGACTACTTTTTCGCCTATAATTTTCATTTCTATATATATCTTCCATTATAGCTCCTACAATTATATTTTACTGCCATCATTATAACACTTATTTTTTTATTTATCAAATCATTTTTTATTTTCCTGTCCACTTAACCACTTTCATTCCTTTTGCCGCTCCCCAAGGCGCACCAGATATTGAATTTTCTTTATTATGTATTATTATTTCATTTAAATTAAAAGATTCTGCTGAAAAAGCATTATTAGAAATACTCTTAACAGTATTTGGAATCTCTACTTTTTCTAGTTTAGAACATTCACTAAATGCTCCTCCTTCAATATTGGTAACCCCTTTTGGAATTACAATTTGTGTCATACTTTTTTGACCAAAAAAAGCATTTTCTCCAATTACCTTTACTTCTTTGCTTATTTCTATAGTATTTGTAATTTCAGTAAGAACTGTCACTAGCCTTTCTTTTTTTCCATTATTTAATTTATATAATATATTATTTTCAACCACATAATTTACATTTTCTTTATCTATATTTACCACACCCTTATAATTTCTTCTTTTAAATACTGGACTAATATTGTTAACATTTTTTCCTATATCTATTCTTTTTATATTAGAAACTCCTTCAAAAACTCTATCTTGTATAGTTACTAACGAATCTGGAAACACTACATTTTCTACATTTGTTGCTTGCTTAAATGATAGTGCTCCTATCGTTTTTATACCTTCTGGAACAGTAATATCTTTTTCCTTAGAACAACACATAATTAATGTTTGAGATGAATTATACAAGAATCCATTTTCATATATTAATGTTCTATTTCCATTTTTTATTTCAATACTTTCTATTGATTCTGGCAATTTATTAGACTCAATATTAGTTAATGTTGTCGGTATTATTACTTTCTTTATATTTGTCATTCCAGATATATCTGTTGAATAATTTTTTATTCCTTCTGGAATTGAAAATGTATTTGTATTTTTTAATGCTACAGTAGATATAAATAATATATTCGTTTTATTTCTATTGAAAAGGGTATTTGATTCAAATATAAAATTATTATTTTTACTAACATCTATTTCTTTTAGATTTTTACAAGATATAAATGTGCTACTATTAATTGATTCTATTGTTGACGTTAATACTATTTTTTCTATTGCCGTTCCTCCGAAGGCATAAGTAGCCATATTCTTTAATCCTTCATTTAAAACAACATCTTTTAATTTATTGCATGCATTAAATGTATCATACTGCAAATTTTGAAGATTTTTTGGTAATACTACTTGTGTTAAACTAGTACATCTAAATGCTCTTTCACCTATATAGTTTATTGAATCTGGTAAATTTATTTCTTTTAAATTATTTGCTCCATCAAATGCTGCATTTCCTATTCTTGTTAAATTTCCTTTTATTATTACTCTTTCAAGTGTTTTATTGTATGAAAATGCATAATCTCCAATTTCAGTTACACTTTCTGGTATTATTATTGTTTTTAGTCCTTCAACATTTGAAAATGCACCATATCCAACTTTTTTTACACTATATGGCAATAGCAAATTTCCTTCACCATCTACTAATAATAAGTTTTCATTTGATGATAATAATTCTCCGTCTTCTGTTATATCATATGGATTTATTTGTATTCCTACTGCTTGTGCTGCTTTTATTTGTTTCTTATCTTTTGTTTTTATTAATAATTCCCCTTTTACTATTTGTAATTTTTCTATATATTCATCTGTTATATCTGGTATTATATTTTTTATATTACCTGTATCTTCATCTGATTTTATATTATAATTAATTGAGTCTTTTCCTGCAGAAAGACTTTCTCCCAAAAAGCCATTATTTTCAACAATTTTATTTGCTTTATATATTTCTAATTCTTCTTTATATTTTGATAATTCATTCATCGTTTTAGATAGACTTGCATTACTTATTATTCCACTATTCCCTGTTAATGTTGATACTGTTACTCCTGCCAATATTAGCATTACTATTATTGTTACTGCTAATGCAATTAATGTTACTCCTTTATTTTCTTTTGTTCTCATTATTTTCAACCTTTCTATAAATTATTAAGTTTTACATACTTAATGATTAAATTTATAAGTTGATTATAACAATAAACAATAACAAAATCAATATATAGAATAAAAATGTGTTCAATAAAAAATATAAGCAAGAAAATAATGAAAATTATTTAATAAATAGTTCATCATCTTTGCAATCTACTGTAATTGTTGTATTTGGTAAAATTTTATTTGCTAAAATATTTTTTGCAATTAATGTTTCAAGTTTCTTTTGGACAAATCTCTTTAATGGTCTTGCACCATAAACTTCATCATATCCATTATTAATTAAATAATCTTTTGCTGATTGTGTAACATTTAAACTAATATGTTTATCATCAAGTCTTCTTTCCAAATCTTTAATTAATAAATCTAATATTCTTCCTATTTCTGTTTTCTGTAATGGTTTATAAAATACTATTTCATCTAATCTGTTCAAGAATTCTGGTCTAAAGCTTTGTTTTAATAATTTTCTTACATTTTCTTTTGCTTCTTCAGATATTTCTCCATTTTCTTGAATTCCGTCTAATATATAACTTGAACCTAAGTTTGAAGTTAATATTATAATTGTATTTTTAAAGTCTACTGTTCTTCCTTGTGAGTCTGTAATTCTACCATCATCAAGTACTTGTAACAAAATATTAAATACATCTGGATGAGCTTTTTCTATTTCATCAAATAAAACTACTGAATATGGTTTTCTTCTTACTGCTTCTGTTAATTGTCCACCTTCTTCATATCCAACATATCCTGGAGGCGCACCAATTAATCTAGATACAGAGTATTTTTCCATATACTCACTCATATCTATTCTTATCATATTATGTTCATCATCAAATAAGCATTCTGCTAATGCTTTTGCAAGTTCTGTTTTACCAACACCTGTTGGACCTAAGAACATGAATGATCCTATTGGTTTACGTGGATCTCCAATTCCTGCTCTTGAACGCATTATTGCTTCAGATACTTTTTCTACTGCATCATCTTGTCCAATTACTCTCTTATGCAATAATTCTGGTAAATGTAAGATTTTTTCTCTTTCACTTTCCATTAATTTTGTAACTGGTATCCCTGTCCATCTTGAAATAATTTTTGTTATTTCATCTTCTGTTACTTTATTTCTTAATAGACCATCTTCTTTTCCTTTTTCAGATAATTCTTCTTCTGCTTTTAATTCTTTTTGTAATTCTGGAAGTTTACCATATCTTAGTTCTGCTACTTTTCCTAAATCATATACTCTTTCTGCTTGTTCTATTTGTGCATTTACTTGTTCTATTTCTTCACGTAATTTTTGTACTTTAGAAATTGCTTGTTTTTCATTTTCCCATTTTGCTTTCATTCCATCAAATTTTGTTTTTAATTCTGCTTTTTCTTTTTTGATGTCTTCTAATCTCTTTTTAGAAATTTCATCTGTTTCTTTTGAAAGAGCTGTTTCTTCAATTTCTAATTGCATTATTTTTCTTGATACTTCATCAAGTTCTGTTGGCATTGATTGCATTTCTGTTTTTATCATTGCACAAGCTTCATCTATTAAGTCTATTGCTTTATCTGGTAAAAATCTGTCTGAAATATATCTGTGTGATAATGTTGCTGCAGTAATTAATGCATTGTCTGATATTTTAACTCCATGATATACTTCATATCTTTCTTTTAATCCTCTTAATATTGATATTGTATCTTCTACTGTTGGCTCATCTACCATTACTGGTTGGAAACGTCTTTCTAGTGCTTGGTCTTTCTCTATATATTGTCTATATTCATTTAATGTTGTTGCACCAATACAATGTAATTCTCCTCTTGCTAACATTGGTTTTAATAAGTTTCCAGCATCCATTGCACCATCTGTTTTTCCTGCTCCAACAATTGTGTGAATTTCATCAATAAATAAGATAATTTTTCCTTCACTTTTCTTTACTTCTTGTAATACTGCTTTTAATCTTTCCTCAAATTCTCCTCTATATTTTGCACCAGCTACAAGTAGTCCCATATCAAGTGAGAATATTGTACAGTCTTTTAATCCTTCTGGCACATCTCCTCTAACAATTCTTAATGCTAATCCTTCTGCTATTGCTGTTTTACCAACACCTGGTTCACCAATTAAACATGGATTGTTTTTGGTTTTTCTTGATAAAATTCTTATTACATTTCTTATTTCATTATCTCTTCCTATTACTGGATCAAGTTTTTGGTCTCTTGCCATTTGTACTAGGTCTTGACCATATTTCTTTAAAACATCATAGGTTTCTTCTGGGTTATCTGTTGTCACTCTTGTATTTCCTCTAACTTCTGATAGTGCTTTTAAAAATGCGTTTTTTGTTATATTAAATGTTCTAAATAATTCTTTTAATTGGCTATTTGCATGATCAAATATTGAAATCATTATATGTTCAACAGATACATATTCGTCTTTCATTTTTTTAGCTATATTTTCACTATCTGCTAATACTAAATCTGTATCTTGTGATACATATATTCCGTCATTCGGTCTTGAACCACCTGTCATTCTTGGCTTGTTATCAACTAGTCTTTTTACTTCATTTTCGAAGTTTTCTTCATTTGATGTAATTTTCTTTATTAGCTCTTTTATTAAGCTATTATCTTGTTCTAGTAATGCAAGTAATATGTGTTCTTGTTCTACTTGCACATTTTGATTTGTGCTTGCTAATGTTTGTGCATTTTGCAATGCTTCTATTGATTTTTGTGTAAATTTTTGTATATTCATAATTATCACTCTCCTTTTATATTATAGGTAAGTTCAAAGAACTTTCATATAATATGAATATATGTTTTAACAGCACCTCTTTTTAGATAGTGCTGTTTCTTTCTTTTCATTTACATTTATTATTATACATTATCTTTTTAGCAATGTCAATAGTAGAGTGCTAATTTTTTGATATTTCTTCAAGAAAAATTTTATCTTTTATTACAACAATTGAATAACTTTTTACTTTAGGTAACATTATTATTTCT
>CAKOTF010000006.1 GCA_934120045.1 uncultured Clostridia bacterium
AAGTAATATACTTAATGTTTTTTTCATACCCAAAAGAGGCAGACTTTTAAAAGTCTGTCTCTTTTGCCATATTATATATTATGCAAATTATTATTTTTGCATTTGCTCTTCTATTCTTTAGTATTTTAGGAATATATTGTATTAATAATAAAAATATAAAGCTTGCTATTTTTATATATTGTGTAAATACTGTTGCTTCTGTTTCTACTGCATACATGTTAAAGAATATAAGTTTTTATAATGTTTTCAATAAAATAGAAACAGGGATTTTCTTAAATCCCTGCTAATTACACATATCATTATTTGGAATAATTATTTCTTTTTCTAAATATGTAGAATATATACATGTTTTATCAATTCTTTTACCAGTTGCACTTTCTAAAGCTCTCTTATACAATTGTAATTGTGAACTATATCTTTCTATTAAAATTTGTTCATTTTTATCTGGAACATAATCTGTTTTAAAATCTACTAATACTAATTCTCCATTAGAACTTATATAATATAAATCAATAACACCTTGTACTAATACTTTTTCTTCTAAATCTTTTTCATATATTTCTTGTGCTGGAATGTTAATGTAAAAAGGCTTTTCTCTTTCAACAACTTGTGCCTCTGTCATTTCTTGCCATATATTTGATTTTGTAAATTGATATATTTTCTTTATATTTATTGCATTTGCTTCTTGTTCTGTTATGGTTTTCTTTGCAACTAATTTATCTAATAATTCTTTTACATATTGTATTGTATATTCTTTTTTATTTATATCTAATTTTTGCATACACAAATGTATTAATGTACCTTTTTCTGCATTTGATATCTCTGTTTCTTCATCACTTTGTAAAAATTTAGGTTTTGGAAATTCCATTTTTGGAACTATATTTTCTTTTTCACTTTCATTTTTTTCTCTAAAAACACATTGTTTCATTTTTGTATTTTCCGCTTCTTTTTTACTTTTTTCTCCTAAAGCAGATTTTTTCATTTCTTTAATTTCTGTTACAGATGTTTTAGTTGGAATAATTGTGGCATCACTATATTTATATTGATATTCTAATAATTTTTGTATTTCATTTGCTTTAACATCTTCTATTTTAAATTCATTTAACTTTTTTAAAATTTCATTAGTTTTACTTTCTTCTTTTTCTGGCTCTTGAGTAGCACACATTTTTATAATATCTTCTTTTTGTAATACCTTCCATGTAGCAAGACTTTCCATTGTTTGTTCATAATATAAGTGTACTAATGTAATCCAATCTAAATATGATTTGGCTTTTGATAATAACATTATATTTAATTCTTCATATTTTTCGACATTTTCCAACATTTTATCTTGTTTCTCTTTTTTGGCTAATCCTGTTATTATAATTTTCTCTTTAGCTCTTGTTAATGCAACATACAAAACTCTCATCTCTTCTGACAATGTTTCTATTTTCATTTTGTTTTTTATGGCTCTTTTTGATAAAGTATCATATGTTATTTGCATATCATAATCTATATATTTTACACCAATTCCAAGTTCAGGATGTAACAATATTTTTGAATTCAAATCTTGTAAATTAAATTGTTTTCCTGAATTAGCTAAAATAACAACAGGAAATTCTAGTCCTTTACTTTTGTGAATACTCATTATTCTTACAACATCATCATTTTCACCAATTATTTTTGCTGAATCCATATCTTTACTACTTGTTTTTATTTTTTCTATATAATTTATGAAATTATATAATCCTTTAAAACTTATGCTCTCACATTGTTTTGCTCTCTCAAATAACATTTTTAGATTTGCTTGCCTTAATTCTCCATTTCTCATAAGACCTACATAATTAAAATATCCTGTATCATTATATATTTTCCAGATTAATTCATCTAAACTCAAATATTCTTGTTCTTTACGCCACATTTCTATTTGTTCCAAAAATTTATTTATTTTGTTTCTTAGTTGTTCACTTACATCTTTTTTTGATTTTAATAATGTATTATAAAAATTATCATATTTATCACTTACTCTAATTTCTACAAGCTCATTATCTGTAAATCCACCTATTGTTGATCTCATTGTTGCTACTAATGGTATTTCTTGTAATGGATTATCTATTATTTTTAATAAATTCATTATTGTTTGAATTTCTAAGCTTTCTAGATATTCTGATGAAGAATCACTAAATACTGGTATTCCTAATTTGATTATTTCTTTTTCAAAAATAGGGGCAGATATTTTTGTTGATCTTAATAAAACAACTATATCTTTATATTTTATGTCTCTTTTCTCTTTGGCTTTTGCATCATATACTTGGAATTTATTATCTATTAATTGTTTTATTTTATTTGCAACAAACATTGCTTCAACTTCTATATCTTCTTTTCTTTCTACTTCTGTTTTAAACTCCTCATCTTGTGTATCTTCATTTTCATCTACTTCAACTTCTAATTCTTCTGGCTCTTCTTCATCTTCTTTATTATCTATTGTTATTATATCAATTTCTGTTTTTAAATCTTCACCAGTATCTTTATAATCAGCACCTAAATTCAAGTATTCTTCTTCTGTATAATTTAATTCTCCTAATTCCTCTGTCATTATTTTTGAAAATATCAAATTTGAAAAATATAACACTTCTTTTCTACTTCTAAAGTTTTTAAATAATTGTATCTTTAAATCATCATTTTCTGTTTTATTTTGTTTTAATTTATATGTTTTATATTTACTTAAAAATAAATCTGGTCTTGCTTGTCTAAATTTATAAATACTTTGCTTAACATCTCCAACCATAAAAATATTTTTTCCTTTAGATATTGATGTTAATATATATTCTTGTACTAAATTACTATCTTGATATTCATCTATTGCTATTTCATCAAATTTAGATTGATATTTTTTTGCTATTTCTGTTGGATTTCCATTTTCGTCTAATAATATTTTTAATGCAAAATGTTCTACATCACTAAAATCCACCATATTTTTTTCTTTTTTTCTTTTTGCAAATATTTGTGAAAAGTCTAATATTAATCCTTCTAATTTCTTCAAAATATCATACATATTTATAATGTCTTGATATGCTTCATTTGAATCCATTATTAATACTTTTTCTGCTGATGATTTTAATGTTGATAATACTTTTTCTCTTACTTTTTGTGCATTTACTTTTTCATCTAATTTAACATTTCTGTCCATTGTCCATTTTCCAAAATCCATTGTTGCATAAATTGTATATGCCTTATCCCAGGTATCTAAATTTGCTTGTAATAATTCTAATTGATTTAAATTTCCTCTTAAAAATTCATAACTTTTCTTTAAATCATCACATTCTGATAACTTTTGGACTTCTGGTTTTAATTGGATTATTCCATCATCAACAACTTCTTTTATTTGTTTTAATAAAATTTTTCCCCAGCTTGTTTGTGAAAAGTCTTTACATTCTTCTAAATTAAAGTTAAACATTTCTATTTTTTCATCTAACCATTTTTCTGGATATGGATTACTTTGAATATATTTGTAAATTGTTAATATTAATTCTTTTAATGGTGTGTCATCTCTATATCCTGTATATGTATTTATTAATTTTTCAAAATTTTCATCTTTACTTTCATACTTTTCTTCAAATAGTTCTTCTAAAACATCTTGTTGTAAAATTTCTATTTCTGTTGTATCTGCAATTCTAAAGTTTTGTGATATATCAATTTCAAAGAAATTGTTTCTTACAACATCAAGGCAGAATGAGTCTATTGTACATATACTTGCTTTATTTAATAATGTTACTTGTCTTTGTAATCTCTCATCTTCTGGATTTTCATCAATTTTCTTATATATTGCTTTTAATACTCTTTCTCTCATCTCTGATGCTGCTGCATTTGTGAATGTTACTACAAGTAATCTATCTATATCTATTTTTTCATTAATTATTTTGTTGATAATTCTTTCAACTAGTACTGCTGTTTTTCCGCTTCCTGCTGCAGCAGCTACTAATATATTACTATCTTTTTCATATATTGCTTGTTTCTGTTCATCTGTCCATTTTACTTCTTCTGCCATTTTTTCATTCCTTTCTTATTATCCATGTTTGATGTTGGAAAAGAATTAAATTTTGGCAAGGCAAATTTTATTTAAAAGGCAAGGGCGCATACGTGGTGTATGTAACCGCGTTTTAAATGAAATTTAACACAGCCAAAATTGTAATTATTTTTCAACACTCTATAGTTATCTTGCTTCCCTCTGTAGACTTCGTAACAATAATCTTCTTATCGATTCTCTCTTTCAATTCTGTAACATGGCTAATTATTCCAATCAACTTATGATTATCTGTTAACTGATTTAATGTATTTATTGCCTGTTCTCTTGACTCTGTATCTAATGATCCAAAACCCTCATCAATAAACATTGTATCAACAACAATTCCACCAGAATAACTTTGTATAACATCTGATAAACCAAGTGCAAGTGATAATGCTGCCTTAAATGCCTCTCCACCTGATAAAGATTTTACATCTCTTCTTTTTCCATTATAATTATCTATTACTTCAAGTTCAAGTCCTATTTTGTCAGATACTCTTTCAGAACTTTCTTTTCTTACTAATAAAAATCTATTATCTGTCATTTTTAATAATCTTTTATTTGCTTCAATAATTACCATATCAAAATATGATGCTTGTACAAATTGCTCAAATTCAATTCTTCTTTTTCCATAAACTGTTCCATTTGCTATTTTAGATAAATCTTCTACCATTGTAAATTCTTTTATTTTTGAGTCTAATTTTTTTGAATTTGTTTGTAAATCTACTAAAATTCTATTATTATTTTCAAATATTCTGTGATATTCCATTTGTTGTTTTCTCATATCTTCAAGTTCTTGTTTTTTATTATTAAATTCTTGAATTTTTGCTGTTAAATCTACTTTTTCAAAACCTTTAATTTCTTTTTGAATTTCTTCTAATTTAGTTGCATTTATAGTTACATCTGTTTTATATTTTTCTATTTCTTTGCTAAATATTTCTATTTGCGAATTGTTTAATACTGATTTTTTATATTGTTCTTCATTTTCAAAACCAAGCTCTTTTAATGTATTTTGATAATCATTTTGAGCCTTTTCTTGTTTTTGTAATAGTTCATCTATTTGTTTTTTATTTTCTTCTTGTTGTGTTTGAAATTTTAAAAATTCTTCTCTTTCTTTTGAAATTTTATTTGTTATTTTTTCTTTAAATATGTCATATTCAAAACTCTCTATTACAATGTCTTTTAACATTATTTGCTTATAATTATCGTTTAATTGATTATATGCTTTTTCTAATTCTTCTGATATTTCTAGATATTTTTTATTATATAATTCTACATCTGGCTTTTCTCCAAATTCTTTTATTAATATTTCTATTTTACTATTTATTTCAGTAACTTTATTTGTTGCATCTGTAAGAGTTTTTCGACTTTTTTCTTCTTTTTCCTTCAAATTATCTAATTCTTCTTTTGTTAATACACTTGTTGATTTTATAGCAAGATTTGGATGATGTAAACTTCCACATACAGGACAAGGCTCATTTTCTTTAAGTTTTTCTGCTAATATTCCTGCTTGTTCTCTGAAAAATTCTTTTTCTTTTTCAAGCACTTCTGTACTCAATTTTTCCCATTCTACTTCAAGTTTTTGTGCATTTTCACTTGCTATTTTTTTATTTTCTTGTTCTTTTATAATTACTTGTAATTTTTTTATTTTATCTTCTAATTCTGTTTTTCCATCTTTTAATTCACTATATTTTTGAAATTGAACTTTTATTATTTCTAATAAATCCAAAACTTGTTTAAATTTTTCTTCTTTTTTATTTCCAAGTTCAATCTTTTCAGAAATATCTTGTAAAACTTTTTGCTTTTGTGAAATCTCTTTTTCTAACTCTTTTTTCTTATCTTCTTTAGGTAAAATCTTATTTATTATTTCTTGGCTTTTTTGAATTAATATTTCTTTTTGTTTTATATCTTCTTGTTTTTCCTGTAATACTTTTTGTTCCTCTTGTAATTTTTGACATCTATCTATTTTATCATTTTTATCTTTTTGAGCCGTTATTTCTTTTTCCATCTTTGAATTTTCATCACTTTGTTTACTTATTTGTTCTTGACATTTTCCAAATTGTTCTGAATTTACTTTTATTTCTTGTTGTAATTTTTCTAAAATCTCTTGAATAAATAACTCATTTACATCTTTTGGTTGTACTGATTGTATTCCATCTTTCCAAACAATATTTGAACTATTAATTGCAAAATAATCTTTTAATTGCTCCAATTCTGCTTTTGCAATTCTTGTTTTATCTGCTAATCTTTTGGCAATTTGATTATATATATCTGTATCAAATATTCTTCTAAAAATTTCTGTTCTATCTTTACTTTCTGCAAAAAGTATTTTTAAAAATTCACCTTGTGCAAGCATTGATATTTGTTTAAATTGTTTTGAATTTATTCCTAATATTTCTTCTATTTTTATATCTACATTTTTTGTGCCTGATATAACTTTATCATCATATTCTAATGATGCATCTGCACTTGTTTTTGTTGTTCCCTCTCCTCTTTTCTTAGTCCTTTCATAAGCTGGATTTCTTCTTATTTTATATTTTCTGTTTTTATGTGTAAATTCCAATTCTACAAATGTTTCTGTATCATTATCTGCAAAATCACTTCTAACAGATGGTACTGGTCTATTTGAACCACTTACTTCTCCAAATAATGCAAAAGATATTGAATCAAATATTGTTGTTTTTCCTGCCCCTGTATCACCTGTAATTAAAAATATTCCACTTTCCCCAAGCTTTTCAAAATCTATATCTATACAATTTTTATATGGACCAAATGCACTTATTTTTATCTTTAATGGTTTCATTAATTCTCCTTTACTTCTTTGATGATTTTTTCAATATACTCTTTTTGCTCATCATTTAATTCTACATTATTTTGAAATTTATAAAATTCATTAAATAATTCTATTTCACTTTTATTTTTTACTTCTTTTAAATTTTCTTGTTGAATTTCTAATGTTGTTTTTGAATTTTGGATTTCTAATTTTAATACATTTGGATATATGCTTCTTATTTGTCCAATTGCATCATATAAAGGTTCTTCATTTGTTATAATTGCTCTAATATAATCATCTGTATTTGTTCCCTCATAATTTTCTTTTTTTAGCAATTCTTCAATTGGACCTTTTATTTCTCTCATATCTCTTAATGGCACTAATTCTTCAAGTTTTATATCAATATTTCCTTTTTCTTTAAATTCTAATATTGGCATTGTTTTTTTATGTTTTACTTCTGAAAAAGAATATTTTAACATTGTTCCAGCATATCTTGCAGTATCTCTTCCAATTCTTTGTGGTCTATGTACATGTCCTATTGCAACATAATCAAATTTATCATAATTTGATACATCAACATTGTCTGTTCCACCAAGCGATAATACTTCTGAATCTGTTCTCTCAACCTCTTCGCCTCTTGCTGTTACAAATTGGTGTGTTAATATAATGTTTCTTTCATTTGTATTAATCTCTTCTTTTTCAATTATCTTATGTATCATCTCATCATATCCAAATTGTTCATCATCAAAATATTGCTTTACTTCAACAGGTTTTACAAATGGCAACATATAAATATTTAATTTACCATATTCATCTTCTAATTCTACCTTTTTTAGTTTTCCATCATATTTACTTGAAATATATAAACCTTCTTCTTCAAATATTTTATTTCCAAAACCTAATCTTTCTTTAGAATCATGATTTCCTGCAATTATAAATACTTTTCTCTTTAATTTTCTTATTAAAACATTTAAAAATTCATCTAATAAATCAACAGCCTCTGTTGGTGGAATACTCCTATCATAGATATCTCCTGATATTAAGATTGTTTCTATATTTTCTTCTTTTATTTTTTCTATAATTTTATTTAACATATATTTTTGATCTTCTAGAAATGATTGCTCTTGTAATATTTTTCCTAAATGTAAATCTGCTAAATGTAAAATTTTCATAATTAATCTCCTTTTTTCAATTTGAATTATACCATAATTAGATTTGTTTTCAAACATTTTTATTAATTATTGACTAAATATATTCTAGATGCTATAATCGAGCTATCAAGTCAATTAACTTAATAACTTTTGAAAGGGGATTCAATTATGACTGGTTTTGAATTTTTGAAGCAATATCGGGAATTATATGAAGAAGAAATTGAATTAGCTCAAATTAAGCAAAATGCCTTTGATGTATTTGATTCATGTGCAACAGAAGATTTGGAAACAAGTTTAAAAATCAATTGGGGTCCTCTATATAATTGGGATAATTATTATCCTCATAGTCATGAGTTTTTTATTCAAGATTTTGATTATGTAGAATCCTGTTTTAAAGCTGTTGTAAATGGTCATATGTCTCGTGAAGAACTTCAAACAGCACTGTCTCCAAGTGTTCTGAGTATCGAAAGATATTATTCTCAAGTTAAAGCTGATAAAGAGTATACTGAAAGTGTTATTGAAGAAAAACTTCGTACTTTTATTGAAGGGATTGATACAAATGCTATTATTCGTAATATTTTGTATCTTTCTGTTCCTTATTTAAAAGACTTTTTAATTGGATTCTTAACACTTGATAAAGATGCATAATCTAAAAAGAAACCCTAATGTAATAAATATTACTTTGGGGTTTCTTTTGTATTAAAATATCTCTACATCTTCACTTGATGTTGTTTCATTATTATCTAAATCAATTACTTCATCTTCTACTTTTTCTGCAACTACTTTTGTATTTCCAAAAGAAAATACTTTTTTCTCATTTCTTGCTTTTTCTTCGAACTTTTTATTAAATTCTGCTCTTACATCATCTAATGTTGATTGCATTGCTCCAAACATTTCTTCAACATCTTCTTTTGTAAAATCGTAACTGTTACTTCTTGCCATTGGCTCTAATATTTGCATATCATGTAATACGTTGTTTACTCTCTTTCCTGCATATTCCATAAATTTGTTTCTTTTTTCTTCATTTATTTCCATCTTTATACATCCTTTCAATTGATTTAATCTTGTTTTACTATATCACAATTTTTGATAAAAATCTACTTTTTTATCTAATTTTTTACCTAATTATTTTTCAATTTAATTGACTTTTTATGAAAATTTTGGTATCATTATTTAGTATTAAAATGAATTATTTAGGAGGTTTTTACAAATGTCAAAATTATCAAAAATATTTTTTATTATAGGAATTTTAATTATTGGTTTATTATATAGTAGTTCTATTTCTTTTTCAGCTACAGCAGATATGAATTTGTCTAGTTCAACATCTTCACAGTCTACAAGTACATCAAGTTCATCTACAAAAGCCACAAATACAACACCTACAAAATCAACTCAATATTCTACAACTGTTAGTGCTTCAAATTTTGATTTACAATTAACAAATATTTTAAGTATTTGTCTTATAGTTGTCGGAGTTCTACTTATCTTATTATCAATTGCAATTTTAATTAGATTAAAAAGCTAAAAAGAATAATCAATTTAATGATTATTCTTTTTATTTTATATATTACTTTTCAAATTCTTCTTAAACTCTTTAAATTCTATAATATTTTCTTGTGTATATCCTTTCAAAGAATCATTTGGCAATTTCTCACATATCTTTTCAAATACTTTGTCAAATTCTTCTGAAATTTTTCCTTTTGTATCTAAACATTGAAACTGAGTTTTTCCATCTTTTAACATCATTATAATATTGTTAGAAATTGAAACAACTCCATAATATTTTAATCTATGTGTATATATCCATTTTATATCTGAAAATTTAACTGCTACAAATGTCTCTCCTGTTGTATCTACAAGGAAGTCTTTTGTTACAATTAATTTATCATTAAAAAATGTTTCTTCAACATTATCTTCCAATTGCTTTTCAAGTTCTTTTTTATAATTATTTTTTTCTAAATATTTGAACGTTTTTATTCTTATTACTTTATTACATATTTGAATAATTATTGTAACAAATAATGTTATTATTGCTATTAGAATTAATAACAATTCAATTGATGTATCTACTGGATTTTCTGATGTATCAAGCATTACACTTCCAAAATAATTTTCAAATTGTTCTATTGTAATTTTTTGTTCATCTTCAAGTCCTTCATTGTAAAATTCAATTGCAATTTCTTTTAATTGTTCTGGTACTTCTTTTGTAATTCCATAAACAGTTATAGATGCTGGCTTATTTTCAATTTCTCCATATGTATATTCTTGAATACTTTTTAATTCTTCTAAATTAGTACTATTTAAACTAACAATATACCAATCTTTTTCATTTATTGCAATGTAATATTTTTCATCATCTGGACCCACTGCAATTGTATCACTTAAGCCATCAATTTGTAAATAAACATATTTTCCTATTTCTGTTCCTATTGCACCATTATGTGTTAAATCTGTTGCATTAGGTTTTTCTTCTTCAATTCTACCACTCATTATAAACATTGCTAAAATAATTATTATAACACATATAATTTCTAATATGAAAAATTTCTTTGAAGTGTGTTTTCCTTGTCTCAATGATTCTTTTACTTTCATTTTCATTCCCCTTTTAAATCCATCTATATATAAATAATGCTATTGCCATCCCAATAATACTTGCCATATTTATATTAATAGTAAATCCAAATGTTATTTTTAAAACATTCAAATCTAATACTAATGGTTGTGATAATCCAAATTCTTGTCCAAAAGCAAGCCAACTTAACCAATCAACTTGTGCTGAAAGCTGGCCTATTAGACCTCCAATAACAAGTCCTGCACATATAAATATTATTAAAACCCATGTATTTTTACTTTTCACTGCCATTTTTATTTTCTAATGTTATTTCTAACATTTCTCCTTTCTTCTTTTGCTTATTATTCATTAGCTCCAACTGATGCAAAAAATTCTTCTATATTTAAAGTTTTTGTACTTGTTCCTCCATATGTCATATAATATGTATTTTTACCTGTTGCTGCATCCGTTTTTAAATATATTGAATTAAGTGAAACTGCAATTCTCATTTCTCCACTTCTATTCATCAAATTATAGCCATTTTCATTTGTCTTTACTACAACTAAATTCAAACTTGGTATTTCAACAACTGGATATGTATTCACCTCTTTTGAGTCTTTACATCCGACATCAAGCAAATTAAAATCTGTTACCCTCTGACCTTTTATATTGTAAAATCCCCATAAATTATTATATTTAACTGGTATTAATTCATTTACTAATATATATTGACTACTTAATCTATTTTGTTTAAATGTATCGTTATTAACACCTATTTGTTGAAAATTAGATTGCAATACAACTTGACCATCAGTGTTTACAATTCCATATAAATTATTTTCTTTTACTATATATAATTTATTGTTATTGTCACCTATTTCTATATTATCATATGAAACTTTTAATTTTATTTTTCCATTTACATCCATAACACCATATTTTTTATTACTTTCTACTAAAAATTGAGAATAATATGGTAAATATGAAATAGAATCATATTTTGCTTCTAAAACATATTTTCCAGTTGATACATTTACTACACCATATTTTTTATTATTATCTGATGTTTGAATAATTAATAAATCTTCTAATATAGCTTTTTTATCACTTATTTTCTGTGGTGCATTTTCTTCTTTTAATTTATACTTATCTGAATAATATGATGTTAAATAGTCAAGTGTGTATATTTGAATAAGATTTGTATTAGCATCATATCTAAATTTAATATTAAATGCTTTTTCAATTCCATCTATTGTTGTATATAATTCATTATCTTTTGAAATGATTTTTTTATCAATTGTAATCTCTTCATTTGGAAAATCTTCTCTTGATAATATTAATATATTTGAATCTACTGTAAATAAAGCAATTTCTTCACCATTATCTACATAACATTTTGTGCTATCTTCTGACTTTGTTGAATAATCTCCAGAATAATCTGAATAGCCAAAATATTTTGCTATTTTTCTGATTGGAAAATACATTTCAGATTGATTATCAGTTGTTTGCACTGTTTGAATTAATTTTCCAAATTCATTTTGTGAAACATTATCTATTTTTACTTTTAATAAAGTATCTTTTATATACATAATAGCATATACAACTATAATAGTTAATATTATTAATAGCACAATAAATATTCCAATAAAAATAGGCATTTTAGATTTCTTTTTTGTATTTTCTTGTTCTTCATAATATAATTCCATTATATCTACGCCCCTTTCTTTTCTTTAGTTTTCATATCCATATTTTTTGTAAAATTCTGTTCTAAAATCTCCTAAACAATCATTTTCTATAGCTGTTCTAATGTTTTCCATTAGTCTAGTTAAAAATCTTAAATTATGTATTGAAAGTAATCTTACCCCTAATATTTCATTCGCTTTTACTAGATGTCTTATATATGCTCTTGTATAATTTTTACATGTATAACAATCACATTCTGGATCTAACGGTGTCCAATCTCTTTCATATGTTGCATTTCTTACAACTACTTTTCCATGTGATGTTAATGCTGTTCCATTTCTTGCAATTCTTGTTGGTAATACACAATCACACATATCTATTCCTGCAAGTGCCGCTTCTATTAAATAATCTGGAGTTCCTACTCCCATTAAATATCTTGGCTTATCTTTTGGCATTAATGGTGTTGTATAATATAACATTTTCAAGAATTCTTCTTTTGGCTCTCCAACACTTATTCCACCAATTGCATATCCTGGTAAATCTAATGCAATTAAATCTTCTGCTGATTTCTTTCTTAAGTCTTCAAAAAATCCTCCTTGTATAATTCCAAATAATGCTTGATTTTCTGTTATATGTGCTTCTTTACATCTTTTAGCCCATCTTGTTGTTCTTTCCATTGAATTTTTTGTATACTCATATGTTGATGGATATGGGCAACATTCATCAAAAGCCATTATTATATCTGCACCTAAATCTTCTTCTGTTTTCATTACACTTTCTGGTGTAAATAAATGTTTACTTCCATCTAAATGTGAATGAAATGCTACACCTTCTTCTGTTATTTTTCTTAATGAACTTAAACTAAATACTTGAAATCCTCCACTATCTGTTAATATTGGTCTATCCCATTTCATAAAGTTGTGAAGTCCACCTGCTTCTTTCACAATTTCTTGACCTGGTCTTAAATATAAATGATATGTGTTTGATAATATTATTTGCGCTTTTACTTCTTCTTTTAATTCTTCTGGAGTCATTGATTTTACTGTAGCTTGTGTTCCTACTGGCATAAAAATTGGTGTTTGTATATCTCCATGTGGTGTATGGATAACTCCTCTTCTTGCACCTGTTTGTTTGCATTCGTGTAATAATTCATAAGTTACTGCTGGCTTCATTTTTTCATCCTTTCTATTAATGTTCTATTCCTTCATCTTTGTTTTGTTGATTTTTAGTTACATTTTCTTGAGTTATTTCATTTTGGTCTTTTGCTTGAACTGGAGTTTGTTCTATTTCATTTCCAACATATATTTTTTTTCTATATTCTTCACATTTGTCTGTACTTTCTTCTTGAACTCTTGTCAAAAGTGATCTATCTGAATCATATACTATTTGAGACTCACCTAATTCATCTATTTTAACATCTATTTTTGAATTTTTTAAAGTTTTAAAAATAAGTCCAATTGTTTTTACTGCTTTTCTTTCTTGTATATTACTTTTATCTATTTGATTTACATTTATATATTTTTGAACTAATTCGTCAACATTAATTTTTTTGTCTGTTATTTGTACTGCTATATTAAAAAAATCATGTTCATACAATTTTCTTTCATCAGGATTAAATTGTGCAAAAAAAGCTTTTTTAGCAGATTCCTTTTCTCCAAATCCCAATCGTTCAAAAGCAAATGTACTTTTCTTCTTAAAATCTTTTCTATTTATCTGAATATATCCCAATGTTTCTAACGCTTCTAGTGTTTTAATATTATCACCATGTGTTACTGTACTGAATACTTGTGGATACACATTACTCCTTCCATCTTTTGATGGTTGTGTTTCGACTTCTTCATCTTCATACATCTGCTGAATATTTTTTAATGATACAATCATTCCTAATCCCATACTCGCAGCTTTTTCAGCAGTTTTTAATTCTTTTATTTTTTGTGCTTTTTTAAATTCTAGTGAATTTTGTCCAATTTCTAATTCTCCTTTTAAGTTCTTAGCCAAAACAAACATTGAATCTTTTCCTGCTGACTTATATACTTTTTTATATACTGCATTTGTACCAAATCCACATAAGGCAACTCCTCCAGCAATAGCTATTGGTGGAATACCTGCTCCAAACCACACTGCTAACCCTCCTGCTACGGCAAGTCCTGCACTTATTGCTGCTTTAGCACTTCTTTTTATTTGTTCAAAATCTCTTTTTTCTTTTCTTTTTTCTGCTAATGATTTATTATTATCAACTGATATTGGTAAGTTTTCTTTACTCATTTGTATCCCTTTCTATTTTATAAACATTGCATCACCAAAACTAAAGAATTTATATTCTTCTTTTACCGCTTCATTATATGCTTTTAATATATATTCTCTTCCAGCTAATGCTGATACCAACATTACTAATGTTGATTCTGGTAAATGGAAGTTTGTTATTAATCCATCTATACATTTGAATTTATATCCTGGATATATAAAAATATTTGTATTTCCTTCTGTTACATGTACCATTCCTGTTTCTTCATCTGCAATTGTTTCTAATACTCTACATGATGTTGTTCCAACTGCTATAACTCTTCCACCATTTTTCTTTGTTTCGTTTATTTTATCTACATCTTCTTGTTTTATATAATAATGTTCTGTATGCATATCATGGTCTTCTATATTTTCTTCTTTTACTGGTCTAAATGTTCCTATTCCAACATGTAATGTTACATTTGCAATTTTTACACCTTTTTCTTCTATTTTCTTTAATAGTTCATCTGTAAAGTGTAATCCTGCTGTTGGTGCTGCAGCTGATCCTTCATATTTTGCATATACGGTTTGATATCTGTCATTTTCTTTTAGTTCTTCATGTATATATGGAGGTAATGGCATTAAACCAATTTTGTCTAATATTTCATTAAATATTCCTTGATATGTAAATTGAACTTTTCTTGTTCCTCCTGGCATTGTGTCTAATATTTCTGCATTTAATAATCCATCTCCAAAGCAAACTTTTGCTCCTACATGTAATTTATTTCCTGGTCTTACTATACACTCCCAAATGTCTCCTTCTATTCTGTTTAATAATAGAAATTCAACATGTGCTCCTGTTTCTTTTTTTCCATATAAACGTGCTGGTAAAACTTTCGTATTGTTTCTTACAAGACAATCACCTGGTTGTAAATAATCTATAATATCTTTAAATACTTTGTGTTCTATTGTTTGTTTATTTCTATCTAATACCATTAATCTTGATTCGTCTCTTTTTTCTATTGGTACTTGTGCTATTAATCTTTCTGGTAATTCATAATTAAAGTCTGTTAATTTCACTTTTTCCTCTTCCTTTCATTCTTTTATATTGTACTATTTTTTGATTTTTTTTTCAAGTATTTTCAGTTTTTTATTGACATTTTCTATCATACTAAAGAGCAGTGCAAATGCACTGCTCTTTTTATTATTTCTTTCCTTTTTTCAAATTTACTACAACTGCATTTTCATTATCAAATTGAAAACCTGAATCTGTTGTATCTGTTTGAATTGGATCTATTTCATTTCTGTCATCTATAAAATTAATATGTTTTGGATCAAATTTTTCTTTATGTTTGCTATCATCTGAATCTTCTACAACTCCTGCTGTAAATCTAGCAAAATTATATGTTTTTATTGGTTGCTCTTCTTTATATTTAGCACCTATAAAATTTAATCTACCATCATTTATATTAAATCCTCCACCATCATTTTTTAATTTTATAGCAGCAACTTTAAATCCCATAGTTCCTAATTTATTTGCTGGCCAATATGTTTCCCAATCATATTTTATTCCACTTACTTTTGAATCATATTGTAATTTACTCATATCCATACTATTTCCATATGTCCAACTTCTTCGTTTTCCAAATTCATTTGCCCACCATGTTAATTCTGTATTATCTGCATTTCCTAAGAAAATTTTATTTGCACAATTTGAAATAATTGTTTCTCTATATTTCATATCTGGTGCATTTGCTTCTAATTGAGATAAGTTTTGTGCTGTTATTGTTGTTGCAACTTTATATTTTCTATATAATGTAAATATTGCTTCTGTATCTTTACATATAAAGTCTGGAAATTCATCTATATATAAGAAATGTGGTATTCTACTGTTTTCATTTCCAGGTCTTCTTAACACTGCATTTTGCATTGATAACAAGAAAAACAATCCAAATGCTTTATGGCTTACTCTTCCTAAATCTCCCCTACGAGTACATACAAATGTTACTTCTCCATTTGCTAATGCTTTGTCAAAATCTATATTATTATGTCTATTACATAATATTGTTTTTACTCCTGGTAATCTCAATAAATTATCAAGTTGTGATACTGCTAAATATAAATATTGTTCTGTTATTGCTTTTCCTGGTGCATTTTCATAAAAATTTCTCTTAAAATATGTTATTTGACTTGAATACTTTTCAGCTAATTCTGGATCTTGGCACATTATTTCACACATTTTTTCTACTATACTGTAGTTTGTAAGCATTTTTAACATATCTTCTAGATTTGGTAAATTTCCACCATTTAAACGAGGATACATTTCTTTTAACATAATTGCTAAGTTTTCAACTGCTTGTATTATATATTCTTCTCTATATGTATCTTCAATTTCTGGATGTGCATTTACATACATTGCTTTTAATGCTGCAGAAATTGTTATTGCTATTTTATTTGGGTCATCATATATAAATGGGTTTAATCCTATAGAGCCTCTGTTAGCTGGATCTATAATATTATATTTTATATGAAAATTCTTGCAAACATTAATCATTTTTTCTGTTGATTCATAATCTGGTGATAATGTTGTAATTCCTAAATTTCTATATGAATAACTATTTCCTAATGATGCTAATATCATTTTGTTCATATATGATTTATATATTGATTCTTTTCCATCTACAGGTGTTATCATATTTAGTGAAAAATTTTGATTTAAATATTCATTATCATATGGTTTATTTAATACTGCAATTCCTGTTTTTAATGCTGTATATCCCATCTCTTTTGCATTTGCTATATAAAATGCTTTTTTCTCTATATCTTTTGCAACAAATGGTTCAATTATTAAAGATGTTTTTCCTGTTCCTGAACCTCCAACTACTAATAATGATTGATATCTTGCTTTCTCAACAAATTGTACTTTTTTTCCTGTTTCGAAATCATTACAAACATATAAATCACATGTAAATGGTCCATGTCCTTGTTTAGTATCGCTTAAACTTATTCCTTTATAATCCCAAATAGATCTAGTCCAATCTTTACTGTCTCCTACTCCTAAACGAATAAATTTAAATACACTATAAAATGTTACTAATGGTAAATATATTGCTAATGATGTTAATGCTGGTTTTATTAATTCTGAATAATCTGTTACTAATTCTGTATATCCTGGTAATGATATTAAAAGTAACCATGCACCTCTGTTAATCCATTGTACAAACATTGATAATGCTATAACATATAATCCTACAACATATGTGTAAAATAATGTTACTTTTGTGTTTTTAGATGATGCAAATTCAGAAGAACCAGAAAATAGAAATGCAAATACAGGACATGCTAAAGCAAATGTATACATAAATGGTCCCCAATATGATACAGATACTCCAGTAAATATCATAAGTAGCATTTCTACTATTCTATCTATTGCTAAATAAAATGAAATTAATGTTAATACATATGTAACAAATGTATTTCTACTTGTATTTAATTTTTTCAAAAATTTATCTATTAATTTCATATTTGTTTCCTTTCGTTTTCAATTTTATTCTCACATACTTATATTATCCTACAAAAAGCTTAAAATTTCAAGTAATTTTTCCAATTTAAATTATAATTTCTAAAATAAGTCCTGATATTACACCTATTGCATATAATAGTCCTATAATTTTTAGATTTTCTTTTTTATTCTCATTTGTTTTGAATAATACTAATAATCCTACACCTGCATTTACACATAATCCTGAAATTAATATTGGCATTGATATAACATTTTCTACAAATAGTTCTGTTAATACTACTGATGATGCGCAATTTGGAATTAATCCTATTATTCCTGCAATAACAGGTCCTAATATTACATTTTTGCTAACTATATTTGCAAGGTTTTCTTGTCCAATTATTTCTATTATTCCATTTATTATAAGTGTTATAATAAATATGAATAAGAATATATTTAATGTATGTTTTAATGCTGATAATGCTATATTTTTTTCACAATGACAATGTTCGTGTTCACATATTTCTTCTATTTTAGTTTCTCCTTTTTCTTTATGCAATTTTCTTGCTACAAAGTCTATTATAAATCCTGCTAGTACTCCTATTACTAATTTTATTCCTAAAATTGTTAGTATTGTTGATACTGGTATTGTTTCTGAAATTAATATTGGCAACATTTCATCAGATGTTGTTAAATATACTGAAATAAGTGTTCCAAGTGTTATTACTCTTGCTGAATATAAATTTGTTGCAGATACAGAAAATCCACATTGTGGTACTATTCCTACAATTCCTCCTAATAATGGTCCAAATTTTCCTGATTTTTGTATAACTTGTTTTACTTTATTACTTGTTTTATGTTCTATATATTCCATTATTAGATATGTTATAAATAAAAATGGTAATAATTTTATACTATCTATTGCTGTTTCTTTTAATACTTCTAATATTTCTTGCATGGTTCTTTCCTTTCTTTATTAAAAATCATACTTATATATTTTACATTAAATTAAGAAAAATAGCAAGAAAATCTTGCTATTTTATTTATTGATACCACTCAAAAGTCCAATTAAGCATTTTAACATAATCACCTTCACAAATGCCTTGTCTTTTTAGTTCATCTTCAATTCCTAATTCTTTTAGTTTCTTTTGGAAATAATACATAGATTCATTATCATCTATATTTATTCTTCCCATTAATCTATTTACAGCTTTTCCTTCAACAACAAATGTATCTCCATCTTTTCTTACTGTAAATTCTTCTTTGTCATCATCTAAAGTATATATAACTTTATCTTCTTCTTCAACTATTTCTTCTTTTGGTAATGTTTTTAATACTTCAGATACTCTATTTAATAGTTCAGATATCCCTTCACCTGTTACACCTGAAATTTCGAATAATTCTAAATTTTCTTTTTTAGCTAATTCTTCAAGTTCTTTTAATCTTTCATCATCTTGCATTACATCAATTTTATTTGCTACAAGTATTTGTTTTCTTGTTGCTAATTTTTCACTGTATTTTTTTAGTTCTTCATTTATTGTATAATAATCTTCTACAGGGTCTCTTCCTTCACTTCCAGATACATCTATTACATGTAATAACAATCTTGTTCTTTCTACATGACGTAAGAATTGTATTCCAAGTCCTACTCCTTCACTTGCCCCTTCTATAATTCCAGGTATATCTGCAATTACAAAACTGTCTCCACTTGCTGTTTTTACAACTCCTAAATTTGGTTCTATTGTTGTAAAATGATAATTTGCAATCTTAGGTTTTGCATCTGTTACTCTTGATAAAAATGTTGATTTTCCTACATTTGGAAATCCTAATAGTCCAACATCTGCAAGTAGTTTTAATTCTAGTATTACTTCTTTTTCTTCTCCTTCTTCACCTGCTTGTGCAAATCTTGGAACTTGTCTTGTTGCTGTTGCAAAATGTGAGTTTCCTTTTCCTCCTCTTCCACCTTTTAATACAAGTTCTTCTTGTCCTTCTTTTGAAAGGTCTGCAACAACTTTTCCTGTTTCTGCATCTTTTATAATTGTTCCTATTGGAACATCTATATATAAGTCTTCTCCTGCTTTTCCATATCTGTTTGATCCACTTCCATTTTCACCATTTTGTGCTTTGAATTTTTTAGTAAATCTAAAATCTATTAATGTATTTGCATTAGGATCTACTCTGAAATAGATGTTTCCACCTCTTCCACCATCTCCTCCATCAGGTCCTCCCGCAGCTACATATTTTTCTCTTCTGAATGTAATGGCTCCATCTCCACCATTACCTGATTTTATTATTATTTTTGCATAATCTGTAAACAATTTTTTCATCTCCTATCTAATCTTGAAAATAATCAAGTTTCATTGCTTTTTTTACTTTTTTCATTGTTTCTTTTGCTGTTTCTCTTGCCTTTTCTGTTCCGTTTATTAATATTTCATCAACTATTTCAGGATGTTGTTCATAATATTTTCTTTTTTCTCTCATTGGTTCTAATGTATTATTTATATTTTGTGCTAATTGCTTTTTACAAGCTACACAACCTCTTTTTCCAGCTCTACATTCTTCACAAATAGCTTTACATTCTTCTTCAGAACTAAATAATTTATGATAATATGAAACCATACATATATCTGGATTTCCTTTATCATCTTTTTTGATTCTATTTGGATCTGTTACTGCACTCATTACTTTTCTATTTACATCTTCAACTGTGTCTGATAAATAAATGGCATTTCCTAATGATTTTCCCATTTTTTCGTTTCCATCAAGACCTTTTATTCTTTTTTCTTTTGATAATACTGCTTCTGGTTCTTTTAATACATCTCCATATATACTGTTGAATTTTCTTACAATTTCTCTACATTGTTCTATTAATGGTAATTGATCTTCTCCTACTGGAATGATAGTTCCGTCCATTACAGTTATATCTGCTGCTTGACTTACTGGATATCCTAAAAATCCATATGTTACACTTTCACCAAACAAATCTCTTTTTTGTGCAATTTCTGTTTTTACTGTTGGATTTCTTTCGAGTCTTGCAATTGTAACTAAGTTTGAATAAAAAACTGTTAATTCTGCTGTTTCAGGTATCATTGATTGTATATATATTGTTGTTTTTTCAGGGTTTATTCCTACTGATAAATAATCCATTAAGACTTCTCTTACATTTTTTCTTACTTTTTCTGGATTGTTAAAATTATCTGTTAATGCTTGAACATCAGCAATTAATATGTATTGATCATATTCTCCACTTTCTTGTAATTTTACTCTATTTTTTAATGATCCAAAATAATGTCCTATATGTAATCTCCCTGTTGGTCTGTCTCCTGTTACAATTCTTTTTTTATCCATATATTATCATTCCTTTCATTAAAGTTACTAGCCTTAATACATTTTTATATACTAGGAATCTTTAATAACTTTCCTAGTATATAAATTTAACTAGTAACTTCTATCAATTTTTTTCAACTTTTACCACATAATTTTATTACAAAACCTGCTTAATGTCAATATTTAAGCATTAAATCACCAAAAACAGCATATCCTACAGTAGGATTATTTACCAATACATGTGTTATTGCTCCAACAAATTTTCCGTTTTGTATTATTGGAGTTCCACTCATTCCTTGAACAATTCCTCCTGTCTTTTCTATTAAATTTTCATCTGTTATATTTATTACCATACTTTTATTATCATAATAATTATTTTGATATATTTTGGTTATTTCTAATTTATATTCTTTTATTTTTCCATCAATTCCACTCAAACATATTGCTTCACCTAATTTTATTTCATTTCTTGATGCTACTTTCATTTTCCTATTAAAATCTAATAACACATTTTGTGGATTTTTTATAACTCCAAATATTCCAAATTTTGTATTGTTGTAAATACTACCAATTGATATATCACTATTTATTACGCCTTCTATCTTACCAGGTTCATCTTTTTGACCTTTTACTATTGATAATATTTGTGCATTATCTATCTCCCCTGACGATGTGCTTAAAATTTCACCTGTATCTATGTCTGTTATTGCATGGCCTAATGCTGCAAAACATTTTGTATCTTCATTATAAAAAGTTACTGTTCCAACACCTGCAGCACTATCTCTAACCCATATTCCAAGTTTATATTTATCATCTTTATTTTTTACTGGTTTTATTTTTCCTGTCTTTATTTCCTCTTTATGATTATATGTTAATTCAACCTCTTCACCCAAAGATTTATTTATTTCTTCAACTAATCTATTAGTCGATGTAATTTCAACTCCATTAACATGTGTTATACAATCTCCTTCTTGAATACCTGTTTCTTGATATGGTTTATATATATTACCATTTTCTCCTTCAATTGATGCCATTCCAACTACCATAACACCATTTGTATACAATTTAATTCCAACAATTTCTCCAACTGGTATTACATCAACATCTTCTATAACATTAACATTTATTGTTTTTAACTTAATTTTATCAAATAAGCTTACATCTAGCTTTTCTTCTCCAATTTCATTAAATCTACTTGAATATAATGTTGAAGATGTTTCTATCAAATCATCTTCATTTGATATTTTAATTCCCCATAATGTAGGAATACTTACCTCTTGCCCACGAAAGATTTGTATAGTTTGTGGAATATTATCAACAGAAACCACATATATAAATATAAAAAATAATACAAATAATAGAAATACTCTTTTTAAATGTTTCATTTTTTTCCTCACATTCTTAAAAAGTTTTTTTTATTATTTGTATTATATATTTTTTTATTCAGCCAAATCTTGCTTTTCCAAAATCATACCAGCAGAATTTTGTATTAAAACTTTTAAATTATATCTTTTTATTTCATCTTGAACTTTATCATATTCTCCATCATAATCATTTTTCAATAAAACAAAATAATGATATTTTGTTTTTTCCATAAATTTTTCAATTGTTGTTACTGAATCATTTGTTAATGCATTTGTTAAATCATTTCCATTTTTAGTTATACTATAAATCCACCTATCTCTTCCATTATTTCCTTTTGTTTTACAAAATAATGTATCATCATTTTGCATTGTGTTTATATTATTATTATAATATTCAAATAAATATAATTCCTTATCTTTTATAAGTGCATAATCCTCCTTTATTTCCTCACCATTTGTTAAATATATATCAAATAAAAAATAATTTTTATCTAATACCATTGCAGAAAAAATTCCAAAAGAATAAATTATCAAAAATATTGAAACTATAATTGTAACAATTTTATTTTTATCAATAAATATTTTTAATATTTCATAATTACTTACTATTAATACTAAAAATAACATATAATATATTTTATAGTAATAATAATTTGATACTACTTCAAGTTTCATAAGCATAAAACTTATTAATGTAAATACTACAGTTAAATATAATAATTTATCTATAAAAACATTTTTCTTTTTAAATGATATATATATCATATAAACTTCACTTAATAATAAATATGGTAGTATATTCATTATTAAATTTTTGTATATAAATCCATCTGTTGCTATTGCAGTTACATAATCAAATGCTTTATTATTTGCTTGCATTAATGGATATCCAATAAAATATATTACTCCTATCAATCCTGGAATAACAAGTGCAATTATAATTTCAAAAATATTCTTTTTACTAAATATTTTTATACTTTGCTTTTTATTTGTTACTAAAATATACCAAAATTCTGATAAAAATAAAACTGGAGCAAAATAGTAATATGAAAACATTATTCCTAAGTTTAATAAAAATAAAGAGCTAATCTTATAGTTTGTTTTAATTTCACTTTTCATAGTAATTATTATACCAATTATTATATCTAGTCCCATTCCCAAATATGAGAATCCTGCAAATAAACTATTTAATTGATATGCTAATATATAGAAAAATGTAAGTAATAATGCTAATATTTGATGTTTCTTATTCTTGTGATCTATTGAAAGTACTGTATACATTAATAGTCCTGATAATACCCAAATAAATATATCAAATATAAAATATAATTTACAGAAAAATGCTTCATCAATAATTCCTTTAAAAAGTTTTAAGAATATTCCTGTATTTACATATGCTCCTGTCATTAAATATGGAGTATTCAACCATTTTATTGTGTCTGAACTTTCTCTTGAAAATAATGTTGAATATCTATAAAAATCATCTGATGCAAAATAATGTGTTGCTGCATCTGTAACTGCATGTTTTATTGCAATATTTGTTCCATAATTCATAATAGCAATTGATATAGAAGCTATTAGTATAATTATAACTGCTATAATATCTAATTTATCTATATAATATTTTTGTATATTTTTTGTTTTTATTTCTTTAGATATAAAAATAGCTGAAAAAGCTATATTAATAATTGCTAAATTTAATAGTGTTGACTTCAAATGTACAAAAAACATTAATTGTGTAATAAAAATATTATACGTTAAAAATAAAATAACACTTATAATTACACTATGTATTAAATTCTCTTTTTTTTCACTTTTATTTAATAACAAATATGATATTATTAATATTAGTGAAGTTAAAATATATATAATGTTCATAGTTGGTCTCCCTTTCTAATCCTTTTAATACTGAAAAAATAACACGATTAAAAAAATCCTGTTACTTTTATGTTGCTCCATTTATTGCAACTATTCCAGAAGCTGTTGCCACTATAATATGCTTCTCATCTCCAATTATTGTATAGTATACATTTTTTAATGCTTGTGATAATGTCAAATTATTATTTTTAGTTATTACTGAAACAATATCTCCTTCTTTTAAAACAACTTTTTTATTTGTTGCATTTCCATTAGAATTTGATAATTTATCTTCAATTTGTGTTGTATATAATGAATAATACTGATTTACTCCTAATTCTCCAGTTTGATTAGTATATTCTTGTGAGTAATTTTTGTCTAATATTTTTACTTCTATACTAACATCATATGAATTTCCTGAACTATTTAATTGCATTATATAATTAGCATAATCTTCTGATGTTATTGCTCCTGTTTTTATTATATTTTCTACAAATGATGATGTTTCATTATTTACAATAAGTTGTGATATATCATCATTCCTGTCTGCTAATAGAAACAATGGAACTAAAAACATCAATGCTACAGCTGCAAAAATTCCTATTATATCTGACATAGATTCTTCCATAAAGCGTAATGTCCTTTCTTATTAGTAATTTTTCCAAATATATGTTATAACTCTTTTTTTAGTTTTATTAATCTCAAGAGAATCCGTTTCTTTACCTGCACTTTTATCTTCTTGATAATATTCTCCAAGTTTTTCCTCAAATTTTTTGTCTTTTAAAAATTCATATAAACCTTCATTACCAATATCAATATTTCCTGATTTAGAACCAATTACCTCTTCATATAAAGGTTTTGTTTGTGCACTATTATATCTATTATAAGCTGTTATTTTTCTTGTATTATATGTTTGTAATTCATTTATAAAAAACTTATTATTTCCATTTGTTAATAATGTATTTAAATGGTCTATTGCAAAAAGTTCACCTGCAAAATTCTCTTCTTCAAGATCTATATAATTTATCTCATTCCATGGCTCACTTGATTCATGATTTTTTGTAGAATATAAAATAAGCTTATTTTCATTTCCACTAGCATCTCTAACATAAAATTCTACTCTATAGTTTTCTGAATATGCTTTATATAATGCTGGGATTATTGATTCAATTCCAACATCTCTATTACTAGAAGATGCTGGTTTTATATAAACATATTCTTGTGTTTTATCTTTAGATGTTATTACACTATCAATAGCTTGTTTTGCATTTGAAAAAGTGGATATACTAATAGAAAGTGCAACAGTAAAAATTAGTATTCCAAAAGCAATTTTTAGCGAATCTACTGCATTTTCCATAATATATCCTCCTTTACTTTAGTTTCCATCTGTTAATTCATCTATTTGAATTTTTGTAATTAAGCCTGATTTTTTTTCTGGAACACATGTTACTTCATATCTTTTTCCTGTCTTTATTACTGGTTTTGTTGTTGCGTCTATAGCCATCAATACTTCTCCACCAGATTTAATTAATTGGATTTTTCTTGACTCATCTGTTTCTGTTAAATTATGATTATAAACAGATTCTACTAATGCTTTAACTTTAGTTCCTGATACAGATGTTCCTTCATATGATTTATATGTAGCATTAAATGATTGAATTTCTACTTCATTTAAACCAGTTTCTGCACCTTTCATTTGGTTTTGTGCCAAAGTTACTACATAAACACCTAATGAAATGATTATTATTGCAACCAATACAGCTGCTGCAATTAAAAGAGCTTTTGTTGCATTCTCCATATATTTTCACCTTCTTTCGTTCAAATTTTATATATAATGTTAATAACAATATTATATTTGTTCAAAAAGAATATATTTTATTCTTTTTGTTTTTTCATGATACTCAACTTTTGAACTTTTAAATTTGTCATTCAAGAAAAATTGTACAAACTGTTCTACACCTTGTTTATAAATTTGTTCCATTTTGTAAGTTGTATCATTATCTTTTATATGTATTTCTATTTCTATAGAATTTTGGTCATTTTGAATAAAATAACCATTTTCATCTTTCGAAATAGAATTTTTTTCATTTAAATCTATTGACTTATTTATTAATGTTGCAATATCTATTCCATATATTTCCTTGTTCAGATATTGCTCAAACTCATTATTAGCACTAATAATAGCCTTTTGCCTTCTTTGGTATGTATTGTATTGATATGCTATTATACAAACAATCACTACAACAATTGCCAAAAATACAAATATTTTTTTCATATCAACCTCATTTTATCATTTACATATTTTTTTATCAATATAAAAACAAAATTTTAACTATTTATTCATTTTTTCTAAATACAATTCGATTAACTCTTTTAGCTGAATTTAATGTTATTTCCTGTTCTTCACATGTATAATTTGTTGCATAATTAGCAGATAACCAATCTGATAAGTTCTTAGAATTTCCTACAATCTTCTCAAGGTGAACGTTAGAACTTTCAAATCTAGATCCTGGTTCCATAACTCCAAATACTAATACTTCAACATAATCTGTTCCAGCACTTGCTTTTTCTTCATTTAGTAATTCTTTTTGAGAATTATTTTCATATGCAACATTAGCAATAGAAACTACATCTTGAAAAGAAAACAATGTATTTTTTTCTGAAGTATAATTATAAAATTGTATATTAAACTTTGCTAATGATTGATTATTAATCTCTTCTTGTGATGTTTTTACATAACCACCTATAGATAAATATAAATATACCCCTAATGCTAATATCACAATTCCAATCAATACCCCTGCTGCCATAAGTAAAGCTTTTGTTGCATTTTCCATTATTTCTTCCTTTCAATTATTTTATTAATTAAATTTAATAGTTCTATCTGTATTTAATACTATTTTGAAATCCATTTCTTTAACTTTTCCATTTTTTTCAATTAGTACTCCACTTGTGTCTTTTTCTGTTCCTTCACATATAAAATAAGCTCTTTTAAACTGAGTTAATTCATAATATTCAGCTGCAATTTTTTCTATCTTTACTATCTTATCTTTCTTGTTTTTCAAATTATTCTGTGTATCAGTAGCATTGCTAGCTGTAAAATTTGTTTTTAATATCTTATCTAATAATTTAGCTGTTTTTACATTATTTTCATCATAATTTTCTTTTTGTCTTTCTGACATATCTGCAGTATTTTGAGTTGATCTTGTGATCCAATCTCTTATTGTATGTACATTTGATGATAATAATTGCAAATTACTCTCTGATGCCACATTTGGTTGTGAAAACTCATTTTGCATTATACTAGAAAAACTATCAAGTAATTCATTCTTTTTAGAAGAAATTTTCTTCATATTTGAATTAGTTATTGGTGAACAATCAGGAAATAAATAATTATATGTATTATTTTCTTCTATATGAAATGACTTCCATCTGTTATCAGTTTTTTCAATCCCAAATGTAATATTTAATTGTATTGGATTATATCCTTCTCCTGAATTTTCATTCACCCAATTGTTATAATCTACAACTAAATTTATAACAGAAAGCATCTCATTTCCACGAATTGTCTTTCCATCATAATTTGTAAATTTCTTATTTAATTCAACTATTTGGCTTAAAGTAAAATTATCACTTTGTTGTTGATAATAATTAGAAATTTGATTATATCCTAATGCCAACATTGATAATATTATAATTGCTATTAAAAACCCTGCTGCTATTAATAATGCTTTTGTTGCATTTTCCATATAATCAAACTCCTTTCATCATTATTGTAATCCAGAGAATGCACTACCCATACTTGATAATCCGATAAATACTAATGGTATTATCAAATATCCAACAAATAAACAAATCATTGGAGCAAATCCTACGAATTTTCCTATTATTCCTTTTCTTGAAATAAATTGTTCATTTGTTGCTTTACGTTTTTCTCTATGATAATCTTTATCTGCATCTAATTCATCAAATGCCTCTCTAATTGGTATTTTTTCTACTGCTGACTGTAAACTTTCTACAATTCTAATCATATCATGATTACTAATTGATTGTTTTAATTCCTCAAGTGCTTCCCAAGCACCAGCTTCATAGTTATTTACACATCTTGCTATTGGCTCTTTGAAAATATTTGAATAACGTTCTAGCCATTCAAGAATCATTTCAACACTTATTCTTTCTATTTTCATAAGCATTAAAATAATTGTTTGAAATTGCATTACTTCTGTTTGCATTTCCATTTGTCTCATTTTCTTTTGGAATACCATTAACCAAACTGGAAACATATATCCAACCACAGCTATAACCATTGCAATTAATTCTTCAAACCATTTCATTTGTTCTGAGTTAATGATTTTTAACTTTTTTAAAATTCTTTCAGAATCTGTTTTTAAATTTTCATCATTTTCTGTATAATAATCTGATTTTATCATAGCTTTTTGAATATCTTGAACTGTAACATCTAATTTTCCTTTAAATTTATTTAAGAAATAATTGTCTTGTTCTGTTAGATTTTCAGCTTTTACCTGATCTTTGTCAGATAATTTTCCTAAAACTGTAGTTCTAGTTGTTGGCTCATTATATACATATTCTATGGAAATTCTATGTAACTGAGTAGTAAGAACAATTGTCGAAATAAAGGCCACAATTGCTAACATAATTCTATTTACATATACCCATTCCATTTTTGATTTTGATGCAGAATCTTTTAAAAGATTTTGCATTTTTCTATAATCTTTTGTTCCTTTTTTAGGAATAAACAAATTAATTATTTTTTTTAATACTGGTATATTATACAATTTATCTTGCCAAGGATGTTCTTTATGAGAAACTTCTGATTGTATTCCACCATTATCTTTTAATTTTCTTGTTAATATATAAGAAACTACTGTTATAATAACTATTATTATTTGAGCTAATAGTCCTAATTTCCCATTATAAAATTGACCTGTAAATGAGAAATTTGAAAGACACCATTTTTTTAATGGTTCTAATAGCAATACTGGTAATATTGAGATTATTGATAAACTTTGAAATACATAATTTAATTTATCTCTTTTTAAAATTTCAATTTGCATTTCTTGTGTAATATTATCTACATTTTTCAAAAATAATGATGAACCATCTTTATCTTTTCTATCACCAAATTCTTTTGTTAAATATGATATACCAGCAAATTCTTTTAAATAACTATTTGGTGCTGTATCATAATATTTTTCTAGTTCTGTTTCTGGATCATCTGAAATTAATATTTCATAAATTTTTTCCCCTTGTTTTGAAACACTTTTTTCATCATCTAAAGAAACTTGATATATGGCCTCTTCAACCATATTAAACTCATGATAAGCATGTCTAATTTCTGCAAAAAAGTCTACTTGTTCTTTTAGTAAATTATTATCTATTTTATCAACCATTCCATCCATCATAGAATCTATAATAAATAATTCGAAAATTAATAAAATAGACATTAACAATATATTATTTTTAGTAAGTAAAATTGTTATAATAACAATAGGTATCAATATTAATATTGCATTCATTAAAATTTTTGCTGTATCTCTTCTTGTACTATATTCATCGTCAATATTTAAAATTTCAAGCCTTCTACGAAGTTTAAATAAATATCTTTTGATGAAAGGTATTTTAATAAATGTTATATATAATTTTTGGTACAAAACATCCATTGAAAAACCACTAGTTTTTGTACCTTGCTGTAATTTCTTTATTTTTGCATATTCAGATTTTCCCATCTTTTTGGTTAATATAAAATATGCAATTCCAGCAATTACCAATAGACCAATAGAACCAAATATTATATATTTTAGCATATTAGCATCCATTTAATAACATCTTCTCCTTTCATCTATTTTTTATGCTTTTTTTTCCTTTGATTTTCCCCAATACTTTTGTATAAAGTTATCAAATTCTTTGGCATCTGCCTCATCCATATTTGCTCTCATAGCACTTATATTCTCATCTGTTATTTTATTTGTTAATTGATATTCTCCATCAACATATTCTAAAACATTTTTATATGTATAAAGATTTTGTTCTGTTACTTTTGAAAAATATGTTGTTGCATTTTCAAAGAATTTTGTTACTTTTGAATCCATATCTTTCTCTTTTTTATATTCAAAATCATATGTTTTTGAATCTTTAACAGGAATACACTCTGTTACTCTTTCAATATATCTTCTACCCCTAAAGTCTTTTTGTAAGTGTATATCAAAATTTAAAACTTGTACAACTTGCTCTTCAGCTGTTTTTTCATTTTTAAATACTCCTGCTCTTAACATTGAGTTTCTTAATGCTGTAACTAAATCTGGGAATGTTTTAGCATGGTGAGTAAATAATGTAAATTTAGAAGCAACCTGTGCTGATTGAATCATCCAAGATGCTACTGGGTCTGTTGCAACCTCACCGATAATATTAACAGAACCATCTGTCTTTTTCTGAACATCCAAACACTCTTGTCCAGAAATTGTATCTGTTTCACGCATTGATAAAATATTTCTTGTTGGATAAACCTTTCTTAAATGTAACTCAAATGCCATTTCAGTAATACGTAAGTTCATTGTTTCATATATATTTTCAATCAGTCCCATAAGTAATGTTGTTTTACCACAACCTTGCTCACCAGTTATTGATGTTATTCTTGCACCTTTTACAAGATATTTTAATAAATCAATTACTTTTTCTTTACCTGGCACATCTCCAGTCCATTGTTCAACAGTTGCACGCTTTACGTCAAACTTTCTTACGAAAAATGCCCACGTCTCTGACATACTTGGTCTTACTACTACAACACGAGACCCATCTTTCATTTCATTTACTTTATAACCATTTGTATCAGATAATTGTCCTGGGTTATTATATTTATAAATATTTTGACAAACTCTCTTTAATTCAGCTTCTGTTCCAAATGATAGAAATGCTAAACGAATTGATTTACCTTGAAAGAATATCCAAATACTATCACATGCCCTTGGAACTTTATGTTCAGATACTTGTTCAATATAATCTGTTGTTCCTGTTTGTGCAACTTGGCTTATAAAACTTTCTGGTAAACCAGATACACCACCAGATACACCATCTATATTCATATCTCTTATTTCATCAATTGAACTATATCCTTTATAATGTTGGTAAATTCTTTGAACTACAATTTCTAGTTTATCTTTAAATGATAATACTAATCTTTCTTTTTCATAAATATCTGATATTTCATCTTCTGTTATAACATAACATGGTTTTGATTCGCCTTGTAAATATTTTAATGTTGCAAGATTATATCTTTTTATTAGTTCTGTTAATGCTTCATATCCAAATTCTTTTTTATACATATATATTATAATATCAAATTTATCTTGTGCAGATAATAATGATGGTACATCAAAAGGAATTGCTTTTGAAATATTTGTTTCATCAACGCCATATTCTTTTGATAATAAATCTGATATTAATTCTTTTACATATCTTTTATCATTAATATCTCCATATGTACAACCTTTTAAAGCCTTTTTTAATGCATATTTTTTGCTTTTTCTTCTTTTTAACTCTTCTTCAGATAATCCTATATCATAAAGATTTATTTTTGTTATTTCATCAAGCCTTTTTTTAACATAATCTCTCATTTTTTCAAGAGTATATGTTTTGTCATCTTTTTCAATTTCCTGCTCAACCTCTTCGTTTTGCTTATTTTTCAACCAAAAGATTAATGCCATTCCACCAATAATTAAAACGACAATGCATAATAAAATTGTCATATTATTTTCACCTCATTCTCATTTGCAATTCTTGTATTTTATTAATAATTTTTTCTACAAGTTTATCCAGTTCTTTCATAAAGATGTAATTAGCATCTGTTGTATCTTTTATTCTGCTTAATCTATAGAATAAATCTACAACTTCAATCTCTTCAGCTGCTTCATATAATAAAATATTAAAAGGAATAACTGATAATTCTTTCTTTTCTTTTAAATATTTTTGTAAATTATTCTTATTGTATTTTGAATAATGGCTATATTTTCCTATTGCTATAATATTTTTAGGTTCTGCAATAACTGGATTATCAATTTTTAATTTCATATAATAATCAAGGCTTCTTAACTTTTGACCTGCAACATAAACATTTATATCTGCAATTTTTAGTATTTCATTTCTTACATCTTCATTTAATTCTCTACTTAAGTCTACTAATACCATATCATAATATTGATTAGCTACACTTAATATTGCAGGATATACTTTTGCTATTGTTTGATAACTCTTTAAATTTTCTTCTTTTGTTTTGTTTTTATCTTCAATATATCCATCTAAAACTTCTAAAACATCTTTAAATATAACATGTGTATAATCTGTTATAGTATCAGGTGTTATCTTATTACTTGAAAGTAATCTTGATAATCCTTCTACTCCATTTTCTATTGCGACGTTTGAACTATCTGCCATAATTTTTTTTCTTACAGCATTATCTTTCCAGAAACAATTTTTTATTGTTGAATCATTATATGCTGTTGAAACTATTAATACTTTTAAATTACGTTCAATTGCCATCTTCGTTGCAACAGCCACTGTTGATATTGAAACTCCTGATTGTTCTCTATCTGCATTCCAAAATGTTACAATTGCCATTTTTTCTCTCCTTTTTTATATTTCCTTGATCATTTTCTTAAGCATTTTTTCATCTAAGCCATTACACAATTCTTTTACTAAATATACAATATTTTCTCTATATTCATTACTTAAATTTTTCAATTTAATGCATTGTAATCTTTGATTTTCCATGTGTACTGATAAATCACCATTTTCTATTAGAAAATATAATTTATTATCAGTCCATTCTTCCTTAAGTTCCATTGTTAAATAATCGAAATATTCATCTTCCTCTTTTAACATTTCTTTTGTAAAAAATAATCTTGTCATTTTTAATGGAAAATTTATCTCTTTTAAAAGTTCAATTCCTTTTTTTAAAGAATACACGTCAAAAGATGTTACATAATATAATTTATTAAAATCTGTAATTTCAAAATTTCTTGCCCCATTAAAATTATCTATATCTATAAAAATATAATCATATTCAAGTTCGTTTTCTGTATCAACACCTAAATAATGTGCTATTTGCACCATATCTTCAAATCCAATAGCTACATCAATATCTTCGAATGTTGTTACATAAGAAATTGTAGGTAATATATTAGGAACTCTATATTTAGATTTTTGTTCTTTAGTAGAATCTATAAATAGAATTTTTTTTCCACATCTAGTTAATATTTTTGAGATGTCTAATATTAAATCAGTTTTATCATATACTCCTATAAATCCAACTTTCATCATGTCATCTATTATCCTTTCTATACCTTATTCACATAGTAAGGGCATATGTTAATGCCCTTACTGATTAATTATTCTCCAAGTGAATCTAAATATTTTTTTCTTGCTTCTTGAGCATTAGAAATACTTTCATCAATTTCATTTTTTACATTTGAGTCATAGTCAGCACCAATTTGTTGTTCTAAATATCTTCTTGCATTTGTTGCTGTTGTTGTATATCTCTTCTTTAATTCGTCTATTGCACTTGATACTATATTTGGATTTGCTATGTTTCCATTTGAATCTGTTATTAAAGCTGTTACAGAATCATTTGGTCTATATGTTGGTACAGCTGCATCTTGTATTCCTGCTTCTTTATATTTTGTTGCATATAATTTAGCTCCATTAATTCCTGCTGCTTCAACTATAGCACTAGACATTGATAAAATCTCATCTTCTCTTAATGATAATCTTATTGTATCTGCTAAATGTCCATCAGCTCCAACTGGTATCTCTACTATTTTTTTTGAAACGACTATGTAATTTTGTCCATTTGGAAGCATCAATCTAATATCAACATAATCACCATCTGTTAAGTCAACTGGTAAAACTACAACATTATATTCTTCTACTCTTACATCATTGGTAATAATATTATCTGTTTGTTGAACCATATTTGGTGTTACAACTGTATTTTTTTTCATATCTAATTTTGCAATTACAGGTGCAGAGTTTAATTCAATATATTGTTTTGAATTTGATGATGTTTTTGTATAGTAATTTTCAGTTGAATCTTCTTTATATACCCTTACTTTTGTTTCTGAACCATTTGAGTCTGTTTGTATATAATATAATCCTTCTTCATCTCTATTTAACATAGTTCCATCTTTTGTTTGTAAATACCAACTTTCAATAACTGATATTACAGATGTTGCATTTGCTGGTATTGTAGTTTGATCTATTGCTTTCAATTCAAACATATCTTCTGTTATTTCTTCTCCAGATTTAACATCTTGATTTAATACATAAACTTTCTTTTTGTTTGCATTTACTGTTGAAATCTCTGTGTTTAATTTATTTACATAAAATAATAATAAAGCTATTATAATTCCTGATATTAATAGTGTTATAACAACTCCTAATATAAATGATGTTCTTGCTTTTTTTTGCATTGGATTCATTGGCATTTTTATCATATTCCTTCCTTTTTTTAATTTTAATTCTACTTTATTTTACAATATTTTTAATGCAAAATCAACAAATAAATTTATTGTAATATAAAATTAATGTTTTTGTAATATTAATGTAATATTTGATTGTTTCCTATATTTTTAGGTATTTTCGTAATTCATTTCTAAGACTTTTTTTAGTGCATATGCAACTCCATCTTCCTCATTTGTCAATGTTATCATATCTGCAGATTGTTTTACATATGGTGCACTTTCTCCCATAGCAATTCCTAATCCTGCATTTTTTATCATTTTCAAATCATTTGCATTATCTCCAATTGTTATTACTTCTTCTTTAGATATATTCATCAATTCAATTAATTTTTCTAATGCGTTCCATTTATCTACATCTTTAGCAGACACTTCTGTATAAAAATACTCTAATGCAATTTCTTCAGTTCCTTGTTTTATTATTTTTCTAGACATATGTGAGACTTCTAGAACCTCTATTTCAGAAAGCTCTTTTAATTTTCTTACAATAGAATTAAAAACTGATTTATGTTCATCACATATCATAATTTTTAATATTTTTTCATCTTTATCATTAATATAATTATAAACATCTTCAACTATATTTATATGTGTTCTATTTTCATCTGGTTTTGTCAAATTATCTTTATAATAATATAATGTATTATAATTTAGATTTTTAGCTATAATTCCATTTTCTGTATATACATTATAATAGATACTATTTTCTTCACAAATTTTTATTATTTTTAATGCTTTTTGTTTATCCAAAAGATTTTCGTATAAAATTTTATTATTTGTTATATCATATGTAATAGCTCCATTTCCAGAAATAAAATATTTATTACTATTTATTTCTTTTGAAAATCTTTTTACAGATGTGATTGCCCTTCCAGATGCAATTATTATTTCAATACCATTATTTTGGGCACATTTTATTACTTCTTTTGTTTTTTTGGTAATAATACCATATTGATTAAGCATAGTTCCATCAAGGTCTATTGCTACTAATTTATACATTTTTCTCTCCTATCTCTAATCTTTTGATATTTTTTCACACAACATATTTTAAACAATTTATATTTTTTTTTCAATAGATTTTTTGAATTTAATTTTTTTTCCAAAAATTACTTGTTTATTTTCTTTTATTTTGCACATTCTATTCTTAGAAAAGGTTTTTACTTTTTCAAAAAAATTAAAACAGATTTTTAACTTAATATAAGTTCAATCAATATTTATATAAGATTAAAAGAAGTTATATATAACGGAGGTGAATACAATGGCAAGTTCAAACAGCAATAAAAAATTAGTTCCAGAAGCAATGAATGCTTTAGACAAATTCAAGTATGAAGTAGCTTCTGAAATCGGTATTACGCTTAAAGATGGTTACAATGGTGATATATCAGCAAAAGATGCTGGTAAAATAGGTGGAAACATGGTTAGAAAAATGATTCAACAAGTTGAAAATAACATGAAATAGTTTTTTTCTAATTTATGTATTATAGATAAATATTTATTATATTAGTTTTAAATATTTAGTTGGCAGAAGTATTATTCTTGGTTTTAGATATGTTTTAAGTTTAAGCATACATAAAGGCAGGAGTTGTGCTCCTGCCTTTATTTTATAATTTCTTCATTATTTAATACTTTTTGAGGATTTGTTTCTGTAAATTCTTCAAATTCTTCATCAGAAATTATTTTTTTTAATTTTTTTACTATTTTAGGTATTTTATTATAAACTTGTTCAGGTCTATGAACATCTGAACCAAAAAAGCTTATCAAATTATTTCTCAATAATATTTTTAATGTTCTTTTAGCTTTTAATCCATACATTCCTATTATGCTTCCATAATTAGCTTGGAAAAGTGCTCCCATATCTTCAAGTTCAAATAAATATTCTGGATTTTCTTGAATAAATGGATATCTTTCTGGATGTGCAATTATTGGTATATATCCATTTTCCACTAATCTATAAATCACTTCTTTATCATTCATTGGTTTAGTAGTAATTAATGGAAACTCAAATAAAACATATCTTGTATTATTTATTGATGATGCTTTTCCATTTTTCAACAATTCAATTATATTATTAGTTATATAAATCTCATTTCCCAAATATAATTCAATGTCTTGAACTTCACCTTGCAATTGTTTTATTAATTGTTTTCTTTTTTCAACATCACATTCATAATAATTTTCCATATAATGTGATGTTGAAATTATTTTTGTGAATCCAACTTCTTTTGCTTCATTTATCATCGAAATTGATTGTTCTAAATTTCTTGAACCATCATCAATCTCTGGTAATATATGTGAATGAAAATCTATCATAAATATCTTCCTTTTCTATTAAGCATTTTATTCTTTTTCTTCATTTATAATTTTACGCCAATCATCTTTTTCATTATTTTTTAAAGCTTTTGGAATCTGTGAATTTTCCTCTTTATTAAAAACACCATTATCTGAAATATTTCCATTATTCCTATTAGGTAGATTTCTATTTACATTATTATTTCTTACATTTCTAACATTTTGTTCGCTATGATTACCATATCTTTTGGAATTTTGAGATAATGCATTTTGTGTTCTTTGTTGTAATTTTCTTCTTTCTGCATCATAATCTGGTTGGCTTTTTGTAGTTGTTACATTTGAAGAATAATAATATGTTTGATTATATTTTTTAGCACTTACTGGTATTTTATTATAAACTACTCCAACAACATTTCCACCAACATTTTTTATATCTTTAATAACTCTTTCTAAATCATCTTTTCTTGTTTGATTATGAGCTGATACTATTATTGTAGAATCAACAATTCTTGATAATATAACAGAATCTGTTACAAGTTTAGATGGTGTACCATCAACTATAACCAAATCAACTTGATTTTTTAATTGTTCTAATAAGTTTCGCATTTGACGTCTTACAAGTAATTCAGATGGATTTGGTGGAATATTTCCAGATGGCAATAAATATAAATTATTTACATCTGTTTTTTTTAAATATTTATCTATATTTACAGATTCTTGATTTTCATAATATCCTGACAAATAATTTGATAGTCCTGGTCTTGGTTCAACTCCAAATATTGAATATAATCTTCCTTTTCTCATATCTGCATCTATTAATACTACTCTTTTTCCTGCTTGAGCAAATGTTACTGCTAAATTTGAAGCTACCCAGCTTTTGCCTTCTCCAGGCATTGTGGAAGTAACTAATAAGCTTCTTAGTTTTCTATTAGAACTCATAAATTGTATATTTGTTCTTAATGTTCTAAATGTTTCAGAAACAGGTGATTTGGGATCTAGATGTGTAACTAATTCTTTTTTCATTATCTTTTTCCTCCTCTTTTTCCCTTATTTTCATTTATACCATATATTGGAATGCTTGCCAAAACTGTAACTCCTGAATTTTTTTCAATATCTTGAACTGATTTTATTGTTGTATCTAACATATTAGCAATTAATACATATCCAAATGCAACAACTACACCAATAACAGCAAATATTAGTATATCTTTTTTATGGTTAATATTATATGGTTCGTTTTCAACTTCTGCTTCATCGTAAACATATAAGTTTTCAATTTTATAATATTGTTTTACATTTTCAATAAATACTTTTGCTGTTTCATTAGCAATTTTTTGAGCTGTTACTGGATCATCATATTTTACTACAATATCTATCATATCAGCATTGTCTCTTGCCTGTATACTAATAGCTTTTCTTACTTCATCTTCTTGAAGGTCCATTCCTAGATTTTTTATTACTTCTCTAGGTATTTTATTTCCCTTAACCATATCACTATATGTAGAAACAAGTTTTGAATTTATATTAAGGTCATTTATTGTTATTCCATTTGTACTAGATTGGCTTGATGAGTTTGTAGCTAATAATAAACTTGTTTTAGATTGATATTTTGGTTTTACAAAGCCAACAGTATAAATTACTCCAATAACAATAAAAATTGCTGTTACTAGTATAATTTGTATTCTTTTTTCCCAGAATATTTGAATTAATTCTTTTAAATCTAATTCTTCCATCTTCTTCCCTCTCTATTCTCTAACTCTTTTTTTTAGTGATCTATGATATACAATAATTTCATATATAACTGTAAATATTATTGAAATAAATAACATTACAATTCCAAGTATATTTATTTGATTTAATATGTTTTTTATTATTGCTACTATTGTTTTTGAAAAAGCATCATTAAATGCTTTTATATTTGATATATCCACTTTTGTTTTTATTATAATAATAAAGACAAATTGTAATAATGATGTTGCAAATGTTGTTTCTGCAAAATTAGCTAATATTTTTGATATATTTTTTATATTTAAAACAGCTAACAAAACAATGTCAATAATTGATATAATAATAACAATTTTATTTACTTTTTCTAAACCACCTAAAATTTTCTCATATAAATTATTTATTGTTTTGTCATATTTTGTATTTATAATTGAATCTCTATATGATTCACATATATGATTAACAAATTCATCTATAGCATTACTATTTTTGCTTGTCCTAACATTTTGTTTATCTATATTTGAATTTAATTTTTCAGCAATCTCTGTTGTATCTATTTCCTCATTTGTTCCATCATATATATTTGATATTATTATATTAATATCTTTTTTTACTTTATCCTCTGTGCAAATATTTTCAAGTACTTCTTCATCTAAACCTGATTGACTTATATAATTTTCAAAATTTGATTCTACAATTTTATATGTTTCTGAATAAAAGTTAGTTTCATCTAATTTTTGAAGTATATATGTTTTGTTCAACATTGTTGATGTTACTACGTTTTTTATACCAACAAATAATAAACATACTGTAAGTATTACCATTATAATGAATTTTAGAATATTTATTATAATTTTCATTTTTTAGTTTATTCCTTTCTTAAATCATAAATCTAGGTTGGAAAAAAATTAAATCTTAGCATGGCCAAAATTATAATTATTTTTCAACCTTATCTCTATTATTTTTCTAGTTTAGCATATACTACATATCTTTGTGTTGCATATCCTATATTGTTAAATGGATAACATGTATATACCATTAATATTTCTTCATCTCTTTGAATTGGTACTTTATCAGTATCTGTTTCATTTATTAATTGCATATCATAAATTTTGTAATTATATTCTCCATATGTTGTTGTTACTTTTATTTCATCACCAATTTGCAATTCTGAAAATCTTCTAAATACTTTTTTTGAGTTATGTCCCATGTATAAGATTGATCCACCTTCTCCTGGAAAATAACTTCCACTTGAATGTCCTACTCCTTTTTTCAAAATATCTAATGTATCTCCAAAATATACTGGCAAATTAGCTCCTATTCTTGGTATTTCTATTGTTGCATATTGTGTTCCATATTCAGGATAGTTTTCTAATGAGTTTTTTTCTTCACTTATTGTTGTTTTTTGCTCTTGATTTGTTTTTTCATTTGTTGTTATTGCTACTTTGTTTGCTAACATTAATGCTGTATCTATTTTTTCTCCCCACATTAGTTTGATTCCTAATATTATACAACACATAATTAATATTGATATTATTAAAATTTGTATTGTTGTTTTACATATTTCTTTTATTTCTGTATTAGGCATTATAATATTCTCCTTTGAATTTATTCATTCAAAATTATAACATTTTCTGTTTTTTTATGCAAGTTTTTATTTGTATAAAATAAAAGTTTTTATTATATATAAAAAGACCTTCTGTTTTTAGAAGATCTTTTTAATTTTATTTAATTAAGCATTTACAAGTTTTTTTCTTGCTACAACTACTGCTACTGCAACTATTGACATTACAGATGCAACTAATGCAACATTTATTGTATTTCCTGTATAAGCTAATTTTCCATTAGTATTTGAAACTGTTTCAACTAATTTTCCATCAGCATTATAAATTGCAACAGATTTTGTTTTGAAAACTAATTTTAAATCAACTTCTTTTGCTGCTTCTGTAGCTATTGATTTGATTTCATTTTTTTGAGCTTTTGTTAATTTATTGTAATCTGTTACACCAGCTTTGTCCATTACAGCTATTGCTTCATCAGCTTTTGCTAATAATTTATCTGCTTGAGCATCTGTTACAGGATTTTCAGCTAAATATCTTTCGATTTTTACTTTGTCTGCTGATGTCATTCCGTATTTTGCTCCTTTTGAATATAATTCATTAGCCAATGTTGATGATGTTGCAGCATTTACTCCTGTTGCTAATGCCATCATAGCAATTATTACTAATAAGACAATTGTTAATGTTTTTTTCATTTTTTATTCTCCCTTTCTTTTTAAATTTACATTCTTATTATAACATTATGTGTCTTTTTGTGCAATACTTTTTTGTTATTTTTTATTTCTATTTTATTTCAATATTTCTATATCTTACCAAGCTTAATATTCCTACTACTAATACAGCTAATATTATTAATGCAACTGTTGTTACTCCTGTTTTTGGTAGTGTTTGTTCTGATGATACTGTTGTATCTTTTGTAACATTGTCAGTTTTTGTTGTTTGTGTTTTCGTTGCTTCTGTTTTCGTTGTTTCTGTTAAAATTTCTAACTCACCTTTTTTATCATCTTCTTTTGTACTTTCTGTTTTATTGCTTTGATCTTCTTTAGTTGACTCTGTTTTTGTTGTTTCTGTTTTGGCATCATTTGTATTTGATGTAATTGTTATATCTGTTTTTAATGTTGATTTTTCAAAGTCTGTTTTTGAATCTGTAAATTCTTCTAATTTTAATTCTATACTTGTTGTTACATCTTTTACATTTTCTTTTAATTTAAATGTTATTTCAACTGTATTTTCATTAGATTTTGGTGTTCTTGTAGCTTCAACTATAAGTCTTTTATTTTCTGGATTATATACTGCTGTATAACCTGATTCAGCTTTAATATCATCTTGTGTTAATTCTTCAAAATATTCCTGGTTATATGTCATAATTCCTTGATATGAAATTAATTCACCTTCACCTAATCCTTTGATTTCTCCATATCCTATTTTTACTTTTACTTCTTTGTTTTTTTCGTCAAGTTTTATTTCACTTTTCATTTTTAATGTTGCACTTACATTTTCTGTTGTTGATTGTGTTTGTGTTTCTGAACTTTCTGCTTCATCTGCAAATACACAAATTCCAACATTTATTAACATCATTGCTATTAATAAGCTTGCTAATATTTTTTTCATTTTTTCTTTTGCCTCCTAAATTTTATTTTATCCATTAAATTTTAACATTTTTTGACTTATTCGACAATATTTTTTTGTTTAAGTTTTTGTTACAATTTTATTACAAATGTATTACAAAGCATATATTTTCAGACATTAAATTTCTGTGATTCATTATAATATATTGCATGTTCATCATTAGGAAGCCCTTTACTTTTTTCATATATCTCTAATAATTGCTTTTCATCTTTTGTTAACTCTCTTGTTATACTTTTCAAAATATTATCTATTTCTTCTATACTTGAAAATTCTTCTATTGTTGATTTTCTTATAACATATCCATATCCGCAAATTACTAATTGATTTTCCTAGTAATTCATCAAGAAACCTAAAGATATTTTCTTGATTTAAAATAGTTTTTATGTATTTTTTTCTTTCTTCTATTCTTTCTTTTGTTATTCTCAAAATTTCAATTAAATTATTATTAAAATAAAAGTTCTTGTTTAAAATATCAATATTATTCGAAATTACATTTTCTGCCATTGTTGTTAGTATAGAATTCAATCTATCTTTTCTATATTTATTTTCTTCTTTAAAGCTATTTTTTCCATTCTCTATCCAATATATAATTTCTTTAATGGTCCACATTTTTGAATAATCTTTTTCTATCTTCTTCGTAAATTCATCAAATTCTTCTCTAGATATCTCTGTAATTAATTCTGCCATAATTATATGTATTCTTCGTAAAGCACTTAGTCCGAAAAATATAACTGTATCATCATATTGTTTTAAATGTTTATTTATTATTTTTAATAATAAATATTTAGGTTTTACTTCATTTAAATGCAATTGTAATGTTTCAAATGTAAATTTTTGCACCCAATTTGTATATATGTTTATTACTTCACCGAAAGCATTATTAATTATTTCTATATCTTTTTCATTATTAATTGTTTTTATAAATTCTTCAATTATTTTATTAATAATTGTAAATTCATTGTTACATTGTGAAAAATATAATTCAAAATATCTTGCATTAAATATTCGCTTATTCTTTAAATTTGTTTGATAATCCTCTTTTCCATAAAAATACTGAGTATTTTCTGTTCTTACTTCTCTATCATTCAAGTAATTTTCAACATAAGGAAACATAAAGGCTAATATTTCTTTATATTCTTTATTTGTTTGCAATATAAATAATTTATCAAAATAGTTTTTTGCTTTTTTATTAAATTCTCTAGTATCATAATTATAGGATTTTCCAAAAATAGTTGTATCTTCTGATATAAAATACTTTCTATTTCTCCATATTTCTTCATATAATTCTACATTCTGGCTTTTTATCAATTCTAATAACATTGTATCTTGAATATTTAAATTATTATTTAATAATTTGTTAAAGCTAATTACTGAATTCAAATAGATTTTTAATTCTCTCAAATCTTTAATTTTTTGAGCTAATAATTCTATTGTTTTCTCATTGTCTTTTTCATTAAAATTGATTTCATAAAGTTTCATTAAATTCTTTATACATCTGTCAACAACATCTTTCATAACATTTTCGTCTATTTTAGGTACTTTCACTTCTAATTGAATTATCTTTTTTAAATATTTATAATTACTATTAAAATCATTCTTAAATATTTCTTTCATTCTGTTGTCATCAAATGATAATAAATATATTACATTGTCAAAATTAAATATATTATTTACAAGTTTAAACAATAAATTTATATTATCTTTATCAGCTCTTTCTATATTATCAATTATAAATAGTATTTTCTTATTGTTATTTTTCAAGTATGTATTTATGATTAATTTCAATTTATTACTTTTATCTATATCTAAATAATATTTTTTTGCAATTTTATATTTATTTTCATATTTAGAGTTATTAAATATTGCATCAATGTAAAAATTTAAAAAGTTGCTTATATCTCTTATGCTAAAATTTATTCCTATTTTTTTCATAATGGAATCAAACATTCCCTTGAACATTGCTTGTTCATCTTCATATGACCAAGGATCAAAGTCATCTATAATAATTATGTTTGAATCATCTTTTATAAGCTTTTTGAAATTATTTATTATAGTAGTTTTTCCGCTTCCCCACTCACCTTGTAATGATAATACAAATTTTTCACCATTATAACATTTTGTTACTACTTCATATAATTTATTAATTATATTTCCTCTTTCCAATAAGTCATAGTCTACTTCTTTTTCTTTTATTAATATTAAGCCATTATTTTTATTTTCTATTTTTCCGTCATATAATTCTTTTAAGTCATATACATTAGCTGGTTCTTCATTTTTTTCTATTTTATTTATTTTCCTTATTCGTATTAGTTCAAGTATTAATAATAAAAAAGATAAGCAAATAATAGTAATTGTTTTATAATATTGTTCTTTATTACAAATATCAATTTTTATACTGTATACAAATAATGCAATTATTGAACTTACTAAAAAAGAGTCTGTATAATTTACTGTTGTTAGTTTATATAGATTCCATGGCTTAAATCCTAAAATTTTTATTACTGCTAATATTAGTATTATTATGCCAATAAATATAAATTCTTTTCGTTCTGCTATTTTACTAAAAATGTTAAAATAATCTATTAGCCAGATTCCTATTGTTATTAACAATGATTTTGATAATATTTCTGGTATTGTATATAATTCTTCAAATGCTTTTTGGTATTTTGTATTAAATTTTTCATTTATTATTTTTTTCATTGTTTCAACTTCCTTTTATTTTCCATTCTATATCTTTTATTAAATTTTCATCTTTTTTATTGTTTCTAATTCTTCTGGAGTTGTATTTGTATATTTCATTATATCTTCATCTTTTACATTATATTTTTGCATATTCTTTATAGTTTTTATTAAAGCTTCTTTTATTCCTTCAAGCTTTCCTTCAAGTTTCCCTTCGATTTTTCCTTCAGCCTTGCTTTTTGCTCTTATTCTTCTTCTTTCTATTCTCTGATTTCTATTTATTCTTTCTATTAAATCATCCATTTCTCCATCTTTCTCACTTTCATATAATATTTTTAATATTTCTTTTATTTTTTCTTCACTTATGGTATGTGCAAATACATATGTAACCAAATCGTTTATCCAAATTCTATCTTCTTTTTTCTTTGCTGTTTGTGCAAGATATTCTAGAATTTTTCCTATTTCCATATTGTTTGTGCATTTTTCTATCATTAACATTTTTGAAATTTTGTTATTTATTTGTTTTAGTTCTTCTATTTTGTATTTGTTTATATCTATTAGCTTATAAATTTGCTTTATTGAATACTCTGGAAATAAATTATCTCTTTCCTGAGTTTTAGAAAATTCTGTTGAAACATTCCATTTTTTATCACCAGTATATAACACTATTGGAATTATTAATGGATTACATTTTTGAGTATTAGTATTTTTTAGTTCTCGCATTAATTCTACACAATATTCTAAAATTCTTATTGGCATATTTTTGTCCACTTTAGACTGATGTTCAACAACATAAAATATGTTTTTATCTATTCTTTTATAAATTATGTCTGATTCTCTTCTATGATAGTCTTTTGTTACAAAACTGTTATTATAAATTTTTAAGTTTTCTTTTTTTATTTTTATTTTAGCAAATGTTTCTAAAAATTCTGACATTTCATTTGATTTTTTTAGAATTTCTTTAAATGTTTTATCATGTTTTTGATATACATTGTCTTTTGCTACTACTTTTTTATGTACAAAGTTTGTTCCAAAATAATCTTTATACAATTCATAATCTTTATTATCAAATCCTAATTTTTCCACCTGTTCACCTTGCCCTTCTGCTATATTTTATTTGAGTTATATACTTAAGAATTAATTTTTTGATTTAATTTTTTTGAATTTTATTTTACACTATAGATTTAGTGTGAATTAACTATGCATAAATACTATAACATATACTAGTCTATTTGACAATACTTTTAAACAAAGAAATTTAAATATATTATACAAATTTCGACAAAAATTTTAAAAGATGCAACATTATTTTGTTGCATCTCTATTTAAATATTTTCTTATACATTCTCTTTATTTTATTCATAACTTTTCCAAAAAAGCTTGGCCTATATGTATATTTAGAAACTAATTTATCAAATGATATTGTGTCTAAATTTTCAAAAAACTTTTCTCTATTTATATCTGGTTTTGATGAAAAAACCATACTTGGATTGTGACTTATTGCATCATTAAAATCAACTTTTTGATATTCTATTTTTTCTTTAACAGATTCAAATATTTTCTTTCCTCTTTCTGAATTTACAATTACTAGTGATGTACCTCTATCATCATCCATTTCTGGTAATACAGATTCTATTCCCCAAAAATCTGCTAATGTTATGTCTGAAATTCTATTTCTTTTTTTGAATTTACAATCATAACACGAATCTCTAAGAGATGTATTTTTCAAAAATGCTTGCATATATAAATCTGTGTTATGTGAATGCATATATTCTGTATTATTAAATTTTATATGGAAATTGTAATCTTTCCACCCATTCTTTTTAGTTCTATGATTTATTTCCTCTATGTTCTCACCATTAACTTGTTTTCGAACAAATTCTATATATTTACTATGAACTTTTGGTGATGGAACTCCATGACAAATTATATCTTGTGTTAATAGATTTTCATAATCTTTTTGTAAAAATGATTTTAAACCTTCTATTTGACATGGTGTTCCAGTAAACATTACTTTACGGCCTTCTAATAGGAATTTTTTTACTTGTGAATATGTATTTCCTATTGTGCTTTGCAAATATTTTGAACCTCTAATCTTTTTTAAATCTTCTACTTTTTCTACATATTCATGCTTAACTCTCCAATTTTCATCAAAAACAGCACCAAATACAATTCCTCCATCTTGCAATATTTTTTCTGCAAGTAATGTAAATATTCCTCCTGATGAACTCTGTTTTCTTATTATCTCATTTTTATTTTTTACAGCATATGCTTCAGGAGAATTATCTACTTTTTCACTTGGATTTAATATGGGACAAACTTTTTCGCATAGCCCACAATTTATACATTTTTCTTTAATAACTTTTGGATATTTAAATCCCTTTTCATCTTCAACCATTTCTATTGCATTTACAGGACATATATTATAACATGCATGACATCCCATACAATCTTTTTTATTTGTTATTACTATCATTAGATTACCTCTTATTTTTTTATTTTTAAAATCTTAAATACTAATTGCTTAGTTTCTATAAATTCATTACTGTTCTTATATATTATTATAAATAACAAATTAAATATTACTGTGCATATAATACCTTTTAATATTAATGTACTTATAGAAACACCTTTTACAAAATTTGTTAATATATAACATATTGCTATAATTATAATGATAGCAATAGTATATTTTAATAATTTCAAAACATATCCTTTAAACTCACATTTAAAAACTTCAGAAAATAAATTATGTATTAACCATGGCATTCCAATTATCAACATTGTTAATACTGTTGATAATAATACCCCATATAATCCAATAAAATTAACTAATATTACATTAAGTATTAAATTTGAAATAGCAACTATTAATGGTCTAAACATATCAGCATGCCATATTCCTGCAGAGTCTTTATATAAGTTTAAAAGTGAATTAATTTCATATATATAATAATATACAACTAAACATACTACACATGAAAAATTTAGTAATAAGTCTTTTCCAACCCATATTTGCATAAATGTTTGATATAAACATATTAGGCATGCTGAACAAAATCCTGAAATCCATACAATAATAAAAGTAAATTTCTTCAAGTCAGCATAATTCTTTTCTTTTGTTTCAATTATCAAGCTATTTCCAATTCCTGCAGTACATGCTGTAAAAATAACTGATACAAAACCTATAATTGCTGTTATTATATAATAATAGTTTTGATAAACAGCTAATACTGTTAATCCTAAAAATGCTGAAATGACAATAGAATCAGCAGAATTTATTATAACAGAACCTAACTTGGCCGTAAATAAGTCTTTTACTCTTTGATTTATTTCTTTGATTTCTGATTTAGCTAATTTTCCTTCTGCTCTAAAATGTGGATATAATTTATTTGATTTATATGCTGTATATATATTAATAACTATTTGAGCTAATAATAATAGTACTACATATAAATAATAGTTTCTGAATAGGCAAATTGCTATTATTTGCAATATATATTGAATGGTATTTACAGTTAATGTAACTTTACTGATAACATCTTGTCTTTGATGTGCTTGAAGTATGCTATTCTTATAAGCAAACAACCAATATGAAAATACAGTTGCTAATAAATTTAATAAATATAGCACATATACATTCATTCCAGCAGGTAATTCACCTTTTATAAGATATGGTACAAATGGACATATTACTAAGCCTATTATTAAGACAATTAATCCTATTATTCTATAATATAATTTGTATAAATTCATTAATGCACAAATTTTTTCATTATCATCTATTGCAATTGGTTTATACATACTAAATACCATTGCACTTCCTATTCCAAGTTCTGCTAAATTAAGTACTTGTAATATTGATGTGAATAAACTATTTAACCCTAAATATTCTATTCCTAAAAATTTTATCATTACTGTCCTAATAGCAAATGGTACTAATATTTGATATAATTTTAAAATTAATCCAAATATTATATTTTTTGTTGCATTTTTTGTTCTTTCAATTTTCAATATAATTACTCCTTTATTTCTTAATTCATTAAGCTTCTGGTTTTTGATTTAATATCATTAGTCTTATTTTAACTAAATCTTTTAAGTTTATTTTTCCATCAGAATTACAATCAGCTGCTAGTCCTTCATTCGTTTCTAAATTACTATCATCTAAAATAGATTTTCTTATTTTTATTAAGTCTTTTAAGTCAACTTTTCCATCTTTATTTATATCTCCTGCTACAATAAGTGTATACTTATCTCCTGCTGATGTTGTTAATATATCTCCTGTTGCAATACTATCTGTATTGGAAATTTCTTTTTCATTTCTTGCTATTTTATATGTTATTCCTAATTTTAATTTATTGTCAAAATCTGATTTTATAGTTTGTTCTGATATGTTTTTTATTATATTGTCTTGAATAATATAATTTTGATTATTGTTTTCCATTATTTGGAATAATGTTTGTGTTTCATTTCCTGCTTTGTCTATTGCAGTTAATGTGTAAAAGCCTTCTTCTGTTAATGTTGTTCCTGATTTAAAGTTCTTTACTTCTTCGTCATTTAAAATTAATTTTATAGTGTCTATGTTTTCATCTGTTATTGTTGGTGTTATTTTGCTTGTGTATAGTTTTCCGTCTACTACTCCATTTATTATTGGTGATGTTTTGTCAATGTTTGTTACTTTTGCTGTTATTTGTTTTGCTTGTCCTTTTATTGTGTATTCAAATGTAAAGCTTCCGTTTTGATCAAATACGTATTCTTTACTATTTGAGTTGTTTGTTATTTGTATTTCTGCATTTGTTTTTATTGTTGCTTTTACAGATTTGTTTGTTATGTTTGTTTCTGAATATTCTATTGTTACTGGATTTTGGGTAATATAATCCTTTATTTTTGTATTTAATATATTATCAGTCCAATTACTTAATGTAATCGCATATAAATAATCTGCATATGTTGTTGTTTCTTTATTAGATATTTCATTTCCTATCTTTGATAATTCAACTAAATTGTCAATTTCTAAATCTTTATTACTATTTATATAATTTTGAGATTCTTGTATATTTTCTGCAATCTCATTTTTATCATACAAATTCGATATTTCTACTTTTGAATATATTATATCCATATTTTGTGCCAATTCATTAAGTTCATTTATTAGTTTTATCATTTCTGTAGTTGTAATATTTTTATTAACATTAGCTCCAATTATATTTGATTCTACTGAATATATAATATTTATAATTTCCTTTAAACTTGCTTCATTTGTTGTATCTAATGTCATATCTTCTATTCTTCCAATTATTGAATTTATATTATTGTTAATGTTATTTATTGGAGATAATAGTGTTTCATTTGATACTAAGAAATTGTTATATTTTTCAATTATTTCTTGTTTTAATTCTGTATATTCAAATTCTTTTTCAAGTTCTTCATAATATGTTTTTATTTCATTATAGTCATTTGAATTTAATATTTCAGGGTTTGATATTTGTTCTACTTGTGCATCTGTTAATAGTTTGAATGTTGAGTTCTGGTCTTGATTATATTCTTTATTTAAGTATTCTTTTATATTCTTTTTTCTTATATTGTTAACAATATACACTTGTTCATTATTTTCAAAATATGTATTATCATCAATTTCTATTTTTTGTTTAAATCTATCAGTTAAAGAATATATTACATAAAATACTCTAGTTGAATTAAAATATATATTATTATTTATATTTATATCTATACTTGCATTTTCTTCAAAAGAATAAAAAACATACTCTGCACTATTATATGGATTAGGTCTTACTTGTTGTCCCCAACCATTTCCTTGATTAATACAAATATTATTATAAATTTTTATATTTTTCATTCCTTTGGTCTTCTGAGATGCCCATAATTCGAATGAATAGCAATTTGATATTAATATGTTATCTTTTACAATTACATTTTCGAACTCATTTTCATGTCCTTGAAAAGTAATACCTGCATCATAAGAATTCTTTACTATATTCTTTTGAATTAATATATTTTGAGCTCCATTCCAAAATTCAATTGCATTTCCAAATCTCGAGAAAGTACTCACAGAGCTAACAGCTCCACCAATATTCTGTACAATACAATCTTTTATATAAACATTAGAAATTGGATACGTCTTTTTTACAATTCCATGTCCACCTGTATTTTCAATTTTCAAGCCTTCTATTATTGTATTAGATGATACATTAATTAAGTTATAATTGCTAACAAAACTTAAATTTCTCTCATTTGGATTCTCCTTAGATACAAAATATAAATAATTATTTTCACAAAAAAAATCATTTTCATCCTTTAAACTTGTTTTCTCTTTTTTTCTACTACCATAAATATTATTTTTATCAAACAAAAATCCAATATTATAATACTCACTTGATAAATAACCAATACCTTTAAAATTTTCCAGGTTAGATAAATTTAGTTTATATAAATTTTTTTCTTCTTCTTCCCAAACATTATTTTTAATTATTATATTAGCTCCACTAATTATAGGCTTATCTCCTTCTCCATATGTTCCTATATAAAACATTTCTTTTTCTGAAGCTCTTACATTAAACCTTATTGTTCCATAAAAAGTATCTCCACATTTAAAAAGCACTTTTTCATTTCCATAATATATTTTACTATTAGCTTCTTCTAATGACATTGGATCGTTTATATTTGTACCATCCTTTGATTTTCCATCAACAGCAACATAATATGTTTTTACTTCTTCACTTTCACTAACATTTGAAAATTCTTGTGCAGCTTTTTCCAACATAATAATTTTTTCATTATAATATATATTAGTTATGATAATTTTAATTATAAAAAAAAGTAATAACAATATAACTATTATAAATAAAAATTTAAATTTAACTCTATTTTTCTTATACATCATTTTATCATTATTCCTTTCTTTTTTCTTATGTATTAACTTTCCTTTTTCTTATATACACTTTTATTTTTCCCATATATCCATTTATGTCTTTATAATATATTCCAATAATTATAAAAAATATAATAATTTCTGTAGCATATGTTATTTCACAATTATAATTTAACAAAAGTACTATTGTTTGTAATAATAATAATAAATATGAAAAAATATTTTTTATATAATTTATATTTATTCTTAATATTTTATTAGTATCTCTTAATCTGAAACTCCAAACTATAATATATGCAATTAATGTAGAAATAGCTGCACCAATAGCGCCAAATATATTTACTAATATTATATTAAATACTATATTTATTACAGCTCCAATTATCGTAGTTTTAGCAATGACCTTTGTGTTTTTATTGGCTACAAATATTCCTTCTAATAATCCAGACAATGCTCCAAATATAACAGAAATCATTAAAAATGGAGCATACTTCCAAGCACTATAAAAATTCTTAGCAAATAAAATTTTAGCAATAATTTTATCACATAAAATTAATATAGAACACATAATCACTAATCCTAAATTATATAATTTGTATATATTAGTATAAAACTCACTACTATTATTATCATATTCTTTTACAGCAGATAAAGTCCAAGCTTGATTAAATATTGTTTGAAAAATATTTAAAATAGATGGTATTTTATATGCAACAGAATAAATCCCATTAATAGCAACTCCACATATCCATGTAACTACATATCTATCTGAAACATTAGTTATCCACCAACCAATTGTATTAAATATCATAGGTTTACTATATTCAGCCATTTCTTTTTTTAACTTTTTGTCATTTTGTTTTATTGAAATATATTGCCATATCTTTAATTTATATATTAAATATAATGTTGGAATAAAATATCCTAATATGTTAGCAATAAAATATCCCCTTAATCCTAATCTGAACCATAACAGAAATACTATATTAAATAATAAAATTGAAACTGAATTTATTATTGCCGCAATAGCTATTTGTTTTACTTTATCTATTCCTCTTCCAAAATTAGTTAATAAACTATACAATACTTCTCCACTATATAAAAAAATAAAATATATCCAAAATTTTTCAAGCACTCCAAAAATATGAAAAATATTATTTATTATTACAAAAATCAAAAGAAAAATAAATGATATTATTATCATTTCCATTCCTATTGAAAAAACATTCTTTTTATTCTTTTCCTTGTCAAGTGAATACCTTAAAACTGCATTTATAATATTTAAAGTCAATATAGGAATCAACAATGATATTGTTGTTGAGTAAATATCATAAGTTCCATATTCTTCCGTTGTTAATAAATTTGTATATAATGGTATTAATATAAAGCTAAGTATCTTTGAACCAAAATTACTTAATGATAACAATCCAACATTTTTTAACAAATATTTATATTTTCCTTCTTTTTTCAATTTTATATTCCTTTCAAACTATATTTTTTTCTAATTTTTATAAATATATTCAAGATATGTTCCTTCAATTGATAATGATTTATCAAATTTATAATTTAATTTATAAATAAAAGATATATCTGATAATATTTTCCAATATTCTTCATCAAATTTTTTTAATAAATTTCTTCCTAAATAATGTGGTGTTTCATCTGTTAAGTAATAAATATCTCTATAGTCTTCTGGATATTTTTCAAATGCCATTGTTGCAAAAAACTGCCATAAAAAATATTCCTTTAAATACTTCTCTTTTTTCCAATATTCAAACAACAAATCTCTAATAATCTTCAAAGTCCTATTGTTAGGTTGAGAATATATAAACCAGTTATTACATTTTATTGTATTATCTTCAATACATTTATATGTAAACATAAATAATTTTTTTTCAAAAATATATTCAGGAATTTCTTTCATAATATAACATGTTGAATCAATCCATAATCCTCCATGTTCTATTAACAATTCCGTTCTCATTATATCTGCAAAATGTGTATTACTTATTATTCCTTTTTTCCAATTTTTAACGACAAAATCTGGTAATGAGACATATTCCATATAATTTTGTGCTGTTATTATATGTATATCATAATTCGATAAATACTTATATATATTCTGTACACACTTCTTTACAATTTTTGGAGCATCCTCTAATCCTTGTAACCATAAAATCCATACATTTAAATTTTTTTCTTTATATTCTTCACTAGAATACTCTTTTTTAATTTTATATTTTTTTCTTATATTTATAAATTTTTTATTTCTTAATTCTAAATCTTTTATTTTATCATTTGAAAAACCAATTAGTTGACTAAAACAAATATATGATTTATATATTAAATCTCTATTTTTTATAGCTTTAATAATTTTTTTTATTTTTTTCATTATAAAATTCTCCATTTTTATTCAATGTTTTTAAACTCAATACTATTCCTAAACATAATATTATTGTCGTAGATGTTGTAAATATTGAAGCTCCAACAGAAGCAATAATCATATAAAAAATTATTGTAAACATTATTGTCTTTATATTTCTATTTATCAATGATTTTTGTACAACTTTAAAAAGAATATATATCATATAAATAGTAAGCGGTGTTCCTATTATTCCGAATTGTCCTAATATCATTGGCCAATAATTATCATTTAAGAAAGATGTTTTGTCTGGTGACATACCATATCTATTATAAAAACCATATTTCATGTACAGTAAAGAGTAATGTTTGGCTGCCATATCAGAGCCAAATGTTGCAAATCCAGAGCCAATTGGAAAATATGTCATTGCAGTTTTCAGTCCGTATATATATAATACCGACCTTGGTGCTGTTGTATTTAATAAATATGTATTTATTTGATATCCTCCAAAGATAGCAATTGCAATTCCAATAGGAATTATCATTCGTAATTTAATTTTTCCTTTTTTATATATATATATATATATAAGAAAAGAACATATACATGTCATTATAGATGTTCCTTTTGTTGTAAGAATTAATTGAATATCAACTAATATCCAATACAAGAAAAATATTTTATCTCTCTTTGCATTAAATGCTACAACTAGTAATGCAAAGAGTAAAAACATAGAATATATATGTGCCTGAGAAAAAATAAAATTAAAGCAATAAATTCCATATCTATATTCTCCTCTCATTCCTAAATTAAAGAAAAGTGAAAGAATTCCAAATATAATTCCCAAAATTATAAAGATTTTTGACATAACATTTAATTTTTTTAATATATCATTTGCAGTTTCTTTATTTAACATCATATACATTGCAACTGAAATAAACACAATTTTAAAATTTGATATAATATCAACTATAATAATAAATAAATTTGTTTGAATTTTAGCAGTAATGTTAGATATCAATCCAATAATTATTAATACTATTACTACAAGAATTAGTTTTATAATATTAGTTGGGCATTTTTTTTTATATTGTGTTAAAGTTAATTTTAAAATTATATATATAATAGAAAAGATAGCAATAACTTCATCAGAATATCTTAAAATATTTATTTTTTCCATAAAAAGCTCTGAAATAATTAAAGAAATCAATATAAAGAATGGCAATATTTCTTTTTTTATAATTTTCATTTTTATTCCTTTCTTATACTAAATTATAAACTTTATCTCATAGTATCTCTTTTTAATGTTATTTTTCTTTTTATAATAACTGCTTTGGTATATAATACTGGAAATATACCACACAATATGATTTTAACTTTTTCTTTAATATTTATATTACTTCTAAATAAAACACTTAACATATTCTTATGAATATATCTTAAACATTCTCGATATTCCTTGATATTTTGTTTTTGAGATTTAGTTCCAAGTATTTGTAAAAGTAAGAACGTGTAATTCTTCCAAATATGCCAATTAACTGCATTATTAACAATCTTACTATTAATATGTAATTCTTTTTTTATTGTATATATATTTCTTAATGCATTTCTTCCATTATCAACGTTATAATTAGTTAACCCACTATTTTGGTTATTTAATCTATAATTATATACTTTTCTATGGCCTACTCCAACATGATTTGCATATTGAGAAGCTGTTGAAGCAAAATACAAACCTTCTCCAAACCATGGAACTGAAAAATTTATACCATTTTCTTTTATTAGTTTTGAACTATAAATTTTATTCCAAGGACCTAATTTCATATAAGGATATATAATTGCTGCAGTTGCTTTTTCTGCTGACCATGTTTCAATTTTATCATTTATCTCTTGTACTTGATCTCTTGTTGTAAAAATTTTGTCTGAAAAAGCCATGTCTGAATGCGTATCAGAAATTAATTTCATCATATATTCAACGCAATCTAATGAAAGCCAATCATCACCATCAATAATCATCAAATATTCGCCAGATGCGATCTCTAATCCAACATTTCTTGCTTCACATGTTCCTCCATTTTTTTTATGTATAACCTTTATTCTGCTATCTTTCATAGCAAATATATCACAAATTTTCCCACTATTATCAGGAGAACCATCATCTACCAAAATAATTTCTAAATTATCATATGTTTGATTTATTATTGAATTTATTAATTTATCTAAAAACATTTCTGATTTGTATACTGCAACAATTAACGATACCTTTTTTTCCATTTTACTTTCCTTTCTTTATATTATAGCATTTTTAAACATTTTAATAGATTTTTTTCTTTCCATTTCAATTTGTTTATTGCAACTAGAAAAATCTATCTTTTTTGTTATAAATGAAAAATCATCATAATTTCTCAATATTCTCTCTTGCAACCCAACTAAATTTAATATACTTATAATTCTTGTACTTGTCACTCCAGGTAAAACATCAATAAATTTCTTATTAAAGATTATTGAAAAAACTGTAGCATGAAAAGAATCTGTCAATACATATTCTGCATTTTTAAATAAAGCTAAAAACTCATATTGATTTGGTAAATAAATCATTTTTCCACTTCTTTTTATATGATAAATAGAAGGACTAATTCTTAGCAATTTTAATCCTGTTTTTTTAGAAAATTCTTTAGCATATCTATCAAATTTTTTATTTTCATGTAACTGATATATTAATATATATTTTTTATATTTATTTTTTCCTTTATTAGCCAATTCCTCCCATTGTTCCCTATTCAATAGTAATGTCGGATCAAGAACTTGTTCTACATTATTAAATCCATGCCTCTTCAAAATTTCTTTGGCTGTATCTTCTCTTACAAGAATTTGACTGTAATGTTTTAATAATTCGTGAAGCTTGTTTTCTAAATTTTTATCTATTTTTTCTTTTCCAAAACTTGATGCATATGCAATACACTTCTTATTCTTATCATTTACAAACTTTAAAAAATAAGCTTCATCAAACTCAGATTTTCCTATTTTCCCCCATATTTGATCACTTCCAGAACAATATACATCAGCAATAGGAATATTTTCTTGTAATTCATTTAAATTTCCATATTCAATTTTACTCTCTTTCAAAAAATTTTTTCTATAGTCTTTAAATTTTCTATACATTATTGAATAATTGGGAATTTGAATTGCTTTGTAAATTAATCTTGTCATAAAATTCTCATTCCATTTTTTCCCATTCAATAATGAATTAACTAAATTCTTATATCTTTCATCATATCTTGTATAATTAATTATTTCTGCTTCAAATCCCATATCTTCTATAATTTTTTGAGTTGCATATGCTTGCAACAATGATCCATAATTGGGTACCGAATGTCTAGTAATTATATCAACTTTCAATTTTCTCCTCCTAAAATAATATTTAATTATCCTTATTTTTCATTTGCTTCTCAATATCATCATCAACGATCTCTTCACCAGATTTATGTTTCAATTGTTCTTTAGAAGCCTCTGATAAACCATTATCGATAGTAGCATTCAAATCGCATGTAGAAAGTTTATCAAGATCTTTCTTAGATACCTTTCCGTCTCTATATTGTCTTACAATTGGTAATTCATACATTGAATATTTTTTCTTTGTCCAGAATTTTACTTTATGTTTAATTACCCACCAAGCTGGTTTCCAAATATATTTATGCATAGCTGGTGAAACAGAACCTATCATCCAACAATTTCTTGAGCAATGTCTTACTATATTTCTTACTTTTTCTGCTTTTTCAGAATTCCATAATTCATCCCAAGATTGTTCATTCAAATTTCCCATTACTTCTTTACATTTTGTCCCATTACATGGCATTACATCTCCATATGGATCTATAAAAAATGTATCAAAAGCCATATCACATGGTAATAATCTTTTTTGACCATATATGTAATTAATTAAGCCATGGTTAAAATATGCTCTAAACCACTTTTTAGGTGATTTTGATTCTAAAAGTTTATTAATTAAATTCTCAAATTCTTGAGCAACCATTGGTCTATCATGAATAATATTTTTTGCTTCAACAAAATAAAAACTATTATGTAGTGATGCTGTTGCAAATTCCATTCCCATTTCATTAGATAAATCATATAATGCAACTAAATCTTTGGCATTTTTATCTTGAACTGTCATTCCAAAACCAACATCAGGATGTTTCATTTCAACTAATTTTTTTAATGTTGAATATCCTCTATTAAATCCATCATTTAGCCCTCTAATTTCATTATTTGTTTGCTCTAGACCTTCAATTGATATTCTTATTCCTACATTTGGAAATTCTTCACATAATTTTATTATTCTATCTGTAAAAAATCCATTTGTTGAAATAACAATTCTATCAGATTTTTTATATAATTCTCTTACAATTTCAGGTAAATCTTCTCTTATAAAAGGTTCACCACCAGTTATGTTTGTAAAATACATTTTAGGTAATTTTTTTATTGTTTCTATGCTTATTTCTTCATCTGGTCTTGATGGTGCTTTATATCTATTACACATTGTACATCTTGCGTTACATCTATATGTAACAATTACTGTACCATTTAATTTCTTTTCCTTCATACTTTTATTTTCCTTTCTTTTATTTGTTGTATAGTTCTTGTTGGAAAAAATAAAATTTGTGTGTATTTTATTTTTTCACTAATCTTTGAAACAAAAACTGGTAAATATATACTTGCTAATATTCCAACTATAAAATGTATAAAATAATTTTGAATTTTAAATTTCAATAATATTATTCTGATGCCAGCAGCAAAAATTGTATGTAATAAGAATATTTGAAAAGTATATGACTTAAAAGTACTTAACACCTTATTTTTTTCTACATTTTTAAATATTTCTATATATACAATTATTCCATAAATCGCCATACATAAAGTTATAAACTGATATATATACTTATTAACATTATTTAAATCTTTAAATATTATTATTGCAATCACTAAATGTAATAAAATAAAAATAAACTGCACTCTTTTACTTATTATTTTTTTATTACTAATAAAGCATCCTAAATAAAAATATATTCCATATGCACTTATTGATTTTATAAAATAAATATTTGGTTGATAAAACATTGATATTATTTTTAAGATAGTATAAAAAACAAGCACTTTGTTTTTATTTTCTTTAAATATTTTTTCTAATACTGGTGTTATCAAAAATATAGCCATTAACGCATATAAAAACCAATATGGTGACATTGGATTATTTAATATTCCCAAAAGTTCTTCTTTTCCTTTAGGAGTATTAACATCTTTAGCAAATAAGATATTAATTCCTAAATAAAGCAAATAAAATATAAAATATGGTATCATCAAGTCAATTAATTTTCTTTTTTCAAATTTTATATATCCACTTAAAGATGTTTCTCCTAATTTCTTTTTACTATATAAAAATCCACTTATACACATAAAAAGAGGCATATGAAATAAATAAATATAATATATAATAAAATTTGTTAATTGCAAATTTTGAGGTATCCCAGCTTTTTGTAGCGATTGAAGTAAGTGACCTATAACAACTAACAAACATGTAAATGCTTTTAAATAGTCTACCCATACAATTCTTTTATTTTCATTCATTATTATCTATACTTTCCTTATAAATTTTTTCTATCTTTTCATAATATCCATTTGGACTATATTCATTTAAAGCAAATTCTTTTGCAGACTTTCCAAATTTATCTGCTAACTCTTTGTTTTCAAATAATTCTTTCATTTTAGCTTCAAGCTCATTTATATCATCATATTTATATGTTAAACCATTTTTATTATTTAACACCATTTCTGGAATTCCTCCAATATTAGCCCCTATTATAGCCTTTCCTATAGATTGTGTTTCAATAACTGAATATGGTCCATTTTCATACCAAATCGATGGTATTACTAAAAATCTACATTTTCTAGTATATTCTCTCAAATCTTTTTGATTTAAATATCCCAAAAGAATAATTTTGTTTTCTAATTTATTAGATCTTATTTTATTTTCTATATTTTCTCTTTCAGGTCCATCTCCTGCAATATAAAGTTTTATATTATCTAATTTATCATTATTTTTATTATTTTTTACTAAATTTGTAAAAGCTTCTACTAAATTCAATATTCCTTTTTCCTTCGCAAGTCTTCCAGAATATAATGCATATCCTTCATCTTCTACTTGTAAATTATAATCTTCTAAGTTAATAAAATTATGAATTGCATCAATTCTACTTTCATTAACTCCGTCCTCTATAAATTTATTTTTGTAAAATATTGATGGTGTTATTATATGTCCTATTTTTTTTGTATAAACTTTCTTATTTCTATAATATCTTCCCTCATATGCTCCAAGTAAACTTTTTAGTGTTGAGTTTTTTACACATTTTTTCTTAAAGCAATTCATGTATTTTCCACCCATACAATTTTCACAAATATTTTTTTCTCCATCCATCATACTAATTGCTGGACATATTGCTTGTACATCATGTGCTGTAAATACCATTGGAATTTTATTTTTCCTACAACATTCAACTATTGATTCTGATAATTGTCTTTGAAAATTATTTAAATGTACTATATCTGGTTTAAAATCATCTATTGCTTCTTGCATTTTTTTATAATTTTCTTTTGAATATATTACATCTAATGCTTTTAGCTTACTTCCTGTATTTAAATCAATTTTTTCGACAAAATATTCTTTATCTCCTGTTTTAATATTTCTGTCATCTTTCATCGAAAAATAAGCAACTTCATTTCCATATTTTTTTAATAATTTTCCTAATTCAAAATAATATTTTTCGCTTCCACCATTTAGATAGTGAAACTTATTTACTAGTAAAATTTTCATTTCTTTATTTCCTTATATATTTTCATTGTTCTTTCTACAACATCATTCCAAGAATATTTATTTAAAATAAACTCTTGAATTTCTTTTGAATCATATCTATTTTTATCTTCTAGACATTCTTTTAATTTTTTTACTAAATCATCAACATTTCCCATCTTGAATTTTGTTGCATATTGTTCAGCGACTTGTACATTTTCATCAATATCACTTATTAAAACATTGCATCCATAACTAAAAGCTTCTAATAATGATATTGGCATTCCTTCAATATGACTTGGTAAACAATATAAATATGCATTACTATATAATTCATCTAATTCTTCACCTTGTACAAATCCTGTCATTATTATGTTTTTATTATCTTTTACTTTTTCTTTTATATGTTCTAAATATTCATTTGTGTGGCTTGCACCACCAGCTATTACTAATTTTTTATCTGTTTCAATTTGCATATATGCATCTATTAAATCATCTAAACCTTTTTCTGGTACTATTCTTGCTAAAAACAAAATATAATCATTTTTATTTAAATTATATTTATTTTTTATAATATTTGCTTGTCTAATTACTGGCTTATCTATTCCATTTGGAACAAAAATTGTTTCTCTATTATATGTTTCTTTAAAATATTTTTTTACATTTTCTGATAATACAATTATTTCATCTGCATATTTTACTGCACATTTTTCTCCAAATTTTATATATTTTGTAGCAAATCCACCCCATTTTGATCTTTGCCAGTCTAATCCATGTATTGTTACTACAATTTTTTTCTTAAATAAATGTGGAATCCAAAGCATTGCACATGACCCTTCTGCATGGTAATGTAAAACATCATAGTGTCCAAATAAAGCTCTTACACTTGCAAAAAAACTATATAAAAATGCATCAATTCCTTTTTTATTTATTGTTGGAATTGTAAGTATTTTTACACCTTTATATTCTTTTAACTTTTTCTTATCTTTGTCTGCATTTTTGTCTTGAACATTTTTTCCTTTTCTGTTATATGCGTCCACTTGATTTCCTAGTTTTACTAATCTTGTTGATAATTCTTCAACAACGATTTCTACTCCACCTTCTCTACTAGGAATTCTTTTATGTCCGAATCATTGCAATCTTCATTTACTTTTGACTCCCTTTTTATTTTTCTACAAAGCTCCTTCTCTTTTAACCAACTTCATTGCAGTCTTAAACAATATTTTAATATCACCTTTCAAACTATGATTATAATAATATTGCATATCCAAATCAATTCTAGTTGCAAAATCAACATCGCTTCTTCCACTTATTTGCCATAATCCTGTAAGACCTGGTTTACAAGTAGTTATGTATTTATAATAACCATTCATATCTTCTTTTTCTCTCTCAAGATAAGGTCTTGGTCCAACTAAGCTCATATCTCCTTTTAATACATTTATAAACTGTGGAAATTCATCTAAACTTGTTTTTCTTATAAATTCACCAACTTTTGTTACTCTTGTATCATGTTTTAATTTTTTATATTTTTTATATTCTTTTCTAGCCTCTTCATTCTCTTCTAAATATTTTTTTAATTTTTCATCTGCTCCTACAACCATTGAACGATATTTGTACATCTTAAATAACTTTCCGTTTTTTCCCATTCTATATTGACTATAAAATATTGGACCATTATCTTTACAAATCAAATTTGCTATTGCTATTCCAATTGTTAATGGCATTAATACAATTGTTCCAACAATTCCCCCAAAAATATCTATTAATCTTTTTAAAATTTTTTCAATTAATAAACTATCTGTTTTTTCTGGAATATATTGTTGTGGTTGTACTAATGCTGTTTCATTATTAGACGCTATTATTTCAGCCTCTTTTTCTTTTATATCCATTATTTATATTTCCCCCTTAAATATAAATTGTAATACTTTTGTTACATTCTATCAGATGTTACTTCTCTATTCTCTTTCTTTTTTCTCTCACTCACTTTTCTTGCAATCCATAATACAAAAATCACAATACATATACCAAGGCAAACACCTGCAGAGTCAATCATAACATCAAAAAATCTAGCAGACCTCCCAGGCACAAAATATTGATGTATTTCATCAGAACTTGCATACAATACACCAACTATTAAACTTGTCCATATTCTTTTATTTTGCTTTAACTTATATGTGCTCATAAGTGACATCATTAGTACTCCTACTACTGTATATATTGAAAAATGTGCTAATTTTCTTATTATTTTTTCTGTATGCTCTAAAAATAGCTCTTTTTCATTTTTAGGCATATTTTGTACTTTTTTGATATTACTTGTAACTATTTCTGTAACTTTTCTACTAACTCCACTTGACTGTGTTCCATTTTGGTTTGAAAAACAGAATATTCGTACAAATGTTGCAAGTAATAATATTATTAATATTCCTCTTAATATGTTTATTTTGCTAATCTTATTTTTTCTCATTTTTGTTCCTCTGTTCCTATCTATATAATTTTAATATTATATTAAGATTTTGTCAATATGCAACAGGCTATTTTTCATCCAAAAATGCCTCCATTTTTGGAGATTTTATACAACTTTCTTAACAAAAAAGTCAGAACTCAAAGTCCGTTATCTCATTATCAAATCCATTTTAATTTAATAATAAGTAACAACTTCATTTTCTGACTTTCTTTATAATTAAATTTTACTTTTTATTTTATATCATCTTTACCTATAATTCTATTCACCATAAATAGTATTTTTCATATTCTTACTAGCCTTTTGTAGATCACAAACATAATAATATATACCATTTATATTATCACCTTTTCCACCATCATCTTCTGAAGGAATTTGTTTTGATGGTATATTGGTTAAATATTTATTTGTATTTCCTAATACATCTGAAGCAATTCCCATACATTCAGAAACATTCAAATTTGTTTTTACCTCTGATAATACACTATCACTCAAACTCCAAAGCTGTGTTATACTCATTGTAGATACTTTATTCATTGCCGCTGTAAGAACATCTCTTTGACGTTCCTCTCTCGTAAAATCATTCCCTACAGTTCTATTTCTTGAATGTGTCAATGCTTGTTCACCTGTTAATTTTACTTTTCCATAACTTGATAACAATTGTGTAGGTTTTCCAGTTAATCCATATGATTCATTTACTTTTTCATTAATATAATCCATTTCAGCCTTGCTAATTGTTAACTCTATACCACCAATTTTATTAATAACGTTTATTAATCCTTTAAAATTAATTGTTACATATTCAGATATATTTAATCCAAAATTAGAGTTTATTGTTTTTAATGCTAATTGTTCTTTTCCATATGCATATGCATGGTTTATTTTTGTTTTTCCATGTCCTGCTACAGAAACATATGTATCTCTTGGAATACTTATTAATTTTATTGTTTTATCTGCTTGATTTATTGATGCAATCATTATTGCATCACTTCTACCACCATCTATTCCAAATAGTGCTACATTTTTTATTTTATTAAATTCATCTTTGCTTACATTATCAGATACTTCAGTATAAAGAGCATCATTTACTCCTAAATCATCTGTATTTAAATCATTATCAAAATTTATTTTTGATATTTTTCCTGCAACCATTCCTGCAGCAACTCCTAATAATATTACTAATATAATTAGGATTACAGCTATTGCTATTCCAATAATTTTACCTGTTTTTCCTTTTTTATTTTGATATCTTTTCCCACCTTTTGTTTTTCTTGCTTGTCCATTTTCTTCATCAATCATTTGCCCATTCCTCCTCATATAAATTTTATTTTATAATAGTTGCAATCTCGTCTAATGTTTTTTTAACTATTTTTTGACAATTACTTACATTTTCTTTTATTTTTTTAGTTAAATCATCATAATTTTTTTCTACATAATCAACTTTTTCATTAACGATATCAACTATTCCACTTTGCCACAATTCTTCGTTCTTTGCTTCTATAACTAAATTATTCATTTTTAATCCTTCAGCAATAACACCTTTATATTTAGAGCTATATGATAGACATATTGCTGGCTTTCCCATTTGAAAACTTGATACTGCAGCATGCATTCTACATGTTAATGTAAAATATGCATGTCCTAAAATAATTCGTGCTTCTACTGGCAATATTTGTTCTTTTATAACTGTAAGATTTTCATTAATATAATTATTGTACTTTGAATTTATCATCTTTAACATCGTGTTATCTGATAATGCTGGCTCTGCTGTTGTTACATGTGATAGCCATACTATTTTTTTATTTGAATATTTTGTTTTTATATTATCTATTATTTTTATAAAGTTTGAGTAAAAGTTATTTTCATTATTACAATACCATTTTGCTAGTCCTGTTCCAACAACTACAATATAATCATTATCACTTAATTCATATTTTTCTAATATATTTTTATAATTATTATTATATTTTTCTTGTAAATGTAAATCTAAAAATGCTAAATCTCTAGATATTATTGGTTTTACTCCTATTTCTTCTTCTAAATATTTTCCAGATACATCATCTCTTGTATATACATTAATTTTTTTAAATAACTTGCTTGCAAATTCTTTTCTTTTTCCAGTATATGGGCCTATTGTTTGTCCTAACATAATGACTTTAGATTTTTTATTTAAGCCATCTAACTGTTGTAAAGCTTTTAATGCATATTTTTTATTTGAATATGTTTCAGCAAAATCATCTCCACCTAATACTAAAATACAATCAAACTTCTTTGCTTTTCTAATAACTTTTGCTTGATATAATTCATATTTTACTTTTCTTTCTACTTTAGCAAAAATTCCACTTTTCAATAAAAACTTTTCTTTATATATATTTTCAGAATAAATTTTTTCATATTCTGTTGCTTTTTTTAATCTATCTATATTATCAGAAGTTGCATTATCTATATAATATTCTGGTTCTTCAATTCTTTTATTCAATTCTTTTATTATGTTTTCACACATCATCATGCTTCCGTAATTGTATGTATTAGGTGCATTTCTAATTAAAATTTTCATATTCAATTTTACTCCTTATCCCTTTAGTTTCTCTTTTAATACAGAAAAAACAATTATTAAGTTAACATTTTTTCTTATTATTAGTTTTCTTAATATTTTCAATTGTAATAAATCATATTTCATGTCTTTTAAATAATTTGCTTCTTTCAATGTTACAAGTTTTTGTATTTCTTCTTTTTTCTGTGAATTTGAAAGTGGACAACTTTTAATAAATAAATTTTGTATTGAATTAATTATACTATTACATTTATGTTCTCTATACGCATTCTGATTTTCTTCATTAAATGCTTGGTTTTCTTCTAAAAGATTTCTTATTTTATTAAGTAAATAATTTTGGTTTTCGTAATAATTTTCTCTATATTTGTTAGTTACTGAACTTGGATTTATTCTATAATAATAGTAACTATCATCTAAAATTTTAATTTTATCACAATATTTAAAATATTCTAAATTAAATAGTAAATCCTCTCCTATTTTAAAATTTATATTAAATCTTATATTATTATCTTTTATTATTTTAGACCTGTACATTTTGTTCCAAGGTGGATTTATTATTAAATTATTATAATAAACAAAAAATTTGTCTAGTAATTCTTTCTTAGATATACTTTTATCTGGAACATTACATTTGTTTTTCTCAATCTCATTATATACTTTTGAATAATTATATATTAAAAATTCATCCTCATGTTCTTCTTGAATTTTTATCAATTCTTCTATCATATTTTCTTTTATATAATCGTCTGAGTCAATAAAAATAATATATTCTCCATTACTTTGTTCGATTCCTAAGTTTCTACTATAAGATACTCCATGATTTTCTATGTTTAAAACTTTTATATTTTCATATTTTTTTTCATATTCTTCACATATATTTTTTGAATTATCTATTGATCCATCATTTACTAAAATAACTTCAAAATTATTATATGTTTGATTAACTATGCTATCTACACATTCTTTCAAATATTTTTCAGCATTATATACTGGTACTATTACACTTACTTTTTTTTCCATATATTCTCCATATTAAATAAATATTAATAAAAAAATCATTTCATTACTTAATGGTAATGTTATAGATGTTATTAATATAGCTATTTTTAAAATACTAAAATACTCACTGTCTTTTCTATCTTCAACTTGCATTCCTAATAGTTTATTTTCTCTAAAGTTCATAATAATATATGCTAGAATAATTATTGCTCCTATTACTCCAAAATTATATATAAAATCTATGTATGTATTATGTGAATATTTATCTTTTTTAAAATATTCTGAATAAATCATTTTAGTATCTGGACCATTACCTAATAATATATTTAAAATAGGTCTTTTAAAAGATGAATTAAGAAAATTTCTAGCTATAGGTAATCTCCCTGAAGATAAACTATCCCATTCTCCATTTTCAATTTTATATATTATCATTTCTATTCTACCTAATTCTTTATTATCAGATTTTGTATTTACTTTGGCTATAATAACTCCTACTCCAATTATTCCAATTACTACTAATGATCCTAGTAATTTAAATTTTCTATTTTTTATTAAATAAATCAAAATTAAAATAGCAAATATTATAAAACCTGTTATACTTGACGTCATTAATAGCATTATTATAAAAAATGTAAATATACTATAATATAATACCTTTTTTTCTAAAAATTTTTCTTTTAAATAATATAATGTTATTAATCCAATATTTATATATAATGCCATAAAATTAGGCTCATAAGATCCTTTAAATCTAACAAATACACTACTTCCTCTTACATCATTAAAAAATGCATTATTTACTAATCCCCATATTCCTGATAACAATACTGAAAATACTATCGTATATTTTATTTTTTCTATTATATCTTCTCTATCTTCACTTGTAAATTTAGAAATATTATTAGAAAACATAATAACTATTAATATATTGATAAATATAATTATATCATTACTATTAATTCCAAAAGATAATATTCCACATAATATTGAGATAGCAAAAAAAGCTAATATTATTATTGATTTTTTATTAATCGTATCTTTATTTTTTACTAAATATATTATATTTTTTATTAAAATTAATGGTATTAATATCTTTGAAACAATACCACCGCATCACATCATTTTTAAAGGCTTCTTCAAAAAAAGATAAATAAATGTATGCTAGCAGCAATTCTTTTTGGTTACAAAAAACTAGAATTCCTGCAAGTGCAATTGTTAAAAATATATCAAAATATAAATTCTTTCCGAAAAAAACACTCAATATTAATATACAAAGTACTATGATTTTTTTATTTTTTTTTATTTTTTCCTTTATCATATGTTACAAATCTCCTTATAAATCCTCTCACAATTATTTTTATCTACATATTTAAAGAACTCATTTACTCTATTTTGAAATATCTCTTCCATTTCAAAATTATTTTCATTCATTTTTATAATTTCATTAATACTCTCATCAATTGAAGTAGTTATTTTTCCAAATCCATCTTTTTCATATTTGAAATAACCTTCTGGATAATGTATCTTTCTATAATTTTCATCGTCAAATTGAAAATATTGTAATGGCTTTTTCATATATGCAAAGTCAAAAGCAACACTTGAATAATCTGTAATCAGATATTTTGATTCTTTCATCAATGTTTGAATATCATATTTATTTTTGTTTGCCATTATTATATTTTTACTGTTTGGTATAAATAAATCGATATATATTTGCATATTATCATGTAAATATACTATAAATTCATAATTATTCTTTTCTAAAAAGTTTATTAATTTTTCATTATTGATATATTGGTTAATTGTTTTGTAATAATTAGATTCTAAAAAAATCTTTTCATATTTTTTATAATCTTCTTTATTGTCTGATACCAAATTGCTTCTCCAAGTAAGCATAAATAAAATTTGCTTTTTCTCTTTGTTGAATTCTAGTCCATCATATCTACAAAATCCAATATTTTTTACCACTTCTTCTGGATAACCTAATTCTTTTATTACAAATTCTCGTTCTCTTGGACTAACACAACAAAACAAATCAATTTTATTTTTGTATGACTCTAACCATTCTGGTTTTGCTTGTGTTATACCATGTTGTAAAAATATACTTTTAAATTTATAAATATTTTTCATTTGTAAAGTATAACAAATTCTATTTGGTAGTCCTCCTCCAACTTGTGAACTTATGTTTTTGTTACATGCCCATGTATAAATATGATGTTTTAGGCTTCCAAATTTTATTATGTTTTTATCAAATTGTGATATTTTATTATAATCATTTGATTTTTTATTAATTGCATAAAATACATCATCTTTTAATTTATTTTCTTCAATATATTTAAAAAGATAATAACCATTATCTTTTGCATCATTTTCACGTTCTGATATTATCCAAATATCTTTTTTTATTTTTTTTAGAAATATTCCTGGAATAAATGATATTATTATTTTTAGTAAATGTATATAATCATTTTTCCTCATTTTTTTTATTTTTTCTAACATCTTTTCCTCTCTATCCTACAAATTTATCATGTATTACTGCAAATATTTTTGATAATATTAATGTTTTATAATTTAAAGTATATATAAATATTCTTTTAGCTTTATTAAAATTTTTCAAATACTTATTCTTCATAAAATTAGGATAAGATTTTTTAAATTTCTCTATATGTTCAATTATTTTCTTTGAATCTGTTTTATTTTTTAACATTACAAGTGTTTTTCCATATAACAAATGTTCAATCGCTCTAAACTCTAATTCTTCTTTATATTTTTTTTCATCAATTTGTTGTTTAAATCTTTCAAATGATTTATCAAAATATGATAAATCATTTTCAATTTTATTAGATGCTGAATTTGCTCTTTGGTAATAATTGTATAAGACATCTTCTATTACTATTGGATTTTTTGCTTTATATGCTACTATTGGTATTACTTCTAATTCTTCACATCTTTTTAAATCTATTGGATATTTCACATTATTATCTATAAATAAATCTTTTTTTATTAACTTTGCCCATGAAGATAATGTCATATAACTTACTATTTCTTCTTTTGTGATTTTATCTTTTGAAAAATATGAAGATATATCAACCTTTATTTTTTTATTTTCATAACTTACATAATGATTAGCAATAATAAAATCAGCTTTTCTTTGTTTTGCTAATTTTACAAAAGTAGATATGGCATTTTCTTCATACCAATCATCAGCATCACTAAACATTATATACTCTCCTTTAGCCTTTTCAATTCCTACGTTTCTGGCATTTGATACCCCTTGATTTTTTTCAAGTTCAATTACTTTAACACAATCATTTTGCTCTTGTAATTGTTTAGCTATTTCTCTAGATTTATCTGTTGAACAATCATCTATTAATAAAATCTCTATATTTTCTTGTTGTTTTGTTAATGATTCTACACATCTTTTTAAATATTTATCTGCATTATATACTGGTATTATAATACTTACATCTATCATCTATTTTTTCTTCCTTTTCATAAAAAATCCCTTTACTATTCCTACAATAGTACCAATTCCATAAGAACAATGTAATATAAAGAAAATAAACGGTAATAGTAAATAGCTAATGCTAAATCCATTTTTTATTATTATTAATACAATATTTAATATATTAAATAGTAAATATGCCCCTGTTAATAAATATGCAAATATTGGAACATTTGCAATTGCCATTATTATTGAAAATATTATTCCTAATACAAAAACTAATGGTGCAAAATGATATATTGAAAAACATTTTGGACAATAATGTAATGTTACTCCAATCCATTTTCCATTACCATATTTTTGTTTTATCATTCCCTTTAATGTATTTCTCGCATGATGATATGAAACAACATTAGGAGAAAGTAGAAATTTATATCCTTTTTGTCTCATTCTATAATGCATTTCATTATCTTCTGTTCTTGCTAAATTTTCGTTATATGGTCCGACTTCGTCAAATACTTTTTTCCTATACATAGCATGTGCTAATGTACTTACATATTTTCTTTCATCAATTCTTCTATATTTTGCAATTCCTGCTCCAAATAGTGATTGTTCTGCTATTAGCAATGTTTTTTGCCACATTGAATTATCACTACAAACACTTATTCTATGTCCACCTACAATATTTTCACCATTATTTAATTCGTTTACATTTTCTGTTATAAAGTTTTCAGGAAATGTTGAATGTGCATCTACTCTTACTATTGCTTCTCCTGTTGCTTCTTTTAGTGCAACATTCCATCCACATGGCAAAATCTTTTGTGGATTGTTTAACACTATTATTCTATTAAAGTCTTTTTGACTCTCATCTTTAAATTTATTCATTATTTTTTTCGTATTATCTGTTGATGCACTGTCTACCAATATTACTTCTATATCTTTATGTGGATAATCTTGTTTTTTTAATGATTCTAAACTTTTATCCAAAAACTCTTCTGCATTATATGCTATTATTATAAAAGATACTAACATCTATTTCTCCTATCTTAATACTCCTATTACTGTATCTATACAAATTTTCAAATCATGTAAAACAGAAAACTGTTTTAAATATTCTAAATTATATTTCATTTTGCCTGGTAAAACATCTTCAACATATGCCACATCTGTGTCTTTACCAGCCTTTACTGCTTTATCTAATATTTCATCTTCATCTTTATATTTTATACTTGCTATTGATGTAACACCAGCAGGCATAAGTAATGTCGCCATCATTTCATCTGTATATTTGTCTACATATTTTTTTACTTCTGGTCTTGTTCCTACAAATGTCATCTCACCTTTTAAAATATTTATTAATTGTGGTATTTCATCAAGTCTAACTTTTCTAATTACTTTTCCTACTCTTGTTATTCTAGCATCATTTCCAACTGTTACTAATGCTCCTATTTTGTCTGCATTTTGTACCATTGTTCTAAACTTAAATATTCTAAATATTTTTCCATTTGTTGTAACTCTTTCTTGTCTATAAAATACTGGACCTTTAGAGTCTATTTTTATTAATATTGCTAATATTAATAAAATTGGTGAAAGTATTATTAATAAGACTAATGAAAAGAATATGTCAAATATTCTTTTCACTACTAAACTAATTTTCTTTTTTGATATTATATCATAATATTCTTTCACTTTATCATTTTTCATTTTTTCTGGTAATTTTTCATAATCTTTTAATATCATTTTAAATTTTCCTTTTTATTTACCATATTCTTTTAAAATATCAACAAAATTTGTTATTACATATTTTGCCTCTTCATCTGTTAATAATGAATATAATGGTAATGTTATTTCACATTTATAATAATCAAATGCATTTGGGTAATTTTTTATATCAAATCCTAAATTTTTATATGCTGTAAGCATTGGTAATGGCTTATAATGTACATTTGTTGCAATTCCTCTTTCTGCCATTTTTATTATTATTTCATTTCTTGTTTTTTCATCAATTCCTTCTACTCTTGTTATAAATAGATGTCCTGATGATTTTGAATTTGTTTTTTCATCTTCATGATTTAATGTTTTTACTTGATGCCCTTTTAATGCATCTTCATATATTTTTATTATTTCATGTCTTCTTTCTACTAATTGTGGATATCTTTTTATTTGTGCTAATCCTATTCCTGCCATTATATCTGTCATATTACATTTGTAAGCTGGTTCTACTATATCATATTCCCATGCTCCTAATTGATTTTTATGTAATGCGTCTTTTGTTTGACCATGTAATGATAATAATTGATATCTTTTATAAATTGCTTCATTATCAAATTTATCATTTTTCTTCCATGTAACAGCTCCACCTTCTGCTGTTGTTAAATTCTTTACTGCATGGAATGAGAAACATGTAAAGTCTGCATATTCTCCTGCCATTTTACCATTTCTCATTGCTCCAATAGCATGTGAACTATCTGCCATTATTACAATTCTTCCTAATTTTTCTTGTAATTCTGATGATGGTTTAAATATGTTTGCTTTTTTCTCTACTATTTTTTGTATTCTGTCATAATCACACATTACTCCACCAATATCTACTGGTATAATTACTTTTGTTTTTTCTGTTATTGCTTGTTCTAATTTGTCATAATCCATTTCGAAATTATCTTTTTGAATGTCTACTAATACTGGTGTTGCTCCAACATGGCATATTACACTACATGATGCTGTATATGTATATGCTGATGTTATTACTTCATCACCAGGTCCAACTCCTAATACTCTTAATGTCATTTCCATTGCTGCTGTTGATGAATTTAAACATACTGTTTTTTCTGTTTTGCATAATTCTGTTATTTTTTGCTCAAATAATTTTGTTTTTGGTCCTGTTGTAATCCATCCTGATTTTATTGCATCTATAACTTCCTCAATTTCTGCTTCACCTACATCTGGTGGTGAAAATCTAATGTTCATTTTATTTTCCATATTTCAACATTCCTTCCTTCATTACAATTTCTTATTTATAATGAATAAATTCTAATTATTGATTTAATTAGAATTTATTCAATTATTGGCATTTAAGTATTTGCTGTTGCTTCTACTTTTTGATTGTTGTCATTTGTTGTCGTTTTTGATATTTCAACATTTTCTTTTTTCTCATTAACTATCTTATTGTTAACTTCATCAGGCTCTTTATATGTTGGAACAACTTGTTTCATTACTTGTTTTACTTCTTCTTCAAGATTCATATCATTATCTTTTATTTTGCTTAGTTTGTTTAATTTATCTTCTAATTCTTCCATTCCTAAGTTCATTGGTTGTGATACAAAGATTTTATTATGTTTTGTTGCTGTTAATCCTTCTTCTGCCATTAATAATTCTTCATATAATTTTTCTCCTTCTCTTAGTCCTGTAAATTGAATTGGAATATCTACTCCTGGCTCATATCCAGATAATTTTATTAGGCTTACTGCTAAATCATAAATTTTTACTGGTTTTCCCATATCTAATACAAATATTTCTCCACCTTCTGCATATGTTATTGCTTGTAATATTAATCCAACTGCTTCTGGTATTGTCATAAAAAATCTTGTTATATCTTTATGTGTTACTGTTACAGGTCCACCTTCTGCTATTTGTTTTTTGAATAATGGTATTACTGATCCATTGCTTCCTAATACATTTCCAAATCTTACTGCAACATAGTCTGTTTTACTTACTTTATTTTTTGCTTGTATTATCATTTCACAAACTCTTTTTGATGCTCCCATTATATTTGTTGGGTTTACTGCTTTGTCTGTTGATATTAATACAAATCTTTCTACTCCAAATTCATCTGCACAATTTGCTACATTATATGTTCCAAATATATTGTTTTTTATTGCTTCTAATGGGCTATTTTCCATTAATGGTACATGTTTATGTGCTGCTGCATGAAATACTAGTTTTGGTGAATATTTTTCAAAAACTTTTCTTAGTCTTTCTTTATCCCTTACACTTCCAACTATTGCTTCTATTTTTGTTTTTGGATAATGTGCATCTAATTCCATTTGAATGTCATATAAATTATTTTCATATATGTCAAATATTATTAATTTTGCTGGATTGTATTTCATTATTTGTCTACAAAGTTCAGATCCTATTGATCCTCCTCCACCTGTGACTAATACATTTTTTCCTTTTATTAGGTCTGTGATGTTTTTGTTATCAAGTTTTATTGTATCTCTTCCAAGTAAGTCTTCTATTTCTACATCTCTTAAGTTGTTCATTACTCCGCCTTTTTTCATCATTTCTTCTGTACTTGGTAATACTCTTGTTCTTACTCCTGTCGTTTGACATATTTCTATTATATTTTTTCTTGATCTTTGTGTTATATTATCTATTGCTAAATAAATAATGTTTACATTTTTTTCTTTTACTATATCTGGAATGTCATATCTTGTTCCTAATACTGTTACACCTAATATGCTTTTATTTAATTTATTCTTGTTGTCATCAACCATTCCTACAATATTATACTTATCTTTCATTGTATTGTTAACTGCTAAAATTATTTCTTTAGCTCCCATTCCAGCTCCAATTATTAATAAGTTTTCTTTTTTATTTGGATCTTTTTCTTCATTTTTAGGTCTTTTTACATTTGACATTCTTGATAAAATTGATCTTCCTGCAATTCTATATAATACAAATATTCCTGATATGAATATTCCTGATAATATGTTTATTCTTGCTCCAAAATATTCGAATTCTAGCATATTACTTATTACAATCATTAATATTGTTGATAAAAATCCACTTATGAGATATTTTATATAATCTTCTCCTATTTCATATCTTATCATATCTCTATACATTTGAAAAACATTTAAAAACACTTCATACACTAATACTGCTATACACATTTCTTTGGTAAATTCTACCAAGTCTGTTATATGTGTATCTAAAAATAGTAATGATGTTACATAGCTTCCAATTACTATTATTACATCTATTAATACTAGTGCTAAATGTCTGTATTTTTTTGCTAAATTTACAAGTTTCATAACTTCCCCCTATTCGACATTTTTTTATCTTTTCATACTATATCACTTATCGTTTTATTTGACAAGATTTTTCATGCATTTTTTTTTGGTAATTTATGCTTAGCCAATTTTTTTTAAATTGAATAACTTTATTTATAATATTTTTATGCTGTGGTAATCTTATCACAAGTTATTCATAATTTTTTTATACTGGGGTTGAATATTTTTATTTGTTACTGTATAATATATGTTATATGGGGATGTAATGGTTTCGACATTATATCTGAAGCATGAATAGCGAGTAGTGGATTCTCGTTTGCCACTATAAAAACGGGAAATTAAATATAAACGCTGATAATACAGAATTAGCATACGCTGCTTAGTTGCAACGTCGCCTCTAAAAGTATCCCCACATATTTTTAGTTGGTGTCATTTAGTGGGAAACAAAGCTATTTTTTCTATGGAAATAGTGGGTATTTAATAGATATATTTTTTAATCGCTTGTTTGTTTGTGGTTATTAGATGAATATTAAAAATAAACTGCACTCGGAGAAGTTTGTGTGAATCTTATAGTGGACAGGGGTTCGACTCCCCTCATCTCCACCAAAAAATCAAATCGTCGCACTAGACGAAAACGAAGAAATCAACTGTAAAAAGTTGATTTTTTTCCATTTTGGCTATATTCATTATATTGTGCCATATTAAATATATTTAACAGATTTTCTGACATTTTATTGCAAATTCATCTAATTAATAGTATAATACTCAAAAAATAATAGGAGAAATATTATGTTTATATTATATTTAGATGAAAGTGGTAATACAGGAACAGATTATGATAATCCTACTCAAAAAATTTTTACACTAGCAGGACTAGCTTTAAACGATAAAGATTGGTATGACTTAAATTATAAAATTCAAAGAGAAAAGGAAATGATAAGTCCAGACTTAGTAAATTATGAAATACACACTAATGATATTTTTCAATCCTCAAGGAATATTGCAAAAGGATATGATTTTAGAAAAAATACTATTGAATATAACTTGAATATGTTAGAAAAACTAGTAGATTTAGTTGTTGATTTAAATCTGCCTATTTTTTGTGTTGTTATTGATAAACAAAAATTCAAAAAATTCATAACAAAAGTTCATGGTTCATCAATAAAAATAGACCCATACTTATATGCTTTTTCATTTCTTTCTATAGAATATAATAATTTTCTAATTCAAAATAACTCTAATGGAATGATTTTAGTGGATGAAAATAATAATATAGTTGATTCTCTTGAAAAAGTTTACTCAAAATTAATAGGTGATAATTTTGAGGGCGATACGAATAATATAATTGAAAATGTACTTTTTCTTGAATCAAAAAAAATAATTTTATTCAACTTGCTGATTTATGTAATTTTTATATAAACAAATACTGTTCCATCAACTGGTTTGGAAATTTAAACAATGATATTAAAAATCAGCATTGCTTAAAAATGTTTGAAAAATTGAAACCATTAATAAAAAATTGTAAAAATTTTAATTTTATAGATAATATCAATAAATTTTGGATATAAAAAAGAGCAATCGGCGATTTTAAGGAGCTTAATATAGATAAACTCACTGCCGACTGCTATATAAAAACTATAAAATAGCTTTATAAACATATTATATGTAATTATTATTATAATTATTAATAGAAATATTGTCAACATTTGCAATCAAAATTTAATATTTCTGTTATAAAATTGTAACATTCTTCTTTACATTTGTCAATATTATAACATATTTTTTATGTGATTTCAAGTTTCAAAAATACTTAGTTTTTGTCAATATTCAACATCGTTTTCCGTTTATTCATTAAATCCCTTGCATTTTCTTGAAAACCATTATATAATACTATGCATGTGAACCAAGTTTTCACTAATTAGTAAGAGGTTTTCCTCTAACTTTTTAGTTTTACATATATAACCATTTACATCAATAAAAGTTATAAGGAGGAAAATTATGTTTGAAGCTTTTGGTACCATGTTTACGTTCTTAACCGTATTCTCAATGATTGTCTTTGGAATTACACTTTTATGTCAAAGATTTTATCCAAAGTCAAACTGGAAAGCTGCTCGGCTACTTTCAAATGCTTTTTTGATTTTTAGTACAATAGTTTTCTTGGCAACTGACTATTTTTCTAACCAACCAGTTAAATCTATTACTTTAGATCTTCTTCTTTTGGTAAGTGGAATTATTATTTTTATATGTAGCTATTGGGCGCGATAAGATAGGAGAAAATCAATAAAGAACAAGGCAATGTAATCACACTTTGTTCTTGTATAATTTGAAAAAGAAAAGATGAAGTTGACAAATGTCAGCTTCATTTTTTTCTTTTTAATATATTGTTCCATTATTTTTACTATATTCATTAAATGCTTCTATACATTCATCTCTATCCATTTGTTTTAAATTTATTAAATCTTTATTTTTTCCTTCAAGATATTTATAAATTATATCATCTCTAAATCCAATATTTCCAGCATCTTCTTTAGTACATCCATAATATACTTCTTTTATATTTGACCAGATTATTGCTGATAAACACATTGGACATGGTTCACATGATGTATATAAAATATAATTTGATAAATCATATGTTTTTAATTTTTTACAAGCTTCTCTTATTGTTGTTACTTCAGCATGTGCTGTTGGGTCTAAATCACATAAAACTCTATTATTTCCTTCTGCGATTACATTTCCTTCTTTATCTACTATTACTGCTCCAAATGGTCCACCTTCATGATTTCTGCATCCATTTATTGATCTTTCTTTTGCTATTTTCATAAATTTATTCATATTTTTTCTTTCCTTTCTTTTGGTTGAAGTTTTCATTATTTTTATATCATATTTTTGCTTATTTGTCACTAAATTTATTTGTATTCATATTATAAGTATATATATTAGAATGGGGGTTTTATGAATTATTTTAGACAAGATTCTATTATTTCTACAAATGTTAATTATAGTTACAATGTTTTTATTAAGGATTTGCACAAATTGACAAGTTTATATCCATTTATTTCTGTTGGCAGTATTGGAAAATCTATTATGGGAAAGGATATTCCTTTTATAAAAATCGGTAATGGTTCTAATGAAGTTTTTTATTCTGCTTCATATCATGCAAACGAATGGATCACAAGCATTGTTTTAATGAAGTTTCTAGCTGATTATTGTTATTGCTATTCTAATAATTTAACTATTTTTGGATATCCTGCTCGTTGGCTTTTTAATGTTTCTACTATTTATCTTGTTCCTATGGTTAATCCTGATGGTGTTGATTTGGTTACAGGTACTCTTCCTACAAGTTCTCCATCATATACTCAAGCTTCAAAAATTGCTTATGGCTTTGCTACTATTCCTTTTCCAAATGGCTGGAAAGCAAACATTAGAGGTGTGGATTTAAACTTACAATTTCCAGCTGGTTGGCAACAAGCACGTGCAATAAAATATTTGCAAGGTTTTACTCGGTCCAGCTCCTCGTGATTTCGTCGGATATGGTCCTCTTACAGAACCAGAATCACTTGCAGTTTATAATTTTACTCTTCAACATAATTTTAGGCTTATTCTTGCATATCATTCTCAAGGTGAAGTAATTTATTGGCAATTTCAGAATTATACTCCTCCTTATAGTTTTGAAATTGGAACTCAATTTGCTAATGTTAGTGGGTATTCTTTAGAATCAACTCCTTATAATTCTAGCTTTGCTGGTTATAAAGATTGGTTTATTCAAAATTATAATAGACCTGGATATACTATTGAAGTTGGTCTTGGTACTAGTCCACTTCCTCTTTCTCAATTTGATAAAATCTATTCAGATAATTTGGGTATTTTAGTTTTAGGTTCAATTATATAAAAAAGCGAGTCTAAGATTTTCTATCAAATGAAAATTTTAAGAAAATCTAAGACTCGCCATATTTATCTAGTACAGAAAGTTCTCCTACAAGGAGAACTTTCCTACTATATAAAAAAGAGTATCAAATTGATACTCTTTCTCTAATTATTATTTGTTGTTCTTGGCATATATGGAATCAATCTTCCTGCAAAATCTTTAAAGTTTTGAGATTGTAAAATTACTTTACCAGGTCCTACTAATTTTGTTAAGAATAAACCTTCTCCTCCTAAGAAAATGTTTCCTAATCCACTTATTGTTTCAATACCATATGATACACTTGGCTCAAATGCAACAACATTTCCTGTATTAACTTTTATAATTTCTCCTGGTGCTAAATCTTTTTGGATTATATCTCCATCAACTTCCAAAAAGATTTTTCCATTTCCTGTAGCTTTTTGAAGCACAAATCCTTCTCCTCCAAATAATCCAGCTGAGAATTTTTTTGTAAATGCAACACTTGTTTCTACATTTGATTCGGCACATAAAAATGCTCCTTTTTGAATCATCATTCCACCTGGCAATGTTGCTAAATCTAAATCAATAATTCCTCCTGGCACTGTTGATGCAAATGCTACCATTGCTCCATCTTTTTGTGCTGTATAATTTGCCATAAATATTGATTCGCCTGTAAACATTCTTCCTAAACTTTTCATTATTCCACCACGTGCATTTGTTGCCATTGATATTCCATCTGATTGGTATGCCATTCCCCCTGATTGTGTATATACTGTTTCTCCTGCTCTTAATTTCATTTCAACTACTGGTACTGTTTCTCCTATAATTTTATAATCCATTTTATCCTCCTTTATTTGGGTATTTCTCTTTTAATATATCATATGTATTTATAATTTTCTATATTTTTAAATATTTTTATTTTTTATAAAATCTCCTGTAAATTCTTCTGCTAATATGTCCATACTTATACTATCATAATATTTTCCGTTAATAAATTTGCATTTTCTTCTTCTTCCATTTTCTTGGAATCCACATTTTTTATAACATTTTAATGCTCTTTCATTAAATTCCATTAAATCTAGTTTTATATTATGTAGATTTAAATATCTAAATCCATATTCTAATATAAGTCTTATTGCTTCTGCTCCATATCCATTATCTCTATAATCTTTATCTCCTATAAATATTCCTAGTGTTGCATTCCTGTTTATATCATCTATTTGTTCTAATGATACTGTTCCTATCATTTTATTATCTTCTAATGTGACTATTACAAATGTTGCTATGTCTTTACTCACTCTTGATAAGTATTCTTTTTCTGTATCTAATGTTACACTTGCTCCACTTCTTCCGATATAATCTGTTGTGTTAAAGTCATTTAACCATTCTGTGAATTGTTCTACATCTTCACTATTTCTTGGTGATAGATATATTCTTTCTCCTACTAATTTCTTGAAATATTTCATATTGTGCCCTCCTATTTTACAATTTACTATATATTAACAAAAAAAGAGATAATCATCAATCTTTTTTGATAATTATCTGCTTTTTCTTTATTTACAAAATCTATGTTTTCCTATTGTTACAGTCATTGGTCTTGACCAAATCCATTTATTTGTAGCTGTACTAGGATTAAAATAATATATTGCCCCATAAGATGGATCCCATCCATTTAAAGCATCTTGTGCTGCTTTTTTTGCAGTTGCATCTGGTGTCATATTTATTTGTCCATCAGCTACTGCATCAAATGCTCCATTTTGATATACTACTCCTGATATTGTATTTGGGAATTTACTACTTTTAACTCTATTAAGAACTACTGCGGCTACTGCAACTTGCCCTGTATATGGTTCGCCTCTTGCTTCTCCATAAACAACTCTTGCTAGTAAATTTACATTTGATGAATTATTTGAAGAAGATGATGATGATGAACTAGATGTTATTCCCATAGCTTTAAGTGTTTGTGTCCCTGCAATTCCATCAACAGTTAATCCATTTTTCTTCTGAAATTTTTTTACAGCTGAAACTGTTTGACTTCCATATATTCCATCTACAGAACCACTATAATATCCCCATCTTTTTAATTTTTCTTGTATTGTTCTTACTTCTGTTCCTCTTGAACCATATTTAGATAATGCTTCAACTTCTGAATTCCAACTCATTAATACAACATCAAAAATTACTACTAAAACTAATAAAAGTATAATAAATATAGTTTTCTTTTTCATAACAATTTTCCTCTCTTAATGTTTTTGTTATTATTTCCAAAAATTAAATTTATTATACTTTCTTTTATAATGATTTTATCGCATTTCTTGCTAATTCATCACATCTATTATTATATTCATTATCAGCATGTCCTTTTACTTTTATAAATTCAACATTATGTTTTTGTGTTAAGCTATATAGTTCTTGCCATAATTCTTTATTTTTTACAGGATCTCCACCTGCTGTTTTCCAGCCTTTTTTTATCCAGCCATATATCCATTTTTGATTAAACGCATTTACAGTATATGCACTATCACTATATACTTGTACATCACTTTTTACTTTTAGGCATTTTAATGCTTCTATTACAGCTGTAACTTCCATTATATTATTTGTTGTATCTTTCTTTCCTCCAGATATTTCTTTTTTAGCACCTTTGTACATTAAAATCGCTCCCCATCCACCTGGTCCTGGATTTCCTGAACAAGCACCATCTGTATATATAATAACTTTTTCTTCCATTTGTTAATATCCTTTCATACCATTGTATAAATTTCTAAAATTTTCTTGTATATCTAACTTTTTTGTGATAAGATTATATCAATAATTTTTATAAATTACAAGAGAAATTTAGAGAAAGGAATTTTTATTATGAGTAATGTACTAGGAATAATTTGCGAATATAATCCATTTCATAATGGTCACTTATATCATCTAAATGAAGCAAAAAGAATTACAAATTCAGATTATTCTGTTGCTATTATTTCAGGTAATTTTACTCAAAGAGGTGAACCTTCTATTGTTAGTAAATGGGTAAAAACTGAAATGGCCTTAAAGTGTGGTATTGATTTAGTATTAGAGTTACCTACTATATATTCAATTTCTAGTGCTGAAAATTTTGCATATGGTGCAATAAAAATTCTAGACTCATTGAATATAGTTGATTATATAGCTTTTGGAAGTGAGTGTGGAGATATTTCTATTTTAGATGATATTGTTCAAGTTATTGTTGAAGAACCAAAAGCATATAGAACATTGCTTTCTCATGAATTATCTACTGGTGTTTCTTTTCCTAAAGCTAGAGAAAAAGCTTTAATGATGTATTTAGGAAATATGAGAAGATTTGCAAATATACTTTCTTCTCCAAATAATATTTTAGGAATTGAATATTTAAAGGCTTTAAAAAAGCAGAATTCTTACATTCAGCCAATTACTATAAAAAGACAAGAAGCTGAGCATAATAATAATATGTTTTCTTCTTCTCGTTTTGCAAGTGGATCTGCAATTCGTTCTGCTTGTGTTTCTACTGACATTGACCATTTACAAAAATATATGCCTGAAGATTCTTTTTATTTATTGGAAGATTGTTTGAAAAAAGGAAATTATGTTAAAGATTTATCCACTTTCGATAAAGAGATTTTATATACATTACGACATATGACTATTGCTGATATTGCCAATTTACCAGATGTTTCTGAAGGTTTGGAATATGCAATTAAAGATGCCGCAAATTCATGTAATAGTGTTGTTGAATTATTAACTTTAATTAATACAAAAAGATATACTAGAACAAGACTTCAAAGAATTCTTTTATATGCAATTCTTGGTATTACAAAAGATGATATGCAACTTTCCAAAAAGGTTACTCCATATATAAGAATTTTAGGTTTTAATGAAAATGGTAAGAAAATCATTAGTGAGGCTTCAAGAAGAAATCCAAAATTGAATTTAATTACTTCTCCTAAAAAGTTTATTGATGATTCTTCTAATAAAAATTTGAAACATTTACTTCAAAAAGATATTTGGGCTTCCAATGTCTATACTTTGGGATTTGAATATGAGTCTAAAGCTAATTTGGATTATACTCATAAGTTAATAATAATTTAAAAGAGATGAATTTTTTCTAATTCACCTCTTCTTTTTTTATTTTTCAATCCATTTTATTAAGTCTAAATTTGCACTTTCTAATAACATTTCATGTTTTGGCATAACTCTAAATGAATATCCATAATTTCCACCTGATATTAAATCTATTTTAGCTGAATAATAATATTTCTTATTTGCATCATCTTTTCCATCAAGTTTCATTGGTATAATTTTTACATCTTGAACAGATCCATCATCTAAAAATTTTCCATAATATACTTGTGCTTCAATATGTCTTACATCAATATTTGGTAATGTTACAACACATTTTACTTCTATTTGATTTCCTGCATCTAATGTAACATCGTCTGCATTTCCTTCAATTTGTTCTATTTGAACGTCTTTCCAATTTGTTGTAATATCTTTCTTCCATACACTATATTCTGTAACTGATTCTAAGTTTGTATAATATTTATTTGTTAAATTGCATAATGGAATATATAATTGATTTGTATAATCTACTAACATTCTTGCTGTACTATATTTTCCACCTGTTGACATGATTGAATTTTTCATGTATTGCATCCATTTTTTAGATATTCCATTTTCATCTTTTGCATAATATGCTGGTATTATTTTATTTTCTAATGTATAATACATACTTTGGCTATCTGCAATATCTTGTTCTTCATATGATGGATATTCTGCATTTGTTCCAATTGTCCAACCATTTTTTTGGTTATATCCTTCTGCCCACCATCCATCTAAAACACTAAAATTTACAACTCCATTTACAGATGCTTTTTGTCCACTTGTTCCAGATGCTTCCATTGGTCTTCTTGGATTATTTAGCCAAACATCTACACCACTTACTAAATATCTTGAGATTTCTATACTATAATTTTCTAATATAAATATTTTTCCTTTGAATTGTGGCATCATTGATATTTCATGTATTTGTTTTATTAAATCAGCACCATATCTATCTGCTGGATGTGCTTTTCCTGCAAATACTAATACTACTGGTTTATCTGTATTATTTAATATTTGTGTTATTCTTTCTAAATCTTTAAATATTAATGTTGCTCTTTTATATGTTGCAAATCTTCTTGCAAAACCTATCATTAATGTGTCTGGATGTAAGTTTGCCAATGCTTCTCCTATTGCATCATAACCAACACCTTCTCTTCTTAATCTATTTGTTAGATTTTGTTTTATTACATTAATTAATTTTTGTTTTCTTTCCATATGAACTTTCCATAATTTGTCATCTGGAATTGTGTCTATTTTTTTCCATACATCATCTTCATGTATATTGTCTTGCCAATATGGTATTAAATATTTGTTATATAAGTCTTTTAATTTTGGTGCTAACCATGTGCATGTATGAATTCCGTTTGTTACATATGTTATAGGAGATTCATTTGGTGCTATATGTGGCCATACTTCTGAAAATAGTTCTCTTGATACCTCACCATGTAATTTACTTACACCATTCTTCTTTCCTGCTATTTTTAATGCTAATATTCCCATGTTAAATCCTTGTTCTAAATTATCACATGGTTTCATTCCTAGTTTTAGAAATTCTTCTCTTGTTAATCCTAAGCGTGGCCAAAAATCTTTAAAATATTTTTCTACTAATTCTATTGGGAATATATCATTTCCTGCTGGAACTGGTGTATGTGTTGTAAATACTGTTTTTGATGATGCTATATCTCTTGCTATATCAAATGATACTTGTTTATCTCTTATTGTATTTTTTATTAATTCTAAGTTTAAGAATGCTGAATGTCCTTCATTCATATGGTATACAGTTGGTGTTAATCCTAATTTTTTTAATGTGTTAACTCCTCCCATTCCAAGTATGATTTCTTGACGAATTCTCATTTCTTGGTCTCCACCATATAATTTTGCTGTGGTTCCTCTATCTTCTTCTGCATTTATATCTATGTCTGAATCTAATAAATATAATTTTATTCTTCCTACATTAATTTGCCATACTTTTAAATATACTCTTCTTGCTGGGAATTTTACATATGTTATAAAATCATTTCCATCTTTATCTTTAACAGGATGTATTGGCAAATCTGCTAAATTTAAATCTTTATATTCTGGATGTTGTATTCCATCTTTGTCTATTCTTTGATGGAAATATCCATTTTTGTACATTAAACCAACTGCTACTAATGGAATACCTAAGTCACTTGCTGATTTTAAATGATCTCCAGATAATATTCCTAATCCTCCTGAATATATTGCTATTGTTTGATCTAATCCATATTCTGCTGAAAAATATGCAATTAAATCATTTTTGTTTTCTGGATATTTTTGTGCAAACCATGTATTTCTACTTTCCATATATGAATCAAAATTCTCAACTATTTTGTCATAATCTTTTACAAATTGTGCATTGTTTTCTGCTTCTTCTAATTTTTCTTGTGATATATGTTTTAAAAATTTAACTGGATTTTTATCACATTTTTCCCACAAGTCTCCGTCCATTGTTTTTAATAATCTTAAAAATTCAGTATTCCATGCCCACCATAAATTATTTGCTATTTCATTTAATCTATTTATTCTTTTTGGTAATTGTGGATTTACTGTAATCCTATTAAATATGTACATTACTTATTTCCTCCTAAGTTATTTTCTTTTCATTTTTTCTTTTCGTAATCGTTTATATTATCTACTAAAAAAAAATTTTTGTCAATAATTCCTATCAAAAAAGCGAAAATTTAATTTCGCTTTTTTGATATAGTAGGAAAGTTCTCCTTGTAGGAGAACTTTCTGTACTAGATAAATATGGCGAGTCTAAGATTTTCTTAAAATTTTCATTTGATAGAAAATCTTAGACTCGCTTATTTATAATTTATCATTTTGGTATCAAATTTATTTATCATTTTTGCACAACTTACTAATTCTTTTGACATTTTAAGATTTACATCATTTTTTGTTTTATATTTTACTTTATGTTCAAAGCTTGCCCAAAAATCCATTGCTAATGTTCTTATTTGAATTTCACATTTTACATATATTGTTTTTTGTGTTAGTTTTACTGGTACTTCTACAATCATGTGATAACTTGAATATCCACTCTCTTTTGGATTTGTTACATAATCTTTTTCTTTTAATACATGTATGTCTGGTATTTGTTTTACTAAATCTCTAATAAAAAATATGTCATCTTTTAGTGTACATACAATTCTTATTCCTGCAATATCATTTATTTTTTCTATTAAATTTAAATATGTTTTGTCATATTTTTTCTTTTCCATTTTCTTTACAATACTTTTTGGTTCTTTTATTCTTGTGTCTATATGGTCTATCAAATCATAATTATATATTAATTTGAATTCGTCTTTTATTATATTCATTTGTAATTCTAATTGCTTTAATGCTGACTTGTAAAAAAACATTAATTTTTCAAATGGTTCTTCTTTCACATCTAATTTTTCATTTTTGTTTTCTATACATCTTTCTATTATCATTAAATCATTTTCTCTCATAAATTCCTCCATTTTAGTTATATTCATTTGTGTTACATATATAACTTAACTTCTGTTTTCATGATATGATTTTATCCATATTTTGTTGCCAAATTATTTCTTATTTGTGTTCTTGATGTGAATTAATTCTTATATTTTTATTAACTTAAAATCTAGTCCGTCTGCACTTACTAATTTTAATTCTATTCCTTGTATTTTTCCTTCAATTGCATCATGTATTGAATTTCCATGTAAATGTCCATAATAACATCTTTTTACATTATATTTTTTCATTAATTCTATGAATTTCATTTCTTCTTCTGATAAAATTTTATTTTTTGTAATTGGTGGATAGTGCATAAATACTATTATTTCTTTGTTTTCTCCTACTTTTTTTGCTCCATCTTGTAATGATAATTCTAGTCTTCCTAATTCTCTATTTATTAATTTTTCGTCTATTTCTTCATCTACAAGACTCCAGCCTCTTGTACCACATAAAATTTTGTTTTCATATTCAAAGCTGTTATTATATAAAAAGTCTATATTCTGAAAATTATTTTCTTTTAGAAATTTTCTCATACTTGTAACTGTTGTCCACCAATAATCATGATTTCCTTTTAACATGATTTTCTTTCCTGGTAAACTGTTTAAATATTCAAAATCTGGTATTGTGTCTTCAATATATGTTGCCCATGAAAAATCTCCTGGTAATACTACCAAATCTTTTTCTTTTACTTTTTCATTCCAATCTTTTTTTATTTTTTCTTCGTGTTTTGTCCAATTATCTCCAAATATATCCATTGGTTTTGGATTTTTGAATGATAAATGTAAATCGGCAATTACGAATATTGACATTCTTTTATTTTCCCTTCTAAAGTTTCTTTTTGAAACTGTAATTATTCACCTATTTTTAAATTTGGAACTGCATTAAGTGTATTGTCTGATATATCTCCATGTAAATATCTATAATATCCAGCTGACCCTATCATTGCTGCATTGTCTGTACATAGCTTTAAATCTGGTTTGTATATTTGTACATTTAATTTTTGACCTAATTTTTCGAATTCTTCTCTTATATGTGTATTGGCAGATACTCCCCCTGCTAATACTACTTTTTTTATTCCTGTTTGTTTTATTGCTTTTTCTATATTTTCTGTTAACACTTCTGTTACAGCTTTTTCAAAGCTCATACATAAATCTGCTTTGTTTACTTCTGGATTTTTGTGATGTAAATTTATTACTGCTGTTTTTATTCCACTAAAACTAAAGTCTAAATTTTCAAAATGTGTTTTTGGAAAATTGATTGTTGCTTTTCCTTGCTCAGCTAATTTATCAATTTTGGGTCCTCCTGGATATGTTAATCCAATTACTCTTGCAACTTTGTCAAATGCTTCTCCAATTGCATCATCTCTTGTTCTTCCCAATACTTCCATATCACAATAATCTTTTACATATACAATTTGTGTATTTCCTCCAGATGTTAACATACATAAAAATGGTGGTTCTAAGTCTGGATGTGTTATATAATTAGCTGATATATGTCCTTCTAGGTGGTTTACTCCTACAAGTGGTTTGTTTAATGCATATGCTAAACCTCTTCCATATGAAACTCCTACTAATAATGCTCCTACTAAACCTGGTCCATATGTTGGTGCTATTACATCTATATCTTCTAATTTTACATTTGCTTGTTCTAATGCTAATTTTGTTACTCTTGAAATTGCTTCTATATGATTTCTTGATGCAATCTCTGGTACAACTCCCCCAAATTGTTCATGTATTTTTATTTGTGTATCTATTACATTTGACAAAACCTCTCTGCCGTTTTTTACAACGGCTACAGAGGTTTCATCACAGCTTGATTCTATTCCTAATACTAATGTTTCTTTCAATTTTGTTCTGTCCTTTCAATTTCTATTAGTTAATCTATGCTAATCCAAATATTTTTAATGCTATTCCTAATATTGCACTTGTCATTTTACTTATTAATGGTGAAATCATATTTCCTGCAATTCCTGATATCCATATGACTAAAAATATTATATAAAATATTCTTTCATTTTCTATAAACCATGTTTTTGCTCCTCTTGGCAATATTGGAAGAAATATTTTTGATCCGTCTAGTGGTGGTAATGGTATTAAATTAAATACTCCAAGTCCTATATTCATTGTTATTATATATGCAATCATTGCCATTATAACACTACCTACAGTTGTTGATATAAATGTTATTTTAGCAAATTTTATTATTGCACAATATATTAGTGCAAATATTAATGCTGTTATAAAATTCATTAATGGTCCTGCAAATGATACTATTGCATCTGCTTTTTCTACAGATATGTTTCTATTATAATTTCTTGGGTCTATTTCTACTGGCTTTCCCCATCCAATATGTGCAAATAATAACATTGCTATTCCTAATGGATCTATATGATCAAATGGGTTTAAGCTTAATCTTCCTTGTCTTACTGGTGTGTCATCTCCTAATTTATATGCTGCAAATGCGTGTCCAAATTCATGAACTGTTATTGCTATTAATACTGCTGGAACTGATAATAATAAATCTATTATTCCGTCTGTTCCATAACTAAATAATGATATTATTACTAATATTCCTGCTACTATATATAGTGTTTTCTTGTCTATACCGTATCCAAACATAAATCTTTCTCCTATCTTACTTTTTTACTTTATATAATATATCATATTTGATTTTAAATTTCAATTGAATTGTATAAATTTACAAAAGAGACACACTTCATATAAAGTGTGTCCCTAATTTATATTAATTTAATGGTTTCATTGTTGGGAATAATAATACATCTCTAATTGATGCTGAATCTGTTAATAACATAACTAATCTGTCAATTCCTATTCCTAATCCTCCTGTTGGTGCCATACCGTATTCAAGTGCATTAATATAGTCTTCATCCATCATTCCTGCTTCATCGTCTCCATTTTCTCTTGCTGCAATTTCATCTTTGAATCTTTCATATTGGTCTATTGGATCATTTAATTCTGAGAATGCGTTTCCATATTCTCTACCATCTATAAATATTTCAAATCTTTCTGTTAATCTTGGATCTTTTGGTGATTTTTTAGCTAATGGTGATATTTCTACTGGATAGTCATATACAAATGTTGGTTGTACAATAGTTTTTTCAACATATTCATCAAAGAATAAACTGATAATGTTTCCTCTTTTTTCTTTTCCTGCTGGGATTTCAATTTTTCTTTCTTTTGCCAATGCTACAGCTTCTTCATCTGTATTTATTTCATTGAAATCTACTCCACAAGCTTCTTTTATAGCATCTATCATTGTGATTCTTTTCCATTCTCCACCTAAGTCTATTTCTTTTCCTTGATATGTTATTTTTGTTGTTCCACATACTTTCATTGCACATTTTTTGAATATTTCTTCTGTTATATCCATCATGTCATGATAATTTTCATATGCTGAATATAATTCTATTGATGTAAATTCTGGGTTGTGTCTAATATCCATTCCTTCATTTCTGAATATTCTTCCCATTTCATATACTTTGTCATATCCACCTACAATTAATCTTTTTAAGTTTAATTCTGTTGCTATTCTTAAATACATATCTATGTCTAATGTATTATGATGTGTTATAAATGGTCTTGCTGTTGCTCCACCTGATATTGTATTTAATATTGGTGTTTCAACTTCTAGATATCCTTTTTCATCTAATATTCTTCTTATTTCTGCTATAATTTGGCTTCTTTTTCTGAATGTTTCTTTTACTTCTGGATTCATTATTAAGTCAACATATCTTTGTCTATATCTTAAATCTACGTCTTTTAGTCCATGGAATTTTTCTGGTAATGGTCTTAATGATTTTGAAAGTAATACTACTTCTTTAGCATGTACAGATATTTCTTCTGTTCTTGTTTTAAATACAAATCCTGTTATTCCAATTATATCTCCGATATCAAATGTTTTAAATGCTTTATAACTTTCTTCTCCTAAATCATTTATACTTACATAGCTTTGAATTTTTTCATCACTATCTAGTATTGTGCAGAATGATGCTTTTCCCATTATTCTTTTTGCTATTATTCTTCCTGCTACAGATACATCTTTTTGTTCAAATTTTTCGTAGTTTGCTTTTATTTCTCCTGCTGAGTTTGTTCTGTTATATTTTGTTATTTCAAATGGGTTTTTTCCTTGTTCTTGTAATTCTTTTAATTTATCTTTTCTTATTTGTATTAAGTGGTTTTCATCTACTTCTATTTCTTGATTTTGGTTATTTTGATTTTCTTGCATTTTACCGACTTTCCTTTCTATTTACCTTTATCTCTGATTTCTCAGTTTATCTCGATTTATTTATTACGTACATTATTATAATGTATTTTGTGCTAAAAATCAAGCTTTATGAAAAAAACAATTCTATCTTTTTGTAATAGTATTGATTTTATTATGAATATATATTATAATGCATTTGAAAATGCTTTCATAGCTCAGTAGGTAGAGTGCAGCCTTGGTAAGGCTGAGGTCACGGGTTCGATTCCCGTTGGAAGCTCCATTTGAAATCAACTTACGGACTTAAAAGTTCGTGAGTTTTTATTTTATATAAAACTTTAAAAGTTCTCTTTC
>CAKOTF010000007.1 GCA_934120045.1 uncultured Clostridia bacterium
CTGTACAATACAGAGTTCATTCCCAAGTTGCCTAGTACCTAATCAAAAAATGTCCAATTTTTTGGGTTCAGTACAAACTATAGTCTTGTCCTTTTTTATTATTATCTTTCATCTCCATCTTGGTCTTGAGATATCGGTGTCTCTAAAGAAGCTTCTTCTTTTCTTTTACTTCTTGCATCTTTTAATGCTTGCTTATCTGCTTGTTTATAAAGATCTTTTACTATATCATATTTTAAAGCATTTTTAAAATTATTTTTTGGTTGTGCCTCTGGTTGTTCTGCCTCTGGTTGTTCTGCCTCTGGTTGTTCTGCCTCTGGTTGTTCTGCTTCTGGTAATGCTTTTTGCTTTCTTTTTTCATTCCACATTTTAAATCTTTTTACAAATTGATACCACTTTGGTTTTTCTTCTTGTTCGCTTGCTTCTTGTTCTTCATCTTCTTGAGCTGGTTCTGAAGAATTTTCTGTTTCATGAGATTGTTCAGAATTACTATCTTGAGCTGGTTCTGTTCTTGTAATTCTTGTTGGACTTTGATGTTGACCAGGCTCGGAACTTGTTTGTTCTGATGTACTTCTTCCAAGTGTTTCTAATGCTTTCTCATGTTCTGCAATTGACTTTGTATATTTTTTAACTTGTCTATTTAATTGTGCTCTTCTATTATTTAAAGTTGCTGCTAAATCTATTTTTCCATTTTTATTTACTACAATTCCATTATCTAATAATTCTTTTAAATCTTCGTCTTTAAAATCTAATCCTCTAATTCCCATTAATAAATCTTTATTTTTAGTAATTTTAACTTCTAATTGTGAAATTTGTGTTGTTAAATCAGCTATTTTCTTAGTATCAATAGGATTAGCTTTTTTCAAATCATCTATTTGTTTTTTCAATTTATCAATTTCAAGTGTTGAATTCATAATTCCTATTAAATAATTTTTTACAGATGGACTTTTATTAACAATTTCTTGTAATTTTTCAATTTTAGCTTTTTTATTTGATGCTACTTCTAGTTTTTTCTTTTCATCTTTTAATCGTCTTTCATATCTTTTTTCCATTACTTCTTCAATATGTTTTTTTAGTTCTGGATTTTCTTGCAATTCTTTTAATTTATCATTAATTTGCTCTTGAATTCCCTTTAACTTATCTTGATATGATTTAATATCTTCTCTTATGTCTTCAACTTTTTCATTAAATCCTTTTATTTCTAACTCTACTTTTTTTATCTCTTCACTTTTGCTTTTTACTAATGCTTCATCTTTACTTCTTTTGGCTTGTTCAAGTTCTCCCTCAAGAATTTTTATATCACCTTCTTTAGTTTTCTTATTACTTTCTATTGTTTCAATTTCTTCATTTGCTTTTTTTATTCTATTATTTATGTTATCTAATTTTCCTTTAAGCTTTAAATATTCATCATTTAATTTTTTTAAATCCATATTTTAAAATCCCCTTCCTTTATTAACAACTTAATATTTCATTGCAATTTTCTATTACCGCATCTGCTTCATTTAATAAATTTTCTGTTTCTAATTTTAAATCCACTATAGCATCAATATTTTGTAATAATTCTTCTGTTACCTTTAATTCATTATTTTCCATAGTATCACTTCTCCTTTTTATAAATATCTCTAACGTTTTAATTATAACACCTCTTCAAAATTATGTCAAGTTTGCATAAAAATGTTATTTAATAATATTGATTATAACATATATTTTTTAATTCATTATTGCAATTTCATTAAATTTATATTACAAAAATATTACACAAGTTTAATTATACACAAAAAGAACTATGAAAAACTCATAGTTCTTTTATATATATTCAAATATTATTCGATTATATCAGCAACAACACCTGAACCAACTGTTCTACCACCTTCACGAATAGCGAATCTTAATCCTTTTTCGATAGCGATAGGTGTAATTAATTCAATTGTCATTGATACGTTATCACCTGGCATAACCATTTCTGTTCCAGCAGGTAATTCGATAACACCTGTTACGTCTGTTGTTCTGAAATAGAATTGTGGTCTATATCCGTTGAAGAATGGTGTATGACGTCCACCTTCTTCTTTTGTTAGAACATATACTTCTGATGTGAATTTTGTATGTGGATGTATTGTTCCTGGTTTACATAGTACTTGACCTCTTTCGATGTCTTTTCTATCAATACCTCTTAATAATGTTCCGATATTATCTCCAGCTTCAGCTTGGTCTAATAATTTTCTGAACATTTCAACACCTGTTACAACTGTTTTCTTTCTTTCTTGTGATAATCCTATGATTTCAACTTCGTCAGAAACTTTAACTTCTCCTCTTTCTACTCTACCTGTAGCAACTGTACCACGTCCTGTGATTGTGAATACGTCTTCAACTGGCATTAAGAATGGTTGGTCTATTGGTCTTTGTGGTGTTGGGATATAGCTATCAACTGCATCCATTAATTCTTTCATTGGAGCATAAACTGGATCGTTAGGATCTGTTGATGTACTCTCTAATACTTTTAATGATGATCCTTTAACAACTGGAATTTCGTCTCCTGGGAAACCATATTCTGTTAATAAGTCTCTAACTTCCATTTCAACTAATTCTAATAATTCTGGATCGTCTACCATATCACATTTATTTAAGTAAACAACGATGTATTTTACACCTACTTGTCTAGCTAATAAGATGTGTTCTCTTGTTTGTGGCATTGGTCCATCAGCTGCAGAAACAACTAATATTGCACCATCCATTTGTGCAGCACCTGTAATCATGTTTTTTACATAGTCAGCATGTCCTGGGCAGTCAACGTGAGCATAGTGTCTTGTATCTGTTTCATATTCAACGTGAGCTGTATTAATTGTGATTCCTCTTGCTTTTTCTTCTGGTGCTCCATCAATTTGATCATAAGCTTCGAATTTAGCTTGACCTTTTAATGATAAATATTTTGTAATAGCAGCTGTTGTTGTTGTTTTTCCATGGTCTACGTGTCCGATAGTACCGATGTTAACGTGTGGCTTTGTTCTTTCAAATTTTGCTTTTGCCATTTTTTATTCCTCCTTATTTTTTTGAGATTTCTCTCTATATTTTAAATTTAATAACGTATTTTATTTTGCACTTGCATTTTATAACATTTCAGCCTAAAATGCAAGTGTTTTTATAAAATTCACATATTTCTTTATTTTAGTGTATTAGTTTTCTTTTTTAGCTCTTGAAGCTACGATTGCTTCTAATACTGATTTTGGAACTTCTTCATAATGAGATGGTTCCATAGAGTATGTTCCTCTACCTTGTGTTTTTGAACGTAAGTCTGTAGCATAACCAAACATTTCTGATAATGGTATGAATGCTTTTATTTCTTGCATTCCATCATTTGCTTCCATTCCTTCCATTCTACCACGTCTTGAGTTTACATCTCCAATAACATCTCCCATGTATTCTTCTGGAACTGTTATTTCTACTTTCATTATTGGCTCTAATAGAACTGACTTAGCTTGTTTACATCCTTCTTTGAATGCCATTGATGCAGCTATTTTGAATGCCATTTCTGAAGAGTCAACTTCATGGTATGATCCATCTACTAATGATGCTTTGAAATCGATTACTGGATATCCAGCTAAAATTCCTGTTTCAGCAGCTTCTCTTAAACCTTGTTCAATTGGTTTAATATATTCTTTTGGAACTGCTCCACCAACAATTTTACTTTCGAATTCAACACCTTTACCTGGCTCTAATGGTTCCATTTCAAACCATACGTCTCCGTATTGTCCTTTACCACCAGATTGACGGATAAATTTTCCTTGAACTTTAACTTTATTTCTTATTGTTTCTTTGTAAGCAACTTGTGGTTTACCTACATTACATTCTACATGGAATTCTCTCTTTAATCTATCAACAATGATATCTAAGTGTAATTCACCCATACCTGCGATAATTGTTTGACCTGTTTCTTGATTTGTATAAGCTTTAAATGTTGGATCTTCTTCAGCTAATTTTGCTAAAGCTATTCCCATTTTTTCTTGAGCTGCTTTATCTTTTGGCTCAATTGCTATATCAATAACTGGTTCTGGGAATTCCATTGATTCTAGAATTATTGGATGTTCTGGATCACATAATGTGTTTCCTGTTGTAACATCTTTTAATCCTACTGCAGCTGCTATATCACCAGCATATACTTTTTCAATATCTTCTCTGTGATTTGAGTGCATTTGTAGAATTCTTCCGATTCTTTCTTTTTTATCTTTGCTTGAATTTAAAACTGTAGATCCTGTTTCTAATGTTCCTGAATATACTCTAAAGAAACATAATTTTCCTACGAATGGATCTGTTGCAATTTTAAATGCTAATGCAGCAAATGGTTCTGAATCAGATGTCTTAGCTTCTGTTTCAACACCATCTAATGTTGTTCCTTTAATGTGAGGTATATCTAATGGTGATGGCATATAGTCAACTATTGCATTTAATAATTCTTGTACACCTTTGTTTTTGTATGAAGAACCACATGTTACTGGAACAATTTGGTTTGCTATTGTTCCTTTTCTTAATGCTTTTTTGATTTCTTCTTCAGATGGTTCTTTTCCGTCCAAATAATTCATCATTAATTCTTCATCTTGTTCACATGCAGCTTCTACCATTGTTGTTCTCCATTTTTTAGCTTCTTCTAACATATCTTCTGGAATATCTGTTTCTTCAATTTCTTTTCCTAAATCATCTTTATGGATGAATGCTCTCATTTTAATTAAATCAACAATTCCTTTGAAGTTATCTTCAGCTCCTATTGGTAATTGAACTGGTACTGGATTTGCATGTAATCTATTTTTTAATTGTTCAACGCAAAGCATAAAGTTTGCTCCAACGATGTCCATTTTATTTACATATACCATTCTTGGAACTTGGTATTTATCAGCTTGTCTCCAAACTGTTTCTGTTTGTGGTTGAACTCCACCTTTTGCTGCTAATACTGTAACTGCACCATCAAGTACTCTTAGAGATCTTTGTACTTCTACTGTAAAGTCAACGTGACCTGGAGTATCAATTATATTGATTCTGTTATTTTTCCAGAAACATGTTGTTGCAGCAGATGTTATTGTTATACCTCTTTCTTGTTCTTGTTCCATCCAGTCCATTGTTGCAGCACCCTCGTGAACTTCTCCTATTTTATGTGTTTTTCCTGTATAGAATAATATTCTCTCTGTTGTTGTTGTTTTACCAGCATCAATATGAGCCATTATTCCTATATTTCTAGTTCTTTCTAGTGGGTATGCTCTTCCTGCCATGTAATTATTCCCTCCTTTTTTTCATTTTATGATTGAAATAATTGTTACACTTTTTTCTCAATCTAAATTTTACCATTTATAATGTGCAAATGCTTTATTAGCTTCTGCCATTCTATGTGTATCTTCTTTCTTCTTGAATGCTCCACCGTTTCCATTAACAGCGTCCATGATTTCACCAGCTAATTTCTCAGCCATTGTTTTTTCATGTCTTGTTCTAGCATATGTTACTAACCATCTTAAACCTAATGTTTGTCTTCTTTCAGGTCTAATTTCTAATGGTACTTGGTATGTTGCTCCACCAACTCTTCTTGCTTTTACTTCAAGAACTGGCATGATGTTTTCTAATGCTGCTTCAAATACTTCTAATGGATTTTTTCCTTCTTTTTCTTTTATTATATCAAAAGCATCATAAACTATTCCTTGAGCAACTGATTTTTTACCATCTAACATTATGTTGTTAATTAATTTTGTAACAACTTTGCTATTGTATATTGGATCTGGTAATACATCTCTTTTTGCTATAAATCCTCTTCTTGGCACTATTCTTCACTCCTTTTCTTTCTGAGATTTGCTCTCTTATTGATGATATCTATAAGATATCTAAGTTACTCTGAAAATCTATTGATTCTCCGTTTAGTGCTACATTATCTATTCTAAATTTAAGTACCTTAATTTAGTAAGATGTGCATGCACTATAAAATAAATCCTTTATCGATTTATTTCTTTGGGCGTTTTGCTCCATATTTTGAACGTCCTTGCATTCTGTCTTTTACACCTGCAGTATCTAATGTTCCTCTTATAATATGGTATCTAACACCTGGAAGGTCTTTTACTCTTCCTCCTCTGATTAGAACAACACTATGTTCTTGTAAGTTATGTCCTATTCCTGGGATATATGATGTTACTTCATAACCATTTGAAAGTCTAACTCTGGCAACTTTTCTTAAAGCTGAGTTTGGCTTCTTTGGTGTTACTGTTTTTACAACTGTACATACACCTCTTTTTTGTGGTGCTTTATTGTTTGTTAATGTTTTGTTTTTTGAATTCCATCCATGTTGTAAAGCTGGTGCTGTTGATTTTGCCTTTGTTGATTTTCTTCCTTTTCTTACTAATTGATTAATTGTTGGCACTTAAATTTCACCTCTTTCCCTAATTTTATTTAATTCTAAAAATTAAATTAACCGCAAACAAATTATTAAAAATAATTCGCATTGCGGTTAATATTTTATCATTTTTTTCCTGTTATGTCAATGTTTTTATATTAAAATTATTAATTATTCCTTATTTCCTTCAGGCAATATATTTGCACTACTAATATTAAATATTTTTTTCATAAAACATTTTATTTTTTCAGTCATTGTTACATTTCCAATTATATCTACTAATGCATTTTGAGTTGAATTTTTTACTATTTTTTGTAAAGTTTTTATTTCTTTTTTACTTATTTTTGCTTCATTTATATATGATAAATTATATGTTATTGCTGGCAAAATATCTGAATCATATTCATCTATCTTAGAAAAAGACATAACATAATTATATACTAAATTTTGAGAGTCAACATCATATTGAACTGCAAATCTATCTAAAATTTCACATACAATTGGATCCATTTTTTTTACTACTACATTTCTAAAATTTCTATAAGTATTTGCTGAAAATTCTATTAATTCTCTTTTCCATGTTTCTCTTTCAAATTTTTCTTTTTCTAATAATTTTTCTTTAACTGGATATATTTTCATCGTTTTTTTATTACTTAACTCTGCTTTATATACCAATTCATTATCTTCAATTTTTACTACTATATTTTCTATTGAAACTGGTTCTTCTTCATGATTTTCGTTTTCAATTATTTCTTCATTATTATTTTCGAATGTTATTATTTCTTGCTCTTTTGCAAAATGTTTCTCTAATATTCTTGTTATTTCATTTATATTATTATAATAATCTGTTAATGTTGGATCAACAGCAATTTCTTCAATAGGTTTTAGTTCTTCATTTATTAATTGAACTTGCTCTTTTTCTTCTTTATTTTCAATTTCTTGTTTTTCTATTATTTCATTTATTTGTTCAGATTGTTCTTGACTATCTTCTGTTTCTGTAATTGAAAATAAATTAATTACATCAACAATTTGATTATGTTTGATCAATCTTTTTGCAAACATAATTCTAGCCATACTTTGTCCTATTTCATTTATGTTATCTGTTAATTCATAAATTTCCTCTGGGTCAAGATTGTCTCTATTTTCTTCTATTTGTTCACTAATAATTCTACTTTTTCTTACACTTTCAGCAATCAAATTATCTATTTCTATAAATGCTTGTTCTCTAACTCTTAAAAGTTTAGAATTTATTTGATTTTGAAACCATTGGCTTTGGTTTCCTAAATCTGATATTTGTTTTCCTAAGCAATTTACTTCTGACCAGATTTCTTCATCATTTTTTATTTTATTTTGTGCTTTTTTTGTATTTCTTTCTTTTGCTAATTCATTTCTTTTATTTTCTATATCTCTTATCTGAGCATTTAAAACTGCTTTTTCATTAACAAATATATCTAATTCATTAATTAATTCTTCCATCTTTTTTAACCTGTTATATTAAGTTGATTGCTTCTTAATATGTTCCTTTCTTTTGTTATTTCCGAATATTATTCAGTTGTTATTCTATCATATGACTTTATTTCTTGCAAGAGTTTTTTGTCATTTTTTTTAATATTTTATCATTTTTTGTTTAATATATTTTTAAGTTCTCAATTGCCCTATCTGCCAACATTCCATACTTTATTTTTTTATCTTTTATTCTCTTTGGAAGTTCTGGAACAATCCCAAAATTTGCATTCATTGGTTGAAATTTGTCATTTGCTGTTGAAATATATTTTGCCAATGCTCCTATCATTGTTAAATTTGAAAATTCAATTTTGCTTTCATTTTTTATTTGCGCAACTGAATTTAATGCTGACACCATTCCTGATGAAATTGATTCAACATAACCTTCAACACCAGAAATTTGTCCTGCAAAATAAATATTTTTATTATCTTTGAAGTTATATGTGTTATCTAATAATTTCGTTGAATTTATATATGTATTTCTATGCATGACTCCATATTTTACAAATTCAGCATTTTGTAGTCCAGGAATCATTCCAAATACTCTTTTTTGTTCTCCATATTTTAAATTTGTTTGAAATCCAACTATATTATAAATTGTTCCTAATTCATTATCTTGTCTCAATTGAATTACTGCATATGGTCTTTTTCCTGTTCTTGGGTCATCAAATCCAACTGGTTTTAATGGTCCATATCTTAATGTATCTTTTCCTCTTTTGGCCATTACTTCTACTGGCATACAACCTTCAAATATCTCTCTTTTTTCAAATTCATGTAATGTTATAACTTCAGCATTTATTAATTCTTCTACAAATTTTTCATATTCATCTTTATTCATTGGTAAATTTATATAACTTGCTTCTTGTTTGTGTAATCTTTCTTTCCAATCATCTATTGTTTCATCTTTTCCTTTTTCTTGTTCATATCTATTACCAAAAAAAGCAATATTAAAATCGATGCTTTCTTTTGTAACAATTGGTGCAGCTGCATCATAAAAATGTAATTTATCTTCTCCAGTTATTTTAGAGATTTCTTTTGATAATCCTTCTGATGTTAATGGTCCTGTTGCAATTATTACAATTCCTTTTTCTGCAATTCTTTCTATTTCTGTTACTTCTTGATGAATTATTTCTATTAATGGATTTTTTTCTAATTCTTCTGTTACCTTTTGTGAAAACAATTCTCTATCTACTGCTAATGCTTGTCCTGCTGGTATTTGTGTTTCATCTGCTATTCTTATTAGCAATGAGTCTAGTTTTCTTAATTCTTCTTTTAGCAATCCACATGCATTCGTATGTAAATTAGATTTGAACGAGTTGCTACATACTATCTCAGCCAAATTTTTATTACTATGTGCTTCAGTAAATTTATCAGGTTTCATCTCATATAATTTTACTTTTATCCCTCTTTTTGCTATTTGATATGCTGCTTCACTTCCAGCTAATCCTCCACCTATTATTGTTATATAATCTACCATTTTATTTTCCTTCCTTTTTCATTAAAAAGTCTCTGCAAAAATGCAGAGAACTTTTAATTATTCAACATTAAATTTTAATTCATTGCTTTTTATGTCAACATTAATAGTTTGCCCATCATGGACATCACCTTTTAAAATCATTTCAGAAATTTCATCTTCAACATATCTTTGAATAGCCCTTCTCAAAGGTCTTGCACCATATTTCAAATTAGTTCCTTTTTCTAATATAAAATCTTTTGCATTTTCTGAAACATTTAAAGAAATATTTTTGTCTGCTAAAGCTTTTACTGTATCTTTTAACATTAATTCCACAATTTGTAATAATTCAGGTTTTGTTAATGAATCAAATACTATAATTTCATCTATTCTATTTAAAAATTCAGGTCTAAAAACTTGTTTTAGATTTTCTTCTATTTTATTATTATCAACTGTTTTTTTATCAAAACCAATTGAATTTGTATTAACATTTGAACCTGCATTTGATGTCATAATTATAATTGTATTTTGGAAACTAACAACATTTCCTTGTGAATCTGTAAGTTTTCCGTCATCTAATACTTGTAATAAAATGTTAAATACATCAGGGTGTGCTTTTTCAATTTCATCAAATAATATAATAGAATATGGTTTTCTTTTTACTTTTTCAGTAAGTTGACCTGCATCATCATATCCAACATATCCTGGAGGTGCACCAATAAGTTTTGCTGTTGAGTGGCTTTCCATATATTCAGACATATCTACTCTTATTATTGAGTCTTCTGATCCAAACATTTCATATGCTAAGCTTTTTGCAAGTTCTGTTTTTCCAACACCTGTTGGTCCAACAAATATGAATGATGGTGGACGTTTTGTACTTTGAAGTCCTGCACGATTTCTTCTTATTGCTCTAGAAACTGCACATACTGCTTTATCTTGGCCAATAACTCTTTTATGAAGATTTGTTTCAAGATTTAATAGTTTTTGCGTCTCTGCTTCTGTAATTTTTTTAACTGGAATTTTAGTCCAATTTTCAATAACTTGTGCTATATCTTGAACTGTTAAAGATTTTAATTTTATTGTACTATTTAAATGATCAATTTCTTCAATTAATCTACATTCTTTAGTTTTTAAATCTGCTGCTTTTTGATAATCTTCTGTTGAATCTGCTTGTGCAGCATCTTCTTTTTGTGCTTGAACATCAGCAAGTTCTTGTTTTAACATTTCAAGTTTAAACAATTCTTTATTTTCAAGATTAATTCTAGAACAAGCCTCATCTAAAATATCAATTGCTTTGTCTGGTAAAAATCTATCATGAATATATTTTTCAGACATTATAACTGCTTGTTTTATAACATCATTTGAAATTTTTACTTTGTGGTATTCTTCATAATATTTTTTAATCCCTGTCAAAATTGAAATTGTATCATCAATATTAGGTTCTTCAACTAAAACTTGTTGAAATCTTCTTTCCAATGCAGTATCTTTTTCTATATATTTTCTATATTCTCTTAAAGTAGTAGTACCTATTAATTGAATTTCTCCATTTGCAAGTGATGGTTTTAAAATATTAGCAGCATTCATAGAATGTTCTCCATCTCCTGCTCCAATTATATTGTGAATTTCATCTATTACAAGAATAATATTCTTGAATTCTTTACATTCATCAATAATACCTTTCATACGAGCTTCGAATTGTCCTCTAAATTGTGTCCCAGCTATAACAGATGTCATATCTAATAAATAAACTTCTTTATTTAAAAGTTTTGCTGGAACATTATTATTAGCAATTTTTATAGCCAAACCTTGAGCAATTGCTGTTTTACCAACACCTGGTTCACCAATCAAACAAGGATTATTTTTTGTACGTCTATTTAAGATTTGTATAACTCTTTGAATTTCCTTATCACGACCGATAACCATATCAAGTTCATTATTTTTAGCTTTTTGAGTTAGATTTGTTCCAAAAGTATCAAGATATTTTTTCTTTTTCTTAGCTTTCTTTGATTCAACTTTAACCTTTTGTCTACCACCATTAGTTTCTTCCTCATCTTTTTGTTTTTTAGGAACAAAATTAGCAAAGATAGATCCAATAGGAATTCCCATAGAAATACCCTCTGGAGCATTTTCATCATCAACATCTTCATCACCATCAGATTCAAAATTTTCAAAATCCATATTTTCAAGATTTTCCAATTTTAAATTAGAAGATAAATCCTTAAACAAAGACTCTAATTGTTTTGACATATTATTCATATCTATATTATTATTCGTTTGATTAGAAGTAGACTGATTTGTATTAGTCTCAGGAACATCTAATCCACGTTTTTTTGCACACTCTTTACATAAGCCTTCCATTGAAGAAACGCCATTTTCAATTTTGTTTATAAATACAACTGCAGTGCGTTTTTTACATTGTGAACATATCATATACTATAATTCCTCTTTTCCTTTATTAAAATATTATATATTCTACATTAAATTTTCCAAATAGTCAAGAGAAAATACATTATAGTACTAGACAAAAAAATAAAAATATGATATATTAAGAAAGTCTAAAAAAACAAAAAACAATAAGCCGATGTGGCGGAATTGGCAGACGCACCAGACTCAAAATCTGGCGGGAAACCATGTGGGTTCGAGTCCCACCATCGGTACCAAAAATAGTAGTATTTGAGAAATATTCAAATACTATTTTTTTACATCAAATTTAACTCAAATAAACATATTGAAAATTATATTACAACATGATATAATCTCTCAAAATAGTCAAGCACTATCTCATAACTATTTCATCAACAATCATAGATGAAAAAACTTAATCTCCAATTCATCCATAAACAATTCAAAAATATTAAGGAGGCAATTTCAAATGACAACAAAAGAAAAAAATCTCAAAAAAGGAGCAAAAGCATTTGATTTACTTCAGCAAATCAAAAAATATGCTAATGCTTGTTTTAAACAAGGAACTCCTGAATATGAAGCTGTTATACATAGTATTTCTATTCTTGAAAAAAATTTCGAACCTTATTCAATTCAATTCAAAAAAATTCAAGATGAAAAGCAAAAAAAAGAGCTTGTAGCCAAGGAAACCTGTGCACGAGAAGGACATACTGGAGAATGGCATGAACATGAATATACCGTTTGGGCAATTTGTGGAGATAGAGGTTTCGAACGTTACTGTCCAATTACCAAAAAAAATTGGACTAGAATTTGTACAAGATGTAGAGAACAAGAAACAGTAGATGTAGAACCTATTGAAGTTACAAGACTTCATAAATTACAAGAAATCAATGATATGGAAGAAAAATTAAAACAAATGAAGTCTGAATTATAATTCATTTTCAAAGAAACCTCTATTAGAGGTTTCTTTCTTTATATAAATAGAAAAACACAGATAAACTTTTATGTCTATCTGTGTTTTAATTTTATTCAGCATCTGATTGTATTTCAACTTGTTTATTTGCATCAATTTCTTCTGCAACTGTCTTTTCATCTTCGCCTTCAACCTTAATAGTAACATCTTGATATCTCTTCATACCAGTTCCAGCTGGGATTAACTTACCAATGATAACATTTTCTTTTAATCCTATTAAATCATCTTCCTTACCTTTAATTGCAGCTTCTGTTAATACTCTTGTTGTCTCTTGGAATGATGCAGCTGATAAGAAACTATCTGTTGCAAGTGAAGCTTTAGTAATACCAAGTAATGCTCTCTTTCCTGTTGCTGGACGTTTACCTTGTTCAACAGCTTCTTTATTTTTATCTTCAAATTCATACATATCAACTAATGATCCTGGGAACATATCTGTATCTCCACCATCATCAACTCTAACCTTACGAAGCATTTGTCTTGCAATTACTTCAACGTGTTTATCATTGATATCAACACCTTGGTTTCTATATGCTTTTTGAATTTCAGATATTACATATTCATAAACACCTTCTGGTCCTTTTATTGCTAAAATTTCAGCTGGATTTATAGAACCTTCTATTAATGGATCTGCAGCTTTTACTTCATCTCCATCTTTTACTTTTAGTTTTGATCCAAATGGAATTGTGTATGTTCTTGAATCATCTTTTGATGTAACAATTACTTCTAATTTCTTCTTATTATCAGAAATTTTAACTGTACCATCGATTTCTGTTATTACAGCAACACCCTTAGGTTTTCTAGCTTCAAAGATTTCCTCTACTCTTGGAAGACCTTGTGTGATATCTGCAACACCAGCAACACCACCAGAGTGAATTGTTCTCATGGTTAACTGTGTACCAGGTTCACCAATTGATTGTGCAGCTATAATACCAACAGATTCACCAATTGATACTAAATCTCTTCTTGCCAATCCCATACCATAACATTTTTGGCATACGCCATGTTTTCCTCTACATGCAATTACTGAACGTACAACAACTTTTGTAATTCCAGCATCTACAATACGTTTTGCTATGTCTTTATTAATCATTGTATTTGTATCTACAATAACTTCATTTGTTTGTGGATCTAATATATCATTTAATGGATATCTTCCTTCTAGTCTTTCAGCTAATCCTTCAACTATTTGATTTCCATCTTTAATATCTTCAATTGTTAATCCATCAACAGTTCCACAATCATGTTCTCTAACAATTATATCTTGTGAAACATCAACTAGTCTTCTTGTTAAGTATCCAGAGTCAGCTGTTCTTAAGGCTGTATCTGAAAGTCCTTTACGAGCACCATGTGATGATATGAAATATTCCAATGCATCTAGACCTTCACGGAAACATGATTTGATTGGTATTTCAACTGCTTTACCAGTTGTACTAGCCATAAGTCCACGCATACCTGCGATTTGTCTTAATTGGTTCATGTTACCACGGGCTCCAGATTTAACCATCATATATATTGGGTTTAAATCATCAAAATTTTCTTCCATTGCCTTACTTACATCATTTGTTGCCTTTTCCCAAATATTAACAACTGATTGATATCTTTCATCATCTGTTATTAAACCTCTTCTATATTGATTTCTTACTTTTTCAACTTGTTTGTCTGCATCTGCTAAAATGTCTTTTTTAGAATCTGGTACTTTTACATCTGCTACTGAGAATGTAATACCTGCTAATGTTGAATATTTGAAACCTAATGCTTTGATATAATCTATAACTTCTGCTGATTCGATTAAACCATGTTTGTCAATTGTTCTTTCAATTATTGTTCCCATTGATTTTTTCATAACTGGGAAATTGATTTCATATTGGAATGGATCTTCTTTTCTGTCTATAAATCCTAAATCTTGTGGAATTCCTTGGTTAAATATAATTCTACCAACACTTGTTTCAACTTTCTTTGATTTCATTTCTCCATCAATTTCTTTTGTAATTCTTACAAAGATTTTCGCATGAATTGATACTGCATTATTTTGTAATGCCATTATTGCTTCATCAGGATCTTTGAAATATTTTCCTTCTCCTAATTCTCCATCTAATGTCATTGTTAAATAATAACTTCCTAAAATCATGTCTAGTCTTGGTACTGCTACTGGCTTACCATCTTGTGGTTTTAATAAGTTGTTTGTAGCTAGCATTAAATATCTTGATTCTGCTTGTGCTTCTGGTGTTAATGGTAAATGTATAGCCATCTGGTCACCATCGAAGTCAGCATTGAATGCTTCACATACTAATGCATGTAATTTTATTGCTCTACCTTCTACTAATACTGGTTCAAATGATTGAATACCTAATCTGTGTAGTGTTGGAGCTCTGTTTAACATTACTGGGTGGTCTTTAATAACTTCTTCTAGAATTCCCCATACTTCTGGGCTTAATCTTTCTACCATTCTTTTTGCACTTTTTATATTATGTGCTAAATGTCTTTCAACTAATTCTTTCATTACAAATGGTTTGAATAATTCAATTGCCATTTCTTTTGGTAGACCACATTGATATATTTTTAATTCTGGTCCTACTACGATTACTGAACGTCCTGAATAGTCAACACGTTTTCCTAATAAGTTTTGACGGAATCTACCTTGTTTTCCTTTTAATAAATCTGATAAAGATTTTAATGGTCTGTTTCCAGCACCTGTAACAGGTCTTCCTCTTCTTGAGTTATCAATTAAAGCATCTACTGATTCTTGTAACATTCTCTTTTCATTTCTTACAATGATTTCAGGTGCTCCAAGTTCTAATAATCTCTTTAATCTGTTATTTCTGTTTATAACTCTTCTATATAAATCATTTAAGTCTGATGTTGCAAATCTACCACCATCTAATTGAACCATAGGTCTTAAATCTGGTGGAATTACTGGTACAACATTCATTACCATCCATTCAGGTCTGTTTCCTGATTGTAAAAATGCTTCAACTGTGTCTAATCTTTTTATTAATTTTGCTTTTCTTTGTTCACTAGCATTTTCAATTTCTTTTTCTATTTGAGCTGTTAATTTTGCTAAATCAATTTCTTCTAATAATTTTCTTATTGCTTCAGCACCCATTTCAGCTTTGAATGATTTTCTACCATATTTTTCTTCTGCTTCATGGTATTCTTTTTCAGTTAATATTTGGCATTTTTCTAGTCCAGATGTTCCTTTATCTGTTACTATATATGATGCAAAATAAATTACTTTTTCAAGATTTCTTGGTGAGATATCTAGCATTAATGCAATTCTACTTGGAATTCCTTTGAAATACCAAATATGTGCAACTGGTGCTGCAAGTTCAATGTGTCCCATTCTTTCACGTCTTACTTTTGATTTTGTAACTTCTACACCACACTTATCACAAACAATCCCTTTATATCTTACTCTTTTATATTTACCACAATGACATTCCCAGTCTTTTGTTGGTCCAAATATTTTTTCACAAAATAGACCATCTTTTTCTGGTTTTAAAGTTCTATAATTTATAGTCTCTGGTTTTTTTACTTCACCTTTTGACCATTCTCTTATTTTTTCGTCTGATGCAATTCCTATTTTAATTTTATTGAATATCTCTAATTCGTCTTCTTCCATCTCTATTAGATGTCCCCCTTCTCAAATTATTTGGGCATTTTAAAACAGCTCAAGAGGCTATCCACCGCTCTTGCAAACTCTTCCGTCGCCTCTTTTGCTTTTCAAAATATTATTTAATTGTAGTTTTATTATTCATTATCAAATCCGTCATTATCATAAATGCTGTCATCATCATCTAAATTATCATCATCAAATAGTTCATCACTATCTTCTTCATCTTCATTATCTACCATTTCTTCTTCTTCATATCCGTCTTCTAAATCTTCATGTATTAATACATCATCTTCAGTTAAAGCTCTATCTTTTTCTACATCTTCATAATCAATTCCATCTTCGATGTGTTCTTTTAATTCTAATTCTTTATTATCTTCAGAGAATAATCTTACATCTAATCCTAATGCTTGCAATTCTTTTACAAGTACTTTAAAGCTTTCTGGAACTCCTGGTTCAGGAATATTTTCACCTTTAACAATTGCTTCATATGCTTTAACACGTCCTACAACATCATCTGATTTTATTGTTAAAATCTCTTGTAATGTGTATGCTGCACCATAAGCTTCTAGTGCCCAAACTTCCATCTCTCCAAAACGTTGTCCACCAAATTGAGCTTTACCTCCTAAAGGTTGTTGTGTTACTAATGAGTATGGTCCTGTTGAACGAGCATGTATTTTATCATCAACTAAGTGATGTAATTTTAACATGTACATTACACCAACTGTAATTGGACTTGCAAATGGTTCTCCAGTTCTTCCATCATATAATGTTTGTTTTCCATCTGGTGATAATCCAGCTTCTTGTAATAATTCTTCAATTTCTTTATCAGATGCACCATCAAATACTGGTGTTGATACTTTCCATCCTAATGCTCTTGCTGCTGCTCCTAAGTGAACTTCAAGGATTTGTCCTAAGTTCATACGAGATGGTATACCTAATGGGTTTAATAAAATGTCTATTGGTGTTCCATCTGGTAAGAATGGCATATCTTCTTTTGGTAATATTCTTGAAATAACACCTTTGTTACCATGACGTCCAGCCATTTTATCTCCAACTGATATTTTTCTCTTTGTAGCAATATAACATCTAATTACTTGATTTACTCCAGGTCCTAATTCTTCTGAATTGTCTCTTGTAAATATTTTTACATCAACAATTGTTCCAGCTTCACCATGTGGTACACGAAGTGATGTATCTCTTACTTCTCTAGCTTTTTCTCCAAATATTGCACGAAGTAATCTTTCTTCTGCTGTTAGGTCTGTTTCTCCTTTTGGAGTAACTTTACCAACTAATATATCTCCAGGTCTTACTTCTGCACCTATTCTAATAATACCATTTTCATCAAGATCTTTTAATGCGTCATCTCCAACATTTGGTATATCTCTTGTTATTTCTTCTGGGCCTAATTTGGTATCACGACATTCACAATCATATTCTTCAATATGTATTGATGTAAATATGTCTTCTTGTACTAATCTTTCATTTAAAAGAATAGCATCCTCATAGTTGTAACCTTCCCATGTTGAGAATGCTACTAACATGTTTTTACCTAATGCCATTTCTCCATCTTTTGTTGCTGGTCCATCTGCTAACGCATCACCTTTTTTAACTATTTCACCTTTTCTAACTATTGGTCTTTGATTGATACATGTTCCACCATTTGTTCTTTTGAATTTACGTAGTTTATGTACAACTGTTTTACCATTGTTATATTTCATTGTGATACTGTCACCAGTAACTTTTTCTACAACACCATCATCTTCAGCTAATATTAATATTCCTGAATCTTTTGCTGCTCTATATTCAATACCTGTTGCTATAATTGGTGCTTCTGATGTCATTAATGGAACTGCTTGACGTTGCATGTTTGATCCCATTAAAGATCTTTTAGCATCATCATTTTCCAAGAATGGAATCATTGCAGCTGCAATTGATACTAATTGTTTTGGTGATACATCAACATATTGTACTAATTCTTTATCAACTTCTATAATTTCATTTCTATGTCTTACACGAACACGCTTATTTATAAATTCATTGTTTTCATTCATTGGTTCAGATGCTTGTGCTATCATGTAATTATCTTCAACATCTGCACTCATATATTCAACAATATCTGTTACTCTATGTGTTTCTGGATCTACTTTTCTATATGGTGTTTCAATAAATCCATATTCATTTATATTAGCAAATGATGATAATGCTGAAATTAATCCAATGTTTGGTCCTTCTGGAGATTCAATTGGACATAATCTACCATAATGTGTATAGTGAATATCACGAACTTCAAATCCTGCTCTTTCTCTTGACAAACCACCAGGTCCTAATGCTGAAATTCTTCTTTTATGTGTTAATTCTGATAATGGGTTTGTTTGATCCATAAATTGTGATAATTGTGAACTTCCAAAGAATTCTCTTATTGATGATGTTATTGGTTTTGTGTTTATTAATGATTGTGGTGTTATAACATCTAAGTCTTGAATTGTCATTCTTTCACGAACAACTCTTTCAAGTCTTGCTAAACCAATTCTGAATTGATTTTGTAATAATTCTCCAACACATCTTATTCTACGATTTGCTAAGTGATCTATATCATCAGCTTTTCCATATCCATGATACATATTTAATAAATAGTTTATTGATGCTATCATGTCTTCTGTTGTTATATATTTTGGAATTAGTTCTTCTTCTCTTTGTTTTAATGTTTTAACTAATTCTTCTTCTGAAGTATTTTCCATTATATTTTTTAATACTTCATAATTTACATATTCTTTTATATGTAAGCTACTTAAGTCTACATTTGGTAATACTGAATGAATATTTACTATTCCATTACCAATTATTCTTAATTTTTTATCTCCAAACTTAATATCTACTACATTTATACCTGCATTTTGAATTGCTTCTGCTGCTTCTGCTGAAATTACTTCTCCTGCTGTAACAAAAACTTCTCCTGTTTCTTTATCCATAATGTCTTCAAATGCAACTTGATTTTTTATTCTGTTTGCGATACTTAATTTTTGGTTAAATTTATATCTTCCTACTTTTGCTAAATCATATCTTCTATTGTCAAAGAATAATCCATTAAATAAGCTTTTGGCAGCTTCTACTGTTGGTAATTCTCCAGGTCTTAATTTTTTGTAAATTTCGATTAATGCTTCTTCACCTGTTTTTATTGGATCTTTTTGTATTGTTGTTTCTAGTAATGTTTCATCTCCAAATAATGCTCTTATTTGATCATCTGATACTAATCCAATTGCTCTTAATAATGTTGTAATTGGAATTTTTCTTGTTCTATCAACACGTACCCAGAATATATCATTTCCATCTGTTTCATATTCTAACCATGCACCTCTTAATGGCATAATTGTTGATGTATATGTTTTCTTTCCTGTTTTTGTATCAAATATTTCATCATAGTAACATCCTGGTGAACGTACTAACTGGCTAACTACAACTCTTTCTGCACCATTTATTATAAATGTTCCACTTTCTGTCATTAGTGGAAAATCACCTAAATAAATTTCTTGTTCTTTGATTTCACCTGATTCACGGTTTATTAATCTTACTTTTACATGTAATCTTGTAGAATATGTTGCATCTCTTTCTTTTGCTTCTTCTTCTGTGTATTTTGTTTTTTCTTCCATGTAGTAGTCAAAAAATTCTAATACTAGATTTCCTGAATAATCTATGATTGGTGAAATATCTTTTAATACCTCTCCTAATCCTTCTTCAATAAACCAGTCATAAGAATCTTTTTGAACTTTAATTAAGTTTGGCATTTCTATAAAATCGCCAACTTTTGAGAAATCTTTACGGGTTGTTCTTCCGAATTTAACATCTTTGATTTCCAAAAAAATCACTCCTTATAAAATATTAAGCAGCTTTTGTTTCGCTCGAAATTCTGCCAATTAAAAATAAATAAGAAATTATTGTATAAAAAATGCCATATTTAAGTAATGGCTTGGCTAGTTTTCTTACGAGAAAATATTTAATTAGAAAAATCCCTTCTTAAAATATAGTTTTGTAAAGTTTTGATTATTGTCTGCTCTACAATTTTCTCCCTTTATTTCTACTTATTATATTTAATTCTTATTTTTCTAAATTTTATCATTTTGAATTAACTCTGATAATTTCTAAGAATTACCAATTTGCAAATTTATACGCATATTATTATATCATATTTTAAAAGTTGTTGTCAATGTTTTTGAAGCTTATTTTAGAGTTTTTTATTATCTTTTTACATTTTTATAAATATTATCGTTGGTTCATATTTACATAATATATTGACTTTACTTGATTTTTATATTATAATTATTTTATGCACATTGAAATGCAAATAATATTAGGAGGTTTAAACTTATTTTTCGTCCAAATTTTTACACAAAAATATGTATGGAGGCATTAAATTATTTATGTTTGACTTTATCAAAAAATTCGAAGCTCCCTTAGTAAAAGATTCTCTCTCTTCTGCATTAAGCACTCAAAAATATAATTGTCCATTTATTATGGCAGATATTAATGATGCTTTAAAAACTTTAACAGACCAGAAGAATTTTGACTCTTTTATGAGTTTACTTGTTACTATGATCTCAAAAGAGGTTTGGAATACTAACAATTCTTCTTTTAAGGCAGGTAAAATCGTTTACAATGCAGAGGCAAACTGTTGGGAATTTATAGCTTGTCATAAGTTAGTAGGCGAGGCTGTTCAGCCAAATAAGTCTCTTACAAATCCCAATCAATACACAAACTCTACAATTTTCCTGTATTTATCTGTGAGGATTAATGTTTACGGAAAATTGGTTATTATTCGCACATCCCAAAACAATTATATTGATCAGCAAAAATATTCAAAAATTGTATCTGTTGATGGAGATTTTTATAATACCTTTCTGATTCGCGATGGTATCATGCGTTTAAATAAAAGCTACTGCAAAAGAATCGAAACTTTTATTGCTCAAAAAATCAATCTTCTTGAAAAATCTTTGAAAAATTATAGTGTAAAAGATGGTGATTTACTTTGGGTAATTAATACTTTTAACAATCAAAAATATCAAAATATCTTCGATTACAGTAGTATACAACAGATTTATAACAATGCCATCAAAACTTTCCCTCTTTTCAGAAATGAAAGTTTTGAAAAGCAGAATGAAATTTTGCGTATGGCTTTTAAGCATGCCAAAGAATCTCTTTTTAGCGAAGGAAAACGTTATGTAGCATATTCTACATATGCTAGAGAGCTGTATTTTGAAATTATCAAACAGCATCTCGATTTTAAGGTATTTGCAGGTAGAGGAAACATAAAAAATCTTAAAATGCAAAAGTGGGGTCGCGAACATTTTGGAAGTTTAGGCAAAACACTTTTGTGTACTGATGAAGATTTGTTGAATTTTGACTACAGCAAAGTTTCCATTGACCAACTTGTTTGGGTTATCTATGATGATATAAATTATCCTTTGTGTGAAATGATTCATAAATTAACTCCACCCGAACTTACCTTGAAAGTTGTTTTCGATACGACAGTTAATATTTCGTTAAGTGCAAACAATATTGGAGATGATGAAATAGAGGAAAACTTTTTCTAATATTTTTTAGCAGTATGCAGGGGCACAATTGCCTCTGCATTTCTTTTTTTCAAAAAGTACTTGCACAAATATTTAATATATTATAATATAATACAGAAATTGAAATATAAAAAAATATATTATGAAAGGAGTTAATTATTAAGCGCCAGAACACTATTGTGTTGACGAGGTCTAGAGCTAATCGAATTTTCGGCGGATACTCTAGTGGCTTAACTTAAGTCAAAGCATTATAACAAAAAACAATATAATATTGTAACAGAAATTAATGCATAAGTATATTTCAATTCCGCATATAAGGGATTTTATATCAAAAACCCTATTCAATTATTTTTAAGGAGGATTCACAAATGTGTGGAATTATTGGATATATAGGACATCAAAAAGCTAGTCCTATCTTAATTAATGGTCTTTTAAGACTTGAATACAGAGGTTATGACTCTGCTGGAATATCAACTATAGAAAAAAATGGTCTTTCTGTTATGAAAGATAAAGGAAGAGTTAAAAATTTATATAATTTAGATGGAATTGATTCTCTTGAAGGAACAATTGGAATTGCTCATACAAGATGGGCAACACATGGAAAACCTTCAAAAGAAAATGCACATCCTCATTTAGATAATAGTAACAGTTTTGCTGTTGTTCATAATGGGATTATTGAAAATTATAATGATCTAAAAAAATTATTATTAGATAATGGTTATACATTTCATTCTCAAACAGATACAGAAATTATACCAAATCTTATACATTATTATTATTCAAAAGATAAGAAAAATGATGACAAAAAAGTTTTACGTGCTATTCAAAAGGCTTGCAAATCATTTAAAGGAAGTTATGCACTTCAAGTCATCTCTAAATATATGCCAGATAACATGATTGTTATTAGAAAAGACAGTCCTCTTGTTATAGGAAAAGGTGATGGAGAAAATTATATTTCTTCTGATATTCCTGCAATTCTATCATTTACAAAAGATTTTTATCTTTTAAATGATAATGAATTTGCTCTTCTTTCAAGAGACAATGTTGAATTTTATGATATTGATTTAAATAAAATAGATAAAAAATTAACAAGCATTGAATGGAATGCTAGTGCTGCAGATAAAAATGGTTTTGATGATTATATGTTAAAAGAAATATTTGAACAACCAACAGCAATAAGAGAAACTATTGGTTCACGTTTACCAGAAAATGAGTCTTGTAATTTTGATGATTTAAAATTTACCAAAGAATTTTTATCAAAAATAAATAAAATATATATAGTAGCTTGTGGAACTGCAATGCATGCTGGACTTTCTGGAAAAATTGCAATTGAAAACTTATGCAATATCCCAGTTACAGTTGATATAGCTTCAGAATTTAGATACAGAAATCCAATTATTGATAAAAATACTTTATGTATTTATATCTCTCAATCTGGAGAAACTGCTGATACTATTGCTGCATTAAAGCTTGCAAAATCAAAAGGAGCTACAACACTTGCTGTATCAAATGTCATTGGAAGTTCTATTACAAGAGAAGCCGACTATTCTATTTATACACATGCTGGACCAGAAATCGCTGTTGCTTCAACCAAAGCTTATACTTCTCAAGTTATGTTACTTATAATTTTAGCAATTTATTTTGCTGAAATATTAGGATCTACTCCATCTTCAGAATTAACAAAATTAAAAAAAGATATCTTTAATCTTCCTGATAAAATTGAAGAAGCATTAAAATCTTCTGAAGAAATTAAAAATTATGCAAAAAATATTTATCAAGAAAAAGATGTTTTCTTCTTAGGTAGAGGTATTGATTATAACACTGCCCTTGAGGCTTCTTTAAAACTAAAAGAAATTTCTTATATTCATTCAGAAGCATATGCTGCAGGTGAATTAAAACATGGACCTATTGCATTAATTGAAAATGGAATATCTGTTATAAGTATTATTACAGATAAGAATCTAGTTGAAAAAACTATTAGTAATATTCAAGAAGTTATTACTCGTGGTGCCAAAACATTAGTTATCACAAGTCAAGAATTACCAAGTAATAATATAGACACAATTGTTAAAATTCCAAACACAAATATTTTACTTTCACCTATTGTTGCAATTGTTCCATTACAATTACTTTCTTATTATATTTCAAAAGAAAAAGGATTAGATGTTGATAAGCCAAGAAACCTTGCAAAATCAGTAACAGTTGAATAATTAATTTTTTATATAAAACTAAAATAAACTATTAAGTAATAAATTTACTTAATAGTTTATTTTTAATTATATAGATACTTTTGAGGATTAATTGCTACTCCATTTAATCTTATTTCTAAATGTAAATGTGGTCCTGTTGTATTTCCAGTCATTCCAACTTCTGCAATTATATCTCCTGATGATATTTTTTGACCAACTTTGGCATACAACTTATTACAATGTGCATACCATGTTTCTACACCATTTCCATGATCTATTTTTATAAGATTTCCATAAGATCCATTATATTGTGCAAATACAACTGTTCCATCTGCAACTGCTTTTATTTTTGTTCCAAATGCACATGCTATATCTGTTCCTGTATGAGCACCTGATCTTATTCTACTTACATTTCCAAATCTTGAACTTACATATCCATTAACAGGAAGTGAAGCTAATAATACCCCATTTATTGATGGTAGTTTTGTTTTTTCATCTTCTTCTATTAATATATCTACTTTTTGTTCAACTTCTTGTTTGGCAACTTCTACTGATTGTATTCCTATTTCATTAATGCTTTCTGTATAATTTGTTGTTATTGCTAAATCCAATTGAATTGTTTCATCTTTATGCTCTTCTTTTATTTGATCAACAGCTTCTTCTGCTTCTTCTATATTATCAACATAAGTTACTGTTTCATTATTTAAAATTACAGCATAATATTTATACATTACTTTTGCTTCTTGTTTTAATGCTAACATTATTTCATCTTCATTTGTTGTTAAACTTTTTTCTACTAATTTTAATTCATATTTTGGCATATTATCTAATGTAACAAAATCTATATTTTCTCCCTCCATATCAATTATTTCTGATTGAATTCTATTTTGCAATTCTGCTGCATTACTTATATAGCCTATTTGTTCTCCAGACAAACTTACTACATATGTTGGCTTATACTTAAATAAAATAATCGCTATTATTAAGCCTAATCCTAACGCCATTATTGTAAAAAACTTACAGCTTTCTTTCGTATAGTATTTTAGCTTTTTCTTAAAAATAATTTATCCTCTCCTTTTTATTGCTTATCTTATAAGCTGAATTTTTAGCGACCAAGATTTATTATACCATAATTTTACTCATTTTGCAAATTTTTAATTTTCATTTCTTGTTTCTTAGGTATTTTCAGATCTTTAATACCCTAAAAAATTACTTTTTATTATATATATTACTCATTTTTCCTGCATTTTATTCACTTTTTCTCTATTTTCCTCGTTTTTTTGTGTTGAAAAAATAAATATACTATGATAATATATTAGTATATTTTAATTTGGAGGTTATTTTGAAAACTTTAATTGTTACTAACAAATATAATGGAAAAAAACTTTGTAATTTTATTTTAACATCTTTTCCGAATTTATCTCAAAATACTTTATACAAAGCTCTTAGACAAAAAGACATAAAAATTAATGGAAAAAGGGTTAATAAAGATTGTATTATTTTTGAAAATGATGAATTAAATATATTTATTGCAGATTCTTTGCTTTTTCCAGAAATTCATCTAGATATTGTTTTTGAAGATAATAATATTTTAGTAATTAATAAACCTATAAATCTTGAAGTTGTTGGCGAAAATAGTTTAACAACTTTAGTACATCAAAAATATCCAGAACAAAAACCAATGCCTTGCCATAGACTTGATAGGAATACAACTGGATTAGTTTTATTTGCGAAAAATGACATTGCCTTAAATATTTTATTTGATAAATTTAAAAAACATGAAATAAAAAAATCTTATACAGCTCTAGTTTACGGAATTCCTAAAATAAAAGAATCTAGACTTGAAGCTTATTTATTTAAAGATAATAAAAAATCACTTGTATATATTTCTGATGATTTTAAACCTGGTTACCAAAAAATTATAACTTCTTATTCCGTAATAAAAGAATTTAATAATAATACCTCTTTATTAGAAGTTAATATTGAAACTGGACGAACTCATCAAATTAGAGCACATTTGGCTCATATAGGATACCCTATTGTTGGTGATGGCAAATATGGTATTAATCAAATAAATAAACAATTTGGATATAAATATCAACAACTTAATAGTTTTAAATTAGAATTTAATTTTGTAACAGATGCTGGTATTTTGAATTATTTGAATGGTAGAGTCATTACACAAAAAACACTACATTTGATTTGATCAATCAATGTAGTGCTTTTTAATAATTAAAATTTAAAGAAAAAACTCTCCACATTTCTGTAGCTTCATAATACTTTTCTCCTTGCGTAATAACGCGTTTTATATTGTGTATTTCCTTTTGATGCAACGGAGTTACAAAATGTTACATCACTTATACAAATAGCATATTTACATAAATTGTAAATATGCTATTTGTATATATCTATTCTATTAGTTAGAAATAATACGTCATTGGTGCCACCAAGCAGAATCGAACTGCTGGCCTACGGGTTACGAATCCGTCGCTCTACCAACTGAGCTATAGTGGCAAATACGAAATTAATATAACACAATTTCTTTAAAATAACAATAGCTTTATAAATATTTTAATTTTTATTATTTAAGCTATTGTAAATTTACACTTCTTATGATAATTTATGTATTAATGTTTGTCTTTATATCACAAGAATGATTATTTAGTGAATTTATTGTTATCTTTTGCGTTTTTAGGAGGGCTTTATGAATAATATTAATTTTTTCTCTGTATTAATAAGTAATTTCAAATGTGCTTTTTGTAGTAATAAGTTTTGTGAAGTAAGGTATTTTCCACAAAGAAGAAATTCTTATTTTTATAATGGAAAAAAATATTTTATCCAATGTGAAAAAGATGTTAATAAATATTACGATAAAGTGTTTAAATTATAACTTTATAACCCAAAAGGTTGCACAACCATTTACATGATTGTACAACCTTTTGGTTAATTTACTGGTGCTTTGCCATTAGGCTGTCAAACAGTTTCTTACATGCATCATTCTCGAATACGGTCTGCCAAGACTTCAACTCCTTTACAATCTCAATTACTTTCGCAACCGACTGAATTTGACCAATGGTCATTTCCTTACATAGACTAGTATTGCTGCTCGCAACCCCAATCCAATCAACTGCACTATCTTCAGGAATTTTAATTTCAGTGCAAGCACTTACCTCAATATCCCCAGAAACATAGACGAAAATATCCACAGTACTCAGGGCTTGAATTTCTTCTTCCAGTGCCTGAAGCATTGCTCGCTTTTGGGCAAGAGTCTCATTTGCTTCAGATACTTTTCCTACAATTTCATTCAACTCGTCATTCAAGCTAATGACCTGAACTTGAGTCTCCAGAATTTTATTTTTGTAGTCTTCCAAAACTGCCTTTAATTTAGGAAGTTCTTGAGTCTGGATTACCCTTTTGCGAGAAATTAACTCGTCATGATTCACCTCAAGAGCAATTATGTTCTGCTGCAGTGTGGCAGCCTTTTCTTGCTCTTCAGTGAGTAACTTTAGCCTTTTTTCTTGTTCCTGAACCATTTTAATGTCAGCTTTTTCGTTTTTATCCAAAATTTTTTCTTCCTGAGTTTCCACTGCCTCTGCGCCCTGAATTTCTGCAGCTTCAATTTTTGCTTCAGGCTCATTCGCCTCAGTATTGTCCTTTTTCTTAGCTGACTTCTTCAGAACATCATTCTGCTTTAAGTCCCGTTTGATTTCTCCGATGTCTCCGTGAAATAAATCACGAAGCAGCTCCATGAACTCATCCTCAGAAATACCATAATTCTCCAAGAAATCTGAAACTGTCCAATGGTTCTTCAACTTCATCTTTACCGTCTTTGCACTAATAGCCTTGCCCTTCAGCTTTCTCATTTTTTTATTCTCCAATCATACTGTCAATTTTTTTAATGATATTATCAATATCATTAACCGTCTTTTGGAACTGCAAATTTAATTCTTCTCCATCAACTAATGGTTTGACTGCCCTATCAGAATTTCCAGATTGGGATTTATGCCAGCTTTTCACTAGCAATAACTTGTCCCGTTCTACTCCGTTTAAATCTGCAACTTCCTGCAAAACGTCGTATGCATGTCCACAAGAAATCTTACAAATTTTAGCAATTTCAGGAACTTTGTACCCCTTATCATGCCACTTCATGAAATTCCTGATATAGAATTTCACTTTTTCTGTCCTGTTATTTGCACCCATAGTAAACCTCCTTTGGTGCGTATAAAATTTTTTACTACGCAAAACAACAAATGCTATTTTGCACTTATGTTAAGTATATCACAATATTCATTTTTTTGCAATTATTTACTAATTTACCTTGTATATTGGTAAAAATTGTGATATAAAATATGTATAACTTAATCGGAGGTCTTATATGGAAAACAATAATTTTGATGATGAAAAGAAAACAATTTTAATAGTTGATGATGAACAAAAAATTGTAGATTTACTTGTTCATAACTTAACTAGAGAAGGTTATAATACAATTGAAGCAAATGATGGCCAAACTGCAATAGATTTGGCAATTTCTCAACGTCCTGATTTAATTTTACTAGATGTAATGATTCCTCGTGTTGACGGTCTTACAGTTTGCAAAAAAATAAAAAATTACTATAATGTTCCAATTTTAATGGTTTCTGCTAAAGATGACGAACTAGATAAAATCGTTGGATTAGAAATTGGTGCAGATGATTATATTACAAAGCCGTTTAGTGTAAGAGAAGTTGTTGCTAGAGTAAAAGCTAATCTAAGAAAATCTGAAACACATTATGATAATTTTAAATCTTCACATGATTTAGATTCTAATAAAGAAGCCAAAAAACAAAATACTATAAAACTTGGTGATTTAACTTTAGACTTAGAAAAATATGAAGTTAATGTTAATGGAACCATTGTAAATTTAACTTTAAGAGAATTTGAAGTTTTAAAATATTTAGCACAACAACAAGGACAAGTTGTTACAAGGGAATCACTTCTTGAACAAGTTTGGGGATATGAATATTATGGAGACATTAGAACTGTTGATGTTACTGTTAGAAGAATTAGAGAAAGAATTGAAAAAGATACTTCTAATCCTAAATATTTAATTACTAAAAGAGGAATTGGATACTATATTCCAAATTTTGATAAATAAATAAAAAAGCTATGCTAATTTTATTGCATAGCTTTTTTATTATTTCAAATTTGATAAGGCTTTTAGTATTCCCAATTTACCATATTGATATGTAAGTCCACCTTGCATATATGCAATATATGGAGCCCTAATTGGTCCGTCACAACTTAATTCTATTGTTGACCCTTCTGTAAATGTTCCTGCTGCCATAATTACCTGATCATCATATCCTCCCATTGCACTTGGTTCTGGAATTACATTCGAATCTATTGGAGAACCCATTTGAATTCCTTGACAGAATTTTATTAATTTGTCTGCATCTCCTAACTCTATTGTTTGAACTATATCTGCTCTTTTTTCATTGTATAAAGGATCTACTTTATATCCTAATTTTTCTAATATTCTACTTGCAAATACAGCTGTTTTTACTGCACTTGCCACTACACTTGGTGCAAAAAATAGTCCTTTTATAAATGGTATATTTTGATTTAATGATGGTCCTATTTCTTTTCCTACTCCTGGAGCAGTAAGTCTTTCTGCACATAATTCTATTAAGTCTTTTCTTCCTACAATATATGCACCACTTGTTGCAATACCAGCACCTAAATTCTTCATTAAAGAACCAACTATAATATCTGCACCAACATTTGTTGGCTCTTTTTCTTCAACAAATTCTCCATAACAATTATCTACCATTATTATAACTTCTTGATCTACTTCTCTTATTGCTTTTATTGCTTTTTCAATTTTGTCAATTGTTAAACTTTTTCTTGTTGAATATCCTTTTGATCTTTGAATTTCTATTAATTTTATATCTTTTTTGGATACTCTTTCTTTTATTGAATTAATGTCAAAATCATTATCAATTAATTCTATTTGTTCATATTTTACTCCAAATGCTTTTAATGAACTTTTACTTTCTTCTTTGCTTATTCCTATTGCAGTTTGTAATGTATCATAAGGTGCTCCTGAAATACTTAACATTGTATCTCCTGGACGTAAAATTCCAAATAATGTTACAGCTAGAGCATGTGTTCCAGATATTAATTGTGCTCTTACTAATGCATCTTCAGCATTAAATATTTTTGCATAAATCTCTTCTATTTTATTTCTTCCAATTTCATCAATTCCATATCCTGTTGATGAATGTAAATGCATTTCTGATAATCCACATTCTTGAAATGCTGATAAGACTTTTAAACTGTTTATTTCTTCTATTTTCTCAATATTTTTAAATATTGGTTGTATTTCTTTTTCAACCTCTTCTGATAAATCTAAAATTTCTTTTTTTATTCCAAATTTCTGATACATATAATAATATCCTTATATAATAAATATTTAGGTTTTTTATGTGTCTGCCTATAAACACATAATTATTATAACATTTTCTTTTTAATAAGTCTACTATTTATTGTATATTTATGTAATCTATCCTGTTTTACTCATTATATCTTTTCTCATTTTTCCTATTATCTTTTTTTCTAGTCTTGATATATAACTTTGTGAAATTCCTAATTCATCTGCTACCTCTTTTTGAGTTTTTTCTCTACCACTAATAAACCCAAATCTCATTTCCATTATATTTTTTTCTCTAGAATTTAATTTTCTTATTGCTTCTTTCAAAAGTTTCATATCTACTTCATCTTCCAAATTTCTATATGTAATGTCTGGATCTGTTCCTAATATATCTGATAATAAAAGTTCATTTCCATCACTATCTTTATTTAATGGTTCATCAATTGATACTTCTGTTTTTATTTTATTATTTCTTCTTAAATACATTAATATTTCATTTTCAATACATCTTGATGCATATGTTGCTAATTTAATCTTTTTTTCTGAATTAAATGTATTTACACTTTTCATCAAGCCTATTGTTCCAATCGATATTAAGTCTTCGATTCCTATTCCTGTATTTTCAAATTTTTTAGCTATATATACTACAAGTCTTAGATTCCTTTCTACTAATGTTTTTCTGGCATATTCTCTTTCATCTGTTTCAAGTTTTTTTATCATTTCCTCTTCCTCTTTTGGTTCTAAAGGTGCTGGTAATGTTTGACTACCTGCAACATAAAATATCGGCAATATCTCATCATTTAGTTTTCCTTCAATATATTTCGCACATAAATTATTTATACTATTTTTAATAATCTCTAAAAAATTCATTTTACATTCCTTTCTTTTAATTTTAATTCATCACCTCTTTCTTGATTTTTATTGTACAACTCTAATAGAAAAAAAGCTGTCTTTTCTTATTGTAGAAAAAAAGAAATAATCGCTATTGTTCGATTATTTCTCTTTTATTTATTTATTTTTCTTCTAATTATATTATGTATTTTTATTATCTATAATAAATCTACACCAACTAAGGCTCTATATTCGCCTTTTTTTGTCAAACTTCTTTCATATATACCAATTATAATATTAGAAGTTTTTTTCTCCTCATCTTCGCTTTTCACTACAATCTCAGATATCTTTATTCCAACTAACATTCCATTCTCTTTTCCTAATGATGAAAATGGTATACATCTTAATCTAGGAAGATATTGGTCTTGTATATCTTGTGGCAAATTTTCTAAATTCCCACATAAAATATTTTCTAAGTTTCTTAATATTTCCTTTGGAATAATTCCTTCTAGTAATGACTCTTCCACTATTACAACTGGAGTATTTGTAATTGGCTCTTTTACAAGATTTCCCGTATCTATCATTGCTTTTGTTTCTATTTGTTTTTCATTTATTTTCAACTTTATATAACAATACATATCTTTTGTATTAAATTTTGTTTTTATTATTTTAATTGATATTTTTATTATTATAAATGCCATTATCGCACCTAACATTATTACTTTTAATGCATATTCTCCTGTAAATAATCCATTTCTTATATTTATATTTTCTGGTCTTAAAAAATATATTAAATTTAATGCTACTCCACCAAATACAAATGATGTTAAATAAAAAATTATAATCTGTTTAAACATTTTCTTTGAATTTTGTGGTTTAAATGCTGTGTAAACTATTACTATTGATAATAAAAATTTTGATATTGTTGATGAATATATAGTAAATTTGGTTATGTACATTAATATTGAGTAAATTGATCCAATTGCTGAAGATATTATTAATCTAATAATTTTTACTTTTTGTTTTAATATAATTGATGTTGCATATAAAATAATTGCATTCATTATTATATTTTCAATAAATATTATATCAATATATATTGTCATAATAGCCTCCCAATATAATATATTTTTCAAATAAGTATTATACCATATTTAGAGCTAGAATTTTGTCATTATATGAAAAAATTCATATACTATTTCTAGTATATGAATTCTCTTATTACATATTTTTTCCTTTATTTTTACGTAAGAATGCTGGGATATCTAAATCTCCTGAATTAGAATTGTCTGTAGATGTTGGAATTGAATTTATTTTCTTATCCCATTGCTTATTTACAAAGCTATCTACACTTGAAGCAACTCTTGCTTCTGGTTTTTCAAATCCTGTTGCAATAACTGTAATTTGAATATCTTCTCCCATATTTGGATCTGTAACTGTACCAAATATTATATTTGCTTCAGGATCTACACTGCGTTGAACAAGTTCTGCTGCTGTATTAACTTCATGCAATCCTAAATCTTCACCACCTGTGATATTTATAATTACTCCTCTTGCTCCTTCTATTGATGTTTCTAGTAATGGACTTTGTACAGCTTGTTTGGCAGCATCTTCTGCTCTGTTTTCTCCTGATGCTCTACCAATACCCATATGTGCCATTCCTGTATCTTTCATTATTGTTTTAACATCTGCAAAGTCTAAGTTTACTGTTCCTGTAACTGCTATTAAGTCTGATATACCTTGTACACCTTGTCTTAATACATCATCTGCCATTCTAAATGCATCATTTATTGATGTTTTTCTATCTATTATTTGTAATAATTTATCATTTGGTATTACTACTAATGCATCTACTTTACCTTTTAAACTTTCTATTCCTCGTTCAGCTTGTGAAAGTCTTTTCTTTCCTTCAAATGTAAATGGTTTTGTTACAACACCTATTGTTAATATTCCCATTTCTTTTGCTGATTGTGCAACTATTGGTGCAGCACCAGTACCTGTTCCGCCACCCATTCCAGCTGTAACAAATACCATATCTGCTCCGCGTAAAGTTTCTGCAATTTCTGATTTATTTTCTTCTGCTGATTGTGCTCCTATATCTGGATTAGCACCAGCTCCTAAACCTCTTGTTATTTTTTCTCCTATTTGAATTTTAGCACTTGCTTTTGACTTTTGTAATGCTTGTCTATCTGTATTAACTGCGATAAAGTCTACTCCTTTTATTCCCGCTTCAATCATTCTATTTACTGCATTATTTCCGGCACCACCAACACCAATTACTTTAATTGTTGCAGCTCCATCCATCATTGTTTCTTCTTCATACTCTTTCATTAAGTTTTCCTCCCCATAAAACTAAAATATTTTTTCTTTAAGAATAAAAGAACTCTTTTACTCTATCTATTATTGTTTTAAATATGCTTTCATTTGGCTGTCTGTCTATACTGCTTGATACAGATTTTACATAAGGTCTTGCAGCAATATATCTAACAAGTGCATAACTAGTTCTGAACTCTGGTTTTATTGTACTTATTAGTCTTCCTGTTGACATTTTTACAGGTATATTTAAATTTATTTTTCCTGCAACATCACTTTTGTTAATTGTTGTAATTCCTCTTCCCGTTAATACAACAGTATTTATATTTTGCTTTACATTATTATTTGTAATGTCTTTATTTATTAATGTAAATATTTCTTCAATTCTTGCTTCAATTATTTCTATTAATTCTGAACTTTTTATTATTTTATTTCTACTTTCATCTTTACAAGTATTTAACATTATCTCATTATCATTATCTATAAATGATTTTAAAGCAAGTCCATATTGTTTTTTTAGTTTTTCTGCTTCTTCTTCTGAAATATTTAATACTAATGATATATCATTTGTAATATTATCTCCTCCTAGAGGAATTGTATTTGTATAAGTAAAATTATTGCCTTCAAACACACCAATTTCAGTATTTCCTGCCCCAATATCAAGTAACATTACATTATCATATAATTCATTAGTATCTAACATTAAATTTTTTTCTGCTAAAGATGTTGGAACTATTCCATCAATTTCTATTCCAACTCTTTTAAAGATTGATGTTAATTGTCTTACATAATCTTTATTTGCTAAAATAACTTGTGCTTTTAGTGTAAAATTTGAGCTTAAATTGCCAACTGGGTCTGCGACAATTTTTCCGTTATCAAGTATTACTTCTGATGGTACTATATCTATTATTGTTTTCCCTTCTGGTATCTCAATATCTTTAGCTTGTACAATTACACTTTGAACATCTTTTAATGATATTCCTGCAAATTTATCTTTTAATTCTTTTACAACACTGTTTTGAACTATTGTAACTTCTTTTCCTGGAATTGTTACATATGCTGAATTAATTTTAAATTCTACTTCCTCCTCAGCATCTTTTATAGTTTTTGCAACGCTTAAACTAACTTCTTCTTCATTGATAATTTTGCCTTTTTTTATACCATTACATTTACAAGATGTGCTACATAGTGTTTCTATTTGTCCAAAGTTATTGACCTCTCCAACAACTGTACAAACCTTAGATGTACCTATATCAATACCAACTATGATATCACCTATTGCCAAAATGATTCCTCCATTTATTTTTGTTAAAATTTCTATATTATATAGATTGTTTTCTTCTTTGTTATATATATTACATTTTTATAAAAAAGTCAATATAAATTGAAACATTTCTGAAATAAATTTGTAATATTTTTGATATTCATGTAATATGTTTGTAATATATTTTTTTATTTATTTTTCTTTACTTTTTGTTACTTTATTTTTTAATTTTTCTCTCCACAACTCTATATAATATCTCCTAATTATTGTCAAGTTTGTAAACATTCTTCCTACAAAAACTACTAATGCTGCTAGATATATATCTATATTTAATTTTTGTCCTAAATATGTTAATGCTATTGATAATATACTATTACAGAAAAATCCTGATATAAAAATTGTTAAATCAAAATTTTTCTTTAATACTGACGTTATTCCTCCAAAAACAGAATCTAATGCTGCTACAACAGCTATTGCCAAAAATGTTGAATATGTATATGGTATCATAGGTGCATTAATTCCTATAAAAGCCCCTATAATACATCCCAAAATAATTGCTATTACTATCATTTTATTTTTTTCCTTTCCATTATTCCTTATCTTTCATATATTTAGTACTAATAGTTCCAGTATATGCTTTTATTATGACTGGTCTATTATATCCAGATGTTTGAATTTCAACACCATGTCCTTCATCTTTTAGAATTTGTACCATACTTGTATTTATACTTACTGCACTCTCAAGATATGTTTTATTTCCTATTGCTTTTATAACATATGGTGATGTTATTCTTTGGCTATTTACTTGTATAAATGGTGTACTACTTGAACCTATTAAAAATATATCACTTATTCCTACAATTCTTTGATCATTTATAGAAATTGCTTCTGCTCCTGCAGCAAATAAATCTCTTACTACTCTTAATAAATCTAAACTTGAAATTGAAACTATTCTTTCATCTGAATTTTCACTATTTATTTCTTTTCCACCTTTATCTGTTAATATTATTGTCACTCCTTCACCTTGAACATCTGTAATTCCAAGATATGTATTTAATTCTTCTAACTCGTTTTGTAACAATTTTGCTGTTTTTTCATCTGATTCTTTTTCTGTTTGATACTCAGATATTTTATTCATGGTTTCTTCATATTTTTCTTGTATCTCTAAATATTTTTTTCTATAATCTGATAGTTCTGTTCTTAATTCTTCTTCTCTCATATTTTCTATTGATGTTAAATCTGTTTGCTTAATAACCTTGAATTGCATAAACATTACTAGCATTAATGCTAAACATGCAATTCCTATCGTTATTGCCATTACAATCTTTTCCTTACTAAAAACTATTTTTTTCATATAACCTTTTCTCTTTCTTTGTTATTATTTTACTGTTTGTGCATATTCAAATTTATATGTTCTAGAATATTTTGGAATTGTTATATTATCAGATGTTTTAAAATCTACCTGAATTCTATCACTCTCTAATGCCTTCAAATATCCACCATTTCTATATGTGTTTTTTAATAATTCCGGCATCCCTATTGCTCTTATCGTAAATGGTGCTCCTACTTTTTCTCCATTTATTTTTATAACAGAGCCATCACATACAATAGCTGTAGTTCCAACAATTCTTTGATCATTTATAGATATTGCCTCAGCTCCAGCATTTTTTAACTCATTCACTATACAAATAAGGTCTGTATCATGTACTATTGTAGAATTTGGATCAAATGTTGACTGAACTATTGCATCATCAACTTTTATTATTACCCCTTTTCCTGTAACTTCTGTTAACCCTAATTGCGTACTTAATTCTTTTATATTTTCTTGTATTTCTGTTAATTCTCCATTATTTTCAGTTGCATTTTTTCTTTCATTTTCTAATAATTTTTCTGCCTTTTCTTCATCTGCATACAAATTATCATAGTTTTCTTTTGTTCTTAATATTGCATCTCTTAATTCATTTTCTGTTGAATTTCTACTTGTAGTTGTTCCAATATTTGATATTGTTCTAACTTGTATCGCAATTCCACAAGATAATGCTACACACATTCCACCTAATATTAAACTAATTTTACTTTTCTTATTCATGAGCATTCTCCCTCTCTAAAAATCATTGTTTTTCTGTAAAATATGGCACAAATCCTTCATTTAAGTTTCCATTAACATTTATTGTTCCAGCTTTTCCACCCTCTCTTTTCATAATAGATTTTACATAATCCATTCTATTTTTTAAATTTGTTGCATTTCCTAAATTAATAGTTAAATTTAAACTATCTAAATTTAAAATATATTCATTTTCAACTTGGATTTTTGATATTTTATCATATATCTCTATTTTAGATGTTTCTTCTTTTATATGTAATATATTTTCCAATTTTATATTTAAATCATCACCTTCAAGCCTTTTCTTTTTATCAATATTTTCTTCTGTTATTCTCATTCCTGTTATTGTTACTAATTCTTTAGGTTCTTGTGAATAATCCATTATATATCCTTGTTCATCAATATATATATAATAACCATTTTCCGTTTCTATTTGAAAACTTGTCTTTCTTTCTGTAACTTCTATTTTTATCGTATTTGGCATTTCCTTCGTAACTATTGCATCTTCAATATATCCATTTTGCTTTATTTTCACCTTTGTTATTATATTTATATTTGAAAATATGCTGTCTCCAAGTTTTAATTCAGATTGTTCTATAATCTTTTGCTTATCAAGTTGTAAATTTCCTGTAACTTCTATACTCTTTATTTTAAATGTTGGTGAATTTAATAAATATACAACTATCCCCACAATTACTGCTATTAATATAAAAACTATTAACTTTGTTTTTCTTCTTTTTCTTTTCTTTTTTTCTATTTCTCTTTGTTTATTAAAATTACTCTTTTTTTTATTTGATGGCATAACTACTCCTAACCTACAAATATATTTTATTAAATCCCTAATATTTTCTTTGCTCTTTCTTCGTCCTCTATTGTTGCAGCTCTTACACCTTCTAATTCATATTTTAATCCAAGCTTTTCCCATTTATATTTTCCCATATCATGATATTTTAAAATTTGAACTTTTTCTACTGTTTTTAGTGTTGCTAAAAAATCTTTTAATTTTAGCAAATCATTCTCGTCATCAGTATAACCTGGTACTAATACCTGTCTAATCCACATTTTTTTGCCATTATCACTTAAATATCTAGCAAATTCTAACTCTTTTTTATTTGAAGATCCAACTAATTCTTTGCATTTTTGATCATTTATATGTTTTATATCTAATAAAACTAAATCCGTATACTTTAGTACTTCTTTTATATCATCTGTAATATTAAACATTCCTGATGTATCTATACATGTATTTATATTTTTTTCTTTTAATTTTTTAAAAAATTCTATCAAAAATTTTACTTGTAATAATGGTTCTCCACCTGTTACTGTTACTCCACCTCCAGATAGAGTCATATATGTTTTATATCTTTCTACTTTTTCTATTATTTCTTCTAATGTTTTTTCTTCTCCTAATGTCATATCCCATGTATCTCTATTATGACAGTATTTACACTTTAAACTGCATCCTTGTAGAAATAAAACAAATCTTATCCCTGGACCGTCAACTGTTCCAAAACTTTCTATAGAATGTACTTTTGCTATATTATTTAATTTGTTTTCCATGTAAACCTCCATTACTCTTTTCATTGACTAGTATATATTTTACTCTATGAATGTGAAAATATCAAGATATTCTTGCTATTTTTTATTATAAAAAAGCGAGTCTAAGATTTTCTATCAAATGAAAATTTTAAGAAAATCTAAGACTCGCCATATTTATCTAGTACAGAAAGTCCTCCTACAAGGAGAACTTTCCTACTATATAAAAAATTGCCACATCCAAAGTATAAATACTTAGAATGTGGCAATTTGATTAACTAGCCATCTGACTAGTTGTCGCATTCCAGAGAGTCAACGCAGTCTGCAAACTAATCGGTCCCACACTAAATGAGTAACCCGAATCAGCAGAGCTATAACTCGTCTGGGTAATAGTGATTCCTTCATAAGGGCTCGCAATTTGTTTCTGACTATCCCACTGGCTTCCCTTAATAGAGAAGTCAAAATACAGTCCAGAATTCAAATTACCATGGATACGGACCGTAGATCCTTCACCATAGCCATACTGCTTCCACTGACCATCACCAAGGTCAATGGTCTGATCAATTTCGTTCCAACTGTCCTGATACCAGTTCGTCGAAACGTTGTTGCCCATAAGGGCCATGAGCTGAAGCCAGTTCATGTTGTTGTAGTTCTGATTTCCATTGGCATTGCCACCAGAAAGCAGAATCTGCAAGACCATAACGATTGCAATAACGATGCTTTGCATGATGTTTCCTCCATTTTTCGTTACGTGTGTGTTTATAAGGTTTTTACCTTATTCTTACATTTATAATTATACTACATTTAATTTCTTATGTCAATCTAATCCAAAACTTATACCTAATGCACTATTTAATTTTCCGATTATTTTATTATCATCTATATGCCCAATTTTCTCTTTTAATCTACTTTTATCTATTGTACGAATTTGTTCTGTCAAAACAACAGAATTACTTTTAAGACCACTTGTATTTTCTCCAATTTCTATATGTGTTGGTAATTTTGTTTTATTAGTTTGAGAAGTTATTGCCGCTGCTATTACAGTTGGACTATATTTATTTCCTAAATCATTCTGAATTATTAAAACTGGTCTAATTCCACCTTGTTCAGATCCAACAACTGGACTTAAATCTGCATAAAACATATCTCCTCTTTTTACTATCATATTATTCACTCCTAAGTTTTCTATATATCAAGTTTATATATTTGTATTTTTCTTAGTTCGAAGTAGAGATAGTTTTAGAATTTACATATTAATCTCTACCTCATTATATAATATGTAAATTCTAGTTTTTTGCTTATCATCTTGTATTTCCATTTTCGTTGGTTTCATTGTGCTTCTATCTATATATAATATTTCTTCTTTTACATAAATATTATCTGATTCAACTATAGTTTTCATTATTATTTCATTTTCATTTTCTTCATAATTTGATTTATTGTTTACTTTATAATTTTCAATAAATGTCGATAAATCCAAGCAATTATTTCCTAAATATGTATAATTTTCTATTATCGTATTTAAATTTAAATTGCTATTTTCTATTTTTAAATTTGTTCCATCATTTATTATTCTTATTCCTGCTATATTACTTGGTTCAATTACTTCTTGTATGCTCTCTTTATTTCTTTTAAATTCTTGTTTTAATATATATTTGTTATTATTTTTGTTACTTGTAATATTTACTGTTATTTTTGTTTTATAAGAACTAAGATTTAAAATATAATCTATAATTTCTTGACTATTTTTATTTTCTCCTATTTTAGAATTTTTAATACTTTTTTTATAAAAAATTATACCACCAATAATTAATAATATTATAATTAACAACATTAACCTATATATTTTTTTCATTCTTTATTTTCCTTTCAAGTATTTTGTTATTTAATATTATTAATATCAAAAAAATTTTATAACTAAAAAGAACAAATAAGAAAGTATCACTTTCCTATTATATAAATCAAAAACTTTCTTAATCCTATAAAATTAAGAAAGTTTAACCATATTTTAATAAATAGTAAAACGAGAACCACGACTAATATAATTAAGATTTGTATTACTAAGATATCGATAAGATGGCATAATACTCTCTGCAATCTTATCACTATAATTTCCACCACGTTCAATTCTATAATCACTACTACCTGTTTCTAATGTATATTCTATAAGATTTCCAGCTAGATCAAATATATTTTTTACTGAATACATATCTTGACTTCCAGTTGATGCAGGATTATCTTCATTTGTATTTCCATCTTCAATTCCTGATATTGTTCCATAATTTCCTTTTCCTGTTCCATTTATTACATAGTATTTTCCTTTTGATTGAGATTGAGTTGAACTTTCAACATCTTTCATCCAAATCATTATTTGATCCCATTGGCTTCCCCATATCATACTGCTTATTCTTGTTGTTTTATCTCCTAATGCCATCTCAGAATATAATCTTTGTTGTGCATACATTCTATACCATGTTACATCACTGATGCCATTTGTAGTATTTTTCTTACTTGATACTTGTCTTCTATTTGCTATATCATAACTAGTTGTTGTTGTATTACTCATATTACTTGTTTCATATCTTGCTATCCAAAAGCCTCCTGTCTCTTCTACTTTGCTTACCATTTCATTATATTCACGTTGTAATTCTTTTTCGAAATTCGACGTATTTGAATAATCTGTATCTAATATTCCGTTTACTTGATTTAAATTATCTAATATATCTGCAGAAACTGCACTTGGTTCTTTATATTTATTTGATTTAGGTGTCCAAGATTCATTTAATGATACTTTTACATATTGATTACCATTTTCTGCACCTTCAGTAAATTGATATAATATTCCAACATAATCTCCATCTGTATTTATTTTAATTGCCATTGGATATTTTTCTTTATCCACTTGTGTTTGAACTACACTTATAACACTATCTTCATCCAAATTTGAATATGAATTACTTAAATCTAATACAGCATCTTTTACTGGAACCCATACAAACTGATCATATGTTGTTTGCATTTTGGTTTTATCACTCCAATTTGGAGTATCTATTTTTCCATCTCCATCTGCATCTTTCATTATATATATTACTATTCCTTCGTTTACATCTTCATATTCTCCAAAAAATTTTGATACAGTTGCTCCTCCAGGTACTGAAACTTTTTCTCCATTTATATTTATTATTGTGTCATTATCATATGTTTTTCCAGCTACTATACTTGTAGTATCATTAATGACCATAGAATAATTCTCTTGTATTTGTTTAACTCCTTGTTCTATAAACTTTGCTTTATTTAATACATTATTATATAATGCAAATAAAATTGTTACAAAGAAAGTACAAGCAATTAATACATATAATGATATAGAAGCTTTTTCTCCATTTTTCATTTGTTAATTTTCCTCCAACTTATATATTAATTCATATAAAAAGTATATCAATATCAACAAAAAAATGCAATACTTTTTTCTTTACTTCCATAAAATTCCGTGATATAATATTGAAGAAAATTCTAACTTAAGGAGGCAGTTTATGGAACAGCAAAATAAAGAGTTAGCAGAAGATAAAGTTTTGATCTTATATTTATTAAATAAAATATTTGATGGAATTAAAAATGATAATTTATATAAAATAGTTTCTAGTTCAAAAGACATAAACTATTTTTATTTTCAAGAACTTATTGCAGATTTAATGTCAGCAAATTTGATTTGTTCTTTTGAACAAGATGAAGAATCTTTTATAAAAATAACAACTGAAGGAAAAAACGCACTTGAACTTACAAAATCACTTTTGCCAGGATTATTAAAATTAAAAGCTGATACTATGTTTAAAGAAGAAAATTCTAATATTGTTGAAGAATCTTCTGTTGTTACAGAATTTATCCCAAAGGATGAGAATAATTATACAATTACATGCAAAATAGTTGAACAAAATGAAACAATTTTTGAAGTATCTGTATATGCAGCCTCAAGAGAAAAAGCAAAACAAATATCTGATAATTGGAAATCAAATGCAACAATACTTTATCCACAAATATTAGAACTACTTTCTAGTAATAAGGATGGTGCTAATATTAATGAATAAATCTGAAGTAATAGATTTTGTAAATATCTTAAAACAAACATATCCAGATGCAAAATGTAGTTTGGATTTTGAGACACCATTTCAACTTGCTATTGCAGTTATGCTTTCTGCACAATGTACAGATGAAAGAGTAAATAAAACTACCCCTACACTTTTTGAAAGATGTAAAACTATTGAAGATTTTGAAAATATTGATATTAATGAACTTGAAAATATTATACATCCTTGTGGTTTTTACAAGAATAAAGCGAAAAACATTAAACTTTGTGCAAAACAAGTTATAGAAAATTTTAATGGTGAACTTCCACATACAATGAATGAACTTTTAACATTAGCTGGTATAGGTAGGAAAAGTGCTAATGTTATTATGTTAGAAGCTTTCGGTATTGCTGAAGGAATTGCGGTGGATACACATGCAAAAAGAATTTCTAATAGAATTGGTCTTTCTAATGAATCTGAACCAGAAAAAATTGAACAAGATTTAATTAAAATTTTTCCAAAAGAAACTCTAAAAGATATTAATCACCTTTTTATGTGGCTTGGAAGAAATACTTGTGAGGCAAGAAATCCACATTGTGATTCTTGTTCTGTAAAAAAATATTGTAATTTTTATAAGAAAATTAATTAAATTTATACATAAATGAACTTTGCCTTCATATATTAAATATATGGAGGCTTTTTATGTGTGGAATTGTTGGTTTTGTAAATTACAAACAAGATATTTCTCGTTTTCGAAATGTCTTAATTAATATGAACAATACTCTTGTAAGAAGAGGTCCTGATGAAGAAGGATATTACATAAGAAAACATGTAGCACTAGCTCACAAAAGATTAATTGTTATTGATCCAGAAGGTGGAAAACAGCCTATGATTGCACAATATAACAATTCAATACCACTATCAAAAGAAAAATCAAATGTAGTTATTAATTATCAATCAAATTTTATAATTTCATATAATGGTCAAATTTATAACACTAAAGAACTTAGGAAAACTTTAGAAGAAAATGGTTTTACTTTTGATGGACACTGTGATACAGAAATATTATTAAAAAGTTATATGTTTTATGGAAAAGATGTTGTAAAACACTTAAACGGAATTTATGCTTTTGCTATTTGGGATAGCCAAAAAGAGGAACTATTTATGGCAAGAGACCATTTTGGTGTTAAACCTTTATTTTACACTATGCAAAATAATTCGTTTATATTTGCATCTGAGCTAAAAGCTATTTTTCAATATCCTAGAGTTGAAAAAGTATTAGATTTTCAAGGAATATCAGAACTGTTCGGCATTGGACCTGCACACACTCCTGGAACAACAGTTTTTAATAATATATTTGAATTAAAACCTGCTCATTATGCAATTTTTAACAGAAATGGATTACATATAGAAAAATATTGGAGTTTAAAAAGTTTACCACATGAAGAAAATTTTAATCAAACTTGTGAACATTTAGAATATCTTTTAAAAGATTCAATCACAAGACAATTAGTCTCAGATGTTCCTCTATGTACATTTTTATCTGGTGGTTTAGACTCAAGTATAATTACAAAATTTGCATCAGATTATTGTAAAGATAATAATTTACCACCTTTAGATACTTATTCAATTGATTATGTTGATAATGATAAAAATTTTATTAAAAGCGATTTTCAGCCGAATTCAGATAATTATTATATAAATTTAATGGTATCTACTTTGAACACAAATCATCATTCAATTATACTTGATACTCCTGAATTAGCAGATAGTTTATATGATGCAATGATTGCTCGTGACATGCCAGGTATGGCTGATGTTGATTCATCTTTATTACTATTTTGCAAAAATGTAAAACCTATGGCAACAGTTTCTTTAACTGGAGAATGTGCAGATGAAATTTTTGGAGGATATCCTTGGTTTTTTAGAGATGATGCTTTAAATAGTGGTACATTTCCTTGGTCAATTGCACTAAATGAACGTCAAACTTTATTGAATCAACAAATTGCAAAAAAAATTAATTTAAAAGAATATATTGATTTTAGATATAATGAATCTTTATCAAATGTTGAGATTTTAGATACTGATTCTCTTGAAACAGCTGAAAAAAGGAAAATATCTTATCTTACATTAAATTGGTTTATGCAAACACTTCTTGATAGGTCTGATAGAATGTCTATGTATAATGGATTTGAACTTCGCGTTCCTTTTTGTGATTATCGTTTAGCTCAATATGTTTGGAATATTCCTTGGGAAATGAAAGCTTTAAATGGTAGAGAAAAAGGGCTTTTAAGATATATTTCTCGTAAATTTTTACCTACTGAAATTGTTGATAGAAAAAAAAGTCCATATCCTAAAACTCATAATCCTACTTATCTTGCAAAAGTTAAATCTATGCTTACAGATATTATGTCTAATCCTAAAGCTCCTATTAATTATTTATTAAATAGAGATTATATTTTAAATATTTTAGAAACTGATGGAAATGCTTTTTCTCGTCCTTGGTTTGGGCAATTGATGACTGGTCCTCAACTTATGGCTTATTTGTGTCAAGTTAATATGTGGCTTGAAAAATATCAACCTAAAATTAAATTATAAAATATTTTAGAGGTTGTAAATCACAACCTCTAATTCTTATCTTTTCTTTCCAAATCTATATCAAAATAAAATTCAACACCATTTGGCTTATTCTCTACTCCAAAATCATTTTCATAATTATTCATAATTGCTCTAACAATAGAAAGACCTATTCCACTTCCACCATCTTCTCTGTTTCTGGATTCATCTACTTTAAAGAATCTATTCCAAATACGAGATAAATTTTCTTTTTCTATATTTTCACCTGTATTAAATACAGTAATTCTCGCTTTATTTTTAATAATAGTATTAGTTATTTTTATAATTTTCTCACCATTAACTTCTTCAACATGTTTAATTGCATTTGTTAAATAATTGGTAATACATTGACTAATATAAAAATCATCTGCATATACATTTATAACATCATCAGTTTCAAATTCAACATTTGCTCCTTTTTCCTCAAGCATAACTTTAGAACTTCTACATATTTCTTTTTCTAATTCTACTATATTAAAGTTTCTATTATTAAATTCCCTATTCTCATACTCTAATTTTGTAAGTTCTATTAATTGTCTAACCATTTTGTCCATTTTTGTGGCTTCATCTAATATAACTTCTGCATAAAATTTTCTACTTTCTTCATCTGTATTAACATTTTCTAAAAGTCCCTCACTATATCCTTGTATTAAAGCAATTGGCGTTTTTAATTCATGTGATACATCTGATATGAAACTTTTTCTCATTTCATCAATTTTTGATTTTCTCTCAATATCTCTTTCAAGCTCTATATTTGTACTTCTAAGTTGATTTATTGTTCCTTCTAGTTTTTCTGACATTATATTTATATTTTTTCCGAGTTCATTTATCTCATCATCATCTTTTACTACATATTTTTGACTAAAGTCCAAATTTGCCATTTTTTTAGCTATTGCGCTTATTTCTGAAATTGGACTACTAAATTGTTTTGATATATATATTATTACAATACCACCAACAATAATAACAATACATGCTATTAAATATAAAAATTTATTAGATATTTGAACACTTTCTGTTATTGATGACATTGGAAGCCTTATATATGCTACAAATCCATTATCTAATGTTCCTTTTAATAACATATATGTCATCTTTGTCTCTGTATCAACAATTCTTTTTATTTCTATGTTATCTTCTTTTTCAATTACTGTTGCTTCTTGTTTTTTATCCATTCCCCAAAAATTTATAACTTTTCTTATACTTGATAGAAAATCTTTATTAGACATATATATTGCAACATTTTCATCATCTTTAACTATTATGTCAAAATTATTGCTTATTGATATTTTATCTAGTTCATCACTTATATTATCAACTTCTATCTGTCCCGTATAATAAGAATTTATTAATGAATATGTACTTTTTAAGTTATTACTTTTGGTATATTGATAATATTTTTCTAAAACAAAACTATTTACTATTATTAGAAATGCAATAATTGATATTACAACAAGGCATAAAATAAGAAAAAGTTTTACTCGTACTGATTTTGCTTTTTTTACTATTCTTTCCATTTTCTATCCTCATTTCTTTATCTCAAACTTATATCCAATTCCTCTTACTGTTTCTATATACTTTCCTTTTTTCCCTAATTTATGTCTAATTTTTTTTATATGACTATCTATTGTTCTTGAATCTCCATAATAATCATAATTCCATACATTATTTAATATTTTGTCTCTTGAGAGTGCAATATTTTCATTATCTAATAAATATTTTAATAATTCATATTCTCTTAAACTTAAATCAATTGGCTTTCCATCTACTTTTACAGTACGTCCTTCTTGATCTATTACAATGCCATCATAATCTTTTAATTGTTTTGTATCTCCATATACTCTTTTTAGTATTGCTTCAACTCTTGCTACTAATATTTTGGGACTAAATGGTTTTGAAATATATTCATCAACTCCAAGCTCAAACCCGAATAATTCATCTTGTTCTTCTCCTCTTGCTGTTAGCATTATTACTGGTAAATTTGATTCTTGTCTTATTTTTCTTAATACAGACCATCCATCAAGTTTTGGCATCATTACATCTAATAAGATTAGTTTTATTTTATTTCTATTTTCTTCAAATACCTCTATTGCTTTTTCTCCATCTTCTGCTTCGAGTATTTGATATCCTTTTGCAGTCAAAAAATCTCGCAATAATTTTCTCATTCTTGATTCATCGTCTACTACTAATATGTATGTTCCATCCATATTTATTTTTCCTTTCTTTCCCCATCATCAAATATTTAGTTACATAATTCTGTTTAATTATAACTTATATGTATGTCTTTTTCGTGAAAAAATTTAGAAGAAATTTTAAAATTTTAATGAAAAAGTGCCACACAATTTGTGTAACACTTCTTTTGTAATAATTTTATAAATATTTTTTTATTTCTTTCCAAATATCTTCATGTATGTCATCAATGCTTCTTACTTTTTCATTTTCTACACATTTTATTTCTTTCCAATTATATTTTTTTACTAATTTTAATGCTTCATCATAGCTATCTCTTAAATGTGTTTCATCTTTTTCATGTATATCTTTTTTTTGAGTATGTGAAAATTTATTTTCTCTATTAGCAATTAATTTCAAAGCATACTCTGTTGGCATATTTAAGAAAAAAGTTTCTGTTGGAATTGGTATTTTATATAAGTTAAATTCAAAATCCCATAACCAATCTAAAAATTTTTTCCTTTCTACATCATCTTTTATTTTTCCAGCTTGATGTATCATGTTACTTGTTGTATATCTATCAGCTAAGATTATTCCTCCATTATTATAAAATTCTTCTATATCTTTTTTATATGTTGCATATCTATCTGCAGCATAAAATGTTGATGCAATATATGGACTTATCTCTTTTGCATTTTGTCCAAATTCTCCTGATAAATACATTTTTACTAGTGATGATGATGGACTATCATAATTAGGAAAACTTACATTTTTATATTCTATATTTTCTTCATCAAGTTTTTTTCTTAATTTTTCTAATTGTGTTTGTTTTCCACTTCCATCTGTTCCATCTATTACAAATAATTTTCCTTTTTTCATTTTTCTTTTTTCCTTTGATTTTTTATTTCTTAAATATTCCTTTTATTAAATTAAATATTTTCTTTATAAATCCTTCTTTATATACAGTTAATCCCATTTCTTCTTGAGGAATGTTTGCATTTTTCTTTGCTCTTTTATTATTAAATACATTTTCCATATCATATTTTTGATTCATTTCTTCCTCTACTCTTTTTATGGCTTCTGTATCTTTTAAACGTAACTCTTCTCTTTCTTCAGGATCAGCTAAAAAGTCTCTATATATCAATCCTAATATAATAACTGTTTCTTCATTTAAATCTTTTTCATTAAATGGTTCTTCTAATTGAAATCTATAGTCTTTATCTCTATTTTCTTCTATAATTTTTCTAAATTTTGTTGGGATTTTACTTGTTAATTCAATGGGTGTAACTTTTAATATTTCATAAACTTCTGTAAATGCTTTTGATAAATTTTGTTCCACTTCTCTTGTTCTCCTTTCATTATTTGTAAGAAGTTAAATTTCAACTCCGGCAAATAATTCTTTTGTGCTTTTTTCTTCTGTTTTGGTTTGCGTTATACTTGTTATCTCTTGAGTTATAGTTTTTCTTTTATTAAAGTCTTCTTCTTTCCAACATCCTTTAAATCTGTTTAACCATAATTGAACTTTTTCTGTTGATATATCTAATGATACATTTAATCCTGCTAAAATGCCTCTTTTATATTCAATTGCTCTTTGAATGTCATCACTCTCTAATTGTTGCATTAGCATATTAGCACGTTTTTGACATCTTTTTGCTTTTGAAATTTTTCCTGTTTTTAATGCTTGTACTTCAGCATCAATTGCTCCTCTATATGCTTCTAGTCTATCTTTTATTGAATTTTGACCATCTTGTTGAGATTCGCTCTGTTCTCTTTCAATATCATATCTTTCAGATATGATTGTACTTAATTGTGATGCCAATTTTTGCAATCCGTTTTCATTTGCAACAGTATTCATACTACTTTCTAATTGTTCTAATCTTTGTTTATCTTCTTCAGATATTCCACCAATTTTCAAGTAATTATTTATTTTTATTTTTTCTATTATTTTTGCTATTTGTTTAACTTTTTTGCATGCTTCTTCTCTATTTGCTAATTCAGTTGTATTTTCATATTCCATATTACATGGTCTCCTTTGTTTTTAATTGTTCTTCAGTTTTTGCTCTTTTTATACAAATTTATTATAGCAAATCAAGTTTTTTTTGTAAACATTTTTTAGTTATATTTTTATAGTTTTTAATCCTTTTATTAATAGTTCATAAATATTTTTTTGTATATTTTTCCTAGTTTTATGGAAAAATATTTTTTAAAGTGATATACTAAATTTGATAAAAATACTCAAAAGAAAGGATGAAAATTATGGAAGAAAATTCAAAAGAATTAAAAGAAAAGTTATTCAACAAAAAAGAACTTGGTTGGAATTCAATTAATGACAGAGAAAAAGAAGCTATTTATACTTTTTCAAATGGATATATGAATTTCTTAAACAAAGCAAAAATAGAAAGAGAATTTGTTATTTCTGCAAAAGAAATGGCTGAACAAAATGGTTTTAGAGATATTACAAAATGCGAATTTTTAAAACCTGGTGATAAAGTTTATTATATAAATAGAGATAAAAGTATGTATTTAGCAGTAATAGGTACAGAAAAATTAGAAAATGGTCTTCAAATTGTTGGAGCACATATTGATTCTCCTAGACTTGACTTAAAACCAAATCCACTTTATGAGGATACAGGTTTTGCATATTTTAAAACACATTATTATGGTGGAATAAAAAAATATCAATGGACAACAATTCCATTAAGTATTCATGGTGTTATCGCTAAAGCAAATGGTGAAAAAATATTAGTAAATATTGGTGAAGACGAAAATGATCCTATATTTGTAATTACTGATTTATTACCACATTTAGCTCAAGACCAAATGGAGAAGAAATTAAAAAATGGAATTGATGGTGAAGATTTAAATTTATTATTGGGAAATATTCCTTATGGAAATAAATCTGAAGCAGAAGCTGTAAAATTAAATATTTTAAATATATTAAATCAAAAATATGATATTACAGAAGCTGATTTATTAAGTTCAGAGCTTGAAGTTGTTCCTGCATTTAAAGCTCGTTCATTAGGTTTTGATGGTAGCATGGTTGCTGCTTATGGTCAAGATGATAAAGTTTGTGCTTACACATCTTTAAAAGCTATGATGTCTCTTGAAAATGTAAAAACAACAGCAATTTGCATTTTATCTGATAAAGAAGAGATTGGAAGTATGGGAAATACAGGTATGGAATCACATGTATTTGATTATTTCATTTCTGAATTATTAAATAAAACTGGTGAAAATAGAACAAATCTATTAGATAAAGTATTCTGTTTTTCAAAAATGCTTTCTGCAGATGTTGATGCAGGTTTTGATCCATTATATGCTAGTGTTTCAGACAGACATAATGCTGGATATTTAGGAAAAGGTATCAGTTTAAATAAATATACTGGTGCTCGTGGAAAATCTGGTGCTTCTGATGCTAATGCAGAATATGTTGCATGGGTAAGAAATGTTTTAGAAAAAAATGATATAAAATATCAAGTTGCCGAACTTGGAAAAGTTGATGTTGGTGGTGGTGGTACAATCGCTTATATATTAGCTAATAAAGGTGTAGATGTAATAGATTGTGGTATTCCTCTACTTTCAATGCATTCACCTTATGAAGTTACAAGTAAATTTGATATATATTCTGCTTATAGAACATATAAATCTTTCTGGGAAGAATAGATAGTATATTTCTATAGCTGTAAATTTTAAATTTACTATTTATGCAAAAAAGAATTGGTATAAGTTTCCAATTCTTTTTTATTTATCTTATATAATTTTTATCATCTGCATATGGAATATCATCTTTTGAAAAATCCCATGGTTTGTCAGATGTAAGTTTTCTCCATAAAGATGCATATGGCTCTAATGTAAATTCTTCTGTCAAACTGTTTAAATCAATATTGGGTAATAATTCTAATGGATCTATTGTATATGCTAATCCTGTTTCTTCTGTATTAGATTTTCTTATTTCCAAATGAAGATGTGGCACTCTTGACCCACCACTTGAACCTGTTTTTCCTATTATATCAGTTGTTATTACTTTATCTCCTGGTTTTACTAAAATTTCTCTTAAATGTCCATATACAACTCTTCTACCATCATCATTTAATATTTCAACTTTATTTCCATATCCATCATTAAATGCATCAAAACCTTCTGTAGTTGTTCCATCAAATTCTGCTAATAATACTGTTCCAGAAGTTATAGGATGTACTTCTGTTCCTATATCTGCTGTTATATCAAATCCCGAATGTGCTCTTTCTTTAAATAACACATAATGATTTTTTCTTATTCCCCATTTATCATGTTCTGCTACTTTGTATTTTGGCTTAATTGGCCATATATATTTACTATCTTTCATTTTTCTTCAATCCTTTCATCTGTACATTTTATTGTTATATTTCTTGCTGACTATCCTCAACTTCTTGAATTCTTTGTTTTAATCTTAATACTTTTCTTTCTTTTTCAGGAATAAATTTATGATTTATTCCTTTTAATTTACCATCAATTGTTTTAGCTTTAACCAATCTCTTTTTTTCTTTTTCTTCATATTCTAATTGTTCTCGTAAAATTTGTAATTGTCTTGAATTTGATATATTTTTATTATTTGGATTATATCCATAAAGAACTGCAATCCTATCATACATATCTACTAAATATTCCATTGCTTTTTCTCTTGGAATTCTACATATATGTACTTCTCTATCTCTTCCTTGTCTACGATTTACATATAAACTATCTTTTAATCCAAAAAATTCTGAAACATATTTTGACGATAAATTATCTCTATGTAATGTTGAACATAAAAATATTTCTTTATTTTGTGGATCCTTAAAAAATTGTTCTATATGTTTTTGAATTCCATTGTATAATATTATTCTTGCTAATCCAACACTTCTATTATGTGGATTTGTTAAATATGTATCTAATTCTACTGCATTTTCTGTATTTGCTGTATAATATTGTGTTTCATCAAATTCTGGCTCTTCATGAATTTTTAATTTTCCCTTATGCATTAATTCTGCATATTCTTTTTCTTCTTCCATAAAAGTTTCATAGTCTTGAATTTCAGAGCTTTCTTCTCCATTCCTTTTTCCAAACTCTGCTTCAATATCTTCAAGTGTTATCCAATAAAACATTTCATATTTTTTTGCAATTTCTTTTCCATAATTTTGTATAATATATTCTGACATATATCTATTAAGATTTTCTCTTAGTTCACTTTTTTCATGATATTCATTTTGTTCTAATTCTTGTTGTAAATATCCATATAAAGAATTTTCTGTACTTCTTCCAGATTGTCTTAATATTTTTCTTTTTGCATATTCAAATGCTTTTATTTTTATAATATAAATATTTCTTAAATCTTTCTTGTAATCTCTATCTGATAAATATTGTAATTTTACATATTGCTTATATTTTTCACCATATTTAAAATATTTCGTAATATCATTATATGTAAATGGACTTTGTCCTTGTGTTACATATGTTACAGCTTCAACTTTATCATTATCATCTGTTGCAACAATTACTGAATTTTCATTTGAATGTACATATTCTGATATTCCTTCTCTTCCTGTGTCAAATAATTGTCCTTCTCTTCCTTCTTTCTTCATTGCTTTTAAACTTATTTGTTCTAGTTCTACTATTTGGTCTAGATATTTTTCTTCATTATCTTTCGTAAGTTCAACTATTCTAATCATATTTTTGCACCTCTTAGGGGTATAATAAGCCACAAAATATAGTTATATCTTGTTAAGCTAATATTTACTTTTTTATAAATCATAAAAGCCTTTGTAAAAAGGCTCTTTCTAAAATATATGCTTGTCTTTTGTAATTATTCTTTATTTATGAAATTTATTTAAAAATGTTCCAACAAAATGTACAATTGGTGTTGAATTATTGTTTGCTACTTCTTTTCCTAAGGCTTTTCCACCTACTGTTAATGATGCAACTATAGCACTTATTACAAATTGTAAGTTCACTCCAAATTTTTCTGTTATTTTCGATGCAATCATCGCACTTATAGCTCCACTTAGTACTCCACATATATCTCCTATTACATCTGCACATATATTTGCAACTCTTGCTGAATTTTTTATTAATTTAATAGATGTTTTTGCACCTTTTACTTTTTTCGTTGCTTTTGCATGAAATTCTTCTTCATTAGCAACTGTTACTGCAACTCCTATTATGTCAAATCCTATTCCTATTGCAATAACTAATATTAATATAAATATTGATGCTCCTAAATTTAAGTTAGATACTCCATTTGTTGATATATATGAAAAACATATTGATAATACAAATGTTATTATAAATACTTCTATAAACCACTTGAACTTCGAGTGATCTTTTCCTTTTGAATTTTTACTCATTTTTTTATTTTTTCAGTCTCCTTAATACTTGTTTTTATAAAAAAGGTGAAGATGGTAAAACCTAAGTAAATTTTACGGTTTAGGTCTAGTTGAATTTCTCTATTCTTTACTATGTATTACTACATAGCTGTTTCCATTTAAAAGAACATTCACATATTACAGTGAACACTAGATCACCACTTAAATCCGTACCTTAATCCTCAGATTTCTATGCTTCTTACCTGAAGCAAACATTCTAGAAGTTTTCCTTGACATGTCTAATATTATTACTAGTCTCTTTCGCAAGTGTAATTTCATAAATATTACTTAATCCCAATACCCTCACTCAAGACAGGCTACTCTATGTATTTTGTGTCTTGGCACTCACCATAGGTTTACTTAAATGATTTCTAAGCCTCAACGAAACAGGGGATTCTATATATGCCATTATATATTACCCGTGTCTCTTACCTTCCTGAAAACACACAAAACTGGCATTTCGCGCACAAACAAGAAGCTTCATGTATGCCCTTTAGTGGATTTTTAGCCCCACCCTCGCAATAACTGACACGACTAGAATAATGCACCATCAGTTGTTATTATATCATATTCTTTTTTTAGTTTCAAGTGAATTTTTTGTGAATTTACATACTATTAAACTCATATCGTCTTTTGTAACACCATAACTATTATCAACAGCCTCATTTAAAATTAAATCGGCTATTTTTTGCACACTTGTTGTTTCTATATCTTCTAATAAATATTTAACCCATAATTCCTTATTTTTATATTCAACATTTGCATCAAGAATTCCATCACTACACATTACAAAAATATCTTGATTTTCTATATCTTTATCATATGTAGTCAAATTAATATCTTTTAATATTCCTGCTGGCAAACTTAATGATTTTATTATATGAACACTATTACCATTTTTTAAATATGTTGGACATGCTCCATTTTTTATAAATTCTACTTTTCCATTAAATAAATCTATTATCATAATATCTAATGTTGCAAATATTTCTTCATTTGCATTCATTATTGTTGTATTTATTAAATCTATTGATGTATTTTTATCAAATCCAGACATTAATAATCTTTCTAACATTTTTATTGCTATTTGACTACTTTTTCTTGCTTCAGGTCCTGATCCCATTCCATCACTTATTGCCATAAGATATTTTCCATCATTTAATCTAATTTGTAATATGCTATCTCCTGAAACAGGACTACCATTTTTTATTTTTGAATCTTGTCCTATTTGTAATAAATATTTATCTGCTGACATATAGCAAAATACTCTTTTTCCTTGTTTATTTAATCTTTTTGTTTTTACTTCATTAATCATTAATTTTTCATCTAGATTTTTTTCTAATACTGATTGAATTTTTTCAATATCTTTATTTTCACTGATTTTGCTATCTTCTGTTAAATATAATTCAATATATGTTCTTTTTTCTTTTGTATTAATTTCTAAATTTTCAACAAAAATGCCTTTAATTTCTAGCATATCTATTATTTTCTTTTTTTGGTCAATATATGTATCTTTGGTATTATTTTCTTTTTCTATTTTTACAGCAATACTAGAAATTGCTTTTGAAACTCCATCTAATTGTGCTTGTACATTTTTTTTATTTGATTTTACTTTTTCTTCCCAAATAAAATCTTTTTTACTTGTTTTATATGCAAAATTAATTGCTTTTATCATTTGTTCTATTTCTTTTTTTATCTTTTTATTATCTGGTATAACTATATAATTATCAAATTTTGCAAATAAATTTATTAAATCTTTAGATGTCATTTCTTGTTTATCTAATAAAATTTCAAATATTTCGTCTACAATTCCATTTTTCGTATTTGATATATCATCATATAATAGATTATCTTCCAATCCATCTAAATTATTTAATAATTCTGTTATGAATGTATTCTTGTTTTTTTGTTTTGCTTCTTCTGTTGTACTATCTAATTCATAAGTATCTGCAATATCTTTAATTGTTTCGGATACCATATTCAATTGATTGACTGTTTCTTCACCTTGTGATAATCTATTATTTTTAAATGATGGGAAATAATTTTCTTTTGGATTTAATTCTTCTATATCTATTCCAACCCAATTTGGAACTGCTAATAATCCAATTGCTGCGACTAAAATTTCTTTAAACATTGCAAAATTGCTTGTGTCTCCTTTTGCAACATATATTAAAATTCCATTTCCTATTACAAATCCTGCAACTACACCAATTTTTCCATATTTATTAAATAATCCTGCTATCATTCCTGCAACAGCATATTCAGCCACTATTATCGGATCATTTTGAGCAATAATTCCTAATGTAACCCCAATTGTAACTCCTGCTGTTGTTCCTATCAATACACCATTTCTCCATCCAAGTAATAATACCATAAATATACTTAATATATTTCTTATAGATAGGCCAAGTATTGATAAATTCCCAAATGCAGAACATGCTATTGATACTAAAAGACTTGCTCCTATAATTTCTTCAATTGAAAATGCTCTTCTATCTGTAATTTCTTGAATTACTACTAAAGAATTTACAAAAATTTTATAAAATATAACAGAAAGCACAGCTAAAGTTATATGTAATAATAAATCTCCTATTGTAAATTTAGTTAGTATAAGTTTTGCAACCATAACTAAAATAATACTAAAAAATATGTGTTTTGCAATTTGCATTTGTTCATCTTTATATTCATCATTTTCTTTTGGTGGTTTAATACACATTGTTATTAATAACATTAATATTATTAATATATAATTCAAAGCTCCTATTGTTCCAACTCCAACAATATTGCCTATTAATCCAACAATTAATACTACTATGGCTGGAACTTTACTTGCTAAACAAGCTCCAACCATTGCAATACTAAATGGTGATACATCTTGTCCCATTCCTACCATAGATACCATAAATGCTAATACATATATTATAATATTTTTTAAACTAAATAGATTTTTTATTAATTCTTTATTATCTTTTAACATCCTTTAACACCTCATGTAATATTTTAATACTTGTCTTATGTGTTTTTTGTCTTTTCTTGTAGACAAATACAAAAAATTTTCTTACATTTTGTGATATATTATCTTATTTTTTTAACAAATATATTATATTAATAATATTAATTATAAAACTTGCAAATAGTAACATTACTACTAAAATATTATTATTTGTATTTTTTTCTATATTCATTTCTTTGTATAAAATATCAAATTTATTTTTTGTATCAAAATATATATTATCTAGCTCTAAAATATCTTTTAAATGTTGATAAAAAATCGAACCAGTGTCATCATCCGTAACTTCGTTTATCCATAACTTTTTGGTAAATCTTATGAATTCTTTCCTTGTTTTGTTTATATTTATTCCTTGTCTAAATTTCAAATTTATCTTTTTTAAATATAATTTTGTATATATTGCTAATATATATGTGTAAAAATATTGTTCTTCAAAATCACTTGGAAATATTGTATAATTGTTTATGTCACAACTTGATGAAAATAATGTTACACTTTGTTTTGTTACACCTAATTTTGCATATTTCCATCTTGAAATTATTTTCATTTCTTCTTTTGAATAATTTACACTATTATCATTTGGTAATATATTTAAGAATTTAAAATATTGATCTTTTATTTTGTCAAAATCATTCATATTATTCCAACCATTTTCGTCAATACATGCATATGAATATGTTAATGCTCTTTCTGTATCTATATCTAATTTCATAGATTCAGTAGCTGGACCTGTTATCCTCTCTACAAATTCTTTAAAATACATTACATCATTAAAACAATCTGTTTGTATTCTAATTTTGTCGTAATTTTTCATGTTAGAGAATTCTTGATTTATATCTCTGAATTTATAGTTAAAATTTAATAAATCTGAAAATTTATCACTATCCTCTATATTGGTTTTTACACATAAAAAACAAATTCCTGTATTAAAACATATAATTTCAACCTTTGGTATTTTAAAAAATATTCCGTTCTTTTCTTGCACTTTTCCTTGAATATCTCTAGGTATTGTGTATTCAAACATTGTGCAACCATTTCTTGCAAGAATTGCCGCTTTTGTTTCGAGTGGCAATTCTTCCAATTGTTTAATCTTAATTTTACTATAGTTAAAAGTCTCAAACATATACTCTCTTGTTCTATGTGAAAAAAATGAATATATGTCCATATCTTTATCTTTTTTAAATATTTTTAATTCACAATTTTTGTCTTTTAATAATTTCATTAAATATTTTAAATATTTACTTTCTTTTATAACATAAGGATAAATAAAATATGTATATTCGTATTTCGTTTTTAACTCCATCTTTTGTTCCCTCTTTCTAAATTATTATTTATCACAATAATAATTTACTCCTATTTCTTCTCCTAAATACCATTTTCCTATAAAGTCAATTTTTAAATTATTTTCTAAATTATATTTTGGTTCTATTACTGTTTTTCCGTTTTTGTCAATTGATCCCCATAATCCATCTTTTTTTACTGAAACAAAACCATAAGGATTTTGTTCTGTTGCATCATCATAAATATAGTCTACTACAATATTTCCTTTTTTGTCTACATATCCATATTTTCCATTTTCTTTTTTCAAAAATAATGTATTGTTTGGCAATGCTTCTTGACTTGCAATTTCTTCTAAATTCAAATTGTAATACTTATAATCATTATCAACTCTCATTCTTATATATTTGTCATTTACGTTTAGATCTACTAGAACTCCATTTAATTTTGTTTCATATTTATCATTAATTATTGTTGTTTTATAATTTTCGTCTTCTGCTAAAAATACATTTGCTTTTTCATTATAAATAATTCCTGTATATTCAAATGGAACCTTTTCTTTTTCGTTTTCATCTATAATTCCATATTTTTCATCTTTTTTTGCTATATAAATTCCTTCTTTTGCTTCTTTTAAATCTTTATATTTTGCTTCAATTAATATATCTCCAGATGTTGTCATTTCTCCATATAAATCTTTTTGAGTAAATATAATTCCTCTTTTTGTACTTGATTTTATATCATCAAATCCTTTATCAATTAATGTTTCTCCTGCTTGATTGATTATTTTTTCTTCTCCGTCTTCTACAACATAGTAGTTATCACCTAAATACACTTGTTTTATTTCATTATATTTGTTTTCTAATATTTGTATTTTTGTTGTGCTTACTATTCCACATTTTCCATTTTCATCTGTTGTTATATATCCTTCTTTGTATGTTGTTCCTAGATTTTTTATATCAGAATATTTTACATCTATTAAAATTGTTCCGGCATTATTTACAAGTCCTACATATCCATCTTTTCTTATTAATAAACTGTTTTCTATTCCTTTCATTGCACTAATTTCATCATATTCACAGTCTAATAATTTTTTACCATTTAAATCAATTAATCCATATTTTCCATTTTGCATTACTTTTAGTACATTTTTTTCATACCATATATTATCATTCTCATCTATATTTTCTAGCACTTGAATTTGATCATATTGTGTGAATATTTCTTCATTTTTTCTATTTAATGCTTTTGTTTTATATGTTCCATTTTCTTCGTTTATATCATATGTACATATGAATACATCTTTTGTTTTGTCTGGTATTACTATCATTTCTTGGTATGATGGATTTATTACTGTTTCTCCATCTTGATTTATTACTCCCCATTTATCTGCTGAAAATGCTGTAAAGTATTCATATTCTTTATTTAGTTTTTCTCTTTGTGCAAATACGTTTTTTATTATCATTACTACCATTGCTATTACAATGATTGCAATAATTACAGCAAATACTTTTTGGTAATTTAACTTACCTTCAGTTTCATATCTTCTTCCTCTACTCATATATAACATCCTTTCATATTTATATTTTGTATTAGCTTTTTGTCTGTTTTTAATGCCTATAATATATCATAATTTGGTGGAGATTACAAGATTTTATGTAATAAAAAAAGAACTATAATTTTTATATTATAGTTCTTTAAATATATATATTAAACAGCTTCTTGATTTTCTGTTTCTTCTTTGTTTTCATTTCCTTCTTCATTTATTACTTCTAAGCTACATACAGAAACTTCATATGCAGTTTTTGTTTCAACTGTTCCATCTTCATGTTTTTTTTCATATTGTCTTGATTGAACTCTACCTATAATTTTTACTTGTGTTCCAACTTCTATGTTTTGGCAAAATCTTGCATTTCTTCCCCAAGCAATTGTTGGGATATAATCTGATTTATTATATGCTCTATTTACTGCTAATAATAAATCTGCAATTTCTCTTCCAAATGGTGTTTGTCTGTAAATAGGTTTTTTACAAACAAATCCGATAAGTACAACTTCGTTTGTCATTTCTTCTTTTTTTGCTATTTCTTCATCTTCGCCTTCAACTTCTTGTTCTTCGTTTTCTGGTAATTCTTGAACATCTTTAGCAAAAACTGTTAAGATTAATTTGTTTCTTTCATTTTCAAAGCTGTTGTATGATCTAAATTGTCCTTTTATTAATAATTTCTTTCCTTCTATCAATGTTTCATCTGTTATTAGTCTTTCTGAAATTGTTATTGGAATAATGTCTGCGTTTCCACTTAAACGTGCTATAGATAATGAAAATCTATAAAATTTCTCCCCATAAATTTCATGGCTAAATTCTTTTTCGCCTGTAACCTTTCCTACTAATGTTAAGTAGTTGTTTTCTAAATAATTTGTATCCAATTTTATTTCCTCCCTATCTTTTTTATTTTATCGATTGTAAATTACCATCTTGCGTTTTTTTATTTTAAAATTTTCTACATTTTTTATTATACTACACATTTTTGGTTTTGTCTACATAAAAAGTTAATATTTTGAAATTTTTTTGAATTTTTATTCATTTTTAGGCATTTTTGCCAGTTTTTTATAAATTATGGCATATTTTATGTTACTTTTTATGAATTATAACTAATTTATTATTCTTCATTTAATTCTCTTACTATAAAATTAATTATTTGGCTATATATTGATATTTTATCAGATGGCACTATTTCTATCTTTCTTTCTTGATTTTCTATTTTTTGTTTATTAATTTTTTCTATATCCCTTTGAACACTAATAATTATATAATCCTCTTTTATACTTGAAATTGATAATGTTGATTTTTGATTAAATCCAAATGTTATAATTTTGATTGGTTTTTCCATATTAATATTTTTTAAAAATTTTATTTCAATGTCTGAATTCACTATAACATATTTAGTTTTATTTATTATTTCTCTCATAAATTTGTATTCTTCTTTTGTTAAATTTATGTCTTTATTACAAATAATTTCTTCGAATTTTATATTTTTAAAATTTTTAATGCTTTCATTTGTTATATCAACAACTTCATATTTATCACCTAATTTTTTTTTTAACTCTTTTATATTTTTCTTTTTGGCTATTATCCCAACTAATGCCATCTATACTCTCCTCATTTTTATTATAATTATATTTTTTCCAATTATATAAATAATATGCAAAATAATAGGTGATATATAATCACCTATTATTTTAAAACTTGTTCTTGTATCTCTTTTATACTTTCTTCATATATATGTAAAATTTCTACTAAAATCTTGCTTTCACCAATTGACATTTTTTTCTCTTTTAATAATTTCTGGAAAAAGTCTCTATTTCTTTCAAAATATGAAATTGCTACACCTAAATCATCTGTTCTTCCACTTAATGTTGCAATTTTTGCATTTTCATATCTTCCAATTTCATCACTTCCATATATCTTTACTGGACTACTAGGTCTTTCACCTCTTCTATAAACTTCAACTTTATGAACAATTCCTGATTTTTCGATAGCATCTATTGTTTTTGGCATTTCTTCATATGTTTCTAAAAAATGATCTAATGTTACAAGTCTTCCCCATCCTCTAGTTTCAACCTGAGATGCATATCTTTCTAGTATTGACATTAAACAATTTAATTTGTTTACTGCCATTCCCCTAACTATAACTTCATATCCAGGCATTTTATCTCTTATTGTATTTAAGATTCTTGCATTTCTTCCAGTTCCTTCAAAAATAACATTATATCCTTCTCTTAAAGCTCTATCGAATAAAGAACTTGTCCAAGTATTACTTTCTTGATCTGTTATTTTTGTATAAAATTGTGGATATAATTTTGCTACATTATCTCCATTTGGATGAAATGCTTTTATTTCATCACTATTTATTATTACAACATTATCATTTACAAATTGATCTCTTCCAAAAATATTTAATCCTGTTTTTCCTGATGCCGGTGGTGCTATATCAATAATAGCCTTTGGCTTTACTACAGGAAATTTATCTGATAAAAATATATCTTCAATACGTAATCCAATCAAGTTATGTTCTTCTTCAGATAATTTATATTTTTCCATAAGCATTTTTTCATCTAATTGTTCCATTTATTTTCTACCCCTTCATATCTTTGTTTCATTTCTGAGCCATATACATCTATTACTTTACTTATTGTTTGTTCATCACATGAATAAACTCTTTCTCTTTCTATTAGTAATTCTTTTATTTTTTCATCATTTGTAGGAACACCACTATTAGATAATTTTGCTATTTTTTCTGCTATCAATTCAACTGCTACTTCTAATTTGGTATTAAGCGTCATGTAATCTTTCATTAGACTCTCCTTTCCAAATTGTAATCTCAAAAAATTTTACTACTTTTTATATACTTTGTCAATACAAATAGCTTATTTTATTTGTGTTCCATTGTTATTTATTATATAATTATCTTTATATATTAATTCTGATACTGTTACTAACTCAAATCCTTGTGATTTAATATTTTTTATTAATCCGTCTAAACTATTAGCAGTATTTTTTGTTCCATTATGACTTAATATTATACTACCATTTGATATTTTGTTTCTTATTCTTTTCCACATCTCATCACCAGTTAATCCTTTATAATCTAATGTATCTAAGTTCCATTGAATTGGATAATATCCATTATTTTTTGCTGTTCTTATTACTATATCATTATATTCTCCATATGGTGGTCTATATAATTCCACTTTTTTATTTATTATCTTTTCGATTTTATTTACACTTAATTTTATCTCTTCTAAATTTTTTTCTGATGATAATTTATTTACATGTGGATGTGTATTACTATGCGTTCCTATTTCATGCCCCGCTTCTGCTATTTTTCTTACTGCCTCTGGATATTTGTCTACCCATTCTCCTATCAAAAAAAATGTAATTTTTACATTATTTTTTTGTAATGTTTCTAATATTTTATCAATATCATCTGCATTCCAAGCACAATTCATTGTAAATGCAACCTTTTTTTCATCTGTTTGAACATTATAAATTGGCAATTCTTTTTCTTGTGATGATGTTTGAATTGTTTCAACTTTTCCTACATTTGCAATTGTTATTAATACAGCTACTGTTAACACAGATACTATATATGTTTGAATTTTTTCTTTATTAAATACCAAAAACATAATTACCTCCAAATTTTGATATTTAATTCTATTCATCATTTTACTTTTTATTCATGTATGACTATTACATATGTTTTATTCTTTACATTTTTTATTATATTTTGTTCTGTAACAACCTTTATATATTGATTTTTAGCCTAAAATACGTTATAATAAGTACATTAACTTGCAAATGCAAGAATAAAAAAGGAGAAAAGATATGGAAAATAGTTATGTAAGCAGACTTATAGAAACCCAAACCATTTGCACAATGAATGGTAAGCGCTACATTATCACTGATCGGATTGGTGCTTGGAATAAGCAAAGTGTAGTCCTTACATGGGAAGGATGGCAAATAACTAGTAATAGCAATTTTGTATCAATAACACCTGATGAGGTAGAAGTTCTCTTTACAAAAGGTTTAATAAGAAACGTTGCTCGTGGTGAAAATGGAAAGCTTTATGAAAAAACTACTTTTTTAGACGGAAGAGATTTTGCTGGAGCAATTGTATGTGGAATTTTAGCACCAAGTACTCAAGCAAATTTACGTCCGGAAATTTGTGACTATGCTAAGAAAATGGGATATATTACTGATATAATGACACCCGTTAAGATGTTCAGTGGTACAAAATCACTGATTTTTAACACTGATGGAACCTATAGTATCCTTTTTGTTTGGAATGATAGTGTTTTGAAGAAAATTAATCAAGAATTACTTCATAATTTTACGAAAAACTTCTTTCGCAATTATTCAGTTGAAGTCAAAAATAATGGAATATTAATGTTAAATCTTTCAGAAGATTTTGCTTTTTCTAGAAAAAGTATTGATATTTTCAGAGTATATGACATTCAATTATTCTATCTTAACCCCAAATTTGATAAAAAACTTCTTCTTCGAGCAATCATGCAAAGAGCATTTATCTCATTCCCTTACAATATATTGAAAAGAAATCAATTTGAAAAATTGGGAAACACTACGATTCCTGAGAATAAGAAAGAACATCTTAAATTCAATCAATTTGGAAAATGTAAGCTGAATTGTGGAAAAGTGTTTTACAATAGCGAATTGAAGCGTTACTTATATCAAATCACAATTCCATATACTGAATGGATTCGAGAGCTTATGATTGATACTGAAAAAGTATTAAAATCGAAATATTGTGAGAATGTATGTGTAAGTTTTTCCGGATTCAATCAGACTATCGAAATTTATTGTAATGGTAACGACATTGGCTTAGACGTTGAACGTGAGTTAATTAGCCTTGACTATGCAATGACATTTTTATGGGATGAAAGTAAGGGATTATTTAACTACTATCAATTCTATACTTCTATTCTCTCTCTATTGGAGGCTGATTCCAGTGGACAATTCAGGGATGAATATTTTTCATATCTAAAAACGTTGAAGCGTTTACTTCCTGAAAAATTGTAATACATTAAACTTCAAAAAGGAACTAGTACCATAATTGGTACTAGTTTCTTTTTGAGTATATAAATTTTTTTGACTAAAAATTATTTTAATACATAATATATTAATATTATATCTCAGTTTCTATTATCTCACAATTATTCATTGAAATTTCTGCTAAATTTTGACTTTCTGGCATACCATAAAGATGTGCTTTTATAACTTTTGCAATTCCTCCATGAGCTACAATTAATACACTTTTATCATGATATTTTTCTTTTATATCATCAAAAAATTCATCGATTCTTTTTTCAAAATCATGTAAATTTTCTCCATTTGGAATGTTATAATTTAACTTATAATCCCAAATATTATTTTCCATTTCTTCTGTTACATCTCTTCCTTCATAATCCCCTAATTTTCTTTCTCTTATTCTTTCATCTGTAATAATTGGTATATCTCTTCCTTCATTTATTATTTCAGCTGTTTGTTTTGCTCTTTTCATTGGAGAACAAATTACAAGATCATATTTTACATTTTCAAGTTCTTTTTTTGTATTATAAGCTTGACTTACACCTGTTTCATTTAATTCTTTTTCTGTTCCTCCACCTTGCATTTTTTGTGCTAAATTTAAGTCTGTTTGTCCATGTCTTACATAATAAATTTTCATACCAATCATTCCTTTCAAATTATTATTATTATATCCAATTTTATATTTTTTTCAACATTTTCATAAAAAAATAATTATATACAAAAAACTGAAGTAGAAAATCTTAAAATTTTCTACTTCAATTTTTAATATAGCTCTCTAAAAAGTCTTTCATATTCTTCTGTTTTTTGAGCAATTCTTTTACTATTTATTTTAATTTCTTCATTAAGCATTTCTAAAATTCTTGATACCATTTCAGAATTCAAAGAATTAATATCTATTTCTTCCTTTTTTATTTTATTGTATATTAAAAAGAATTGTTTCTTATCTTCCATCTTCATCTTCTCCTTCTAATCCCTTCGCTGTTTGTTCTCTATATAATTCTCGTTGTTTTTTAAGCTCAGCAATTTTCTCATCTAATTCTTGCATCTTCTCTCTTTGACCTCCCAATTCTGATAATGCTCTTCTCACTCTCTCTTCATTTTCAGCATTATTTTTTTCAATTATTTTTTCTTCTTGCTCTTCCGGCCTAATGTATAATTCTCCTATTTTTTCTATTATTTCATTTGCATGAACTTCACCAATGTTTTCCATTTTTAATAAATCTTCTTTGCTTTTTACTCTATCTAATAATTCTGTAATTGTACATATTCCTCTTTTCCTTATTGCATTATATGATATAGTCGATAAGTTCAAATTTTCTAATGAATCTTCTTCTATCTCATCAATATCTTTTTTCTTATCTTTAGGCTTTATTATAATTCCTAATTTCCTTAGTTTTTCTATTATCTCGTCAATCCCTTTTTTTCCAAGCCCTCTGGTATCATTAAAATCTTTTAAATTTTTTTCAGCAAGATCTCCAACAAAATTCCAACCCTTTCTTTTTAATGCTGCGGTTGTTCGAGCAGAAAATTCTAATTCTTGTATTTCCATATCTAATACTTTTTGCTCATCTGTCTTAACCTCTTCTTTTGGTACTACATTTTTCTTCTTTTTTTCTTCATTTAATATATTCATTAATTCTTCTCTATCATCATCTGATAGTCGCTGATTATCTATTTCAAAGACATCATGTTTATTAAAATATGCTCTAATAAATTTTTCAGATGGTTTGTTGATACATGAGAATATTTCGTTTCTTTTGTTCTTTTCTAAAAACTTACTTTTTACATACATTGTCATTTGGCTAATTCTTGCATCTGATTTTGCTAAATCATTTGCTATTTCTTTAAATGTATATTCTTTTCCATCACTTAATCCATATCTTAATTCTATCACTTTCTTTTTGTTATCCCCAAAATCATTTAATATACCGCTCTACCACTTTATCAACATTTTCATCTAATACAACATTTTCTGGCAACCTATTCTCATATACAAAAGATAAAAATTTTATCATTCCATTTTTATTTTTCGTTCCTAAATAAAAATTTTTTACTAATGGCATTTTTGAAGTTTCTTCAATAATCGCTTCACTTTCTTCCTTTATTTTCTTTGTCTCATCATTATTTTTTGCATTAGAAAGTTTTACCATATATTCAATATAAGCTTTTCTAAAATTATCAATATTTCCAAATTTTTTTGATATCCTTATTCTATCTATAAATGATGTTTTATATTTTTTATCAAATTCCATATCTTCTAATGATTTAAATACTCCACCAATTTGACTATTATTTAATTCTTTCTCTAATTCTTTTGGTAATTTTCCTCTACTTTTTCTTCCTCTTATATATGCATAATCATTCATAATTTTTTCAAATTCTCTAAGTTCTTCTTCATTCAAACTTTTATGCAATTGCAATGCATAAGAAAAAGCATATGGATATTTTTTGCAAAAACTTTTTAAACGCTTTGTCTTTTCATATATTGTATCTCTGTTTTCATCTAATAATCCTAGTTTTTTCATTCTTTCCATATCAGATTTTGTATATGTTAAAATATTTTTTTTCCCATATAACATAGCTTGTCTAATATTTGTAACAAATGTTCCTATATTATATCCATCATAAATTGTATCAGTATGAATTGTCTCATTTGGATTTTCCTTTAAATATCTTTCCATTAAATCAATCTTTTCAGATACTTGCAATCCTCTATAATTTGTTAAATTTTCTATTTTTTGTGATATCTCAAAAGTTCTTTTGGTATAATCTATTATTTTAAATCTTGTTTTATTTTCTGTTTTATTTTCTCTTAATTTTTTTGACTCACTTCTTAGTTGTTCAGTTGCTTCTTCTATTACTCTAATTGAATCAAAATTATCAACTAAATCTATAATAACTGGTTTCTTTGATGAATTGCATGTTGTCAAAGCTCTCCCTAATTGTTGCATATATATAGTTGGAGATTGCGTTGGTCTCATCATTATTACACCATCTATATTTGGAAGGTGATATCCTTCATTTAACATATTTACAGAAAACATTAATTTTAAAGAATTCTCATCATTATCATTTTCAAATTTTCTTAATACTCTTTGATTTTCTCTATAATCTTCTGCAGATGAAACATTATATATTTTAATATTAGGATTTACTTTCTTAAAAATTTCTTGTGCTTCTTTAATTTTCTTATGCATTTCTTCTATACTAGAACAAAACACAATATATTTTCCATTTTTGTTTGGCATATGTTTTTCTAAAATATCTGGTAAGTTTTCAGTTTCACTATTTAATTGCTTTGCTAATTCTTTAAACAATTTTTTGGCTTCTGATTTTTTTGCTTGTGTTGTATTTAAATTCTCTATTTTTTCTCTTAATTTTAATAATTCTCCCTTACTTTCATACATTGCACTAACATATTCAAATTCTGGTAATATTCCTTTGTCTAATGCTTCTGCAAATGTCATTTCTGAGGCAATATTTTCTCCAAATAATTCTTCTGCCATATCAATGTTTCCATCTAAATATCTTATTGGTGTTGCTGATAATCCTAATATTTTTGCTTGTGGATTTTGTTTTATCAATTCTTCTACTGCTTTTCCCCATTCTTCTGCACCACAATGATGAAATTCATCTAATATAATAATATCTGCATCTAAATTTAATTGTCCAGTTCTATTTAATGCTGTTAATTTTTGATATGTATATCTAGTTAAATTCCTAAAGTTCACTCCTTCATTTATCATATTTTTCTTTAATTGATGCATTATTGCCATTGATGGTGACAAATATATTATTTTTTTATCTAGATTCTCTTCTATTAATTTTAATGCAATATAACTTTTTCCTGTTCCTGTTGGTTGAATAATAGCTGCTTTATTATCTTTCTCAAACATTTCTTTTACTTTTGCATATGCTTGTTGATTATGCTTTTTTAGTTTTACACTCATATAAAACTTTTCCTTTCTTTATACTTCAAATGAATGCATAATAGTTAATTTTTCTTAGCTCCATTCAAACTATTTCTCATTTTTTTCCATCTATCATTATACTGCTTTATGTAAATTATGTCAATTTTATATTTTTATTTTTGCGCATAAAAAAAAAATTTGACATATACTAGAAAAAGTAGTATACTATATTTAACAACTCGAGTGACATTGTTGATCATACGAGAATCATGATATGAATGAGATATGCTGATCACATATCTCTTTTTTTACTATTTAAGTCTTTTTATTTTGCTATCCAATTCTAATAAACATTTTACATAGAAAATTATATAGTATAAAAAAAGAGCAGCTGATCAGACTGCTCCAAAATAGACTTTATAATCTATTTCTCATTGTTTTTTGATTATTTTCTAACTTTTATTTATTCAATTTTTGTCTTACATATTCATACATAACAACACCTGCTGCAACAGATGCATTAAGGCTCTCAGTTCTACCCAACATTGGAATTTTTGCTTTTTCATCTGCCATATCTTGAATTTCTTTTGAAACTCCATTTGCTTCATTTCCAATAACTATAATCTTTTTATTAAAATCTATATCATAAATACTATTTTTTGTTTGTAAAGATGTTACCATTAATTTAAAATGATGTTTTCTCATTTCTTTTATTACCTGTGCTAGATTTTCAACTTCTATTATTTTTATTCTAAATATAGCTCCCATTGTTGAACGAACAACTTTAGAATTAAAAGCATCTGCCGTTCCTTTTGACACTATAATTTGATTTAATCCAATACTATCAACTGTTCTTAAAATTGTTCCTAAATTTCCTGGATCTTGCACATCATCTAATACAACTATTATATCTTGTGAATAATCTATTTGTGCATCTTGTGCATTTTTCTCTATTATTGCCATTATTCCTTGTGGATTTGTAACTTGTGTTATTATATTGAAGATTTTATCTGAAACAGATATACATTCATATTTTGCAATTTCAAGCATTATATGTGTTGGAATTTCATATGTTCTTGTTGTATCTTCACATACAATTATTTGTTTTATTTTTGCATTTTCTTTTACTGCTTCTTCAACAAGTTTTACACCTTCAACAACATATTCATTACTTTCATCACGATATTTTTTATCTTTTAATTTTCTAATATGTTTTATTAATTCATTATCTTTACTTGTTATTGTTTGCATTTCTTCTCCTTTCTAAAAAAATTATTTATTTTCTTTTATTCTAAAATCATCTATTGTTTTCAAAAATTCTTCTACTTCTTTTAGCATCTTCATTCCTGTTGCATTTTGTAGAACATATGTAATTTGTGGTTTTAAACCTTGTGAAAATTTTATTCTATTTCTATAATTTTTTGCTAATTCATTTACATCTATGTTAAATTCCCCTAATTCAAATGTAAATACTGCAAAACTACGTTTTCCCTGAACTTTACTTATATTAAGTTTTTTACATAATATTTTTATTCTTGCAATTTCAATTAAATTTTCTATTTCACTTGGCATATTTCCAAATCTATCAATCATTTCATCAATTACATTTTGTATATCTTCTTCATTCTTACATAATGCAATATCTTGATATATTTCAATTTTTTGACTTGAATCTGATATATATTCATCTGGAATATAACATGTTGCATCTAAATCTATTTGAACATCTATTTCTGGTTTTACTTCTTCACCTTGCATTTCTTTTACTACTTCATCTAATAAGTTACAATATGTATCATATCCAACTTGTTCTAGATGTCCACTTTGTATTTCTCCAAGTAGACTTCCTGCCCCTCTTATTTCTAAGTCTCTCATTGCAATTTTAAATCCTGAACCAAATTCTGTAAATTCTTTTATTGCTTTTAATCTCTTATCTGCAATTTCTGATAATAATTTATCTCTTTTATATGTGATATAAGCATATCCCTGTCTATCAGATCTTCCTACTCTTCCCCTTATTTGGTATAATTGTGCTAATCCCATTCTGTCTGCATTTTCGACAATTATTGTATTTGCATTTGGAATATCTATTCCAGATTCTAATATTGTTGTACATACTAATACATTTGTCTTTCCTTCGATAAATTCTTCCATTATATTCTCAATTTCATGTCCTGTCATTTGTCCATGTGCATATACAACTTTTGCTTCTGGTACAAGATTTGATATTTCATCTGCTTTTTGAATTATTCTTTCCACATTATTAAATAAATAAAATACTTGACCATTTCTTTCTAGTTCTCTTGTTATAGCTTCTTTTATAACTTCTTGATCATATTCTAATACATATGTTTGAACAGGCTTTCTGTTATATGGTGGCTCATATATTACAGACATATCTCTTACACCAACAATTGACATATGAAGTGTTCTTGGGATTGGTGTTGCAGTCATTGTTAATACATCTATTGTTGCTTTATATTGTTTTATTTTTTCTTTATCTTTTACTCCAAATCTGTGTTCCTCATCTATTATTAATAATCCTAAATCTTTAAATTCAACATCTTTGCTTAATATTCTATGTGTTCCTACTACAATGTCAACTTCTCCTAATTTTAATTTATTAATAATTTCTGTTTGCTGTTTTTTTGTTTTAAATCTATTTAATACTTCTACTCTAATACCAAAATTAGTCATTCTTTCTTTAAATTCTTTATATTGTTGTTCAGCTAATACTGTTGTTGGAGCTAAATATGCAACCTGTTTTCCTCCCATTACTGCTTTAAATGCTGCTCTAATTGCAACTTCTGTTTTTCCATATCCAACATCTCCACATAGTAGTCTATCCATTGGTTTTGAATTTTCCATGTCTTTTTTTACTTCATCAATACAACGCAATTGATCATCTGTTTCTTGATATGGGAAACTATCTTCAAATTGAGTTTGCCATGGTGTATCTGCTGGAAAAGCATAACCTTTTGATTTTTCTCTTTTTGCATATAATTCTATTAATTCTTTTGCAACTTGTCTTAAATTTTTCTTTACTTTTGCTTTAGTATTTAACCATTCTTTTGTTCCAAGTTTATTTACTTTTAATCCGCCTTCATCTCCACCAACATATTTTCTTACACTATCTAATTGGTTTGTTGGAACATATAATACATCATCACCATAATATTTAAGTTTTATATAATCTTTTGTTGTTCCATCTGCAGTAATAGTATTTACACCTATAAAAATTCCTATTCCATAATTTTTATGAACTACATAATCTCCTATTTTTAAATCTGCATATACTACTTTTTCTCCTTCTTTAAATGCTGATGATTTATATGTTTTTCTTTTTTCTCCTTCAATTAGTTCTTGTGATGTTATTACTAATTGATTTGTATCAAAACATTCAAATCCTGATGATAATTTCCCTACACTAACTGTTACAAGGCTTTCTGTATTTTTTACTATTATTGTTTGATTTAAGTTTTCTTCATATTTGTTTATTATCTCTTTTTCATTTAGTAATGAACATATCTTTTTCGCCTTTTCCTTTGTTTCAGCTAAAATGTAAATCCTTTTTTTCTCTTCTTGTGCTTTTAATAATTCTTTAAATAATATTTCAATTTCACTTTTTGAAAAATTTCTTTCTTTATATATCCATTTATATTTTTCTGCTTGTATTTTTACTTCATTATCTAATTTTTCTATATAAATTATTTGCTTTCCGTTTAATTTATCTTCAAATTGATTAAAATTACAAATATTTTTTAATGCTTCAGGTATAATTTTTTCTTTATCTATTAATAATTGAATTATATTTTGACTATCTTTGTTTACATTTATTGTTCTTTGCTCTATTTTTGATTGCTCATCTAAAAATACTAAATATTTGTCTGTTATATAATCTAATATTGTATCTTGTTCTGTATAAAATGAATTAAGATATCTATCAATTTTACTTATATAATTACCAGCTTTTATTAGTTCTATATCTTGTTCAATTGTTTCTTGTAATTTTTCAGAATAAATTGTGTTTCTTATATTTGTTATTACATCTTCTATATTTGATTCTAATATATATTCATGTGCCGGATATATGGTTATCTTATCAATGTTTTCTGTTGAACGTTGACTTACTACATTAAAATATCTAATTGAGTCTATTTCATCTCCCCAAAATTCAAGTCTAACTCCTTCTTTTTCGTTAACTGAAATATCAACTATTCCACCTCTAACACTAAATTGTCCTCTTCCTTCTATTAAGTCACATCTTACATATCCTAATTCTACTAGTTTTTGTTTTATTGTTTCAAGATTTTCTGAATCTCCAACCTTAAAATTTAGTGTGTTTTTATATAATGCTTTTTTACTTATCATTTTTTGAAGAACTGCTTCTATTGTTGTTATTACTACTCCTGTTCTCATTTCTTGCATTTTATTTAATGTTTCAATTCTTTCATATGGTAAGTCTTTGCTTTCTGCAACATAATCATATGTTACTATTTCTTTTTTTGGTAAATAATATACTTTATCTGTAAAATATTTTATATCTTTCAATATTTTTTGTGCTTGAATTTCATTATATGTTATTACTAAGATTGGTCTTTTTGCAAATTCTCTTGTTGCAGATATCATTTGCGTCATTCCAACGTCTGTTAAGCCCGATATAGCTATCGGGCTTTTTTTACTTTCTATTGTTTTTATGTACTCACAAAATTTAGGATTTTTACCTAATTCTCCTAATATTGTATTCATTTCTGATTCCTTCCTTGTATTTATCTATCTACCGTTCCTCTGAATAAAGAACAAGCTCATCATTTTCATTTTTTATATATTTTTTTCCATCTTCCAAATCTATATATCTCGGTACAACTTCATAAACAACTTTTTCTTTTCCTTTTTTTATTATTTTTTTCATCTTTTGAAGATGTTTAGGATATCTTCTTGGATCTGCTAAAAAAGCCAAATGATTTATAAAACCACTTCTATAATCTGTTTCTCTTGTATTATCTGCTGTTTTTATTATTGATTTCTCTTGTTCATATGTAATTGGAAATAGATAATTTGTTCCTATATTTTTTCCATTAGACATAAAATCTTCTTTTCCATCATATAATCTTATTATAGAACTTCCTTGTTTTGAATATATAAATTTTAAAAATTCACTTCTGTCTATATGTAATCTTAGTGGCATATTTAATCCAGGAATATCTGCTCCAACTAAAACATATCTTGACTTTTTATTTTCATCTATTATTCCCCAATTTTTAGAAACATTTTCAGTAATTAAAAAATCCATTAATGAATATATAGAATTATCTTTTTGCTTATATGAGAATTCTCGAATATTTTCTAATCTAGAATATAGAGTAATATCTTTTTTTAAATCATTCTCAAAACCTTCTAAACCTCCAACACTCGAAAAATACTCTCTATATTTTTTTTCAAATTTCTTAGCAATTTCAGCTATTTCTTCATCTTGGTATACTACTTCACTTTTTTTGAAATCTGCTCTTTTCATTGCCTTTTCATACATTTCATCATACATTTTTTTTGCTTGTAAATAAACAAAAGCAAACTTTATCCCTAATGCTTTAATTTTTCCTTTTGATACTTCTCTAAAATTTCTGTCATCATCAATTTTATCTTTTGTATCAAGACCTAATTCATACATTATAATATAAGACTTATACATTACTAATACTACTTTTACAAATCTATTTGTCCAAAATGCATATAGCGCTGCCAATTTATGCAAACTCATTTTTTCCAGTTTTTCAGTATTAAATACACTATCACTTGAAATTTGCATTACATTATCAAATCCCATTCTTCTACTTTGTTCATTTTGTCTTTGAACATACTCATTTAATACACCATACAGATTCAAATTTTTTCCAATTATCATTAAAGCATCGATATAACCTTGTTTTAAAGTTTTATCCATCTCATCCATGTTTCTTTTTATTAAAATTTTTGCTCTTTCTAATTCATTTTTTGAATAAATAAAGTCTACATCAGATTGAAGTCCTTGTCTATTTTCTTTTGTTTTTCCCGTTCGAGCTAATATTCTTCTTATCAATTCACTTTTACTAATACTTTTGGTCTGATTAATTAAATCTTTATCAAATTTAGACAAATAACTTCTAGAAGATGCAATTGCATCTTCTAAAAGTTGTGTTCGAGCAGTTTGAGGATTAGCACTATATCTAATACTATCTTTACATTTTAATCTTTTTCCACTCTCTTTTTCTTCTTTAATAATTTCATTATAAGTTTCATTCATTAATTTTTCATCTTTAAGAAGAGTCTCCATCGTATTTCTCTTTAATGTATCACTTCTAAAGGCTGGACATTTAGCAGATTCTTCAAGCATCTCATTAATAATATTTTCCATCATTTTTTTTACTTGTTCTTTATTTATATCTGGATATCCATCATATATAGATTTCAAAAAATCTCTAACCATTATAGAATCTTTATAAAAATCTTCTCCATTTAAAACAAAATTACTACCATCTTCTAATTTCATAGCATTATTTAATATAACATAAAATTCATCAACCATTATTTTCTCCTATTTTTTTACAATTAATTTATTAAATTTTGAATTGATATAATTTACTAATTTTGTCATAAATTCATCTGGCTTTATTTCTTTTTTAGCAACTAAATCTAAACCTTTTTCCCAACTTGCTGTAAGTTTTGCATTTAACATATCTGGCATAGAAAAATTCACAACATCATATATTGCTTCACCTTTTTGTGTTGGAGTTACTATTTGTGTTTTTGAATTTATATCAATATATTTTATCTTTTCTAATTTTTTTATTATTTCTCCTCTTGTTGCAGATGTCCCAATTCCTGCACCTTTTATTTGTTCTCTTAATTCTTCATCTTCAATTAGCTTTCCTGCATTTTCCATTGCTAAAATTAATGAACCTGAATTATATCTTGAAGGTGGTGTTGTTTCTGCTTCTTTTATTTCATAATTATTTACAAGTATTTCTTGTCCTTTTTTTAAACTTTTAAATACTTCTAAATTATTTTCAATTCCATCTTCATTTTCTTTTGAATTTTCGCTATTGTTTTCCACATTTTGTGCATTTAATGTGGATTTCTTCGTTTTATTTTGAGGTCTTAAAACTTCTAAATATCCTTGTGATATGCAAACTTTTCCACTTGCTATAAATGTTTCGTTTTCTACGTCAACTACAACATTTACTTTATTATATTCTGCTGGTGGATAAAATATTGCAATAAATCTTTTTACAATAGTATTATACACCTTTTTATGCAATTCTGGCAACTTTTCATAATTTTCATATCCTTGTCCTGTTGGAATTATTGCATAGTGGTCTGTTATTTTGCTATCATTTACATATTTGGTTTTTACTAAATTTGTTGAATATTTTTCATCTACCATCTTTTTTAATAAATTTTGTACTTCTTCATCTTTATATCCTCTCATTAATCCATTCAAATTTTTTGATATTTCTTTTGCAACTGCTGTTGATAAAACTCTAGCATCTGTTCTTGGATATGTAACTAATTTTTTCTCATATAAATTTTGAATCACATCTAATGTTTCATCTGGTTTTATTTTGAATCTTTTTGTACATTCATTTTGAATTTCTGCTAAATTAAATAATAGTGGTGCATTTTCTTTTTGTTTTGATTTCTTTAATTCTGATATTATTGCTTTTTTTCCTGCTAAACTTGCAATAAATTCTTTTGCTTCATTTTCTTTTTTAAATCCACTATCATTATATAATTTTGGAGATTCAAATAACTTTGATTTTTCATTTACTCTCCATTCTGCTTTAAATGATCCATCTGTATTTCCAAATTCACCTATTATTTTATAATATTTTGTTTTTACAAAGTTTCTTATTTCTCTTTCTCTTGATACTATCATTCCTAATACACATGTCATTACTCTTCCTACTGAAATTGATATTTTTTCTTCATTTATTTTTGATGCTACTCTTCTTCCATATATTATTGTTAATAGTCTTGAGAAATTTATTCCTATTAAATAATCTTCTTTTGCTCTTAAATATGCAGAGTCTGCTAAACTATCATATTCACTTTGATTTTTTGCTTCTCTTATTCCTCTTTTTATTTCTTCTTCTGTTTGTGAATCTATCCATACTCTTTTTATTTGTGCTTTTGGATTTGGTTTTGCCATCATATATACTAATCTTTGTATATATTCTCCTTCTCTTCCAGAGTCACCTGCATTATATATTTCTTCTACATCTTCTCTTTGTAATAATCTTTGTACTATATTAAATTGCTTTTGTACATTTGGTATTATTTCATATTTCCATTCTGTTGGAATAAATGGTAATGTATCTAATCTCCAAAACTTTAGTTTTTCATCATATACTTCTGGATAACTCATTGTTACTAAATGACCTACACACCATGTTATTATCCAACCATCTGATTCTATGTATCCATCTTTTCTGTTCATATTTATCTTTAATGCTTTGGCAAATTCCATTGCTACAGATGGCTTTTCTGTTATTAGTAGTTTCATTTAGCACGCTCCTTTTCTCATTAATAATCCTCTTATTGTTATAACAAATTTGCCATTAAGTGTCAAGGCATGCCTTTTCTATTTTTAAGTATTTTCATATTTTAATGTATCTATTTGAGCTTGCTGAATTTCGTTTTTTTTGCTTCTTTCCATAATGTATAAATCTCATGAATTGCAATAAAAATCAAGAATATTCCAAATAATTTTCTTAATATTCCAACTTCAATATTTACTGAAATAATTGAACCAATTATAGCACCTATAATTCCACAAAGTGAAACATAAATTGCCAATTTTGCATTAATATTTTTATTTCTGTAATTTACTATAATTGCTGAAATTGCTGTTGGAATAAAATATATAAGATTTGTTGCTTGTGCAATATGTTGTTCTAATCCTGCAAATGTTGTAAGTAAAAATATTAAAATTGTACCTCCACCCATTCCTATTCCACTAAATATTCCAGATAAACCACCAATTAATATTTGTAACATATCTTTCCTCCAATTTTACAAAACAAATAACATTCTATATGCATAATATAAAATAAAAATTGTAAACAAAATTTTTAAAATATAATCTGGTACTTTTTTTAATATTATTGCACCTATATATCCTCCAAATATTCCTCCTATTGCACATAATAATCCTGAGTTCCAATTTATATAATTATTTTTATAGTAGAAAAAACTACTCGCAATTACCATTGCTAACATACAACAAAGTGACGTTGCTCTTGCTTTTTTGGGCTCGATATCTAACATATAAATAAATGCTGGAACAAGTATCATCCCTCCGCCAGTTCCAAATAAACCACATATAATACCTGCTAAGCCTCCAATAACAGCAATTTTTATATTTAAATTTTTTTCATTCATATTTTTATCCCTAAAATTCTTATTAAAAATTTCTATTTTCATCTTACCTATGCAAAATAAAAGATAGAAAATTTTTCTTTTTTCTATCTTTTCCAAATTTTATTATTTTATTTAATATTTTCATCTTTAATATAATATTTTGTTCCCAGCATTTTATCTGGTAAATATTGTTGTTCAACCCAATGGCCTGGGTAATCATGTGGATATAAATATCCTTCATTATATCCTAATTCTCTCATTTTTTCTATTGGTGCATTTCTAATGTGCATTGGTATTTCACCAGTGTCTGAGTTTGCAACATCTTCTAATGCTTTGTTAATTCCTAAATATGTTGCATTTGACTTTTTACAATTTGCAACATATACAGCTGCTTCTGCAAGTATTATTCTAGCTTCTGGCATTCCTATCATATTAACAGCTTGCATTGCAGATGTTGCAATAACAAGTGCTTGTGGGTCAGCTAGTCCAACATCTTCTGATGCACAAATTACTATTCTTCTTGCTAAAAATACTGGATCTTCTCCTCCATTTAGTGCTCTTGCTAAATATAATAATGTTGCATCTGGGTCAGATCCTCTCATTGATTTTATAAATGCACTTATATTATCATAATGTGTATCTCCATTTTTATCAAAAATTGCTTTTCTGTTTTGAATACTATTTTTGATAACTTCATCTGTTATATGTATATATCCATCTGAACTCATACTTGTTGTTAATACTGCTATTTCTAAACCATTTAATGCTGTTCTTACATCTCCATTTGATATGTCTGCTATTTTTCTTAATGTACTGTCTTCTATTTTTATAGAATATTCTCCAAGTCCATCTTTTCTTTCAAGTGCATTTTTTAAAATTTTGTAAATATCTTCTTCTGTTAATGGATTAAGTTTTATTACCATAGATCTTGAAATTAAAGCTTTATTTACTTCAAAATATGGGTTTTCCGTTGTTGCTCCTATTAATATTATTGTTCCATTTTCTACATATGGCAAAAGTGCATCTTGTTGTAATTTATTAAATCTATGAATTTCATCTATAAACAAAATACTTTTTCCTGTTGGATTCATCATATAATTTCTTGTTTCTTCTACAACTTTTTTTATATCTGCTACTCCTGCTGTTACTGCATTTATTTTATAAAACTTATATTTAGTTGTTTCACTTATTACTTTTGCTAATGATGTTTTTCCACATCCTGGAGGTCCAAATAATATAATACTTGATAATCTATCTGCTTTTATTGTTCTATATAATAGTTTTCCTGGACCTATTACATGTTCTTGTCCTACATATTCTTCTAATGTTTTTGGTCTCATTCTAAATGCTAATGGTTCATTTTCATTCATTTTTTATTTCCCTTTTCTCATATAATCTTTGTAAATTATAAAACTATAAACTAAAAAAGTCAATCTCTTTTTCGAACATTTTTTTGTATACTTTTCTTTACAAATTATGTTAATTGTGATATAATATAAATGTACGCAATTTCATTTAGAAACATTATAATGTTTCGCAAAACTTTTGGAGGGTTATTATTTATGAAGTGTGATGCTATGAACATTATTACCGCCACTAGCTACATGGCTCGTGACATTGCGATTAATGTTTTCCGCTCTGGTCATTTTAATCCTGAAGGATACACCATCAAATACAATTTGGGAGAAGGTCTCCCAAACCCTGACAATATGAAGGAAGATGACTATCCTCTTATTATCAGTGGAAGATATGATGGCTTTCCTTTCGAACTTCGCATCTTCTGTGCAACTGCAGGATATGGGGGTACCGGTCCTCATGATATGCTCAAAATTCTTCGGACTGCGGGCTTCCCTGTAAATGAAGAGGCCATTTTGACGCCTAATTGGTCTCATGACCGCCAGATTCTCATTAAGGGAACCATGCTCGGCATGAAAGATATTTTGACCAGCACTTTCTGACCTGAAGTAACAAGTCTACCTGAATTAGGTAGACTTGTTGCTTTTATTTTTATTTTGATATATAATCCTACTATAAATTCACATGAAAGGAAAATATAATTATGTTTGCATATATAAAAGGATTACTTGAGATGAAATCAAGTGGATATATTGTTATAGATATTAATGGTTTAGGTTATAAAATTTTTATGTCACAAAATAATATTGACACAATTGGAGAATTACATAATATCATAAAAGTATTTACATATGTAAAAGTTAGAGAAGATGATATAAGTATATTTGGTTTTAAAACTCAAGAAGAATTAAAAATGTTTGAATTACTTATTTCTGTTAGTGGTGTTGGAGCTAAAAGTGCATTAGTAATGCTTTCTTGTATAGAACCTTCTGATTTTGCAATTGCAGTAATTTCAAATGATGTAAAAGTTCTTACAAAAGTTCCTGGAATAGGAAATAAATCTGCTCAAAGAATTATTCTTGAATTAAAAGATAAACTAAAAGAAGAACAAATTGAAGAAAAAATCGAAAATTTACCAAAGAAAACTAAAGATAATAGTGAAAACATTAATGAGGCTATCTCAGGTCTAATGGTTTTAGGATATTCTAAAAAAGACATCGAAAAGGCATTTGAACATCTTGATATTGATAATTTATCTATTGAGGATTTAATCAAAAAAGGATTAATCTTATTATCACAAAAATAATACAATCTCCTATTTATGTTGTGAAACATGAATAGGAGATTTTTAAAACATTATACTATTTCCGTATTTTTTTAACCATTCATCTATTTCTTTATAATTAGTAATATACTTTTCTACTAAATTATAAAAGTCTGTATTATGATACTTATATTTCATGTGACATAATTCATGAACAATTATCGCATCAACTTTATCTATTGATAACATTATTAATCTTGATGAAAAATATAAATTCTTTTTATTTGGCATACAACTTCCATATCTTGTTGTTGCATCCCTTATTTTTACTTCATTATACTTGAATCCTGTTATTTCACACCAGAATGGTAACCTTTGTAATATTAAAATTTCTGTATTTTTTTTTAGTATTTTCTTAATAATTTTATCAATAGATTTTTTTATAACATCTTGTTCAACATTTTCAGGTACTTTAACAATTAACTGTTCTTTTTCTTCATCTATTTCTACATTTTCTTCTAATTTGTTTGTATATTCTCTAACTATAGAAAACTCTTTTCCCTTATAAAAAATCTTTTCTCCACTTTCCCATTGTTTTATTGAACTTATTTCAGAAGATATTATTTTCTTATATTTATCATATATATTCTGTTCCTCAACCTTCAAAATTTCCATCATTTTTTTTGCTGATAGTCTTGTTGGTTTTGTTATATTTAAAATATTTCCTTTAAAATATATTTTTACAGATTTTGAATTTGAATAATTTTTTATATTTATTGGTATTTGTAAATCTTTTATTTTTATATATTTTTGAGTCATTCTTTCACCTATTCCACTTCAATTAAACCACCATAATCTATTACATCTAATCCTTTAAATTCTATTATTTCTAGATTTTTTGCATTTATAAAGTTTCTTATTTTGTTTTGAGAATCGATTTTCGATAAATCGCCAAAAACAATTATTTTATCATCAATTCTAACAATACATCCACCTATAAAACCATTCTTTTCACTGTAGTTATTTTCTTTTAATAATTTAATATCCAATCTTTCATTCAAATATAAAGTATCTATTCCATGTTTTTGCAAAATTTTATTTAAGCCTTTATCAGTCACAATTGCAGAATTATCATCAATTACAGCAATAGAACAATTTGTATATCCTTGTATTGTATTTATTAATTCAAAGTTATTATCAATTAATTTTTGTTTTAAAATTTTATCTGTATATTCTAAATTATGTATAGCCTTTTTTCCTATTATGCAAACATTATATCTTATATCAAAAGGATATGGAATTAATATTTTTTCTTCTCCATAAACTAAATTTGAAATACCTTTAAAAACTTGAGTTGGTTCTACAATAATTTCATTTCTAACTTTACATGCAAAAATATCTACATGTGATGATATCTCTGGATATACATCATTATTTGTTTGAACTTCTATAATTTCATATCCCATATCTTGAAGTTTTTGTTTTTCTATTTTCCTCATTCTTTTATCAATAATTACTTTTTTATTTGACATTATTATAATAGTACTCCTTAATTATTCTGGAAGCTCTAATGTAATATTTCCTAATTTTCCACTTCTAAAATCATCTAAGATTAATTTTGAAGTTCTTTCATCATCAATTCTTCCACCTAATATTGCTCCTCTTTTTTTACCTATTAATTGCATAATTTCATATATGTTTTCATTTTTCGCTTGATCTTGCTTTAAAATTTCTTCTATTTGTTCTTCATTTAGAGAATATCTTTGCAATAAATTACTTTTATAATTTTCTAACATAAATTTTATTAATGTATATGCAACTTCTGTTAATTCCAATATATCATCTTTTATTGTTCCTGTTATCGCTAAATTCATTGCAACTTTTTCATTTTCAAATTTCGGCCATAATACGCCTGGTGTATCTAATAATTCTATTTTATCATTTATTCGTATCCATTGTTTCTGCTTTGTTACTCCTGGTTTATTACCTACTTCTGCTGATGTTTTCTTTGATATTCTATTTATAAATGATGATTTTCCTACATTTGGAATTCCAACAATCATTACTCTTATTTTTCTTCCAATACGGCCTTTATCAGCCATTTTTTGCATATCTTCTTCCATTATTTTTTGAATTTGCCTTGTTGTTTCATTTATTCCTTTACCTGTTAATGAATCTGCTAATACTATTTTTTGACCTTTTTTATTAAAATATTCTATCCATTTTTCTGTTTTTACTTTATCTGACAAATCACATTTGTTTAACACTATTACCTTTTTCTTATTTTGTGTTATTTGCCTTATATCCGGATTTTGACTTGAATTTGGTATTCGTGCATCAAGTATTTCTACTACTACATCTATCATCTTTAAATCTTCTGTTATTTGTCTTCTAGTTTTCGCCATATGTCCTGGAAACCAGTTGATACTCGTTGATGGTAAACTTTTTTGACTATCATTATTTTTCTTTTCTGCTCTGATTTTTCTTTTTTGGTACATATCCATTTTAATCACTTCTTTCTATTTCATTTTATTTTAAAAAATACTTAAAAAAGTACTTTCAGATTTTGCCCTTTAACTAGATGATATTATATCATAGTTTTGTTTATTTATAAAGTCAAGAGCCTCAAAATATTTATCTTCATATTTGAATATTACTTTTATATTACCATCTTC
>CAKOTF010000008.1 GCA_934120045.1 uncultured Clostridia bacterium
ATATTAGTAATATTATGATTATCATCGCAAGTAAATAAAATATTGATTTTCTCTGATTCAAAATAATTAATTAAATCATCATCTAACAAATGAGTTATTGCAAATCTTTTTTCATTCTTAGTTAATTCATTTATAGGTAACCAATAAGCATAGTTATCATCTAAATCCAATGGGTTACCATTCACTTTATTTGCGATATATGTTTTCATAACAAATTTTTTATTTTTACCTGGATATATAATTTCAACATTTCCAATACATTTTAAATCATTAATATCCATTCCGGTTTCTTCTTTAAATTCTCTTATACAAGTCTGTATTTCAGTTTCACCATCTTCAATCTTTCCACCAGGTATATCAAAATAATCTTTGTTAATATTCTTATATTTAATACAGGCAACCTTGTTATCTTTAAAAACAAATACTCTTACCGCGTATCTTATATCCATTATACTTCCTCCTTATATAGAATCAAGTTTAATTTTGAATATATTATACTATAAAATAACAAAATTCTCCATACTCCCATTGAAATTTAATAAGAATTCATATATAATATTTTTAGAAAGAGAGCGTTATGGTTCGTAAGCTGTTGCTTAACTGCTCCATATAGAATTATAAAATAAAAAAACCTGTCTTTTTCAAGACAAGTTTTTTTATTAGTTTTAAGTCATCTAATTTTAAATGCTCCTGCAACTCCAAGAATAGGAAGGCTATCATTTAAAGAAATCATATCAATCTTCAAGCCTTTTTCACAAAAAACACCAAAGAATTTCTTAAATTTAATTGGCATATTGCGAAATTCTGTAATCAAATTTCGATGTTGGTATTGTTTCATGCTAAGCCAATCTACAAAATACTTTTTTCCATTTATATCTGTAATAGTATTTGTCTCAAAGTTTTGTGACTCAACAAAAATAATTTTTTCTTCTATTTCATCAGTTACTTTACCAATAATACAAGGAATATGTTTTCCAATTCTTTCTGTTCTATAGGCATAACCAATTTTGAAATTTGTAACTACTGGGATATTTTCTCTTACCATCTGTTCAAACTCCTTCATTTCTTTAGACTTTTTACCAAGATAATAAGTAGAATTATAAGAATTATAACTTCCTATAATATATGTTTTTTCATAACTTTGTACTTCAAGAATTTGATTTTTTTTATCTCCTTGAGCACTGTGCAATGTTCCTACAATAATAATTTTCCGTCTAGGATCATTCATTTCATTTGGCTTTGCTAATCTCATTCTGTTATTCCCAACTAAAATAAATGAGTAATTATCAATTGTAACCATTTTTATCCCCCATTCTTTTTTATTTTAATATATTGCCAATCGGCACCTTTGTATATAATACCTCATTTATTCCTATTTGTCAATTTTCTGTATTTTTAAAAAATATTTTGTAAATTAAATTTATATTTTCTTTCTATATGTTCTAATACAAATTTTCCAGTTTCTAATTCTGCCATTGCTGATGAAATGTCGTCATTTTCGACAAAGCTTTTTACCTGAACTATTGCAGTATCAACTTTTTCAAGTTCATCATGTTCAATATAATATGCAAGCTTATTATGTCTATAGTCCCATTTATTATCTAATTCTTCAATTTTCAGTTTGGCATTTTCTAAATTTTCATTCTCAATTTCATCTTTTAATTTTGATAAACAATCTGTTATCTCTATTGTAGATTTTTTGGTATAATTTTGAGTAATTATATCTAAGCCTATTATTAATATAATAATAAATATACATATAATGGTTTCTTTGTACATTTCTTCACTCTCCTATTTTCATTTTTGTAATGCCTGACAAAAAAACTGATTATTTCCATCAATTGTAATTACTAATGCCTCTTCTGGCTTTATTCCAAATTTTTCAGTCTGTTTTACAAGCCACATATAGTTTTTTCCTATTTTTTCAAGATTTTTATACATTACTTTTCCATCTACCACTAAATCATAAGAAATTCCTTCATATTCTGGTTCTATATTAAAATCTTCTGGAGTCATAGCTCTTTTATTCGGCTTCGGTATAACTGTTACTTGTCCACTTGTTTCTAATATAGCATAATCTACATCACCTATATTAAATATATTATTATCTCTTAATCTTTCTTCTAGTTCATTAATTGTAAATCTTTCTTTTCTTAAAACTTTTTCATCAATTTTTCCTCTATATATTAATATTGATGGTTTACCACAAATAATCTCTCTTGCTTTTGTACTTTTTATATTTAATGTTGAAATAGCTAAATGCATAACTAATAATCCTAATATTGGTACAATTCCATTTGATATAGGAATTCCCGTCTCTGCCATCGGTGTTGCGGCCAAATCTGCTATCATAATTGATATTGCTAATTCAAATGGTTGCATTTGGCCTATTTCTCTTTTCCCCATTAATCTCATTACAATTAAAACTACTATGTATAAAAATATTGCTCTAAAAAAAATTATTAACATATATTTTCTCTTTCCTTTTTGCTTTATTTTTTTCATTTTTTTAAAATTTATACGATTTTTGTATAATATTTTTTTTGATGTAAATAATAATTTTGTAACCTTGAAATTTTTAATAAGGAGGTTTTTATATGACAAATAATACACAAAGTAATTCTAATACTTCTAATGGAACATCTACAGTTTGGCAAATTGTTGGCAGATTAGTTACAGCTGCTATAGTTTTAGCAATTACAGCATTTTTCACTCCTGGATTTTCTATAAATAATATCTGGGCTTTAGCTATTGCTGCAATTGTTCTAACAATTATGGATTATCTAATTGTCAAATTTACTGGTTTACATGCTAGTCCTTTTGGAAAAGGATTTGTAGGTTTTGCATTAGCAGCTATTATATTATATTTAACTCAATTTTTTGTAGCAGGATATTCAATTTCTTGGATGTCTGCAATTATTGGTGCTTTAATTTATGGAGTTGTTGATTATTTTATACCTGGAAACCAACAAATGTAATTTTGCTGTAATCTAAAAAAGCGAAGGTTCTATATACTTTCGCTTTTTAATATTTTTTCTATTTCTTGTTTTTTTATATTATAATATTGTTCTATCTTTCTATTTTCTTCTATATTTATCTTCATTTTTTCTTTTAAATCGTTAGAATTATAAAAAATATTTTTGGATTTAAAAATAATTCTATTTATTCCAACATTTGAAACAATTATTGGCTTTTTTAATAATATTGCTATTATGGTATCTAATGAAAATTCTTCTTTCTTTCTTGTAGATATAATACAATCTACTTTTTTTATAATCTGTACTATAGAATTTATATTTTCGATTATTTCAACATTATTACTTAATCCATATTTTTCTATTATATGTTCATAATATTCTTTTAAATTTCCTTGCCCTATTAATAACAATTTGATTTGAGGATATTTTTTTATTATTCTTATCATTGATTCAAGTTGCATAATTTGATTATTGGATTTATTAAATTCTCCTATACTGCAGAAAGTATATTTTTCATTTATTATATTAACTTCATCATAAGAATCTTTTCTTTTATCATCTAGCATTTTTTCTTTATTTTTTATGTATACTATTTTGTTTTTTTCCTTTAAATTAAACAATTTCAATAAAATTTCCAATATTTTCGAACCACAAAATATCATTTGATAATTATTTTTCAATATATTTTTTTGCTTAAATATGCTTAACCTATTTTTTAATTGATAATCACAATACTTTATTTTTTCTTCCATATCTGTTATAACATCTACTTTATATCCGATAATTTTTAGCATTCTCATATATATTATATAGTTTTTATTGTAATACTTTTTTTGTAAAATAAATAGAACTTTCTTCATAAATGTTCTCCTATACATAATCTATTTTATAATATGTATTTATAGCATCTTTATGTTATTTTTATTTATAAAATTTTTTATATAATCTATTCCATTTTTCTTTTTTTTGTGATAAAATCAGCTAAGAAATTACATTAATTTTATTTAAGTAGATTAACATATTTTAATTTAAACAGAATATTATTTATGAATATCTACTTAAGATGGAGGGATTTATATGGAATTAAATAAATGTAGTCGTTGTGGTGCTTTCCACACAAATTCTGGTGATGTTTGTCCAAAGTGTGCTAATCAAGATAACTTAGAACTATCTACTTTCAGAAAATACATAGATTCAAATGGTTTTTCTTCTATTGATACTATTGCTACAGAAACTGGTATTACTCAAAAAAATGTTAGTAGATTTTTAGGATATCAAGCAATTGATAATTTAGAAATTTCTGCAAAAGAAAATTTTAATGAAACAGGTATTATTTTTAACTAAAGAAAGTGGTTTAAAACCACTTTTTTTTACTATAAAAAAAGAATATCTAAAAGCGATATTCTTTTTTTTAATATGGTGCTCCCACTAGGACTTGAACCTAGGACCCACCGGTTATGAGCCGGTTGCTCTGACCAACTGAGCTATGGGAGCAAGTTATTTATTCTGTGTTAAGTGTTATCTCCTTAGCACAGAACTAAGTATAATTCAATTTCATTTTTTTGTCAATACTTTTTTTGAAATTTTTTTATTTTTTTATAATCCTTTTATTGCAACTAAATATTCATTTGATTCTACAATTTTATTTTCACCTTGATAATTATATTTTGCACCTGTGAAATATACTCTATATCCTAAATTTTCAAATTTGTTTCTTGCTAATCTTAATACTTCATCAATTTCATCTTCTGATAAATTATGTTTTACTTTTAACTCAAAAAATGTGTATCTAACAAATTCTTCATTTTCAGCAATTTTTTTGTTTATATCTTTATCTAATTCTTCTAATGTCATTTTTGCCTCCTTAATTTTGTTAATTCCAAATATTTCTTGTGTATTATATCACTTAACTTTAAGAATGTAAATATATTATTATGAGAAAAAATGTATAAATTTTTCCTTATTTGTAATAATAAAAATATACAAAAAAATCAAACCATATAAGGAGGAAATCAAATGAAAGCAACAGGTGTTGTAAGAAGAATAGATGATTTAGGTAGAGTTGTAATTCCAAAAGAAATAAGAAAAACTTTAAGAATAAAAGAAGGTGAACCATTAGAAATTTTCACTGATAGAGAAGGTCAAGTTATATTAAAAAAATATTCACCTATTGGTGAATTATCTGAATTTGCTACTGGATATGCTGAAACTTTATCAAAAACAACAGGACATATAGCTTGTATTACTGATAAAGATACTGTTATAGCTGTTTCTGGTGGGGCAAAAAAAGAATATTTAGAACAAAATGTTAGTGATGAACTTGAACAATTAATGGAAGATAAAGAAATTTATACAAGTAATGAAAATAGTAATGTTTCTGTTCCTATAACCAAAAATGATTCTAATAATAAAAAATATAATGCTCAAGTTGTATATCCAATAATTTCTAATGGTGATACTATTGGAACTGTAATTCTTCTTTCCAAAGAAGCTAATACTAAAATGAATGAAGTTGAAACAAAAATTGCTCAATCTGCAGCAACATTTTTGGGTAGTCAGATGGAAATATAAATAAAAAAGTCCTATAGAAAATATATCTATAGGATTTATTTTATTATTTTTTTAATATATCTTTTATTACTTCTCCTGCAATTATTAATCCAGCAACAGATGGTACAAATGATATGCTTCCTGGCACTTGATTTCTTATCGTACATTTTCTTTTTGTTCCTGGAGGACATATACAATTATTTTTACAACTGTTTTCACAATTTTCATTTGGTTTTATTGGTTCTTCTTTTGAATATACTACTTTTAATTTTTTTATTCCTCTTGTTCTTAATTCTTTTCTCATTACTTTTGCAAGTGGACATACACTTGTTTTATAAATATCTGTAACTTCAAATTTTGTTGGATCTAATTTATTTCCTGTTCCCATACAAGACATAATAGGAATACTTAGTCTATTAGCTCTTACTACTAATTCTACTTTTGCTGTCACTGTATCAACTGAATCTACAATATAATCAACTGTGTTATCTAATATTTCATCACTGTCTGGCATAAAAAATTCTTGATGTATTTCTACATTTGCATTTGGATTAATTTCTAATATTCTGTCTCTTGCAACTTCTACTTTATTTTTTCCAATTGTTTTTCTTGTTGCTATTATTTGTCTATTTAAGTTTGTTAAACAAACTTTATCATCATCTATTAATATAAAATTTCCTACCCCTGCTCTTGCTAATCCTTCTACTACAAATGAGCCTACTCCTCCTATGCCAAAGATTGCAATTTTTGCATTTTGTAATTTTTCTATTCCTTCTTTTCCAATTAATAGTTCTGTTCTTGAAAATTGATTTAACATCTTTTTGCTCCTTTTTATTTTATTATTTTTGCTACGAAAAATCCCTCATACAAATTCGTCGGACAAACACATAGTGTTCCTTCAATACTAACTGGTAAATATTCAATTCCTTCTATTTTCTTTATTGGAATGATTTTCGCATTAAATTTTTTTATTACTTTTTCTAAAACTCTTTCATTTTCTTCTTGTAAAATTGAACAAGTAGAATATACAATTTCACCATCTTTTTTTAATATTTTCAAAGCTTTTGTTAATAGTTCTTCTTGAGTTCTAGTAGATCTTTGTATTAATTCCTCTGTGAATTTGGGATTAAATACACTTTCAGTTCCACTTCCACTACATGGTGCATCAAGTAAAATTTTATCAAATGAAAAAAAATCACTTAATTTTCTTGCATCTTCTTGCATTATATTAACATTTCCAACTCCTTGTTTTTGAAGGTTATACTTTAATCTGTCACATCTTATCTTATTTTTTTCACATGCTGTTATATACGATTTTTCGCTTGAAAGTGCAGATATCTGTGTTGTTTTCCCTCCAGGCGCTGCTGCCATATCTAATATATTCTCTTTTTCTTTTGGCTCAAGTATCACTGGTGGGATCATTGATGATAAACTTTGCAAGTAAATTTCTCCATCATTATATATTCTTAATTTTCTTATATCATCTTCAACTACATCTTTTATAATTAATGCATTGTCATTCCATTCAACTTCTTCAAACTTTATATTATTTTCTGTTAACTCTTTTAAAACTTCTTCTTTACGTGTTTTTAATGTATTTATCCTAAAAGTAACTGGTTTTTTAGAAATAAGTCCATTTTCAATCTTCTCACTTATCTCCTGACCATATTGCTTATATAGCTTTTCTATTAAAAAGTTTGGTATTTGCATCATTATCTCCTTACATTTTCTATTGCTCATATATTATAATTTTTATATATACATAATTATTGTCACTTTCTCTATTTTATCAACATCTTATAAAAAAATCAACCCCTTATTATATTATGAATTGTATCTGCATATTATTAATTAGGTGATTTTATGCGAATATACTTTATTAATAAAAAAATACTTTTAGGAATGATTATATCTATTGTTACAATATTATTAACCTTTTTATATTTTTCATTTTCAAATGCATCAAATACTAATTCCTCATCAATTATAGATTCTGTTTCAAATAACTTATATCAAAAAATTATTGAATTATATCCTAATGAAAAAATTGTTTTTTTAACTTTTGATGATGGTCCTAATGTTTCTGTAACTCCAAAAATTCTAGATATTTTAAAAGAAGAAAATATAAAAGCTTCTTTTTTCGTAATTGGAAAATGTGTTGATGCTCATCCTGAAATAACAAAAAGAGCTTATGATGAAGGTCATTATATTGCTAATCATGGGTATTCTCATAATAATAATTTATTATATAAAAGCTCTGATAATTTTTTAAATGAAGTTAAAAAGACAGATCTAGCTATTGGAAATGCAATTGGAGTTTCTAATTATTGTTCACATCTTTTTAGATTTCCTAATGGTTTTATGTCTCCTTCAAACAAATCAAAAAAGAAAGAAGCTGTAAAGCTTCTTCAAGATATTGAGTATAATTATATTGATTGGAATTGCTTAAATAATGATTCTATAAAAAAGTATTCTTCTTCACAGTTATTAAATAATTTGATAAAATCTTCTAAAAATAAAGATATTCTTGTTATTTTAATGCATGATACTAAAGATGTTAGTAATTCTTCTCTTGTTTTAAAGGATTCTATTAAATATTTAAAAGGTAAAGGATATGTTTTTAAAAATTTTTATGATATTTTACAAACAAAGTAACACATATAAATATGTGTTACTTTGTTTTATTCTTTAATCTAATTTTTTTCTAAATATTATTCTCATTTTATTCTATTTTTTCATAATAGAATATATTTTTTCGCGAAAATCTTTTAATTTTTTTTATGTTGCAAAACTGACACACATTCAACGTGGCTCGTAAAAGGAAACATATCAACTGGTATTATAGTTTTAATATCATACTCATTCTCAAAATCAGCTAAATCCCTTATCAAAGTAGCAGGATTACAACTAATATAAACTATCTTTTTTGGTCTAATATTCAAAATATTATCTATACTCTTTTTATCTAACCCTTTTCTAGGTGGATCAAACATAACAACATCAGCCTTAAGTCCTTTATTATTAATCAAATCATCAAGTACAATTTCAACATCACCTGCAAAAAATTCTGTATTTGATACATTATTATTCTGAGCATTTTCTTTAGCCATTTTTACCGCTTCTTCGACAATCTCAATTCCATATACTTTTTTTGCAAATTTAGACATAAATAAAGAAATTGTTCCTATTCCACAATATAAATCAAATACAACATCATTTTTCGTAATTTCAGCCATACTAACACCTAAATTATATAATTTTTCAGCTTGTACAGGATTTACTTGATAAAATGATAATGGTGATATTTTAAATTTATATTCACCTAAAATATCTTCTATATATCCATTTCCATATAAATTTATATTTTCTTGTCCTAATATTACATTTGTATTTTTCATATTAATATTTTTTACAATTGCCTTTATTTCAGGATATCTTGTTTTTAAATTTTCAACTAATTCATTTTCATTTGGAATTTTATATCCATTTATAACAATTACACACATTATTTCTCCAGTTTTTATTCCAACTTTAGTTACAATATGTCTAACTAATCCTTTTCCTGTTTTTTCATCATATATACTAATATTTTTTTCTTTTATAAATTCAATTATAAATTTAGCAATTTCTTCTGATTTTTTATTTTGAATTAAACAATTATCTATTGGAATAACTTCATGTGTTCTATTAGCAAAAACTCCAATTACAGGTTCACCTCGTTTATTTATTCCTATTGGATATTGTGCTTTATTTCTATAATGTAATGGATTTTCCATTCCTACTGTTTCTTTAACTTGTAGTTTATTTTTCAATGTTTTATTTACAAGACTTTGTACTGCATTTTGTTTCATTTTTAAAGTTTCTTCATATTTTACATGTCTTAAATTACATCCACCACATCTTTTATATGTATTACAGTCTACATCTTGACGAGCTTGTGATTTTTCAATTATTTCTACAATTTTTCCAAATCCATGTGATGATAATACTTTAACTATAATTATTTTTACATTTTCTCCTTTTATTGTTCCTGGAATAAATATTGTAAAATTATCTATTTTTGCAATTCCTTCTCCTTCGAAACCATTATCTATAATATCAACAACATATTCCTGGTTTTTTTGTATACTCATTTTTTGGTATATTCCTTTCATTTCTTTATTTTATATTTTCCATCTATATATTCAAATATATCTCCTTCTTGTGCATCTTTAAATACTTCTTGTTGTCTTTCTTCAAACACATCTCCATTGTTTAAATTATTATCTATTAACCATACACTGTTTTTTGAGCCTTCTACATATTCATATATATGTCTATCTATTCTTCGACTTTCCATTATTTTATTTTGTTCTTCTAATATTTCATTAAACTTTTCTTCTTGCTTAATTTTTACAATATTTGTTGTTTCTTCATCTAGTTCAAATTTATCATTTATTTTCCTTAATACACTATCAATTTTGGCATTAGATTTCACATCTTTTTCAGGAATTCTTATTACATCATGACTTTTTCCACTTTCACATATTGTTGCTAAATAATCTGAACCTTTTTTGTCATATATATAATACATTTTACCTTTTTCGCTAGTCTCATTTGATTGTTCTTGTAATATCTCATTTCTGCAAATAAGCATTTTATCTTTATATTCTGAAATGATTTTATTATCACTTACAAATTTTTCTAGCATTGATTTTTGAATACTATTTTCTATATTTTTTTCTAATTCTTTTGTAAAATTTTGAATAAATTCATTTGTTTTTACTTTGTCTATTAAATTTTCGAAAATATCTAAATTCAATCTCAATCACTCTCCTTTACTTAGCAAATATTAAAAACTATTGTGCTAATGAGCTTTCTCCTGTTGCATAATTAATCACTACACCTGGTTGTTCATTATAAACATATACATTAAAACATATTCCCTCCCCTTTGTCTTCAACTGAAAATGCTTCCATTTGCACTCCACTTGCTAATAGATTTTCTCCTTCATATATAGGTGTTACTCTATATAAAACATGTCTATTTTCGTTTGCTTTCTGTCTTTTTATATATTCTGCAACTTGATTTTCAAATGGTAACATTCCTTCAACATTAAAATATCTTGTTCCAGTTATCAAATTTTGTTTATTTGCATCTTCATCTGATAATTGATATCCAATTAAATGACATCTATTATATAAATATGTTCCATTGTATTTCTTCTGTTTCCATCCTGTTGGAGTTATACTACTTATACTACCTCTTTCATCTCCGCTCTGTTGGCATTATTTCTTTACATATATTTGCATAAGCAACTCCACATCTTCCTAAACTATCTAATTCTGAATAATTTTCAAAACTTTTGGTTGTGTAATCTTTTTCTGTAAATTCTGGTTTATTATTATTTAATACTGCATATGGTGTGCCTGTATATTCTGGAATGTCTTTTATACTATATGTTATTGTTGATGAATTTTCTGTTATTTCTGTATTTGCTTGTGTATAATCTTTATCATTAATATTTTTTCCTGTTAGAACAATTACTATTGCTATTAACAAACTTATGATTTCTAATATTTTATTTTTGCTTTTATTTCTTTTTTTCCCCATATTTTAGTCCCTTTCAATAAGTTGATTTTTTCCCAATTTTTAATCAAGCTTTTATTTCTTTTGTTTTCTATGTGATTATATCATATCAACTCACTTTTTTGAATATTTATTTTCTTTTTTTATAAAAAAAGAAAACTCCTCGTTAAGAGGAGAATGATAATTCATTTTTAGGATATTTGCTTATACCATCATAACAACATATACGCTGTTACGGGTGAACACTCTGAGGAGTCCTTTTTCGATCTGTTCGATTTTTCTGACTTCTGTCGTATGCCAACTTCCCGTTTCGAGAGTTCCGTTCTTTCTCTTTTCAACCTTTACACAAGACATTCTCTGTCCAATAGAAGGCTGAATAGTAGCGAACGCCTTATAGACAGGCACTTTATCGAACCACACAGAATTGAACTTCCCTTTAACCCCCTTAAGGGTATAATCAGTCTGCCAGTTCCAGACATCAGCATTGATCAATTCATAGATCTTGCCGACAACCAGATCGTCAGGCGAAGTACAGCCATGATAGGACTGTGTCCCACCGTTGTATCTCACAAATTCCATCTTGCACCTCCATGCATTTGTTCTGGAGGTTTTGTACAGCCCTCCAGAAATTTTCATCAAATCTCCAAAGTTCTCTGTACAAGCAACTTAAGATATTTATATTATATCATTTTTATCTCAAAATGTCAATTTTTGCCTAATATAAAAAGCTTAATTCACCCCACCAAGCCATTTACAGAAACCTATTTTAAAATTATTTGTTCCATTTACTTGATATCTAACCATAGCTCTATTGTTAAAAATTCCAAAACAATTACATCTTTCCCTTGGGTCTAAACTCCCAATTCTTTTTGTACAATTTGTATCAGCATATACAATTTCACTTGTACTTCCATTTTGATATGTTTTCACTTCTTCATCACTCCCTTTTTCTATATAATCATCACTTATTGGCTTATCTTCTAAATAAAAATTAATTAAGTTCAAAAAATTCTGCCAACCTTCTTCTAATGTTCTATGTGGGCAATTTTTATTTGAAAAATCTTGATGTTTCTTTACTCTATCAATTCCCCAATTATATTGTTTTAATAAGTATGCTATATATTCTGCAGAAAGTTTTTCTGATTCCTCAAACTCTTCTCCTCCTGATTTTGAATAACATATCTCTATAGAAATTCCTTTTCTATTTCCATCTCCATTTTTTCCATCTCCTGCATTCCAACTATTACGATTAAATGGAATTCCTTGAACTATTCTAGTATTATCAACTGCACAATGAAATGATACTTTATTATTATTTCCTATCATATATGATATTTCTGCCATCGCAGATGCATCATTTGCCGTATTATGAACTATAATAAATTCTGGATTCATTTCATATGGACATTTTATATCATATTTTTCTTTAGGTACTAACATTTTAGTTATCTGCATTTTCATCATCTCCTATTCCATGAATATTTGATTCTGAAAATTCATTTTCTTCTATTGTTTTTCGATATAACTCTTCTTGAAATTCTATATCTTCAATAATTATGTTGTCTTCCATTTGATTCCTCCTAATTTAAAATTATTATAGTATATTCAAAATTAGTTTTTTAGTTATTACTTCATCATTTTTAGTCAGAAGAAAGCATAAAAATCTGTTGTACTTTCTTAGTGATATAAGTATAAAAAAAGATTTCACATAATTATACTAGAATTTTATTTTTTAGCAAATTCTTCGAAAAAGATAAAAGCTATGCAATATATATTGCATAGCTTTTGGGGACAATTACCAATTTTCGTCTCTATGTGCTTGTTCATACCCCAAGAAATATCCAACTGCTGATGGAATTACCCAATAGAGCGTTTCTTCCAGCCAATTGTCACTTCCTGCTACAATACTTTTATATGCAGCAAGAATGAGGAAAACGATTACTGCCCAAACAATAGTTTTTACGACCTGTTTAGTCATAATAAATCCTCCTTTTTATTGTTCGGAGGCTCGCACCTCCGAAATTTTACTTTTCAAAGGTGCAACAATACTGTTACGTCCATTATTATACTATATTTTAAATATTATTTCAACCCTCTACTGCATTAATTTCATAAAAAAATAGAGAACTTTAAAAGTTCTCTATTCTTACTCTGGTGCCGTCGAAGTAGTTATCTACAACTTTTTTAGCTCTCTTGACGATTGATACAAATATCAATCAATTTACTAAAGTATATCATATTTTTTATAAAATTCAATACAATTATTAAAAAATCTGTCTTAAATTTAAGAAAAGCAGCGAGTTGTCCTGTAAGGACTTCTCGCTGCAATTGGGCTATATCACTTTCTCCAGGTCTGGCGTGCATTTTCTGCCATATTGCCGTCATCAAAAACAATTTGAATTGTTTTACCTGTAACTGTCCACTGTACTCCAAATTGCTCCATACCTTTTGCATATGTTGTTAAATGGTCCATATACATTTGGGCAACACGATCATTTGGTTCAGTTACTTCAAGTTTCATAATTCTGCCTGCGCTTGGTTCGATAAGTTTGACAGGAATTTTATGCTTATCCTGTCTCCGATATGATTCGCTTCTCGCACGGTCTCGGCCTTCATTAAAACCTGTTAAAAATGCTTTAAAAAAATCACCCATATTGTTTCCTCCTATAATTATCTGGAGGTTTTACACAGCCCCTCCAGAAAAAATAATAAATTTTCTCTTGACTTTGCTGTGTAAAGCACAATAGATAAGTTTATTATAGCATATTATTCCTTAAAATGCAAAATTAACATAAACTTAACAGCAATGAGGAGTAAAATATTTCGCAAAGAAATAAAAGAATATAATAGCAAATATCACCATCATTTGATACAATAAAGAAAAATATTGTAACAAAGGATGGTGAAAATAATAATGAACAGAAAAGGACGAAGAAAGTAATGTCATAAAATATTATGAAAAGAAGAAAGAAAAAACAACAGAATTTATGTGGATAGTATCATTTGAAATAACAGAAAATAACAAAAAAGAAATAATATATTATGGAAAACAAAGATGGAAAATAGAAAATGAAGGATTCAATGTACAAAAAAATATAACGTTTGATATAGAACATGTGTATTCAGAAAATTATAACGCAATGAAAGTGCATTATTTCTTTATACAGTTTGCGCATATAATAAGACAGTTAATAGAAAAAGGGGTAAAAAGTGTAAAGGAATTAAATATGAGTATAAAAAGAGTAAGCGCCAGTATACTCCAGACACTTACTCATATGCACATAGCCTTAACAGAATACAAGAAAATACAGTTAAGGTTTGAATACAAATTAATTATACAATAAAAATAGAATAAATCAAGAGAAAACCTCAAAATAATTTGGGGTAAGGGGGGTTTTGTGTAATAGCAAAAAATGATTACCAATATATGGAACAAAATGAATTTATTGAATTTTTTCAAATATAAAGTCAAAATAAAAAAATTTACTCCTCATCACTGAAATATCCGGATAAAATTTGACATAATATATAAAAAATGCTATAATATATTCATAAGGTGATATACCTTTGTTAATTTTATTGGGACATCTAATTTTGGACAGATGATTAGTCTCGTCGAATGATAGGCGTTGTTGCTCACTTGGGCTGACCTATATAATGGTTTTTAACATTATTTTCAGTGGTTACCCGTATAGAGCGTGAATGTTGCCGAGATTGACGATGATATTCCCAAAAATTTGAGAGTAGTCCAACTCTCACTAGGAGAAATTATGTAGCTATAAAAAGTTGCACAAAATCCTAAATTCGGGTACCAGTGTTCTGGTACCCAACTCTTTTTTATAAATATATATTAACTTTGTCTATGCAATTATACAAGTACAAAGTTACTTTATTTTGTTCTGTTGTTTCCATTTCCATAAGTTTAGCCATTGCAAAATTTATATTAAAATATTTACTTTGTTCCAAATTTATTAAAGTAGTTCTATATTCTTCATCAATTTCTTTTAGCATAGTATCAAACTTTTTATAGTTTTCTTTAGTATTATATATTAGACCATACCACTCACTTTTACTCATACATATTGCTAATCTTAATTTATCTTTTATATCCATATCATTTATTATATCTATTAAATATTTTACTTTTTTACTTTCCATTTTTTACATCCATATCTTTTTAGTTTTGCTTTCATCTGGTATAGTTACTTTTCTATAAATATTATTTGCAATTTCATTATCGTTGTTATCAAATATACCATTTTTATATATGTCATCACTAACAATTTTATAGTTTTCATCTTTATCAAAGCAAATTCTTTTATGAAAATGGCTCATAATACTATACCAAAAGCCTTTGAACTTTTGCAATTCTTGTTTTATATTTTCTTTTTCAGTTTGTAACTTGCTTATAATTTTATCTTTAGCAGATAGCTCCTTTTTCAAACTACCGATTTCATTATCTTTTGCTTCTATTTCATATTTAAGTGAACGATTTTCTTTTTCTATCTCAAAAGTAGAATGTTAAAAATCTTTAATCGCCATATTTAAGTCATTTACGTTTCTAATAGTTTTAGTAGTACCTTTTACATCATTATTATAACTTTTTAGTTTCTGGACATCCTCGCTCGAAATAACCATATTATTTTTATTCATTAGAGTAGGTTTTAAATTATCTAATATTTCATTTATATTAGTGCTTTCATTATCAAGTATTTTAGTTTGCTTATTGTCTTTAGCAAGTTTTTGTTCTTTATGCTCTAATTGTTTCTTGATTTTTCTATCTTCACGAGTTTGATTGTTGTTATATTCTAGTCTTGCTTCTTCAACTCATCTAAATATACTTGCTTAACATCATTCACAATATCATTTGTTCCATAAATTATTCTAATTAACTCTCTTTGATTATCATAATCTCTTAAGTTGTGTTTATTAACATCAGATAAATCTTTTGCATTTTGAATTGCATTATTAGATAGAGAAGTAGTGCCAGATAAATTTTCTTTTGCAACTTTCTTTGCTAATTTACTTTTGTTTTTATCACTACCTAAGTGAAAAGAATATGCCAATTCTTGCTCCATAAAGATACCTCCTTTGAAATTTCTTCGTAGCTGAGGAATTTGGCTTTGCCATAAGTCCTAACCCCCTATGAGTTATGACGTACCATCATAACTCGGGGGCTCTGCTAGGCAATAAAATTTATTTTGTGCAAATAAATTTTATTTAAATTAACTATCGCCACTTTCATTTTTACTTTGTAAAAACAAAACGTGCCACGTTAATTAGTTGTTTCAGCATTTTCTTCGCAGAATTTTACTGGCTTAACACCTACTGAAATAGGAGTATTATCTTTTGTATAGATTATACTATCATTGCTTTCATCTGGGATATAATCAAATGCTGTATCAATTTCTTGCATTTGAAATTTATCTTCTTCGTTAATATAGATTATTCCAAACTTGTAAGTTTCCATTTTATTATCTGGATCTAATTTATAATAATCCTATAAAGGAAACACCCTAACAATAGCACTGTTATCTTCAACAAAGTTAAAGTAAAACATTTGCTTTTGCACATAGTATGTTGCCTCTGTAAAATGTACATCATAGTATTGTTGTAATCTCATTATTATTTCGCCAACTTCTTCCTCTGGTAAATAGTTGCTAAATCTAACACTTCCTAATACATTACCTAATATCATAGGCTTTGTAGTATCGATATAACCTTTATCAAATAACTCTTGACAAGGCTTACAAATAGATTCTCTAAAATTAATTTGCTTTACTGCTATTACTGTACCTATAATATCAAGTTCTATGTCTTCAACATATCTCATTATTAAATCAGCTTGTTCTTCTCGTGTATAATCTTTCCAAGTTTTAATTCGTTCTTGATATTCTTTATTTAGCTTAATCTTATTAATAAAATCAATATCTCTTTTTAGCAAAATATCTCTTGGTGTAAATTTTAAATCTTCTACACAATCAGTAGTATCTAATTTATTTTCAAGTTCTGTAATAGCATTTTCAACTATTTTCTTTTCTTCATTATATTCCTTTAGTTCAAAAGCACCATTGATATAGGCTTTTTTTATTCTTTCTAGTTTGTTTCTCTGATTGTTTATTTCTTTTTCTAATTGTTCTTTAGGTTCATCAAATTTTTGCTTTATCATAGACAAGAAGAATTGATTTACAACAGAGTCATATTCGGTTAATTCATCTATAAATTGCTCAAAATACTCATTTATTACATTTTCTTTAAACTGAACTTTACAATCATTACAATAATAGTAAAAGTATGTCTTGCCATTTTTCTTTGTAGTAGCCTTACCACCTAAAATGCGATTACATTTAGGACATTTTAGTTTTTGTAAATATAAATATGTCAATGTTCTTTGATAACTTCTCGAGTTTTTCTTTTTCTGTACTTGGCAATCAGCCCACATTTCTTTTGAAATAATTGGTTCAACTACATCTTCATAATAAGTAGAGTTCTTTGTTCTTTTTCCGTGAACGAAATCACCTTTATATATTTCATTTTCAAGAATAGTAACAATAGTGGAATCTCGCCAATTATCTTTTCCTAATACTATTTCTTTATTGAATAGATTACTTATTTTTTGATAAGAGTAGCCATTATAATATAAATCAAATATTCTAACTACAACATCTTTAGTAGAATAATCTATTACCAATCTTTTATCTTCGTGCTTATAGCCTAATGGGGCAATGTGAGGAATATGACCACATTTAATTGCACCTGCTAGACCTACTTTAGTTCTTTCACTTGTTCTTTCAATTTCATTTTGACTAACACTCATTAATAATCTTGAAATCATTTTGCCATTGGCACTTGTTGTATTTATTTCATCATTTACACAATCTAAATAAGCATCATTCTCATCTAGAAAAGTCATTAAATTTTCCTAATCATAAATACTTCTAGTTATTCTATCTAGCTTTAGAGCAACAATAGTATTTATCTTTTTAGCCTTAATATCATCTTTTCATCTTTCAATTTTCAAACCTCCAATCTAACAAAAAAGAGACATCAAAGTACAATACGAGTACTTTTGACATCTCTTAAATCCGTTTAACAAAATACAATATAATTGTAATATAATATAAATTTTTCAAAGTGCTCGTAAACATATAGCTTTTGACGAACAGTTATATGTAATTAATTGACTATATTATATCACGATTTCAAGAAATGTCAAATATTTACAATTTTATATTTTTTTCAAATATTCTTCTAACTCTGATAATTTAATCTTTTTAGTTAAGTTAGCGATATAAACATCATTTGAATAATTAAAAACTAAAAAAGTAATATTTTTAATAATCACTCTATGTGGCTCAATATATTTAAGATTAGTTTTATCTAGTTTCCTAATGCTACCATTTACAAAAGTAGGAGTAACTTTAGCAAACTCACATATAAATTCAAGTCTTTGTTTTAAACTTTCCTCAAATCGCAATTCTTGCTTAATTATCTTCATTTTCTTACACCATCCTTTCGTTTGGATGATTTTATATTGTTTTTAGTCAACAAAAAAATCAACCAGATTTTATTTTCTGATTGATTTTTGTATCTCTCTGTTCTATAAAAAGTTCGAACAGAAACGTCATTGGTGCGGATGAAGGGACTTGAACCCCCACGTCGTTGACACTGGTTCCTAAGACCAGCGCGTCTGCCAGTTCCGCCACATCCGCATATTTACTTGACAAATGTTATTTTAGCACAACACTAATTACATTGTCAAGTATTTTACCAAAAATATTTAATTTATTTTATTCATAATTGAACATTTTTATAACTATTATTTTATAAACATAACTAAAACTCCACCCATCACACACACAATTGTTCCAAGCATTTTTAGCCCTGTTGTTGCTTCATTTTTATCACCAAAACTAAAATATTTTTTAGTAATCAAACGAGCATCATATATCATTATTACTCCTGCTAAAGCTATTAAAGCTCCTATTAATCTTCCTATTATTTGCCACATTTTTATCTACATCCTTTTAAATTTCTATTCTTGAACTAAATTTTTCTTTTACTAATTCATTTAGTTTTATATTTTTTTCTTTTTCAAGTAATGGATCATCTGCCATAATTTCCATTGCTATTTTTTGAACCTTTTTCAAAGTTCCCATATCTTCAAATAAATTTGCTATTTTAAATTCTGGAATACCATGTTGCTCTGTTCCAAAAAAGTCTCCTGAACCTCTTAATTCCAAATCTTTTTCAGATATTATAAATCCATCATTTGTCTGACACATTACTTTCATTCTTTCTTTTGTTGTTTTTCCATTTCCTTCAAATTTCAAAATACAATATGATTGATATTCTCCTCTTCCAACTCTTCCTCTCAATTGATGTAATTGTGCAAGTCCAAATCTTTCTGCATTTTCAACTACCATAATACTCGCATTAGGTACATTTACTCCTACTTCAATTACTGTTGTTGATATCAGTATTTGTATTTCTCCATTTTTAAATTGTTCCATTATTTCATCTTTTTCTTTTGCTTTCATTTTTCCATGTAAATATGCTACTTTGTAATTGCTAAATGTTTCGTTTTTATATTTTTCTTCTAATTCAATAACAGATTTTAAACCTAATTCTTCATTTTCTTCAACTAATGGACATACAATATATGCTTGTCTTCCTTCATCTATTTGCTTTTTTACAAATGTATTTACTCTTTCTGTCATTTCCTTTGTAACTGCAAATGTTTCTATTTTTTTTCTATTTGGTGGAAGTTCGTCTATTATTGATATATCTAAGTCTCCATATAATATTAATGCTAATGTTCTTGGAATTGGTGTTGCAGACATTGCTATTATGTCTGGATTTTGTCCTTTATTTGAAATTGTTGCACGCTGTTTTACTCCAAATCTGTGTTGTTCATCTGTTACTACTAATCCTAAATTTTTAAATATTACATTTTCCTCTAGCATTGCATGTGTTCCAATTAGTATGTCAATTTCTCCATTTTGTAATCTTTCTAAAAGTTCCATTTTTTTCTTTTTGGTTATGCTTGATATTAATAATTCACACCTTATTCCAAATTGATTTAATATTGATTCAAAACTCTCTAAATGTTGACTTGCAAGTATTGCTGTTGGTGCCATTATTGCTACTTGATATCCAGATTTTACTGCTTTATATGCTGCTATCATTGCTACAATTGTTTTTCCTGAGCCTACATCCCCTTGTAATAATCTGTTCATTGAATGTGGACTTTCCATATCATTATCAATTTCTTCTAATACTCTTAATTGTGCTTTTGTTAAATTAAATGGTAATTTATTTATAACATCTGACATTTTTACATTTTTATCAAATTTTATTCCATTTCTATCTTTATCATAATTGTTTTTTAATTTTAACAATGCTAATTGTGTTATTAAAAGTTCTTCAAATACAAGTCTTTCTCTTGCCTTATTAAAGTCTGAAAATTCATGTGGAAAATGTATTCTTTCTATACATGTATTTATATCTAATAAATTGTTTTCTTTTAATACATATTCTGGCAATGTTTCGTCTAATTTTCCAAATACTTCTGTTAATCCATTTTCCATTATTTTTCTTAATGTATTTTGCTTTAGTTCATATGTTAATGGATAAATAGGTATTATTTTTCCTGTGTTTTTACTCTGATCTATTTCATCATAAACAGGTGAATTCATTTCAATTCTATTTCCTTTTTTGGCTACTTTTCCAAAAAATCTATATAATCTTCCTGGTGAAAATACACTTTTTAAATATCCTTGATTAAACCATGTTATATAACATGTTCCTGTTTGATCTTTTACTATTAGTCGACTTATTACCATCTTTCCTTTTCTATATTCTGAAATTTTTCCTGTTGGCATTGCTTCTATTAAAACTTCTTCTCCATCTTCACATTCATATATATTTTTTGGCTTGCTTCTGTCTTCATAGTCTCTTGGATAATATGTTATTAAGTCTTTTAATGTATATATTTTTAGTTTATTTAATAATACTTCTCTATTAGGACCTACTCCTTTTACATATTTTATCTCTTTATTTAAATCTACCATTTCTATGCCTTTTTCTTTTTTGAGTATATTTTACTATATAGATTTTTAAATTTCAAGGTTTTACATTAGAAAAAAAGGAATTCTAATAATTGAATTCCTTTTATTTTTTAGTCATGATGTGTATATTTTCAACTTTTGCATTCATTTCTCTTGAAATAATATTTTGAATTTGAGCAATCTCCTCACTCTTTAAATTATCATCTTCAACCACAACACTCACACTATCAGTATTTACAAAAATTACACAATTAGAAAATCCTTTTGTTGTTATTAAATTTTCACAAACCATGATTGCATTTTTCTCTTTATTTACATTTGCAATTTCTTGTGTTATTATTGCTTTTTGTTCTTCAGATACATTTGAATTATTAAGCATTTCTTTATATGTTTCTAATGTTTGTGAATACATTGTATCTCTTTGTAATTTTGATTCTTCATAATAATCATTAGAATTATTGGTACTTTCAGTTTTGGCTATTTCAGTACTCGTTTCTGTACTTTGTGTTGATTTTGTCTCTAATGTCACATCATTACTACTAACAAATTGTGCATCTCCTAAGTTCTCATCTTCAGAATTTTCCGTTTGAGTTTCTGCTACTGTTTGGATATTATTTGATTCTGTTGATACATAATTCCAATATCCTAATCCAACCAACATTAATGCAAGTACATATATCGCTGCTGTACCTGTTTTAAATTTAATTTTTTTCAAATCCATATTATTCCTCCTCCATATAAAGAATTAAATTCTAATAATATGCCCTCTTCTAAGTTGTAATCAGTTTTCACTTAATTTTTCATCTCAAATACTTGTATTTTATGTATTGCTAGACCTGTAATCGCTTCTACTGCACTAACTATTGATGACTTTATATTTGCATTTGAAGCTCCTTGTGCTGTAATTATAGCTCCTTCAATTACTGGCATTATTACTTTTTCTGTTATTGGTTTATTAGTTCCATTTTCATCTGTATATACAATTTCTCTTTTTGTCTCAGTTTCTGTACTATTTTTAGTTCCTCCATCTCCGTCATTTTCTTCAGTTTTATTTTCTGAATTTGTTTCATTATACATTGCTACAACTTGACTACTTTCAGAATATTTTAATAAAACTTTTACTTTTCCTACTCCATTAATTGTTTCTAAAATATTTTCTAATCTCATTTCTAAATCATCTGTGTTTTCACTAGTTGATACTTGACTTTCAACATTTCCAGCTAATACTTTTCCTGTGGTATTTGTATTTTTCTTTTCATCTTTTGACCACATATTATTTATTATTAATACTGTTATAATTAATATTATTATAAATGCCACAATATTCTCTATTTTTTTCTTTTGATCTGTCTGTTCTTCTCTTTTCTTAAATAATTCTTTTAGCATAAGCAATCTCCTTTTAAAATTATTTTATAATAATTTTGATTTTATCCTCACTTATCTCATATTCTTCAATTATCTCTTGTTTAATCTTTGAAATTTTTTGCTCATCATCAACATTTTTTACTTTTACATCTATTGAATGTATTCCAGCATTCTTCTTAGTTGTATCTAGTTCTGCATCTATAGTACATTTTATTATTTCTATTCCTACATTTTTGAATTTTGATTTTATATTATTTTCTAATTCATCTAAATATATTTTTTCTAATCTTGCATCCATTGATGATTGTTCTACTTTTGTTGATGTTGTAATATATTTATCTAAATCGATTTCACTAAATACTAGTTTTTCTTTATTTTTTATAATTGGTGATATTATATTAAATAATACATAAACACCTATTACCATTTGAACATATTTTTTATTTTTACTATTTGGTAAAATAAGTTCTAAAATTGTAGCAATTATGACTGCTAATATAACTTGTTCTGCCCATGAACTCAAAAAATTTATCATCTATACATCATCCCACTATTCGAAATTTTTATAACTAATGTTATTCCAACTATTAACATTACAGATAATGAACATAATATTCCTAATAATAGTTTAAATACTCCTCCCATTTCATCTAATACTTTTACTATTTTATCATCTGCTATTGGTTGGACTACTGCTGATGCTAAACTATACATTATGCACATTGTTGCAATTTTTATAATAGGTGTTATACATATTCCTATTACTATAATTACTCCTATTAGTCCTATTGCATTTTTTAATATAACTCCACATCCTAATACACTATCTACAACATCACCTAAAACTTTTCCTACAACTGGTATTATCGTTGAAACTGCCGATTTTGCTGTTTTGGCAGTTATTCCGTCAACACTACTACTTAATGTTCCCTCTAATGATACAACACCAACAAATATTGTTAATACTATTCCTAATACCCATACAACACTTGATTTTAGAAATTTTGATAATTTTTCAATTTGCATTTTTTCTGAAATTTTTGAGATTATTGAAAATACTACTATTATTAAAACTATTGGAATTAATATATTTTTTATTAAATTTGCAATAAAATTTATAGCAAATAATATAATTGGTTCTAATAATGATGTTGTTGCTATGCTCCCTGTATACATCATTAATGTTAATAATAGTGGCATTAATACATTTATAAATCCAACTAAATCATCTGCTGTGTTTTTAACGATTTTTATTATTTCTGTAAAATTTGACATTATAAGTGTTACAATTAATATGTATTGAACAAAATAAATTATTTGAGATATATTTTTATTTTCTAGATTATCTGTTACTGATTTTAAAATTCCATGAATTACAATTATTACTAATATACTAATTAATGTTTTTAAGCTTGTTGTTATTTCTTTTCCAAACATTTTAAATATTTTTTGATATAATGTTTTATTATCTACTTTTCCTTGTATTGCTTGATTTAGCATATCTCCTAAATTTACATCTTCAAGGAAATCTCCTGTATATTTGTCTGCTTCTTTTATAAAGCTGTTTATATTAAATTTTTCTTGTGTATTATTCATTATTTCATTTTCTGTATCTGCAAATACTTTAGTTGGTATAATTATACTTATGAATATAATCATTATTATTATGTATTTTTTTAATTTTCTAAAATTATATTTTTTTCTATAACATCTAAATGTTAATATTGATTCATTCATTTTTTATTTCATTCCTTTTCTCTTGTTCAAATCTAAATTGAAAAACAATTAAATTTTGTCAAGCAAAAATTGTAATTATTTTTTAATTCATGGTAAAATTTCTATAACTAATTCTAATAAACTCGTTATAATTGGTATTGACATTGCAATAATTATTACTTTACTTCCTATTTCTATTTTACTTGCTATTGCTTTTTCTCCTGCATCTGAACAAATACTTACAGCAAATTCTGTTATAAATGCTATTCCTGTAATTTTTAGTAAAATACTTAGAAAACTTTTATTTATATATGTTTTATTTGCCAATGATTGTAATAAATTAATAATTCCTGTTAGTTTTTGAATTGATAATACTAATATTAATACTCCTGCTATCATTGATACATATATCGCAAATTCTGGCTTATATTGTTTTAGAATTACAATTATTATTAGTGCAAGTAAACCTATCCCTATTATTTTAATTACATCTGCCATATTTCCATCTTATTCCCTTCTATTTGGAATTACTTATAAATCAAATAATGTTCTAACTGTATTAAATAATGAACTTATTTGTTGAATAACCATTGATAATACAATTACAAGTCCAGCAAGTGTTGTCATCATTGCTTGATCTTCTCTTCCTGCTCTTACTAATACTTGATGCAATACTGCTACTAAAATTCCGACTGCAGCAATCTTAAATAATAAGTTTATATCCATAAAAAACATCCTTTCTTTTTTCCCTAAATGCAATAGTAAAAAATTGAATTTATTTCAAGACAATACACATTTCAATTAAATTAATATAATTACAAAAACTAGTCCTACAACTACTCCTAATGTTTTATACATTTTTTGATTTTTCTTTCTTGCTTCTTCAGCTTTTTCTATTTGCATATTTAAAAAGCTTTCAGTTACTTCAATCTCATTTACTTGACTATCTGCATCAGTTTGTCCTAAGACTTTTCCTAATTCTTTTAAAATATCTTTGTCTTCTTGTGTTATACTTATATCTGCTTCTTGAATTGCGTCCATCCAAGAATATTTTATATTTTCAAATGCTAATTTATATGTCATGTTTTCAAATATCTCTTCAATTTTACTTGATTTTTCTTGTGATATTTGATTAAAAATTTCTGCCAATGGCTCATATGTAAATTTTATTTTTGTCTTAATTATGTTTAAAATATTTTTAAATTGTCTTAATTCTTTTACTCTATTTTCATACATTTTTGAGATTAAAATTCCAATTCCTGTCGACAATGAAAATATCGCAAATAATAATATTGTTTTTACGCAATAATACATTTCGAATCTCCTTTCTGTTTAGAATTTAATTGAATTATTCTTTCAAATATATGATTATTTATTAATTGTGCCATCCATGGATTTTTACATACATCTTCTATATCATTTCCATGTGCTGTGAAAATTCCTTTAACTCCTGAACACATTACATAATTTATTGCTTCAATGTCTTCTTTACTTCCTATCTCATCACATGCTATAATTTGTGGCGCCATAGAGCGTACTAGTATTCTCATTGCTTCTGGCTTTGGAACATTGTCTATTACATCTGTTCTTATTCCTATATCATTTTGTGGAATTCCTTTATATATTGCTGCAATTTCTCCTCTTTCATCAACCACTCCTATTGTCTGTCCTTTAAATCTTTCAAATCCATTACTTAAGTTTCTTATTATGTCTCTTAATAATGTTGTTTTTCCACATCCGTGGTGGTGATATTATTAATGTGTTATATATTGTGTTTGTCTCAGAATTTATTATATTTGACATTACTTTTTGACTACATCCAATTTGTTGTCTTGCTATTCTAATATTTAAACTTGATATGTAATTTATATTTATAACCTGTCCATTTTCCATTACTCCACTTCCTACTATTCCTACTCTGTTTCCTCCTCTTATTGTTATAAATCCTTCACATATTTGTCTTCTATAAGAATATATTGAGTTTTCACAGATTTTTTCAAATGTTTGTAATAGTTCTTGCTGACTTACTATGTATTCTGCTAATACCGTTTCTTGTCCAATTTTTAGACATAATTGTTTATTGCTTCTTAATCGTATTTCTTCTATTTTGTTTTCTTCTGTTCCTATATTTGATATTATTTCTTTTCTTAATGTTATTGGTAAATATTCTAATACTATTTCTAATTCTGACACTTTTTCCTCCTTTTTTATAAATATTTTTCTACACAACAAAAAAGAACATATATTATATATATATGCTCTTTCTTTATATTTTAGAACTAATTATTAATTTTTTTACATATCCCAATTATGATATACATCCATTACATCATCTAATTCTTCAAGTCTTTCAATTAATCTTTCCATTTTTTCAGCTCCATCATCATCTAATGAAACTGTTGTTGTTGGAACCATTTGAACATCTGCTTCTAAGAATGTTAATCCTGCTTGTTCAAGTTTTTCTCTAACTTCTGAGAAATTTGATGGGTCTGTAGTAATTTCATATACATCATCAGATGATGTGAAATCTTCTGCTCCAGCATCTAATGCTAACATCATTAATTCTTCTTCATCCATGTCTGTTGATTCTTTTTCAATTACTATTACACCTTTTTTGTTGAACATATATGATACACATCCTGATGTTCCTAAGTTTCCACCAGCTTTATCAAATACATGTCTTACATCTGAAGCTGTTCTATTTCTGTTATCTGTGTTTGCATTTACTATTACTGCAACTCCACATGGTCCATATCCTTCATATGTTATTTCTTCATATACAGCTGTGCTTCCTTCTCCTGATGCTTTTTTGATTGCATTGTTTATTGTATCATTTGGCATATTTGCTGCTTTACATTTTGCTATAACATCTTTTAGTTTTGAATTTCCTGCTGGATCTGGTCCTCCTGCTTTTACTGCTATTAATAATTCTCTTCCTAATTTTGTGAATACTTTTCCTCTTGCTGCATCTGCTTTTCCTTTTTTGGCTTGTATATTATGCCATTTGCTATGTCCTGACATCTCTAATTCCTCCTATTTGTAACTTAATGCAATTATTATAACACATTATTTTGTTTTTGTGTAGATGTTTTTGTTATTTTTTATATTTATTGTATTTTTCTGTTCGCTTCAAGCAATTTTTACAATAAAAATAACAACACATTCCACTATGCCAATATTGCGAATGTGTTGTTATACTTTTATGTAGTGGTAACCGCATTCACTGCGGTTATTCATTTCCTATACTTATTATACACAGATATTAAAAAAAAGTCAAATAGTAAAAAGTAATTTATTTAAAAAGAAAGTAATCTACATATAAATTATATAGGTTACTTTCTTTGCTAAAGAATTTCTCTATTTATTGAAATAAGAATTTTATACTATATTTTCACCTTTATCAATTTATTCTTCGCCATTATACTTAAAATAAAAATCTTCTTCCTGTTAAATATGGATATTTTCCTTCACGTTCTTCAGCAAGTTTATAGCAAAGTTCCTGAGAATAATTTGCCATATTTAATCCATGTTCTGGGAAATATAAATAAAAATAAATTCTAAGTTCATTAGGCAAAAACTTCCATTCTCTTAACTCTTTTTCCGATAAAAACCTCTTTTCCAATTCTGGGATATATTCATTAAAAAATTCCCGAATCCACTTAAGTTGTTCTTCCAAATCTGTAAAAGTTAATTCATCAAATTCTTTCCGTTTTTTAGCTAACTCACATTTCACTTTTTCAATATCTTTTTGAGTAATTTCTTTCATCACAAATGCCTCCTAACAATTGTTTTTAGAGATTTGCTGATTAAATATCTTTGTTACCATTCGTATAACTATAAGGAATTATAACATTATTTATATAACTTTTCAATATCTAGTAACTATTTATATAATATTATTTAATTGTTTAAACTTTATTCTCTCCAAAAAATTAGAACAAGATTTGAGTTCTGCATTGCCTTGCTCTTTGTCCCATATTTTAGGCTAAGGTTTTCCTCTTTAAATATATCCTACTTCAATATTATTTGCAAATATTAGGCTAGGATTTTCCTCCTTTTAATCTTTTATTATTAAATAATTTTAATACTATATATCCTCTAAATAACTACATACTCTTTATTTGACTTAGTTAATGCTTCACAACCGCCTTTGGTAATTAAAACTGTATCTTCAATTCTAATACCAAATTGTCCTGCAATATAAATTCCAGGTTCATCTGTTACAACCATATTTTCTTTTAGTGTATTTTCAGATCTTGTACTAATAATTGGTGATTCATGAATATCTAATCCAACTCCATGCCCTAAAGCATGTATTAAATCATAATTATTTAATCTAAAATCATTGTCTACCATTTTAGCCAACATTTTAGTACTATATCCTTCTCTCATATCATTTAATGTTTGAACTTGATTTTTTAGTACTAAATCATATACTTTTTTCATTTCTTCTGGTACTTCTCCAACAAAAAATGTTCTTGTCATATCTGAACAATATCCATCAATTTTACATCCCATGTCTATTGTTATAATATCTTTTTCTTGTATTTTTCTATCTGTTGGAACTGCATGTGGTTTTGAAGAATTTTCACCAGATGCAACTATTGTGTCAAATGATGTTCCTTCTGCATTTTTATAATAATAATCATCTATTTCTCTTGCAATTTGCTTTTCTGTCATACCAGGCTTTATATATCCTAATATATATTCAAAACATTCATCTGTTACTTTACATGCTTTTTGTATAGATTCAATTTCTTCTTCATCTTTTATCATTCTTTGTTTTTCTATCATGTTTTCTGTTTCTACAAAATTGTTTATTTTAAATCTATGCATATATTCTTTATATTTTGCATATGTTACATAATTTTCTTCAAATCCTACATTTTCACAAAACATAAAAAAGTTTTCATAATCATCTATTGATAATCCCCTTATATCATATACAACTATTTCATCAAATAATGTTAATGTATTATGAACATCTTCAATATATCTTGAATCTGTTAAAAATATATTTTCTTTTCTTGTTACTAATAATATTCCTTCTGCCTGTATATTAGTTAAATATCTTATATTTACTGGATTTGATACTATCATACCTTGTAAATCCATACTCAATAGTTTATTTCTCAACCATTGCATTTTCCTATTCATTCAAATTCAATTCCTTTCAATACACTTATACTGCTTTATATGTTCCTAATGTGAATATTACTAAAAGTGTTTTTAATAATATATCAAATGGTACAAATATACTTATAAATGTTGCTATTACTATAAATGGTCCAAATGGTATATATTCATCTGATTTTTTTATCTTAGTAATTATTAGTATTATTCCTAATATTGCTCCTATTAGAAATGACATTGCTGATATTGCTAAAATATTTGCCACTCCAAAATATAATCCTAATGCTCCCATTAGTTTTACATCGCCAAATCCTAATGCTTCTTTTCCATATATTAAACTTCCTATTAATGTTATTGCTAAAAATATTCCTCCACCAACTAACATACCAAGTAGCATGTCTGCTGTTATTGCTACATTTGACATTCCATATAAAAATGCTATTATTAATCCTATCTCAAACATTGTTAAATTTAATCTGTTTGGGATAATTTGGTGTTTATAATCTATTACAAATGCTGATAATAACATTGGTATTAAAATTGAATATTTTATTAAGTTTAAATTTTCTACCAGTGTTTTCTGTACACCATACCTATATAATATTGCACAATATAATATAGCTGTAATTAACATTAATATATAATTTGGTTTAAAGTTTATTTTGTATTCTTGGAATATTTCTTTTGAGAAGACTTTTTTGTATTCTGGTAATCTTTTATTCATCCAGTCTACAAATTGCCCTACTAATAAGCCTAATATAAATATTCCTATAAAAAATCCTATGTGTGTATCATTTATATACATTTTTCTGTGTATGGATTATTTTAATCCATATCTCCTCCTTTGTTTATTTTCTTAAAATATTTTTTCTTTATAAATATTTCTATTGGTCTTTTTACTTTTGTTAGCCATATATCTTTTTCTGCTATTGGTTCTATCAAGATTGTAAACATTTTGCATCTATTTCCACCTAATACATCTGTAAAAATTTGATCTCCTACTACTGCAATATTTTCTGGCTTTTCTTGTAATTTTTTTTGTGCCTTTAATAATCCTAGTTTTAATGGTTTTTTGGCAAAATAATTATATTTTATTTTTAGTTTTTGTGATACTTGCTCTACTTTGTCTTTCTTATTTGTATTTGATACAATATAAAATTTTATTCCATTATGTTTTAGTTGTTCTACCCATTCTACAATTCCATTAGGCATATTTCTATCATAATCTATTAGTGTATTATCCACATCTAATATTAATGCTTTTATATTATTCTTTTTTAAAAATTCTATTGATATTTCTTTTACATTGTTAAAATGTGCTTTTGGATATAGTATCAATTTTTTTCTCCTTGTACTTTTTTTAAAATTATATAACAATATTTTTAAAGTTGCAATACTTTTTATTGTTCTTTGTCTTTAGTACTTATTGATTGTACTTCTTTGGTATTTGTTGATTCTGTTTTTTTATTATTCTCTTGTCTCATTTTATCAAGTCTTTCTATTAATTCTTGCAATGTCTTTATATCAGCTCCCATCATTTCCCAATCATTTCTTGAATTTGAATCTGTTAAATTATTATTTGCTTTTATTATTGTATCAATAAGACCTTCTATATCTTCTGTATTATTAACTTCTAGATTAACAGCTGATTGTGACAATAACTTATTTAATGCATTTTCTAAATTATCTCCAATTGCTACTTTAGTTCCTGAGGCAACAATAATTTTTTCTAATGTGATTGGTTGATTTACTTCATTTGTTTTAGTTTGATATATAGTTTCTATATATAATAATGTATTATTTATAGGAATAATTTTCATTTCTTTTGAAATTTTAACTCCTGTAACATTCAAACTATTAAGTTCTGCTGATATTGTTTCATCTTGTTCAATTAGGTTATCTAATTGATTTGCTCCTAATATATTACTATCTGCAGAAAATTTATAAATTTTTAATTCATTACTTGTTCCATTACAAGTTCCTAATACATATGATATAATATTTGATTTACTTTTTTGTGTATACATTTGAACTAATCCAACCCTTTTTTCTCCATCCGGTGTTATTAACATTGTATAATATGGTTCTAATGTTGCTTTTTTAGTTTTTGAAGTTGATTTTCCATACGTAGCAAGTGACCAAATATCACTTTTTCTATATAAGACATCTTCTTTTACATTATGATATACTCTTAACATTTCAGCTTGTACATTATATAATAATTGTGGATATTTCAATTGTTTTTGAATTTCTTTTGGAATATTATTTTCTTCAAACATTGCAGGGTATATCTTTTTATATGCAGATATTATTGGATCTGTTTTATCTACTATATAAAATTTCATTTCACCATTATATGCATTTATTATTACTTTTACAGAATTTCTGATATAATTAATATCTTTTTTTTCTTTTTCTCCATCTATTGTTGTATATGATGAATATGGGTATTTATCTGAAATTGTATATGCATCTATAACCCAATAAATTTGATCATTATTTATTACTGTATAAGCATTTTCATCATACAATAAATATGGAAGTGCTGTTTTTGCTCTTTCTAGAACATTTCTGTTTGTCAATATTTTACTTTCATTTGTTACAGATGTTGAAAATGCAAGTTTAAAGTCTCCATTTCTTAATGCTAATATTAATCTGTCTAAAAATCCAACTTGAATTCCTGAGTCACCTTCATAACTATATGTATGTTCATTTCCTTCACTATCTGTATAATCATATTCTGTCTTATTCTTTGTATTTGTTACTACTATTGAATTTGTTTCTAATCCATAATATATTCTTTGATTATCATTTATTTCTTTTTGAATGTATTGAATATTTCCATCTTCAGATGTTTCATTTGCATTTACTATTATTTGTCCTATACCATGTGTAAGTTCATATGTTTTATTATTATATGAAATTGATTGCTCTGCAATTTCTCTTGGTGCTATATATACTAATTTTTCTTGATTATCCTTTATAAATTTAGTAGTTAAGATATTTCTAAATGTATAATATCCTGCTTCTGTTTGTGTATCTTCTAAACTTTGTTTTACCATATTTTGACTTACTATTGGAACATTATTTAGCAATTCCTTATTTTCATTAATTTCTTCTTCAGATATTGTTCCAGAATAATTAATGTTTACTTCTGAAGCATTTATTCCATATGCTTCTCTTGTTGAATTTATATTTTCTTCAATATATTTTCTTTCTTTATCAAATTCATTTGGTTTTACAAAAATAAAATCTGTTCCTACCATTACAATAAACATCACTACTAAATATCCCGGAATTAATAATAATGTAAACATAATTTTTTTGTTTTTGTTTTTTTGAAAAAATATTACAGATGAAATTATTGCTCCTATTATTACAAATGCAAATATTATATATCCCCATAATTTTATTGTTGATTCTACAAATCCTGCTCCTGTTAATTCAATTTCATCATTTAATGTTAAAAATTTTTCTGTTACTATATTTTGAGTATTAAATATTGTTAAAACTCCTGCCAAAATTACTAAAATTATTACATTTTTTAATAAACTTTTTATAAATTTACTTTTTCTTAGCATTGTTCTATCAATTCCATCAAAATATAAATTAAATACTATTATATAAAATGCTGTAATATATGCACTTAATAGTATAGTGAATTGCATTATATATTTTATAACTATTTCTATTAACGGTTTTGTAAACATATAATATGATATATCCATGTTAAATATCATATCTGTTTTTTGAAATGATACCTTACTTGCACATAATAATACTTTTTCGACTATATTATTTGAAAAAATTATACTACTTATTATCGCAACAACAAATATTAAAGATTTATTTGGAAGTTTTGGCATTACTTTATTTTCTGATTCAAAAAATGGTTTCAAGCCTTTTTTTATTCCTATATTAGTGATAAACATACATATTGAAATAACAACAAAACTTATTCCCATTATTGAATATTTATATTTAATATTTGTCCAAAAATTTTGAACATATTGTTCTCCTAATTCTAGACATTCTAAATATTCCCCTCTTAATGTAAAATATGTACATATTAAATATATCGCTATAAATGCTATTACTAATATATTTTTTATTTTATTTAATTTCTTTTTTTCCATCTATTTTTTAAACTCCTCATAATTTTGTTTAACTACAAATATATTTATCTTACGTTTTTTATATTATTGCTTTTACAAAATCTTTAGAATTAAAAATTTCCATATCATCAATTTGTTCTCCAACACCTATGAATTTTACAGGTATATCATTTTCTTGTACAATTCCAACTACAGCTCCACCTTTTGCTGTTCCATCCAATTTTGTTAATACAATTCCTGTAATATCTGCTTGTTCTTTAAATGCTTTTACTTGTGATATTGCATTTTGTCCTGTTGTTGCATCAATTACTAATAATACTTCTTTTGATGCTTCTGCCATTTCTTTATTTACTACTTTTTGAATTTTATTTAATTCATCCATCAAATATTTTTTGTTATGTAACCTTCCAGCTGTGTCTATTATTAATACATCTGCATTGCTTTCTTTAGTTCTTCTTATTGCTTCAAATACCACTGATGCAGGGTCTACTCCTTCTGCTCTTTTTACTACTTCTGCTCCTGCTCTTTGTGCCCATATTTCTAATTGTTCTACTGCTGCTGCTCTAAATGTATCAGCAGCAGCAACTATTACTTTTTTTCCATCTCTTGCTAATCTTGCTGCCATTTTTCCTATTGATGTTGTTTTTCCAACTCCATTTACTCCTACAACAAGTATTACTGATGGCTTTGTTTCTAATTTTAAACTATTATCACATTTTTCTAGAATTTTCTCAATTTCTTCTCTTAATGCTTTTTTTACTTGTTCACTTTCTTCTATTTTTTCTTTTTTTATTTTTTCTCTTAAATTACTTATTATTTGTGTTGATGTTTCTACTCCCATGTCTGACATTATTAGTGCTTCTTCTAATTCTTCTAATAATTCTTCATCAACCTTTCTAAAATTGCTAAATACATTATTAATTTTATCATTTATTGATTCTTTTGTCTTTGTTAGACCTTGTTTTAATTTATCAAAAAAACCCATTTTTCTATTCCTTTCACATTTGTTTAAAATACTATCATAATCTTTATTGCTGTTAATAATATAGTAAGTGCTGACATTGCAGTATCCATAAATCCTTCTGTTGATTCTCCTTTTTCATCTGTAACAAATATTTCATATTTCTTTACATCTGATATTTTAAAATATGTATCAATTTCCTTAGTTTGATTTTCTTTTATTTCTCCAATATCTAAATATTGTGTTCCTAATAAATTGTCTTTTGATGAATATAAATCTACTTTTATAAATTTTCCGCTAAGACTAGTTGAATTTACTATTAAATTAATTTTTCCATTTACTGCTGTTGATTTTATTTCTTTTACCTGAATTCCTGATGGTATTTGTCCTATTTTTTGCATTTCATTATAAGTAGTTTTTAATCCTACATTTATTAAAAAATCTGATATTATCCAAAATAATATTATCCATATTATATATTTCACAAATGTCTTTACTGTATTCATTAATTTCATTCCTTTCATCATACTTTTATCCTTTATTATTATACTTGCAAAATCTCATAATTTCAAGTATTTTAAAAAATATTATTTCCATATGTAGCCATATTTTTCTTTGTGAATACAATATATTCAAAGGAGGTCTATTATGGACTATGAATTATTAATGAATGGAAATATAAAATTAGGTCAAAAAGCTCCTGATTTTACAGCAGATTCTACATTTGGTAAAATAAGCCTAAGTGACTATTCTGGAAAATGGCTCGTATTTTTTTCACATCCAGGTGATTTTACCCCAGTATGCACTACAGAAATGATTGCATTTGCTAGAGCTCATCCATTTTTTCAAAAATTAAATACTAGTTTATTAGGATTAAGTATTGATAGTAATGCTTCACATCTTGCTTGGGTAAATGAAATATATAATTTGACTGGTGTTTCTTTACCATTTCCTATTATTGCAGATAGAAATGGCTCTATTGCTAGACTTTATGGTATGATTTCAAATGATGTTAGTACAACAAAAACTGTTAGAAATGTTTTTATTATTGATGGAAATGGTATTGTTCGTGTTATTCTTACATATCCTTTAAATATTGGACGATTTATTCCTGAAATTCTTCGTACTGTTGAAGCTTTACAAATTTCTGATTGTGCAGATGCTTCAACTCCTGCTAATTGGCAACCTGGTGTTCCTGTTATTATTCCACCACCTCAAACTTTTTCTGAATTACAACAAAGGCTAGAGGATATTAAGAAAAATTGTAATGGTATTTCTTGGTATCTTTCTTTTAAAGAACCTTCTCAGAAATGTTTAAATGATATTAATATTGAAAAAAATTGCTAAATTCTAAAAATAAGAAGCTAATTCAGTTTTATCTGAAAAAGCTTCTTATTTTTTATTCATCTCTAGTTGTATTTACTTTAAATAATTTCATAATTTCAACAATAATTATTGGTGATAACACTAATACAATTGTTTCGATTATATTATCACTTGGAAGGATTGGAATACTAAATATTGTTCTTAATTGTGGTATAAATAATATTACAACCATTAATAATGCTGATGCTAATATTGCTAATATTAAAACTCCATTTCCTAATATTCCTGTTTTAAATATTGAATTTTTATTATCTCTTATATTAAATACATGTATTAATTCTGAAAAAGCTAAAACTATAAATGCCATTGTTTGACCAACTTCTATTTTTGTTTGTTCTAGTGTTAATCCATCTATTGCTTTGTGTGTTGTTCCTAACCCTATTAAATACGCTGCAAGTGTAAGTAATCCAATCATTAATCCTTGATAAATAATTCTAAATGTTCTTCCTTTTGTAAATATTCCTTCATTTCTTTTTACTGGTTTTCTATCCATTATATCTTTATTTGCAGGGTCAAATGCTAATGCTAATGCTGGGAATGTGTCTGTTACAAGGTTTATCCATAAAATATGTATTGGTAATAAAACTTGAATCATTGTTATATCAGATATTCCAAACCATTGTCCTATTTGTGGTGCAAATAATGTTGCTAACAATAATACAATAACTTCTCCAACATTACATGAAAGTAAAAATTGAATTACTTTTAATATATTATCATATATACGTCTTCCTTCTTCAACTGCTGATACTATTGTAGCAAAATTGTCATCTGTTAATATTACATCTGCTGCTTCTTTTGCAACTTCTGTTCCTACTTTTCCCATTGCACATCCAATATCAGCTGTTTTTAATGCTGGACTGTCATTTACTCCATCACCTGTCATTGCTACAACTTCTCCATTTGCTTGCCATGCTTTTACTATTCTAACTTTGTGTTCTGGTGACACTCTTGCATATACAGAATATTTTCTAACATTTTTTGTTAATTCTTCATCAGTCATTTTTTCTAATTCTGTTCCTGTTAAAGCTTCACTTTCATCTTTTAATATTCCTAGTTTTTTAGCTATTGCAACTGCTGTAACTTTATGATCACCTGTAATCATTACTGTTTTTATTCCTGCTTTTTTACACTTTTCTACTGCTTTTTTTGCTTCAATTCTTGGTGGATCTATCATTCCAACCATTCCAATAAATGTTAAATCACTTTCTATTGTTTTCATTTCTGTTTTTGATGGCATGTGATCTAATTCCTTATATGCAAATGCTAAAACTCTTAAAGCATCTTTGGCCATTTTTTCATTGTTTTCTCTTATCCATTTTGCATAATTGTTTATACTTGTTCTTACTTCACCTTTATATAAGAATGAGTTACAACATTTTAATAATTCATCAACTCCACCTTTTGTATATACTATATATTTTCCATTTTTCTTATTAACTGTTGTCATTAATTTTCTTTCTGAATCAAATGGAACTTCTTCAACTCTTGGATTTTCTCTATATATAGATTGTTCATAATCTAGTTTAAATGCCATATCAACTAATGCTGTTTCTGTTGGATCTCCTGCTAATTGTCCATCTTCTAGCAATCGTGAATCATTACATAACATACAATTATATACTAATTTTTTGAAATCTTCTGTTGTATTTACTTTTTTTACATCTTGTAATTCATCATCACAAAATACTTTTTCTACTGTCATTTTATTTTGTGTTAATGTTCCTGTTTTGTCAGAACATATAACTGTACTGCTTCCTAATGTTTCAACTGCTGGTAATTTTTTTACTATTGCATGTTTTTTTACCATTTTTTGAACACCAATTGCTAATACAATTGTTGATACTGCAACAAGTCCTTCTGGTATTACTGCAACTGCAAGTGATACAGCTGTCATAAACATATCTATTATTTCTTTTCCTTGTAATAATCCAATAACAAATATTACAGCACATATTGCTAAACAAGCCATTCCCAAAGTTTTTCCTAAATCATTTAATTTTTGTTGAAGTGGTGTTTCTTGCTTTTCTGCATTATCTAACATTCCTGCAATTTTTCCTACTTCTGTATTCATTCCTGTATTTACTACAATTGCTTTTCCTCTACCATATGTTATTAAACTTGATGAAAATAACATATTTTTTCTGTCTCCAATTCCAATTTCATTTCCATCTATTTTTTCTGTTATTTTTTCTACTGGAACTGATTCACCTGTAAGTGATGCTTCTTGTGATTTTAAATTTACTGCTTCTATTATTCTTAAGTCTGCTGCTATATAATCTCCTGTTTCTATTATAACAAGATCTCCTGGTACTAATTCTCTTGCTGGTATTACTTGTTCTTTTCCATTTCTTATTACTTTTGATGCATGACTACTTAATTTTTTTAATGCTTCTAATGATTTTTCTGCTTTACTTTCTTGTGCTACTCCTATCACTGCATTTAGGATTACTACTATTAATATTATTATTGTATCTGTAAATCCTTCTCCTTGTGCTACTCCAACTACTCCTGATACTATTGCTGCTATTATTAATACAATTATTGAAAAATCTTTAAATTGTTCTAAAAATTTCTTTAGTAGTGAATCTTTTTTCTTTTCTTGTAATTCATTTAGTCCATATTTTTTCATGTTTTCTTGGACTTGACTACTGCTTAAACCTTTTTGATAATCTGTTTTTAATTCTTGTTCTACTTCTTGGCTTGTCTTATTAAACCAACTTTTTTCCATACTAATTACCTCTCTTTTCTAATTGTATTTTAGCCTTTTTACTTTAGTTCTAAAGTTATACATATAATATTTATTCTTATTTATGTATTTTAGAACAAATAAAGACTTTTAAAGAAAAAATATAATTAAATTATTATATCCTTTCTTTAAAAGTCTCGTTTACTTTTTTGAAGCTTGTTAACCAGATTCTTTTGAATCGCGGTTGTTGATTAACAATTTAAAACTACTCCCTCTTAAATATAAACTTTTGGTGACCCGTACGAGAATCGAACTCATGATTCCACCTTGAGAGGGTGGCGTCTTAGCCGCTTGACCAACGGGCCATATTTATAATACTTATTATTTATATCATATTTATTTTAATTCGTCAATTGTTTTTTACATTTTTCATCAACAATAAAAAAGATACCACAAATCATCATTACAATAATTTGTAGTATCTTTTTGTTAAAATATAACTTCTACATTTTCAAGAACAATTGCCGGTATTTCCTTTATCCGATTGTTCCTGGCATAAAGAACAACTGTAAAACCATCAAGAACAAAATTATTTTTATCAACAATTATTGGCTTAGGAAACTTACCACATCTAGTATAATATTCATTTATTTTCTTATACTTATTTGTAGTTGTATCTGGCAAATCAATTGTTATAATTAGACTTGATACTGGAATTCTACTGATCCATTCTTTTGGTAACATATGTAACCATCTTATTTGGAACATTTTAATTTTAAAGTATTCTCTTTTAAATTGTTCTTTTGCACCATCATCTTTTAAGCTCATATAAACTCTAAACTGATCAGGTGTCATATTTTCCTTCTCTTCATTACATTTCTTGCAAGAAGGTACCATATTTTGTGGAATTGTTGGTCCTCCAAGACCTTTAGCATAAACATGGTCTAAAGTTATCTGACTGGGTTCAACAACTCTTCCGCAATAATAGCATTTTCTTTTTCCTTTCAGTTTATAAGTTAAATCATACATTATATACTCAAATTTAAATGGCCGTTTTTTCAATTTTAACATTGAGTTTTCTTCAAATGCGATAATATCTTTTTTGGCTGAAAATGTATAACCTTTTGGAACTTCGATAATCATCAAAAGCCCTCCTTCATTTTTAGTTACATAATATAACAATATAACAAATTTCCAATTTTGTCAATATTTATTTCATTAGATTTATTGTATTTGATGGTTTTTCAATTCCTTCTAAATTATAATAAGCATTCGGAATGTTTCCAACAATAACATGTTCTGCAATAATAAATTGATTTACTACATTCTGATTATATCTTTTCATTGGTGTTACAACAGCCATATCACAATTAAAATTAACATATACTCTATGTAATGTTTGGTTTATTCCTTGTGAGATAAATTCACTTTTTATTTCTGTATCAACACTTCCTGTCATAGAAATTTTTATAGGTATTCTTGGTCCAAATCCTGATAATAGATAGTTTCCTGTCAAATTTCCTAATGTTATATAAATTTTTTCTGTTGGTATCTTTTCAAATTCTTGTTGTATTTTTTCAGTCAAGTCTGAAATAATATTATTTACTACTGCTACATTTGATTTTATAGCTGATACATTTCCATTTGAATCTTTTTCAATTGTATATAATTCTTCATATTTATATTGATTCATTACTATTGTTGATTGTTGATTTGTTATAATTGTTGCATTATATTTAACTTTTTCATTACACATTGCTTCATATACTGGTTCTAAATAATCAAATCCAATTTTAAATCCATATACTCCAATTAAAATTATTGATATGAATTTTATAATTTTTTTTGCTAATTTTATATTTTTTAAATTGGCATTTTTTCCATAAAATCTGCCAATAGGCTTTATTATAAACCTTTTTCTTGAATAAATTTTATCCATATTATATTACTATTGGCTCTTTGGCTCTTTTTAGTACATATTTAGGTATATATATTTTTTCTCCAATATTAATTTTATCAGGATTTTCAATTCCATTTACTCTAACTATGTCATCAACTGTACTTCCATATTTTTTCGCAATTTTCCATAATGTATCTCCATCTTTTACAACATATATTATGACACTGTAATCTTCTAAATCATCTTCAGTTTCTTCTGTTATATTATTAATTGCTGGTATCTCAACATTTCTATATGTCAATGTTTCAAAATTCAAATCTACATTTGCATCAATTGTTCCACTCTGATTTGTAAATTCTTGTGTTCCAACTTCTATTTTTGTACTTGTATTACAATTGTTTTCTACTCCTTCTATTGTTTGAGTAAATGGTATTGTTATTGTTTTACTATTTACTCCTATTGTTGATATATCTGTATATATTAAGTTTACTTCCAGCTCTCCTTCTAATGCTATTTTTCCACTTAATCTATTTTCTTTGGTTATAGATGTTTGTATTGATGTATTTATAATTTCTCCACTTCCTATTTCAGGCATATTTACTTTTTCTCTTATTTGACATGTATTTTTCAATGTGTTTCTATCTGATGTTGTTTTTAATGTTTTTAAATCATAATTTACTCTTTCACCTGGGCAATATAAATCTTGTATTACTTGTATTTCTTTTTCTTCATATGAAATACAATTTATCTCAACTTCAACCTCTAAATAAACTGTATGTTCTTCTATTGAATTTGGTTTTATTATTAAATTTTTTATTAAATATGTTGTATCACATATATTTTCTTCTTTGATATCTGGCATATCTATAAAACCAACTAATGGAACTCTGCCTATTGTTTTGCAAATTCTTCCATCATCTGTTAAATACACAAGTTTTAATTCTATTTCTGATTTTGCAAGTATTTTGTTATAACTTATTTTTATATCTTTATCAACTAAACTTATTGTTGCATTTAATATTTCTGCTAAATTGTCTGTATTTGGAATTGATACATTTTCTTTCACATATGTTTTATTATTTCCTTCACATAATAATGAGTTTATTTTTTCTTTTTTACTTAAAATTTGCATATTAACATCATTTACATTTGTTGTTATTTCCGCTTCTTCATGTAAACGTATTTTTATTGAAATTTCCACATTTGCCTTTATTCCTATTTTTCTTCCATTTATTACTTTACATTCAAAATTTTTTATATTTGGTTCAATATCAACAATCATTCCTATTTGTAATTCTGGAACAACTATTGTTTCTGAAAAATCAAGTGTTGTATTTAATCCTCTTAAATTATTTTTATCTCCATCTGCTAAATACATTATATATGAAACAATATTTCCTTCTAATCTTAATTTTCCTTCAAAAACTTCTTTTTTATATATACATATGTTTCCATCTGTATTAATTGTATTTAATATATCTGGCTTTGAGTCTGGAACTATCATATCTCCTTGAACTACTATTTGTTCTTTTTTCTCACAAATTATCTTATTAATTTTTATAGTTTCTTTTGTTATATCCATATGAATAACCTCCTATATATTTTTGTTTATTAATTTATATGGACATTTAATTTATTTTATTACTTTTTTGAATATTTTTTTTATTTTTGTTTATACTATTTTAGTAAGAGGTGATATCTTTGACAAATATCAATTGTTGTTTAGATTGTGTTTATCAAAAAGATGGAAAATGCTCTTATGATATTATTTCTAATATAATAATATGTTCTAATTCTGAATGTGCATATTATAAAAGTCCCAATTAAAGTAAATTTAATTGGGATTTTTCTTACACAATAAATATTAGGATTTATAGAATTCATATTACATGAAGTTTCTAAATCAATTCTTTATTTTTTCAAATACTTTTGCTAAATATTTCATACTTGTTAAACTTTGCTCTAGTGTATTTCCAGTTGAACCAACTTCTATTATTACTGCTGCTTTTCCTAGATGTTGATTATATCTTGAATTTCTTACTATCATTGGTTTAAACAATCCTGGATACATTTCATTTGCAATTTCTTGAACTTTTATTGCAAATCTAAGATTGTTTTGCCAATTTGGATGATATAATCCTCCTCCATTTGTTCCTATTACAAACATTAATTGTGATGCAACATCATCACCTATTTTAACACTTGGATCATAATCACTTTTACTTCCAATTGCATCTCTGTGTAAATCTATTATTATATCACTTGGATTTTCTTGCAAATCTTTTTTTACACTTTCTAATGACCTAGAATATGAGCCTGTATATGCAGGATAATCATGATATGTTTTGTCATGATTTACCTTAAATCCAAATCCAAGTAAATAATTTGTAAGTTCATCTCCTAATCTTGCAACAGTATAATTTAAATCTGTTGTTCTAAAATTTCCTGTTTGTTCATATGGATATGTTTCACTTGGTGTATAACTTTCACATGTGTGTGTGTGAAATATTAATATATTATTTTTATCTATGTCTAATTCTGTATTCATAATATCATCTGTTATATCAAATGATGTCTCATTTTTTATTTTTACACCATTTATTTCATTGTTAAAACTTTCTGATATTGGATTTTTAGTTACTATTTGTGTTTCTACATTTTCTAATATATTACTTACATCTACATTTGAGTTATTATTATCTTTTTCTTCTTCAACAGGCTTATTTTCTATATTTTCACTTGGAGTTTCTACAGGATTTTCTTCTATTTTTTCACTTTCTTTTAATCTAGAAAGTTCAACGCCTAATATTCTTTCTGAAAAGTCTTTTGTATCTTCTTCATTTTCTTCTTTTATTGTTGTATTTGATTTTGAAACAATTTCATTTATAGCAGGTATTTCATTATTTAAACAATTTACTAATTTGCTTGATAAATTTATTTTGAAAACTTCTGTTGATTTTAAATTTTGTATAAATCTTGTAACAATAAAAAGCAATATTAAAGTTACTATTAATATTGCTATTTTTTTTATTGAACCTTTTGCATTTATTATTGTAACATTAAACATATAACATACCCTTCTTTTGAATTTCTCTTATATATATTATATGTTTATTACAAGTATTTTAGAACTATAATAATCGTGGTTTAAGCTCTAAATAAATTGGCTTTTCTTCTCTTATCATTGTACTTTTCCCATGTCCTGGATATACAATTGTTTCATCTGGTAATACCATTAATTTTTTGGTAATTGAATTTATTACATCTTCAAAATTTCCTGTTGGTACATCTGTTCTTCCCCAAGTTCCTCTAAATAATGTATCTCCTGAAAATAATAATTTTTCTTCTTCACAATATAAGCAAGAACCTCCTGAAGTATGTCCTGGTGTGTGTATTACTCTAAATTCAAGATTTCCTAAATGTATTAAGTCTCCATCATCAACTCTTGAATCAACTTGAATAACTAATCCTTCAAGTCCTATATATGTTGTTAAACTTATATTAGGGTCTAATAAATTTTCTGCTGTATTTCTATGTGCTAATATTTTTCCACCTTTTCTTTCTTTTAATTCTTTTACTCCTCCAATATGATCTCCATGACAATGTGTTAAATAAATATATTTTAAATTTGCATTTAATATATCTAACATTTCTACAATTTTGTCAACATCTCCTGCAGGATCTATTACCATTGTTTCTTTTGATTTCTCGTCTTGTACAATATAACAATTTGTTACATCTCCAACCCATGAGTCTATCCTTAGTTCCTTTAATATCATTTTTCTTCTCCTCTTATTCCTTCATTTTGTTTTTTCTACTTACTTCATATACACTGTCTATTTTACGTAATTCTCTTATTACTTTATTTAGACTTTCTACACTATCTACTTCTAGTGTAACTTCTGTTATAGCAATTCTTTCTTTTGTTGCCTTTGCATTTACACTTATTAATCTTACTTTTGAGTCATTTAATTTTTGTACTATATCTCCTAATAATCCATTTCTATCATTTGCAAATATCTCAATTTCAACAGTATATGAACTCTTTTTCTCATCATTATACCATTTTACATCTATTATTCTGTTTTGCTCTTTTAATAAATCTGCAACATTTGGACAATCTTTTCTATGAACAGATACACCTCTTCCTTTTGTTATATATCCTATTATTTCGTCTCCTGGTAATGGGTTACAACATTTTGATAATTTTACTAAACAATTATCAATTCCTTTTACAATAACACCTGAATCAGATACTTTTGTATTATCTAATTTATTTTTTGCAAGTTCTTCTATTTTTTCTTCTATTTTTGGTTCTTCTTTATGTTCTTTTCTATATTCTATTAACATTCTTGCAATTATTCTGTTTGCTGTAATTGCTCCAAATCCAACTGCTAAATACATCTCATCTAAATTTTTATATTTATATCTTTCTAACATTGGATTTATATAATCTGTTTTGAAAAGTTCTGCATATGGAATTCCAATTCTTTTTAATTCTTTTTCAATTAAGTCTTTTCCTTTTTCTATATTTTCTTCTCTTTTTTCTTTTTTGAACCAAGAATTTATTTTGCTTTTGGCAGATGTACTTTTTACAAATTTTAACCAATCCATACTTGGACCTTTAGAGTTATCTGATGTTAAAATTTCTACGATATCTCCATTTTTGATTGGTGTTATTATTGGAACCATTTTACTGTTGATTTTTGCTCCAACCATTTTATTTCCGATTTCAGCATGAATATTATATGCAAAATCTATTGGTGTTGCACCTCTTGGTAATACTTTTATTGCACCCTTTGGTGTAAATACATATACTTCATCTTCAAATAATTCTGTTTTTAGTGTTTCTAAGAATTGTTGTGGATCTTGCATTTCTTGTTGCCATTCTAATGTTTCTCTAAGCCATGCTAATTTATCATCTTGTACTTTTACTACTTTTTGTCCTTTTCTACTTCCATAATTTGCTTCTTTATATGCCCAATGTGCAGCAATACCATATTCAGCAATTCTATGCATATCCCATGTACGTATTTGTACTTCAAATGGTGTCCCTTTTTCTCCTAATAATGTTGTGTGTATTGATTGATACATATTTGTTTTTGGAACTGCTATATAATCCTTAAATCTTCCTGGCATTGGACTATACATTTCATGTACTACACCTAATGCTGCATAACAGTCTTTTACAGAATTTACTATTATTCTTAATGCAAATAGGTCATATATTTGATCTAATGTTTTATTATCTCTTTGCATTTTTCTATATATACTATATAAGTGTTTTGCTCTTCCTGTAACTTCTGCCTCAATATGTTCCTTTTTCAATTGTTGTCTTATGTCATCCATTATTTTCTCAATAAATCTTAGTCTTTCTTCTCTTTTTTGCTCTATTCCTTTTATTAATTCCTCATATTCTTTTGGATATAAATATTTAAAGCTTAAATCTTCTAATTCCCATTTCATTGAATATAAACCAAGTCTGTTTGCTAATGGTGCATATAATTGCATTGTTTCTGTTGATATTGCTATTTGTCTATCTCTTCTTAAAAATTCTAATGTTCTCATATTGTGTAATCTATCTGCTAACTTTATGATTATTACTCTTATGTCTTTTCCCATTGCTAAGAACATTTTTCTATAATTTTCTACTTGATTTTCTTCAATTGATGCATGTCCTATTTGTTTTAATTTTGTAACACCATCAACCATATCTGCAATTTCTTTTCCAAATTCTCTTTCTATATCTTCATATGTTACCTCTGTATCTTCTACTACATCATGTAAAAGTGCTGCACATATTGTTTGTTCATCTAGTCCAAGTTCAGCAATCGTATATGCTACATTTGTTGGGTGTATTATATATGGTTCACCTGATTTTCTTAGTTGTGTCCCATGTTTTTCTAAAGCATAGTTATATGCTTTTTGTATTAGTTTTACATCTGGCCATCTTTTATTCTTTTTTACTTTTTCAATAATCTCTTTTATTGTATGATTTTCTGCCATATAAATCCCCCCATTGATTTATTTTTTTCTTTCACATTTTACATCTTTTTGTTTTAAATTTAAAGCCTTTTATAAAAATTTTATATATAATTCTAAATTAATAACTAAAAATATAAGCTTTTTATTACATTCCTCAACTTATTACAAAATTTAAGAAATTCTAATTTATTTTATGGCACCCTTCCACTAAAGTGAACTCTTTCCATAAAATTACATAGAATTTCTAAAATTTTTTCATGCGCATTCGTCATTTCATGCAAAGCTTATATTTTAGTTATTATATTGATTTCATAATATCTTTAATATTAATTTGAATACTATCAACACCATTGAATGAATTTATTTCTAAATTTCCTGCAATATCAACTCTATCACCAATTCTATAAGTATCTGTTAGTGTTCCCATATTAAATCCTATTGCATTAATTATATTTTTATTATCCTTTACAGATAATTTTAAATGTTTTCCATCTGATAGAGATCTTATTGAATCTATTTTTAAGTTTCTAAATGCAAATATTGGCATTTTGTTAGCTTCACCAAATGGTTCAAGTTCTTTTAAACTGTCTACCATTTCTTTATTCACATCATCAAGTTTTATTTCTGCATCAAGATTTAAAATTGGAATTATTTTATCAACTTCTCTTTCTATTGCTATTTTTTCAAATTCTTCTTTAAATTCTTCAATTTTTTCTTTATTTATATTTATTCCTACTGCCATAGCATGTCCACCAAATTTATCTATTGTGTCATTACATTCCATTAATGCTTCGTGTAAATCAAATCCAGGTATACTTCTTCCAGATCCTTTACATTTTCCATCTTCTTCACATAATAAAATACTTGGTTTAAAATATAGTTCTGTTATTTTTGATGAAACTATTCCTATAACACCATGATGCCATCCTTTTCCAGATACTACTATTGTATTTTTAGTATCAAGTCCTTCTTTTTCTATTTGTTCTATCGCTTCATTATAAATATTTTTTTCTATTTCTTGTCTTGTTTTATTGTATTCATTAATTTTTTGTGTTAATTCTTTTACTTCATTTTCTTCTTTTGATAATAATAAATTTAATGCTTCTTCTTGATGTCCCATTCTTCCACATGCATTAATTCTTGGTGCTACCCCAAATGATATTGTTGTTGAATTTATTTTTGAATAACCACAACTTTGCAATATTTCTTTTAATCCTAAATTTTTTGTTTGCTCTACTAATTTTAATCCTAGTTTTACAATCACTCTATTTTCATCTGTTAATGGTACTATATCTGATATTGTTCCAACACAAACTATATCTAAATATTTTAAATATTCTTTTGGGTCTAATCCTAATTTTATGCTTAATGCTTGTATTAGTTTAAATACTACTCCAACACCAGCTAAATTTCTACATTCATATTTATTATCTTTTCTTTTTGCATCTACTACTGCTATTGCTTTTGGTAATTCTTCTGCAGGCTCATGATGATCTGTTATAATTGTTTCAATACCAAATTTTTTTGCATATTCAACTTCTTCTACTGCTGTTATTCCACAATCTACTGTTATCATTAATTTGTTTCCTTGTTTGGCTATTTCTTCCATTGCAGTCTTATTTAATCCATATCCTTCATTTAATCTGTTTGGAATATAAACATTTACTTGTATTCCTCTTTCTTCAAGAAAACTTTTTAATACTGTTACACTTGTAATTCCATCAACATCATAATCACCATATATTATTATTTGTTCTTTATTTTCTATTGCTTTTAATATTCCTTCAACAGCTTTTTCCATATCAGGCATTCCAAATGGATCATAAAAATCACTTCTTTTTGGATTTAGAAATTTTGTTATTTCAGTTTCTTCTGTTATTTCTCTATTTGTAAGTAATATCGATAATAATCTATTTAATTTGTATTTTTCTTGTAATTCTTCGACTTTTTCTTCATTCGTTTGGTATATTTCCCATTTCTTATTCATTATAAATTTTGTTCCTTTCCATATAGTAAAAATTCTAGTCTTATTTTATTCTATAATAGTAAAAATAGCAAGAAAATTCTTGCTATTTTTCTGAGTTTTTGTAATTTTTAAATTATTCTTCATCTATTGGTTCTGTATCTTCTTCATCATCAGATGGTAGTTCTTCCCCTAGGCTTTGTTCAAATGCTTTTGCAAAATTGTCTCTAACTTTTTTCTCTATTTCGTCCATTATATCTGGATGTTCTTCTAAATATCTTTTTGCATTTTCTCTACCTTGACTAATTCTTTGACCATTATAACTAAACCATGCACCACTTTTTTCTACAATATCTAAGTTTACTGCCATATCTAGTATATTTCCAACTTTTGATATTCCTTTTCCATATAATACATCAAATTCTGCTTCTCTAAATGGTGGAGCTACTTTGTTTTTTATAACTTTTACTCTTACTCTGTTTCCTATAACTTGTCCATCTTGTTTCATCATTTCTGTTTTTCTTATATCCATTCTTACTGAGGCATAAAATTTTAATGCTCTACCACCTGTTGTTGTTTCTGGATTTCCAAACATTACTCCTATTTTTTCTCTTAATTGGTTAATAAATATAAGTACTGTTTTTGATTTATTTATTGCTCCAGCTAATTTTCTTAATGCTTGTGACATTAATCTTGCTTGAAGCCCCATATGTGAATCGCCCATTTCACCATCTATTTCAGCCTTTGGTACTAATGCTGCAACAGAGTCTACTACAACTACATCTAATGCGCCACTTCTTACTAATGCTTCTGTTATTTCTAATGCTTGTTCTCCTGTGTCTGGTTGTGATACTATTAAATTATCTATATCTACTCCTAATTTTCTTGCATATACTGGGTCTAAAGCATGTTCTGCATCTATAAATGCTGCTTCTCCCCCCATTTTTTGTGCTTCTGCTATAATATGTAATGCTAATGTTGTTTTTCCTGAAGATTCTGGTCCAAATACTTCAATAATTCTTCCTCTTGGTACTCCTCCAATTCCTAATGCTATATCTAAACTTAAAGCTCCTGTTGGTATTGCTTCTACCTCCATTGCTTTATATTCTCCTAATTTCATTACTGATCCTTTTCCAAATTGTTTTTCTATTTGGCTCATTGCAACTTCTAGTGCTTTTCTTTTTTCTGCATTTTCTCCCATGTTTGTATCTTTCCTTTCTTGAGACTATTTTTGTGTCTCTTTTTCTAAACCTTTGTTCGATATCTATATTATATCTTTTTTTGTTTTTTTGTCAAGCAATTTTATGAAATTTTTTCATAATTTTTTAATTAATTTTTATACCAATTATCTATATTAATAAATATATTATACCAATTTACTGGTATACTTCCCTTTAAAGTCCAGTTACTTGCAACTTCATAATAATTACTAAATAATCCTATATATGGTACTTCATCATTATATATTTGTCTAATTCTTGTATATTTTTCTTTTAATAAATCTTCTTTAGTTATGTTTTTTACTTCATTCATTATTGTACTTAATTCTTCATTTGAAAAATTTGCTAAATTTCCGTCTCCTAAAAATGTTTCTAAATTTGGACTTAAAGCTAGTGTTACACCAGTTAAAATCATATCATAATTTCTATTATCTAAATATGATTGATATTGATTATCTGTTGCCTTTACAATTGTTACCTTCATTCCAATATCTTCTAAATTACTTTTAATTATATTAGCAATTGCTACTCTTGTATCATTAGATGCTTGTACTACAAGTTTAAAATTTATTATCTTAGTACTATAATTAATATATTGTTGCCATCTATTGTATTTATATTCCCAACCATTATCTTGTAATATTTGAATTGCCATATCTGTATTATATGACATATCTGATTTATCTCCTTGCAACCAGTTTCCATAATCTAAAAAATAATCTTGCGTTCTATATTTTCCACCATATACTTGTGAAATTATACTCTCTCTATTTATTGCCCTAGAAATTGCTTGTCTTACTTCTTTATTTGCTAATATTTGATTTTGTGTATTTATTGCTAAAAAATCAAATTCTCTTCCGTTCGTTTCTGCTTTATTATATCCTATTGCTCCTATATAATTTTCAATTCCTGTGTTATTTGTTGTTATTAGATCTATTTTTCCTAATTTAAATGAATTATACATCTCTCCTACATTAGAATATTTAGTTATTGTTATTTTTTCAAGTGTTAAATCAGACCTTTTATAATTTTCATTTTTTTCAAGTATTATTGTATCAGAAGAATTTTGGGTTATCTTATATTTTCCAGTTCCAATTGGTGCATTATTACTTGAACCATAAACAAAATCCTGTCCTTCATAATTTTTTCTGCTCAATATTGGAAATATTAAATTATATTCAAAAAATGGTACTTCTTGGTCTAATACCAATCTTATTGTGTTATCATCAACTTTATTTATTTCTGTTATATGTCTAATATTTTCAAGATATATTGAATCTGTTTTTGATAAACTTTCTATTGTAAAAATAACATCATCTACAGATAAATTATTTCCATCTGACCATTTTATTGAAGTATCTATTTTTATTAAATATTTATTTTCTGCAGTTTCTGCCCAATCTTTTACTAAACATTTTTCAAGTTTATATTCACTTGTTAGTTGAAATAATGGTTCATAAATTATCTTCGTTATTTCTTGAACTTGTTTGTTTTTACTTAACAATGGGTTTATTGTATCAAATTCTGCAATTCCTAATTTTATCTCTTTTATAGTATCATCTTCTTTTACTGTAGTTGCTTGTTCTTCTTTAGGTGTATTTTTCTTTTCATCATTTAATTTATATACAACTAAAATGATTATTCCAATTATAAATATTATAAAAATATATTTTGCAAAATTACTTTTCACTTTGATCATTCCTTTTTCTATTTTCTTTCGTATAGTTATAATACATTATAAACCAAGTTTTTTCAAGTATTTTAATTTAATTTTAGAATTATATAAAAAATGAGGGTTATTCAATAATCCCCCATTTCAATTTATATTTATTTTCTTGACTCTACGATCAGTTTTATTCCTGTTCGATCTTCTCCCTCAACCTCTACTTCAGCAAAAGCTGGTATGCAAACTAAATCAACTCCTGATGGTGCTACAAATCCTCTTGCTATTGCTACTGCCTTTACTGCTTGATTTAGAGCTCCTGCTCCAATTGCTTGCATTTCTGCCTTGTTTGATTCTTTTACTAATCCTGCTATAGCTCCTGCTACTGAATTTGGATTAGATTTTGATGAAATTTTTAAGATTTCCATTTTTCTTTTGCCTCCTATAATTATTTTTTGTTGCAACTTTTACATTTTGTATTTTACATTATTTAGGAGGTCATGTCTAGTAGTTTTTGGAAATTTTTAGAAATCTTTGTTACAAGTTTCGACAGAATTATCTAATATACATCCTTTTGATATCAGTAACCTTTGAAGTTGTATCATCAATATTAAATATTACTGCATTTAATATACATTCTCCTTCTGCTAATTTATATTTTTCTGGAAGTGTTGTTTCAAATCTTTTAATTGATGCTTGTGCATCCATTCCAATTACAGAATTTTTGGGTCCTGTCATTCCTATATCTGTTATATATCCTGTTCCATTTGGCAAAATTTGTTCATCAGCTGTTTGTACATGTGTATGTGTACCAAATATTGCTGTTATTTTTCCATCTAAATATCTTGCCATAGCAATCTTTTCAGCTGTAGCTTCTGCATGAAAATCTATTATTATTATATCAACTTGATCTTTTATTTCATTTACCATATCTCTGGCCATTATAAATGGATTTTCTGTTAATATATTTATATCAACTCTTCCCATAAAGTTCATTACTGCTATTTTTTTTCCATTACATTCATATATTCCTAGACCTTTTCCAACAACACCTTTTGGATAATTAGCTGGTCTTAATAATTGTGGATGGTCTATAAATTTAAATATGTCTTTTTTTCCCCATGTGTGATTTCCCATTGTTACTACATTTGTTCCAGCACTTAGCATATCATTAAAATTTCTTTCATTTATTCCCATTCCACCAGCAGAGTTTTCTCCATTTGTTATTACAAAGTCTATATTTTCTTCTCTTCTTATTCTTGGTAATTCTTCTTTTAATTTTCGAACTCCTGATTCTCCAACTATGTCACCTACCGCTAATATTCTCATATTTTTCCTTCTTTCTAAAAGTTTTAATCTTTTACTTCGTGTCATATTTTACCATTTTATGTCCTATTAGTCAAGGTAATTTTAATTAAAATCCCTATTGAGGAGCTCCACCCTTTTTTATATTTCCTTTTTCATCAATAACATATACTCTGCTACTACTTGCTATTCTTATTGTAAATTCTTTTGTTCCTTCATTATACTCAAAAAAAGTAATATCAATATGTTCTTCTAAATGTTTTTTGAAATTTCTTTTTGCAAGTTTTCCATCATTACTTGAAATTAATGTTTCCTGAATTGCAATCATTATAGCTTCTTTTTCTTCTTTTAATTCAACTGCACTTTTTACATCATGTGCTTGATCTAATGTTTTATCTTGTCCTGTTAAAGATGATAATGAAACTCCTGCAAGAATCATTATTACAACTATTGTCGTTGCAAGTGCTATTAGAGTTACTCCGTTTTTGTTTTTTATGAATTTCATATTTTTTTCCTTTCTAAAACAAATAAGAAAAATTTTTAAGTACTTTCTTATTTATTAAATAAAAAAATAACAAGAAAAATCTTGCTATCTTTTATTCTTCATCATCTTTGTTTATTTCTTTAATCAACTCTTCTTGAGAAATTAATAATGACTCCATTTTTGCTTTATAAACATCAAATTGTTTTTTTATTTCTTCAAATCTTCTCTCTTTAATAGCAATTTGTTTATCAATTTCATCTAATTTTTTTAAAGATGTTTCATTACCTTCTTTTTGAATTTCTTCTGCTTTAGCTTTAGCTTCATTAACAATTTGATCAGCTTGTTGCTTTGCTACTGTTTTTACTTCTTCAGCTGTTGTTTGAGCCATAACTAAAGTATTTTGTAATGTTTTTTCTAAATTTTTATATTGTTCCAAATCATTTGTTAGTCTCTCAATTTTTTCGTTTGCTTCAGCTAATTCTTTATAATTTTTTTCATAATCTACAACTAGTTCATCTAAAAAATCATCAACATCTTCTACATTATATCCATTCATCATTTGTTTGCTAAATTTTTTATTTTCTATATCTAATGGTGTAATCATATTAGAATCCTCCATTTCTATGAACTTAATTTATGTTATTATTTTTTAACCAAGAAACAGATAATTTATTTTTTATTTCTTCTCTTGCCATTTCATTTGTAATCTCATAATTCATTGGTGCAATTAAAAATATTGAATTTGATATTTTTTGTATATGTCCATCTAAAGCATATACTCCTCCACTAATAAAATCAACAATTCTTCTTGCTACTTCTTTACTTACATATTCTAAATTTACTATTACAGATTTTTTTTCTTTTAATAAACTACAGATTTCTTCTGATTGTTCAAATGTAGTTGGTTGTGATATCACCATCTTTATTGCTTGTGCTTGTTGTGTCATAGGTACAACCTTATTATTTTTTCTTCCAAAAAATTTTCTATCTTCATCTTCTTCATCATAATTATCATATGTATCTACATCATAATCTTCCTCATTAATGTCTTCTGCTTCTGATTGATTATTATTGTTCATTCCAATAACTCCCCAGATTTTGTCCATTATAGCTCCTGCCATCTTAAACCCTCCTAATATTTTTACACTTCCATTTTTATTAGCCAAAATATTTTCCGACTTTTTTAACCTGCATATAGTATCTAACTTTTTTAGGCTTTTGTCAATAGTTTAGCTTTGTGTTACAGAAATTTAATATTTTTGTAACACATTTGTAACATTTTTTATTTTTGAGATCTGATAACTATTTCATCATAATTAGAGATTTTTTTATAATTTTTTATATCTTCTTCATTAACACCTATCTCTTGTAATTCTTTTGTTTCATATGACGAAATTATAGAAAATGCCTCATTTTGTTTTTGAATTTTTACATAACATTTACTTTCCACACCAGATTTATTTTTTAAAACATAATATATGTTTTGCCCATTAATATTTTCAAAATATATCGCCTGATTTGGTACTTTAAATCCAGCTTTTTCCCACCATATTACGTTTACTGCAATTTTTCTATGATTAATAACAGATGTACTCATTCTATTTACTTCGAAAATTATAGTTCTTTTTCCACTTCCTTCATTTATTTGAACTATTTTAGCATTTTTTTCTTCTTCTGTTCCTGATAATTTTAAGTTAACACTATCTCCAATTTTAGCACTATTCCCAAGCTCTGTATTTGTCACAACTGCCACATAATATTTAAAATTATCAATAATTTTACCACTCTCATTACTTGATGATATTATTTGTCCTGTTTTTAAATCTAGACTTTCAAGAAATGTATCTGTAATTTCTCCCAAATTATCTGCTTTTAATTTTTCTTCTAAACCATCTACTCTATAAGAAATAATTCCACTTGTTGTTGCATTTTTGTACATTACACCTTTAGTTAATTGATTTTCATATTCTTCTCTATCTTTTATTAATTTTTTTATATTTTTATTTGATGTATTTTCTCCAATATATTTTATTTTTTTTGCTATTAATGTATCTATATTATCTTTATATTCTTTTATTTCTTGATAATTTGATAAATTACTTATTTCGCCTAATTTTTCTTCTATTTGATTTTCTATAACTTTTATATCTGCTGTTGGTACATCATTTTTTTCTTGTTCTAATTCATTCTGTATTTGATAATCTATTTGTTTTATGTTTTCCGTTATATCTTTTTCACTATCCTTATAATATCTAAAAACGATTTCATCTTTAGCTACTTTCTGTCCTTCTGTTGCTATTGCATATATTCCATTTGAATTAGTATCATCTTTTATTACTGTTTCATTTCTAATAATATAACCAACAGTTTCTTCTTCTTCTAAAATTTCTCCATTTGTCACTACATATATATCTGTTGGATGTATTATAAGTAATATTACTGCATATAAAAAATATATTATTAAACACATGCTTACTATTATTGCAAATATTTTCTTAAGTTTCTTCGTTTTTATCATCTCCTATCATTTTAGATATTACTTGTTTATTTCTTGTTCTATAATATTAATGTTATGCTCTATTTTTTCAAGTCCGTCTATCCAAATAGTTTCTTTGTTTTTTCTAAACCATGTCAATTGTCTTTTGGCATATCTTCTGCTTTCTTGCTTGATTTTCTCAATCATCTCATCTCTTGTAATTTGATTTTGTAAATATTCAACAACTTCTTTATATCCTAACCCTTGCATTGCTGTTGGAAAATGGTCATATTTTTTTTTCAAATTTTCAACCTCTTCAATTAAACCATTTTCTATCATTTTATCAACTCTTATATTAATTCTTTCATATAATTTTTCTCTATTCATATTAATTGCAAATACTTTATATTCATATTTTATTTCTTTTTTTCTTGATTCGATTTCTTGTTCTGTTTTTGTTTTACCTGTAGCATGGTATATTTCTAGTACTCTTATTATTCTTTTTTTATCATTTGGACTAATTTTTTGCATTGCCTGTTTATCAATTTCTTTTGCTTTATTGTATAAAAATTCTAATCCTTTTTCATCAGCTTCTTTTTCTAATCTTTTTCTGTATTCTTCATCAAATTTTATTTCTGGATATTCTATTCCATATATTAGAGAATCAACATATAATCCTGTTCCACCAACAATTATCGGAATTTTTCCTTTATTTATAATTGTTTCTATCGCTTTTTCAGCATCATTTTTATAGTCTGCAACACTATATCTTGTATCTGGTGATACAAAATCTATCATATAATGTCGAATTCCCTGCATTTCTTCTTTTGTTACTTTTGCTGTTCCTATATTCATGTCTTTATATATTTGCATAGAATCACAAGAAATTATTTCTCCATCTATTTTTTTTGCTAATTCTATTGATAATGCCGTTTTTCCAGATGCTGTTGGTCCACATATTACAATTACTTTTGGCTTATACATTTTTGCTCCATTTCTATAATTATTTAATCATGTTATAATTATTTAAGATTCCATTTTGTGTATTTTTTAGATAAATAAATTCTATTATAATTAGTATAATAAATGTAATTAAAGACTTCTTTATTTTTTTTTCACATTCTTCTTTAGTTATTTTTTCATTTTTGCTCTCATTTATTATTCTTGTAACATTTGGTAATAATAAAATTCCATTTATTGGTGTAAATATCAGTACTAATGTTTTCATTGCTATTGTTTTACTTTTACTGTTTGGATACTCTATTCCTATTGAAGAAATATTAAATAATATTATTGTAACTACAAAGCATAAAAGAATTTCAATTAAGAATATTATAATTTTATATTTTAACCCTATCCCATTTAATCCGTTATAAATAATTATACCTAATACAAAAAATAGTATTATTGATATTATAGTAATTAGTACATTCATTATATTAGTCCTTTCTTATTTTCTAGAAAATTTTCTTTCTATATCATATTTAGACATTTTTATTGCTATTGGATTTACATTTGAATTGTCAAATGGTTCTGGTAGTGATAACAGTTTTTCTATTATACTTTGAATTTCTTCTTTTGTGTTATTGATATTTTCACTTTCAACAACCTTTTGGGCAACTGTTTTTAAAAATTTTTCTTCTATTTCTTTTTTTTCTGTTCTAGCAACAGAATTTATTTCTTTTAAAATTTCTAAAAATAATTCTTTCGTCTCCATTTCAACACATATTTCTGGAACTTCAGTCAATTTTATAGTATCTTCTCCAAATGGTTCAAATACAAAACCTGCTTTATTTAACATTTCTATATTATCTTTTGCTATTTCCATATCTTTTTTGGATAATGTTATAACATCTGGTAATAATAATAATTGCGATGAATTTGCTTTTTCATTATAATAATTATTTTTTAATGCTTCATATAAAATTCTTTCTCTTGCCTTTTTTTGATTTAATATATACATATCTTGATTTATTTCTAATATAGCATATTTCTCAAATGCAATTCCTATAAATTTATAATTTACTTTCTGATTTTCTGGAAATTTATCAAATATTGATATATTGCCAACTGTTGTTGCCATATCATCAATATTATTTTCTTGCTTTACTTCAATTTTTTTCTGTTCTTCTAATGGCTTTGTTCCAAACATTTTCATATACATTTCTTCAAATTCTGGTGAGAACCTAGTTTTCTTTTCCACTACATTTTCTTTTTCTATCTTTTCTTCATCATGTTGAATTTTGTATTTAACTTGTTCTGTTTTTGGTTGAGCAATTTTATCATCTTGCTTATCTTCTATTGTTTCATAATTATATTTTTCAGTGTTTAAATTCTCACTTACTTGTTGTTCTGACTCTTGAAGTACAGGAATATTATACTTTGTTTCTTCTTTTTTACTTTCTTCAGAAATTTTTGAAGAATTTTGACTTAATTCTTTTACTTCTTCTGTACTTTTTACTTTTTCTACATTAATTTCTTCGTTTCTATTTCCATAAGTTTCATTTAATACTTTTTGTTTTAATTCTTGTAATTTTCTCAATACTTCCTGATTTTTGTCATATACTTCATTTCCAATAAATTTAGAATTTTCAACAATTTGATCTTGTTTTATTTGTGCATCTTCTACTTTTTCTTCTACTTTTTCTTCTTCTTTTTGGACTTCATTTTTTTCTATTTGTGTGCTATCATTTTCCACATTTTCTTTAAGCTGTTCTTCAATCAATCCCATTTCTTGAAGTTTTCTTTGATTATATATTTGTTCTACAATAGTTTCTTTTCTTGGTTGAAATTCATTTTTTTCTTCTGCATTATTATTTTCATCAGACAATAGTTTCTCTTTTATTGAATTATATACTGCTTTAAATATTGTATTTTCGTTTTCAAATCTTACTTCTAATTTTGCAGGATGAACATTTACATCAACTTTTCTTGGATTCATATCTATATTTAATACTGCAAATGCAAATTTTCCAGATGGTATGTAATCTTTATATGCTCTTTCTGTTGCTGATGATAATACCTTGTCTTTTACATATCTTTTGTTTACAAAAAATATTTGGTTTGATCTATTTGATCTTGCGATTTCTGGTTTTCCTATAACTCCATATATATGTATATCTTCTAATTCATAATCTACATCAATTATAGAATTTGCAACTGTTTTTCCATATAAACTATATATTACTGTTTTTAAATCTCCATTTCCATTTGTTTGAATTACTGTTCTTCCTGTATTTATTAGTTTTAAAGCTATTTCAGGATGTGCTAATGCTATTCTTGATATTGTATCTTCTATATATCCAGCTTCTGTAAAGTCTTTTCTTAGAAATTTATATCTTACTGGTGTATTATAGAATAGATTTGTTACAGTTATTGTTGTTCCAACTCCTGCTCCAGTTTCAGATTTTTCTATTATATTTCCACCTTCAACAACTATTCTTTGTCCATTTTGTTGCATAGCTGTTTTTGAGACTAATTCTACTTTTGAAATTGCAGCAATACTTGCCAATGCTTCTCCACGGAACCCCATAGATTTTACTGTGCTTAAATCTTCTGCTGATCTTATTTTACTTGTTGCATGTCTTTCAAATGCTATTTCTAAATCATCTTCTGCAATTCCTTTTCCATTGTCTGTTATACGTATATATGATATTCCACCATTTTTTATTTCTACTGTTATATTTGTTGCTCCTGCATCTATTGAATTTTCTACCATTTCTTTTATTGCTGATGCTGGTCTTTCTATTACTTCTCCAGCAGCTATTTTATTTATTGTTAAATCATCTAATAATACTATGTTTCCCATATTATTCCTTGCCTTATGTAAATTTATTTAGGTTTATTTTGCTACCTATAAACATGGTTATATTCTATAATAAAAAAATAAAAATAGCAAGTTATCCTTGCTATTTTTTATGATATTTTATGCAAATATTTGTCTTTTTTTAAATGGTAATATATTGTTCGTTTCTTTCTCTACTGCTGAATTTTTCTTTTCGATTCTTGCTTTTTCTTGTGCTATTTGCTTTTTTTGTCTCTCAGCCATTGTCTCACATATTGCTTTTTGATATGTAAAGTGTGTGTCTTGTGCTATTTTTTGCCAATTATAATTTTCTTTTACCTTTATTTTTGCATTTTTTACAATATTATCACATAATTCTGGATTAAATAATAGTTCTAGTATTGAATCTGCAATTGAATTTGGATTTCCACAATAACTTTTCATTCCTGTTACTCTGTGTTCCACTATTTCTCCTAATCCTCCTGCATCTGATACTACTATTGGCCTTTCTGCTAGCATTCCTTCTAGAGCTACAATTCCAAATGGTTCATATGTACTTGGAAATACTGATATATCTGCTGCTTTATACATTTTTTCTACATCTTTTCCATTCATATATCCTGCAAAATATACTTTATTTGAAATTCCTAAATAATCTGCTTGTGCTCTTAATTCATCAAGCATTCCACCTTTTCCAGCTATTACTAATTTTGCATCATGATATGAATCTAATACTTTTGGCATTGCTGCAATTAGATTTTGTACACCTTTTTCATATACTAATCTTCCCATGAATAATATTATTTTTTCATTATCCATTGCATATTTTCTTCTAAATGAATAATCTCTGTCCATTCCTGTAAATTTATTTAAGTTAACACCATTTGGAACAACATTTATTTTTTCAAATGGTAATCCAAATAATCTTTGTACTTCACTTTTCATATAATTACTGTTTACAATAACTTCATTTGCTTCATATGTAAGCATCCATTCTGTATCATTTATATATTTTTGATTTGGTTCTCTTATTCCACTATTTCTTCCTGCTTCTGTTGCATGTATTGTTGCTACTATTGGGATATCAAATGAGTGTTTTAATGTTTTTGCAGCATTGGCAACTAACCAATCATGTGCATGTATTACATCAAATTTTCCTTGTTCAGCAATTATTTGACTTGCTTTTTCTACCATATTAAAGTTAAGTTGTAATATCCAATCTATAAAATTATTTGGTTGTATCATATAGTTGTCTATTCTATAAACTTTTACTCCTTTATCATCCTCATAATATGGAACTTCTCCATCTCTGTATGTTACTACAGTTACTTCATGACCATCTTTTATTAATCTATGTGATAGGTCATATACTACTCTTGATATTCCACCAACTACTCTTGGTGGATATTCCCATGTAAGCATCAATATTTTCATTGATTGTACCCCTTTCTTAAGTTCTGTTTTTCTTCTGTTTCAGTTATACTTTGTATATTTTATACATAATTTTTGTTTTTGTCTATACATTTTACAAATTTTATTGTTTTTTTATTAAATTTTTAATTATTGTCTACAAAAAAAGATTCTTATAATATTTTTTATATAAGAATCTTTTTAAATAGTTTATCATATAATTTTATTCTTCTATTTTTTCTTCATTTAAAGGTGTTTCTGTGTTTTCCTCTGAAGAATTTTCATTTTTATTTTCTTCTGAATTATTTTCAACTAAATCTTTCATTGTTAAATTAATTCTTCCTTGATCATCTATTTCAATAACTTTTACCGGAACTTTATCTCCAACATTTACATAATCCGTAACATTTTTAATATGTTCTTTAGCTATTTTAGATATATGAACTAATCCTTCTTTTCCTCCACCAATATCTACAAATGCTCCAAATGATGTTGTTCTTGTTACTGTTCCATAATATATTTGTCCAACTTCAACTACTCTTGCTATATTTTCTATTATATCTAATGCTTTTTCTCCCATTTCAGCATCTGTTGAATAAATAAATACTTGTCCATCTTCTTCAATATCTATTTTTACACCTGTTTCATCAATTATTTTATTAATTGTTTCTCCACCTTTTCCAATTACATCTTTAATTTTTTCAACTTTAATTTGTGTTGTAATTATATGTGGTGCATATTTTGATATTTCTTCTCTTGGTTCTGAAATAACTGGTTTCATTATATCATCTAATATATATTGTCTTGCTTTTCTTGTTCTTGCAAATGCTTCTTCTATTATCTTATATGATAATCCATCTACTTTAATATCTACTTGTATTGCTGTAATGCCTTTTTCTGTTCCGCCAACTTTGAAGTCCATATCTCCAAAAAAGTCTTCTAATCCTTGAATGTCTGTTAACATTACATAATCATCTGGATTTTCTGGATTTGTTACAAGTCCTGTTGAGATACCAGCAACTGGTCTCTTAATTGGAACACCTGCATCCATTAATGCTAATGTACTTCCACATATACTTGCTTGTGATGTTGAACCATTTGAAGATAGTACTTCTGATACAACTCTTATTGCATATGGGAATTCTTCTACTGGTGGTAATACTGGAACTAATGCTTTTTCTGCTAATGCACCATGTCCAATTTCTCTTCTTCCAGGTCCTCTTGATGTTTTTGCTTCACCAACACTATATCCAGGGAAGTTATATTGATGCATATATCTTTTTGCTGTTTCTGTATCTATTCCATCTAATTCTTGTTCTTCACTCTTCATTCCAAGTGTTACTATTGACATTACTTGAGTTTGTCCTCTTGTAAATAATGCACTTCCATGTGTACGTGGTAATAATCCTACTTCACATGATAGTGGTCTTATTTCATCAATTGCTCTTCCATCAACTCTTTTATGTTCATAGAATATCATATCTCTTACACATTTTTTTTCTAATTTATAAACTGCTTCACCAATTTCTTGCTTTCTTTTTTCGAATTCTTCTTCTCCTAATTTTTCAGCAAGAGCATTTTCAATTTCTTCTGTTAATACTGCAACATTATTGTCTCTTGTGTCTTTGTCTATCTCTTGTACAGCTATTTTCATTTTTTCTGTATAATCTTTTTCTAATTCTTCATATAAATCATGATCTACTGCAAATGATTTGTATGCAAATTTTGGCTTTCCTATTTCGTCTTTCATTTTTTGAATAAATTGACATACTTTTTTAATTTCTTCATGTCCTTTTTTAATTGCATCTAACATTACATCATCAGGAACTTCATTTGCTCCAGCTTCAATCATTGCTACTTTTTCAGCTGTTCCTGCAACTGTTAAATTTAAATCACTTATTTTTCTTTGTTCTTCTGTTGGATTTATTACTATTTCTCCATTTACTAATCCTACATTTACTGCTGCTGTTGGTCCTCCAAATGGTATATCAGATATTGATAATGCTGCAGATGCCCCAATCATTGCTGCTACTTCTGGTGAATTATCTTGTTCAACACATAATACTGTTGCAACAACTACTACATCATTTCTGAAATCTTTTGGAAATAATGGTCTTAATGGTCTATCTATAGCTCTTGATACTAATATTGCTTTATCACTTGGTTTTCCTTCTCTTTTTGTATAAGATCCTGGTATTTTTCCAACTGAATACATTTTTTCTTCAAAATCTACTGATAATGGAAAAAAGTCTATTCCTTCTTTTGGTTCTTTTGATGCTGTAACATTTACCATTACAACTGTATCTCCATATTTTACTACAACATTTCCATTTGCTAATCCTGCTAATTTTCCTGTTTCTATTACAAGTTTTCTACCTGCTAATTCTGTTTCATAACTTTTAAACATATACTTTTTCTTTTATGGTTTATTTATATAATCCATAAACTCCTTTCTTTTATTCTTTACACCTATTTAAGTAAGTCAAACTTGTAATTAGATTGTAACCTCTATAATATGTTTTATTTGTTTAAAGCACATTATACAAGCTACTTTTCCAAATACATTTGACTTACTTTAAGAACAAATAAGAAAAATTTTCAATTTTTCTTTGATTTGTTCTCGCCCGATTTGAGTTTCTGAGCGAAGCGATGAAATCTCAAAGGGCTAGCGATTGTAGCATTTTATATAATAGGAAAGTATAACTTTCCTATTATATAAAACAAAAGGACGTAGGCTTTTATTGCACACGTCCTTTTACAAATCTTAAACTATTTTCTTAGTCCTAATTTTTCAACTAGTGCTTTATATGATTCTTCATCTTTCTTTGCTAAGTAGTTTAATAAATTTCTTCTTTTACCAACCATTTTAAGCATTCCTCTTCTTGAATGATTGTCTTTTTTATGAACTTTTAAATGCTCTGTTAATTCATTAATTCTTTCTGTTAAAAGAGCGATTTGAACTTCAGATGATCCTGTATCTTTTTCATCTCTTCTATATTGATTAATGATTTCTTGTTTTCTTTCTACTGTCATGTTATTAACACCTCCTATTTCTTTTTTCTCCTTATACCGAGCTCTAATAATAGGTGTCTTTTACTAGGCTAAGTTAAAGGAATATTTTTTCAACATAACTATTGTACTATATTTTACCAAAAAAATCAAGCAATTTCACTAATTTAGGTTAAATATATTTTTATCCATTTTTTATTGCTAATATATCTTCATCTTTTTTTAAGTTTGGTCCTAAAAATTCATAACAATTTTTATTAGATTTCATAGCCGATAATCCTATTTCTTTATCTTCTCTTAGTCTTCCACTTGCAAACTTTATTATAATTGGCTTATTAGTAGCTGCTAACATTACTACTTCTTTATCATCTCTCATTTCTGGTGATGCAAAATACAAAATTTGTCCTGTTTTTTTCAATCCAGCCATTAATAATTCTTTATCATTTAATAAATTTTCTTTTGCATAGCAATATGTCCACCCAACTTCACTTACTGAGTCATATACTATTTCTCTATCTGCTTTTAATCTATCACTAACATATTCTAATGCTTCTGGATTATTATGCACTGCTGTTAAAGCAATTTCTCTATCATCTTTCATTTCTTCTCCTGCATAATCTAATAATCCACCTTCTTTTGATACATTTTCTAATACGTATTGCCTATCATGTGCATTTTCTCTCATTTTTATTACTTCTGGTCTTTCTGGCATTTTGTTTTATTCCTCCAAAAAAAATACTTTTTAATATATCAAATTTCTGATAGATATTTTCATATACCAAAAATGATATAATTTTATATTAAGCATTATATCATTTTATTTTTTATTTTACTATAATTTTTTACTTTTTAAGATACTTTTTTTCTTAGTTCATTTGCATATTGTAATGTAACTTCATTTACTTCTCCTGAAGAAATTCTTGCAATTTCACATAAAACTTCTTTTTCATTTAATAATTTTACTTTTGTAGCTGTTCTTTCATTTTCTACTTTTTTACTTATAAAATAGTTATAATCTGCACTTGCGGCAATTGAAGCTAAATGTGATATACATAAAACTTGATGATTTTTTGAAATGCTTTTCATTTTGTCAGCCACTGCATTAGCAGCTTTTCCACTTATTCCAGTATCAATTTCATCAAATATCATAACAGGTACTTCATCTGCTTCTGCTATTACTTTTTTTATAGCTAGCATTATTCTTGACATTTCTCCTCCTGATGCAATTTTTACTAATTCACTTTCATTTTCGCCAATGTTTGTTCTAATATAAATTTGAACAGAATCTTTACCATTTTCAAAATATTCATTTGCTTTATATTCTACTTTTACATTAATTGTTGCATTTTTCATTTCTAATTCTAATAATTCTTTATTAATTCTTTGATTCAATTCTGTTGCATATTTTTTTCTAATTTCACTTATTTTCATTGCTATTACATTTAGCTCTGTTTCTAATTCAGCTTTTTCTTTTCTTAGTTTAGCATTTATTTCTTCTGCATTTTCTATTTTATTTATCTCATCTGCAACTTCTTTTCCATATTCTAATATTTCTTCAATATTATTTCCATATTTTCTTTTTAAATCATATATAATATCTAATCTTGTTTCGACTTCTTCTCTTTGTTGTTCATCAAAGTCAACATCTTCACAATATGTTTCTATATCTCTTGATATTTCTTGCATTTCATAATATATGTTTCTTAAGCTTTCTATTGTTGAACTATATTTTGAATCTATTTCTTCTATTTTCTCTAATGCTCTTACTGCACTATTTATTACATCTATTGTATTTTCTCCAACTGCTTGACTTGCTTCTGATAAATTTTTAGCTATTTTTTCTGAGTTTAACATTATTTTTCTTTTTTCTTCTAATTTTTCTTCTTCATCTTTTTTTAATTTTGCTTCTTGTATTTCATTTAATTGATATTTTAATAAATCTAATTTTCTTTGTTTTTCTTTTTCATCTCCATAATTATTTCTTAGTTCTCTTTTTACTTCATTATACCTTATAAATTTTGAGCTATATTCACTTTTCAATGGTAATAATTCTTCTCCTATAAAATTGTCAAGATATTTTATATGTGTTGAACTATCAAATAATTGTTGATTTTGGTTTTGACCATGTATTTCTATATATTTGCTCATAAAATCTTTTAATTCTGATACTGTTACAAGTCTCCCGTTTATTTTACAAGTATTTCTTCCATTGCTATATATTTCTCTTGTTACAATAATATTTTCATCTACTGAATTTATATCTTGTGGCTCATACATACATATTTCTACATATGAATGGATTTCACCTTTTCTTATCATTTCTTTTGAGAATCGTCCACCACAAATTACTCCTAATGAATCTATTATTAATGTTTTACCAGCTCCTGTTTCTCCTGTTAATACATTCATTCCTTTGTTTAAATTTATTTCTAAATCATCTATTATTCCTATATTTTTTATATGTAAATTTGTAATCATGACAATCCCTCCAAAAAAATAATAATACTTTTCTTAAACTAGATATCAAATATCTGTTCGAAAAGTATTATATGTTTTTCTTTGATTTTTGTCAATAGTTTTACGAACTTTTTTTCGCTTTTTATTTTTTACATATTTCGTAATTTATATTCCAATCCTGTATTTCTTTTTTTACTATCTACATTATTTATCATAAAATCTACAACTCTATCATTTCCAATTACAATCAATAATTTTTTAGCTCTTGTTAATCCTGTATATAATAAATTTCGTGTTAAGAGCATTGGTGCAGCTTGTGGTACAATCATTATAACAACATCAAATTCACTTCCTTGTGCTTTGTGTATTGTTATGCAATAACTATGGTCTATTTGTTCCAAATCATTGAATTCATACCAACAAACTTTATCATCATCAAATTTTATTCTTATATTTTTTTCTTTTTCATTTATATTTGTTATTGTCCCAATCTCACCATTAAATACACCATTTCCTGTTTCTATAGAATCTCCTTCTCTTCTTTCCCAATACATATCATAATTATTTTTGGTTTGCATTATTCTATCACCAATTCTGAATATTACTCCCATACTTGCTTTTTCTGGTTCACCTTCTCTTGGTGGATTTAATTCTTTTTGTAATGATTTATTTAATTCTTTTGTTCCTAACATTCCTTTTTTAGTTGGTGTTAATACTTGAATATTTTCAAAAAAGTCATAGTCTCCGAATTTTTTTAATCTTCCATTACATAATGATAAAACTTGTTCTAATATTTTTTCTTGATTATTTTCTTTTATAAAGAAAAAATCTTCTTTTGCATTTTCTGATAATTCTGAATCATCTTTTTGTATAAATTTTTGACCATTATTTACTCTATGTGCATTTACTATTATTTTGCTTCTTGCTGCCTGTCTAAATATTTTATCTAAATGCACTGTTGAAATTTTTTCAGATGATATTATATCTTTTAAAACACTTCCCGGTCCTACTGATGGAAGTTGGTCTGTATCTCCTACAAGAATTAATTTTGTTCCTAAATATATACAATCTAACAAATAACTCATTACAAACATATCTACCATTGACATTTCATCAACTATTATTATGTCTGCATCTATTGGTGCTCCTTCAAAGTCTTCATCTTTCTTATAAAATACATCATCATCAACTTTTCCTATCTCTAATAATCTATGTAATGTTTGTGCTTCTTCTCCTGTTGTTTCTGTCATTCTCTTTGCTGCCCTTCCAGTAGGAGCACATAATACTATTTTATATTTTTTTTGCTTATAGATTTCTATAATACTTTTTATTATTGTCGTTTTTCCTGTTCCTGGGCCACCTGTAATAATTGTTACATTATTATCATTAATAGTTCTTATTGCTTCCTTTTGTTTTTCAGATAAAATCATATCTGTTCTTTCTTCTACTTTTTTTAATTCTTTTTCAATATTACTTATTTTTTTTACATTTTTAGTGTTTTTTAATTTTATTATTCTTTCTGCAATCTCATTTTCTGTTTTATAAAATGAGTATAAATATACCCATTTTTCTTCATCTCTTTTTTCAATAACTATATCTTCATTTGCTTTTAAATTTATTAGTCCTTCTTCAATTATTTCTTCAGATACTCCTAATATCTGTTTTACATATTCTATTAAATTCTCCTTTAATGTACAACAATGTCCATTATATGTGATTTTCATCAAAGCATATTTTATTCCACTTTTCACTCTTTTTTGATTTTCTCGTTCTATTCCAAGTTCTATTGCCATTTTATCTATTTGTGAAAATTCTACACCCCTTGCAATATCTATTAAAATATATGGATCATTTTCTATTTCTGATATTGCATTTATTCCTAGTAGATCATATACTTTTTTGGCACTTTCTGCTCCTAATCCAAATCTTTCTAAAAAGCCAACAATTTGCCATACTTCCCAATTTTCAATAAAACTTTCAGATATTTCTTTTGCTTTATCTTTTGTTATTCCTTTTATTTGTACTAATTTTGATGGTTCGTATTTTAATACATGTATGGTTTCATCTCCAAATAATTTTATTATTTTACTTGCTGTTGCTGGTCCAACTCCTTTTATATTTCCATTTGCAAGATATTTTTCTAGTGCAGATAATGTTTGTGGCATTAATTTTTCAAATGTTTCTATTTTAAATTGTTCTCCATAATCTTTGTGTTCTATAAATTTTCCGATTATTTTTAATGAATCTCCTTTACATATAAATGGTAAATATCCAACTACTGTAAATTGTTCTTCTTCTGTTTCAAATATTCCTACAGTATAGCTATTTACTTCATTTTGATATATTATCTCTGCTAGTATTCCTTCTTTTTCTTCCAATTTCCGTCCTCTTTTCATATTTTGATAGTGTGATTTTATCACAAAAATATGTTTGTTTCAAGGATATTTAGTTATAAATAAAAAAATCGAGAAATTCTTACATTTCTCAATTTTTATTTTATACTATGTGTATTATAATTTTCTAGACCTCTAATTTTATAATTTTTTCCCAAGGTAATTCTGGCTTTCCAAAATGACCATAATTAGTTGTTTTTGTATAAATTGGTTCACGTAAACCAAGATATTCAATAATTCCTTTTGTTGTTAAGTCAAAATTCTTTTTGATTATTTCTTCTATTTTTTCTTCTGGTATTGTATTTGTTCCAAATGTGTCAACAAATATTGACATTGGTTGTTCAACACCTATTGCATATGCTACTTGTAATTCACATTTTTTGGCAAATCCATTTGCAACTATATTTTTTGCAATATGTCTCATCATATATGCTGCACTTCTGTCAACTTTTGTTGCATCTTTTCCTGAAAAAGCTCCTCCACCATGACGTGCATATCCACCATAAGTATCTACTATTATTTTTCTTCCTGTTAGTCCTGTATCTCCTAAAGGTCCACCTATAACAAATCTTCCTGTTGGATTTATAAAATATTTTGTATTTTCATCTAAATATTTTTCTGGAATAACTGTTTTTATTACTTTTTCCATAATGTCTTTTTTTAATATATCCATATCTGCAGATTCTTCGTGTTGATTTGATATAAGTATTGTGTCAATTCTTTTTACAATTCCATCTTCATATTCAACTGTTACTTGTGTTTTTCCATCTGGTCTAAGATATGGTATTATTCCATTTTTACGAACTTCTGTAAGTCTTTTTGCCAATTTGTGTGCCATTGAAATTGCAAATGGCATATATTCTTCTGTTTCATCTGAAGCATATCCAAACATTATCCCTTGGTCTCCAGCCCCACCAATGTCTACACCTTGTGCTATATCTGAGCTTTGCTTTGTTATATTTATATCTATCTTACATGTTCTATAATCTATGTCTAAGTCTGCTCTGTCATATCCTATTTCTTTTATTCTATCTCTTACTATTTTTTCTATATCTAATGTTGCATTTGTTGTTAATTGTCCTGCTATTGTTATTTGATTTGCAGATGCAAATGTTTCTATTGCAACTCTCGAATATTTATCTTGTCTTAATGCTTCATCTAATATTGTATCTGATATATAATCACATAATTTATCTGGATGTCCTTCTGTTACACTTTCTGATGTAAAATACCATTTTTTACTCATATTTCTTCGTTTCCTTTCATATTTATTATTCCACTTTGAGTTATAATAAATTCTTATATTTGCTCTGTCTAAAATAGAACCTTTCTAATACAACAAAAAAAGAACTCTTAGCGCTTGCTATGAGTCTTTTTCAAAAAAATCATCACTCAAAGCTTTTGCTTTGCCGGTATTAGCACCTTACATATTGCAGGTTGCTGTGGGATTAACGAGCCGTTCTCTACTCCACTCTTGATAATATATATTCAATTTTATAATTAAACTAATTGTAATATAGCTACTTCAGCAGCATCTCCTCTACGAGGACCAGCTTTAACTATTCTTGTATATCCACCAACTCTACCTTCGTATTTTGGAGCGATTTCATTGAATAATTTTGCCATTACATCTTCGCCTTCAACTTTGTTTAATTTAGTCATTATTTTTCTTCTAGCATTTAATCTTGATGGCATATCTTTTTGTCTCTTTTCAGTTGTTTCTTCTTTAACAACTTTTAGATATTCATTACCATTTTTGCTTTTTACTAATTCTGTAACTTTGTTACCTTTAGAATCTAATTTAGCTTTTACTACTTTAGCGTCTACTGTTTCAAAGTTATCTTTTTCTTTTATTGCTAATGCTATTATGCTATCTGCAATAGCTTTTACTTCTTTTGCTCTAGCTTCTGTTGTTTCAACTTTACCTTTTAAGATTAAATCTGTTGTTAAAGTTTTTAACATAGCATTTCTTATATCAGTTGTTCTACCTAATTTTCTATTTGTAGCCACTTCTTTCACCTCTTTATTAAATTTTATTCATCTTCTTGTCTGAAATTTAGCCCTAATGAATGTAATTTTGCAATTACTTCATCTAAAGATTTCTTTCCTAAATTTCTAACTTTCATCATATCATTTTCAGATCTATTTGTTAAATCTTCTACTGTAGATATTCCTGCTCTCTTTAAGCAATTGAATGAACGTACAGATAATTCTAATTCTTCAATTGAAGTTTCTAATACTTTCTCTTTCTTAGATTCTTCTTTTTCAATCATAACTTGTGTATTTTTTGTTGCTTCTGATAAATCTATAAATAATTCTAGATGTCCTGTCATAACTTTGGCAGCTAAACTTAATGCTTCATGAGCTTTTAAGCTTCCATCTGTCCATACTTCTATAATTAATTTATCATAATCAACCATTTGGCCTACTCTAGTGTTTTTTACTTGATAATTTACTTTTTTTACTGGTGTATAAATTGAATCTATTGGAAGCACAGATATGTCTTGGTTTGGTTTTTTGTTCTTTTCAGAAGGGGAATATCCTCTTCCCATATCTGCTGTTAATTCCATAATCAATTGTCCACCCTCAGCAACAGTTGCTATATGTAAGTCTGGATTTAATATTTCTACAGTTCCATCTGTAATGATATCTCCTGCAGTTACTTCTCCCTCTCCTTTAAAGTTAATTCTCATAACTTTTTCTTCGTTTTCAGTAAATTTTAGTCTAACATTTTTTAAGTTTACTATAATTTCTGGAACATCTTCTACAACATTTGGTATGCTTGAAAATTCATGTAAAACACCTTCAATTTTAACACTTGTTAATGCACATCCTGTTAAAGATGAAAGTAATATACGTCTTAAAGAATTTCCAATTGTAACGCCATATCCTCTTTCTAATGGTTCACATACAAATTTTGCATAATTGTTATTATCATCAACCTCTAGACATTCAATATTTGGCTTTTCAAATTCTATCATTTCTACCTCCTAATATTTTTCTAATTAAAAACTATTATTTAGAGTAAAGCTCTACTATTAAATGCTCTTCAACTGGAATATCAACATCTTCTCTTGATGCTAATCTTACTACTTTACCACTTAAAGTTTCGTTATTTAATTCCAACCAAGCTGGAACTGGTCTTGCTGAATTTGCTTCAATATTTGCTTTTATAGCTCCATTTTCTTTTTTGTTTTCTCTTACTGTTATAACATCTCCTGCTTTAACTAAGTAAGATGGTATATCAACTCTTTGTCCATTAACTGCAAATTGTCCATGGTTTACAAGTTGTCTTGCTTGAGCTCTTGAAGCTCCAAATCCTAATCTATATACAACATTATCTAATCTGCTTTCTAATATTTGTAGTAAGTTTTCACCTGTGATTCCTTTTTTATTAGATGCCATTTCGAAATATCCTCTAAATTGTTTTTCTCCAACTCCATAGTATGATTTTGTTTTTTGTTTTTCTCTTAATTGAGTTCCGTATTCAGAAAGTTTAGCTCTTTTTTGTCCGTGTTGTCCTGGAGCATAATTTCTTCTAGAAATACTGCATTTATCAGAATAACATCTTGAACCTTTTAAGAACAATTTTTGTCCTTCTCTACGGCAAATACGACATTGTTCGTCTGTATAACGTGCCATCTTTTACACCTCTTTCATTATATTTTATTTATATTCTTAATTTTAAATTTCTTTTTATAATCCACCTAAGTATAAAAAATTATACTCTTCTTCTTTTTGGTGGTCTACATCCGTTATGTGGGATTGGTGTAACATCTTTGATGCTACTGATTTCTAATCCTGCAGCTTGTAAAGATCTTATTGCTGATTCTCTACCTGCTCCTGGACCTTTAACATATACTTCAACTGTTTTTAATCCATGTTCCATAGCTTCTTTAGCTGCTTTTTCAGCAACTTCTCCAGCTGCGAATGGTGTGCTTTTTCTTGAACCTTTGAAACCTTGTCCTCCAGCACTTCCCCATGAAATTGTATTTCCGTTTGTATCTGTTATTGTTACTATTGTATTATTGAAACTAGAATGAATATGTGCAGCACCTTTATCGATGTTTTTTCTATTTCTTCTAGCTACTGGTTTTTTTGCAACATTTTTGTTAGCCATTGTTCTTATTTCCCTCCTTATATAACAGTTTTACACTGTTTTAAAAGTCTTATTTTACATCTTTCTTTGATCTACTTACTAATTTTCTTGGACCTTTTCTTGTACGAGCATTAGTTTTAGTTCTTTGTCCTCTTACTGGAAGACTTCTTCTATGTCTTAATCCTCTGTAGCATCCAATTTCAGTTAATCTTTTTATATTAAGAGCTACTTCTCTTCTTAAATCACCTTCAACTTTATATGATTCGTCAATAACTTTTCTTATGCTATTAACTTCTTCATCAGTTAAATCTTTAACTCTTGTGTCTGGGTTTACTCCAGCTTTTGCTAATATTTTGTTTGAGCTAGCTACTCCTATACCATAAATATATGTAAGTCCTATTTCTACTCTTTTTTCTTTAGGTAAGTCTACTCCTGCTATACGAGCCATGTTTCTTTGCACCTCCAAATTTTTTTATTTGTTTGTCCTTATTTTTTTTAAAGGTGAAATGCATCTAATTTAATAGATCTTTAAAAATTAATGTTGGACATATATATAAACACAAATTTGATATGTTAACATCTATATGTTAAACAGCCGCTACCTTATTTGTGTTATAAACTTAAGGAATTAACCTTGTCTTTGTTTGTGTTTAGGGTTTTCACAAATAACTCTAATTACACCTTTTCTTTTTATTACTTTGCATTTGTCACACATTTTCTTTACTGATGGTCTAACCTTCATTTCTTTGCACCTCCTTAAATTGTCTTCAGACATTCCTTAGCTTGCCGCATTCCACTTGGGCTAAGGAATGACCTTCGCCTTGTGAATTAAGTTGTGTCTTCAAACTTGATTTTTATATAATTGGGTTAATTTACGTTTCAAATTTATTTTATAATATTCTTCATAAATTCCAATATGTTTTTTGAATTTTATTTTGCTCTCCAAGTAATTCTTCCTCTTGTTAAGTCATATGGTGATAGTTCAACTTTTACTTTGTCTCCTGGTAATATTTTTATATAGTTCATTCTTAGTTTTCCTGAAATATGACCTAATATTTGGTGTCCATTTTCAAGTTCTACTTTAAAAGTTGTATTTGGTAGTGTTTCAACAACTACTCCTTCTACTTCTATAACATCTTCCTTTGCCAAGTTTTTTTCCTCCTTCTTAAAGAGCAATAAAATTCTAAAAACATGTTATTGTATTTAGATTTTTCTTACTTTTTTGCCAATTTTTCGTAGAAATTGGGTTTTAACTCATTTATTATATAACACTTTTAAATGATTGTCAATATTTCTGGATCATTTTCTGTAATTAAAATTGTATTTTCATAATGTGCTGCTAAACTTCCATCTTGTGTTACAATTGTCCATCCATCTTCTAGTTCCCAAATATCTGGTTTTCCTGCAATTACCATTGGTTCTATTGCCAATGTCATACCAGGTTCAAGTCTTATTCCTCTTCCTGCTTTTCCGTAATTTGGTATTTCTGGTTCTTCATGCATTTCTTTTCCTATTCCATGTCCTTCAAATTCTCTTACTACAGAATATCCTTGTGATTTTACATATTCTCCAATTGCATGTGAAATATCTCCAATTCTATTTCCTTTTCTAGCATATTTTATTCCTTCAAAAAATGCTTGTTTTGTTACTTCTACTAGTCTTTTGGCTTCTGGTGATACATTTCCTACCATAAATGTTCTTGCTGCATCACCATTATATCCGTTTTTTAATGCTACTAAGTCTACACTTACGATATCTCCATCTTTTATTATTGTTTTCTTTGATGGAATTCCATGTATTACTACATCATTTACTGAAATACATGTTGATGCTGGATATGGTGGTATTCCTCTTATTCCTGGATCATATCCTTTTTCTGCTGATACTGCTCCATTCTTTTTCATTGTTTCTTCAGCTATTCTGTCTATATCTGCTGTTGTCATTCCTGGTTTTATTGCTTCTTCTATTGCTTTATGTGTTAAAGCTGTTACTCTTCCAGCTTCTCTCATTAATTCTATTTCTTTTTTTGATTTTATTGTTACCATTTTTATTCTTCCCTTCAAAATATATAATTTGTAGTTTCGAAAAAATTGTTTATTTCAAAACTAGATGCGTATTAACAAATTTGCGTCTTTTTCTTTAGGCACAATACTAATATTAATATGTAGCTTGCTTATATTCAAGCAAGCTATTTAGACTATTTTTTTATGTCTCTTACAACATCATTTGCAACATCTTTTCCCATTCTATTTATTGATATACTAACTGTTTCTGTTCTTAGTACACCTTTTTCTTTATAATATTCTACTAATGGGCTTGTTTTTTCTTCATAAATTTCTAATCTTCTTTTTATTGCTTCTGGATCTGAGTCATCTGCTCTTTGCTTTAGTGGTGAACCACATTTGTCACAGATTCCTTCTTTTACTGGTGGATGTAATTTTATATTATATGTTGCTTTACAATCTTGATTTGTACAAACTCTTCTTGTTAGCATTCTGTCTATTATTTCTTCTTTTGGTGTTACTAAATTTATTACTAAATCTATTTTTTCTCCTTTTTCAGCTAAAATTTTATCTAATTTTTCTGCTTGCTCTATTGTTCTTGGAAATCCATCTAATATTACACCATTTTTAGCATCATCCCATGTTAATCTGTCTTCAACCATTGGTACTGTTATGTCATCTGGTACTAAATTTCCTTTTGATATATATTTATCTGCTTCTATTCCAAGTGGTGTTTTTTCACTTATATTTTTTCTGAATATATCTCCTGTTGATATTTGTGGTAATCCTGTTTGTTCACTGATTAATCCTGCAACAGTTCCTTTTCCTGTTCCTTGTGCTCCTAACATAATTATATTCATATTTTTTCTTTCCTTTCTTGAGGCTCTAGCTAACTTGTAAGCTGCTTTTCCTTCTCTTTTTGGGATTGTTCCCTTTTTTGACGACTATATTTTACTCTAAAATTTCAAAAATAGCAAGTCTTTCTTGCTATTTTTTCCTTTTTTGTTTATTTTATTACAATATTGCTTTCTATAGTATAAAAAGAAAAAGGGATAGGCTCAATAAAAAGTCTAACCCTTTCTCAGAGAAAAAGTCAATATAGATAAATTACGTCATAACAAATACAAACACAACTACCAAAAGAATTAGCAGTGCCAAAATTCCAAAAGCAATTTTAATCCTATTTCTCCTTTTCCTTGCCGCCATTTTTTCTTGTCTTTTTCTAGCCAAGTACATCTGTACTTCATAACTAGACGTCACCACATAACCCTCACCACTCTGGCTCATATAATTAGGATTATGGCTAGTACATTCTGCAGAATTTTCCAAGTAAGGGCGATTAGTAGAATAGTTGCTAGGCACCTCACCACAGTAATTCATAATGTTATTGCTGTTCCGGGCATTGTTATTCTTTTTCATTTCTTTTTCCTCCAGTTGGCATAACTTTTTCTTGCAATTAGCAATCAAAAAAGTTTATGCATTTCAAATATTTCGAACATTTATATTTTAATATATTTTATGTAAATTATCAACATTTTATTTCCAATTTTCACATGACTGCTCTATTATAAAAATATATTATTGCCATTTTTTCTTTTTTATTTTATTACTTATTCAAAAAAATCAAGAGGCTAGGCAAAAAGCCTAACCTCTTTTGGAGATCAATGCATATTCTCAAAAATAGAAGCAATTCTTCCAAACATTAGTCCGAATAGAGCTACTCCACATACAATACTTGTAGCCAAATCCATAGGCTGCATTACCAAAACTGCAAATACAGATAATATTGCTGCCCAAATGATCATAAATATTTGAAAAATAGACTTTCTCATATTTGCTTTCTTTTCTTCGTTCTCTATTTCTTCCTCCAGACTTCTCATTTCTGCATCCTTTTGCAATACATTACTAGAAGCAATGCCAGAACTATACTTTTGTGTGCCCCACCCAGACATGGTTTCATAAGTATTATTGTACGTTTTACGAACACAAGTGTTTTCAGAAATATTGACGTTGTTTTTCATTTCATTGTCCTCCATAATTGGTATAAATTCTTTTTAGTATTTTAACTATCAAAGAATTCCATACCTTCATTCAATATTTTTTCACGCTTTTATAGATTAACATAATTTTTACAAAATGTCAATCTTTTTATTTCTAAATATAAAAAAAGCTAAGATATTTACTTTTAAAGTTTCAATCTCAGCTTTTAATACACATAAAAAATTTTATATTAAACATTTCTCTTTTTTCCAAAAGTTACTTCTTGAAATAAGAAATTCTTAACTTTTGTCCAAGTAACTTCTTGATGTAAAAATTCATTAATTTCATTTTCTACCTTTTGTTCATATGGTGTTAATTCTACTTTTATTTCATAGAATAATACTGATTTCAATTTATTCCAAAAAGTATTTTTTGCTGGTAAATTTGTCCCAACATTTGTTTCTACATTACCAGTATTAACTGCATTTTCACCATTTATACTTATTGCATTTTCAATTCCAATTCCATTATTCTCACAATTTTGTATTGGTTCATCTGTTTTTACTCCACCAAAAACTCCTGAAACTTTTTCTATATTTGCCATGCTATTTCCTCCTTTGTGTTTTATTAATTATTATAAATATATAATATATATATTTTTTTTTCAAGATATTTTGTATTAAGTTTTTATTACAAAAATATTACAATTGTAACATATCTATCCAATAACATATTCTATTTCTGCTTTTTTTATATTTACTTTTACTATTTTGTTTTCTAATTCTTCATCTGTTTTATATTCAACTAATATATAATTTTGGGTATGTCCTTTATAATATCCTTCTTTATTTTTTTCTTCAAATAATACTTCTACATCTTTTCCAATTAAATTTTGATTATATTGTTTTTGATTTTCATTTGATAATTCAATTAATTTTTTACTTCTTTTTTCTTTTACATCACCTTGAATTTGATTTGGCATTTTTGCAGCAACAGTTCCTTTTCTTGGTGAATATGGAAATACATGCATTTTATAAAAGTTTATTTTTTTCAAATAATTATATGTTATTTCAAAGTCTTCATCATTTTCCCCTGGAAATCCTACTATTATATCTGTTGTTAAAATCACATCATTATAGTATTTTCTTAATCTTTGAACAATTTCTTCAAATTCACTTGTTGTATATTTTCTATTCATTCTTTTTAATGTATTATCACATCCACTTTGTAATGATAGATGAAAATGATGGCATATTTTTTTTAGTTTTATTAGTCTTTGCATAAATTCTTCTGTTATTATTTTTGGTTCTAATGAGCCTAATCTTATTCTTACTATTCCATCTACTTTATTTATTTCTTCTAGCAAATCTATTAAACCTATATTTTCTTCAAAGTCTTTTCCATATGATGCAAGATGTATTCCTGTTATTACAACTTCTTTTATTCCTTTTTGTGCAATTTGTTCTATTTCTTTTATTATACTATCTATTTTTCTACTACGTACTCTTCCTCTTGCATATGGAATTATACAATATGAGCAAAATTGGTTACATCCATCTTGTACTTTTATTACTGCTCTTATTTTTTCAGTATATGAAATTTGTCCCATATCTTCAAATTCTTTTTGGGCTGATATGTCTTGAACTGATATTAGTTTTTGATTTTGTTCAAAATATTTTTCTACATATTTTACTATATCTCTTTTTTCTTCGTTTCCAAGTACAACATCAATTTCAGGCATTTTTTCAAGTTCTTCTTTTGAACTTTGAGCATAACAACCTGTTGCTACTATTATTGCATTTTCGTTCTTGTCTTTTACTTTTCTTAAGGCTTGTCTTGACTTTCTGTCAGACATATTTGTTACTGTACATGTATTTACAACACATATATCTGATACATTATCTATTTCTACAATTTCATATCCATTCTCTTGAAATTTTTGCATCATAGCATTTGTTTCATATTGGTTTACTTTACATCCTAATGTAATAAATGATACTCTTTTTTTCATTTCATTTCATTCCTTTTTATATTAGAGTTGCTCCTATAATTCCTGCATCGTTTTTGAATTTTGCAAGCTGAATTATTATATCATTTCTTTTGTTAAATAGCAAGTTTCCTGTTAAAAGTTGTTGTTTTAATGGTTCTAGCAATATTTCCTTATAATCTGTAAATCCTCCTCCTATTAATATTTTTTCTGGTTCAAATATATTAATCAGATTTGATATTCCTATTGCTAAGTTTTCTATATATTCATTTAAGAAATATTTTAATCTTACATCATCTTTATTGTTTAATATAATTTTTATTATTTCTTCATTTCTAAGAGTTGTTAAATTGAATTCATATGCAATTTTTTCCTTAAATCGCTTTAGGCTTGCATATATTTCAAAACAGCCTCTCTTTCCACAATTACATTGTAATCCATTTTTCTGTATTATCATATGGCTAAATTCAAATCCTGGCACTTCATTAGATTCTAATACTTTTCCATTATATATTACTGCTCCACCAACTCCTGTTCCGATACATAGAAATAGTCCATTTTTACATTCACTAAAGTTTCCATATTTTTGTTCTGCTAATGCTGAACATTTTGCATCATTTTTTAATTTTACTTTTATTCCTGTCTCTTTTTCTATTATTGGTGTTATTTCATAATTTTCTATTCCTAAGTTTACTGCTTTTATAATTGTTGTTTGATTTACTGTTCCTGGTACTGCTATTCCTACACTTTCTACAAAATCCATTTTTTGATATTCTTTTATTGTTTGTATTATGAATTGTGTTATTTCTTCTTTTAGATTTTGTTTGCTTATTTGGCTTTCGTTTTCGACTTTTTCTACTATATATTTTTCTTTTTTCTGCTGTATATTTCCGAATTCGTCTACTAGTCCTATTCCTACATGGCTTCCACCTATATCTATTCCTATTTTCATTTGTTTGTTACCTTTCTTTTTGTAACTTTTTTGATGTTTTTATCTTATCATAAAGAATTTAAATTTTCAACCATTTTAATTTTGATATTGTTTATTTGTTTTTTATTTAAATTAATTTGCACAAAATGGTTATACTGCGCAATGTTCTATAACAGTAATAACTCCTATAACTAGCCTTGCTGTAAGTCCAACAAGTGAAACAGTGTATGTTGGAAATACTGTACAGTTAACAGGTACAGTTAATCCTTCTAATACAACAGAAAGTACTTTATGGACAAGTAGCAATACAGATGTTGCGACAGTAAGTGATTCAGGACTTATGATTTTTATAATGTATTAATGTTTGATTTTTCATAGAGTTTGAAATAATTTGTAAATTATAAAAAAATATATAACTTTTTTTTATAATTTAATTCTTTTAGTTGACATCAACAATTTTTATTGATATTATTTTATTAGAAATTTAGCATAAAGTAAAATACTTAACGATTAATAAACATCAATATAATAAAAAAACATATTACAAAATTCTATATTTCATAATATGTTTTTTATTTATTATTATTAATCATTTTTTTGTGGTATCAATATTAGAACTCTATTTTTGAAGATTTTTATTTATTTTTACAAATTGCATTTACTGGATTCACTTTTGCATTTAATTGTATTATTTTTTCTTCACTTATTCTTCTACATCTATTTCTGTTGAACCACTTGATTCTTCTCAAACTGTATCTAATATTGTTACTTCTTCTAATATTACGTAAAAAAACATACATAATATTCCTATTAGGACAAATTCTATTTTTGCTGATGAGATTATTTTTAAGATTTCTATTGGATTCTGGTCTTTTAACAATATATAAAATGTTAAAGCTATTAAAGCTATAAATATTAACGCATTTCTGAATACTTTACCATTCTTTTTCATCTTTTATTCTTCTTTCCTATTTTTCTTTATAAATATTATCATAAAAGATTTTTTTTATCAATATTTATGCTGGTTTTTAATAAAATGTTAATTATTGATCAAGATGTTTATTAATTTCCTCTTCCTAACAAATATCTATATATAATATTTCCAACCTGTAGCTGATTTTTTTCATTTGCATTTTTTACTGTAATTGTTGTTGTTCTTGATAGTATTAGTTTGGGTATACTATATTAGAATAATAACACAGATTCTATTTGCTTTCACAAATAGCATATACAGGTCCATGATAATCTGTTTGATCTCCGTATCGAAATTGCTTTTCCCATACTTTTTCTCCATTACTATCTATTTTGGTTATCCATCCTTCTGACATAACTGTTCCTTCATTCTTTTGATTTCCTCTTCCCAATAAATATCCTCCATCTGATGTTGGAGTAATAGCATATACAGGTCCATGATAATCTGTTTGATCTCCGTATCGAAATTGCTTTTCCCATACTTTTTCTCCATTAC
>CAKOTF010000009.1 GCA_934120045.1 uncultured Clostridia bacterium
ATTTCAGTTACGATTGCTCCCAACTTTTTGAATAATTTTCGAGCCGAGCCGACATAACCGGTGTAGCCTTCACGCAGTGAAGCTGTTGGAATAAATGCGACTTTCTTATTTTCAATTTCTTCCTTTATCAGACTTCCCACACTTGAAAAGTGCGAACATAAAAATAGTTTCATCAATATTCTCCTTTATAAATTATTATTTTTCAATCAAATCACTAAATTGTAATTTGTTAATATACAACCATAAATATAAATCCAAGTAAAAGTATTCCAATAAAAGTAATTGATAACCATTTTCCAACCTTTGTAAACAAATTATCTTTATATTTAATAGATAATATTAGTGCTGGTATTAAAAATATAAATGAATAAAAAATAGTGTAATGTGTTCCAGTCGCATTAGCCATATTAGACCAAGTAGGTATGTTCAATGTTGCTAAAATGTGATCTCCTACACAAACTCCAAAAATATTAAAAGCCCAAACGAAAGCAATAATTACTAGTAACAATGACAATGAACCTATACCAATTTTTTTATTTTTCATTACAAATACCTCCTCGATAAATTACTATTTGTCATGCAAATACTTTTCTAACAAATCAATAAAAAAATTTAAATTTTTCTATTGACAATTAATAGTTAGTATTATTAACTTTATCTTGTTAATTGATAACTTTGCTCTATCAATTCTTTAACTAATGTTTTATCTACTTTTTCGTCAATAATAATTGTATTCCAATGCTCTTTATTCATATGATATGCAGGTATTATATAATCATAAGTATTCCTTAATATATCCGAATAATTCGGATCTGTTTTTATATTAAGATACAATCTCTCATTAACATTCATAAGCAATGCAAACCACTTTTTATTTTCGCAATGTTTCATTGTTACTGATTCAAAATCATCTGAAAATGGACAATCTTTGTATGTATTTTTTAATGTCAAACAATATTCTATTATTTCTTCTTTATTCATATTTCAATCCTTTATTTCTATTATTTCATTAAAATTACGCCAGTTATTGTTGGATTTAATAATTTAATAAAATCTATTGCATCTTGTTTTGTTCCAACTACACTACCATAATGAATTGGTACTGCTACTTGTGGTTTTATTTCATTTATTAATTGTGCTGCTTCTTCAAAAATCATTGTATAAGTTCCACCAACAGGAACAAATGCGACATCACACTTTACTTTTCTATTTTCTTCTGTTATATCTGTATCTCCTGCAATATAATATCTAACCTCATCTATTGTAATAATATAACCTACCCAATTATTTTCTTTGGGATGAAATTTCTTGTTTACATTGTATGAAGGTATTGTCTCAAATTTAATTCCTTGTACCATATATTCTTCATTTGGCTTTACAACCAAAATTGAATTTTTGTCTATTCCTTTTCTTAATAATTTTGCTATCATTTCTTCTGGTATTACAATAATTGTGTTTTTATTTATAACTTTATCTATATCCTCTTCTGAATAATGGTCATAATGATCATGTGTTAAAAAAATAATATCTGCATCATTATAATTTTCTTCAATTTTATATGGATCTATATAAATTACTTTATTTTTGCTTATTCTTATACTGCTATGGCATAAAACTTCTATATTATCTAACATAATATCCTCCTTAATTTTTGTATATTTGAATTATACCACAAAACTTCTTAATATAAAGAAAATTTTTCAATTTTTTCTTTAATTGGTTCTCACACAATTTGAATTATCGACTAAAAGTAAAAAGAATTACACACTAATTTTTGTGTAATTCTCTTTCTTACTAATTTTGTGAAAAAAACATTCCTGATATCATATCCAAATAATTTAATCCACTATATTCTGGATATTGTGCTTTTACTTTATTTTCGAAATCATTTGCATCTTTACTTTCTTTTGCAATTTTCTTTAATTCTTATAAATAAGCAATTTTTGTATCAACATCCTTTAATGTTTCTGGTGTATAATGACTTGATAATACTAAATTATATCCATTTTCTTTATATCTTTTTAATTGTGCAATAATTACATTTGCATGTCCTTCTCCTGCAACTATTGAATGACAATCATGTCCTAACATGTGTGTATATACACATCCGATTTGTGGAAATTCTATTTCGATATTTTCTTCATGATATGTTATCTTTAATTCAAATCCACCAATATTAGCTTTTTCATCTTTTAAAACATCTGTTATTTTGTGAAATTCTTTTGCAAATGCTCCATTAAATGATTTTTCAAAGCCTGTTACCAAATTATGAATTGTTCCTTCTTTCATTGATTTTTTTGTTCCTTCTGAAGCATATCCTTTTACATCTTTTAGTATTGTTCCTCCATTTGGATGATCAGAAAATACTTTTCCAACTATATTTTTATTTAATTCTTTTACATATTTTTCGAATTCTTCTAAATTATCATAAAATGCTGGGAATTCTACTAATAATACATTTTCTTTGTTTTCTAATATATAACTTTCATCATTCATTAAATCATTTGTTTGATAACAATGTAATTTTATATCTCCAAAACTATAAATATCTATATATCCTTTTTTCTAAATTAACTCTTGAAACTTCCATCTCTATCTACTCCTTATTTTTATTTATTGAATTTAGTAGCTACTCTATTTTTCTATTTCTGTAATTATTTTACTTTCTGTTTTTATCTTTGTAAAGTACGCACTTTTTTGTTTCATAGTTACTTAAAAGTAACTTTTTAGATGTTTTGCTATTTATGAAAGATAAATTTTTTTATAAAATGTATTATTTTCGATATATTATATCCGTTTTGACACTATTGTTGATTTTGTTGTGTTATAGCATTTACTTTTTTATTAACTTTGTTATAATTTGTATAGAATGGAGTTGATTTATAATGAAACAAGAATTACCCGCTTGCCCTGTTGAAATTACAATGGGACTTATTGATGATAAATGGAAAATTTTAATTATTAGAGATTTATTGACTAATAATTTAAGAGATATGGAGAAATCTGGTTTAGTTCATCGTGAGGTCTTTGCTGAAGTTCCTCCAAGAGTTGAGTATTCTCTTACTGATACTGGCTGGAGTTTGAAACCTGTTTTGGATTCTATGGTTCAATGGGTAAATAATTATCGTGAATTGCCAAAAATAGCAGATTAACTATGCTATTTTTACTATTTTATATTTTAAAATTTGAATAAATTCAATCTAATTTCTTCATCGAAGTACCTATCAACATTTCCTTCTATAATGCTTATTACCATTTCACAAGTAGCACTTACAATTGCTTTATTTAAATGTCCTCCAAATACTTCTCCTTTATCATTAGTATAATAAACATTATTGTTATTGCAATATCTAATATCATTCTAATTTTTTCATATTTATATCTCCCTGTTTATTCATATCATTTAGAGTTTACTCCAAGTCAATATTTTTTCTGAAATTTTATATTATTTTTTGGAACAAATACTTTGCTTATATTAAAACATAATACAGTAAATATAATTAATATTACAGGACTATTATCATTGTTTTTCTAATCCTATTGCATAGTTCAATTTGTTTTTCTTTTTTGTATAATTCAAAATCATTTTGTTATGCTTAATTTTAATCGCTATGTATATTATAAAATTGTCAAAATAATTATATCATAAAAGACAGATAATTTTAAAATTACCTGTCTTTTATTTTACTTCTTTTCTTTTTTAATCATTTAAAACATCAACAATTTCAATTGGTGCAATTAAATTATTTTTTTTATTATAAACTGCTGTTTTTACATAACTTCCTCTTAATTCATCATCCATTTTATTCATTATTTCATCATAACCAATCCATTTTACATCCAAAATTTCATTTTTATCATATTTGATATTTTCATTAACCAATTTAGCATTAAAAAATACCATAATTCTCAAATCATCTTCTAAAATTCTATTAGCGATATAGCAAACTCCATTTAGTTCTACATCACATCCTGTTTCTTCTTTGATTTCTCTAATTGCTCCTTGTTTTAAGCTCTCTTTAAACTCTAAACGTCCTGCTGGAAAATTCCATTTTCCATAACACATTTTTTTGGCTTCTTGTATCAATAAATATTTTCCGTCTTTTTCTATAATTCCACCTACTACTATATTCATAATTTTTTCCTCCAAATATAATTTATCACAAACTTCTAAATCTTACAATGAAATCATCAATATTTAATTTTCTTTTCTTAGTTTTTTATTATATATTATACTATCTATAAACTACTACTTTGGGAAAACAAGTAATATTATACTCATTACAAGCTTTACATTCTTTATCTATCAGTTCTTCATTACTATAAACAAATCCATTTTTTAAATAAAATTCGTCTACTTTTGAAATTGTATATACTGGCTTTTCTAATTCTCCTATGGCTTTTTCTATTAAAGATTTTCCATATCCTCTATTTCTATATTTTTTATCTACTGCTAATGCCTCAATAAAACTTTTTCCTTTATATATTGAAATAGATACTGCTCCAATAATATTTTCATTTTCTAATAAAGCAAATGATCTTATATTATTTCCAAAATATTTTTTTCTTTCATCAAACTCTAGTCCATTTTCTATATAAAAATTAATTAAACTATCATTATCATATTTATCAAATTTCATAAAAACCTCCCATTCGATAAATTATCTATTTTAAGTCTTTTATATATCTAACATCACAAGCAAAATGTTCTGTCTTTACTATTAGTTCATCCACTTTAACAAAGCCATATTTTTCATAAAATCTTTGTGCTGCAATCATATTACTTAATGTTTCTAAGTAACACTTACTATAATATTTTTTTGCATATTCTAATGCCATATCCATTAATTTGTGAGATATACCTGTACCTCTTGTTTCAGGTAAACAATACATTTTTTGTAATTCACATACGTCTTCAATTCCGTCTAATTTACCTATTCCAACTCCACCAACGATTTTCCCATTTTCATCAATTGCAACCAAATATTTATTTCCATCTGTATTATAAATTTCTGAAAATCTTCCTAAATTTGGATCTGCCCAAGCTGTTCCTTCATGATTTGCACCAAATTCAATTAAACAAGCTCTTATTACATTTTCTACTTCTTTATTATCTTTTTCTTCTATTTCTCTAATATTATACTTCATTTTATTCCTCCATAAAGCTTAAATTTATTATTATACTTCTTGACTTTTTGCGTTTAAATGGATTATAATAATTATAGGAAATGGCAAATCCACAAACGTGTTTTTTGCCGAATAGAGTAAAACTCACATCTACTCGTCAAAGTACAGATGTGAGTTGTTTTTTATTTATGTAGTTGCTTATCAACCCAGTTCTTATACAGAACTGCTGTCAATGAAACCACATCTGCTAATTCTCATTTCTTATGACATACATTCTACAATACTATTTCAGATTTGTCCATACACTATAAACTTTTATATTTGAAATTTCATTAAATTTATTTTATAATACAATTGAGGTGTATATATGAAAACTATATTAGATGATGACTTATCATATTTAATATATTCCATAGTAGAAGAAATCCCTGTTCGGATATGTTGCAACTTATGGTCAAATTGCCAGATTAATTGGAAAGCCTAAAAATTCAAGATTAGTTGGCAAGGCACTAAAAATGGCTTTTCGTTATGGTGATTTTCCTTGCCACAGAGTTGTAAACCATCAAGGCAGAATTACCCCTGGATGGCCTGAACAAGTAGATTTACTTAAAGAAGAAGGTGTTACCTTTAAAAATGAATTTTGCGTTGATTTAAAAAAACATCAATGGAATATATAAAAGCAAACCAGAGAAATTTTAAATTTTCTGATTTGCTTTTTTATTTTAAAATATTATCCGCTTCCTCTTGATCTACGTAACTATCAAGTTGCACATCTATTTTGTATAATTTGCTTGTACTTTTTCTGGTAGCTCATTATATTGTACTTCTTCCCATGAATGAACTCCAAATGTTTTTACTTCCAATTTTAGAAAAGCATCTTCTTTAAGTTCTCTACTTGTTTTAAACTTCAATTCTCTTTTCTTTCCATTTTCATTATAACAATCTAAAGTATACTCATATTTCATATTATCTGAGCTTGATACTTTTTCTATTTTGGTATTATCAATTTGTGTATAATAAATTGATTTATAATTTTCAAAAAAATACAATCCAGTTACACATATTACAATTGCCACAATCACTGCAATAACCATTGGTAATTTTTCTTTTAAATCTTCCATTATAACATTTTTTCTTTCTTACTTTTTCAACAACTATTCATCTTCTTTGATAATATTCTTACTTCCTAAATAAGTAGCTAAGAAATATATACCATATATGATACCTATAATAATTACTGTCGCAATAGCTGATGGTAATAAATCTTTTTTACTTGCTAATCCTGACATTATAGTAATTGCAAATTGTATTCCAAATATAGAATGTATAATTGCAAGAACAAGTGGAACTCCAAAAAATATTCCAATTTGTCTGAATAACGATTTATTAATCATTTTTTCATCACAACCAATTTTTCTTAAAATAGTATATCTTTGTCTGTTATCTGAACTATCTGTTAATTGTTTTAAAGCTAAAATAGCTGAACTTGCAATTAAAAATATAATTCCTAAATAAATTGCTATAAATGTTACAATAGTTGCTAGACCTACACTTGCTTCCATAAGAGCTATTTTCGTTTTTCCGTCAATATTCAAACCATTTTTATCTAAATTTTGTAAAAGTTCAGAATTATCATCAACAAATATTTTTTCTATCTCTTCTTTTTCCTCTTTAGTATCTGCATTATAATTTGCAACAAATAAATATTGCTTTTTCATTCTTTCCGTCAATTCACAATCATCTGGAACTAATATAATTCCTGTATTTATATGATTAGTAGACATTTGAATATATCCTGTTTTACATTCATTATATTTTGATTTATATTGTTTTCCAACTATATTTAAAACATTATTTCCATCTTTTAATGCTTCATCTCGTAATTCTTTTTGTGAATCAAAATCACAAAGTACAATATATTCATCATTATTTAATTCATATTGATTAATTCCATATAGTTTTGCAATTTTGTTATAGTCTGATATTTTTACTATCTGTTCTGCTGTATTATATAAAAGATTTGGATATCTGGTTTTTATTTCTGCATATTTGTCTCCAAAAAAATCTTTCCAAGTTAAATCATCTGTGGAATATACTGTTATTTCCACAATGTCTTTTAAGACATTCATATCTAAGCCATTATTTTTTAAAGTTTCTGTAATAGATATTCTCGAATCAGCCATTGCTTCAGCTGTAGATGTAATCTCTTTTCCATAAGTACCATATTGTAAATATTTTTCTGGTAAATTAGCTGTTTTATATAAGTTCAAATCTACAGGGGTCATTTCGACTAATTCTCTTTGCATTGTATTTCTTAATGCTAAACTTGAAGAAAGTATTGAAATTGTCATAAATAACATTAAACATATTACACTCATACTTATAACCATTGTATTAATTTTGTTATTTATTTGTCTTAATACAAACATATTTGTATTTTTAAAATAAACATTTTTCATTTTTTGAACTATTTGTATTATAAATCCTGATAAAGACCAAAAGACTGCTACTGTTCCAACTATTCCCATTAAAATAGGCTGTAAAATTTTATCTGCAGTTGTTAAACTACTAACATCTTCCGTTACTTTCCAATAAGCATATCCAAGTATAGCTACAGCTCCTAAAAATACTAATATACATATAATTGGATTTTTTATTTTTACATTTTCATTTTTCTTACTTGCATTTAATAAATCAATTAATTTATATCTTGAAACTGTAAATGTATTAAAGAACATTACTGCCACATACATTACAGCAAAGTAAATACAAGTCTTTATACAAGCATCTTTTGAAAATACAAATTGAAACTTGCTCATGTCTGCCTCAAACATTTTAGCAACTAATATTGACATGAATTGTGATGCAAATATACCTATAATTAATCCTACAATTAATGATATAATTCCTACTAATATTGTTTCAATTAATATTATTTTTGATATTTGTCTTTTTCCCATTCCAAGTGTCATATATATTCCAAATTCTTTTTTTCTTCGATTTATTAAGAAATTATTTGCATATACAATTAGTAAACCTAATACTACTGCTACGAATACTGATACATATCCAAGCAATGAAATCATAAGTTTTATAATACTTCTTGTTGATTCTGATACTTCTAACATTGCTTGTTGACTATCTATTGAATTAAACATATAAAATATTGCTACACCTAATACTAGTGTTAGAAAATAAATTGCATAATCTTTGAAGCTTTTTTTCATATTTCTTATAGATAACTTAAATAACATCGTTCAAATCACCTCCAAGAAGTGTTTGAACCTCTATTATTTTTTCAAAGAATTGTTTTCTTGTATCATTTCCCTTTACTAATTCATTAAAAATTTTTCCATCTTTTATAAATAAAATTCGATTAGCATAAGAAGCGGTAAATGCGTCATGTGTTACCATTAAAATTGTTGCATTCATTTTTTGATTTAATAATTCAAAATTTTCTAATAATTGTCTTGCTGCTTTACTATCTAATGCTCCTGTTGGCTCATCTGCTAAAATTAATTTTGGATTTGTAATAATAGCTCTTGCTGATGCAATTCTTTGTTTTTGACCACCAGATACTTGATAAGGATATTTTTTTAGAATTTCTTTAATTCCTAATTTTTCTGCTATTTCATTTACCCTTCTATCTATTTCATTTGCCTTTACTTTTTGAATTGTTAATGCTAAAGCTATATTTTCATAAGCTGTTAATGTATCTAATAAGTTAAAGTCTTGAAATATAAATCCTAACTCTTCTCTTCTAAATTTGTTTAGATTATTTCCTTTTAATTTTGTGATATCTTCTCCATTTATAATAATGTGTCCTGCTGTTACTCTGTCTATTGTGGAAATACAGTTTAATAATGTTGTTTTTCCTGATCCACTTGCTCCCATAATTCCAACAAATTCACCTTTGTTTACATCAAAATTAATATTGTCTATGGCTTTTGTTAAATTTGATTTGTTTCCATAGTATTTTTCGATGTTTTTTACTTCTAATATTTTTTCCATTTTTATAACTCCTTTCTGACTTTAATTTAATTATAAATACTTTCTAGTAAAGTTACCATCGATTTAGCTTACATATTCCTTACATTTTTGTAAGGTAACAATACTCGTTTCTTTTTACTTTAATTCAATATAGCTATCTTTTGGAAACACTAACTTGACTTCTGTACCTTCATTTTGCACTGAATTTAGTTCTATTCCTATTCCTAATTTATTGCATAACTTTTTACACAAATATAATCCTATTCCTGTTGATTTCTTATTTGATAATCTTCCATTTGTTCCTGTAAATCCTTTTTCAAAAACTCTTGTAATTTCTCCTTGTTTTATTCCTATTCCGTTGTCTTTAATATATAAAATCACATTCTCTTTTCCTTGATTTGCATATATTTCAATTACAGAGTTTTCTTTTTTTCTGTATTTGATACTATTTTGTATAATTTGATTTAATATAAATACTATCCATTTGTTGTCTGTATTAACTTCTATCTCTAAGTCATGAATATCAATAGAAATCTTTTCTTGTATTAAACTACTTTTGTTCTTTTTAATACTTTCATTTACAATTTCTTTTAAAACCACTTTTCTTATATAATAATCTTTTTCTACAGTATTACTTCTTGCATAAAATAAAGCTTGTTCAATATAATTTTCTACTTTGTCTAGTTCTTCATCTATACTTTTGGTTATAGCATTTTTATTGTTTTCTATTACCATTTTACTAGTTGCTATTGGTATTTTTATTTCATGTATCCATAATTCTATATATTCTTTATAATCTTCTGTCATATATTTGTATTTGTTTACATTTTCTAACATTGATTTATCAATTTGTTCTAATGAGTTTTTAAATATCTGTCCCTCTAAAAAATTAGGAGTTTTTATAATTTCTGTAATTAAATATTTTTCGTCTAATTCTTCTAAAATTTTTAATAAATTATCATAGAATTTTTTTCTTTTAAAATATTCTATAATAATTGAAATCATATATAATCCAATTATTATAAGTGGGATATATATTTTTATGAACATTCCTACATTATATGCCATTAAAAATATTTCTATTGTAATAAGTCCAAACAATAGTAATAAAATAGTGCTGGCTTTCTCTCTTAAAAATAATTTAAAATCCATTTAGTTTACTCCTTTTTTCAAAATATATCCTTGTCCTCTTTTTGTTTCTAATAGTTCTTTTAATTCTAGCTCTTCTAATTTATTTCTTAATCTCGTAATATTTACTGTTAATGTATTATCATCTATAAAGCTTTCACTTTCCCATAAACATTCCATTATATCTTCTCTTGATACAATTTTTCCTCTGTTTTGTACCAGATATTTTAAAATCTTATATTCATTTTTGGTAAGTTCTATTACTTTTCCACCTTTTTCAATAGTATTATTTGAGGTATTTAATATAAAATCTTTAACATCTATTTTATCATTTGTTTCTCCTTGCATATTTGTTCTTCTTAGTAATGATCCTATTTTTGCAAGTAAAATTTGTATGTTAAATGGCTTAGTAATATAATGATCTGCTCCATTATTGATTGAAAGTAATTCATCTATTTCATTATCTCTACTTGTTACTATAATAATTGGCATATTTGATTTTTTCCTAATTTCTTTACAGATATATTCTCCGTCTGTGTTTGGTAAATTTATATCTAATAAGATTAAATCTGGATTTATTTTTAATATATCATTTATTGTATTATCAAATGTTGTTAGTGCTGTTGCTTCATATCCATTTTTATTTAAAAAGATTTTTAATTCTTCTCTTAATTTTTCATCATCTTCTATTATTAATATTCTTGGCATTTGTTTTCCCTCCAATGTTATTATATCATACTTATCACAAAAGAAACCTTACATTTCTGTAAGGTTTTAGATTGTTTTATTTATTAATTTTCTAATCTCATATATAAAATTGGATAATGATTTCCTTGCTCATCTAACTCTGTTCTTTTGTAGACTTTAAATCCTAAATGTTCATAAAATCCTTTAGAATTAGGATTTTGCTCATTAACTATTAATTCATTAATATTATAATTTTTTATACCATAATTCAGTAATTGTCTTCCAAGTCCTTTTCTTCTTTCACTATTTTTTATAAATAACATTTCAAGCTTTGTACCTTCTATTCCCATAAAAGCTATTGGAATATCATTTTCGTTCTCTATAACTATTAAATGTGCTACTTCTTTTAAAGCTTGTGGTACATATTCTTTTATTTTTTCTATTTCATTATCTGACAAAAATAAATGCGTTGCTTTTACTGAATTTTCCCATACTTCTAATAATGTATTTACCAATTCTTGTGTTCTTTCTTTTACTTCAAAAATTTTCATATTTTACCTCTAAAATTACTTTTTTATTTTTTCTTCTATGAATTTAATAAACTCATTTTCGCTTCCTTCTGTGAATCCATTTTTATATACTAATATTGCTGACTGTTTTCCAAGTTTTAATACTATAAAATTTTGGGTTTGCACTATTTTTGAAACCTGGCTATATTCAAATTCTAAATGAACTTTTCCTTCATTCATTTTGATATTATTATCAAATTCCACAGAAGTTTTTTCTATCTTTCCATTGTTTATTCTTTTGGAAGTATTTTCAATATTGTATATCATTATAATTGGCGAAATAACAGCAGTAAATAAACAGATAATAGCACATGTAAGCATAACATATCCTAAACTATCACCCTCAATCAAATACATTAATAATCCCAATATAAAAATAAATATTCCTCTAATTATCGTTTTTGTTCCAAAGATTTTAAATACATATTCTACTATTAGTTTTCTATTCATTGTATATTCATTTTTAAACATCTTTTATATTTCGCTCCTTTTACTATTTTATCCTATTTATTTAGTCCCAATTATACACCATAACTTGAATCATCGTTCAAAATCCTGTTTTTCCTGATATCTTCTATAATCTTCTTCTGTTAATACAAGTGTTCCTAAATTTTTCGACATTATTTCATTTGTTTTTTTCATAAAATTTCTTTTTATTGCTCTCATAATTCCATTATGTGTTACTACTAGTATTTTTTCATCGCCATGAAACTTTTCAAACACATCCTCAATAAAGTCACATACACGCTTATCTACATCACTATGTGTTTCTCCACCTGGAGGTGTATATAATCCTTTTCTAAATAATTCTCTTAATTCATTAGAATATAATTCTTTTTTTGTATTTTCCCATTCTCCAACTGAAATCTCAATTATTCGATCATCATAAATTGGTTTTGCTTCTGGAAAAATTGCAAATAATGTCTGCTTTGTTCTTTTTAAAGGAGAACAATATATAACATCAAAATCTTTGTCAATTGTTTCACCCAATTTTTGAGCAGCTTTAATTCCTTTATCTGTTAAACTACAATCAGCCCTTCCAGCCCAAATTCCATCTCTATTATATTCTGATTCTGCATGTCTTATAAATATTACATTCATCTTATTTTTTCCTTTCAAGTTATCTTACTTTTTCACAATATGTGTTAGTCCTTTAAGATAATCTCCATTTATTAAAATATCTCTAATATTAGTATGTCTTAGATCTATATCTTTTAATTCTTCTGAAGTAACCCATTTAAACTCTAATAATTTTTCTTTACCTTTATCTATTTCAACTTTTTCACAATCAATCATTTGTAATTGTTGTTTAGGTTTAATTATATAATAAAATTCAATTCCATGACATTTTCTATTATTTCTTATCCAAAAATTCTCTTGAATTACAAACAAATTTGCTTCTTGGACATCACAACCAATTTCTTCTTTTATTTCACGAATAACTGCTTCTTTTGAATCTTCTCCAATTTCTATATGTCCTCCTGGTATATGAAAATAAGATGTTTTATTTACTCTCATAATTAAAAATTTATTTTCTTGCTTAATTATCCCACATGTTCTTCCATGAAATTCTTCTGTTTCAGTCTTAATTTTTAAATCCATATCCAATCTCCTTTTCAAATAATATTTATCACAAATTTTACTATTTTTTATAAAAATGGAAATCACAACAATCTCCATCATAACCTAATGTTTTTGTTCTCTTAAAGCCTATTTTTTTCAATTCGCCATATGTCACATTATCAACATCACAGAAAAGATGGCATAATTCTGCACAATCATTTTCTACACAAGCAGTATGCCAAAGACACTTCTTCATTGTTACATCAAAGGACTTCTTATCATGCTTTTGAGTACTTTCCCACAAGTCTGTTTTACGCACAACTCTAAGAAATATATTACTATAAAGAAAATAAAAACATGGCACTTTTTCCATTTTTTCCATAGACAAATGCTTTTGTTTTGCAACTATATTAATCATGTATTTTTGCATATGTTGATATACTTTTTCTTCATCAAATCCTTCTTCCAAAGCTTTATATAATGCTATTCGAGGAAGTATTGTTTGAATAAGTGTTTCCATTTGATTTTTTGATTTGTTTTTTGTATTTTTTATAATTTCATCAAGTATTTTCTCTTGCTTTGCAAATAATGTATTACCATTATCTACTCCGAATTCTTCTATCAAAAATGTTTTTATTTGATTTTGTTGTTTTATTTTCATATTCATCCCTCCATCAATTACTATCTTTCATTTTATATCATAAAAGCAGATAATTATCAACCAATTACCTGCTTTTAATATTATTTTCCTTACCCTCTTTAAAACCATTCCTACTCCATAACCATAGTGGAGTATGTATATCAATAGGGTTATACTTAGTCCCTTTAAATAATTCATTCCATCTCTCAACAACTATCAGCTGTACATCACTTCTATTTAATTCTTCATCAGTTATTAGTCCTAATTTATGTGTTGCCTGAATAACATGTGTATCAGGTGCAACTGTTAACTGATTAATGTTTTTGTATTTTCTATCTGTATATTGATATATAACATATAGCCAATAGTTACATATTTTTGTTCCAGATAAATATGGAAATTTCTTTTTATTTTCCTTTTGAATAAAGTTCTTTATCTTATTAACATCATTATCTAATGAATCAAATAACTTTCTAATATCTCCATCATATAATTCTACAAACGTTTTACATAGAGATAACCATATTTCAGTTTGCTTTTGTTTTTGTAATGCTATTTTATATTTTACAAGTGCATATTGTACATCTTCAAAAGTCTTTTCTAAACATATTTTAGGATTAAATACAAAGTTAGTTTCCTCATCATTATATGTATTTAATGCACTTTCCCATAATTTATATGAATTTCTTTGATAGTTCAATGCCATAGGTAAAGTAAAATAAAGATAATTTTCCAGCGAAGATTTCTCTAAATGTGGATTTGCATCTTCTGGCATGACTTCGCCACCAAGGCTCCCTTTCTTCCACATATTATATAAAATATCTACTTTTCGTAATATTTCCTCTTTATTATACATTTTACACCTCAACCAATCATTTTTTATGTTTCTTGATATTTCTATTATTTATATAATCTAAGAAATTTCTCTAAATCATTTTCATTTTCAAATATTGATTCAAAAATATTATATAAAGTATCTGTCGCTTCATATTCTCCTATAGCATAACATTTTTTACCTAAGCCATATGCAATCCCAGCCTCAATATGTGCTGCTTTGCCTGCTGGCAATACTAATAACAAATTTTTTGAATTTTTTTCTCCATCTAAATCCTGATTAAATAAATTAAGCACAACTTCACTTTTTAAGCCAAGAGACTCAAACTCTCTTTGTTTTTCTTCTGGAGTTTGATTTGAATTACCATATCCCCAATCTTCTTCATTTTTCAAAAAACAATAATAAGAAATATTGTATTTATCAAATAAATCACATATTTTCAAAATATTTTCTTTATTTCTAGCTCGTCCAGCAATAAAAAATTCATATTTATTATTCATTCTTTCCTCCTAGTTAATTTCTTCTTATTATATATCATAAAAACAACTACTTATCAACACTATTTTTCTTAAAACTCATGTCATTGACAATAATACAACATTATTATATAATTGATTTTATGCAAAATTTTCAATAAATAATTTCAAATTTGAAAGGGGACAAAATTATGATGGATTTTTCTGAAGCACGGTCTTTTAATGATGGTATAGAATTTTATGGAAAAGATATAATCATAATTGCTACACGCAAAGATGATAAAGTAAAAATTGAAAAAAGTAAATCTCCACGTCTTAAATACTCTAATAAATTTGTTAAGACTATTATTTGTTTGCTATTAACAATCATATCAAATCTTATTTTAAATACTTTTCAAGATTTCAAAGTTCAAATCTTACTAATAATTGCTTTATTTTGGAGTAGTGTTATATGTTTTTTCTTTTTTAATTCTCGAAATGATAAAAATGTACAATGTTATAAATATCATGCAGCAGAACACAAATTTTTAAATTATATTGATAAATACAAAAAAGAACCAGAAACATGTGAAGATGTAATGAAAATGAGTTCATATTCTTATCGGTGTGGTTCTACAATATTAGTAGTTATTATGACTTTATTAACTTTATGTATATGTGGAATTTTATATATTCCTACATTGATTTTAAAAATCTTATGGATTGCCTTTAGTATTTTTATCACATTATATTTGTGGGCAAATAATAAATGTGATTTTCTTCAAAAGTTTGTAGTCGTAGAACCTAGCTATTCAGAAGTAGAAGTTGCATTTATTGGCGGAAAAGATTATTTAAAAACAAAACAAAAAATATTATAATTTATCTCAAAAATCCCCAATAGACATATTTAATAATATATCTATTGGGGATTTTTCTAACTTCTTATTCTTGGCAATCTATTACCTAATCTACTCAAAAATTCATTTGTAATTGTATCTGCATTCATTGCAAACTTTTCTGAAGATAAATTAATATCATCACAATCAATTATATAAACTACATCTCCAGTTTTAATTTCTTTAACATCTGTTACATCAATAACACATTGATCCATACAAATTCTACCAATTACTTTCGAATAATTTCCATTTACTTTTACTAACATATTTTTATTAGATAAACATCTAGGAAATCCATCTGCATATCCAATAGATATTGAAGCAATTTTTCTATTACTATCTGCTATATATGTTCTACCATAACTTACACTATCATCTTTATTAATTTCTTTTACACTTGTTACTCTTGCTTTTAATGATAAAACAGGCTTTAAATCTAATTTATTTTTTTGATATGCTGTATTATCACTATTAACACCATACATGATTATTCCTATTCTTACATAATCATAAGTTTCTGTATTATAATTTATAGCACCATAACTGCTTTGTAAATGTACTTTTCCAACATCTTGTCCATTTTCTTTTAATTGTTTTATACATTTATTAAAGTTTTCTATTTGTTTCTCTGTAAATTCTATATCTTCTTTTTTATCAGAATCAGCAACACATAAATGGCTAAATGTTCCTAAAATATTAAGCCTTGGATTTTCATAAATTTTTATTAATCTGTCCATATTATCATATCTTTCTCCAATACGATTCATTCCTGTGTTTATTTTAATATGACAATTTAATTTTTGACTTAATTTTAACTCTTTGATTTTTTCAGAATAATTATAATCAACTATTGTTTGAATCAAATCATATTGTATTACATATTTTAAATCTTCAAAATTAGTATATCCTAATATCAAAATATTTCCTTTAATATTATGTTTTCGCAATTCAATTGCTTCATCTAAAGTTGCAACAGCAAAATCGTTAATTCCAATTTCAGATAATTTTTCTGCAATTAAAATACTCCCATGCCCATAAGCATTAGCTTTTACTACTGCCATGATTTTTGTTTTAGGTTGTATTACTTTTTTTATTTCATTTATATTATGTTCTAAATTTTCCAAATTAACCTCAACCCAAGCTCTATCTGTTAATAAACTATTTTCTTTATTCATTTTTATTACTTCCTTAATTTTTTCTATTAAAAATGCAAATATTGTTGTTACTACTGCTACGACTAAATAAAATATAAAATTATTGTCAACAATGTATTTTTCAACTTTACATATTCCTGAAATAAATCTTATTCCAACAATAAATAATGGATGAAAAATATAAATTATAGTTGATACATTTCTTAATTTTAAATTTTGTGTATTACTTATATTTATCAAATAATCAAACAAAACATACATCGTTGGAATTAGCAAAATATACATACTATCATGTTTTTGTAGATTAAATTTATGAAGAATCGTTGCCTCTATTGTCATTCCTATAAAGAATAGGACACTATACAAAAATGATTTTTTGTTATTTACTCTTTTTATTTTTATAAAATATCCTAAATATAAGAAAATTGGAGCATAAAATAATCCATTTCTTGTATAATCACTTATTTTAAAGATAAAATCATATATATAACTTAAAACACACACATTTCGCGTTAGTCCATAATAACTATCACCTAATAATCCTATAATATATAAAACTATTACTGTTATAAATGTTTTTCTATTTCCTAATTTTTTTATAAAATAATATGTAATCCATATTCCTAATATAAGTGCTGGGAAATACCATAAATGATATAATGTTCCATTAATCAAAATGTCTTTTATAATAGAAAAAATACTTATATTATTGAATTTTCCCATATAAATATTTATTGGTAAATAAAGTATTATACAAAATAAATATATCTTTAATATTTTAATTGTATATTTTTTTAATTTGTTCTTATCTTTTAAACATCCATCTATTACAAAATAACCTGTTATCATAAAAAATAATGGTACTGCAATTCTTCCTAATATTCTTGTAAAAAAGAAATTGAATTCTTGATTTATATTGATAAATGGCGAAATATGTATTGCAATTACTAAAAAACTAACAACAAATCTTGCTACATCTATATTATTTTTTTTATTCATCACTCACTCTTTCTGATAAAATAAATCCATCTACATTATTTCCAGAAATCATTTGATTTTCTTGTAATATAATTGTTTCGTTCTGATTTTCGTACGGAATATAAGAAATCTTATATCCATAGCTATTTAAAAATTTTGGATATTTATATTCTTTTAAATATTCAATATATTCTTCTAAACATAAATCTTTATTTGTTATAATTTTTGAATGAGGATAACTTACAAATCTAAAATGCCATTCTTCTTTAGCTATTTTTGTAATGTTCTTTTTTTCATCTTTGTATCTTTCAATAAAACCAAAATTTGGTGCTATTTTTCTAAACTCTTGGCATATACCATTATATGGAAAACTTGGGCATATAAAATCTATATTAGGTTTATTTAATGCTAAATCGATTGCAAGTCCTGTTTGATGTTCACTTGCATTTGGTAATGCTACAAATTTTTTTGTATATTCTTCACCATTTTCTATTATTGAATCTGTATATAATCTTTTCTGTTCTTCAAAAGTTCTAACTCCACTTATTGGAACTATTTCATCATTTGCATTTATACTTTTTAATGCTTTTTGCAGTTGACTATTTGCTACTTGGTCTAATTCTATATTTTTATATTTTTCACTATATGATATTAATTTAATTTCATTTGTTTTTAATAAATTATCTGGATTTATTAAAATAAGATATCCTTTATGTATATTTTCATCATTTAATTTTACTTTTTTCATCTTTCTAATCCTAACTTTATAAGTTTATCTATTACTTTTGGAAATGATATTCCTATTTTATTTAACATACTTGGATATCTCGAATGTGATGTACAACCTGGTATTGTATTTACTTCATTAAAAACAATTTTTTTATCTTTTGTATAGAACATATCTACTCTAGCAAATCCAGTACAACCTAATATTTTATAAATTTCAAGTGCTGTTTTCTTTATTTTTTCTCTTTCTTCTTCACTTAATCTTGCTGGTAATATTATTCTACTTGTTTTTAAGTTATATTTTTCAAAATAATCGAAAAATCCATCTTGTAATTCAATTTCATCAACTTCTCCTACAACTAAATCATGATTTCCCAATATTGCACAACCAACTTCAAATCCATCAATATTTTCTTCAATAATTACTTTATTGTCATATTTATAAGCTTCTTCTAATGCCTCTTTTAAATTATCTTCACTTTTAATTTTTGTAATTCCAAATGATGAACCTGCTTTTAAAGGCTTTACAAATAGTGGATAATGTAAATTTTTTATTTTATTTCTTATATCATCATAACTATCATTTTCAAATAAATAAGATATTGGTGTAAGAATCCCATTTGTTGCTACTAGCTCATGAGCTAAATATTTATCCATACATATTGCTGATGATGTCATATCACATCCAACATATTTTATTCCTGCTAATTCAAGTAATCCTTGTAATCTTCCGTCTTCTCCATTTTGTCCGTGTAAAACTGGAAAAACTATATCTAATTTTATAATTTCATTAGTATCTAATATAATTATTCCATGATCACTTCTATTTGTAGATATCGTGATTTTTTTACAAGACTTATCATCTTTCCATTCGTTTTTCTCTATTTTTTCTATATCTCCTTGATATAAATAAAAATCTCCTTGTTTTGTTATACCTATTAAAACTACATCATATTTCTCTTTATTAATATTTTTTATTACTGATGTAACAGATACAAGCGATACATCATATTCACTTGAACATCCTCCAAATATTATTCCTACTTTTGTTTTCATAACTATTACCTCTCTTCTATTTTTATATCTTTTGAAAGTTCATAAGTAATTTCTACTTTTTCACTATATAATTTTTCTTTTTTTATTTGCATATTTGTGTTTTTATCAATTTCTGCTCTTACAATATCAACAATTTCATATATTTTATTATTTTGTCTTACATATCTTAAATTTTCATTTGATATTACATAAGCAACATCACTTTCTTTATTTGATAATATTTTTCCATACATATATTCTTCATCAAAATATATATCAATTTGGTAAATATTGTTTGTTTCATTTTTTACTTTTAAGTCTAACCATCCACTGCTTATTGTTGAATCTATTCCTTGTTTTGCTGTTTTATCTGGATCTGGAAATGATTTCATTTTATGTCCATGTCTTTCTATTACAGTAAGAGGACTCATTAAAAATAAGTAATGTAACATATTACTTAAATGACATAATCCACCTCCTTTTTTGGCGACTATTTTTCCGTCTATCAATATAAGTCCATCTTTGTATTTTCCGTACTTTTTAGCATTTTTTATAAGATAACAAAACGAAAATGTTTCTCCTGGATATATTAATATATGATTCATTGTTTTACTTGCAATTTTCAGGTTATCAACTTTGTTTTTTTGATAAATTATGTCTTGTCCACTATTTTTATTAATCATTGATGTTTTTGTATTACAAATTTCATATTTTAATAAATCTCCAAATTTATTTGAATATGTATTTTTGTCAAATTTCATTCCAATATTGTAAAATAGTTTTCTTTGCCATACTCTGATTGGTAAAAGAAACGGAAATATTTGTGTTAATCTTTTTCTTTTCATACTATTCCTCTCTTCTTTATGATTCTTGCATATATTTTTGAGATTTTGCAATAAAAAAATCATTGTAAATCAATACAAATATATTGTACTAACTTATCAATGATTTTTCTTTAATTTCTTCTTATGAAAAGCTTAAAACTTTCTTAAGCTTGTTCTATTATTGGTAATATAACACTAAAAGTTGTTTCTTTCATATCACTTTCTGCATAAATTCTTCCTCCATGAAGTTCTACTATTTCTTTAGCAATAGCAAGGCCTAGCCCACTACCTCCTGTTTTACTTGTTCTCGAAGAATCTAATCTATAGAATTTTTCAAATATTTTATCTAACTTTTCTTTTGGAATTTGTTTTCCTTTATTTGTAATCTTTACAGTCGCTTGATTTTCTTTATTTAATATACTTATATCTATATCAGTGTTTTCTTTACTATAATTTACTGCATTTTTTATTAAGTTATTAAATACTCTACTTAATTTATCAGGATCTGCATATAAAATTGTTTTTTCATCAGAAGTAAAGTTAATTTTTTTATTCATTTCTTTTAATGTAGGATAAAAATCATCTGCAATTTGTTCTAACATTAAATTCAAGTTTATTTCTTCTTTTTCTAAAACAATTTTTTCTGAATTGAATCTAGCTACATCAAATAATTCGTTAATTAAATATTCTAATCTATATGATTTATCAAGTGCAATGTCAATATACCTATTTCTTTGTTCTTGTGGCATATCTTTTATTTCACTTAACAATGATAAATATCCTATCATAGATGTTAATGGTGTTTTTATGTCATGTGCAAGATATACAATTAACTCATCTTTTTTCTGTTCATTTTCTCTTGCAAGTCTTTCATTTTTTATTGCTTCTGTTTTAAAATGATTTAATTTTTTCTCTACTTCTACCATTTCTGGCGGTAAATTTATATACTCTACATTTTTGTCAAATAATTTATCTGCTGATTCTGAAACTGCAAACACATAAGAAAATATTTTATTTAATAATTTATATAATAAGCTTAAAACTATTATTAATGTAATTCCAAATATAATAAATATAAAATATGCTCTTTCAAAAACTAATTCATATATATTATCAAGTAAATCATATAAATGTGGAAAAATATTGTATAACCACTGAAAGTCAAATATTGCTCTGCTTTCTGCTAAAATTATCATAATTATTCCCATTATAGTTAAACTAATCATACATTGGACTATAAAACTCCAAAATGTACTTTTTACTATTTTTTTCATATCATTATTTTTCAATCTTATACCCCATTCCATAAACAGTCTTAATATACTTCGGATTCCTTCCTCCGTCATTCATCTTTTCTCTTAAGTGTCTTATATGTACCATTATAGTATTATTATCTCTTTCAAAATACTTTTCTCCCCAAACTTTAGAAAATAGCTCATCACTTTTTACAACATTTCCTCTATTAACACACAATTCCCATAAAATTGAAAATTCTGTTTTGGTAAGTTCAACAAGTTTTTCATTAAAGAAAAATTCATGGGTATCATTATTAATTTGTATTCCTCTAAAATCTATCTCATTTGTATCTAACTGGTTATCTTGATTATTATATTTTTTGTATCTTCTCAATTGGGCTTTTACTCTTGCTATTAGTTCAAGAGGCTGAAATGGTTTTGTAATATAATCATCAGCTCCAATACTAAGTCCTGTAATTTTATCTATATTTTCTACTTTTGCAGTTACAAAAATAATTGGAAAATTATATTTTTCCCTTATTTTATTACATAATTTAAAACCATCAATATCAGGCATCATAACATCTAATATTGCTAAATCTATTTCTAGTTTATCTATGTTTTTTAATAAATCTTTACTTGAATAATATTTATATACATTATAGTTTTCGTTTTTTAAGTATATTTCAACTAAATCTGCTATTTCTTTTTCATCATCTACAATTAATATGTTTGCCATCACATTTCCTCTTTTCTTTTTCTCATTAAATTATTATAACATACTTTTAATTTCCAATTATTAATTTCTTCTTAAAAAAATGATATCTATATAAATATCATTTCTAAATATACTATTTAATTTCTGTTCCGCCCCATTCTACTGCTACAAATCCTTTTCTTTCTGGTGTTTCTAAGCTTTGTTTTTCTACTTCTATTGTATTTTCCAATCCTTTATATTCCATTAATATTCTTATTGTTGTATCTGGCTCTGGTGTTATTGTTAATGGCATATTTGCATCTATTTCTTCTCTTGTTGCAAATCTTATGTAATTATATTTTTTTATTTTCTTTACAACAATAATACCTAAAAATATTAATCTTTCGACATTTCTCTTTGAATCCATAACATCAATGTATTTACAACATACTCTATTTCTTCATTTGAAAGTTCATGTCCCTTTTTTATACCATGAATTCTCTCTAAACAACCTCTACAACAACAACCTGTAGCATGTTGTGCAATAAAAACTGGATGTACCTGTCTCATTGGAGTTTGCTTTCCATCATTATTTGGATTTTTTGGCGCTATTCTTTTTGTTATCAAATCTCTTGCATCTGATTTAATTTTATCAAATCCTTTTTCTTTTACATAATTCTTCATTTTTTTATTTAAATGAAATGAACCTCTAAATTTACTTTTAGATAAAGAATCTAATAAATCTTCAATATTATTTTTCACTTTTATCATTCCTTTACTATATCATCAAATTTACAATTTATAACCTTTTCTAAATCTTTTAATTCAACTTCAACCTGATATCCTATTTTGCCACCACTAAATATTATTTCATTAAAATTTTTAGCCGAAATATCTATTACAACCTTAAATGATTTCTTTAAACCTATTGGAGAACATCCACCATGAACATATCCTGTTAATGGCAATAAATCTTTTTGAGGAATCATCTCTATACTTTTTTCATTAACACTTTGAGCACATTTCTTCAAATCTAATTCTTTTTCAACTGGTATCATAAATACATAATTTTGTTTAGATTTTGCAATAGTTACAAGTGTTTTAAATACTTTACTTGCATCTTCATTTAAAACTTTTGCAACTTCAACACCACTTATTGCATTTGTATCTCCATAAAAATATTCATTATATTTTATTTTCTTTTGATCTAATATTCTCATAACATTTGTTTTTTCCATAAAATCACATCCTTTTATTGTTTCTTTATATCACAAAACCAGATAATTATCAACTAATTATCTGGTTTGTATTAAGCATTACTTTTTCTGTTTTTTTCATATTTATCTAATATCAATGTAACCCATCTAATTACTGAAAATTCTGCTATTGCAAACAATGTAACAAGTATTGCAGATCTTTCTGATATTTCTTTTATTGCAAAAAAATTTGGCATTATATTAATTGTTAAAATAATTCCTAAAATACATAAAAACATAACACTTGTCCTATATTTATTTAATGGTCTAATAATCTTATATAATATTAAAAATCCTCCTGTAAAGAATAAATAACTACAAGCTGTTGTAATTTCTTTTACTCCAACATTAAATAAATCTGAAAATTTAACCATTGCTACAATTGCTAAAAAAGATGTTATTGCAGCAGGAAGTGAATTTGTAAATACTTTTCTCATAAAATTTCCATTTTGTTGTTTCTTTTGATTTTCTTCAAATGTTAATAAAAATGCTGGAATACCTATTGTAAATGCACTACCTAAAGATACTTGATTTGGTTCTAATGGGTATTGCATTGCAAAAATTATTGAATATATAGAAAGTAATAATGAAAATATATTTTTATAAGTAAATAATGATGCAGACCTTGTTATATTATTAATATTTTTTCTTCCTTCATAAACAATATTTCTCATTTTTCCAAAATCCGAATCAAGTAATACAACTTGTGCTGTTCCTCTTGCTGCATCTGATCCAGATCCAATAGCAATTGAACAGTCTGCTTCTTTCATTGCTAAAATGTCATTTACTCCATCACCTGTCATAGCAACTTTTAATCCTTGTTCTTTTAAAGCTTTAATTATTTGTCTTTTTTGTTCTGGATTAACTCTACCAAAAACAATATATTTTTTTACTGCTTTTTGTATATCTGCATAATTCTTTAATTCTCTACAATCAATATATTTTTCATATCCTTTAATTCCTGCTTGTTTTGCAATTGATGATACAGTTATTGGATTATCTCCAGAAATAACTCTAATTTGAACATTTCTATTATCAAAAAATTCGAAAATTTCTTTTGCATTTTTTCTTATTTCATTTTTCAAACTTATAAATAAAATAGGAATTGTTTCATCATTTTTTACTTCAACAAAAGCAATTAATCTTTCGCCATTTTTTGTCCTCTTATTAACTAATTCTTCATATTCTTTATTTAATAATATTTCTGGTGCTCCAAGTTTATATGTTACATTTTCATCTATTTTTATAAAAGAAAATTTATTTTTTGAATTAAAATTTTCTTTTTCTATATTAGATAATTTTTCTGTAGAAATTCCATATAATTGTTCTTTTATAGCATCAATTGTTATGTTTTTATCTTCAATTGTATTTATATATTTTGCTAAAATTTTTAAATCTTCTTTTTTATCTATAAGACTATTTCCATTTTTATCAAATATATCTAGAACTTTCATAGTATTATTTGTAATTGTTCCAGTCTTATCAACACATAAAACATCAACTCTTGCTAAACTTTCAATACTTTTCATATCATGAAGAAGTATCTTATTTTGTGCAAGTCTCATTGAACTTAAAGCTAATGCCACAGTTGTTAATAAGTATAATCCTTCTGGAATCATTCCTAATAATGCTGAAACCATTGAATTTACACTTTTCTCATAACTACAGCCATTTACACCATAAGATCCAATAAATAATAATATTCCAATAGGAATTATTATTATTCCTGCAAATTTAACAATATTGTCAATTGCTGAAATCATCTCTGATTTTGTTTCTTTTATTTTTTTAGATTCTTTCATTATTTTAGCAGAAAAAGATTCATCACCTACATTAGTAAGTTTTACCACTGCTCTCCCAGATATAACAAAACTTCCAGACATAAGATTAGAATTTATGCTTTTTTCAATTTCATTTTGTTCTCCTGTTAATAATGATTCATTTACATATATTTTTCCTGAAACTACTTCTGCATCTGCTGGAATTTGTTTTCCAGCTTCTAAAATTATAAAATCTCCTTCAACTAAATTGTCTGAATCTATCTCTTCTTCTTTTCCATCTCTAATTACTATATATTTGTTTTTATCTAATAATGATAATTTATCTAATGTAATTTTTGACCTAATTTGTTGAATAATTCCTATTAAAATATTTGTTATTATAATACCTAAAAATGTTAAATTTCTATATGAATGTGATGTGATAAGTAATATAGTTAATATTAGGAAGATAAAATTAAAGTATGTAAATATATTTTTTCTTAATATTTTAAAAATACTTTCGTTTGTTTTTATTTTTACTTTATTTGATTTTCCCTGTTTTATTTTTTCTTCTACTTCTTCATGTGTTAGACCTTTTATTGATTCCATTATATTTCTTCCCTTCATTGTTACACAAATGTATTTCTCTCCAAGGATTTATTATAACACATTTTTTGGTAATTGTTTATTAATTTCTTCTTAATAACGCAAAAAAACATATAATTGTAAAAAAGTTCATCTGGTTTTCATTAATTTTCTTTGTATAAAAAGCAATCTTTATCATGTGAATATATAACACCTATTGCTTGTAAATAAGAATATATAATTGTACTTCCTACAAATTTCATGCCTCTTTTTTGTAAATCTTTTGACAACATATCTGATAATTGATTTGTTGTTTTATCTGTTTCATATATAATTTGTTCTTTAGTAAAGGTCTTTAAATAATTATAAAATGTCCCATATTCTTGCTGAATTTTCTTAAAGATCTTACTATTATTTATAGTAGCATTTATTTTAAGCTTATTTCTTATTATCTTCTTATTTTGCAATAGTTCTTGTATTTTCTCTTCTTTATAATCACAAACTTTATCTATATTAAAATTATCAAATGCTTTTATAAAATCATCTCTTTTGTTTAATACACATTCCCATGATAAACCTGCTTGAAATGATTCTAATATTAACATTTCATATAAATATTGTTCATCAAAATTTGGCTTACACCATTCTTTATCATGATATTCTATATATTTTGGATTATTCAAATTACACCATCTACATCTTTTTATCATAATGCTATACCTTTTTTTGATACCATTCTGCAAATTTTTCCATAGCAGAATAAGAGCCATCTACATCTTTTCTGTTCTCTCTTTCTTTTTCATCCATTTCTGCTAATGTTTTATCAAAACCTTCAGGTTTAAAAATATACCATAAATCAGACCATTTTTCTTTTCTATCTTTTCCTTGAATTTGTTTTGATAGGTTTCCTGGATGTTTTCCATAGAAATAATGTATTTCTTTTCCGTCATGATATGCTAAACATTCATTAAATGCACATTTTCTATTACTCTTATCTTCCATTAATTTTAAAATCCCTTGTATTCCTACTGTTTCTAATGAAAAATTTACAAATGCTCTTGGAAATCCATTTAATTCATCAATTCTAAAATCTGTATCTAATGCTATACATGGTCTTTTTACTATTTCATACGCTTGTTTTACTTTTGCTGTTGCTATTTCCTTTATATCATCACTTCTAGGCTCATCTAATTCATAGTTAAATGTATTGAATTTTAAATTTTTAAAATATTTTTCAGCTGATTTTATTTTTCCTATATTATGTGTTACAAAAATAATTTCTTTTTCCATTTTTTTCACTTCTCTTTTTATAAAACTTTTGTTCATATTTTATTATATATTTTTTTGTTTGTCAAGGAATTTTTTGATAAGTTTGACATTATATTTTTTATATGATATATTATATATTATTATTCGTTTGTATCACTCATTAAAAAAATGGAGGTATATGTTATGAAACTCACTAATCCTGGCTTCGCAAGAGTACTTCACAAAAGATCAGACTATCATGAGCCTTTCTATCGTGTTCTTAAAGAAAAAGATATTTTTGAAAATCATTGCCATTGTTTTGATCATGGTGGTTATGGTTATACACAAGTACCTGTTCCCCAAACTGAACGTTGGATTGTTCATAAGGAAAATGAAGACAATAAAGATAAAAAGTAAGTATCATACTATATAGCAAAAAGAAGCAAATATTACCTAAATTAAGGTTGTATTTGCTTCTTTTACATTTGTCAAACGATATTTTTACGAAAATTTGTTCTTTTTGTATTGATTTGTTCTTATTTGTATGCTATACTAGTTCACATAGGAAATGATAATAAGCAGATGTGGTTGATAAGTAACTACATAAATAAAAGAAAGCTCACATCTGTAAATTTGGCGATTTAGATGTGAGTTTTTATATCTATTCGGCAAAACCATGTTTGTGGATTTGTCATTTTCTATATTTATTATACTGAGTTTTTATTTTTTTGTCAATCCAAATTTTAATTATTTACAACCTCATAATAAAAATAGCAAGCCAAATATATACCATAAATGTGGTGTTGTTTGACTTGCTATTTTTTTAAGTTATACCAAATGAGTCTACACACTCATCTGACAATGTGCACTTTTTAGAATAGTTTTCATTCTTCATCATCTATAGAATCTTCTATAGCATCTATTATACAAGTTAAGAAAATAATATCTTTCATTGAAATATCCGAATCTTGTTTTTTGACGATTTTATAAGAATCTACCATATCAAGCTGTTCGCTAATGTTAAACAAAATTTCACCATTTGAAGCATTATATACATTAAATTCATAATATAATGACATAATTTCTTCTTGAGTGTATCCAAGTTCGTTCTTGTTTGAATCATAAATATGGAAATTATACTTACTCAAAGAAAAGAAATCTGTAAAATATTCTTCTCCTATATATCCAGTTGTATTTCCATCTTGATCCATCAAATTAGCTAACCTATTTAGTCTTACTCCCCAACGTTTTATTTGCTTTTCTTTAGCAATTTCGTTTCCATTTGCATCTGTAAGAGTGAATATATCACCTGTAATATTTACATATTCACCAGATACACTTCCAATCTCCTTTCCATCTACATACACATCGTATGTTTTCGTTAAAGATACAAATCTTTCTTTTACATTTACTGTGGTTGCTTCTTCAATTAAAGAAGAATAATCTTCTGGTAAAGAACTTTCATCATCTTTTGTATCTTTTATTTCAGAAGAGCACCCAACAAGTAATAATATGACAACGATCGCTATTATGCTAAAAAAATACCGTTTTTTCATTAGCCTTTCTCCTATTCTATATTTTGCACACCTTTACTTAATTTTCCTCCAAAATAATTATTTTATAATTCAGTTGTACATCTATAAGGTGCAAAAAGAGTATAACAAAAATATGAATTATTATATCATATTTACATAACATTGTCAAAATTGTGTTTTTATTCATGCTTTAAATAATACTATTTTAATTTAAAGATTCATCTTTCAAATATAATTATATAGCCTTTTCACAAAAATCTAAGCATCTAATTCTATCATCGATAAATTTAATTAAAACTTCATTATCAACTTTATTAATAAGCTTTATTTGGAAATCACTTTGCACATAATATGCCAATAAATTTTTAAATATTTCTTCGTTTTTATATTTTCTTTCTAAATAGCTATTGTATATCTTTACAAACTTTTTTGCTTTTTCTATTTCAAAACCTGATATAAGCATAGCTGATGAGCCAATTTCAAAAAGTAAATCTCCATATGCCACAAAATCAAAATCTATAAAATGAATTCCATTTTTATTAACAATAATATTATTAGGTCTAATATCTCTATGTATTACCAGAAATTCATTTGGAAAATATTCACAACCATACTTCTCCAATAGTTCTTTTCTTTTTTCTAAAAGTTTTTCATAAATATTTTTTGCTTCTTGAGATATATTAGCTTTTTCCAACTCTTTTTTTGATTTATCTATATTTTCTTTTATGGCAATCTTATCACTATATTGTTTTTTATTTTCATATAAACTTTCATCTAATTTTTCAATTCCTGATGTAAAAAATATAAATTCTTTACTGTTTCCTACATTATGTCTATATTCATATTTTTTTGTTCTTCAATAAATTCTTAGATTGCATAAAATTTATCACCATATCTTGTATATAATTCATTATTTTTATTTAATAATACATCTGCTGTTGTTTTTAGGGATTGAAATACAATCTTTTGTGTGCTTAAAGAATTTCTGATTTGTTTTTCTTTGTCAACATTATATATTTTTACAATTCATAAACAATATCTGCTCTATCACAAACATTTTGTGAATGTGTTACAATTATAATACATTTATTTTCATCTTTAGCAAGATGTTCAAAAATATTTAAAATATCATTTTCTGTATCTTTATCCAAATTTCCTGTTGGCTCATCTGCAATAATTATTTTGGGCTCATAAGATAAACTTCTTGCAATCGCTATTCTCTGTTGCTCTCCACCTGATAATTTTAATATTTTTCTTTTTGCTTGATCTTCTGATAACCCAACACTTTTCATTAAACTTAAAGCCTTTTCTTTTTTATTATTTACTTTAACTTTACTTATATCCATTGAAAGAATAATGTTTTCTATTGCTGTTAAACTTGGTAATAAATTATAACTTTGAAACACAATTCCAATATCTGTATTTCTATATGTGTCTAAATTCATTTTCTTTAAATCTTTTCCATCATATAAAACCTTTCCGTCTGTACATTTCTCTAATCCTGTAATAAGTGATAATAATGTTGTTTTTCCGCTTCCACTCTTTCCTTTAATTGCATACATTTTTCCTTGTTCAAACTCATAATTAACATTTTTGAAAACATAACTATCTTTTGGAGCATCTTTATATCTGTACCCAACATTTTCTAATTTTAATATACTCATAAATTATGACCTCTCTTTCAATATAGTTAGTGGTGAAAATCTTTGAATACTTATCATTGATGCCAAACTACTTACTAACATTAATGCTAATCCTATTCCTAATAATTGTGCCACAACTGTAATATCAACAACTGCATTAATTGTATCTATTGTTTGAACATTAACTGTTCCTCCAAAATTCATATCCATTGGTTCACCTTTACCAAAATTATTTGATATTTGTTCTGTATCTTCTTGAACAGATTGTATTTCATTTTCTAATAACATATTCCCAACAGGTTTAGCCAAAAATGATCCACACACAGCTCCAATTCCTAACATTACAACACTTACTATTAAAATTTCTAATGCAAATTGAAGTGTTAATTTGAATTTACTTACACCAATTGTTCTAAATACTCCAATTTCATATTTTCTTTCTCTAATGTTTATCATATTTATTACAAATAGTACTACTGCTGATATTGCTAACATTATTAATAAAAATGTTGTTGCAAATGTTTTTACATTTTCTATAGATTTTGTTGCACTTTCTAATTCTTCTACATTTGTATTTAATGTGTAATATTCACTTAAACCTTTTTCTTTTATTTCTGTTGTAAATTTTTCTACTGAATCTTTATCTTTTAAAATAAATGTTGGTGTAATTGTTGTTACTAATGTACTATCATCTACAACTAAATTTTCTATTACTTTACTTCCTGTTATTATTTTATTTGCTGATTTTGAATACATACTTGATGAATCATTTGAATCTGAATTGTCTTTATAAATTCCTTTTACAACAAATTCATAAGTTGCTTCTGTATTTGGATTTTTTAATGTTATTGTTTGACCGACTGTTATTTCATTTAATGTTGCAAGTTCTGAACTTATAACACATTCTTGACTTTCAAAATCTGATATAATTTCTCCGTCTGTTATTTGATATGTTCCATTTACAAATTCTGTCATTGCATCATAAGAAGAATATCCATCTAATTCAAAATCGCCTGTTAAATTTTTTGAACTTTCAAATTTTTCTTTTGATTTTGTGATTATTGTTGTTGTATTATTATTTGTTATTGTATGTCTATCTTCTCCACCTCCTGGTCCTCTTCCAATTCCGTTACTATTTCCTCCTGTTGTTGTACTTGTAGAAGTTGTTGTTGTTTCTCTATCTTCAACTTCATATTCAAAAGAGTCTGTTGCTTTTGTTAAAGTATCACTATTTAAAGATGTTGCATATAAATAATAATATCCTTTTAAATATTCGCTATCTCCATAATTTTTTACATCATCTAAAGTAATTGATTCTATATTGTTAAATGCTTCTATATTACTTTTTTGTGCATCTTCTCCACCTTTAAAGTTATTTGATAATTGTCCCCTATCAAATGAAATCGTTCCTGTTATGTCATGTGATTCTTCATAATCTTTTACAAGGTTATTTGCTGTGTTTCTTATTGCCAATGTTACTGTTGATGCACATGCTATAACTAAAATAATTATACCTATTAAGATATTCCTTCCTTTGTTTCTTGCGATTGAAATTAAACTGTTTTTTAAAATATACATTTTTCACATTCCTTTCTTTTGAAGCTTTATTTTGCCTTGCTCCTTAATCTTGTTTTAATATAATACATGAAGATTGAAGAATTATTGAAAAAAAACATCTTAATGTAGAAAATTTTTTCTAACATTTAGATGCTTTCTCTTATACTAATGTAAGTTTATTAAAAACTCAATTTATTAAATTTGTAAATTAACTTTAAAGATTGTAAATCCATCTTTATATAATACTTTAATATTTCCATTATATTTTTTCACAGTTGATTTTGCTATTGCAAGACCTAAACCATATCTTTTTTCATTTCTATTTCTTGACTTATCTATACGATAAAATCTTTCAAATATTTTTTCTCTTTCTTTTTCTGGTATTTCTTTTCCTTCGTTTTTTACCTGAATTATTAATTCATTCTTTTCTTTAGATAATTCAACAATAACTTCATTTCCTGATTCTGTATGTTTTATTGCATTATCTATTAATGTTGATAATATATGTTCTATGTCTTCTTTATTTCCATTTACCATAATGTTTTCTTGAATTTTACTGCTTAATTTTACATTTCTCTCATAGGCCATACTTTCAAACATTGAAATTGTCATTTCTGTTTCTTTTGAAACATCAAATATTTTTCTTTCTTGTATATTATCAACATTTTCAATTTTAGTAAGTAATAATAATTCATTTATTAATTTATCCATACTTTGTATTTCATTTTGAATGTAATCCATCCATTTATTTTTACCAACTTCACCTTCTAATACATCTGCATTTGCTTCTATTACTGCAAGTGGTGTTTTTAGTTCATGTGATGCATCTGATATAAATTGTTTTTGTTTTTCAAATGTTTCTTCTACAGGTTGTACTATAAATTTCGATATTTTTTTTGCTATTATATATATGATTATTAATGATACTCCTGAGATTATAATTGCTGTTATTATTATCTTTTGTGAATGTGAAATTGCTTCTTCATTTTCTATTAACATTACATTTATTTGATTTCCTTTTATTCTTCTTACTTTATAAATGTAATTTCCTATGATTCCACTTTCATTATGTTTTTTACTTACTTTTAATGCATATTCTTCTATTATTTTGTCTTGAACTATATTTGGATTTGAGATAACATGTGAGTCTTCTATTTGTACATAATAAACACCTTCAATAGTGGGCTTATCTACTTCAATTTCCTTATTTCCATCTACATTCTTTTTTATATCTCTATTTGTAAATCTGTCCATCATTATTGTTGCTGTGTTTATTGTATTTCTGTAATTTAAAATCGTGAATAATAGTATTATTCCAACAACAATTATACTTAAAGCTATTGTGATAATCCAACATATTCTTTTACTTAATTTTTTTATCATTCTCTGCCTCCAATTTATATCCAATTCCTCTAATAGCTTTAATCTTTACATTAGATTTTATAAGTTTTAATTTTTTTCTTAAAAATGACATATATACTTCTACATTATTATATTCAGTCTCACTATCATATCCCCAAATTTTATTTGCTAAAATTTCTCTATTAACTATTTGGGTTTTATTTAACAATAATGTTTCTAGTAAATCTAGTTCCTTTCCGTTTATTGATATTTCATTAACATTTGCACTCATTTTTCCAGTTCTTATATCTAATTTTAAATCATCATATTCTAAAATATCTGTATTTTCAATATTTACTTTTCTTTTTAATACTACTTTTACTCTTGCTACTAGTTCTTTAATATGAAATGGTTTTGTTATATAATCATCTGCACCATTTTCTAGTCCATTTAATTTGTCATTTATTTCTGATTTTGCTGTTAAGATTATAATTGGTGTATCTACTTTTTCTTTTCTTAAATCATTTAATATTTTGAAACCATCTTTATTGGGCAACATTATGTCTAAAAGTATTAAATCATATACATTTGTTAATGCTTCGTTTTCTCCTTCTTCTCCATCTGTTATTATATTTGTTGTAAAGTTTTCTTTTTTTAGAGTTTCTGCTATTGCATCTGCTAAACTGTATTCGTCTTCTATTATTAATATTTTCATTTTATCACCATTCTTATTTTAATATTTGAATATTGAAGTTTTATTGAAAATTGTTTATCTTTAATTCTTTGTATAAATCAATAAAATACCCCAACCATTCAAAACATTCTCCTTTTTGAATCATATCTTTAAGAACTTCTATTGTAACATACTTTGCATCAATTACTTCTCCATCATTAAATTTTAATTCATTTATATTAATATCTTTTTTTATAACATATACATCTCTAAATACATTATGCCTATCACTTTTGTCTATTTTTTCTTTTATAAATTTCAATTCCCTTTCAGAAATATTTATTCCAATTTCTTCATTAAGTTCTCTTTTAGTTGCTTGTATACTATTTTCACCACTTTGTACTAATCCACCTGTTGGCTCCCACATTCCTCCATGAACTTTATCTAACTTTCTTCTTGTTAATAATATTTCGCCTTTTGCATTTATTATCCAACATTGAATTGCTAAAATGTAGTCGCATTTATCAAGTATGGCATTTTCATTTCTTTCTATAATTTTACCTGTTTTTATTCTCTTATAATTATATACATCTAATTTTTCACTCATTATATATCATCACCTCATTATTTTATCTTTCAACTTCTTTTTCCATAAGTTTTTGTAATATTTCTCTTATATATTCTGGCTTTTTATGTTCAATTATTTCTAAATCTTCACTTATTGAAATATCTGGAACATATATTCCATATTTCAAATTAATAAATTCAGCTAAAACATGTCTATGACAGAATTGTCCTTCTTTTTCATAACACAATAAAATCGGATCTTTCTCATCTTTTAATACTTCTTCTATATCTATTTGGGATAATACTTGTTTATAATATTCTTCTATATAATATCTGTTATTTTGTTCTTCTGGTATTTTCCCTATGTTATTATGCCATATTTCCCAAAACTTTCTTTTTGGTGCTAATTGTGGTATTGATTTTCCTGTAAATCCAACACTTTTTCCTCTATCACCTGAAATTGAAATTAAGTTTCCAATTTTACATTCTTCATAATTTCCAGTAAATATTCTTTTTTTCATATAATTAATTACCCCTTTAATTTTACAAAACAAGTGAAAGCAATGCTCTCACTTGTTTTTAGATTATTCAATTTTTTTACAACATAGCTTCATAGAAACTCATTCCATCATCAGCCATCACTACAATAAATGGAATAGAAAGTCCAAATATAATACTAGCAACAAAACGATAAAATATGCTAATTGGAAATGTATTTATTGCAATTATAGCAAAAATAATTGATAAAAAATCAATAAGTGCTATTGGCTTATATGGAATTTTATCAAAAATTCTTACTAATAATGTGTGTGCATATCTTTTTTTCCATGTAACCAATGTGTTTTCAAAATCATCAATTTTTTCCATTAATATAAATGATACAAATCCACATATTGTAGCTCCAATAATCAGTAATATATAACATGGTACTTTAGCAAGAATTGCTCCTATTGCCAATACTATATTTACAATTCTATATGTATTAGTAAAAATTTCTTCTTTAGGGTCTAATTCCCACAAAGAACTTAAATATCCTAATATATACATACTCAAAATGTGGTATATTGTAAATGTTATATATCCTAAGATTTTTTGAGGATCAATTTGATACAAAATTCTTAAACCACAGATTAATGCTTGAATATAAAATACTTGTGCAATAAGCTCTTCTTCAATTCCAGATGAGGCATACCATTTCAAGCCAAAATAGTATTTCCGCATTAAGAAATCAAATAACCTTTTCATAATTTTGCCTCCTTAAACATTTGTTAATAGGATTTGTTATATAATTTCCTTTTAAAGGAAATTATAAGTTTAATGCTTGAATTATATCATAAAAATAAGCAGTTTTCAACTGCTTATTTTATCAAATTTTTTACCATGTCACATATCAAATTAACAGCATTATCAATTCCAATTGCATCACTATTAATACAAATATCATAATTTGATGGTTCTTTCCAATCTTTTTCTGTATAATATTTATAATGATTTGCTCTTAATTTATTTATTCTAGAGATTTCTTTTTCTGCCTTTTCTTTATTCATATGATAAAATTCTGTTGCTCTTTTAACTTTATTTTCCATTGAATTGTTTATAAAGATTTTTATTGTATTTTTATTATCTTTCAAAATAAAGTCTGCACATCTTCCAACTATTATACATGATTCTTCACTAGCAACTTTCTTTATAAATTCTGATTCTTTAATAAATAATTCATCTGCATTGTTTAATCCTGAATAATATCCATTATTAAATACATCTAGTACATTTCTTTTTTGCTCATTTTCTTCGATATATTCTTCAGATAACCCTGTATCTTCTGCCATCTTTTCTATAAAATTTTTATCATATAATTTTATTCCAAGTTTTTCAGCAACAAGTTTTCCTATATATCTTCCGCCAGATCCATATTCTCTTGCAATTGTGATTATAACTGGTGTACTTAGATTTTTTTCTTCAATTGTTTTGATATTAGATATTTTTTCTTCACCAGATTTTCCTTCTTTTAAGCTTCTTATTTCTTTTGCCAACAAAACAACTGCTAATATAAATGCTAATCCATCAGCAACTGGGCCTGCACTTAATACTCCCATTATTCCATATATATGGCTTAATATTATCATTGATGGTATTAATATAACAATTTGTCTTGAAAGTGATAATATTGCACTCTTTGTACTCTTTCCAATTGCTTGGAAGAATATTCCTGATGGTATTTGAACACCATTAAATATGCAAAGTAATAAATATGTTCTAAATGCCAAACATGCAAATTCCATATAATTTTCATCACCACTACCAAATATTAATATTAATTTATCTGGTATTGTTTGGAATAATATGAATGCTATTGCACTTATAACAACACTTGAACCTAATACAATTTTTAAAGTTTTCTTTACTCTATCATATTTCTTAGCACCATAATTATATCCTAGTATTGGTTGACTTCCTGCTGCAATTCCTATTATTATACTATTTAATATTTGATTTATTTTCATTACAATTCCTAATACTGTAATAGGAATTTCTGCACCATATTTACTATCTGCTCCATATTTTCCAAGTAAATTATTTTCAGCTGTCATAACACATACTATACTCATTTGTGTTATAAAACTACTGATTCCAAGCATCACAATTTTCTTGCATACATTTACTTTTAATTTTAAAGATTCTTTTGTTAATTTTATTGATTTGAATTTTTTTACATAAGCAACATTTAATATAAATGTTAATATTTGACTAATTACTGTTGCTATTGCTGCTCCTTCAACACCTTTGTGAAACACAAATATAAATATTGGATCTAATATTGTGTTTAATATAGCTCCTGAAACCATACTAAACATTGAATATTTTGGACTTCCATCTGCTCTAATTATTGAGTTTAATGTTGTTCCTATCATTGAAAAAGGAAATCCTATTGCTATTATACTTCCATAAGCCATTGCATAACTTTTTAGATTTTCTGTACATCCGAATATTTTTAAAAATTGAGGTAAAAATATTAATGTTATTACACAAAATAATATTGAAACAATTGTTGATAACATTATTCCATTACCAATTCCTGTTTCTGCTTCTTTTTTCTTTTTCTCTCCAAGTTTTAAACTTAAATATGCTGATGCTCCATCTCCAAACATTAATGAAAATGCTAATCCTATCATTACTAATGGGAATACTACATTTGTTGCTCCATTTCCTAAATATCCAACACCTTGTCCAATAAATATTTGGTCAACTATATTATATAATGAGTTTACCAACATTGATATTATACAAGGTATTGAAAATTTTCTAATTAATTTTCCTATTTTTTCTTTTCCTAGTATGTTTTCTTCTTGTTCCATTTTTCTCCCTCTTTCTTTTTCTCTTACTGGCTTTTTTGCCAACCTATCTATTATATCGTTATTGAAATAATTTGTCAATTATATAAATTGTTTTTTTTAAAAAAATATCCCTGAAGAAAATATATTGTACTTTCTTCAAGGACTCTCAAAAATTCCAAATTATGTTATTTACAAATTTTAGGAATTTTAATTACACTCATAATCTCTTCAAGTTTCGAATAGGTAATTCCATTCCTAAAAGGAATTTCTTCAAACACTTCTTCAAGCTTTTCGAAAAAATTTGCATAATTTTCAGATTGCATTCGTTCATGTGCTTCTTCAAAGCTAATACTTGCAATATATTCCAAAACCTTAGAATATGCAAATGTAATACTTTGAAATAACTTACATACGTCTGATTTGCAAAACTTTCCCTCAGGATCACTTTGCCATTCCAAAAATTCAATTTCTTGTACATAATCCGGATTTTCTTTAGTATACGAACACCATTCAATCTGATTAATGTTCATCATTCCCTCCAATAATTATTTGTTGTGTTTGTTTTCGGACATGTCTTAAAGGGATATCTAATGTTAAGACATGTTGTATTTTAGCACATATAATTTTAAATTTCAAGCAAATCATTTATATTAAAATAAAGTTTTTATTTTCTTTATTAAATAATGGCTTCCACCTAAATTTCTTCCATTTTCAACCATACTGATTATTAATAATTGATTATCATTTGAATCTGTTGTAAAACAATCAAACCATCCTAAAACATCTGCCTCTCCATCTTTTGATGCTTTTAATTCTGCAGTTCCTGTTTTTCCTGCTATTGTTCTTCCTATTACTTTCATATCTTTAGCTGTTCCTTCTGAATCTTCTACAACTTGAATTAAATCTTCTTTTATTATGTTTGCCGCTTCTTTACTAAAAGCATTTTTTACTAAATATTCTACATTTTTATTATCTTTTTCTATAATATATGGTTTTACCATATTTCCATCATTGTTAAAGGCTGAATATATAGATGCCATTAGTATTGGATTTACTAAAATTTCTCCTTGACCATATCCACTATCTGCAAGTACTTTTTCATTTGAAATATCTTTTGAATTTGAATATTGAGATTTGGCTGTTGATATTTCAAGGTTTAAATCTTGATTAAATAATATTTTATTTAATCCATCAGTAAAATTCTTTTTTCCAATCTGTAATGCTGCTTGTGCAAAATATATATTATCTGAATGTATTAGAGCATTTTTTAAATTCTTTGGTCCACTATATGATGTTAATGTTGTTATATCAAATTCTCCCCATCCATCTTTCTTCCAACTAAGTCCATTATATGCAAATGTGTCATCAACTGATAATGTTCCTGTTGTAAGCCCTATTGCACCTGTAATTGGTTTAAATGTAGATCCTGGTATATAACTTTGTTGATATCTTACAAACATTGGCTTATTTTCATTATTATTAATTTCATTCCATTCATCTGATGTCATTCCTAAAACAAATTTGTTAGGATTATATGATGGTGTACTTACTAGTGCTAATAATTCTCCAGTATTTGGTTCCATTACAACAAAAAATCCTGCATCATTTTTTAATTCTTCATAAAGTTTTTGCTGAATAGTAGAGTCTATTGTTAATTTTATATTTTCTCCATTTTTTACATCTATTTTTGCTATTTCTGATTTTCTTTTTCCTTTTTCATCTTCAATATAAATTTCAAGACCATTATTTCCTTTTAATTGTTCTTCATATTGTTTTTCTAGTCCTGCTTTTCCTATTAAACTAGTACTTGTATATCCTTTTCCTTTGTTTTTTTCTAATTCCTCTGCTGTTATTGTTTGAACATATCCAACTAGTTGTGCTGAAGCTTCTCCTAATGGATACACTCTTGATGTTTCACTTGTAATTTTTATTCCAGATATTTGTAAAACTTTCTCTTTTATTTCTGTTTCACTTTGTTCTACCTTTTTTATAGGTACAAATGTATCATCTTTTACCCATGATGCTGAAAGTGCTTTATTTATTGTTTCTACTGAAATTCCTAAAATGTCAGATATTTGTTGAATTGTTTCTTCTTTATTTTCTGGTAATTTTCCAGGAACAATTCCTATTGATGATACCTTTCCTTCCCCAGCTAGCATTATTCCATTCTTATCATCAATTTCTCCTCTTTTTGCTTTTATTGTTTTTACTCTTACTTTGTCAGTACTATTTAACCCCGGCAAAATTAAGTTATGGCTCCATTCAATCTTATATTCTCTTTGATCGTTTTTTACTATTCTTACTGTATTTTGAAATTCTACATTTCCTGCACTTGTTTCCATTGTTTCTGTATAATTTATTTTAGATATTTTTTTCTCTTCTTCTTCAACATTTGTTATTTGTATATCTAAATTTGCCATATCTATTCCACTATAAATGTTCTCATTTCTTTTTATAAAATCTTCTTTTGATATCTGAGATTTAGCTGTATCTGTAATCATTTCATACATTTCTTCATATTTTTCTTCATTTATATATGAAATATATTGGTTCCAAATATCTTCTGGAGTTGTCTTTTCTTTATTAGAAATATAATATGCTACTAATCCTCCTCCAATTAATATTGCAATAATTAAAACAATAATAATAATAATCTTTTTCTTCATACCTTTTTCCTTCCCTAAAATTTACTTCATCGATATTATATCACAAATAAAATTTTTATTAAATTAAATCTTTATTAATTTAAATATCTTTTAATTTTATTTCTTTTTCAGAATGTAATTTCCCTGCTCTAGTAATAGAATTATATCCAAATTTTTGCTTTAATTCATCAACTACCTTATCTAAATTTTCTTGTTTTTCTGTGTCTTTAGAAGTAAATAATGATAATTGTTTTTCATTCTTTTCAATTAATCCATCTACTCTCATTCCTACAAGTCTTATTGCTATTCCATTAGTATACATTTCTTCTAATAGCTCTTTTGCCATTCTAAATATATCTTTGGTGTTTGATGTTGCTTCATTTAATTTTCTTTGATGTGTTTTATTTTCAAAATTGCTTGTTCTTAATTGAACATTTACTACATTTGCTAACATATTATATTTTCTTAATCTATATGTTACTTGTTCTGTTAATGCTAATAATACTTCTTCTAATTTTGATATTTCAGCTATATCAACTGGTAAAGTTGTAGAATTACCAATTCCTTTAGGATTTTCAAATTTATATTGTACTTCTGAATTGTCTATGCCATTTGCATATTCCCACATCATTATTCCATGTTTTCCAAATTTTTTTGATAATAACTCTTTATTTGTTTTTGCTAAGTCTCCTATTGTTCTTATCCTCATATTTGAAAGTTTTGGAATTGTTTTTCTTCCAAGCATTAATAATTCTGAAACATTTAGTGTCCACATTTTACTTGGAATCTCATTTTCATATAATGTATGTACTCTATCTGGTTTTGTAAAGTCTGATGCCATTTTAGCTAATAATTTATTATGTGCCACTCCAACATTTACTGTAAATCCTAATTCTTCTTTTACTCTCTTTTTTATTTCATATGCTTTATTTATTAACATATCTCCACATAAATAGTTTGTCATATCTAAAAAACATTCATCTATGCTAAATCTTTCTATTTTGTCTGTATATTGAAGTAATAATTTATATAAGCTATTTGAATATTTTTTATACATATTATAGTTTCCTGGATATACCTGCAGTTGAGGACATTTCATTCTTGCTTGATATAATGTTTCTCCTGTTATAATACCAAAAATTTTTGCTTTAGGACTTTTGGCTAATACTATTCCTGCTCTTTTGGTTTCATCTCCACCTATTACTGATGGTATTTCTCTTATATCAATTTTACTTCCTTGTTTTAACATTTCTACTGCTGTCCAGCTTAAAAAAGCATTATTTACATCTACATGTAATATTTGTCTTTCCATAATATCACCTGCTTATTCTTATATCGTTATTATTATAAAACATTTGTTCTTGATTGTCAATAAAAAAGAGAACTTTCTTTCGAAAATTCTCTAAAAATTATTTAGCATAATCTACTACTCTTGTTTCTCTAATTATATTAACTTTAATTTGTCCTGGATAATCCATTTCTTCTTCAATTCTCTTAGAAACATCTCTTGCTAATAATGTCATTTGATCATCTGTAATTTTCTCTGGTTTTACTATTATTCTAACTTCTCTACCAGCTTGTATTGCAAATGATTTTTCAACACCATCAAATGAATCTGCAATTGATTCAAGATTTTCTAATCTCTTTATGTATGCTTCTAGTGTTTCTCTTCTTGCTCCTGGTCTTGATGCAGATATTGCATCAGCAGCTTGTACTAACACAGCTTCTAATGTTTGTGGTTCAACATCTCCATGATGTGCTTCTACTGCATTTATTACAAGTGGATTTTCTTTGAATTTCTTTAAGATTTCTACACCAATTTCAACATGTGTTCCTTCCATATCATGATCTAGTGCTTTTCCAATATCATGTAATAATCCTGCTCTACGAGCTAGCTTTGCATCTAATCCAAGTTCTTCTGCCATTATTCTTGCTAAGTTTGATACTTCTATTGAATGGTTTAATACGTTTTGTCCATAACTTGTTCTATATTTTAGTTTTCCTAATAATTTTATAAGTTCTGGATTTAAGCCTATAACTCCACTTTCAAGTGCTGCTCTTTCACCTTCTGAACGAATTGTTTCTGCTAATTCTTGTTTAGCTTTTTCAACCATTTCTTCAATTTTAGCTGGATGAATTCTTCCATCATCTATTAATTTTTCAAGAGCAATTCTAGCAACCTCTCTTCTTAATGGATCAAATCCTGATAAGATTACTGCTTCAGGTGTATCATCTATTATTAAATCAATTCCTGTTAATGTTTCTAAAGCTCTTATATTTCTTCCTTCTCTACCAATTATTCTTCCTTTTACATCATCAGATGGAAGTGGAACTATTGATACTGTTGTTTCAGCTGAATGATCTGCTGCACATTTTTGAATAGCATAAGCAACTATTTCTCTTCCATTTTTCAAGGCTTCATCTTTTGCCTTTTGAGTTAAATCTCTTATTAATGCTGCTTTTTCAGATGTTATATCTTGTTCTACACTTTTTAATAATTGATCTTTAGCTTCTTCTTGTGTTAGTTTTGCAATGTCTTGAAGAACTTTCATTTGTTCTGTATACAAATTCTCAACCTCTTGTTTTCTTTCATTTAGATTTTGTTCTTCTCTTTCTAAGTCTTTTTCTTTTTTTTCAAAATTATCTGAACGTCTTTCTAAATTCTCTTCCTTTTGAATAATTCTGCTTTCTTGTTTTTGAATTTCGCCTCTTCTTTCTTTAATCTCTTTGTCTAGTTCATTTCTAGCATTCATAATTTCTTCTTTAGCTTTAAAGATTTCTTCTTTTTTCAAATTATCTGCTTCTATTTTTGCTAATTCTACTAGTTTTTTTGCTTCTTCTTCTGCTCCATTAATTTTTGATTCAGCAATTTTTTTTCTAATAACGGCTCCAACTAGTATTCCTATTACTAATGAGATTAAGACAGCGGCGATAATGATTATATTATTTTCCATAACCATACACCTCTTTCTTATTAAATTTTCAATGTTCGAATAAATATATATATACGACTTTTATTATTTTTTATATATTTTTTCAACCTATTATATTTTATAATTATTATTGTTAACTGTCAAGAGTTTTTATTGTAAAATATGAAAAAACATTTATATAAACGAAAAAGAAAGATACTTCTAATGTCATTAAGTTAATGACATTAGAAGTATCTTTCTTTTTTTTAACTTTATACTATGCTCTTGGATGAGCTTTTTTATAAATGTTTTTTAAACTTTCATCTTGAAATTGCATATATACTTGTGTTGATAATATATCTGAATGCCCAAGCATTGTTTGAATTGATTTTAAATCTGCTCCATTTTGTAATAAATGTGTTGCAAATGAATGTCTTAATACATGTGGTGTTATGTCTTTTTCGATGTGTGCTTGTTCTTTATAATATTTTATAATTTTCCAAAATCCTTGTCTTGTTAATCTTTGACCATTAACATTTACAAATAATGCTTTTTCATTTTCATCTTTTATCATAATATTTCTTGCATTTTCAACATAATCTTTTAGTGCTTTTAATGACATTTCTCCTAATGGAACTGTTCTTTCTTTTTTTCCATTTCTACATGTTGCAAAACCTTTTTCTAAATCTACATCTTCAACATTTAATGATATAATTTCTGTAACTCTCATTCCTGTTGCATATGCAAATTCTAGCATTGCTTTATCTCTAGTTCCTTTTAAATCAACATTTTTTGGTTGCTCTAATAGTAGTGCTACTTCACTTGATGTTAATACACTAGGAACTCTTTTTTCTATTTTTGGTGATGAAATTCCTTCTGTTGGGTCATTTTCTACATCCTTATTTTTTACTCCATATTGGTAAAATGATCTAATTGATGCTAATCCTCTTGATATTGTTGATGATTTTTTACCTATTTCTTGCATATATGTTATGTACTCTTTAATTCCTTCATTTGTTTCTTTTTTATATTCTTTTCCTTGTTCACTTAAATATTTTTCATATTGTTTTAAATCTCTTTCATATGATTGAAGAGTATTATTTGATACTTTTTTGTCATTTTCTAAAAATCCAAAAAATAAGTTTAATTCTTCTTCCATTTCTTTCCCCACCCTAATTCAAATCGTAAATTTAACATAAATAATATACGTGTTTATGTTATATCAAATTTTCTCTAAATTGTAAATAGTTTTTCATCTATTTATCTAAAAATATTTTGCAAATAATAATATCAGTCTATATGATATTTCTATCTTTATCAAAGATGAAATAATTAGAATTATTAATATAAATGTAGAAACTATACTATGTTTTAGTATTGATACTTTTATATTTTCTTTTCTTCTATCTTTTACTATTGATTTATATAATTTTATACTACTAACTCCTAAAAATATTAATGCCGGTATTAATATTAAATTTTGTAAAAATATTGTTAATAGTATAAATATTAATCCTTTTGTTTTTCCTAATGTTATTACACATGCAGATATTGTATATCCTAAGCAAAATCCTCTTGCTATAATGATTCCAAAAACTATTGGAATTCCTACTATTGTTGTTCCCGCAAACCATAATATAAATACTAAAAATATATTACTTTTTATATCAAATTTCAATTGTACTATTGTATTATTACCTTTTAACATTTTTATTTCATCAATATATGTATTTATATATTTTATAACATTTTCTTGATTTTCTGTTTGATTTATAAATAATACGCCTAAAAATAATCCAACTGAAAATAGTATTATTACAAGTATATATGATTTATAATTACTGATAATCTCTTCTTTAATTATATTTAGAATTTCACTTTTTTTCTTTCGCACTTTTAATCTCCTTATTAAATAAAGTTTATACATAATTTTTATTCAATAAAGATTTTTTTAGAACTTTATTTCACTTTAAATCTATTCTGCTGAAACTTTTCCGTATATTCCGCCTCCACCAGCTTCTACTTTCATTTTTCCTTCTCGTGCATTTATAATATTTTGGGCAATTTTTTCTCCAACAACAGCTTCTATATCATCATTTGATAATTTATGTAAAATATTCATTTCTGTATCAAAAGCATCTAACAATTTATCAATTGTTTTTTCTCCTACTCCAGGAATAAAATTTAATGGTATTTGGTAAATATATGGTGGTCTATTTTCAGGACTTTTTGATTCTTCTTTATCTTTTATTAATTCTATTCTATCAAAAACTCCAAATGTTACTTTATCACTTCCACAATTTGGGCATTTATCTACAGGTTCTTTTGTTTCAATTGTACAATCACAATTATCACAATGTGTTCTATGATATTTTCCAAGTTTTGGATCTAATCCATAGTTTACCAAAACTTTTCGACCATCTTCATTTTTTAATGCTTTTACAACTTCTTTAAAACTTATATCGTCTACTAACATTTTATTATATTCTCTTGCTATTTTAGGAAGAGAATGTGCATCTGAATTTGTAACAAATGTTTTTCCTTCTAATTCTGAAATCATATCAGCTAAGTATGTATCTGAACTTAAGCCTAATTCTACTGCAAATATCTTATTATATTTTTCTTTAAATATATTTTCTATTCTATCAGTACAATTTCCATAATAGCTTTTAAATGGTGTAAATATATGTGCTGGTATTAGTATTCCATTATATTTTTCTACTATATCTATTAAATCATATCCTGATAAATCTGATCTTTGCGTACTTAATGTAATATTTTTTATATGATGACTCATTTCTTGTGAGAATGCTTTTATATCACTTAAATGTGGAAAGAAACATATATTATGTGCTGCTCCTTTTTTTCCATTTTTTCCTTTTTCTGATGTTTCTACTTCACTCCCCAATAATATACAAACTTTGTCTTTATAAATTATTCCACCATCTTTTAATTCATATGCTTCTCCTGTTTGAAGAAATTTTTCAATATCTTCTATTACATATGGTGATGCACAATCTATTATTCCTACTATATTTATTCCTTTTCTTTCAGCACATTCTTTTGCAATATTAGCAAAATTTAAACTTCTTGCTGCTGTAATTTTTATTGGCTTTCCATTTTCACTTCTTCCTATGTGAACATGTAAATCTGCAAATACTTCGTACATTTCTAGTTTATGCTAGCCAAAAAGCTAGCATATCCTCCTTTTCTTTATTCTATATGTTTTAATATTTTTTCCTTTGTTTCATTTGTAAATAATGATTTATTTTCTGTTTCAACAGTTGTATTTTTCAATACTTCTACTATTTTTTGGTCGACAGTAACAGAATAATCTACAGAAAGTTTGTCCACAAATTCTGTAACATCTTTTGATTCTCTAACTAATTTTTGCAATCTTGCAAAAACAGTTGTATTTACAACACCTTGAATATATACTTTATCAAAAGTTTGTGCAAATTCTCTAAAACTTTCTAAATATCTATTATATTCATTTTTTAGGTTTCTATGTTCTAGTAAAACTAATGCTTCATCTGGATTTAATCCTATTCTCTCTGGTCTATCTAATAACATACCTCCAAATTGATCTACCAATTCTAGAATATCACTTTCAGGTTCTCTTTTTTCTTGTTCACTATATCTATTTACACCTTCACATATTTTACAAAATCTTGCATCAAATCCTAATTTTTTTAGTAATTGTGCTCCTTCTATTGCATATGTTTGTACTTTTCCAATTTTCTGAGCATCATCAACTTTTTTACAATTACATAATAAACATGCAGTTAATATTAAATTATGATCTAATCTTATTTTAGTATACTTTAAAAACATTCTTGCTATTTCAGTTTTAAATATTGTTGCTTTATCAAAATTAATTCCTAACTTAGGTGCTAAAAAATATATTATTTCTTCCTTGGCTATTAAATCTTCTTCATTTAAAATATATTCTGCAAATTCTTCCATCCTTTGTTTCTCCTTTTTATTAATTATTACATAAAGAATTTATTAAATTCTTCTTCATTTATCTTTTCTTTTGCTATTAATTCTGCAGCTATTGCATGTAATAGATCCATATTTTGTAATAAAATTTGTTGAGCACTTTTATATGCTGTGTCTATAAGTTTTTTTACTTCTTGACCTATTACATCTTCCATATTATTTCCTAATAATTGATATTCATAATTTCCGTCACTACTCTTTAAACATATAGGACCAACAACATCACTCATTCCATATACTGTAACCATATTTTTAGCAATTTCTGTTGCTACTTCTATATCATTACTTGCTCCTGTTGAAATATCATCTAAAACTATTTTTTCAGCAGCTCTTCCTCCAAGTAATGCTATCAATTTTTCTTCCATTTCTGTTTTGGAAATAAATGATTTATCTTCATCTGATTTATACATTGTATATCCACCAGCTACTCCTCTTGGAACAATTGATATTTCTTTTACTGCTGTTTGTGTTGGTAAAAATTGACTTACAATTGCATGTCCAGCTTCATGATATGCAGTTAATTTTTTATCTTTATCTGAAATTTTTCTACTTGTTTTTTCTAATCCTACTGTAACCTTTTTTACTGCTTCATCTAAATCATCATTTGTTATTGCATTATGTTGATTTTTGGTTGCAATTATTGCCGCTTCATTTAAAATATTAGCAAGTTCAGCTCCTGTAAATCCAGCTGTATCTTCTGCAATACTGTGTAATGAAACATCATTAGCTAATTTTTTATCCTTTGAATGGATTTTTAAGATTTCTTCTCTTCCAGCTATATCTGGTGCAGGTATTGTTATTTGTCTATCAAATCTTCCTGGTCTTAATAATGCTTTATCAAGCATTTCTGGTCTATTTGTTGCTGCTAAAACTATAATTGTTTCTTCTGATGAAAATCCATCCATTTCAACTAATAATTGATTTAATGTTTGGTTGTTTTCTGTTTCTGCACCACTATTACTTGTTCTTCTTGAACCAATTGCATCTATTTCATCAATAAAAACTATACATGGTGAAATCTTTCTTGCTTTTTCAAATAATTTTCTAACTCTTGAAGCTCCTAGACCTGCAAACATTTCAATAAATTCTGATCCACTCATAGATATAAACGGAACATCTGCTTCACCCGCAATTGCTTTTGCTATTAATGTTTTTCCAGTTCCTGGTTTTCCATATAGTAAAACTCCCTTTGGAATTTTTGCTCCCATTTCAGTAAATCTTTTTGGCTCTTTTAAGAATTCTACAATTTCTTTTAATTCTGCCTTTTCTTCATCTAATCCTGCAATATCATCAAATGTAATTTTTGTTTTTCTTTCTGTTTCTTCATAAACTTGCCCTTTATCACCTAAACCTTGCATTTTATAAATCATTATAAATAGTGCAACCATTATTGCTGTTGGCAATATTGAAAAGAAATATGATGGAATTTGTGAAATTACACTTCTTGTTTTTTGTTCTAATTTTATTTCATTTCCTTCAAGCGTTTGACTTTGAATTAATTCCATAAATACTTGGGTATTTGGTATTATTGCTTTTTTTTCTTCTTCTTCATCTTTTAGTTTTACTTTTAATGTTGTACTTCCAACTGTCATTTCAATTTTTTCTACATTTTTATTTTGAATTTCTTTTACTAATTCTGTATATGCAAGAACTTTATCATCTTGTTCATCATCATTTGTTTGTCGTTTTACTATTAATACTATTGATACAACAATTAGTGCAATTAATAAAATTGTTAATATTACTAATTTTATTATATCTAATTTTTTGTTTTCTTCCTTTTTCTTGTCTTCTTTCATTTTAATAACCCTTTCTAAAATTCCGTACTATACATATCCCTCTATATTTTCATTATGCCTCAGAGCCATCTGGTTCTTGATCATTAGGTGCATCCTTATTTTCATCATCTGTTTTATCTTCATTTTTTGGTTCTTTTTCTTCTTTAGATTCTGGTTCTTTATTATCTTCTTGTTCTTTTATTTCTTCCCTTACTTTTTCTTGTTCTTTTTTTATTTTTTCTACTTCTTCCAATTTCTTTAATAAATCATCTTTTAATAAGAAAATTACTGCTGCTAAATAAATATATGCAATTGTTATATATGCAACCTGGAAATAACTTATAGTAAATGTTGTAAAATAATTTACTATAATATATAACATATTTAATATCATTGGTAATGTTAATGCATATACAGCCATATTATAAATTGCAACAAACCTTATTCTAATTCTTGTTATCATAGTTGTTAACCAACCAAATGCTGCAATTTCTAATGCATCTATTAATGTGATCATAATTTCAACTAATAATAACGAAATGAATGATGATATCATATATTTTCCATAGAAATTATTCATTTTTGAACTACGCATATATTCTATTAATTGTGTTTTGCTAAATGATTTAACATCATTTCCAGCATAATTTTGAACAAAATCTTTATATGTATATGGACTTATTTTTGTATCTATATTATCAACTTTTGTTCTCATTACAATTTGATTTTTAAAGAAGTATATTGTAACTCCTGTTGCATCATTTTCTGCTTCAAATTTTTCTTTTTCTTCATCACTCTCTAATAATGGATTTATAATAATTCTATTTATTCCATCATATTGGATATTATCAATTATTATTGGTTCTTCTGTATCCATTTGAATTTGACCATCTTCATAAGAAAACTCTGGTATATTTTGTTCTATATATTCTGATAAATTGAATACGACTTTTTTCATTTCAATAAATGAACTAATTGTCATGAATACTGTTATAAATGCACACATCATAGCCAAATATTTTAATGCTCTTCCAAGGCCTTCTGTTGCCATTTCTGGATATTTTTCAAATTTTGTTATTGAATACCATACTTTTTTAAAAAAGTTAATATTGACAACTCGATATTTTTCATCTTCTTTTTCTTCCATTTTTATAAACTCCTTTTGCAAAATATATTTATAACTTAAATATATTTTCTTTCAATCTTACTATCTACCAACATTGGACTTACTTCAAACATTACTTCATCTCCAATGTTAATATTCTTTCCAGTTATATCAACTGTTACATGAAACATTCCAAGTCTTCCAAGAACTTTGAACTTTTCTCCATTTATTTTCACAAAAATTTGTTGCTGCTTAAATGCATTTTTTATATCTCTTACTATATATCTTATCTTATCTCTTTTTCTAAACATATCTTTATCAACTATTACATTGAATCCATCTGCATATCCACATGGAACTACAGCAACTTTTGTTTCTTTTTTTGTTTGATATGAATTTGAATATCCTATATTATACCCTTTAGGTAATGTTTTTATTTCTGCAACATTAGATTTTAATATTCCAACTCTTTGAAATCCCCATGTGTTTGGAATTGATAATCTTCCTAAAAGAGCAGACCCTATCCTTACTGCATTTAAATACATATTTGTAAATCTAAGAAATGCAGATGAATTACATATATGTAGCATTCCTGTATCAATTTTTTCTTTTTTCAATACTGCTACACAATCTATAAATCTACTAAATTGTTCTTGTGCTTCTTTTCCGTTTCCAAAAAACGCTAATGAAAAGTGTGAAAATGTTCCTTCTATTTGTATATTATTCCACTGTTTAATATTTTCTACCATTTTTTCTTTTTCATTATATATAAATCCATATCTTCCAAATCCAGTATCTATTTTTAGATGAACTCTTGCTTTTTTATTTTGTGCTAATTCATTTACTGCATCTCCTGCTTCTTTAGATCCTATTGTTAAAATAATATTTTTATCCAACATTTTTTGAATGTCTTCTTTTACAGCTGTAGATGACATCATTAATATATCTTCTTGTATTCCACCTTTTCTTAATTCTAAAGCTTCTTCAGTCGTTGCAACTGCAAACATTTTTACACCATTATCGGCAAGAAATTTTGAGTATTGAACTAAATCTAATCCATATCCATTTCCTTTTACAACTGCTATTAATTTTACTTTTTCTCCATTATCATTTTTTCCATTTTTATTTATTATATTATTAATTATTTTTAAATTATTTTTTATTTTACTTTTTTCTACTAATAGCTCTTTCAATATTTTTCTTCCTCTCGATTATTAATTGCACCTTTTATTTTTTTAATCTTGTTTTTAATCCTCTTAAATTTCTGAATGTTTTTTCAGAAAATTTATATAAAGAATAAGTAAATGGTTTAAATGGAATATAAACTTCCCCTACAAATTCTGTGAATGTTGCTCCAAATCCTTTTTTAAATCTATATAATCCATATTGTGGGTGATTTTCATCTACAACTCCTGAAACTCCTCTAAAGTCATACACATCATCTTTTCTTGCTATTGCCATCTTTATCATTTCCCATTGTAATAAATAATTTGGCATTAAATTTCTATGTTCATTACTACTAGCACCATATAAATACCATGTTTTATTACCATAGAAAATTGGTATTACTCCTGATATTGGCTTTCCATCATGATATGCCATTAATAATTTCATATGTTCTGGAGCCATTTCATCATACATTTTCTCAAAATATGATAATGGCCTTATTATAAATCCATCTCTTTCTCCTGTTTCGACCATTATTTTATGAAAATCTTTTAAGTCTTCTCTTGTTCCTTCTTTTACTTCAACACCTTTTTTTATTGCCAAACGCACATTATATCTTGTTTTTGAATGAAATCCTGCAAAAATTTCATCTTCTGTTTTATTTTTTATATCTAGTCTAAATACATATCTTGGTTGAATTTCTTCTCTAAAATTTTTAGCATCATCTTTTATTTTATATCCTAAACTTGTTACTATTTTTCTATATTCTTCATCACTACTTAAAATATCTGGTTCTGCTTTATATACAATTGCTTTATACTTTTTTGCTAATTCTTTGATTCCGTCTGTTAGTTGTTTCATTACAGATATATCATGTATATCACATGTTGGTCCTCTTGATGAATACATTATGTTTCCAAATATAGGTATTTTTCTTATTAAAATACTTACTGCTCCGATTATTTTTCCACTTTCATCTTCTGCTAATACTATTTCATTTATCCAATTTCCTTTTACTTTTGCCCATTCTGGTGATTGTTGAAAATTACACCTTTCATGTTTTTCTAAAAATTCTTTATATGCTTGTCTATCTTTCTCATCTGTTACTATTCTCATTTTGTTTTACTCGTATAATTTATTTTATTATACGAATTTCTCCTTTCTTTCTGACTTATTTTATATTATTTATAATTATTTTTTTCCATGATTATTGTACACTAAATATATTATTTTTACAAGTTATTTTATAATAAATGAAGAAAAAACTCATAGGTATAATTCTTTATTAGAATATATCTATGAGTTTTTTTTAATCTATCATTTCTATTTTTTCTATAACTGGTTGATTTTCTTTTAATACTGTACCATTATCATCTTCTATTTTTACATCTTCACATATTTTGTCTACAATTTCGATTCCACTTGTTACTTTTCCAAATGCAGCATAGGCTCCATCTAATCCAGTATAATCTTTATGCATTATAAAAAATTGTGAACTAGCACTATTATAAGCCATCGATCTTGCCATTGAAATTACACCTCTAGTATGAGAAAGTGTATTCTTTACACCATTTTGTGCAAATTCACCTTTTATATTTTCATCACTTCCACCAGTTCCATTACCATTTGGATCTCCACCTTGAATCATAAATCCTGATATGATTCTATGAAATGTTAATCCATTATAAAAACCTTCATTTACCAATTTTGCAAAATTTGCAACTGTAATTGGTGCAATATCTGCATATAATTCTACATTTATTGTTCCATAATCTTTTATTGTTATTTGCGCATGATGTGTTCCTTTTGAATATTTATCTTCATCTTGATTTATATTTTCTTTTTTTGAATTATTTATTATCATTGCAATAATTCCTCCTATTATTATAATTCCAATTATTATTCCTATAATTATATACCTTTTTTTCATTATGTTCTCACCTCCAATAAATTTTAAAAAATTTATTTTGGCTGGGGCACTGTGATTCGAACACAGGAATGTCGGAGTCAGAGTCCGATGCCTTACCACTTGGCGATGCCCCAATATGAATTAATTCATACTTATATTAGCACAATTAATTTTAATTTGCAATAACTAATAGACATTTTTTATACAATTATCAATGTTCTAAAAAGTGGATATAATTTTAAAATTTATATCCACTTAATTCACTTTCAATTTTTATGTAATTTTCGAAATTTTCTTCCATTATATCATTAAAACTTTTACAATGTGTTTTATATTTTAAATGACAAAATTCGTGTGCTATCACATATTCAATTGTTTCTCTTTTGAATTGTATAATTTCAGGTGAAATTATGATTTCTTTTTTTGATGTACATTTTGCAATTTCACCATCTAATTGTTCTATAAAATAATCTTCTGGTGCAATTCCTAGCATTAATCTTATTTTTTCCATTATATTGTCTATTTCTTTTTTAACTATTTGTTCATACATTTTATTTATTGACATTTTTAAAATTTGTTTGTTTCCTATTTTTCTATATTTATTTGGTAATATTATTTTTATCTCATAATTTTCTTCTATATTTAATTCTGGAGTATCAATATTTGAATATACAACTTTTAAATCATAATTTTTTCCAAATATTTTTACAGATTGCATATTTGAACTTTGTTGTTGATATTCATTTATTTTACTTAAAATCCAATTCTTCTTTTCTTCAACTACTGCTTGAATTTTATTTTGCGTAAAATACCAAGGTGCATTTACAATAACTTCACCATTTTGAATTGTTATATACATATCTCTATTTGTTGCCTTATTTACTGTGTATGTTATTACATTGTTTCTTTTTCCAAATATACTCATCTTAAATTCCTCCTTGCTTGAACTTCTGTTCGTTTTCTTGTTGATGCTATTTTATATCTTATTTGACAAATTGTCAATACTATTTCAAAAATTTTCGAACATTTTTTCGCAGTAACTAAATTAATCATTTTTTCAGCATTTCTGTAGTTCCTTAATCATAATATTTTTATAAAAGAATATTTTTGTACTAAAAGTTGGAGGTCTCTATTATGTATAAATTCAAAATAGTAAAATTAAAAAATTTTATTTTACCTTTTATATTAGTTTTTTTTACTATATGTCTTGTCGTTTTTTCTAATTCTAATTTAAAAGCTGCCAAAAATGGTTTAGTTTTATGGGCCAATTCTGTTGTCCCTTCTTTATTTCCTTTTTTTGTTGCTACTGAATTACTTTCTTATACAAATTTTACATATTATTTAGGAAAATTATTAAATAAATTTATGAAACCACTTTTTAACATTAGAGGTGAAGGAAGTTTTGCCTTTATTATGGGAATTTTAAGTGGCTACCCTATGGGAGCTAAAATTGCAGCTAATTTTAGACAAAATAATATTTGTTCTAAAGTAGAATGTGAGCGTTTACTTAGCTTTACAAATAATTCTGGTCCTTTATTTATAATTGGAAGTGTTGGAATAAGTTTATTTGGAAATTCTACTATTGGTTTTTTACTACTTTTCACTCACTTACTTGCATCTATTTCTGTTGGCTTTTTATTTCGTTTTTGGAAGAAAAATGATTCTAAAAACTTTATTAGTAGTTCATCAAATATTAAAAACAGAACTATAAAATTATCTAGTTTGGGAGAAATTATTGGAAATAGTATTAAAAGTTCAATAAATACTATTTTAATGATTGGTGGCTTTGTTGTTTTGTTTTCTGTTATACTTTCTATTTTAAAAACAAGTAATTTACTTAATATATCTTGTTATTTTATGAAACCTATATTTAATTTTTTTAGAATTCCTCAAACATTTTATTCTGGTTTTATATCTGGAATTATAGAATTAACCAATGGGCTAAATATAATTTGTAATATTCCTGAAAAAAATATTTCTATAAATATAATTATTGCTTCTTTCCTTCTTGGTCTCGGTGGCATTTCTGTCTTGCTTCAAGTTTGGAGTTGTATTTCTAAAACAGATTTATCTATTACACCATATATCTTAGGAAAGATTTTACAAGCTTGTTTTTCTGCATTATATACTTGGATATTTATAAACATTGTGCCATTTTTGAATTTTAATTTATAAAAAATCCATAGTTGATATTATTTCAACTATGGATTTTTCCTTTCATTCCCAATAATTATTTAGGATTATATTTATTATAGATAGCATACACCTCTTCTTCACTAAGTACTTCTTTTTGTAAAAGGTTTTGAGCAATTTCTTCTAACATTGTTTTGTTTTGAAGCAAATATTCCTTTGTTCTCTTGTAGAACAAATTCATGAGATCTACACTTCTGTTAAGAAGCCGATTGTTCAAATCAGATCCTGCTAATTGTTCTAAACTAAGACATGAAACAGGAGCAATTCCTATTTCTTCATCAAAACAAAATTCAGTTAAATACTGCTTTACAAGCTTTGTTGTCTTTTTAAGATCTCCTTTCGCTCCACTAGTAGGCGAATTAAAGAACACATCTTCTGCAACTCTACCCGCAAGACTTATCATAATTTCTATTTCAAAATCCTGCTTGGTCATTTTTCCATATTCATTCAAAGGATATGTTGCGACACGTCCAAAGAAATCTTGCGTAGGAATTATGGAAATATCTCGTATTCTCTTGATTTGGGAAAGAAAAACACAAATTGCATGACCCGCTTCATGATATGCAGTTACTTTCTTTTCTATAAATGTTCTGTTAATTCTTAGTGGAACTGCTTCCTCACAATTTATTTGAGCCTCACAAAAATCTTTGCTTAAAACATTTTTATGATGTTTTTGTTCAGCAATTTCTATTGCCATATTCATAATTTTTATAATTTCTAACGTAGAGGCTCCAATAAGTTTTTGGGCTAATTTCTTCACACTTACGCTTGGATCAACTCTTTTCTTATTGCAACAATATTCAATAATTTGCATTCTATCATCAAAATCTGGTAGAAACATGCTAACAAACATTTCAAAATGTTTGGGACATTTTAAAGAAGAACTGATTTCTTTAATATTTCTAGTTGTTGCAATAACTAACACATGATCTCTTTTGTTCATTTCATATGCTAATTGTGCAATAATCCTTTCATTATTTTTGTTTTCTTTTCCCATCACATCAAATTCATCCAAAAAAATAATACAAGATTCTTTTGCTCTTGCTGCTAAAAACAAGTGCTTTATATCTTTTGCATTATTTATTTCTGAACCAGAAATCATAATAAAAGGTAATTTGCTTTCAGCAATAAATGCTTTGGCAATTAATGTTTTTCCAGTTCCTTTCGGCCCATCAATAAGAATTCCTTTAGGAATTTTTTGTCTTAATCTACATTTTGAAGTACTCCGTAATTCTAATAATCGTATTATTTTTGCCAAATCAGATTTTTGACTTTCATACCCAATAATGTCATTAAAACTTACTTTCATTTTTGCATCTATTTTAAATGCAATTCCCCAAAAGTATCCCATAATAATTTGACCTAGTCTCCATACAATTTTTTGCATAAAATGCCTCCTATAATAAATTTTCAAAGTTCGTACATTATTATTATATCATCATTTACATAATATTACAAGTGATATTTTGTTCTTTACTGCAAAACCCTTATAATTAGATTTCTCTAATTACAAGGGCATTTTTTAATAATCTTTTATTCTTTCTTTTAAATCATCAAAATTAATCAATTTCCAAGACCAATTTTGATCACTTTCAACTCCTGGCACATTAATTCTAGAATTTTCATCAAGTCCTAAAATATCTTGAACCATTATTATTGGCATTTTTGCCTTACATTTTGATAAATATTGCATAATGCCAATATTTATATTTATATCATAACATTCATTCTTTCTTAAAAATTCTTTTAATTTCCATTTATGTTCATCATCTAAAGTTTTATACCAACCATATATTGTATTACAATCATGATTCCCAGGAAAAACCAGTACATTTTCAGCTTCATTATCTCTATCATACAAATTATCTAAATCTATAGTAAATTGTAATATTTTCTGCCTTGTAAATCCATAATGTTCTCTTAATTTTATTGTTTCTTCTCTTATTTCCCCTAAATCTTCTATTATAAAGTTTTCAATATTTACATTTTTCTCTTTAAATAATTCATCAAAAAATCCATAACTTAGTCCATCTACATATGTTCCTTCTTTACCTGTTTTTCCAAATGGTATTCTGAAAAATGAATCATATCCTCTAAAATAATCTATTCTTACTTTATCGAATAATTTTAAATGATACTTAAATCTTTTTATTAAATATTGATAATTATCTTTTTTTATATTTTCTACATTATATATAGGACTATTCCATTTTTGACCATTTTCATTGAAATAGTCTGGAGGAGTTCCAGCTTCAAATGTAAACTTTCCATTTTCCATTTCAAAATATTCTGAATGGTATTTAGTTTCAACTGATTCAAATACTGGATATACCGGCATATCTCCAATAATTTGAACATTTTTTGAATTAGCATAATATTTCAATTCCATCCATTGCTTATATAATATATATTGTAAAAATAAATAATAATCTTTTTCATTTTCTGTCTTTTGACTCATGAACTCTGCATATTCATTTATTTCTTGCAATATTATAAATTCATAATATTCATTATTAGGTCTAAAATTTCTATATGCTTCTTTATAATATTTTTCTTTAAAATTATCATATATTACTCTATCTTTATTTTCTCTTATTTCTGCATTTTGTATTAGTTTTTCTTCTTTTAATTTGTCTAATGAAATATAATCTTCTTCCAATGCATAATAACTTACTGGAGAATATGGGTGTTTATCACATTCGTTTATTGGTAATATCTCCCAGTATTTTATGTTATTTTCACTTAATATATCAATAAACTGATATGCTTCATATCCAAAGTCTCCTATTCCATATTTACTTGGAAGTGAAAAAATTGGAAGTAAAATTCCTTTTTCTTTCATATTCTTTTGTTCCTTTCTTTTTTTTGCTTTTGCTTAAAATAATTATATATTAATAAGTTTATTTTTTCAATAGATAAATATTAATAATTTTTCTAACTTTATCATAAAAAACCAAGCAAAATTCTATTAAAGAATCTTACTTGGTCTTTTTTTATTTACAACTCAACAGTCATAATTAAGTTGCCATCTTGATCATAAACATCTTCGAAAGTCTCCTGATATCCATACAAATCTTTACTTGTATATTTTGCATAGGAATAATAACCATTTCCAGAGATTTTGTCATATTGGATTGGAATGATTTCTTTAAAGCCATAGAATTCAGCATTTTCAAAATCAACTCCTACATATTTAAACACTCCCCATTGACCATTTTTTCTAATCATAACAATCAATTCATCAGAATCATCTATAACTCTGATTTCCTGGCATTTAAGATGATGAATTTCTTTCGCTTTCAAATTATATTCAACATATTCATTATCCCTATCTTTTTTGTGAAATATAATGCTAGTATAATCTTCCCATACAATATCATTTTCTTCATCAAAGGAAAAATCTGTCACCTTCATTCCATTTAAATCATAAATTTGAAAACATCCTGAACTACTATAAATTTTTATATAATTCTCATCTTCAAATTCAAATCTATATCCTTCAATTTTAGTTTTAAGCTCTCCATTAAAATTAAATATCCATAAAGTCTCATTATTAGGATATAGCAGACTAGAGCCAATGGCATAACGCATTTGTCGTACTTGAAATATACGAAAAACACTTTCACATATTACTTTACCATTATAATCAAAGATTTGCCATTCAGAATCATAATAATAACTACCTTTTATCATAACAGCAATCCATTTTTCAGTTGTCTTAAAACAATCTGTTAACCTTTTTGCAATAAAAGTTGTTACTATATGATTTCCGTTTGATGAATAAAACCTAAATTTACCTGTATTAAATTCTTCAACTATCAATACCTTAGAGAACTTATAAAGTCTTTCTCTTTCTTTAATCTCTAAGCCATTGTATTTAAAAACTTTTTCTTCACCTTCTTCTGCTTTATTTCCTATAAGCATTTTTAATAACTCATCACTAATACCTCTCGCCATAACATTTCCATCTTGAGTTACAACTATCCAACCATCTTTTTCTTTTATCATCATACTCCGATGAATTCCAAACCAATAACAATTTGTTCTAAGAATCATCTGTAAACTTTGCTTATCTTTATAATTGGATTTAGGAATAGTTCCTAACAACTTATTATTTGATATATTATAAATCTTAATTTCACCACACTTGTTTTTTTCAATCCAATAATGTTCAGAAATCCAAATTCTTGTTCCAACTTCAAAATTGTTTTTGTAAGAATCAAATTGACTAGAAACAACTACTCTTTCTCTAAATCCTTTATAAAACTTACTTGTACTACTAGATTGTAAAATGAGTTTAATTGCACCTAAGATATATTTTCCTTCAGCTTTATATTTCTGAATAACTTTTCCTTCATAATTCTTAACATAATAACTGTCTTTTGATAATACAATAAAAGCCTCTTTACCAAATAAAGTATTTTTTAATAAGCTATCCACATCTTTAAATCCAAATACTTCACTTATTTTTTCTCCTTCCATGTTATATATATCAGCTTTTGTATCATTATTTCTAAGGAGAATTGTATAATTTCCAGAAACAATAACACTTTCTCCAATTGCCAAAACAGGTATGTTGATTTTTGTCATGATGTTTGTTCCTTTCTGTCTTGATATTTATGTTTTTCTATAAGGCTTCTTGAGCCTCATCTTGGCTATTATATCATGTATTTTATGTAAAATCAATTAATTTTTTTAATTTGATAATGAACTCAAAGTAAAAAGCGAATCTAAGATTTTCTATCAAATAAAAATTTTAAGAAAATCTAAGACTCGCCATATTTATCTAGTACAGAAAGTCCTCCTACAAGGAGAACTTTCCTACTATATAAAAAAAGCAAGAAACTTTTTAGTCTCTTGCTTTTATTTCTGACATAAAGTCAAATTATTTTATTATTGCTTTTCTTCCTAAATATTGAGCAACATCACCTAATTGATGTTCGATATTTAATAATCTATTATATTTAGCAACTCTATCTGTTCTACATGGTGCACCTGTTTTGATTTGTCCAGCATTCATTGCAACTGCAACATCTGCTAATGTTGTATCTTCTGTTTCACCACTTCTGTGTGATACAACAGCTGTCATTCCATGTTTATTAGCTAATTCGATAGCATCTAATGTTTCTGTTAATGTTCCAATTTGGTTTAATTTGATTAATATACTGTTTGTTACACCTAAATCAATACCTTTTTGTAATCTCTTCATATTTGTTACAAATAAGTCATCACCAACTAATTGAATTTTTGATCCTAATCTGTCTGTTAGTTTTTTCCATCCAGCCCAGTCTTCTTCTGCTAAACCATCTTCGATTGAGATAATTGGATATCTGTTTACTAAATCTTCTAAGAAGTCTATCATTTCATCTTCTGTTTTTGTAACACCTATTTTCCAGAAATGATATTGTCCTTCTTTTCCTATTTTCTTTGCTTCATCATATAATTCTGTTGCAGCAACATCTAATGCTAAAGCAACTTCTTCACCTGGTTTATATCCTGCTTTTTTAATAGCTTCCATTATTAATTGAAGTGCTTCATCTTCATCTTTAACGTTTGGGGCAAATCCACCTTCATCACCAACACCTGTTCCTAATCCTTTTGATTTTAAAACAGCTTTTAAGTTGTGATAAATTTCGGCACACATACGTAAACATTCAGAGAATGATTTTGCTCCAACTGGCATAATCATAAATTCTTGTACACTTAATGTTGAATCAGCATGTTTACCACCATTCATGATGTTCATCATTGGAACTGGCATAACTTTTGCATTTGGTCCACCAATATAGTTATATAATTCCATTCCTAATGATGCAGCAGCAGCTTTAGCACAAGCTAATGATACACCTAATGTAGCATTTGCTCCTAATACACCTTTGTTTTCTGTTCCATCTAATTCGATAAGCATTTTATCGATTCCAGCTTGGTCATAAACATTCATTCCTTCTAATTTTGGAGCTATAACTGAGTTAACATTTTCTACAGCTTTTAAAACTCCTTTTCCTAAATATCTTGATTTATCACCATCTCTTAATTCAACAGCTTCAAAGCTTCCTGTTGATGCTCCAGATGGAACCATTGCTACACCATGTGCTCCATCAAATGTTGTAACTTCAACTTGTACAGTTGGATTTCCTCTTGAATCTAATACCTCTAATGCTTCTACACTTTCAATTTCTAAATAATCTTTCATAAAACTCTCTTTCCTTTCTTATCATATCATGTATATAGTATGAATCAATTATTATAAATGTAATCAAATTAATAATACAACTATTTCATAGCTTCTTCAACAGCAACAGCTACTGCTACTGAAGCACCAACCATTGGGTTGTTACCCATACCAATTAATCCCATCATTTCTACGTGAGCTGGTACTGAAGATGATCCTGCAAATTGTGCATCTGAATGCATTCTTCCCATTGTATCTGTCATACCATAAGAAGCTGGTCCTGCTGCCATATTATCTGGATGAAGTGTTCTACCTGTTCCACCACCAGAAGCAACTGAGAAGTATTTCTTTCCTGCTTCTAGTCTTTCTTTCTTATATGTTCCTGCAACTGGATGTTGGAATCTTGTTGGGTTTGTTGAGTTTCCTGTAATAGATACATCAACATCTTCTAACCACATGATTGCTACACCTTCTCTAACATCGTTTGCACCATAACATTTTACTTGGCTTCTTTCTCCATCAGAATATTTTATTTCTTCTACTACTTTTACTTTTCCTGTAAAATAATCAAAATCTGTTTTTACATATGTAAATCCATTTATTCTTGATATTATTTGTGCTGCATCTTTTCCTAAACCATTTAAAATTACTCTTAATGGTTCTTTTCTAACTTTGTTTGCAGATTTTGCTATACCAATAGCTCCTTCTGCTGCTGCAAAACTTTCATGTCCTGCTAAAAATGCAAAACATTTTGTATCTTCTGATAATAGCATTGATGCTAAATTTCCATGTCCTAATCCTACTTTTCTATCATCTGCAACAGATCCTGGAATACAAAATGCTTGTAATCCTTCTCCAATTGCTTTTGCTGCATCTGATGCCTTTTTACATCCTTTTTTGATTGCTATTGCTGCACCTAATGTGTAAGCCCAAGCTGCATTTTCAAAACAAATTGGTTGAACTCCTTTTACTATTTCATAAGGATTAAATCCTTTATCTGTACAGATTTTTAATGAATCTTCAAAATCTTTTATTCCGTATTTTTCCATAACTGGTTTTATTTGATCAATTCTTCTTTCATAACTTTCAAATGTTACTGCCATCTTTTATTCCTCCTATTTTTATTGTAAGGGAAGACATTTCCCATTTTTACATCTTATTTATTTTTTTTAATTCTATTTCTATGCTTCTCTTGGATCTATCTTCTTTACAGCTTCGTCAAATCTTCCATATGTACCAGAAGCTTTTTCAATTGCTTCTTTAGGATCAATTCCTTTTTTAATATTATCCATCATTTTTCCTAAATGAACATATTTATAACCAATTATTTGGTCATCTTTATCTAATCCTAATTCTACTATATATCCTTCTGTTAATTGTAAATATCTTGGTCCTTTTAATGAACTTGAATATATTGTTCCTACTTGTGATGTATGTCCTTTTCCTAAATCTTCAAGTCCAGCTCCTACTGGAAGTCCACCTTCTGAGAAAGCTGTTTGAGTTCTACCATATACTATTTGTAAGAATAATTCTCTCATAGCAGTATTTATAGCATCACAAACTAAATCTGTATTTAATGCTTCTAATATTGTTTTACCTGTTAGAATTTCTCCTGCCATTGCAGCTGAATGTGTCATTCCTGAACATCCTATTGTTTCAATTAATGCTTCTTGGATTATTCCATCTTTTACATTTAATGTTAATTTACATGCTCCTTGTTGTGGTGCACACCATCCAATACCATGTGTTAATCCTGATATATCTTTTATATCTTTTGCTTTTACCCATTTTCCTTCTTCTGGAATTGGTGCTGGTCCATGGTCTACTCCTTTTGCAACACAGCACATATTTTCTAATTCTTTTGAATAAATCATTTTTATTGCTCCTTTCATTTATTACATAATATTTGATTTTTTATTTTACTTTCTTCTTGTTTTGCTACACGATAGTCAACTCTTTGATTTTCATCAACATCTGTTGTATCATATTTTACCACATTTACTTGTCTTTTTAAGTAAATTCCAGTAATATATTCATCAGATTTCGGAACTTCTAAATTTCTAGTAGATAAATATTTATTAAATGCTTTTTCTTCTTTTTTTCCACATGGTTCTATATGTAAATATTTTTTTCTCCAATATATATGGTGATCATAATATTCATCTTGGCCACCTAACAAATTATCATAGCAAAATGTGTATGTTATTCTATCATTTTTTATTGATATTGTTAAATTTGACCATACTTTTTGATTTGTTTTTCTAAATTCTTCTCTTAGTTCTTTTATTTCATCATATAAAAGTTCTACTAGTTTTAAATATTCTTCCTCTTCTATATTGTACTTGTTTGGGACTTCATATACATTTATAAATTTTCTTTTTAAAATTCCTCTTGGCATAAAATAGAAATACATTTCTCCAACTTGAACTTTTCCAAGTCTCTCTATTATTGATGCATATAGGTATAATTCATCCCATTTTCCAGGTACTATATTGAAAAGCTTTCTTTGTATATTTTCATATAATTCTTTAATTTTTTTAGTATTATTAATCACTTTTATCCACCCTTATTTATAGCGGGTTTTGAATTTTTTCGCTATTAATAGTTTATAATTCTTATTTTTCTAAAATACTTTCTCCAGTCATTTCTTCTGGCTTTTCAATTCCTAATATTTCTAACATTGTTGGTGCTAAATCTGCCAATTTTCCAGATTTTACTTTTAATGTTTCATCATTTGTTACAAGTATTAATGGAACTGGATTTGTTGTATGTGCAGTATGTGGTTCACCTGTTTTATAGTCAATCATTTGCTCACAGTTTCCATGATCTGCAGTTATTAAAATTGTTCCATTATGTGCTAACATTGCATCTACAACTTTTTGAACACATTCATCTATTGTTTCTACAGCTTTTATTGCTGCTGGTAAACTTCCTGTGTGTCCAACCATATCTGGATTTGCAAAGTTTAATATAATTGCATTATATTTATCTTCATTTATTGCTTCTACAACTTTTTCTGTTACTATTGGTGCACTCATTTCTGGTTGTAAATCATATGTTGCTACTTTTGGTGATGGTACTAATATTCTATCTTCACCAGGATATTGTTTTTCTTCTCCTCCATTAAAGAAAAATGTAACATGTGCATATTTTTCTGTTTCTGCAATTCTTAATTGTTTTAATCCATTTTTGCTTACAACTTCTCCAAATGTGTTTACTAATGGTTCTTTTTTGAATGCTATTTTTACATTTGGCATTGTTTCATCATAATTTGTAAAACATACAAAATATGTGTTGATTTTTTCTGTTTCAAATCCATCAAAGTCTGGGTCTACAATTGCTCTTGTTATCTCTCTTGCTCTATCTGGTCTAAAGTTAAAGAAAATTACAGAGTCATTTTCTCCAATTGTTGCAATTGGTGTATCATTATTAACTATTACAGTTGGTTCAACAAATTCGTCAAATACTTCTTTTTGATAAGAATCTTCTATTGCTATTGTTGCAGATGTTGCTTTATTTCCTTCTCCTCTTACTAATGCATCATAACATTTTTTTACTCTATCCCATCTCTTATCTCTATCCATAGCATAATATCTTCCTGATATACTTGCTATTTTTCCAACTTTCTTTTCTTTCATTTTTTCTTCAAGTTGTGTTATATATCCTTCTGCTGATGCTGGTGGTGTATCTCTTCCATCTAAAAAGCAGTGTACATATACATCTTCAAAATCTCTTCTTTTTGCCATTTCAAGTAGTCCATATAAATGTCTAATATGACTATGAACTCCACCATCTGATAATAATCCTAATATGTGTAATTTTGAATTGTGTTTTTTACAATTTTCAATTGCTTCTATGAATTCAGGAATTGCAAAAAAGTCTCCATCTTCTATTGATTTTGTTATTTTTGTTAGTTCTTGATATACAATTCTTCCTGCTCCAATATTTGTGTGTCCTACTTCAGAATTTCCCATTTGTCCATCTGGTAGTCCTACTTTTAATCCACTTGTATACATTATTGTATTTGGGTATTTTTTCATTAGTTTGTCTATATTAGGTGTTTTTGCAAGTTTTACAGCATTACCATCTGTTTTTTCGTTTATTCCAAAACCATCTAATATCATTAGCATTACTGGTCCTTTTTCCATTATTTTCATTCCTTTCCAATTCAAATAACAATAGTTGTATTGTTTTGAACCAATTATCTATCATAATTTACAATTTTAGCGAATTCTTCAGATTTTAAACTTGCTCCTCCTACAAGGCCTCCGTCTATATCTGACATCTCAAATAATTCTTTTGCATTTGATGATTTTACGCTTCCGCCATATTGTATTATAACTCCATTTGCCTCATTTTGTCCATATATTTCTGCTATTTTTTTTCTTATTTCCATTATTGTATTGTTTGCATCTTCTTTTGTTGCTGTTTTTCCTGTTCCTATTGCCCATATTGGTTCATATGCTACAATAATTTTTTCTAAATCTTCTACTGGTACACCTTCTAATGCTTTTTCTATCTGACTTGTAACTATTGCTTCTGTTTGACCTGATTCTCTTTGTTCTAGAGTTTCACCAACACATATTATTGGTTTTAGTCCAACTGCTAATGCTGATTTTACTTTTTTATTTACAGTTTCATCTGTTTCTGCAAAATATTGTCTTCTTTCTGAATGTCCTATTATTACATATTCTACTCCTATAGATTTTAACATTTGTGCAGATACTTCTCCTGTATATGCTCCTTTTTCTTCCCAATGCATATTTTGGGCACCTATTTTTATATTTGTTCCTTGTACATTTAGTAATGAATAAAATAAATCTGTATATGGCACACATAAAATAACTTCATTTTTTGTGTCACTTACAAGTGGTGTTAATTCTTCAATGAAATTAATAGCTTCATTTGGAAGCATATTCATTTTCCAATTTCCTGCAATTACTTTTCTTCTCATAAAAAATCCAATTCCTTTCTATAATTTAGAGAACTTCTAGACATTTATAATTTTCGAATTATAATCATCATTATTACTTTTTAGTCTTTCTTTTATTATATTAATCAAGTTCTTCTTTGCTTCATCAGTGTAGTCATTTACAAATTCACAATCAAATTGTTTTTGTAATTCTTTATTTGCAGAATATTCTTTTATATGTTCATCTATTTCTTGCAATCTTTTTTTTATAACTTCACTTGGAAGCTCCCTATTTTTCAATTCAATCTTTGCTCTTTCAATATCTTTTGGTATTATATATATTGAAAATATATTTGGTGTATGTTTTTTTATTTCATATATAGTACTATAATGTACTTCTGTTACTTGATTTTCACTTGATTCTAGTTTTTCTTTTCTATATCCATATTTTGCTCCAAGAAATTCAAAATCAACTACAACTTCTTTATTTTTCACTAGTTTTTCGAATTCTTCTTCACTTACAAATTCTTTATCAATACCATTAACTTCATTTTTTCTTTTATTTCTTGTTGTAACAATTGCTAAATTTTTAAAATTAAGTTCTTTTGATATCGCATCTTTAAAAAAAGATTTGCCAGTTCCTGTTATTCCTGATAATGTTACTATCATAATTATTCCTCTCTTTGAGTATTTCCTTTGCTTTGGCTATAATAAATATTTCTAACTTTCTCAAATATATCACTATAATCAAAATTTTTAGGAAATTTTGTTCTTCCACATTTTAATAATTGAAATGTTTCTTCTAATGGTAACCAAACATATTTGTCTATTTCTTCTTTTTGAATTTCAATTTTTGATGAATTTCTTTTTAAGCAATAAAATGTTATAAAGAAATTTTTTATTTTTTTAGAACTCTCAAAGCCAAGAGGAACACCTTGTTGTGTAACTTTTACAACATTCATTGATTCCTCTAGGTTTATTCCAAGTTCTTCTTTTAATTCTCTTACCATAGCTTGAGTTTCTGTTTCATCATTATCTAAATGTCCTGAGCATAAATCATTTTTTCCAGGTGTAAGTCCTTTATTAGCTCTTACTTCTATAAGAACTTCTCCTTTTTCATTTATAACAAAACATGTAACTCCTTTTAGCCAATCACTTTCATCTAAGTTTTTTTCATCTGTTTTATCTATTGTTCTTTTATATTTTCCGTCTTTGTCATATACTCTATATTGTGTTCCTAATACTCTAGGATTCCTTAGATTTTCCATTTTGCCTATACTGCCTTTCTCTCCTCAAACTATTTATTTCCTATTTGTCTAATAAACATTCTATTCCTGGTAATTTTTTACCTTCTATAAATTCTAATGATGCTCCTCCACCTGTTGAAACATGTGTCATTTTATCTGCAACACCTGCTTTTTGAATTGCTGCAGCTGTATCACCACCACCAATTATTGTTGTCGCATCTAATTCTGCTAATACTTGTGCTAATTTGTTTGTTCCTTCAGCAAATGCTGCAAATTCTGCTACACCTACTGTTCCATTCCATATTACTGTTTTGGCTTTTCTTAATTCTTCTGCATATAATTCAATTGTTTTTGGTCCAATGTCTAATCCTTCCCAACCATCTGGTATTGATTCTCTATCTGCATACATTGTTTCAGTATTTGCTGAAAATTCTTTTCCTAATTTGTTGTCTATTGGTAGTAACATTTTTACGCCTTTTTCTTCAGCTTTTTTCATTAATTCTTTTGCTAAATCTAATTTATCATCTTCGCAAATTGAATTTCCTATTTTATATCCTAATGCTTTATAGAATGTATAAGCCATTCCTCCACCAATTAATAATACATCTACTTTTTCTAATAAACTATCTATTACACCTATTTTATCAGATACTTTAGATCCTCCTAATATTGATACAAATGGTCTTTCTGGATTTTGTAATGCTTCTCCTAAGAATTTTAATTCTTTTTCTATTAAAAATCCTGAAACAGCTGGTAAATAATGTGCTACGCCTTCTGTTGAAGCATGTGCTCTATGTGCTGTTCCAAATGCATCATTTATAAATACATCTCCGAAGCTTGCTAATTTTTTTGCAAATTCTGGATCATTGTCTGTTTCTTCTTTATGAAATCTAACATTTTCAAGTAACATTACTTGTCCTGGTTGTAAATTTTCAGCTAATTTTTGTGCACTTTCTCCAACAACATCTTCAGCCATTAATACTTCTTGTCCTAATTGTTTTGAAAGTTCTTTTGCAACTGGTGCAAGTGAAAATTCTTTTTTGAATTCTCCCTTTGGTCTTCCTAAATGTGAAGATAATACTATTTTACATCCTTGTTCTATTAAATATTTTATTGTTGGTAATGCTGCTACAATTCTTCTATTATCTGTTATATTTTGATTTTCGTCCATAGGAACATTAAAATCACATCTAACAAATACTCTTTTTCCTTTTAAATCAATATCTTTTATTGTTTTTTTACTCATAATAAGTTTTTCCTTTCTTATATAAAAATAATTAAAATATATTTTTTAATTATATCACTTCAAAAAGGTTAGAGGTTAGACAAGCTCTAACACCCTAACCCAAGTTGAATTATTATTTATGATCTACTGTTGACATATAGCAAGCTAAATCAACTAACTTGTTTGAATATCCCCATTCATTATCATACCATGCAACTAATTTAACGAATGTATCTGTTAACATGATTCCTGCTGTTGCATCAAATATTGATGTATGCATATCACTTAAGAAATCTGAAGATACAACTGGTTCGTCTGTATATTCAACAATTCCTTTTAATTCGTTTTCAGATGCTCTTTTTACAGCTGCACATATTTCTTCATATGTTGTTGGTCTTTCTAGATTACATGTTAAGTCAACAACTGAAACATCAACTGTTGGTACTCTGAATGCCATACCTGTTAATTTTCCATTTAATGATGGTATAACTTTTCCTACTGCTTTTGCAGCTCCTGTTGATGATGGAATAATGTTTGCAGATGCAGCACGTCCACCTCTCCAATCTTTCTTTGAAGCTCCATCAACTGTTTTTTGTGTTGCTGTTGTTGAGTGAACTGTCGTCATTAATCCTTCTTTGATTCCAAAATTATCATTTATTATTTTTGCTAAAGGTGCTAAACAGTTTGTTGTACAAGATGCATTTGATACAATGTTCATGTCTGAACTATATGTTTCATTATTTACTCCCATTACAAACATTGGAGCATCTTTTGATGGTGCACTTATAAGAACCTTTTTAGCTCCTGCATCTAAGTGTGCTTGTGCTTTTTCCATTGTTGTGAATACACCAGAACATTCTAATACATATTCAACTCCAAGTTCTCCCCAAGGAATATTTTTTGGGTCCATTTCATTATATACTTTTATTACTCTTCCATTTACTACTAAGTTTCCATCTTTTTCTTCAACTGTTCCGTTAAATCTTCCATGTACAGTGTCAAATTTTGTCATATATGCCATGTAATCAGCTGCTACAAATGGATCGTTTACTGCTACAACTTCAACCTCCTCTTTACCTAATGCTGCTTGGAATGCTAGTTTTCCTATTCTTCCAAATCCGTTAATTCCTACTTTTACTGACATAAAATTTCCTCCTTTTTGAAATTAGTTTCTTCTAATTTCATTTTTATCTATTATTTACCTTTTTAGGCATTTTTATTCTATAACAAATGATAATACTTTTCAAGTATTATTTGAAAATTATTTATATTTTTCTTCTCTTATAATTCTTTATTTATAGTTTAAAATTTTTTCTATAATTTCTACATCTTCAATTTTATTTATTCCAAAACACTTTTTTCCTAAATCTTTTATTGATGCTCCTAAATGATACATTTCTTCATTGTCTATAATTATAAATCTATCATGAAATTTATTTGTTTTTGCAACTTTTAATATTGGGTATTCTTTATTAAATTTTTGAATATCGATTTGTTGGATATTACTTTTCTCTGAAGTCAGTATTACTACTTCTACATTATTGTTTTTCTTAGTAAGCATTTTTAAAACACTGTCATCTATATAATTATCTATTATTAAAATCTTTTTATTTGCTTTTTTTATAATATCAATTATCAGACTATATGCATCATATATTTGTCCTTCAAAAAATATTTTTTGTTTTATATTTTCTTCTACTTGAAGTTGATTAAAGACTTCATTAAATTTTTTATCATGTTCTAATAATTTGTATTCTATGTTAGTTAATCTTTCAAATATTTGTCCATTTTGTATTAGAAATTTTCTCATTTCTACAAAAGCATTCATAATATTTATACTTACTTGAACAGCTATATCATTCTTTAATAAACCTGATAACATTGCTATTCCTTGTTCAGTAAATACATATGGCAAATATTTTTTTCCTCTATGTTTTATATTTTCACTTTTGGAACTAGTCGCAAATTGCGACCAGTTATTTTCATTTTTTAAATTCAAAACTACATTTGGCATTTTTATATTTTTAATTTCTTCTGTCGTTAATTGAAAGCAAAAATTTTCTGGAAATCTTTCTTTATTTCTCTTTACTGCTTCATTTATTCTCTTAGTTTGATAATGATATAACATTGCTACATCACTATCTAGCATAACTTGTTTTCCTCTTATTGTATATATTAAATTTTTTATTTCTTCATTAGATCTATCATCTTTAATGATTAAATTTTCATTTTCCATAGATTCACATCCTTTTACGATTGTGTATATTTTAAAACATTTGTTTGTATTTGTCAAGTATTTTATTGTTATTTATATATTTTTTTAGTCCATGCACTTTTATTTTTTTCTAACATATAATTTGTTATATGAGTTCTTAATAAAATTATATGGAGGTTTTTATGTTTTCCGCATTGTGTATAAGTGGTTTTTTTCACTTTTTACAGACTGCAGTTTTTGCAGTTGGATACATTTCAGGAACTTCCCTTTTTCCAGAACCTCTAAGTTCTGAAGAGGAGCGAATTTATCTTGAAAAATTAAGTACAGGAGATGAAGATGCACGTAATATTTTAATTGAAAGGAATTTAAGACTTGTTGCACATGTTTGTAAAAAATACAGCAATTCAAATGTAGACCAAGATGACTTAATTTCAATTGGTACAATTGGTCTTATCAAAGGAATTAATAGTTTTAAACCTGAAAAAGGTGCTAGACTTTCTACATATGTTTCTAGATGTATAGATAATGAAATTCTTATGCATTTTAGGGCAACCAAAAAGCAAAATGCTGAAGTATTTCTTGATGAACCAATCGGAAAAGATAAAGATGATAATGTTATTACATTACAAGAAATTTTAGAAAATGATGACAGAAGTGTTGAAGAATCTGTTGATTTAAAAATGAAAGTTAAACTTTTATATGAAAAAATGAAATCTATTTTAAAAGGAAGAGAACGTACAATTTTGGAACTTCGTTTTGGTCTTGATGGTCATAAACCTAAAACACAAATTGAAATTGCTAAAGAAATGGGAATTTCTCGTTCTTATGTATCAAGAATTGAAACTAAGGCTATTAGCAAACTTTCTAAAGAAATTAAAGAATAATTTGTATAATATTCCATTTCTTTGCTAACAATAATAAAAATAGCTATTAATGGGAGGTTTTTATAATGGATATTAATAAAAAAGTTTTAAATGAAGTTAGCAAAGGTGCAAAAATGGGAATGGATGCGATAAAATTTGTTTCTGATAAAGTTTCTGATAGTAGATTTCAAAGAGTTTTAAATGTTGAATATCTTAAATATAAAGAAATTTTTAATCGTGTTGGGAATATTTATCATAATTATGATTTAACTGATGATCCTCAAGAAACAAATATAATGAATAAAGCTATGACTTGGTATGGAATTCAAATGAATACAATGACTGATAAAAGTAATTCTAATATTTCTGAATTATTGTTACAAGGTACTAATATGGGGATTATTGAATGTCGCAGGTTGTTAAATAATAATCCTAGTGTTGATAAAAATGTTAGACAAATTTTAGATGATTTTGTTGTTATGCAAGAAGATAGTGTAGAGACATTAAAAAAGTATTTATAAAAGAGCTGTTACTTTTGTAACAACTCTTTATGATAATACTCCTACTCAATTACTATACTTTACACTTCTTGCTGATTTTTTTGTTTATCAAGTAACTTGTTTAAATCTGCTTGTGCTTCATCACATTCTTGTACTGTTGCTGTGTATGATGCTTGGCCTATGGACTGACCTGTAATTTCTTTTTTTCCACCATATTCTTCTATTACTCTTTCATATCTTTCTACCAGTGCTATTTCTCCTTCTCTCATTCCGTATTCTTGTTTTATTTCTTCTCGACTTAATCCTCGCTCTTTTCCTTTTTGATAATTTTCCCAGATAGTACTTTTTTGTTTAAAGTTTTTTAAAGCTTGTCCCAATCGTACCTCTCTTTGTTCTTCTGTTTCTTCTCCTTCTTTTGATGCAATTATTCCTTTTATATTGCCTCTTGGAATCCTTCTACTATATTCTGGCTTTTCTTCATTTTTTTCTTTACACCATTCCTCTATTTCCATTATATTCTTTAAATTAGTATCTATATCATATTCCTCTATTACTCTTTCATATCTTTCTACTAATGCTATTTCTCCTTCTTTCATTCCATATTCTTGTTTTATTTCTTCTCGACTTAGTCCTTTCTCTTTTCCTTCTTGATAATTTTTCCAGATAGTACTTTGTTTAAATTTTTTTAAAGCTAGTCCTAATCGTAACTCTCTTTGCTCTTCTCCTTCTTTTGCTACAATTATTCCTTTTATCTTGCTTCTTGGAGTCCTTCTACTATATTCTGGCTTTCCTTCAAATTGCTCTTTACACCATTTTTCTATTTTTATTATATTA
>CAKOTF010000010.1 GCA_934120045.1 uncultured Clostridia bacterium
TTTATTTATGGCATTCTTATACATTTGATAACCACTACAAATAAAATAACTTCCTATACAAATAAATATTAATAAAACTGTTATTGTAATCTTTTTAACTAATTTCATATAATGCTAATCCCTTCTTTACTAAAAAGTAATTTATTGCAATAATATTATCATTTTTTATCATATAAGTCGTCATTCTAATATTACTCAATATTACAATTTTGTAATATAATTTAATTATGTATCAAGGCTATTTTTTAATTTCAGAAATAACCTTTTTTATTTTAGTATATAGAATTAGTATTCCTATACTTAATTTTAAATTGCAATTAGCATACTTACACAGCCTTAAAATAATTAAATTATTCTGAGAATCAACATCTACAACTAACACTCTTTTTCCTTGTTTAGCCAATGCTACACCAAGATTAAAGGTTGTTGTTGTTTTACCAACTCCTCCTTTCTTTTAATTTAGCCACATTAATTTAATAAGATGGCTATGTATTCCATTTCTGGCATAAAAAAAGAACTGACCATTTTTAATCAGTTCAAATATGTTTAATAAATTTTATTTAATTTTAAAATTAGTTCATCAATAGTTTCTGTATATATACCCTGTTTTAATTTATCACTTTTAAATTGTATTAAGGCATTTAAAATTATGTTAGTTTCTATATTCTTAATAGGTAGTTTTATTTTTTTCCTTTATTTTCAAGGGTTTAATAGTGCTTTTTCATAACTCCCCACTTACCAGTTGATATTAGATTTACTTTCTTCCATATCTCTCACTCTATTCTAATAATATTTGTATTCATTTTTATCATCTCGAGAATCTTTGTTTTTTAACTTTTCATCATATTTTTTATTATTAAAATACCAATCAGTTTTTTTATCCTTTGAGTGTACCTTTTTATTTTTATCTATTATTATATCAAATAAACAAAATATAGCTAACAATATTGCAATTAAATCACATACAAAATTTGTACTCATTGCTATTGATATATTTTCATTATTTATAATAGCAATAATTGAGTTTAATAAATGTTTTCCAAAATATATCCCATATGTTAAAAAGTATACTAATGAACCAAGTAAATTTCTTTTTATTACTAATATTATACAAATAAATATTATAAATGAAATTATTATTTCAAAATTCAAATTATATGACATTATTCCAATTAAATCTATTGAAAATTGTGTACATACTGCAATAATTGCTCTAAATATCCAAAAAATTACCATAAACATTATTATTAATAAAGACCCTAAGCTCATATCTCATTTTTCCTTTCATCAATTATTTTATATAATACTAAAAGTTGGTATATAGAAAATATATTTTCAATACCAACTTTTGTTTTTTTAATCTTCATCTTCAAAATTAAATTCATCTTTATATTTTTCTTTGAATATTTCAAATACTTTATCTAATGTTTCTTGGTCGTCAACACCTATATAAGATTCTTCTCCTGAATCCTCATCAGAATCTTCTAGTCTTAATATAACAACTCTTCCGTCCTCTTCTACATCTCCTTCAACTGGTAATAGTACTACATATTCTTCATCTTCTAATTCTACTAAATCTAAAAACTCAAATCTTACTTCATTTCCATCTTCATCATTTAATACTATTATATTATCCATTTCTTCATTTTCCATTTTTTAATCTTTCCTTTCTAAACAATTAATTATCATTTTTATTAAATTTTAACTTATTTAAATATGTTTCTAAAATATACACTGCAGATATAGTATCCACTATACTTCTTTTTTTATACTTATTTACATCTAATAAGTTCATCGTTTTATGTGCCGCAACTGTTGTTAATCTTTCGTCTATTATTTCTATTTTTAGTGTATTATATTTACATTTTAATTTATGAATAAACTTATCTGTTATGACAGTTCTTTCAGATTCAGTCCCATTCATATTAATTGGTCTTCCTATAACAATCGTATCTACATCATATATTGCAAACAATTCATCAAGCCTCTTTAATATTACCTTATCAGAACCTTTATTATTTATTGTTTCAAGACCTTGCGCAGTTATATTTAATGCATCTGTTATTGAAATTCCAGTTCTTGCATCACCATAATCTATTCCTAAGATTCTTTTCATAAGATATTCCTTTCATTTTACTACTATTAATCTAAATCAATAAAACTTCTTACCATTTTTTCTAGTAATTCATCTCTTTCTAATGTTCTTATTTTATTTCTTGCATTATTATGGCTTGTTATATATGTTGGATCTCCTGATAAGATATATCCTACAATTTGATTTATAGGATTATATCCCTTTTCTACAAGTGCTTCATACACTTCTTTTAAAATTTCTTTTGCTTTTTCATTCTTTTCTTTTTCAAAATTAAAGCTCATTGTTTTATCAAAATCCATTCTTTTAACCATCCTTTTCATAAAATACTTTAAATTGATGTTATACTATGTTCATTTTTGTCACAACTATCTAGATATTGTTCTAGTTTTTTCAATACTTCTTCCATTCCTGTACCTTTATAATATGTTGTTACAACAAAATTTAATTTAGCATTAACTTGTTGAATTTTTTTATTTTTATTATTTACAACTCGTTTTGGTTGTTCTTCAATATCTATTTCTTCAAAATCTTCCTTTAAAGATATATTTATAGCTTCAGCAGTTGTCTTTATATTAGTTATATAATCTATTACAGAATCTGTTGATATCCCAGAAAACACTATTACAAATTTTGGTCCCATATATCTTATAAATATATATTCACTTGATATATTCTTTTTTACATAATCACTAATATCTATAATAACTTGGTTTCCTAATTTTCTTGAATATTTTTCGTTTATTTCTTCTATATTAGCAATTCTAAACATACATACTGCAGAAGTTGTATATTGATCTATTGTTTTCTTTCCTTCACCATATAAATATTCTTCTGAATACAAACCTGTAAATAAATCTTTTCTTACTATTGATTCTAATGTTCTTTGATGTACAGTTGTTTTTAAAACTGATACAATATTATCTTTTATAACTTCAAAAATTGTTGTATCTATATTATCGAAATCATGTGCAATTCCACTTTCAATAATCCAATATCCTATATAAACATTATCTTCATATATTGGGAAAAATATAGCAGATTTAGCTCTCGCAAATTCCATTGTTTGATATGGTAATTTTTCATTATCATTATTTATAGTTATATATTTAGGTGTGGCTGTTGCAATACTATCTTTAAATATAGGAACATTTTGTAAATTTCTTAAAGTTTCCCAGTGTTTTTGGTCAACATTTGTTGCCTTTATTTGATATTCAGCTCCATCAAAAACTACAATTGTTGAATACTTTATTTCATATTTTTCAATTAGTATATCATTTATCTTTTTTATTTTATCATCAACAGAAGATGTTTCTCCTATTGTATTTAAAAAGTCTTGCAATACTCTTAGATTATTTGCTTGTCTTTGTAAACTATTAAATTCTTGTATTTTACGATGTATCTGAACATTATATATAAGTAAACCAATAACAATTGCTACTAATATTCCTACAATTATAAACATTTATTTTCCCCTCCACTGTTAATATCTTTTGCTCATTTGTTCAAGAGTACTATTCATACTTGATGAAAAAGTTGTATTTTTTGCTGATGGTGGCGTATATTTGTTATTACTACTGTTATTCCCACTATATACTAATGTAGCTAGTTGTTTTAGACTTTGTAAAAGTTTCTTTGAATATCCTTTTAATGATATATCACAAATTACTAAACCATCTAAATATCTTAAATATGTCTCAATTTCTAATGGAATTGTAATTGTTTTTACTGTCCTTCTATTAAATAATTCTTTACTAATAGTCATTCCTGCATCATTATATCTTGATATACCACCAACTAAAATTTCTTGATTTAATTCCTTTGTCTTTACAAACTTGTTTAGAATAACTCTTACCTTTCTTTCATCAAACGCACCTTTATCATTTAATTTGTTCAAAAATAATGTTAAAGGTTGAATTGTGAGAATATCCATTGATTGTACTAGATAAATTTCTTGTGAATATTTAAAATACATATATGGTGTATTAAAATCACAATCTAGCAATATTATACTATGCTTTTTTAATAATGTTTGTATTATTGGTTCAACATTTTCAATTTCTCCAACATCAAAAGCTGAAGTATACACTGTTAAATTTTTATGTACTTCTATTCCATCTGCCGTTCCATCTTTTAATCCACGTATGCAATCATTTGCTTTTACTCTTAAACTTTCTTCATTTTTAGTATAAATATAATATGCATTTCTATTTTGCGTTAAATCTAATATAGCTGTATTAACATTATTCATAGCTAATATTTCAGCAACATTATTAACTAAAAAAGATGTACCATTTTTACTAGTACCTACAAATGAAACTATTTTTTGATTTGAAGTTAATAGCCTATCTATGTCTAGTTCTTCGTATTTTGGGTATACTTTATTATAATTGTTTATATTTAAATTGTCTTGATTTGAAAAAACTTTTTCATTATTAGATTGAGGAAATACATTTTTATTAATTTTTTCTTCATTTGCATTACTAAATGTATTTGCTCCTGTTTCTTCAAAACTTGGTAATACATTTATATCTTGACTATCTTCAAATCCTGGTAATATACTATTATCTTCTTCTTCAGATAGATCACTTTGTTTTTCTTCCATAAATCCTGGTAATACGTCATCTTTTTCATCTTCTTCAAACCCCGGCAATATTGTTTCTTCTTGACTATCTTCAAATCCTGGTAATGTTTTTTCTATTTCGTTATTGTCTATTTTTTTCAAATCTTCTACCGTCTCATTTTTTCTAGGTCTTCCTCTTTTTCTTTTTGGAACTACTTCAACTGGCTCTGTAACAATTTTTTTAGGTCTTCCTCTTCTTCTTCTTTCTGGTTGCTCTACAATTTCTTCTTGAGTCACATCAATTTCTGGTAAAACATTACTTTCTTCGTTTTCATTATTATTCAATTCTGATTCTACCCCAGTATTATAAATTAATTCATTATCTAATTCTAGTGGTTTTTTCTCTTTTTCTGCAGTTTTAATTACTTTTTTTACATTTGTACTCATTGCTGATGGAATAATAACTGGCTCTTTCAAGTTGTTTTCTGATGTTTCTAATAATATCTCACTTGTTCCTGGTGTTTTTTCTTTTTCTTGATTTGCCTTTAATGCTTTACCTTTTAACTTTCTTAATTGTTTTTGCTCTTGTTTAGTCATTCTTACATCATTATTAACACCTTCATAAGCAAATATTTCTGCATACTTACTTGACCTTTCTTCTAGAACAGCTCTTACATTTAATGGTAGAAATTTACAGATTATTTTTAATTGTATTGTATTATATTGTGCTGCTATACTGTCAAAACTATCAAGAATTTTTTGTTCATCATTTCCTATTTTTTTATAATGTGCTAATATATTTTGAATTTCTAGTTCACTTACTTCATTCTCATCATTTTTTTCATAAAGAACATCTTCTGAATCAATTTTATAATAAACTTTTGCTTCTTTCTTTAAACGTGGTCTATTTATTAGTCTACAAACTTCATTTATGCTTCTATCACTTCCAATTATTGCATTATATACACCTATCCCAAATAATTTTATTAAAAGTTCTTCTCCTTTTCTTCTTCTCTCTTCACATATTAGAATAATAGGTATATCTTCTCCTTTTAAATTTGCCGCTTCATCACTTATACTATCTAATCTTCCAAATATAAAATTATCCATTTGTTCAAAATCTGAACTTGTATATTGCTCTAGATCTTCACTAATAACAATTCTATCATATGTTTTATCTCTTTGTAATTCTTTGAGAATAGCATTAAAGTAGTATACATTTTTATAAGAAATTATTTCTTTGTATTGTTTTTCATATTGTTTTACTATTGCTTCTGACATCTTATCATTACTTACTGCAAATAGAACTCTCATTTTTTACTCTTTTACCCCCTTCCAAACTTTACAACAATTGCAAAGGCTAGTGGTAAAATTTGGCATATTACTAAAATAGTTATAAATGATATCATTGTAACTAGTCCTTTTTCTTGTGTATCTAATTTTCTTATTCCTATAACATATTGATATATTGCACTTATTGCAATTCCTAAAAAGCAAAATGGAATACTATAAATTCTAATTATATTTAATACATATGCTGCTATTCCATAAGCATCTGATCCATATTTTGCTTTATAATCATCTAAAGATTTTGTTGCACTCTCTTTTATCCTTATTAATTGGCTTTCGTTTTCTGCATCTATTATACTTGTACTAGTTGATTCTGCAAATACTTTTGTTGTTCCGCAAACACATAGTGAAAGTATCAAAATTATTGCGATTGTTGCAATTTTTTTCATATCAATTTTCCTTTCTCATTATTGTTATTTTTACTTATATATCATACACTAGAATTAAAAAAATAGCAAGTTATTTCTTGCTATTTTTTATATTTTTTTGTAAAGATAAACCATATAGTTATATACTTTATTTGCCCAATTAGAATCACTTGCATATTTTTGATTTACACCTTTTATAGTATTACCATTATAATATGTCCCTATCGCTTTTTCACCATTATATATTATAGTTCCTTTTGGATTTAAATAATACTTAACTAATACTCTTGCAATTAAATCTATTCCTTCTGCATATGAATTAAATGTACTTGCACTGTTATAAGGACTAGAATCATATGCTCTATACCCAAATATATTTTTCTTGCTTATAGCAATATTGGATTTTCCCCAACCACTTTCATGTATTCCTATTGCCGCAACAAAAACACCATTTATATTATACTCATTTTCTATGTAATAAAAATATTCTGCATTTTCTCTAAAAATATTATTCTTGTCATTTTCATCTGTTAATACTTTCTTAAATTGATCTAATGATAATCCACTTGGCTTATTAAGTGCCATTTCAATATCATAGGTGATTTTTCCATCTGCTGATATATTTGCATCACCAGTATTATTAATTTTTAATGCTACATTCTCTAATCTTATCCATCCATATTGCCCATTTTTAAAGATTTTACACCATCCATCCTTTATATCCAATACTTTCAATATAGTATTTCTACTAAGAATCGTTATTCTAGAACTATTATAATCACTGTCTCTTTTAACTTCTGCCATGTCAGATGTTATATAAACTTCATTTCCTTTAGAAATCTTATAACTTTTTTTGCTTTTTGATGTTCCAATTTGAACAATTTTGTTTACTGGATTAGTAATAATTATAGAACTTATTTCTTCTTCTTTTTTTTCACTATTTTCATTAATTGTAATCTTTTTCGTTACTTGCTGTTTTCCTGTTCTTCCTTCTTGAATTACTTGTATAGTCTCTTTTGGCAATTCATCATTATTTTCATATTCTGTAATATATTCTATTTCAATTTCTTCTGTTATAATTTGTTCTGAATTAATTTTATTATTTTGCTTTATTACATTATCTATATCAAAGTCTTGCATTTTAGAAAATTTAACATCCATATTTTCTTGGCTTTGAGCATATACTCCCTTTATGCTTAAATTACTTGATATATATACTATTAACAATATTACAAATAATATTATAAATATTATTATTGTCTTTTTTTCCTTTGAATTCATATTTAAAAATTGATAGTTTTACTAACATTCTCCTTTCACAAAAATCATCAACTTAATTTTATTATTAATAATATTTTTTGTCAATTCAAATTATTGGAAATTATTAATAACCTCTTGAATATTTTCATAAGTTATATTATTATGATATTTGAGGAGATTCTTTATGAAAAAATCAATAAAAAAACTTATATTTGGAACTATATTTATCATTTTAATCTTATTGTTAATTTATTTAAGCAATATTATTTATACAATTTTTTTAAATAAACTTTCTCTTGAAAATGACTTTTCACAAAATAGAATTTTTAGTATAAATAAAATTGTATTTTTCAGTAGTGCTTTTGGCGAATCTACACAAAATACTAATAATACATCTACTTTAAAAAATATAATTCAATATACTGATATGGCCATATTTATTAATAATAATTCAAATAATTATTCATTAGAAAATACTTTAAAGTCTGTTTCAGTAGAAAACTTTAAATTTATAGATTTGCCTAAAATTGGTAGTCCAAAATTATACTATAAAAATTTTTATTCTATTGCAACTCCAACTTTTGATGAAAATAATATAATTGAAAATTCTTTAAAGTTTAACATTACATCTGAAGATACTGCAGACTTATCAACTCCAACATTATTTAATAATTGTGCTAATCCTATCACTCTTAGTTATAAAAACTCTAATTTAATTGATGATTACACAATTGAAAATAATAACTTAATCTCTTATGATGGTTCTTTATTAAAAAATTGTAATATTATTTTAAATAACCTTAAATGTAGTTTTAGTTTTTCCATTGTACTTGAAAACAATTTGGGGTATAAATATAGATGTCCAATTTATATTGAGCTTCCACTTTCAAGTGATTATAATTCTATTTATAATGGTTCTTATATTTATAGTTTTAACCCAGATTATTCTTTTTACTTATTTGATTATTAATTTTTGTCACAAATAAAATTCTAGGATTTTAACCTAGAATTTTATTTTTATATCTATTATTATTTTTATTATTTTGATTTCACAATTTTTCTATAATATTCTGCTATTAATTCATCAAGTTCAACACTTAATTTATATATTATCTTGTAATCTTCTCCTATAGTAATACTTTCATTTAATTTATCTCTTAATTTACATATTTCATCATTTAACATACAGTATCACTCCTTTTTTACAATTATTTATCTGTATGTTTATAAATTAACATATTTTTACATTTTAGTCAATGAATTATTTCAACTTTCTCTATTAATCGTATGACTTTATTCTTACTATTTTCTCATTTTTCTACATATTTTAACAAGTCTCAACATTATTCGTCAAAATAACAATTACGATTATATTACTTTTTAGTTACATTTTTACTTTTTTATTACAGAAAGAATCATTTTATCTTCAGCAAATACGTCTTTTAGCACTTGTTCGACATATTGTCTATTTATTGTTGTTATTTCTTCCAAATATTCAAAACTATTTATTCCTTTAAAGAAATCTGAAAGAAACATTCTTGCAATATCTCCTGGCTCGTCATATTCTTTTATAAATGAACCATATAGCATTTTCTTTGCTCTATCAAATTCATCTACATTTATTCCATTTCTATTTACTTTATTTATTTCTTTTTTAAATTCAACATATACTTTTTCTGGTTCTTTTGATTGTCCTGTTATCAAAACATGTGCATAGTCTCTAGAAAATTCATAATCCATTCCTGGAGTTCCAAACATTATACCCTCATTATATAATTTCTGATACAAATTTGAACTTTTTCCAATTATAATATTTAATAAAATTTCTATAGCCAAATGTTTTTTCACTTTTTCTTTTTCACTTGCAACTTGATCCTTAATTCCTATAGTAAATAATGGTTCGCTTACATCCATATTTTGTTCTATTATTGGCTTAACTACGCTCTTTTCTTCGCTTGGAGAAATTCTTTTTATCTCTCCATTTCCATCTTTTTTTATCAATCTCTTCTTTATTTCTTCTAATAGTCCTTCTGGTTCAAAATCTCCACAAACAACCATTGCCATATTTGATGGATTATAAAATGTGTTATAACATTTATATAATATATCTTTATCTATATGACTTATTGTCTCTATAGTTCCTGTAATATCAAGTTTTACAGGATGTTCGTGGTACATTGCTTCTAATGCATTCAAATATACTTTCCATTCTGGATAATCATCATACATCATTATTTCTTGACCTATGATTCCTTTTTCCTTTTCAACATTCTCATTTGTAAAATATGGATGTTGAACATAATTCATTAATTCATCTAATGCTGGATAAAAATTTTCTGTGCATTCAAATAAATATGCTGTATGATCATTTGTAGTATATGCATTTGCCTCTACTCCTAAAGCTGTCAATGTATCCAAACTATTTATTCCGCTTTCTTGTTCAAACATTTTATGTTCCAAGAAATGAGCAACTCCTTTTGGAACTTCTGTTGGCTCTTTTTCACCTGGAACAATAAATTTACTGTCATTTGAGCCATAATTTGTTCCCCATATTACATATTTTTTTTGTATTCCTTTTTTTGGAATAATCATTATTGTCAATCCATTTTCAAGTTTTTCTATATATAACTTTTCTTTTACTTTTGAATTTTCTATTATTTGCATATTAGGCCTCCTCTTTATTTCTTAAGAAGTAAATCGTATTAATTTGAAGTGAATTTGCAATTTTTATAATAGCTTGTTTTGATACATTCTCAATATTTTTTATATATTCTTCTGTTGAAACCTTTTCATTTGTTAATTCTTGTCCAAAGAAATAAGTAATTTCTGTATCTTGTTCATCATCTATGCTTCTAATTCCTGATATTATACTCTTTTTCGCATTTTCAATGTCTTCATCTGTGAAATTACCATTTTTCATATCATCTAATTGTTTTCTTATTATTTCTAGTGTTTTTTTATAATTTTTAATTTCAATTCCACATTTTATAAAAATATTTCCTTTGTATCTTAAATATGTTGAACCTGCAGAATATGCTAAGCTTGCTTTTTCACGTACTTCTTGAAACATTTTGGAATTTGCTGTTCCTCCAAGTATAGCATTGTATACTATAGTATCATATTTTTGATTTGTATTTTCTAAAGCCAAATCCATTCCTATTACAATTTTTCCTTGTGTAACATCCATTTTTTCAACTATTTCTTGTTCTTTTACTTTTTCTTTTATTGGAATTTCAAATATTATATTTGATTCTCTTTCTTTTAGTTTTTTTATGCTTTCATTTTCTTCTAATATTTGTGCTATTTTTTCATCAACATTTCCAGATACAAATATATCTATTTTACATGTTGCTATCAATTTTTGATAATATTTATACAAACTTTCTGCATTTATGCTTTCAAGATCTTCTGCATATCCATATTTATATAACCCAAATGGTTCGTTTTTGTACATTTCCTCAATACATCTTTCATTAGCATATATTGCTTTATTATCTGTTTTACTTTCAATTATTCTTTTTATATTTTCTTTTTCTTGTCTTACATATTCATCATTAAATTTTCCATCTTCTATTAATGGATTAAATACTATCTCAAGTAATTTTTCAATACTAGTTTTCAACATATTTTCACCATTTTGTGGAATATAATTGTCATTTATTGTTTCTACATAAAATTTTAATATTTGATTATCACCCGTTTTATCAATTCCATTATCAAAAGTTGCTCCATACATTTCCTCTAATGTTTTACTGATCTCTAATGATGTTGGCATATTAATTGATCCTCTTCTTAATACTGCAGATATTAACGCATTTTTAGTTACTTCTTCTCTTGTTATTGGCATACTTAAAAATATTGCTATTAAATTTGTTTTAAACTTTTCTGTTGTTATTGTGTGTAACTTTATTCCAGATTTTATTTCTTTTTCTGTATATTTCATTTTTCTTCCTCCATTCTTTTGAATGTTTTTCACATTCTATTTCATTTGCTGTTGTATATAGTATAATACTTTTATTTTGATTTATTCAAGTGTTTTTGTTGAAGTTCATAAAAAAAGCTGATGCAGAAAACTTTAAAAGTTTTCCGCATCAACTATTGACATATAGCCATTTTTCTACATCAACTTTTATTTATGGACATAAAACTGCTCTAAATGAGTTATCATCACTATTATGACCATCTGCGTATCCAGTAAAGAATACTCCGGCAAGTCCACTATAGGTACTATCCCCTCTATATCCTCCTCTTACAAAGAATGGATATTCTGAAAATGGAAAATTGGAATCGTCTTTAAGCCAATTCTTATATACTCTTCTTGAATCTGTTGTATCATGTCCACCTGTATTTACTTCTTTTGATGCATCTCCTATTTTTCCACAATTATATACAATAAAATTTCCTGTATAATATGAACTATAGGTATTATCATATCTTGTAGCATATTTTGTACTTGCTGAAGTCGTTTTTAAACCTGTATACCTTGTCCAATCATAAGTAGAAAATTTACCATATGAATCTTTAGAGATAAATGCAGCAACATATTCATATGAACATCCAGATAAATCATATATACCATATATATTTCCTGTTGAGCTCTGAGAAGTATTTGATGTATATCTTTCATTATATCCACCACCTGTATAGTAACTTGTATTTTGTGTTATTTCATTTCCATTTTTTCCATATTTACTATGTGTTAAATATGTAACTGCTCCCCATTCACTATTTTTCATCATGTGGCTATACATAAAACTTATATATCCATCACTATCTTTTGTTCCATTATAACCATATTTTGCTGTTCGTGCATAATAATACTGTTTACCTATTGATTCATTTAAATTGCTACTATCTACACCAGGGATAAATTTAACTTCTCTATAACTAGTTGGACTAGCTTGGAATTTTGCTACCCAAAATCCAGATAACTCATTTGACCATCCTCCATTCTCTAAATCAGTTTCAAATGCTGGATGAACTATATATGATTCGCCATTATAATCTAATTTCTTTATCCCTGAATCTAATTTTCTTCTCAACTTTCCATCTTTAGACCATTGCCCTAGACCATCGAAATATCCAGTTAAATTTGTACAATTACTATCTGAATAATATTTTATTCTATACGCAAATCTTGGAATCCATACAAAATAACTTCCATTTTTAGTTTTTGCATTAGCCCATACATTTGAATTATAGTCATACCATGAACTATCTTCTGAACTTGTTGTTTGTTCACTTGAACCATTCCATTTTATTGGTGTTAAACTCTCTCCATTTGATGTTAATATTGGTGCATTAGGAGTTGATATAACATTATTGTTATTATCTAGCCATATTACATCGATTCTTCCATATTCAGTTGAAAACTTAACATTTTCAACTGGTGTAGATTCTGTTGGTTTTTGTATTACAGTTACTGTTGCTGTATCAAACTTTTCTCCACTTGGATTTTTTACAGTTATTGTTACCACTCCAGATTTGAGCCCAGTTACCAATCCATTTTTATCTACAGTCGCTACTGAAGTATTACTACTTGTCCAAGTTACTAATTCAGTAGCTGATTCTGGCATTATTTTTTTATCAAACTGTAATTTTGATTTCTCCGACATATTTATTGTTGCAGTTTTTGGAATTATCTCTATAGATGTTATTGATGTTTCAACTACAATTACACATGTTGTTTCTAATCCATTTTCTGTTCGCACAGTTAATTTTGTACTTCCATTTGAAAAACCTGTTACTATTCCATTTTCTACTTTTGCAACAACAGGATTATCAATTGTCCACATTACTTTATTTTTTACATTTGCTGTACTTGGTTTTATTGTTGCTGTTAGTTTTGTCGTTTTATTTCCACTCATGTCTAATATCACTTGTGATTTATCTAATACTATCTCTGTAGGACTTGTTTGAACAGTTAATTCTGTTTCTGCAGTTTTTCCATTTTCTGTTTCTACTCTTATTATAGTTGTTCCATTTGAAACTCCTGTTATATTTCCTTTTTCATCAACTGTTGCTACAGACGTATTACTACTCGTCCATGTTAATCCTGTTTGATAATTCGCTGTACTTGGTACTATTATTGCTTCTAATTTTAATGTTTTTTTCTCAGATAAATCAATTATTAGATTACTTTCATCAAACTTTACTTCTATAGGTGTTGTTCTAACTATAACTGGTATTGTTGCATATTTTCCATTATCTATTGTTGCTGAAATTATAGCCGTTCCATTTGAAATTCCTGTTACAATTCCATTTTCATCAATACTTGCAACCTCTGGTTGTAGTGATTCCCACTTTATATCAATATTATTTATTACTTTATCTTCATCTGTTTTTGCAATTATTTGTCTTTTTATATTATCACTACTTAAATCAATTGTTAAATCTTCTGACTCTAAATTAATTGATTCTATCATAATGTTTCTATCTCTTACTAAAATAGAACATATTGCTGTTTTGGTCTTTACCACTTTTCCTGTTGAATCTATAACTTCTACTTTTGCTTCTATTTTTGAATTTCCACTTGAATTTGCAGTAGCTATTATTTTAGTCTTATCTGACATATTTTCTTGAATTTTTACAGATTCTTCATTAGTTGATTTCCATGTTATCTGAATATTAGAATTTGTTAAAATTCCTCCTGAAATTTGAATTTCTTGTTGATCTCCTACTATAAAATTAGAAATTGAGCTAGGAAGAATATTTAAACTATCATTATTATTATTATAAAATTCTGATTCACTATATATTGTTCCATCACCTAAAATTATATATGAATTTCCTGTCTTTTTAAATTTAAGTTGATATATTTTTCCATATTCAGCATTATCTATTTCTTCAAGATTTTGATATTTTTCGTCTATATTTCTATCAAGTCCCTGTCTTAGATTCTCTAGTGAAAGTTCTCCAACATTATCTATATTTTGTGCGTATAATACCGATGCTTTTAAAATATTTTTTTCTTCAGAAATTTCTGTTTGATTTTTTGATATATTTGCTTTAGAAAAAATTTGATTATTTCCTATTGTTGAAACAGTTACCCCTGTTAGTATTAACAATACTACTATTGTTATGGCTAAAGCCAACAATGTAATTCCTTTATTTCCTATTTGTTTTTTCATAAGTTTCTTTCATCTCCTTATTTAATATAGTATAACAATAAAAATATCTAAAAACAATATTTATAATAAAAAAAAAAGATAATAAGTAAATCACTTACCATCTTTCTAATTTTTAAAATTTTCTTTTTCTAGCAGCCTCTGACTTTTTCTTTCTTCTTACACTAGGTTTTTCATAACATTCTCTTTTACGAACTTCTTGAAGAACCCCATTTCTTGCACATTGTCTTTTAAACTTTTTTAGTGCTTCTTCTATATTTCCATTAACTTTGATTTCTGACATTTATTAATTCCCCTCCTTCCGGCGTTTAGAACACTGTATGTGGGATTTCATCCTTTATACGCTAATCATTATACATTATTTTTATATTCTTTGTCAAGCTTTTTACAGTAATAAAATATATTTTTATTGTTCTATACTTCATATGGAATTATTTGATGTGTTTTTAATGACTTCTGTACATCTATTATTCTTTGGTTTTTTGAACCTCTAAATTTTAAATTTAAATCTTTTTTATCTTCTTCAAATTTTCCATCAACAATAACATCTATATATGACATCAATTCTTTGGTTTCTGGCCAATTTTCAAACATGTTTTCTTCAACATCTTCATCAAATTTATATCCAGTATAGCACCATATATTTTTATTCGGAAATCTTTCTTTTACTTTTTTTACTAATGGTAATAACCCTTTTTGATTTGAATATTCTAATGGTTCTCCACCTAAAAGCGATAAGCCAGCAACATATGGATGATCCAAATCTTTTAGTATCCTATCTATTTCTTTTTCTGTAAATTCTTTTCCATAATTAAAGTCCCATGCTTGTGAATTAAAACATCCTTTGCAATGATGATTACATCCACTTACAAATAATGATACTCTAACTCCTTTCCCATTTGCTACATCTGCTATTTTTATATCTGCATAATTCATTGTTTTTCCTCTTTTCTATATCTTAATTACTTTTATACATTCCATATCTTTCGCGACCTAATGCTATATAAAATGCTTTCTTCAAATTTGCATTTGATGATGCTACATATGCATAAATGTCATTATATTTATAATATTCTTGATCCCAATAATTTTGATTTACTATACTGTTATATGAAGCAAAATATTTTGATAATGGATAATAATATGTTATATTTCCATCTGTCTGATATACAGTTTGTCTATTAAAATCCAAATTTAGCCTTCCTGCAGTTGCAACTGCTGTGCTTTTACCAGTATCATAATATGTATGTCCTCCTGTAGTATTTTCTCCTATATTATTTTCAGTAATTAAATACTCGTCACCTATTCTATGATAAAATCCGTCATTTCCTAAAATATATATATTTTCTTCTCTTACAACTTCTTTACTTTCAGAATTATTAATAATTGTATATCCATTATAAGTCTTTCCTCCTATATCAATGCCTTGTATAAAACTTATTAATGATATATTATTCATAGCTTTTGCCCAATCTTCTTCTGTTAATTCAGGCATTTGAAATTCAATATTATATGCTGAATTAAAGTTTGTTATTGCAATTGCTAAGTTTGTTCTAATTTTATTTTTTATAACTGCTAATCTATGTTGATTAAAATTTGAACTTCTACATTCTATATTTTTTTCTGGTTTTGATGAATCTGAGTTAAAGTCAAATATTTTGTATTCATCTTCATCAGAAAATACTGTTGTTTGAATTGTTTCTCCATTACTATTTATAATGAAATCTTGTGCATCTTTATTTGTCAAATTTGCTAAAACGTTTTTTACGCTTTGTGTAAATTCATTTGCCTCATCATAAAATTTATAAGCTGATTCTCCTTTTTCAATCATATCTTTATATTTATCATAAGATGATTCTATATTACCTGATGTTGGCTTTATTTCCATTAAATTTCCATTAAGAAAATATATTACTCTTTCATTATTTGCATCCAAATAATATTTAGTTCCATTATCTCTAACATATCTATAAGTACCTTTTTCCAATGATCCTATGGCTGGTAAATCTTCACTTAAAACAACATTCTTATCTATTTCTACACCATTATATGTTATTTTTCCACTTGATTCATCTTTCTTTATTCCATCTATTAAATAACCAGATTTGTCCCAATATTGTCTTTCTCCATTAGTTTTTACTATTCCCTTTATCGCAATATAATTATCTAATGAATATGTTATTACTATATCTAAATCAGAACTTGGATTATATTTAACACTATATGATATATATGGTTTTAATCCTAATACATTTTCACCATTTTGGTCTATTGGAACTTTTTCTCCATTATTTAATACATAATTTGTGTTTCCATTATCATCTTTTTCTGTTTGATATAAATAGTTTTGATTATTAAATCTTGAATAAATATAAAATCCATCATACATAGTATAAACTAATGCTGGGATATATTCATTCATTTCATCTTCTGAATACCCATTCATTCCAAATACAGATTTTATTGATGCTTTGAAAACTGAGACAGATGCTTCTATATCTCTTATTTTTGAGTTTGCTATATCTGATGTTGAACTATTTGCTGTATTTATTTGAAATGCTTTTATAGCATCATTTGTTGCAGCAGTTAATTTCATGTCATACTCTGTTTGCAATGATATCGTACTTATTTGCATTTGTGTATATGCTCCTAATATTATTGAAATTGGCAATATTATTATAATAAATATAATTGCTAAGTCTTGAATTCTCATAAGTACTCCTCTCTTTTTTATATCTTCCGTTCTTTTTACATACTATATAATTACTACAAATATCATTTTTTGTCAATAGAAATGTGTGGCATAAAATCTTTGTTATATCTAATTCTTAGGCATAATTAAAGAGAAGAAAAACTTTTCTTCTCCTTATCTTTTTATTCTTTAAAAATGTTATCGAATTCTTCTCCTTCGATTTTTTCTTTTTCCATTAATACTCCTGCAACTGCATGAAGTTTATCAACATGTTCTGTTAAGATTTTTACTGCTTTTTCATATGCTGTTTGAACTATTCTTTTTACTTCTTCATCTATTAATGCTGCTGTTTCTTCTGAATAGTCTTTTGTTTGTGCAAAGTCTCTTCCTAAAAATACTTCGCCTTCTCCTCCACCAAACATTACTGTTCCAACTTTTTCACTCATTCCATATTTTGTAACCATGTTTCTTGCTATTTGTGATGCTCTTTCTATATCATTGCTTGCTCCTGTTGAAATATCATTTAATATTAATGCTTCTGCAACTCTACCCCCAAGAAGTGATACTATATTTTCTTCCATTTCTGTTTTTGACATAAATGATTTATCTTCTGTTGGCCTATACATTGTATATCCTCCAGCCATTCCTCTTGGTATAATTGATATTTGATGTACTGGATCTTGTGTTGGTAAATATCTACTTACCACTGCATGACCTGCTTCATGATATGCTACTAATCTATTTTCTTTTTCACTTCTTACTCTTGTTTTCTTTTCAGGTCCCATAGTTACTTTTACCATGGCATCTTCAATTTCTTTCATTCCTATTTCTTTGTAATTTCTTCTTGCTGCTAATAATGCGGCTTCATTTAATACATTCTCTAAATCTGCACCAGCAAATCCTGATGTATTTTTTGCTATTACTTTTAAGTCTACATCATCTGCTAATTTTTTCTTTCTTGCATGTACTTCAAGAATTTGTTCTCTTGCTTTTACGTCTGGACTTCCAACTACTATTTGTCTATCAAATCTTCCTGCTCTTAGTAATGCTTTATCTAATACGTCTGGTCTATTTGTTGCTGCTAAAATGATAACACCTTCATTATCTGAGAAACCATCCATTTCTACTAATAATTGATTTAATGTTTGCTCTCTTTCATCATGTCCTCCACCTAAACCAGCACCTCTTTGACGTCCTACAGCATCTATTTCATCTATAAATATTATACATGGTGCATTTTTCTTTGCTTGTTCAAATAAATCTCTTACTCTTGAAGCTCCAACACCAACAAACATTTCTACGAAATCTGATCCACTTATTATATAAAATGGAACTCCAGCTTCTCCTGCTACTGCTTTAGCTAATAATGTTTTACCAGTACCTGGTTGACCAACTAGTAAAACTCCTTTTGGTATTCTTGCACCCATATCTGTAAATTTCTTTGGATTTTTTAAGAATTCTACTATCTCTTGTAATTCTTCTTTTTCTTCATCAACACCTGCAACATCATCAAATGTTATTTTGTTTTTCTCACCAGCATTTACCATTCTTGCTCTACTTTTTCCAAATGTCATAGATTTTGTTCCATTTTGATTATTTCCACTCATCATTATAAACCAAAATACTAAAAATATTGCAAGAAGTCCAAATGGTGTTATAAATCCTAATGCTGTTATCCATATTGATTCTTTTTCTTCTTCTAATGAAAATGCTCCTGTTTTTAAATAATCTTGTGAATATGTCATAAAACTGTCTAAACTTGGTATACTTACTTCTTTTTCTAATTTAGAATCTTTCATTTTTACAGTTGCTTGTGAACCTGTTGATGAAATTTTTATTTTTTCAACTTCTCCATTTTCAATACTTGTTATTAATTCTGAATAAGTTATTTGTGAACTTCTATTTTCCATTATTGATGTTATTAATACAATTGCTATTACTCCAATTATTAACCACATCGCTAGTGTTTTTATTCCTTTTTTCAATTTACTACCTACCTTCCTTGTATTATCACACAATACCATTTTTACATCGAAAACTATAACATACCTTTTTTCATTTTTCAATAGTTTTTAAGTGATTTTTTTGTGTCTTTTTTGTTACATTTTTCAATGTTTTCTAGGGATACAATGTTTCTTAATTAATTTTTATAAAATTAATTTTTTTATTTTGTATTAATACTTTTAAACTTTTATTAGGCATTAAAAATTTATTTCCTATGTTATTATTACATAATTTTATTATATCTTCTATATTAACTTTCTCTATTCCTTGTGTTGATCCAAATAGTTTTCTTGTTGCTATTAATATAATTCTGTTTTTTAACACCTCATCTAATAAATTAAATTCTTTTAGTTTTAATTCAATTCTATTCTTTTCCTCTATTACAAGTAGTTTTTTATAGTTTTCATTTGATATATTTTCTATAAAATCATCTTCACTTGATACTACATTTGCTAACCTTGTTATTGTTTCTATAATATTAGGATTAAATTCTTTCTCTATATATGGTATTACAATATTTCTAATTTTATTTCTTGTATATTCATTTTCAAAATTTGTTTTATCTATTCTTGGTTGTAAATTGTTTTCTTCACAATATTTTTCTATTTCTTGCCTATCACATTCTATTAAAGGCTTAATAAATTTGTTTTCTCTTATTGGTTCTATTCCTCTTAAGCCTGAAATTCCGCTTCCCCTAAGTAAATGCATAATTATTGTTTCTACTTTGTCATTTTTATTATGTGCTATTGCTATTTTATTTGATTTTGTTTTTTTTAAAATTTCTTCAAAATATTCATATCTTACTTTTCTTCCTGCTTCTTCTGTTCCAATTTTTTTAGTTTTGGCAATTGTAGGCACATCTATTTTTTTAGAAAAACATTTTATATTATATTTTTCACAATATTTTTTTACATATTCTTCATCTTCATCAGCATCTTTTCCTCTAATATTATGATTTACATGTACAACATATATTTCAAAATTCATTTCATCTTTTAATTGATTTAAAATATCTAACATTGCAATTGAATCTGGTCCACCAGATACTCCTAACACTATTTTATCTCCTGAATTTATTAAATTATATTTTTTTATTGTTTCTATTATTTTTTGTTTCATTTTTTACCTTTCTTAAATTCAAATCAATATCTAAATATGGCAAACCACCCTTGTATTATAACAAGGGTGGTCATTGGATTTTGTAAGGTTATTCCTTATACCATAGCTTGGGCTTCTTCTCTTACAATCAACTTAACCTCATTCAAAATTGCTTTTTTTTCTGTTGCATTTACTACTGAAAGTTTGTATGCCGTTGTATATTTATGAGATTTATACAACGAGTTGATTGCTCCAACAAGCCAAATCATAAAATCAAATTGGTCATCTTTTGAAGATGACAACCAATTTTGAAAAACTGTAATTTGCTTGCTTTCATATGGATTCAACTTGACAAGTTGATCTACCATTTGGTTACTGTATTCATTGCCCATTAATTTTTGTAAAAATTGTTGAAAATTTTGTAACCGATTTGTTGCTTCAGCCATTATGCTACCTCCATTTTTTATAAGTGCTTTTGGCAAACGCATATATTATAACATCTATTTATTTTATTTGCAACTCTTTTTTATTTTTTTAATCATCAAATCTTCTTTCTATATTTACAAACTTTGTATAATTTCCCATCCAATACAATTTTACAGTTCCTGTTGAGCCACCTCTTTGTTTTGCTATTATTACTTCTGCAATATCTTTTTCAGCACTTTCTTTATTGTAATAATCATCTCTATATAAGAACATTACTATATCAGCATCCTGCTCTATTGCTCCAGATTCACGCAAATCTGATAGCATAGGTCTATGGTCATCTCTTTGTTCTACAGCTCTTGATAGCTGTGATAATGCTATTACTGGAACATTTAATTCTTTTGCCAATACTTTTAGTGATCTACTTATTTCTGATATTTCTTGCTCTCTACTTCCATTTCTTTTATTACTTCCTGATATTAACTGTAAATAATCTATAACAACAAGTCCTATATTTTTTTCCATCTTTAGTTTTCTACATTTTGTTCTTATTTCCATTACAGATATACCTGGTGTATCATCTATATATACTCCAGCTTCTGAAAGTGGTCCTATTGCTTCTGCAAGTTTTGTCCAGTCTTCTTCATCTAATTTTCCTGTTCTTACTTTATTACTGTCTACCATTGCTTCACTACATAACATTCTGTTTACTAATTGGTCTTTTGACATTTCGAGGCTAAATATTGCTACTGGTACATTTGCTCTTAATGCTGCATTTGTTGCAATATTTAATGCAAATGCTGTTTTTCCCATAGCTGGTCTTGCTGCAACCAATATTAATTCTGAACCATGTAGACCTGCTGTTTTATCATCTAAATCATAAAATTGTGTTGGTACTCCTGTTACATGTTGTTTCTGATTATATAATTTTTCAAGATTTGTAAAACTTTCTACTAATACATCTTTGATTGGTGTATAGCTTTTGGTATTTTTGCTTTGCATTATATCAAAAATCTTTTTTTCTGCTCCATCCATTATGTCTTCAACATCTTCTGTTGGGTTATATCCTAATTCTATTATTTCATTTGCTGTTTTTATTAAATTTCTTAATACTGATTTTTCTTCAACTATTTTTATATATTTTTGTACATTTGCTGTTGTTGGAACTTTGTCTGGCAAACTTGCTAAATATTCAAATCCACCAACTTGTTCAAATTTTCCCATTGATTCGAGTTCATCTTTTAATGTTATTATATCAATAGGTTCTGATTTACTATATAAGTTTAATATTGCTTGATATATTATTTTGTTATCTTCTCTATAAAATGCATCTTCTTTTAGTACTTCAACTGCTGCCATTACTGCATCATTATCTGTTAGCATACTCCCCAATACAGCTTGTTCTGCATCTTCATCATGTGGTGGTACTTTTCCTAATTCCATCTTTTTGCCCCCTTATAACAAATTTTATATTTTTGCTATAAAATTTGTTAAATGAAATTTATCCAATTACATCTACTTTTATTTTTCCTATTACACCTTCAAATAGTTTTATTGAAACTGTATGTACTCCTAATGTTTTTATTGTTTCTTTTAAGTCTACTTTTTTCTTATCTATTTTTATATTGTGTTGTTTTTCAAAAGCATCTGCTATGTCTTTTGCTGAAACTCCACCAAATATTTTTCCATTTTCTCCTGCTTTTACTTGTATTCTTAATGATATTTTATTCATTTTTTCTGCTAATTTTTGTGCTTCTTCTTTTTCTGTATCTTTCTTGAATTGTTTTGAAGAATTTTGTGCTTGTAATTTAGCCATATTTTCTGCATTTGCTTCTACTGCTAAATTTTTAGGGAATAAAAAATTACGTACATATCCGTCTGATGCATTTATTACTTCATCTTTTTTTCCTACTCCTTTTATGTCTGCTTTTAATATTACTTTCATACTAATCACTTTCCTTTCATGACTTATATTGTACTCTAAAATAGCAAAAATAGCAAGTAAAACTTGCTATTCTTTTGTTTATATTCTATATAAATAATGACATATATGCTATCTTTTTTGTTCCTTCTCTTGAAATTTTATTTTCTACAATTTCTTCATTTGTTTTATATCTTCCTACTAATTCTTTTTTTGCATATTTTTTCATATTAGTTACAAATTCTTCTGGTATTTTCTTTCTGTCTTCTTCTTCAACTAAATTGTACCAATCTAATGCTTCTGCAAAACCTATTTTTTCTTCTTCACTTATTTCACTCATTATAGTTCTGGCTCCTCTCCTTTATCATTTGTAGTCTTTGATTTCTTTTTTGTTGTATCAATTGATTCCTTTGCCATTTCACCTTCTGCTAGTATTTCTTCTTTTGTAATGTCTGGATATTCTGCTTTTTTCTTCATTGCTGTATATATTGAAAACAATCTTTTTACCCCTGAATATCCATAATCTTTTTTTACTTCTTTTAATGCTTTGGCAAATGTTTCCTTATCTCTTGTAATCATAAATAATATATGTAATATATCTCCTTCTTCATAATTATATCCATTATTCTTTTCGTTCTTAGTATGCATTATTCCATATATTACTCCATCTGCCAAAGATTTTTTTCTTCCATTTCTTGCCAAATAGCTATCTAGTCCTTTATATTTTTCTTTAATATTTGGATTTTCCTCTTTTACTTTTTCAAAGTCTATTGCAACATATGTCATATTATTTGATTGTCCTATTGGTTCTAATATAAGATTTCCATCAATATATATAGCAATATATCTTACTGCATCACCCTTTTCTCCAATAACTGCACCACTATGACTGCCACCTCTTGAAATTATTGACCACGATAATTCTACTTGATTTATTCTTCCATTCTTTTTAGCAATATCTAATTGTTTTCCAACATTCATTAATAATGTTTTTAGTTTCTCATCATCATCTTTTTGCTTTTTTGATACTACTTTACCATTGCTTCTATATTTACTATTTATTATTCTTCTTATCATTTCTTCTCTTTGCGCTAAATCTGCCGGTAACACTTCTTTTGTTCCAAAATAAAATTTCTCAAAACGTGCATTTGGATCAAATATAACTTTAGTCATACCTGTTTTGGGATTTTTTGCTACTATCTTCATTTTTGTTTTTCCTCCATTTCTTTTATTTTTCTTATTATTTCTTCTTTTGTTTTTGGCATTGGATAATTTTCATTTGTTGCGTTTTCTACATTCATTATATATTGAGCATCTTGTTCTGACTTTTCTTCCATAAAATAACTTCCATATTTTTGTGCAAATATATCTCCATTTGCCCCAAGTGTTGCCATTAGATTAGCAGGTGTTACTTTTTCTCCTATATCTTTCAAGAATTGTGCTCTTGCATATAATGTTTTTAATGGTATTGTTAATATTTTACAACTCATTCCAAATGCTTGTGATGTTACTCCAAATTGATCAAGTATTTGTTTTTTTAATGCTAAGTCTTCTTCTACATTTTGGCTGTATATGTCATAATTAAATCTTTGTAACCATTCTCCTAGCTTTTGTTCTTGTGTTTCTGATATTCCTACTTGTGTTTGTAAAAATGTTGATACAACTGGATTTACTTTATGCGCTTTTGAATTACTTTTTGCCTCTATTCTTGATTGCTGTTGATTTGGCATATTTTCTGATTGTTTTGCTTTCTTTTCTTTCTGTTCTTGTATTTCTTTGTTTATTTCTTCTACAACAGTATCTTTTAGATTATCATATCTATCTGAAAATACATATTCATTACAAATACCAGTTAAAGTCTTACCACTCATATTTTCAAATTTTGCTCTTGACATTCCTAGATTTGATATATTCGTTGGCTGTCCAACTGATTCATAATATCTCTTTTTAGCATATAAAACTACTGGAGATGTTTGCATTAATGTTCTATTTTTTAATGCATCTTTTATATCTATTCCACATGATGCTAATATTGCTTTTTTTCTTATTAAATTAGTTAAGCTAACAGTCTGACTCACTTGTGAATTCTCACTTTTAATTAGTTTTATTAATTCTTTTGTCTCTTTTTCTCCACATCCTACTATATTTCTAAATTGGTTACTATTAATTTCTATTATTCCAATCCCTTCTATATATCGCCAATATTCATCTACAAGCTCCTGATGTTCTCCACGCCTTATTAATTCTTGTAAAACTTGATTTTTATCTTTATTCGCTAAACTTTCAAAATTTTCTTTTACAAAGTCTATATCTTCATCAATACATTCTAACAAATTATCTACATTAGGGTCAAATTGCAATTCTATCTTTTTTTCACTAATTCCATTTTGTAACGCTTGTTCTTTTACTTTTTCCTTTATTTCTTCATCTTGTATATATCTTATATTTTTTAAAACAAATTCAAATTCTTTTCCTTGTCTTACTAGTTCTTCTAAAACTTGATTTTTATCTTTATTCTCTAAACTTTCAAAATTTTCTTTTACAAAGTCTATATCTTCATCAATACATTCTAACAAATTATCTACATTAGGATTAAATTGCCATTCTATCTTTGCTTCACTAATTCCTCTTTGTTGTGCTTGTTCCTTTACTTTTTTCTTTGTTTCTTCATCTTGTATATATATTGCATTTTCAAAAGCAAATTCAAACTCTTTTCCTTGTCTTACTAGTTCTTCTAAAACTTGAGCTTTATCCCAATTATCATCCAATTCATCAAATTTACTTTTTACAAAATCTAATTCTTGTCCTTGTTCTGCTAATTCCTCCAAAACTAGTCCATTTCCAAATGAATCTATTGCTTTAAATTTTTCTTTTACAAAATCTAATTCTTGTCCTTGTCTTGCTAATTCTTGTAAAGTTTTTCTTTTTATTTGAAAATCCCCTTCTTTAAACTTTTCTTTTACAAAGTTTAATTCCTGTCCTTGTCTTATTAACTCTTGTAAAATTAGTGCTTTATATTCACTTTTTATCCAATAAAATTCTTTTTTTACAAAGTCTATCTCTTTTCCGTGTAGTACTAATTCTAATAAAAGTAAACCTTTATATCCCTTTAATTCATCAAATTTCTTTTTTACAAAATCTAATTCTTGTCCTTGTCTCAATAATTCTTGTAATACCTGACATTTTTCATATTCACTACGGACTCTAAATTCATTAAATTTCTTTTTTACAAATTCTATTTCTTTTCCTTGTCTTACTAATTCTTTTAAAACTTGAGCTTTATCTTTATCATAATACAATTTACTAAATTTACTTTTTACAAAGTCTATATCTTCATCAATAATTTCTAACAAATTAGATCCATCAGGTCTAAGTTGAAACTTTATCTTTTTCTCACTAATTCCTCTTTGTAGTGCTTGTTCCTTTACTTTTTTCTTTGTTTCCTCATCTTGTATATATCTTGCATTTTTATAAACAAATTTAAATTCTTTTCCTTGTCTTACTAATTCTTGTAAAATCACTCTTTTATCTTCATAACTATACGCTTCATCAAATTTACTTTTTATAAAATCCAGGTCTTTTCCTTGTCTTATTAATTCTTTTAAAACCTCTCTTCTTCCTTCATACTCATACAATTCAGCATATTTACTTTTTACAAATTCTAATTCTTTTCCTCGTCTTATTAATTCTTTTAAAACTTCTCCTTTGCCGTAGTAATTCAATTCTTTAAATTTTTCTTTTACAAAATCTATATCCTCATCAATAAATTCTAATAAATTAACTACATTAGGATTAAATTTCAAATCTATTTCTTTCTCACTAATCCCTCTTTGTAGTGCTTGTTCCTTTACTTTTTTCTTTGTTTCTTCATCTTGTATATATCTTACATTTTTATAAACAAATTCAAATTCTTTTCCTTGTCTTACTAGTTCTTGCAAAACTCGACTTTTATCTTCTCTACCATATAATCCATCAAATTTACTTTTTACAAATTCAATATCTTCATCAATAATTTCTAACAAATTATCTCCATTTGGATTAAGTTGCCATTCCATCTTTTTTTCACTAATTCCTCTTTGTTGTGCTTGTTCCTTTACTTTTTTCTTTGTTTCTTCATCTTGTATATATCTTGCATTTTCAAAAACAAATTCAAACTCTTTTTCTTGTCCTACTAATTCTTGTAAAACTTCTTTTTTGTTGGAATAATCCAATTCATTGAATTTTTCTTTTACAAAATCTAGCTCTTTTCCTTGTCTTATTAATTCTTGCAAAAATTTTCCTTTAGCATACTCGCTGGTTAATTTTTTATAAGTGTCTCTTATAAATTCACTTGATAAATTCATATTAGTATATATACCATTTAAATTTTCTCTAGTTTCCAATTCTCCATATAATGTTTGATACATTTCCCCTAATCCTTGTTCATCATTTGTGTCAAAATCAAAATCTTCCAAATGAATTTCTGTAGCATCTGTTATCCCATTTAATCTTGAAAAATCTCTTCCATCTGTTAGACGTTCATATGCTCTTCTTGACAATGTTTTTGGTGCTTGTACATCATGTAGTTTTTCTCTTCTTTCTGTATATTCTTCTCCAAGCTTTTCTCTTCCTCTAACTTCATATCCATCTGTGATTTTTGCCGTCTCACTTTGATATTCATCTGGTAAAATTCCATATATTGTACACCCTTCAAAATTACATTGTGAAAAATCTATTATTCTTTTATTTGTTGTTCCTGTTTGCTCTGTTTGATTTTCTAAGATACTATTTAAATCTAATGTTATTCCTGTATTAGCAAAATTTATTGAACTTATAACTTCATCATCATTTTCTGGATGACTTAATATAAAACCTCTTAATATAACATCATTTAAATCTTCATTAGATAAATCTATATTAGGTACTTGAATATATGCCTCTCCCTTTTCTCCATTAAATTCATATGGTTCATTGTTATCTCTATATTCAAATACATATCTTAGGCATTCTGCACCTGTCATTTCCATAAATTTTTCTTTTGAAATTAATTCTTCTTTATCTTCTTTTACAGAATATTGTACTATCTGTTCTAGTTGTTCATATAAATATTCTTTTGCATTCTCATCCATATTACATTTCTCCATTCAAAATGTTATTTATTATTTCTTTGTCTTCTATTCCGACCAATATTGGTTCAGAGATTAAAGTTTTTATAAACTCTACTTTATTTGTAATTACTTCACTTATATTTTTTAAACTTCTTTCTATTTTTTCAACACTCAAGTCAAATAATGATGTATTTTGTTTAAATATATAAAATTGTTTTTCTGTATCAATCTCATATTTTTCAAATATCTTTATTATATCTTTAATATTCATTTCTTGAGTTAATATATATGGATTATTATATATTATTTCTTTTATTATTTTTTCTTCTTTTAATACGTTTTCTAATTCATTTATTTTTTCTAAAATTATCATATTTTCAATATATAATATTTCATTATTTTGAGTTATAATTTTTGAAAATTCTAATTTGGTATATTTATACTTCAATAAAATATTTATATTTTTTCTAAAATTTTCTACTTCTATTTTACTTATATCTATTTTTTGAAATATTTCGTTTTCACATCCTATTTTTATTAATATTTCTCTAATAGATTCTTCTTTTGTTTTTATTTTCTTCTCTTGTGGTACAATTATTTCTTTTCTATAATTAATTTCTTCTATTTTTTCATTACTAAAATTAGTAGCATCATTTTCTTCTTTATGTGCTTCTATCATTTTTAAATTTGGTTTAAAAATTCTTGCTATTATCTCTTTTATTTTTTCTATTATTTTCATTCGTTTTTCCTCTTTTTTCTTATAATAATACAATTTTATTATACAAAATCATATTGTTTTTGTAAATATATTTTATAAAAATAATTCTACCAAAAAGTACCCAGTATAATACATCATTTCTATGTATTACACTGAGTACAATTTATTCTTTCTCTTCAAAATATTCATTAATTTTAGAAATCAATTCTTGCTTAGCCTCATCTATTGTCACATTTTCAAGCTGTGCACCAGCAAGAGTAATATGACCTCCTCCACCTAGTTTTTCTAATATCATTTGAACATTTACATCACCTATTGAACGTCCACTTATACAAACTTTTCCATCTTCCATTACTCCTAAAACAAATGATGCTGTTATATTTCCTATTGTTAATAATTCATCTGCTGCTTTTGCGCAAATTAAGCTTGTTTCTTTTTCTTGGACATCATATATTGATATTCCTATTGAATCTCTTACAATTTCTGCTTTTCTTACTATTTCAGATATTGTATTATAACTTTCTAAATCACTTTGGAACCATTTTTTTACTTTTATTATATCAACACCACATCTACGTAGATATGCTGCCGCTTCAAATGTTCTTACACCAGTTTTAAATGTGAAATTTTTTGTATCCATCATAATGCCTGCATATAATGCCTCTGCTTCCACTTCTGATAATTCAACTTCATTTTGTGTATATTGAATTATTTCTGTTACTAATTCTGCTGCAGATGATGCATATACTTCTTGGAATGTTAATATACTATTATCTATAAAATCTGCACTTCTTCTATGATGATCTATTACTACTATTTTATTTGTTTTTGTTAATAATTCTGGTGCTTCAACATATGTTTTTTTGTGTGTATCAACAACTACTAATAATGTTTCACTATCTACTTGTGCTAAAGCTGTTTCACTATTTATAAATACTTCTTGATATTGATCTTTTATTGATTCATAAAGATCTTTTATTGATGGAGTTTCTACATTTGCTACAATTCTTGCTTCTTTTCCTAATGTTTTTGCAATTCTATATATTCCTAAGGCTGAACCAATTGCATCTATGTCTGGGTTTGTATGTCCCATTATCATTATTTTATCATTTTCTTTTATTAATTCTTCTAATGCATGTGCAACTATTCTTGCTTTTACTTTTGTTCTCTTTTCTACTTCTTCAACTTTTCCACCAAAGAATAAATATTTTCCACTTTGTCTTATTACTGCTTGATCTCCACCTCTACCTAATATTACATCCATTGCTGCAGAAGCTGATTTATATACATCTCTTTCTGTATCTCCTTCATTTGAGATTGCTATACTTAATGTTAATTGTATTTTGTCTTTTCTTACAAGATTTTTAATAGAATCTAGTATTGCAAATTTTTCTTCTTTAATTTTTTCGAGATTTTTTTGTTCAAATACATATACATATGTATCTCTATCTGCTTTTACTAATATACCATTTGTTTCATTTACCCAATCATATATTGTGCTTTCTACTTTTGCCATTAATTGTGTTTTTTGTTCTGCATCAACTCTTTGTGTAACTTCTTCATAATTGTCTATCATTATTATTCCAACACATATTTTTTTGTCTTCGTTCTCTTGTTTTAATTTAACTTTTTCTGTTTCATCAATAAAATATAAAATCATCATATATTCTGGTGATTTCTTTCTTTCATATTTCTTTGATTTAGCAAATTCGCCTTGTACTGTATATGTTTTCTTTCCTATTTGTATTTGTCTTATTACTGATTTTCTTTTTTTATTATCACTTTTTTCAATCTCATCTTTTATGTCTATTATCAAATCATCTATATAATTATCCATATCAATATCTGCAAATTCTGTTACAAATTTTGAACTTTTCCATACAATATTTCCGTTTGTTTCTAATATTACAAGTGGGAATGGTGAATTTATTAAACTACTTTTGGCTGCTGAATCTACTGTTAATGTTAAATCTTGCAATTGTTCTGATATTTCACTTTTTCTTTTGTTATTTGCAAAATATGTATAACATAATATTGATATATATAATATTATTGATGGAATTATTAATATAGGTCTAAATACTGATATTAAAATAAATAATATTAATATTATTACTAAATATATTTTGGTTCTTGATACTAAACTATCAAATACTTTTCTACTATTATTTTCAGACATAGTTTCTCCTTTTATACCTTTATAGTATACCCCTTAATATGCTATTTGTCAAGTTTTCAGTTATCTCAAAGTTCGCAAAAAAATAGATATTATAACATTAAACATTATAATATCTGTTTTCTTTACAATATTTTTCCACCACCAACTACAATATCATCAATATAAAATACTGCTGATTGACCAGGTGTAAGTGCTCTTTGTGGCTCGTCAAATTCTATTTTTATACAATCTCCATTTTGAATAATCATTGCTTTGGCTACTTTTGATGAGTATCTTGTTTTAACATCAACTTTAATTGGTTCTTTTATTTCATCAAATAATAATAAATTTATTTCTCCTATTGTTATTTCTTTTTTATATAATTCATTTTCTTCACCAACAATTACTTCATTTTTCTTTGGATTAAATCCTATAACAAATAATGGTGATTTATAAGATATTCCTAATCCTTTTCTTTGTCCAATTGTATAATTATATAATCCTGTATGTTTTCCTATAACTTCGCCTTTTGATGTTACTATATTTCCAACTTTTGGTTTTATATCTGAATTATTTTCCAAAAATTTCTTGTAATTGCCATCTGGTACAAAACATATATCTTCACTATCAGGTTTATTTGCAACTTTTAAATTATTTTCTCTTGCAATTTCTCTTATTTGTTCTTTATCTTCAAAATCAGAAAGTGGAAATAATACATGTTCAATTAATTCTTTTGGAATATTCCATAATACATAACTTTGATCTTTTTTTCCTGCATTTGATTTTTTCAATACCCATCTGCCATATTTTTCACTATATTCTGTTTTGGCATAATGTCCTGTTGCTATATATTCACATCCTAATTCTTTTGCTTTTTCCCACATATATCCGAATTTCATATATTTATTACATTCTATACATGGATTTGGTGTCTTACAATTTGAATAACAATCTATAAAATCTTGTATTACACATTTTTTAAATAATGTTTTACAATCATCTGTAATATGTGGAATTCCAATTGAATTACATACATTTTTCGCATCTATATATGTACTTACATTACAGCAACTGCTTCCTGCAAATAATTCTAATGTCATTCCTATTGGATCATATCCATTTTGCTTTAAAAGTAATGCTGATACACTACTGTCTACCCCTCCACTCATTCCTAATAATACTTTTTTATTTTCCATTTCATTTTCCTTTTTAATAACTAATGACAACAATTTATTGTTCCTTTTCCATTTTCATCATTCTTATTTAACATATCTTCTAATGTATGCCATGCAAGTAATGCACATTTTACTCTTGCAGGCATATTTGATACATTTTTAAATGCTATTGCATCTTCTAATTTTTTTAATTGTTCTTCATCTGTTATTTCTCTTTTTATCATTTCTATAAATGTTTTTATAATTTCTTTTGCTTCTTCAATTGTTTTACCTCTTAACGTATCTATCATTATAGATGTTGAAGCTTGTGAAATTGCACATCCATGTCCTGAAAATGCCATATCTTCAATTTTATCTCCATTTAGTTTTAGTTCTAGCGTTATTTCATCTCCACAATTTGGATTATGGCCAATTTCTGAATAATCTGCATTTTCTAACTTCTTTTTATTGTATGAATTCATACTATGTTCCATTATTAAGTCATTATATACATCTGTTAAATCTTCCATTTTTTAGCCTTTCTTTATTTTATAAATTTTTTAAACATATCATAAGCTTTATTTAAAGCATGTACAAGTCTATCTACATCTTTTTTTGTATTATAAAAATAAAAACTTGCTCTACATGTTGAATCAATTCCTAAAAATCTCATAAGTGGTTGTGCACAATGATTTCCAGAACGTACACATACACCTTCTGAATCTAATATACTTGCTACATCATGTGGATGTACACCTTTTATATTAAATGAAATTACACTTGAATGATTTTTTTCATTTGGAGTCATATATAATGTTAAATAATCTAATTTCGATAATTCTTGTCTTGCATATGCTAATACATCATTTTCTAATTCTTGCATTTTGTCATATCCTATATTTTGAATATAATCAATTGCAGCACCTAATCCTATAACACCTTCTACATTTTGTGTCCCAGCTTCAAATTTATTTGGTAATGGTGCATATGTTGTTTCTTGTTCATATACATATTCAATCATATCTCCACCCATTAAAAATGGTGTCATTTTATTTAAGATTTCTCTTTTTCCATATAATACCCCAATTCCAAGAGGTGCTAACATTTTATGTCCTGAAAATACTAAAAAATCTGCATCTAAATCTTGTACATCTATTTTCATATGTGGAATGCTTTGTGATGCATCAACAATTACTATTGCTCCTTTTTTGTGTGCATATTTGATTATTTTTTTTACATTATTAATTGTTCCTAAAACATTTGAAACATGTGCTATTCCAACTATTTTTGTTCTATCTGTGATTTTTGTTTCAATTTCTTCATCTGAAAGTTCAAATTCTTCATTAATATACATATAATTTAATTTACTTTCAGTTGCTTTTGTTACTTTTTGCCATGGTACTAAATTTGAATGATGTTCCATTATAGATATAACAACTTCATCATCTTTTTTTAAATTATCCATTCCATATGAATATGCTATTAAATTTAAACTTTCTGTAGCATTTTTTGAAAAAATTATTTCTTCTGGATGTTTCGCATTAATAAATTTTGCAATTTTTTGTCTTGTACTTTCATAAGCTTCTGTTGCTTCAATACTTAATGTGTAAGCTCCTCTATGTGGATTTGCATTATTTTTTTTATAAAATTCTTCTATTGCATTTATTACTTGTATTGGCTTTTGAGTTGTAGCTCCACTATCCAAATATGTTATATTGCGATTTTCTAATAGTGGAAAATCTTTTTTTATATTTTCAACATTCATTTTTGCAATCCTTTCTTTGACTTTTTTTCCTATTAGTGATATAATAAAGGTTGACCGAATTTTTTTAATTCTGGAGGGTTTTATATGAACTTAATTATGCATTATATCACATCAGACTTCAACTTTGCCCTAATGCTTTTAGGGCTGATGTTGACTGGTGTTGGATTTTGGTGTATGACTGATAGCCGTCAATTCTTCTTATTCCACCTTCTTGGTGGATTGGCATTGATTGGCTTCGGCATTCCAATTTTAATTCTTGCAATATAATTTTTGTTCACTCCCAATCTCGCACTGCGGATTGGGAGCTTTTTTAATCTAGCTTTTTATCAATATCTTTTAATATCACATTTTTTAATTCTTCATCATTTATTCTATCAATTATCTTTTGAAAATTAGCTTTAACAATTAATTTCACAGCTTCTTTATAACTTAATCCTCTAGTCATTAAATAAAATAATTGTTTCATATCAACTTTTCCAGATGCTGTTGAATGATTTCCTTCGACATCTTCTTCTGTACATAAAAGCATTGGCAATGCTATTGATTTTGCTTTATTTGATAATAGCATACAATATTCATTTTCATTACCTTTTGACTTTTTAGCACCTTTTTTGAAATCAATTGTTCCTTTAAAGTTTTTCTTTGCAGAATCTTTTAGAGCTCCTTGAACATCAATGTCTATATTAGTCTTTTTTCCTCTTAATTCTGCAATATAATTAATGTCTTTTATTTGATTATCTATTCCTAAATATATAGATTTTAAATCATTTTCAGCATTATCACCTATAATATTAGAATAATAATTTGATATGCTTGTTTTTCCACCAATATCAATAATTGTATATTTTACATTTGAATTTTCTTCTAACTTATTTTCTATTGCTTCAAAATTCTCTGATTGTTCATTTAATAAATTTACAATTGTTATATCCAATTTAGACTTTGCATTTGCTATTGTTCTTATAATTCCATTATGAAAACACTTCTTACTTGTATTTGATATATATTCTATTATTATATTTGTGTCTCCATTTGCAATAATTTCTATTTGATTTATCAAATTAATATTTTCATCATCAAATGTATATCTTATTCTAATGTTTTCTTTTTTGTTTTCTGTTTGAATTCTTATTTTATTATTTGCTGTTTCATAATTTAATTCTTCTAAAATTTTACCAGTTCCATATGTTAATGCTTGATTTGTTGTTTGATTATCAATTATGCTTCCATTATTAATAATTTCTACATTTTTGAATTCAGCAATCTTTTCTGGCATTTCTAATTCAATTTCAATATTGTTTATTAAAAAATTTCTTGCTGTTCTTACTGGTGTATCATTTACTCTTAATTTTTCCATTATCCGATTGCCCCCTCTAACTCTAGATTTATTAAATTATTCATTTCAACTGCATATTCTACTGGTAACTCTTTTGAAATAGGATATGCAAATCCTCTTACTATCATTGCTTTTGCATCTTCTTCTGACAATCCTCTTGACATTAAATAAAATATTGCTTTATCACTTATTTTTCCTATTTTGGCTTCGTGTGAAAATTCTACTTCATCTGTTCTAATATCATTTACTGGTATTGTATCAGATCTTGAAATATCATCTAACATTAATGATTCACAACTTACACTACATTTTGAATTTTTTGCATTTTCATTTATTCTTACTAACGCTCTATAAGTACATGCTCCTCCATCTTTTGAAATCGATTTTGAATTTACTACAGATGATGTGTTTGGAGCATTATGAATTACTTTAAATCCTGTATCTAAGTCTTGTCCTCCACCTGCAAATGTGATTCCTGTATATTCTGTTTTTGCATTTTCACCATTTAATATACTCATTGGATATAACATAGAGATTTTTGAACCAAATGAGCCTGTTACCCAATCTATTTGTGCATTTTTTCCTACTATTGCTTTTTTAGTATTTAGGTTCATCATATTTTTTGACCAATTTTCTATTGTTGAATATCTTAAATATGCATTATCTTTTACATATAATTCTACACATCCTGCGTGTAAATTTACCTTATTATATTTTGGAGCTGAACATCCTTCTATAAAATGTAAGCTTGCTCCTTCATCAACTATTATTAATGTATGTTCAAATTGTCCTGATTCTGGAGAATTTAATCTAAAATATGACTGTAATGGTATATCTAATTTCACTCCTTTGGGTACATATACAAATGATCCACCAGACCATACTGCTGCATGTAATGCAACAAATTTATGATCACTTATTGGTACACATTTCATAAAATGTTCTTTTACTATTTCTGGATAATCTCTTACAGCTGATTCCATATCTGTATAGATTACTCCTTGTTTTATTAAATCTTCTTTCATGCTATGATATACTACTTCTGAATCATATTGTGCTCCTACCCCTGCTAATGAGGTCTTTTCTGCTTCTGGTATTCCTAATTTATCAAATGTGTCTTTTATCTCATCTGGCACATCTTCCCATGAACTATTTAGATTTGTTTTTGGTTTTACATATGTTGCTATTTCATCCATTTTCAATTCTGATAAATCTGGCCCCCATGTTGGAAGCTCTAATTTTTCGTACATTTCTAATGCTTTTAGTCTAATTTCTAACATCCAATCTGGTTCATTTTTTCTTTTTGATATTTCTTCAACTATTTCTCTGCTTAAACCTTTTTGCATTTTAAATTCATAGTCATCTTTATTTTTTATATCATATATATTTCTATTTATTTCATTTACTTGCGTTTTTGACATATAGATTTCCTTTCTTTCTTGACTTTTTTTCAATCATAACATATAATTATGTATACGTTACAACTGAAAGGAGTTTACTTTATGAATGGCAGAAAGTTTGTAATTATTATCACAATCTTAATATCCATTTTAGGAATCGTTACTCATTCCCAAGATCTTGTTGAATGGGGATTGAGTCTTTCCATTGGAATGTGCATCGCTGATTATATTATCGCTCCAATTCTCAAACATAAGAAGTAACACTACATGTCCTGATTTTGCAAAAAATCAGGACAATTATTTTTTATATTGTGCATATCCTGTCTCTTCAATTTGTTCTGCTAATTCTGCTGTTGAAGTTTTTACAATTTGTCCATTTACTAAAACATGTACATAATCAACTTTTAAATGATTTAGTATTCTTGTATTATGTGTTATTATTAAAACTGCATTATCATCATTTTTGAACATTTCAATTCCTTTTGAAACTATTTTTATAGCATCAACATCTAATCCTGAATCTGTTTCATCTAAAATTGCAAGTTTTGGATTTAATACAAGCATTTGTAATATTTCATTCTTCTTTTTTTCTCCTCCAGAAAATCCAACATTTAAGTTTCTTTCAATTAATTTTGGATTCATGTTTAATTCTTCAGAATATTTTTTTACAGTATCTCTAAATTCAAATACTTTTACTGGTTTTTCAGTGATTTTATTTTTTGCGTATTTTAAAAAGTTCATTGTTGAAATTCCAGGTATTTCTTCTGGCAATTGAAATGACATAAATATTCCTTTTTTGGCTATTTTATCTGTACTTAAATCATTGATGTTTTCACCTTCAAATTCAACAGTTCCACTTGTTTTTGTATATTCTGGATTATTTAAAATAACATTTGCAAGTGTTGATTTTCCTGCACCATTTGGTCCCATTATTACATGTACTTCGCCTTTATTTATTTTCAAATTTAAACCTTTTAAAATTTCTTTTTCTCCTGCATTTACATGTAAATCTTTTATTTCTAATAACTCTTTACTCATTTTTATTATTCCTTCCTTTTATTAATTTTGCATATCATTACTTTTCTTCGTTTTTGCTCTTTTTACACAACATCTACATTTTTCTTGATTTATATCATAATTGCAATTTAATTCTTTTAATCCTAAAACATTATGTACATATTTTGCTAATTTATTTATTGTTTCATCTGTTGTTACTAATTTTATTTTTTCTGCCTCGTCTTTTGCTGATTGTTCATCTAAATCTAATACATCTTTTAAAAACAAATAAACAATGTCATATGCTTCTAAAATTTTTTGTGCCAAATTTTCTCCTTGTTCTGTTAATTCTATTGTTCCATATGTTTCGTATTTTACTAATTTTTCTTCTTTTAAATTATTTAGTGCTTTATTTACACTTGGTTTCGTACAATTCATTTTGTTCGCAATGTCTGTTACTCTAATATTTCCATTTTGTTTTTTTAATACATACATTGTTTTTAAATATTCTTCAGATGCTTTTGTTATCATGATCTCTCCTTTTTACACTTATTCTCTTTGTTAACTATGGCTAACATTATACTACGAATTATGGTAATTTGTCAATATTTGTTATTATTTTTACAAATTTTATTAAAAAAATAATATCACAGATAAATTTTTCATACATAAAAAAGCGAGTCTAAGATTTTCTATCAAATGAAAATTTTAAGAAAATCTAAGACTCGCCATATTTATCTAGTACAGAAAGTTCTCCTACAAGGAGAACTTTCCTACTATATAAACAAAGCTATTACATATATTGTAATAACTTTTATTTTTCAACTTTATCTATAAATTCAAATATTTTATTATAATAAGTATTTGGTTCTTTATATTTTGAATCTGTATGTCCAGCTCCACTTATAATTATTTTTTCTTTTACGCAATTAGCAGAATCATATAATTTTTCACACATTGATTCTGGCACAAAATCATCTTTATCTCCATGTATAAATAATATTGGTGTATTACTTTTCTTCACTTGTTCTAAAGCAGATGCCTTTTTTATATCATATCCAGCTCTAATTTTTGCAACAACTTGAAACATATTTAATACAGGAAATGCTGGAAGTCCAAATCTTGCTTTTGCTTCAGATGCAAATATATCCCAAACTGAAGTATATCCACTATCAGCAATTATTGCTTTAACATTTTGTGGCAATTTATCTCCTGATGCCATTAATACTGTTGCTGCTCCCATTGAAGATCCATGTAATATGATATTGGCATTAGAATTTTGTTCTAAAATCAAATTTACCCAACATTTCAAATCATCTTTATCAAGCCAACCCATTCCTACAAAATCTCCATCACTTTCAGCACAAGCTCTCATGCTTGGAATTAAAACATTATAACCTTTTTCAGAAAAATGTTCTCCAATTGTTAAAACAGATTTTGGTTCTGCTCTATATCCATGAAATATAATAACCCAGTTATCATTTTCTTCATTTGTTAAATATTCTGTTCCTCTTAAATTTATTCCATCATTAGCTTTTGTTTCTACACTTTGTTTTTTAATATTTTCAGCCCATTTTTTTGATGATTCTTTTGCTTGTGTCCTATTGCTTTCTATTATTTTTTCATCTTCTCCTAATACTTCTATTTTTGAATCATCTTTTATCTCTCTGTTTCCTCCATCTCCGCTTCTAGCAATAGCATAATTCACAAAATAGTTTCCTATTCCCATTGTTAATATCACTCCTAATATTATAATAATCACTAGTATTATTAATATCTTTTTTATTATATTTTTGGTATTTTCTTTATTCATTATACTTTATCTCTTTCTATTTTTCAAATTTATATTTTTTATTTATACCATACAATATTATATATTTCAACATTACTGACTATATTGACTAAAACAAAAAAGTATGGTTATTAGCCATACTTTTTACAATTCCTATACAAATTCTTCCCACACTAAATTAGCTAAATCTATTCCTTTATTAGACAATCTAATATTATCATCTTGTATTATTATTAATTTTTCATCAGAAAGTTTTTTCAATTCATTTCTATATAAATAAATTGGATTATCTCCAAACTTATTTTTAAATTCACTTATTTTTAGTCCATCTATTTTACGCAAACCAAGGAGCATAAATTCTTTTTTAGAATCTTCTTCTTTTTGTATTTCATGTATAATTCTATTTTTTTCAAATTCTCCTTTTTGAACATTCTTAATATATTCTTTTATATCTTCAGTATTAGAATATCTTGTTATATCTCTATAAGAATGTGCACCTGTACCAATTCCAACATATTCCATTTGATTCCAACAATTCATATTATGTTTTGACTCATACCCTTTTTTAGCAAAATTAGATATTTCATAATGTTTGTATCCATTTAATTCTAATGTGTTTTTTACATACCAATACATATTTCTTTCTAACTCATCATCTGGCAATTTTAATTTTCCATTTTCTATTTTATTAGCAATAGGTGTACCATCTTCAACAATTAATGAATATACTGATATATGTTTTGGAGCTAATTTTAGTACATTTTCTAAGCTTTCTTTTAAATCAATAATTCTTTGATTTGGAAGTCCTAACATTAAATCAACATTTATATTTTTAAAACCAACTTTTTTTGCTAATTTATATGTTTCTAAAAATTGTTCATAATTATGAATTCTACCAATCTGCTTTAATAACTCATCATTTGTAGTTTGTAGCCCTATACTTATTCTGTTAATACCACACTCAATATAGTCTTGTAGTTTTTCTTGAGTTACTGTTCCCGGATTAACTTCAATTGTTATTTCAGCATCTTGTGCAACATTTTTTTCTTTTATCTTTTCTAATATTTGCACAATAAATTTACTATCTATATATGATGGTGTTCCTCCACCAATATATATTGTTGTTATTTCTGATTTTATTTTTACATGCTCGATTTCCTTTTTTACTGAGTCTACATATTTTTCAATAAAATCATCTTTCCCACAATATGATATAAAATCGCAATAATCACACTTTTTCTTACAAAATGGGATATGTACATATATTCCTATTTTATTTTTTGTTATCATCTATTTTCTTACCAATCTCCATTACTTTTTTTAATCTATAATTTACTCCAGATTTACCTATTGGTGTTTTTAACATTTTTCCAAGTTCTATTAAACTTGCACTAGGATTTTGTAATCTAAGTTCTGCTATCTCTTTTAATGGTTCTTCTAATTTTTCGAATTCACCATTTTGTTTTAATTTTCTTATTATCTCAATCTGTTCTATTGAAGCATTCATAGTTTTATTCATATTTGCAGTTTCACAATTTACTAGTCTATTTACTTTATTGTTCATTTCCCTTTTTACTCTAATTTCTTCAAATTTTAAGACAGATTTATTTGCACCTAATAAAGCTAATGTTTTTGAAATTTCTTCACCATCTTTTAAATATATTGTATATTCTTTATTTTTTTCTATAACATTACTTTTTATATCAAAACTACTTAATCCTTCTACTATAATATCTGCATAATCTTTTTTTCTAACACTTATTTCTAAATGATATGTATTTTCAGGATTGTTAATAGAACCTGAGCCCAAATAGGCTCCTCTTACTATATTTTTCAATTGCTCTATTGTTAAATTATTTATTTGTATTTCCATTTTAGGACAAGTTATTACAAATAATTTACCTTGAATGTTTATATTATATGTTTCAATTCCACAATTACTCAACAATCGTGCAAATCTATTAATATTATATTCATTTTCTGTTGAAAATTTTATTTTATTTTTTTCTTCAGATATATTACTACTCATCAAATATCCCATAAGTTCATATTTAACATTTTCTTTATTTGATAGTTTTTCTGATTTGCTTATCTCTTCTTTTAATTCTGTTGAAAAAGACATATTTCCTCCAATCATAAAACTTGTGTTATTATTATTCTGTCATTTCCATATAAATCTTTTTTACAATATGTATTTTTATAATTTTGATCATCTTCAATTATTTTAATTACATCATTTTTTTGATTATATCCAATTTCAAAACATAGAAGACTTCCTGTTTTTAAATAATTAATTGCTTGTTCTGTAATTATTCTATAAAAATCTAATCCATCTTCTCCACCATCTAATGCAATTTTAGGCTCTTTTTGAACTTCTTCACTCAATTTTTTTATTTCATCTTTTCTTATATATGGTGGATTTGAAACTATAATGTCAAATTTTTTATTATCTAATTTATCAAATAAATCTGATTTCAAAAAATTTATTTTTGTTTCTAATTTTTTTGCATTTTTTTGTGCTATTTCTAATGCCTTTTCACTTATATCAACAGCTGTTATATCTGCATTTGGCACAAATTTTTTTAATGATATTGCAATCGCTCCACTTCCTGTACATAAATCTAATATCCTTGGTGAATTATATTTTTGAGCAATTTTTATGACTTCTTCAACTAATATTTCTGTATCAGGTCTTGGGATTAATACATTTTCATCAACAAAAAAGTCCATTTTCATAAATTCTTGTCTATGTGTTATATGTTGTAATGGTACTCCTTTTGTTAATTTTTCGATATTAACAAAATATTGCCATTGTTGCTGTTTATCAATTTCTTTATTATCATAAACTATAATATATTGCCTTGGTTTATCTAAAACATATTGTAATAATAGTCTTGCTTTTAATTTTGGGCTTTCTACATTATTTGATTTTAACATTATCATTCCTTTTGTTATTGCTTGTTTTATTGTCATTAATCCCCCACCTCTATTTCTTTTGTTTTTAAAATTTATTTACTTCTTCTCTAAATTGATCTCCTCTATCATACATATCTTTAAACATATCAAAACTTGTACTTGCTGGTGAGAATAATACTATTTGACCAGGTTTTGCAATTCTTTTTGCTAATTCTAAACTTTCTCTAAATGTTTCACACATATGTATATCTAAAGTTTTATTTTGATTTTCCAATTCATTTTTTACTGCTGTATATATTTTATTTGCTGTTTGACCAATTAATATTAAACTTTTTACTTTTTCTACAATTGGTTTTGCAATTGGTGTATAATCTAGGTTTTTGTCAGCTCCTCCTGCTATTAACACTATTTCTTTATTAAATGACTTTAATGCTGATATTCCTCTTGTTGGTGTTGTACTTGCAGAATCATTATACCATTCCACTCCATTTAGTGTTCTTACCAATTCTAATCTATGATGTACTCCTGCAAATTCTTTTATTGTATCAACTGCTTTTTCTGTATTTACTAATTTTTTTGTTAATGCTAATGCTGTACATATATTTTCTAAATTATGAATTCCTTTTAGTTTTATTTCATCTTGTGATACAATATGTTTTCTTATTCCATCATTACACTCTTTTACAATTCCGTCTTCTACGATAAATCCATAGTCTAATTTTTGTTTACTACTGAATAAGATAACATCACCTTTTGCATCATTTTGACATTCTCTAGTTAAATCATTATCTGCATTTATTACAAGTATTCCTGTATCTTTTTGATTTCTATATATATTCTTTTTGGCATCTATGTATTCTTGGTAGTCTTTATGCACATTTAAATGATTTGGTGTTATGTTTGTTATTGCAGATATGTCTGGACTAACTTTCATTCCCATTAATTGAAAACTACTTAATTCTAATACTATTAGATCTTCTGGCTTTATTTCATTTAATTTTGTGAATAATGGTATACCTATATTTCCACCTAAATAGACTTTATATCCTGCATCTTCTAAAATTCTAGCTGTTAATGTAGTAGTTGTTGTTTTTCCATCACTTCCAGTTATTCCAATTACTTTACAAGGTGCCATTTTTATTAATTGTTCTATTTCTGTTGTTATTATTGCTCCTCTTTGTGCTTCTTTCTCTAATTCAGGTTTTGTAGGCAAACAACTTGGTGATCTAAAAATTAAGTAAAATCCATGTAAATTGTCTAAGTTTCTTTTTCCAAAATAATACTTAAAATTATATTTTTTTAATTTTTCTAAAATATCTTTTGAAATCTTGTTTTCTTCTCTATCATCAAATACTGATACCTCTGCTTTTTTTTCATGCAAATAATCTATTAACGGAATATTGCTTACTCCAATTCCAATTACTGCTATTTTCTTTTTTTCTATATCTTTTTCAAATTGTTCTAATTTTTTATTTTTAAATTCCATTCTTATCTCATCCTTTCAAAGGTGCAAATTAATATTTCATTTTACTGAAATATATTCATTCTATTGTATTCATTTTTTCGATTTTCGTCCTTATTATATATCTTTTTTTTGTTTTTTACAATATAATTGAATATTTCTTGCAACTATGGAGACAATATTTTTGTAAATTTAAATTGGAGGTGTTATTTATGTCAGAAAAAAATAATAACCAAAATAGAAATAATAATAGTAAAAAAAGCAATAATCAAAAAAATAACAATAAATAGTTTTGTATATGAAAAAAAGCTGAGATATAAAATATATCTTAGCTTTTTTCATATTTTATGCAGTTTCCTTTACTTCTGCTTGAACTCTCTGTTTCTTTTTAGATTCTTTATTCGGATTTTCTATAATTTTAGGGTTTGCATTATTTTGAATTGTATCTTTTGTTATAATACATTTTTCAATCTTTTCATTTGATGGAATATCATACATTATATCTGTCATAACATTTTCTATTATTGAACGTAAACCTCTTGCACCTGTTTTTCTTTCAATTGCTTTATCAACAATTGCCTCAAGCGCATCTGGTTCAAATTCTAACTCTACACCATCAATTTCTAATAATTTTTTGTATTGTTTTACTAATGCATTTTTTGGTTCTGTTGTTATTTTTATTAATGCTTTTCTATCTAATTCTTTTAATGTAGCAATAATTGGTAAACGTCCTATAAATTCTGGAATCATTCCAAATTTTAATAAATCTTGTGGAAGTATTTGCTCAAATACTTCGTATTTATCCATATCTTTACTACTTTGAATTTCAGCACCAAACCCTATTGATTTTTTTCCAATTCTATCTTTTATAATATTTTCTAATCCTTCAAATGCTCCTCCACAAATAAATAATATATTTGATGTATCTATTTGTATCATTTCTTGTTGAGGATGTTTTCTTCCACCTTGTGGTGGAACTGATGCAATTGTTCCTTCTACTATTTTTAATAATGCTTGTTGAACACCTTCACCACTTACATCTCTTGTTATTGATGGATTTTCAGATTTTCTTGTTATTTTGTCTATTTCGTCAATATATATAATTCCTTTTTCTGCTTTTTCTATATCTCCATCAGCAGCTTGAATTAGTTTTAAAAGAATATTTTCAACATCTTCTCCAACATATCCAGCTTCTGTAAGTGTTGTTGCATCTGCTATTGCAAATGGTACATTTAATATTTTTGCAAGTGTACTTGCTAATAATGTTTTTCCACATCCTGTTGGTCCTACTAATAAAATATTGCTTTTTTGAATTTCTACATCATCATCACTAATTTCTTGTTTTTCTTCAATATTTTCTTCATAAGCAACTCTTTTATAATGATTATATACTGCTACTGCAAGAACTTTTTTTGCTTCTTCTTGCCCAATTACATATTCATCAAGAATTTCTTTTATTTCTTTTGGACTTGGAATCTCATCTAATTCTGCTAAAGTATATGTGTCTTCATCAGAATATTCAGCATCAATTATTTCATTACATAATCCTACACATTCATTACAAATATATACACCAGGACCAGCAATTATTTTTCTAACATTATCTTGTGTTTTGCCACAAAATGAACATTTTACACTTTTTGGTATATCATTTTTTGCCATTTTAATCTCCTTTTTTCTTAAGCTCTTTTTGTCATAATTCCATCTATTAAACCATATTCTAGAGCTTCTTCTGCTGTCATATAATTATCTCTTTCCGTATCTTTTTCTATAACATCTAGTGGTTTTCCTGTTCTTTCACTTAAGAATTTATTTAATTTTTCTCTTGTGCGAACTAAATGATCTGCATGAATTTTAATTTCTGTTGCTTGACCTTGTAGTCCTCCACCACCAATTAATGGTTGGTGTATCATAATTTCTGAGTTTGGCATTGCAAATCTTTTTCCTTTTTCACCAGCTGTTAATAATACTGCTCCCATACTTGCTGCAAGTCCTACACATACTGTTTCAACTGGACATTTTATATAATTCATTGTATCTACAATTGCCATTCCATCTGTTATTGATCCTCCAGGTGAATTTATATAAAAATATATTTCTTTATCTGGATCTTCTGATTCTAAGAATAACATTTGTGCAACTATTAAACTTGATGTTGTTGGGTTTACATCTTCTCCTAAGTATATTATTCTATCTTTTAATAATCTTGAAAATATGTCATATGAACGTTCACCTTTACTTGTTTGTTCAACAACATATGGTACTAAACTTGATTTTTCTAACATAATTTATCCTCCCTACCCTTGTAATTTTATCACAAGTATATAAATATTTGCTCTAATTATAGTCTATTAGAGTAGAAAAAGTTAGGTAAAACTTCTCTATTTTTAATAAAAGACTTTCCCCCTAACTTCTTTTTACTTTATTTTATTTTTGCATTTTTTACTATGAAATCAATTGCTTTTTCTGATTCGATTCCTTCTTTGATATAATCTTTTAAGTTTTCGTTATCACTAATTTCTTCAACTTTCTTTCCATAGTTTTTAGCCATTTCTTCTAATTTGGCATTTATTTCTTCGTCTGTTGCTTCGATTTTTTCTGCTTTTCTAACTGCTTCTAAAGTAAGTCTTGATTTTATTGCTTCAATTGCTTGTGGTTCATATTCTTTTCTTACTTCTTCTTCAGTTTTTCCTATCATTTTTAGGTATTGTTCTAATTTTAAACCTTGATATGAAAGTCTTTGATTTATATCTTGAATCATATGATCAACTTCCATATCTACCATTCCTGATGGAATTTCTACTTTTGATTTATCACATACAGCTTTTATTGCAGCTTCTTCTGTTTCATATTTTGCTTTTTGTGCATTGTCTTTTTCAAGTCTTTCTTTGATACTTGCTTCTAATTCTTTTAATGTATCAAATTCGCTTACATCTTTAGCAAATTCATCATCTAAGTTTGGTAATTCTTTTTTCTTTATTTCATGTAGTTTTACTTTAAATGTTGCTTCTTTTCCAGCTAAATCTTTAGAAAAATATTCTTTTGGGAATGTTACTTTTATTTCTTTTTCTTCATCAATTTTCATTCCAACTAATTGATCTTCAAATCCTGGTATAAAAGCTCCGCTTCCTATTTCTAGTTCATGTCCTTCTGCTTTTCCACCTTCAAATGCAACACCATCAACAAATCCTTCAAAATCAATTGTTGCTGTATCTCCATTTTCTAATGCTCTGTCATCAACTGTTACTAATCTTGAGTTTTTGTCTTGCATTTGTTTTATTTCATTTTGAACATCTTCGTCTTTTACTGGATATTCTATTTTCTTTATTTCTATTCCTTTATATTTTCCTAATTCTACTTCTGGTTTTACTTGTACTACTGCTGTAAATATTACATCTTTTCCTTTTTCCATTTGAACTATATCAACTGTTGGTCTGCTTACTACATCTATTTTGTTTGCATCAATTGCTTCATCATAAGCTTCTGTTGCAACTTCATTAAATGCATCTTCATAAAAGATTTCTGCTCCGTAATATTTTTCTACTATATTCATTGGAGCTTTTCCTTTTCTAAAACCTGGTATATTAATATATTTAGCATTTTGGAAATATACTTTTTTCATTGCATTTTCAAATTTTTCTGCGTCTACTGTAATTTCTAATTTTACTTCATTTGCGTTTTCTGTTTTCTCAACTTTACAATTCATTTTCAATCTTCCTTTCTCGTATTGGCTTTACTTAGCTTTTACATTATATCATATATTTTCCAATTTGCAAGCAGTTTTCTAAAGATTTTCTTAATATTTTGCGATTTTTAAGGCTAATTTATATGTTACTTTTCAAATTATTTGCTTAATATGATTAATCTTGCATTTTCCATTTATCATATAGACTTCTATAACATCAAATCTTATAGTAAATCCCGAAAAGTTATTTTCTTTTAAAAATATAGCAGCACTTTTTTTCATATGATTTTTTTTTATATTATTTACTGCTTCACTAGGTTTTCCGTATTTCTCATTAGTTCTTGTTTTTACTTCAACAAATATAATATAATTGTTTTTACTTGCTATAATATCTATTTCACCATTTCGTGTATAATAATTATTTTCAATTATTTCATATTTGTTGTCTTTCAAATATTTTTGTGCTATTTTTTCGCCTATTATTCCAAATTTTCTTTTATTCATCATCTTCTCCATTTTTTATTCTATACACTTGTCCAGGTAATTCTTCTATTAAATTTTCTAATTGTAATAACATTATTTTATAACTTATATCTTGTATAGACATCTTGGTTTTTCTTACAATTTGATTAATATTTGCTGGCTCATTTTTTATACATTTATATATTTTTTCCAATTCTTTTGGAACTTGTTTTTCTCTTTTTTTTAATAATTTTTTCTTAAACTTAATTTGAGGATATTCTATTAATATATCTTCAACTTTTGTTACCAATTTACTACCATTTTTTATTAATTCATTTGTCACTAATCCTTTGGGATTTTCTAAACTACTTGGGACACAAAATACTGGTTTATTTAAATTTTTAGTATATCTAGCAGTAACACTTGTTCCACTCCTATAACCAGCTTCAATTACTAGTGTTCCAATTCCTAAACCTGCTACAATTCTATTTCTTTCCAAGAATTTCTTTGATTCTGCTTTAACATCTTCTTCATATTCAGTTAATATAAGTCCTCTATTTTCCAGTATTTCATCAATTAATTCTTTATTTTGTTTTGGATATATATTATTAAATCCACATGGCAAAACAGCAATTGTTTTTCCAGAATATTTTATACATGTTTTATGTGCTATAGCATCTATTCCAATTGCTAGTCCACTTATAATTGTGAATTCATATTCAACTAGTTTTTTAGTAAATGTTTTGCACATTTTTTCACCATATTGTGTATTGGTTCTTGAACCTACAATTGCAAATCCAATACTATTTAATAATTCTATATTTCCTTTTGTATATAATCTTACTGGTGGATTTTTTATTTCTCTTAATTTATCTGGATATAGAATATCTGCATATTCGATTATTCTTTCCTCATATTTTTTCATACTACTGTTTTCCTTTCTTTCAAAACAAAACTTATTTGTTCAAAAATTTATCTATACTCCTATATTGAACAGCCTCAGCAATATGTTTTGCATTTATTATTTTTTCATTATCTAAATCTGCAATAGTTCTAGCAACCTTTAATATTCTTTCATATCCCCTAACACTTAATTTTAACATTTTAAAAGCTTTTTGTAATAATATATTTGCTTCATCATCTATGTTGCAAAATTCTCCAATTAGTCTAGTTGTTAATTCAGAATTTGATTTTATTCCAAAATTTTTGTATCTTTCATTTTGGATTTTTCTTGCTATGTTTACTCTTTGTTTTATTCTTTTTGAACTTTCTGCTTTAAAATTAGAATTCATTTTTTCAATTTTAGTTCTTTTTACTTCAATCTGAATATCTATTCTATCTAACAATGGCCCACTTAATTTACTTAAATATCTATGTATTTCTGACTGTGTACATTTACAATCTTTCTCTTCGTCACCATAATATCCACATGGACAAGGATTCATACTTGCCACAAACATAAAATTACAAGGATATCTATAATTTCCACTTAATCTATTTATTGTAATTTCTTTTTCTTCTAACGGTTCTCTTAATGCTTCTAATACTGTTCTATTATACTCTGTTAATTCATCAAAAAATAAAACTCCATTATGTGCTAAACTTACTTCTCCTGGTGTTGGAACTTTTCCACCACCAATTATTGACTTTATTGGTGCTGTATGGTGTGGCATTCTAAAAGGCCTACTTAATATTAATCCTTCTCTAGTTAAATTAGCCGAAACGCTATGAATCTTAGTTGTTTCTATTGCTTCTTCTAATGTTAAATCTGGTAAAATTGTCAAAATTCTTTTAGCTAATGCCGTTTTACCACTTCCGGGGCTTCCGATCATAAGCACATTATGACCTCCAGCAGAAGCTACTTCTAATGCTCTTTTAACATTTTCTTGTCCTTTTATATCTATAAAATCCATATTATATTCTTTTATAAATTTCACTTTTCTTTCTGTTTCTTTCTCTATAAATATCTCTTTATTTAAATATTTTATTACATCCATTAATGTTATTACAGGAATAATGTCAAGTCCTTTTATAATAGAAACTTCATTTGAATTTGCTTTTGGAATTATTACTCTTTTTATTCCAAGTGCTCTAGCTTCTTCACACATCGCAAATATTCCATTTGTTCTATTTATTTTTCCATCAAGTGAAAGTTCTCCAATAATAACTGTATTTACTATTTCATTATAATTTAAATTAGGCAAAATACCAATTGATATTAATATGCCAATTGCAATTGGCAAATCAAATGAACTACCTTCTTTTTTTATATTAGCAGGTGCTAAATTTATTAATATTTTTTTACTTGGAAATTCAATTTTAGAATTTTTTATTGCTGATACTATTCTCTTTTTAGATTCTCTAACACTTATATCTGGTAAGCCAACTATTTCAAATTCTGGTATTCCATTACTTATATCTGTTTGGACTTCTATTAAATTTCCTTCTAGTCCTATTAATGATATTGACTTTATTTTTGATAACATACTTCCTCCATTATATTTTTAAAATTTTTATTGCTTTTTTTTACCATTTATTATAAAATTGAGTAAAACAAAAGAATGGTGATTTTATGAAAAAGAAAAAAATAAAAAATAAGTTTGATGATATAAATGTTGCTAATACAACTTCTAGTGTAAAATTAAAAACATTTCTAATTATAATAATTCTATTTTTCTTATTATTAATTGTTCGTCTAATATTTTTACAATTTGTAGATGGTTCTGAATTACAAAGTGCTGCAAGAGCAAGACAAACAAAAACAGAAACACTTTCTGCCAAAAGAGGAACTATCTATGATATTAATGGTCAAACATTAGCAATAAGTTATGAAACCGATAAAATATACATAGATCCTACGAATATAAAAGATGAAAATAGAGAAATTATTGCCCAAAAACTTTCTGAAATACTTGAAATAGATTATCAAGAATTATTAGATAAGATAAATAATAATTCAAAAAGATTTTCAGTTGCCTCTAATGTTGAACAAAATAAAGTTGAACAAATAAAAGAATGGAAAAATAATTTGGATTTTACAACAGGTATTAGTTTAGAAGAGACTACATCTAGAACTTATCCATATAACACATTGGCATCAACAGTTCTAGGTTTTACTAATTCAGACAATTCTGGTGCTTATGGAATAGAATATTCTTGGAACTCATTTTTGAGTGGTACAGCTGGAAAATCAGTTAGCTTAAAAGATGCCAGCCAATCAGAAATCGCAAACTCTGAGAAATCATATATAGCTGCTGAAAATGGTTACGATTTAAATCTAACAATTGATGTAAATATTCAAGGAATTATTGAAAGAGAATTAGCGGCTGCTGTTGATGAATATGAATGTGATAGTGGAATTACAATTGCAATGGATCCATCTACTGGTAAAATTTTAGCTATGGCTGACTATCCAAATTTTGATCCTAATAATCGTAACACTCCTAATAGTAAATTAGCAGAAACTTGGGATACGTTATCTAGTGAGGAAAAATCTAATGCTTTACTAAGAATGTGGACCCCAAAAGCTGTAACTGATACTTATGCTCCAGGCTCTGTTTTTAAATTAATAACTTCTTCTATTGGACTTGAAGAAAATCTAGTAAAAACAGATACAGCTGGTGAATTTAATTGTACTGGATATTATTATATAAATGGTGAAGAAAAACCAATAAGATGTTGGAATTGGAGAAAGCCTCATGGAAAACAATCTTTAAGAGAATCTCTTGAACATTCTTGTAACCCTGCATTTATAGAACTCGGATTGCGAATTGGTGCTCAATTATCATATAAATATTATCAAGCTTTCGGATTATTTGAAAAAACAGGAATTTCACTTTCTGGTGAAGCAATTGGTAAGTTTTATGATCTAAATAAAATAAATCAACATGAACTTGCTACAATGTCATTTGGTGAAAAATTTACAATTACACCAATTCAAATGATTTCAGCTGTTGCTGCAATTGCTAATGATGGTGTTTTAGTCCAACCTCAATTAGTAGACAAAATTACAAATACAGATACTGGTGAAGTGACTGAATTTAAAACAAAGGAAATTCGTCAGGTAATTTCAAAATCTACTGCTGATAAAGTAAAATCAATGATGGAATCTGTAGTTTCAAAAGGCTCTGGTTATAGAGTTGCAGAACAAGCAAAAGGATTCTCAATTGGTGCCAAAACAGGAACATCAGAACCAACAAGTTCAACTTCAAAAGATGGTTATACAGCTTCATTTGTTGCAATTTCTCCTGTTGAAAATACCAAGATTGTTTTACTTGTTATATTGAAAAATCCAAAAGGAACTTTGCACAATGGTGGACAAATCGCTGCACCAACAGCAGGAAAAATGTTTGCTGAAATTTTACCATACTTGGGAATTGAATCTGGAAATAAAGTTAATGAAACAAATAATAATTTATCTGAAAGTGATTTATATTAATTTTTATATAAGATGCACAAATGTGCATCTTATTTTATTACAGTGTTAAACAAATATTTCTTTATAAATTATTTTTCTTATAATTTTCTAAAGCCTTTGCAACTTGATCTGGACATGAAGTCCCTTTTACTCCACATTCTATACCTTTTAATAAGTTTATAACATCTTCAATTTTTTTTCCTTCAACAAGTCTTGAAACTCCTACTGTATTTCCTGGACATCCTCCAATAATTTTTAAGCTTTTTATTATATCTCCTTCTATATCAAATATCATTTGCATAGAACAAACTCCTTCTGGATTGTATGTATATTTCATTCTTTTCTTCCTTTCTTATATAAATTTATAATTATTATATAAGATTTGAGCCAATTTTACAATATCTTTATTTTTTTCTATCCATTTTTATTCCAACTAATAATACATAATCACCTAATTCTTCAAAATATTTTTTTAGTTCTGTATTTTCTTCATTATTCTGATCTTTTAAATATTCTAATATTTCAATAAAATTAATTTCTGTTCCAGTTTCTAATATATTTCCATTATTATTTTCGATTTCCAAGAATACACTTTGATAATATTTTTTCTTTGTTAATTCTGATATTAATACTTTATTTAAAAACATTTCTCCTTCTTGTTGAATCTTTCTGTTAAATAATTCTTCTTCATAAATTAAACACCAATAACAAAATATTGATTCTTTTATTCTAGAACTTTTAATTGGTTTAAGATAAATTTCAAGTTCTTTTCCTCCCTCTAATTTGGCTTTAGTTTTTATTACTTCAAATTCATATTCTGAAATATTTTTTAATTGTAATCTCTTTTCGATTATTATTTCATCTATTTTTATATATAATGTATTTTTCAAAATATTTATTAACTGATCTTTTGACTTTTTAATTATATTTTCAAGTTCTTCTACTTTTTTATTTTCTATAATAATCACTCCTTTTTATATGATTAATAAAACGTTTTATCTTGTTTTTTATTTTTTGCGAAATAACAAATATTTGATTTAAATTTCTTGAAAAAAATTAATTTGAAATTATTTAACACACTCAGTATAATTTTTTTATACTCTTTTGTCAATATATTATTCCAATATTTATAATATATTCATCGACAACATTTGGCAATTTTCATATAAATTTATCAAAATCATTGTATTATTCTTTTTATTTTGTCAATATTCTTTATTGTTGTATCATATCCATATTTATAGCATATATCCATTTTTTCAACATCAATCAATCCTGTTCCATCAGTGGGTATTGTTAATAAAAAATCACTTTTTCTTAATGAATTGATAGATAATTTATTTCCCATAATGTCTAGTGTTTTCATTATAATATCCATAATATCATAATCTTTTCTAACATTATCTGATTCAAAATTTACAGATATTATTTTTCCATTATAAACTTTTTTTAATTCTTCTGTTGGAATATTATCTAAAACTCCTCCATCCATAAATATATGATTTTTAAATTCACAAGGACAAAATACTGCTGGAAAACTACTACTAGCCCTGACTGCTTTACCTATTCCAATTTCAGTTATATAATTATCATTCATATTTTTTCTTGAAGCACAATTAGTAAAAATATATTCTTTCGCTTCTCCAATATCTACAGCAGAAATTACTATTGACTTTTTTATATCTCCAATTAATTTAAATCCCTTTTTATTTGCCAACTCATCATACATTTTCTCAAACATATCACCATCACTTAATCCTGTAATTCCAAATTTATTATTTTTTATAAAATTTGTTACTCCATTTATTATAGGCTTACTTCTTATATTTATAATATCTTTTGCATATCTTTTAAATAATAAATATATATAATATGGACTATATCCCATCGCATATAATGTTGCAACAATACTTCCTGCACTTGTTCCAGCAATTGCTTCTATTTCTATATTATTTTCTTCAAGTGCTTTTAATACTCCAACATGCGCTATTCCTCTAATTCCTCCTCCTGCTAATGATAATCCTACTTTCATACAATCACTCTCCTAAAAAATTCTAAATATTTCATATGCCTTCGTTTTTTTATTGTTGTTTGAAAAAAATAAGTAAACACTTATAAAAAGTATTTACTTATTTTTTATTTTTAAACTAATTATCTAATATAATATTTCCATTATTATCAAGTTTATAATTGTTGCTCTCATTATAAACTGTTATTTTTCCGTTTTCAACATCTATAGTTGCATTTTGTAGTTCTATAACCTTTTCAAATTTATTATTAAAAATATATGTTGTATTAGTTTCAAAATTTACTGCTTGATATGCTTTAGTATTTCTTATTATTTGTAATAAATCATATTCACAATTTACTAAAACTTTATTTTCTTTATCTATAACTCCATATTTATTATTCTCATATTTTATAAAAATATTGTCATTATCAGTTTTTTCGATTGTAGTATTAAATGGTATACTTACTTCTTTACCTTCTTTGTCAAATACTTTCTGCTCATCTCCTTTGGTAGTGTATATATACATTCCTTTAACTTCAAGAGTATCATAATTGACTTTTAATATTTCTGTTCCCTTCTCATTAAAAGCCCCATATTTTCCTGTTCTTTCTGCTATAAATAAATTAAATTCCTTTTCATAATTTATTGATTGATATTGTGTATTAATTATTTTGGCATTATTTATAAATACTCCATATTGGCCATTTTTTGAAGCAATTAAATATATATTATTCTTATCTGCAATATCAACAATTCTTAATATTTGATTATATTCTAATGTTAGAACTTCATCATAATCATAATCATAATATCCATATCTATATCCTTCACTTGTTATTTTGCATACAATATATCCTGATTTTTTATATCCATCTTGCTCATTATAATATTCGTCTGATTGTATTAAGTCAAATTCATCTTTTATTAATTGTTTTCCTTTTACATCATAGATTTTATATTTATTATTGTCTTTTACTATTACTTCATTTTCTTTATACCCTAAACTATAAATTTGTTCATATCTAGCATCTAAAATTACTTTTCCTGTTATTGATAATAGTCCATATTTTCCATTTTTTTGATATATTATTGCATTTCTTTCATATTTTTTTTCTAACAAATTCGATAATTTTATTGGTTCAACTGAATCATAGTCTTTAAATATTTCAGAGCCTTTTTCATTATATACTACTGTCTTTTCTCCATCATTATCACATATAAAAATTCCTCTATGTTCATTTGGAATTACTACTTGTTCATATTGTGGCTTTACAATAACTTTATTTTCTTGATTTTTTACTCCATATTTTCCATTTTCTTCTATTACACTATATATAATTGATTTATCTTCTGTTTTATCATTTATTTTGTCTTTATTAGGTAAATATATTGATAATCCTAAACTTATTATTACTACTATTATAAATACTATTATTCCTATTATTTTTTTCATATTATTATTTTGCTCCTTATACATACGCATATTTTCTTTTTACACATATTTTACTATGTTATTATTTTTTTTTCAATAATTTTCATATATTTTTCATATTGACTTTCAACTTTCTAAAATATATAATACCTTTAGAAAGGAACTTTACAAATGAATAAAAGAAGAAATCGTGGAAGATCTCATTCCAAAATTAGAAAAAAAACAAATATATATCTGATTCCACTAACACTACTAATATTATTTTTATTAACATTCTTATCTTTACTTAATATGGGAAATTCAAAAATACTACGTAATATCTATATAAATAATATACCAGTATCATATTTATCTCAGATTGATGCAAAAGAAAAACTAAATTCCGAATTTGATGCTGAACTTTCAAAACCAATAAAACTTATATTTAAAGATTATTCAGTAGAGTTTTTACCTGCAGAAATAGATTTTTCATATGACACATCATCTGTTCTTGAAAAAGCTTATGGTATTGGACGTACAGGAAATATATTCACAAACAATTTAAAAATATTAGTATCATTATTTAAGAAAACAAACTTAAAATCAGAATATTCTTATGATGAAGAAAAATTAAATAATATTATAAATAATATAAGTGTAGATATTCCAAATATAGTAATTGAACCATCTTACTATATTTCTAATGATACATTAATAATTACTGATGGAAATGACGGAAATGAATTAGACAAAACGCAAACAAAGAAATTACTATTATCTGCCATTATCCAAAACGAAAAAACTATAAATCTTCCTATTAATTATGTTACAGCAAAATCAATAGATATAAATAAAATTCATGAAGAGATTTATTGTGAGCCACAAAATGCATCTGTTACAAAAAATCCATATAAAATTTCAGCAGAAAAAAACGGTGTAGATTTTGCAATTTCAATTGATGAAGCCAAAGAACTTACTTTAAATAAAGAAGCTTCTGAAATATATATTCCATTACAATATACTAAACCAGAAATTACAATTGCTGATTTAGGTGAAGATATATTTGAGACAAAACTAGGTACTTCAACAACACTATACGATTCAACTAATTTAAATAGAGCAACTAATATTAATATAGCATGTGAAAAAATAAATGGAACTGTTCTTGAACCAGGTGAAACTTTTTCATTTAATAAAGTTGTTGGTGAAAGAACTGCAAAAAATGGATTTAAAGAAGCATTAATATATAATGGTGGTGAAGTTGATTATGGGCTTGGTGGAGGAATTTGTCAAATATCTTCAACATTATATAATGCTGTATTAAAGGCTAATTTAGATATTATTGAAAGAAAAAATCATAGTATGACTGTTTCATATCTTCCTGTAGGGCAAGATGCTTCAGTTTCATATGGTAGTGTAGATTTTAAATTTACTAATTCAAGATCTTATCCTATAAAAATTATAGCTACTGCTAACACAGGTGTTATAACAATTTCTATTTTAGGTGTTCTAGAAGAACAAGAATATGTTGTAACTTTAGAAACTGAAATTCTTGAAACAACAGATTATACCTCAACTTACGAATATTCTTCAAATATACCTATTGGGAAAGAAGAACTCAAACAAGTTGGCAAAAATGGTTATAAATGCTCAACTTATAAAGTTCTTTCTCTGGGTGAAAAAGAAATATCTCGTACATTGCTTTCAACAGATACATATAAATCGCAAAAAGAAATCATTTTAAAACATAAATAAAAAAATTAAAGACTTTCTTACTTTTAAAAGTGAAAGTCTTTTTTATTTATTTTTCAATATAAATTTTAGCACCTAATTTTTTTAGTTTTTCATCCATTTTTTCATATCCCCTTAAAATATAATGAATATTATCAACTTGTGTAACACCTTTTGCATATAAACCTGCAATAACCAATGAAGCTCCTCCTCTTAAATCTGTTGCAATAACATTTGCTCCTTGAATTTTTTTTGTTCCCTTTATTATAGCAGTTCTACCTTCTACATTAATTTTTGCCCCCATTCTAATCAATTCTTGAGCATATTTATATCTACTTTCAAATATATTTTCTGTTATAACAGATGTTCCTTTAGCTGTAATTAATAATGCTCCAAATATTGATTGCATATCTGTTGGAAAACCTGGATATGGCATTGTTTTTATATCAACTGACTTTACTCTTTTAGGTGCAATTATTTCAATCTCATTTTTATTAATATTTAGCCTACAGTTTGCTCCATCTAACTTATTTAAAATTGGTTCAATGTGCTGCGAATCAACATTAAGAAGTTTAATATTTCCACTTGTTATAGCTCCTGCCACTAAATATGTTCCTGCTTCAATTCTATCTGGCATAATATTATAACTTACCTCTGATAATTTCTTTACACCTATTATTTCAATCTTATCAGTTCCAGAACCATTTATTTTTGCTCCCATTTTATTAAGATATTTTATCATATCCTCAATTTCAGGCTCTCTTGCAGCATTTGTAATTACTGTACTTCCTTCTCCTAAACATGCAGCTAAAATAATATTTTCAGTTGCTCCAACACTTGGAAAATCTAAATGTATTTGTGTTCCTATTATTTTTTCCGCATCACAATATATTTCTCCATATTCTTCTTTAATATTTACACCTAATTTTTCAAAACCTTTTAAATGTAAATCTATTGGTCTTGAACCAATATCACATCCTCCAGGACATGAAAATCTAGCTTTATGATATTTCCCTAATAATGCACCTGCAAGTATTACAGATGAACGCATTTGTCTCATTAAATCATCTGGAATTTCATATATATGTATTTTATTTGTATTTATAATTATTTTATTATTTTTTCTTTTTATTATTGCTCCTATTTTCTTTAAAATTTCAAACATAGTATTAACATCTTGAATATCTGGAACATTATATAATGTTGTTGTTCCTGAATTTAATACAGTCGCTGCAATTATAGGCAGTGCTGCATTTTTAGAACCTGATATATTTATTTCACCTTCTAACTTTTTTCCACCTTGAATTATAAATTTTGACATTTTTTCTCCTTTCTCTGTCGTTAATTTTCATACTACATTTTATGTAATTCAATAGAAAATGTGATTTTTAACATATTGCAATTTATTTTATCTTATAGTAGAATTATTACATAGAAAGGGAATAATATATGGAGCAAATTTCAAAGAAAAAAAAAGTTACAATTTTAGGAATAAATATATGGGAATTACTAGCATATTTTATAATATATAGTATTGCTGGCTTCTTTGTTGAAACAATATTCGCAATTGTTAGATATGGTGTTTTTGAAAGTAGACAAAGCTTTGTTTATGGACCATTTTGTAGTATTTATGGACTTGGTGCTGTAGTAATGATTATATTTTTACAATATTTTAAAAAAAATAGAATAACATTATTTTTTGGTGGTTTTGTTATTGGTTCAATAACAGAATATTTTGTTAGTTTAATCGGTGAATTAATTTTACATGTAAAATGGTGGGACTATTCTAATCTTCCTCTAAATATTGATGGTAGAATTTGTTTTTATTACTCTATTTTTTGGGGAATTCTTGCTATATTCCTAATGAAAGCAATTCAACCACAAGCTAGAAAACTTATGGCATTTATATTAAGAAACTTAAATATTTCTACTGTAAGAACTATAATTTTAATTTTAACAATATTTATCGCAATAGATTGTATAATTTCTGTATATGCCATAAACATGTTTAGAATAAGAATGATTGCTATAAATGACTTAAATGTTGCACATAAAGATGAAATTATAGAATTAAATTTTAAACTTAATAAAAGCAAAATTCATTCATTTTTAATTCATTATTTTTTTAATGATAAAAAAATGATTAGAACATATCCAAACTTAAAGCAAGAAGAGTTAGATGGTACAATTGTTTATTTTAAAGATCTGCTTCCAGATATAAAGCCATATTATTATAAATTCGTAGCAAAAGATTTTTATAAATAAAAAAAGTCATTATAAAGAATTAAAATATTCTTTATAATGACTTTTTTTTATTTCAACATTTCTTCAACCTTATTAACTATATTAGCAACATTTAATCCGTATTTTTCTTTAACTTCTGTTGCACTACCAGATTCAGTAAACACATCATTAACTCCTATAAACCTAATTGGTGCATGTTCTTTCTTTTGAGCTAATATTTCTGAAATTGCTCCTCCAAGTCCACCTATTACTGAATGATTTTCGATTGTTAAAATACATTTTACATTGTTTGAAATCATATTAATCATATCTATATCTAATGGTTTAACTGAAAAAATATTTATTAATTTTCCATTATATCCATTTTGTTGCAATGTTTCAAAACCTTTGTATGCAATTCCTGCTGCTGTTCCTTCATATATAATAGCAAAATCATTTCCATTGTCTCTTACAATTGTTGATTTTCCAATTTCGGGTTTTCCAACAAATTCAACATCTGGTACAACATCTCTTGCAACTCTTATATAAACAGGTCCATTATATTCAATTGCAATTTCTATTGCTTCTTTCATTTCTTTTTTATTTGATGGCACTAAAATTTTTACATTTGGTATTGCACGAACAATTGCCAAATCTTCATTTGCATGGTGTGTTGCACCATCTTTTCCATTATCCATTCCAGCATAACTTGCAATCATTTTTATATTTGAGTTTGCATATGCTGCTTGACGAAGTTGTGTCCAAGCTGTTCCAGAAACAAATATTGCAAAATTCACATAGAATGGTATTTGTCCTTCTGAAGCTAATCCCATTGCAATTGACATAGCACTTGCTTCAGATATTCCCGCTTCTACAAATCTTTTGGGAAATTTATTTTGAAATTCTATTGCTTTAGTTGATTTTGCCAAATCACTATCTATTACATATATTCTATCATCATTTTCACCAAACTCACATAAAAATTCACCTATTTTATCTCTTAAACAAATCATTTTTTCTTCCATATTATATTTTCCTTTCAAACATATAAATCACAATAATTTTTATTCTTCTCCTAAATCTTTCATTGCAATTTTATATTCTTCATCACTAATTGCTCCATTATGCCATTTAGGATTATTTTCCATAAAAGAAACACCTTTTCCCTTTACTGTATTGCAAATAATAGCTATTGGTTTATCTTTTACTTGATAAGCTTCATTTAATGCATCTACAACCTGTTTCATATCATTTCCATCTATTTCTATAGTATAAAAATTAAATGCCTCTACTTTTTGCTTTAATGGTTCTAAATTCATTGATTTATTTACTTCATCATATGAGGATAATTTATTATAATCAATAACCATTATTAAATTATTTAATCTATAATGTGCTGCTTGCAACATTGCCTCCCAAATTTGTCCTTCTTGCATTTCACCATCTCCAACAATTGCATAAACATGGTGCTTATCATTATTATTTTTCTTTGCAATCGCCATTCCAACAGCTATAGAAAGACCTTGGCCTAATAGTCCTGTAGTTGCATCAACTTCTGGAATTGTTCCTGTATATGGATGTCCTTGAAGTCTTGAATTTAACATTCTTAATGTATTCATTTCTTCATCATTAATTATTCCCTTTGAATTTAAAACTGCATATTGTGCTGGAACTGTATGTCCTTTTGATAAAACAACTTTACTTCTTGGATTTTCATTAAAATTAACATCTAATTCATAAATAGCTGTTAGCATATCTATTATAGATAAAGATCCTCCTTCATGACCAGACTTTGCTTTATATATCATATCTATTATTCTTTTTCTATTTTCATTAGCTAACTGTTTTAGCTGATCTATATACTCCATAAAACCATTCCTTTCATTATTTATTCTCAAAGCAATTATATAATATTTTATTTATAAATGCTAGTAAAATTATAAAGAATTATAAAAAAAAGTCCAGTTTAACTGGACTAATCTTGGCTCCCCGTGTTGGACTTGAACCAACGACCTATCGGTTAACAGCCGAGCGCTCTACCAACTGAGCTAACGGGGAATATATAAAAATCTAGCAACAACTTATCTTTCCAGTAGGGTAACCCACAAGTATTTTCAGCACATTGGAGCTTGACTTCTGTGTTCGGTATGGGAACAGGTATTTCCTCCATGTCATCGTCACTAGAAAATTAATAACTAATTTTGAAGTATTTACATTATATACTATTATTTAAAATAATGCAATACCATTTATAATATTTTATGCAAATTTTTTTAAATTTATACATAAAATTAAAGCACACTCAAAAATACATAGATGAAAACTTTATTAGGATTCTTTTTAATAAAAATTATAGTTAAGCCCTCGAT
>CAKOTF010000011.1 GCA_934120045.1 uncultured Clostridia bacterium
TCTTCTGAATATTTTGACATATAAAATGAACCCTCCTTATTAAACTTTTTTTGTCTAATAATTTGGGTTCACTTCAAATATAGATTTAGAGCATATGGAGAAAATGGAATGGAAGAACATGATGATGACGATGACTTGATGGCAAACTTAAGTGAAATAGAGAAAGAAATTGCAGCAAGAAAAGAAAAGGAGAAATCTAAAGAAAATAATTCAAATAAATTTGCAAATATGACTCTTGAACAATTAGAAGAAGAAAAAGAAAGATTAATGGAAGAGTATAGATTTAGAGCATATGGTGAAAATGGAATGGAAGAACATGATGATGACGACGACTTGATGGCAAATTTAAGTGAAATAGAGAAAGAAATTGCAGCAAGAAAAGAAAAGGAGAAAAATCCAGGAGTATCAACAGTTGAACCAAATAAACCAGAACCAAGTAAAGGACCAGATGAGCCAGAAAAACCAGAGCCAGGTATTGAACCAGTAAAAAAAGAAAAGTCAAAACTAGAATTTGAAGAAATATTAGCAAAAATTGATGCTGCACAAAATGCATTATCAGATGCAGATGTTAGAAGAATTCAAAATGCAAGTAGTCCATTATTACCAGTAGTTGTAAAGGATAAAAACGATTGGTTACATAATACTTTAAGAATTGCAGCAAATATTTGCACATTTCCAGGTCGACTTATTGGAAAAGGAATATCAAAATTATTAACAAATAAAAACAAAAAAGAAAAATTGCAAAATATAATAAAAAATGTTGATGAATTGTCAGAAGAAGAATTTGAAACTTTAAAAAATGGATTAGCTTCATATAAAGGAATAGAAGGAAAGGTATCTGCTTCAGTTAGAAATGCAGTAATACAAAGAGAAAAAAGAGAAGTTGGAGAAAAAGTATCAAAATTAAATCAGCAAACAGCAATCTTAAATGAAACAATTTCTAAAAATATGGAGAGCATAAAAGCAATTGATAAAAAATTAGAAAATAAACTTTTATCACAAGATAGAAAAGATGAATTACTAGCTCAAAGAGAAGAATTATTAGCAGAAACAACAGCTAATATTGCAAGTGTAAAACTAAATAGAGATGAAGCATCAAAAATGCAAGGTGGACTTGGATTACATGGCTTAGAAGAAGAAGATAGAGCTGCAAGAGAAGGATCAAATATAAGAGGAAGAAAACTAGGAAAGAGATATTCAGATGATGTTGAATTGCAAGATAAAGAAGCTGAAATAGTAAAAAAAGAACGTTTAGCAAGAGAAAACGGAGATAAATATGCAGAAGTAGAAGCTTATTTGGAACATGAAGGTTTATTAACAGATAATACATCAACCAAAAATATTTTAGGAATTGAAGTTTCAAGAAGTCAAAGAGTTCATTCAGCTGGTGTTGTACATAAGGAATATGAAAATGATGACTTGCTAAAAAATCTTATGACTGTAGGATTTACAGCAGCACAAATTCAAAGTATTATGCATCAAATATCAATTCAAAAACAAGTAAATGCACATAATCAACAAATAGATAGTATAAATCAAGCAAATCAAGCTAATGCTACAGCACAAAATCAACAAATAAATGAAATAAAAACAACAGCAACAACAACAAAAGGAACAGTTGTAAATGCTCAAAATCAAGAAGGAGTGCTAGAAAATATTACTTCAAGTACATCAAATCATGAAGCTATTGGGATTTCTAATAACTTTACTAATAACTGGGGAAAAACTACAGCAGATATTGAACATCATGCAAGAGAAGCTGTTGGAACAACATTACCAGTTAATGAAGCTGTAAATAATCTTAATAATGCAATCAAGGGTGAATCTTCACACTTTAATAGAACTGCACTTTCAAATTCATTAGAACAATTTATTCAGAATGGTGGTTCACAGGTTATATCAAATGGATATAATTCTGTATATAATTTCATAAATCAAGTACAAAGATTAGGTAAAATTGCATATGATCAAGTTGGACATATAAAAATAAGTACAGATGTAATGCCATTTATTACAGCAACAATAGGCAAATTTATGAGTTCAAGTAAAATGAATAATCAATTAGAAAATAAGAAGAAAGAACAAAAAGAGTCTGCCAAACAAGAAAGTGAAGTTAGTAAAGAACAAGAAAATGAAAATTTTGAATTAAAATTAGATAATTCAGAAGCAGAAAGAGATGATTAGAATATAATGGAGGAAAAAAATGGTAGAAGTATATAAGTTTAATTTTAATAATATGGAATACATAATATTAGATAAATTTGAGTATAATGGTAGAGAATATATGTATATTGTTGAAGATTTTAACAATAAAGCTAAAGATGGAGAAAATCTAAAAATTGCTGCTGATTTTGTTTTTAAATGTTCTGATGGTATGTACGAAAATGTAGTAGATGATAATCTTTATAATGAATTAATTAATGAAGTTAATAAAAGAAATTTAGAGAATAAAAATAAAATACAAGAAAATTATGAAAATCAGCTAAAAAAGAAATAGAAAATTAAAATTCTTCAGATTAAACAATTTTGGTTTAGTCTGAAGAATTTTTTTTATAACCATTATAGAATATTAATTGCAAAATGAAATTAAAATCCAATAATTTCATTGTAACAACTAATTGCAAAGTTATCAGTCATACCAGAAATATAATAAATAATGGCTTTATAAAAATCTTTAGAATTAGACATATTAAAAACAATCTTGTTTTTTAAATTTGAATTAAATCTGTCAGTCAAATTCCAATATTTTTTTATCCAATCAATAAAGCTAGAAATAAGAACAGGGTAAAAGATTTTAAGAGAATTTAATTTTTCTAAAGTATGTTCATTATCATAACATTCAGCTAAAACATTAAAAATTTGAGTAATAATAAGTTTGAAATAATCAAACGGATATTGTAAATGTTTATTAAAATAAATGTGTTCATAATTAAATTTTTTGATATCATTTAATAATGTTAAATTTTCATCAGAAAAACGAATACCTTTCTCAGGAGAAGAATTTGAACATATATCATAAATTAGAGTATTAATAATATTAGAATTATTAATCTTTTGAGATTTATCATATTTCAATAAACTATAAAGTTCGTCTAAGTGATTATCAATAATATGTAAGTATATGGCATCTTCAATATCACGAATTATATATGAAATTTTATCAGAAACTTTTACGACGCAACCTTCCCAAGTATATGGATTATATTGATTAGGATATGTATAATCATTTAAATTAATATAATCATTTCTAGGTTTTATACAGTTTTCATCAATTTCACCACAATGCGAAATAATACCATCTCTGACAGCATAAGTTAAATTCATATTTTCAAAATTGGAATCACAATTTTCTAATAGTTCAATATTATCAACTATATTAACTCCATTTTTTTCATGCCAAAAAGAATCTTCAATATATTTTTTTGATATTTCAGATAAAATTCTTTCACCTTGATGTCCAAATGGGGCATGTCCCAAATCATGTCCAATAGCAATTGCCTTTGTTAATTCAGTATTTAATCCTAGTGAATTTGCAATAGTATAACTAATAGAATCCACATGGCTAACATGTTCCATTCTTGTACATATATGATCACTTGTTGGAGAGAAGAATACTTGTGTTTTGTGTTTCATTCTTTTATAAGCGTTTGAGTGTAAAATTCTATTGTAATCTCGTTCAAAATCGCTTCTTAAGTCATTTTTTCTTTTATAAATGGTATTTTCTCTATGTATTAAATTATTCCATTTGGGATTATTTATATCTGCTTTTTCATTTATAAATTTTTTCATAAAATCAATCCTTTCAAAATAATATAATGATATTATACAATAAAATTTATAAAAAATCTATATCAAAAGATAATAAGGATAAATCACAAAAAGCCTATTGAAAATACCATACCACTGAATATACTATTTTACCAGAAAATATGATATTATAATTGAATTAAAGAGATCAAAACTCTAAACAAAATTATGTAGAAAGGAACAGAAGGGTATGGATGTAAAACCTATGAAAATCTTGATTATAGAAGATGATATTGATGACTGCAATAAACTTATAAATTGCGTGAAAACTAGAAATGATATTGAAATTGTTGCTGTGACTGATTCAGATGTTGATGGATTAAGATATGTTAAAGCTCTGAAACCAGAAGGAATAATACTAGACATTGAATTAAATAATAGTAAGTCAGGCAACACAGATTCATTAAATTTTATGACAGATTTAAAAGATTTGAAATTGAATTATGAGCCTATAGTAATTGTTACAACACATGTAAATTCGAAAAGAACATATGATGTTCTACATAGAAATGGAGTAGACCTAATTTTATATAAGGATAATAAACAATATTCTGAAAATTATATATTTAATCATTTTATTAATTTGAGAAATAATGAAATACCAGAAGAAAAAATGTCTGTAGAAGAGACATTAAAAGATGAGAGAAGTAAGATTTCTAGTTGTATTAACAATGAATTAGCCAAAGTTGGTATAACTTCAAAATTGAAAGGCAAGACTTATATTCATGATGCAATTATGTATTTAATCGAAAATGAAAATGATGGTTCAAATATTATTACATATTTATCTAATTTGCACAAGAAGTCTTCAACAACAATTACTAATGGAATACAAAATGCAATTTTTCATGCTTGGAGAGTTACTCCAATTGAAGATTTGACTAGATATTATACTGCAAGAGTAAACTATGAAACTGGTGTACCAACACCAATGGAATTTATATATTATTATAAGGATAAAATTAAAGAAATTATATAAAAAAGAAAAAGAAACTGATTGATGAAAAATCAGTTTCTTTTTTATATATTTAGAAAAAAATATAGTACAGAATAGTATTTTTTTGATATTTTTGAACATAAGTTAAATGAATACTTCTATAAAAATAGTAATTACAAAATATGTCAAAAATGTAATTATTTAAAATATAATTAGAAAAATATACAAAAAAAGTAAAAAATAACTAAATTAGACTAAATAACTCTATCACTGAAAACCGCTCTACATCTGCATTAGAGTGGTATTTTTATTATAACAAAAACATGATGGATCGAGCACAAAAGATAAAAAGGTGGTGGAGAATATGCAAGACTTCATAGAAGGGTTAATACTTTGGATTAAACATTGGCTTTAATAATATAAAGTAATTATAAAAAGCACACTATATTTTATAGTGTGTTTTTATATATGTATACATTGATTAATTTATGATTCAAAAATAATTAATTCAAAAAGCAAATAAGTTGTTGAATATTTTTTTTTATTTATATATAATTATATAGGGGAAAATAAATGAATAATTTTTTGTTTGTAAATGAGTTAAAGGATATAGAATTTATTAATTATATGCTAAAATCAATCTTTTTTAATTTATATATTTTTTTCATAGCATATAAAATTAGTAATATAAAAATGAAAAATATAATGATTGCTATATTAGAGATTTGTATAGCTTCAATTATTACTACTAAGCTAAAGTTTGTTTCAACATTTATTGTTAGTTCGATGTTTTCGATAATTGCAATGATAGTTTTATTTAGAATAAGAACTAAGAAAAATCTAAGTTATTCAATATTACTTATTGTTATTTCAACAAGTCTTAATTATATAATTTTTATAGTATCAGTTATATTGAATTATTTTCCGAGTTTTTTATTTAATATACAAAATAATTATATAGGGTTGGTAGGAATTTTAATAATTTATTCAATTCTTATACAACTTATTATAAAAATAAAAAAATTTAAGTATGGAATTCAATTCGTTCAGAAAACTACACAAAATGATTCTATAAATATTATGATATTAAACATTAGTATTATTGTAATTTTTGCAATTATAATATTTGAAAATGCTAATATGAGGACATCAGAAAATTTATTTATAGGTTTAATTATATTTTCAGTAAGTATGTTTATTACCATTCAAAAATCTCTTCAGCTATACTATAAACAAAAAATGTTAATAAAAGATTTAACAGAAACAAAGGAAGAGTTAGAAAACAAGAAAAAAGAAATTGAAGAACTCGAAGCAGAAAATATAAGAATAAGCAAAAAGAACCATACAATAGTACACAAACAAAAATCAATAGAACATAAATTAGAAGAAATGCTAATTAAATCAGAAATAAGTATTGAAGAAGCTGGAGAAGTAAAAGAAAGATTAGAAAAATTACATACTCAGATATACAGTGAGAAAGAGAACACAGAATTAGACAAAACAGGCATAAGTGACATAGATGATATGTTAAATTATATGCAATCAGAATGTACTAAAAATAAAATTGAATTTACACTAGTAATTAAAGGAAATATTCATTATATGGTGAATAATTTAATTTCAAAAGAAGACTTAGAAACACTAATAGCAGACCATATAAAAGATGCAATAATTGCTATAAATCATACAGATAATATAAACAGAAGTATATTAGTAAAACTCGGAAACATTGATGGAATATATAGTTTATATATTTATGATTCTGGAGTAGAATTTAAGAAAGAAGTGTTAGAAAATCTAGGAATAAAACCATTTACTACATATGAAAATGAAGGTGGAACAGGCATGGGATTCATGAATACTTTTGATACTCTAAGAAAATGTAAAGCAAGCCTAATTATTGAAGAATTTAATGAGCCTAAACCAGATAATTATACTAAACTAATTGCAATAAAATTTGATAATAATAACAAATTCGAAATAAAATCATATAGAAAAATAGAGATAAAAAAGAAAATATAATGAAGAAAAAAGCATAAAAATTAGGTAAAATCTAAAATTTATGCTTTTTTATTAAATTTTAAGAATTTAAACATAGAATTTTCCTTGCCACAAATCATTATCACGAAGATATTTATCAAGACCATTCATAATCCATTTTTTATGAGAATTCCAATCTGGAGCAACAAGCAAATCTTTAGGAGCATCACCTGAAATACGATGAATAACAATATTAGGATTAATATGTGATAAAATATATCCAGCACATTCTAAATAATATTCAAGAGAAATAGGAGTATATGTTCCATTATAATACATATTAGCTAAAACAGTATTTTCAACAACATAAGTACAATGAATTTTTAAACCTTGAATATTATGATTATTAATAAAATTAACAGTATTTTTTATATCATCAAAAGATTCATTAGGCAATCCAACCATAATATGTGTAACAACATCAATATTATACTTATTAAGTAAATCAACAGCTTTAGAAAATTGTTGTGAAGAATAACCTCTATTAATTAATTTACCAGTTTCATCATTAGAGGTTTGTAAACCAAGTTCAACCCAAACATAATATTTATCACAATAAGATTTTAAAAGTTTGCAAATATCTTCATTTATACAATCAGGACGAGTTGCGACAGCCAAAGCAACAATTCTATTATCAATTAAAGCAGAATCATATTTAAGTTTTAAATTAGAAATAGAATCATAAGTATTAGTAAAATTTTGAAAATATGCTATAAATTTATTTGCTCTTTCTGCTTTATATGTTGTAAAATAATTTTTTACTTGGTCTGAAATAAAATTTTCAATAGTATGTGAATTAGAGCAAAATTTTATATGATCACCAGAACCACGTTCACTACAAAAAATACAGCCACCATTACTAATAGAACCATCTCTATTTGGACAAGAAAATCCACCATCAATACAAATTTTTAAAGTTCTTTCACCAAATTTATCTTTCAAATATTTATTTAAATGTTTATATCTTTCTAAATTTTCCATAATAAAAATAGTATAACATAAAAGCTTGAAAAAGCCAAGATTATAATATATAATAACACCATATTTTTTATATTAAGATATAAAAATTTTAGGAGAAATTTATGATAAAAGAAAAAATCAATGAATTATCTAAAAATATGAAAGAAGATCATATAAGCGAAAGTTCAGCACAATGTGCATATTATACAATATTATCATTTATACCATTTATAATGTTAGTAATAACACTTATACAATATACAGGAATTGAGCCACAAACACTATTTGATGTAATTTCTAAAATAATTCCATCAAGTATGAGTGAGATGATATTAGGAATTGTACAAGAAGTATATTCAAAATCAATAGGTACAATTTCAATTTCTGTAATATTTACAATTTGGGCGGCAGGAAAAGGATTATATGCATTGACAAAAGGATTACAGATTGTGTATAATACAGACGATAAAGAAGAAACATCATATTTATATACAAGAGTAAAAGCTGTTATTGAAACAATAGTATTTATAGTATTGATTGTAATGGGACTAACATTATTAGTATTTGGTAATGGAATTATAAGTATAATAAAAGAAAAATTTGGAACATTAGAAAATTACAATTTAATTTCATCAATAGTAACAGAAATTGGATTGATTTTTGTAACATTTATTGTATTTATATTATTATATAAATTTATGCCAAAACATAAAAAGACATTAAAAACTCAAGTATATGGGGCAATATTTGGAGCAATAGCATTAAATGTAATTTCATTTGTATTTTCAAGATATTTAACAATATTTAAAGGATTTTCAATAACATATGGAAGTTTAACAACAGTAATGTTAATAATGATGTGGACATATTCATGTTTCTATGCATTATTTTTAGGAGCAGAATTAAATAAAATATTAAACCAAAAAAAGGAGAATTAGGATGAATATTGACGAAGTAAAAATATATGTACTAGTATTTTTCATATATGCTTTTGCTGGATGGATAATGGAAACAACATCAATTTCAATAAGAAATAAAAAGTTTGTAAATAGAGGTTTTTTAATTGGGCCTGTTTGTCCAATATATGGATATGGAGTAGTATTAGTAAGTTTATTATTACAAAAATATCAGAATGATATAATAGTAACATTTTTTATGTCTATAATAATTTGTGGTTTTCTAGAATATTTTACAAGTTATTTTATGGAAATAATATTTAAGGCAAGATGGTGGGATTATAGTCAAAGAAAATTTAATATTAATGGTAGAGTTTGTTTAGAAAATTTAGTATTATTTGGATTAGCAAGTTGTGTAATAATATATGTAACAAATCCATTTATAATAAAACATTTAAAAATGATACCAAGTATGGTACAAAATGTATTGATTGGAGCATTATTAGCAGTCCATTTAGTTGATAATATTGTATCATATAAGATTATACTTAACTTGAAAAAGGTATCAAATGAAATTAAAGATGATACAATTGAAATTTCTGAAAAGGTTAAAAATATTATACATAATAAATCTAGATTATATAGAAGATTGGTAAATGCATTCCCTAATATAAAAGAAAAAGTTCAATTTAAAAAGTGGACTTTGAAAGAAAAATTAGAAGATATAAAGAGACAAATCAAAAAAGAAGCATAGAGCTTCTTTTTTTGCACTTATCATTCCTAAATGACCAATTAGATTAAAACAATAGAAAAAAAATTAAAAGTATGATATAATAAAAACATCAATTATAAGAAAGGGGAAAATAAATTGGGATTAGTTTTAAAAAATGTTTCTAAAACATTTGTAGGAAAAAGAGCAGTAGATAATATTTCATTTGAACTAAATAAGCCAGGAGTATTTGGATTATTAGGAACAAATGGAGCAGGAAAAACAACTACAATAAGAATGTTATTAGGAATAATAAAAAAAGATAGTGGTGAGATAACTTGGAATGGGAAAGCAGTAGATAGAAAATCAGTTAACTTTGGCTATCTACCAGAAGAAAGAGGAGTTTATCCAAAGACAAAAATATATAATCAATTAATGTATTTTGCTGAATTAAAAGGAATGAAAAAAGAAGAAGCAGATGAAGCAATAAAAAATTGGGCAAAAAAATTAAAAGTGGAAGAATATTTAGATAAACCAGCAGAAAAATTATCAAAAGGAAATCAACAAAAAATTCAATTTATGACAGCAGTAATACATAATCCAGAATTATTAGTATTGGATGAACCATTTAGTGGATTAGATCCAGTGAATACTGAATTATTGAAAAATATAATAATTAATTTAGTAAAAGAAGGAAAATACATAATAATGTCAGCACATCAAATGTCTACAATTGAGGAATTTTGTTCAGATATATTAATTTTAAATAAAGGAAAAACAGTCATAAAAGGTAATTTGAAAGAAATAAAAGATACATATCCAGCAAACAGAGTTCAAATTGAAACAAATGAGAATATAGAGACAGATATTAAAAAATTAGGATTTGAAATTGAAAATATAAAAAATTATAGTTATACAGTAAAAATATTTGATGAACAAAAGGCACATGAATTATTAAAAGAATTAGTGATAAAAGGAATAACAATAAATAAATTTGAAATAATGAAGCCAACATTAAATGATATTTTCATAGAAAAGGTGGGTGAATAAAATGAAAGATTTATTTATAGTAACAAAGTTTACAATGAAAGATATGCTACAAAGAAAATCATTTATAATAACAACAATAATATTTTTGATAATGATAGTAGTTGGATTTAACATACCAAATTTTATGAAAATGTTAAATAAAGATTCAGATGTAAATAAAATTGAAATAATTGATTCTGGAAATGTATTTGAAGGAACACTTGAAAGTTTAAAAGATTTAGATACAGGATATGAAATTCAGATTTTAAATGAAGATTATGAAAAAATAAAGGAAAAAATAGAAAATGAAGAAATTGATTCTGCAATAATAGTGGAAAAGCAAGATGAAAATATAAAAATTAGATATATAGTAAAAAGTGCAACAATGATGTCAGGAGTACCAGAAAACATTATTTCAACATTAAATACATTATATACAAATATTCAAATTAATAAATTAGGATTAACAGAAGAACAATTGAAATCTATTACTCCAAATTTTGAATTTGCATTAGAACAAACTGATGAAGAGGCAAGTGGAAATGTATATGCTATGATGTTACTTTCAATAGTATTATTTTATGCAATATATTTTTGTGCATATCAAGTATCAAGTTCAATTACAACAGAAAAAACATCAAAAATAATTGAAACACTTGTAACATCTACATCACCAAAGACAATTGTATTAGGGAAAACACTTGGAATAGGAAATGTTGGATTATTACAAATGATATTATTAGTAGGAACAGCATTAATTAGTGCGAAAATGTTTTTAGAACCAGGTACATTAGATTCAATAATAGATGTATCAAAAATAACACCATATTTAGGAATTATAACAATAATTTATTTTATATTTGGATATTTTGAATATGCTTTATTATATGCTTTAACAGGTTCAACAGTGAGCAAACCAGAAGATATTCAATCTGCAAATGGACCAGTTGCAATCCTTGCAGTAATAGGATTTTATTTATCATATTTTACGATGATGAATCCAGCAAGTGAGTTGAATATTTTTGCATCAATACTTCCAATTTCATCACCATTTTGTATGCCATTTAGAATAATGATGGGACTTGCTAAGCCAACAGATGTTATAATTTCAATTGTAATCTTATTAATAACAGGTATTATAATTGCAAAAATAGCTATAAAAATCTATTCAAATGCTATTTTAAATTATGGTACTAAAATGAGTTTTAATGATATTGTAAAAATGTATAAAGACTAGAGCAAGGCTTACTACGCTTTACAAATTATGTAAAGTATGATATAATAAGTTAAATAGCAAGTTGCTTTGTTGAGCAATAACCTATTATACAAATTATTAATGGGTTTCCACTGTAGTGTGGAGGAAAGGATTTTTTATGAAAAAGTCGAATTTTTATCGTTTCCGGAATTGTTTCCGTGCAATCGCTATTGGCACTTTGATTTTCATTTTGATTTATGCGAGCGCTATGTTGGCACCTAAGTTGATATCTGATAAAAGTACGAAGTTAAAAGTTTATCGGATGTCTAACAATGAATCCAATAATTGTACAATGGATCTTTACAATGATTATGTAACTAGTTTGAAAGGGGTGTCGATTCAGCCATATGCTGCTGACACTCAATATGTCATTGACTTGAAAGGAACATATAACAAGATTTCAGTTTCGACTTATAATTCAATCCGAAAGGAGTGGGAAGATAAGGATATTATTGCTTTAGGAAATGAGCAGTATTCGATTAAGCCTGAAGCGGTAGGTTATTTTGATCATGACCATACAGTTACATACTGTGTCAGCATTGAAAATGGAGATGATATTCAAAAGTACTATTTTACTGTTAAGTGAAATAGTATAAAAAGTTCATAAATCCGTAAAACCAAAAGAGTTCTTCTATTATTTGGAGGGACTCTTTTGTTTTTTGATATTAAATTTTAAAACATAATTATAAATAATAAAACCTTTCAATATATTGACATTGTAAGACTTTATTGATAAAATTGCAATAGATTTTAAAGTTTTAATAATATATAAATAAAAACAAAGGTGAAAAAAATGTATTTAAAAAGACTAGAAATGCAAGGATTCAAATCATTTGCAGATAAAACAATATTAGAATTTAGACCTGGAATAACAGGAGTAATAGGACCAAATGGATCTGGAAAAAGTAATATATCTGATGCTATAAGATGGATACTTGGTGAGCAAAGTATGAAATCATTAAGAGGAAATAAAACACAAGATATAATATTTGCTGGAACACAAAACAGAAAATCATTGGGATTTGCAGAAGCATCATTAGTATTCGACAATACTGATGGAACACTACCAATTGAATTTTCAGAAGTAACAATTACAAGAAAAATCTACAGAAGTGGAGAAACAGGATATTATATAAATAAAGCACCATGTAGACTAAAAGATGTTATTGAATTATTTATGGACACTGGAATAGGAAGAGATGGATATTCGATAATAGGTCAAGGAAAAGTTGATGAAATATTAAGTAATAAATCAGAAGATAGAAGACATATATTTGAAGAAGCAGCAGGAATAGTAAAATATAGGTCAAGAAAAGAAGAAACAGAGAAAAAGTTAGAACAAACAAAACTTAATTTATTGAGAATAAATGATATTATAATAGAAATAGAAGGAAACTTAGAACCATTACAACTTCAATCAGATAAGGCAAAAAAATACTTAAATCTAAAAGAAGAATTAAAAAATATAGAAATTGGACTATTTTTATATAATATTGATAAATACAAAAAAGATTTAGAAGTACTTGTTCAAGATGAAGATATAATGAAATCAACATTAAATCAAGAAGAAGGAAAACTTGAAAAAATAAAAATTTTAAAAGAAGAATTAAAAGATGAAATTGATGAAATAACAACAAAAATCGAAGAAATGCAAAATATTGGGTTTGAGAGTCAAAAACAAATAGAACAATGTAATTCTAATATTAATGTATCAGAAGCAAAAATTCAAAATAATAAAGAAATTGCAGAAAGAAATAAAATAGAAATATCTGAATTACAAGAGAAAATTGCTAGTTTAAAAAATGATATAGAACAAAAAGAGTCAAAGAAGAGTAATCTAAAAGAAAATAAAGCAAAATTTGAAAATGAATTAAAAGAAAAAGAAGAAGAATTAGCTAAATTAACAGCAAGTTTAAGCTCAAAAGAGCTTGAAATGGAAGAAATCAAAAAGACTATAGAAAAAAATACTGATAGAAAATATGAATTACAAGCAGAAATAAGTAAAAAACAAGCTAATATAGATAATTTCGAAAAACGAAAAAGTCAATTAAATCTAGAAATATCATCACAAACATTTGAAATAGATAGAATTAGAATAAAAAAAGAAGATATTGCCAAAGAATTTAATGAAACAGAATCAAATAGAAATAATATTTTGAAAAAGCTTGAAGAAATAAGAAAACAAAAAAATGAAATTACAACAAAAATTAAAGAGTTTGAAATTCAAATTGCTAATTTAACAAATGAAATGAGGATGAAAACATCAAGATATAATTTTCTTGTAGAAACAGAAAAAGAAAAAGAAGGTTATGCAAAGAGTGTAAAATCATTATTAATTGATTGCGAAAAAGCAAAAGAACTTGGAAAAGGTATGCATGGTGTTTTGGCAAATATTATAGATGTGCCAAAAGAATATCAAACAGCAATTGAAATGTGTTTAGGAGCAAGCTTACAAAATATTGTTACAGAAACAGAAGAAGATGCAAAAAAACTAATTGAGCATTTGAGAACAAATAATTTAGGAAGAGCTTCATTCTTACCAATTACATCTGTAAAAGGAAAAAAATTAGATAATATAAAAGGAAAAAAAGATGGAGTAATAGGTATTGCTTGTGATTTAATAAAATTTGATAAAAAATATGAGCAAATCATATTAAATTTATTAGGAAGAACAGTTATTGTTGACAATATGCAAAATGCAATAAAACTTTCAAAAGAAAATAATTATTCATTCAGAATAATTACATTAGAAGGTGATGTAATAAATCCATCTGGAGCAATAACTGGTGGATCAGTAACTAAAAAAACAGTTAATATTTTAGGCAGAAGTAAAGAAATTGAAGAATTAAATATACAAATTATGGAAATAAAAGAAAAGATTTCAAAATTAGAAAAATCAAAAGAAGAATATGAAAACTCATCAGAAAATGTATTAGAAGAGGCAGAAAATTTAGAAAAACAATTACAAGAAATTGAAATTTCTTATGCAACAGAAAAACAAAGAGTTGAATCAATTGATGAAAATATCCAAACTATAAAAGATAGAATAAATAAGCAAAAAGAAGAGATTTCAAAGTCAGAAGAAAATAAAAAAGAACTATTAAAATCAAAAGAATTAGATGAACAAGAGATGGCTAAAATTTCTAAGGAAAATGAAGAAAAACAAGCAATTATAGATGAATTTGCAAGTTCAAACAAAGATAGTCAAACATATATAGATAACTTAAATGAAGATATTACAGATTTAAAAATATCTGTATCATCATTTAATGAAAGTGAAATGTCAATTCAAGAAATGTCAGAAATGATTAATAAAGAAATTGAAACACATACCAAAAATGTTGAAATCAAGAAAGCTCAAATTGAAAAAGATGAAAAAGAAAATATTGAACTTGAAAAACAAATAGAAGAAACTAAAAAACAAATAGAAGAAATAAAATCTCAAGTTTCTAATAGTGGTGAAAATATTGAAAAATTGAAAAAAGATAGAATTGCCAAAAATGAAAAGCTAACTAAAAAAGAAGATGAACAAACTGATGAATTTAAAGTAATAGAGGACTTAAAAGCACAAGTTACAAAATTAGAAGTTAAGAAAACCAAAATAGAAGAAGACATTACAGAAATTATAAATAAGATGTGGGAAGAATATGAATTAACTCCTAATAATGCAGGAAATTATCCAATGCCAGAAAATGTACAATTAACTCAAAGAAAAGTTAATAATTTACGTACAGATATAAGAGAATTAGGTAGTGTAAGTGTTGATTCTATTGAAGAATATAAGAATTTAAAACAAAGATATGATTTTATGTGTGAACAAAGATTAGATTTAGAAAGTACAATGGCAAAACTTAATAAAGTAATTGTTGAAATGCTAGATGTTATGAAAACACAGTTTAAAGAAAAATTTGAAATTATTAATAAGAACTTTGGAGAAGTATTCAAAGAATTATTTGGTGGAGGAATGGCAGAAGTATCATTAACAGATGAAAATAATATTCTTGAAAGTGGAATAGAAATAAATGTACAACCACCAGGAAAAAAACTTCAAAGTATGTTATTACTTTCAGGTGGAGAAAGAGCATTTACAGCTATTGCATTGTTATTTGCAATATTAAAAATAAATCCAGCACCATTTTGCGTACTTGATGAAATTGAAGCAGCACTTGATGATGTTAATGTTTACAGATATGCTGAATACTTAAAGAAATTTGCTAAAGACACTCAATTTTTAATAATTACACACAGAAAAGGAACAATGGAAGCAGCAGATACTATTTATGGTGTTACAATGGAAGAAAAAGGTATTTCAAAATTATTATCAATGAAATTAAAGGAATCATAAAACAAAAGAAGCTACAATCAGTAGCTTCTTTTATAATCTTATTAATCCAATTAAAATCAAAACAATTCCAGAAAAAATAGATAAATATTTATCAGAAATATTTATTTTTTTACTAGCAGAATATGCAATAATATTACCACAATTTATAAATATAGTATGAAATAATGCAGCACAAAATGGATAGATAAATCCAGTTATACCAATTATTCCACAGCTAAGTCCAACACAACTGGCATCAGTTGAAACTGCTAATGCTAATAAAATAGCCTCATTTTTGTCAATAGAATTTGAATGATCTAAATCGTAATCTTTTGTATTTTTATTAAAACTCTTATAAATCGAATATATTCCAAGAAAAATTAATAAAGCAGAACCAATAAATGTTGCAACAGATGCTGAAAATAATCTTGAAATATGTTTTCCGAGAAAAATTGCAATTGATGTTGAAACAAATGCAATTGAAAAAACAATTAAATTACTAATTCTTGTGATTCTAGAATGCTTTATACCATATGTAATTCCTAATGTCAAAGCATCTATACTAACAGATATAGCAAGTAATATACAACTTATCATATAAAATAGAATCCTTTCTGACAATTAATTGATAGTCTATCTTATATAATCATATGCATAATTTGCTAAAATGAGACAAATTAAAACAAAATTTTTAATATACCTAATAAAATAAGAGCAAAAGATGATAGATAAGATAGAATATTATTAGAAATACTAAATTTTGATAATAATAAATTAGCAATATTTATACTGCAATTTATAAAAAATAATTGAAATATTGAAACAAATATAGGCAATAAAATATCATTTGTTCCAATTATACCACTTCCGAGTCCTACGCAAAAAGAGTCAACTGATAAAGCTAATCCCAAAAGAATAGCTTCTTTTTTGTCAATTATATTTGAATGATCAAAATCATAGTCAGTAGTTTTGTTTGAAAGATTTTTATATATTCCATAAATTCCTAGAAATATCAATAAAAATGAGCCAACTAATAAAGAACATTTTTCTGATATGATTGAAGAAATAGTATTACCAATAAATATTGAAATACTTGTTATTATAAATGATATTATGAATAATATAAAATTACTTATTTTCGAAATTTTTGTATGTTTTATTCCATAAGAAATTCCAATTCCAAGAGAGTCTATGCTTACTGAAAGAGCAAGTAAAATACAGTTTAATATCATAAAATAGCTCCAATCTAAAAACTTTTTTACAATATTATATGTAAACTTGATTACTAAAGTGACTTTTATAAAATTTTAAAGAAAAAAGCATCAAAATGATGCTTAAAATTATTTTTGCTTTTTAGATTTTTTCTTAATTATAACAGAAGCAATGATTATTATTAAAATAACAGCTACAATAGCAATAACTCCAGCCCATCCTAAAATAGCTACAATTTTACTTCCTAAAGACATTATAATTCCTGCGAGTATAACACCAAGTGCAATAGCAGTTATACTTGTTTTAAAATCAAGTTTTAAAAAACTTGCAGCAAGAGTTCCAGTCCATGCACCTGTACCAGGTAAAGGAATACCCACGAATAAAAGTAATGCCCAGAATATTCCACTATTTCCTGCAGAGGATTTTAATTTTTCTCCACCTTTTTCACCTTTTTCTAAACACCAAGTAAAAAATTTACCTATAAACTTTTTATCTTTTCCCCATTCAAGTACTTTTCTTGCGAATAAATAAATGATTGGAACAGGTAACATATTTCCTATTATTGCAATTGGATAATATAGAGATATGCTTAATTTTAAGCTTTCAGCTATTGGAATAGCACCTCTTAATTCTATGATTGGTACCATTGATATGAAAAAAACTATTAAATATTTTATAACTATTGGTAAACTTGCCATAATTAATTCTCCTTTGTTAATATTTAAAAATAAACGAGATATATAGTGTATATCTCGTTATTTCATTTGGTTGGGCTGGCTAGATTCGAACTAGCGCATGTTAGAGTCAAAGTCTAATGCCTTACCACTTGGCTACAGCCCAATATATAATTATAAACAACACATATAAGGTATTTATATGGGGTGGAAGATGGGACTCGAACCCACGGTCTCCAGTGCCACAAACTGGCGCGTTAACCAACTACGCTACATCCACCATTGTTTAGTCCATTTGTGAACACACTAAATATTTTAGTATTTTTTTTTGAATTTGTCAAGATATTTTTAATATTTTATTAGAAAAAGTTTGAAATATTATAAAAATGTTCCAAAAAATATAATTTGAATGTACACATAATGCTTTTTTGTCGAAATAAGTAGAAAAATGATAAATAAGGTAGGAAATATGCACTAAAACTGAAAATAACATTTTAAATTATATTGCATTATAGAAAATGATGTAATATAATTCAAATTGTAAAAAATTTACAATTGAAAAATATTAGGAGGAAAAAACATGAGAGAAAAAATCACAGTTTTAATAGCAGATGATAATCAAGAATTTAGTACAACATTAGCAACATATTTAAAAAATCAAGAAGATATGGTAGTTGTAGGAAGAGCAAAAGATGGAAATGAAGCTTTAGATATGGTATCTAGCTTAATGCCAGATGTATTATTATTAGATGTAATAATGCCACATTTGGATGGAATAGGTGTTTTAGAACAAATGAATATGATAAAATTAAGTAAAAAACCTATATGCATAATGCTATCAGCAGTTGGACAAGATAAAGTAACCAGAAGAGCAATTGAACTTGGAGCTGAATATTATGTTGTAAAACCATTTGATATAGATTTACTTATAACAAGAATAAGAGAATTAAAAAATTACAAACCATCATCACAAAATAATAATTTTATTTCAAGAGAAATAGGAATAAGTAAGCCACAATATATTGATATTCCAAACAATTCAGCAAATAAAGAAGAAAATATTGAAGCATTAGTTACAAATGTTATACATGAAGTTGGAGTACCAGCACATATAAAAGGTTATCAATATTTAAGAGAAGCAATTATTATGGTTATAAATGATATTGATGTTATAAATCAAATTACAAAATGTTTATATCCACAAATAGCAAACAAATTTCACACAACTCCATCACGAGTGGAAAGAGCAATACGTCACGCAATAGAAGTAGCATGGGGAAGAGGAGAACAAAAGACAGTAGAAAACATATTTGGATACACAATTTCAGCTGCAAAAGGAAAGCCTACAAATTCTGAGTTTATAGCAATGATTAGTGATAAATTAAGGCTTGAACTTAAGAGTGCGTAAAATTTAAAAACCTTGAGAGAAGCTAGATACAGAAATTTGTAATATCAATAAATCAAGAACCTCTAGTATTCATGAAAAAGAATATGGAGGTTTTTATTATGGAAAAAATTGAAGGTGTTTCTGCTTTTTGGTTTGAAATAAAAAGGCATGTGTAATTGCAGTTACACATGCCAGTACATAATATACAAATCTGACTTAATCTATTTCAATATACAATATTTTGCTGTATTTGTCAAATATAACACTTGATATATTCTAATTATTTCATATTTATTTTATTTTTTACATAATTACAAATTATTTTTACAATTTCGTCATTACCAATTTGACAGTCTAAACAAATGTCATAATTGTTTTTATTACCCCATATTTGATTTGAAATCACTTCATAATAAGTAGATCTTGCTTTATCGGATTTTTCCATATATGATTTTGCTGTTGAATCATTATCATTATAAAGTCTTTTTATAGTTTCTATTTTGTATTGTTCAGGAGCATAAAGAAATATTTTAATTAAATTCTTATTATCTCTTAAAATATAATCAGCAGATCTTCCAACAATTACACAACTTTCAGTGTTAGCAATTTCTTTTATAACATTAGCTTGTTTGATAATAGAATCACCATTTGCTTCTAATGATAAGAAATCATTATATAATTTATCAGTATCATTATAATTTTCTACTAAAGAATGTTTAATTGCAAAATCTTTAATTTCTTCTTTTCCATAGAATGCAATTCCAAGTTGTTTTGCAACATTTCTTGCAATTTCTTTACCATTTGTACCATGTTCACGAGATATTGAAATAACTAGATTATTTTTGTAAACAGTAGGTTCTAAAACTGCAATTTTTTGTTTGTAAGCATTTTTCAATATGAAAGCTGAAATTATAGCAGTAAGAATTTCAGAAATAGGAAATGTCCACCAAACTAAATTTATAACATTATCAGATAATGTAAATAAATATGCGATAGGGAATACAAATATAACTAATCTTAATAATGAAATTATAAGAGGTTTAACAGCATATCTAAGAGCTTGTAAAATACCTTGAACAGCAATAGAAAATCCCATAAATACAAAGCCAATACTTGAAATTCTAAGTGCTGTTGAACAAACATCAATAATTTGAGTTGTAGATCCACCAGATAATCCAAATAATTTTGATAATGGATTAGCAAAAATTTCAAATAATACAGTGATTATTAAAGTGACAATTGCAGTATCTATAATTCCATATTTAATACAATCATCAGCTCTTTTTTTATCTTTCATACCATAATTAAATGATAATATTGTAATAATAGTATTAGATAATCCAAAACATGCAAGTACAGCAATATTTTGAATTTTATAATATATACCAAAAGATCCTACTAATATTGTTGGATCGGCTTTTGCTGTTCCTAGTATAGCATTCATTCCAGCCATCATAACAGAAAGTAATGATTGCATAATTGCAGCAGAAAGACCTATACTATAAATTCCTTTTATTAAACCTAAATCAGGTTTTATGTATTTTAAATTTTTAGCAATTTCTTTATTTACAGTGTAATGAAATATCATTGCGACAAATAAAGATAAAAATTGTCCAATTACTGTTGCCCAAGCAGCACCAGCAACACCCATATCTAATGGAAAAATAAAAATATAATCTAATACAATATTTGCAATTGCACCAGATATTTGTGCTATTGCAGATAAATTAGTTTTACCAGTTGATTGTAAAAATCTTTCATATGCTGTATATACAATAGAACCTAGTGAAAAACAACAACAGATTTTTAAATATGTTGTTCCCATAGAAATTATTTCTTCATTACCAGCAGAAAATAAAGAAATGAACCATTTAGAACCCAACATTCCAAATAAAAAGAATAATATAAAAATGCAAATACTAATAAAAATACCATTGCCAGCAACTTTATTTACTTGTTCTTTATTATTTTCTCCTAAATTTTTAGAAAGTAAAGTGTTTAATCCAATTCCTGTACCAACACCAATAGCAATAATTAAAATTTGAATAGGAAATGCTAATGTTAAAGCTTGATTTGCAATAGCGCCTTGTTCACCCATGTTTGTAACAAATATGCTATCTACAACATTGTATAATGCTTGTAGAACCATAGAGATAATCATAGGTAATCCCATTTTCCAGAAAAGTTTTTTCATTGGCATGTCAGCCATTTTGTTTTGTTTAACGTTTTCCATAACGTCCTCCTTTTAAAAAATATTATTGTAGCTCTTATATACTAGGAAGTTCAGAGATCATTACTAGCACATAAAAAAAGCGGAAATCCAATTTGCTGGATTTCCGCTATATATCTTAGCTACTCGCAGGCGCTATTATAGCATAAAAAATTTTGAAATGTAATACCTAAATTAAAAAAATTTAAAATTATTGAAAATAAAAAATCATTATGATATATTTAAAAAGATAAAATATTATAAAAAAAGAGGTATAAAATGAAGGTAGAATTATTATGTAGTTGTGAAAAAGAAGAATTAGAAAAAAGAATTCAAAAAGTAGCTGCAGCAGGAAAATTATCAAGATTTAAAGGAAATGTTTTCGAAGTATTAGAAAATTGTAATGACTATGAAAAAAATTTAAAATTAATAAAAAGAATTATTTCAATGGGGCATAAATCAATTATTGAACATGATTATTTAGTATTTGCCATATCAGATGTAACGCCAATTATTGAACAAACAATTATTGGAAATAGATTAACTTCATTTACAATAAAATCTAGAAGAGAAGTAGACTTTCGTACTGCTGGATTTTATACGCCAGAATTTAGAAATTCAAATTTGAATATACATCCACAAAATGAACAATTAAAAGAAAAATACCAAAAACATATGCAATATTTATTTAATACATATGGAGAATTAGTAGACAAAGGAATTGATGTTGAAGATGCAAGATTTATATTACCATATTGTTTTCATAGTAATATAATAATGGGATTAGATGCAAGAGAATTAGAAAAGATGGTTGAATCTTTTATATATGGAAGATTAAGTAGAATACAGGAATTAAATGAGTTTGGAAAGATTTTATGTGAAATTATAAAAGAAAAAGTACCATATTTAACAGAATGTATAGAAAATTCAAAAATGAATAGTGATAATCAATTTGATTATTTGGAAAAAATGACTAAGAGACCCCCAATAAAAATATTAGAAAAGCCAGAACTTTTAAGTTATACACAAAATGCAGATGATGTTGTGCTAAAAAGTAATGTTATGTATCATTATCAATGCTCAGAGAAAATGGCTGATGAGATACTAAAAAAATTAGTAGAAAAAGATGAAAATGCAAAAGAAAAAATGATGCAAAATATTCTTCATAAAGAAGAAAAAAGAGAATTAGAACAAGTAAGTTTTAGTTTTCAAATTCCAATTTCATTATCAATATTAACACATTTAACAAGACATAGAATGCATCCATTGCTAATACCAGAATTTGTACCATTATGGGATATGAAAAATTATATAACACCAGAAACAATAAAGAAAAACGCAAATGATGTATATCAAAAAGCTGTTAATGAAAATATAAAAATGTTTGATGAATTTAAAGAGCAAGGAATTGCAGAAGAAGATTTAATATATTTTTATATTGGGGCACAAATGTTAAATGTTATAACAACAATGAATGCTAGAAATTTACAATGGGTTTCAAGAATGCGTTGTTGTAATAAGGCACAATGGCAAATTAGATTTATTACACAAGAAATGGTAAGACAAGTAAAACAAGTAGCACCATTAATAGGAAAAGGACTTGGTCCAACATGTATAACAGATAAATATTGTGGTGAAGGCAAAGAATCATGTGGATTAATTGACAAAATCAATGCAAAATGATAAAATACAAACATTAACTTTTTTATCTCCTATTAGGAGTTGACATATAGAACGAATATACACCAACAAATGTTATGGGAGGCAAATTATGAAAGATTTTGAAAAACGGATTATTGAATTATGTAAAACGACAAATGTTGAAAAAGTTTTAACAATAACAGGTATTGCTTTAGCAATAATAACACTTTTAGGGACTAGTATGGAATTTCCTAGAATTATTAATGTATTAATAGCATTAGTAGCATTAGCAATTATTATCATTATTAGAATTGTTCGAAAAATAAAGAAAACAGATATAGAAACATTTTCTAAAAATAATTTTTGGTATGTGATTTTTTCAGACTCAAATGTATCTGAAGAAATATGCTTTATTACAACAATGCTCCTTTTTTACAGTATTCCTAGAAAAATCAAAATTACAACAGGAAGTTTGTTTTGGGATATTATTGTAGCATTGGTTATAGTTGCTATAGTATTTTTTATGAGTGATAATATAGCAAAATTTTTCAAAAGTAAATTAAAGTAAAAATATAACTAATAGGCAAAAGTTTTATTAATTTTTGCCTATTAGTTTTTTTCTATTGAAAAATCAATCAATTAATGATAAAGTTATATATGTAAGAAAGGGGAGAAAAAATGGAGAAAAAACAAAAGAAATCTATGATTTCTATCTTTGCAATTTTTATTATTTTAGTATGTTTAATTGAAGGACTAGGAAGTAATGTCAAAACAATAATAAAAGACACAGAAAAAAACAATTCAGATAATACATTTAAAATAATATCAAGTACAGAAAACAAAGACATAGAAGAAATCATACAAAATTATGCAAAAAAGAATAATATAGATGTAAGCATAGATTATGCAGGAACAATTGAAATAATGTCAAAACTTAATAATGGTGAAAAATATGATGCAGTATGGTGTTCAAATTCAATATGGTTATATATGCTAGATAGCAAAATAAAAACAACAAATTCAAAATCAACAAGTATAAATCCAGTAGTATTTGGAATAAAAAAATCAAAAGCTGAAGAATTAGGATTTATAGGAAAAGATGTTTATATGAAAGACATATTAGAGGCAATAAACCAAGGAAAACTAAAATTCAATATGTCATCACCAACTCAAACAAATACAGGAGCAACAGCATATTTAGGATTTTTAACAACACTTGCAGGAAATCCTGAAATATTAACAGAAGAAAACTTACAAAATGAAGAATTAAAAGATCAATTAATTCAATTATATTCAGGAGTAAAAAGATCATCAGGAGATGATGAATTTTTACAAGAAATGTTTTTAAAAGGTGATTATGAAGCATTAATAACTTATGAAACATCATTAATAAATATGAATAAACAATTAGAGCAAAAAGGAGAAGAACCATTATATGCAATATATACTAAAGATGGAGTTTCAATATCAGATTCACCATTTGCATATATAGACAATAAAGATGAGACTAAATTAGAAGAATTTAAAAAAATACAAAATTATATATTAAGTAATGAAGGACAAGCTGAATTAGTAAAAACAGGAAGAAGAGTTTGGTTTGGCGGAATAAATGAAAATGTAGATAAAACAGTATTTAATCCAAACTGGGGAATAGATACAACAAAATATATTATACCAGTAAAATATCCAAGCACAGCAGTAATAAAAACAGCATTAGGAATATATCAAACAGAATTAAGAAAGCCAATAAATATTGTATTTTGTTTAGATTATTCTGGAAGTATGTATGGAAGTGGAAGTAAACAATTAATAGAAGCAATGCAATATATCTTAAATGAAGAAGAAGCATCAAAAGATTTATTACAATTTTCAAATAAAGACAAAATAACAATAATACCATTTAATCATGAAATACTTGGAGAATATACAACAGAAGATGGAACTAAAACAGAAGAATTACTAAATCAAATAACATCAACAGATGTAAATGGAGGAACAGATATCTATATACCAGCAATTGAAGGATTAAATATATTAAATAAAGAAGACTTAGAAAAGTATAATACATCAGTAGTATTAATGACAGATGGTGAATCAAATTATAATAGGTTGAATCAACTTCAATCAGTATATAAACAAATAAATAAAGATATACCAATATTTAGTATAATGTTTGGAGATGCTGATGAAACACAATTAGAAGATATAGCAAATTTAACAAATGCAAAAGTATTTGATGGAAGAACAAATTTATTAGAGGCATTTAAGCAAGTAAGGGGATATAATTAGTAAGAAAGGAAAACAGAATGAAAAAAGGATATATTTTTTCAGCAATATTAGGTGGAACATTTTTTGCGGTACCATATTTAGCTCTTGGAGTTCAATTAGTACCATCACTAGCAATAAGTGCAGTGGCATATGGAGCTGGAACCTTAATATTTAAAGATAGAAGTAAAATTGATTATTCAACTAAAAATACTAATTTATATGAAATACTAAAAAATGCAAAATCACAAACAACGCAAATTTTTGATATTTCAAAGCAATTAGAAGACAGAGAATTAATTGCAAATGTCCAAGATATTTGTAATACATCAAATAAAATAATTGATACTTTATCAAAAAATCCAGGAAAACTATCACAAGTAAATAATTTTATAAATTATTACTTACCAGTAACAATAAAAATATTGCAAAGATATGATGAAATTGAAAATCAAAGATTAAATTCAGAAGAAAGCCAAAAATTTATGAAATCAGTAAGAGATATGATTGCAAAAATAAAAGAAGCTTTTCATGAACAATTAAATAATATGTATCAAGCAGAGATTATAGATACAGATGCAGAATTAAAAGTATTTGAAGAAATGTTAAAATCTGATGGATTTTTAGGAGATATAAATATTAAAAAATAGGAAGTAAGTTTAAATATAGATAATTAAAGCCTAAAGAAAGGAAGATAAAAAATATGAAAGGAAGAAAAGAAGTCTGGATAGGACTTGGAATTTTAATAATATTAGTCTTAATCATAATAGGAATAAAATTCTTTTCAACAAATGGAGAATCAATCATAGAATCAAACTTAAAAACAGTATATGTTGCAACAGGTGGAGGAAAGGAAAATTTCTTAGCAGATGAAGAAGTTAATAAAATAATGAAAAAGAAATATGGATTAAATGTTATATATGATTCATGGAGTAATGGAAAACTAATTAAAAATCCATTAGTAAGAGAGGACGGAACGAAGTATGATGTAATGTTCTGTTCTGACCAAAGATTTTATGATTATTATAAATTAGCACCAGATACAACAAAAGGAGAATCAGCAAGATATACAGTTCAAAAAGGTGGATTAACATTAAATACTCCAATTGTAATATATAGTTGGGATACAGTTGTAGATGCATTAATAGAACAAAAAATAGTAACAGAAAAAGATGGGGTATATTACATAACAGATATGCCAAAATTAATATCATATATACTTGAAGGAAAGAAATGGAAAGACATTGGAGTAGATATGTTATATGGAAGTATAAATATAGACTCAACTGATCCAGTTACATCATCACCTGGTGCAACATATTATGGGTTATTACTTTCAATTATGTGTGATGGAGAAATAACAGATGAAGCAGTTGCAGAAAATTTACCAAAACTAAAAGAATTTTACACAAAATCAGGATATATGAACAATACACCAGCAGATTTATTTGAATTATACTTAAAAACAGGAGTTGGAGGAAAGCCAATGATTGTTGATTATGAAAAAAGTGTAATAGATTTTGCAAATTCAAATCCAGATGGATGGGAACAAGTAAAAGACAAGATGAGAATATTATATCCAACACCAACAATATGGAACTCACATTGTATAGCATCATTTGATGAAGCTGGAGATGAGTATTATGAAGCTTATGAAGATAAAGAGATGCAACAAATAGCATGGTCAAAATATGGATTTAGAACAGGTGTAACAGGTGGAAATTATGATGTAACACAAGTAAATGTAAAAGGAATACCACAAAGCATAATAAGTACAGTATCAAGCCTAAAAATGAATGTATATGAACAATTAATTTCATATTTAGGAAATAAATAGTTTATAAAATTTTAAATATAATTATAAAAAAGATTGGAGAAAATAAAATGGAAGAAGAAATAAAATTAGAAGTTGCTAAAAATGTAGATACAAAAGATATCGAATTAGCATTAAAAACAGATAAAAAAGTTGATGAAGCTGTTGTAGAAAAATCATTAAATTATGATGCTTTAACACAAGAGGAAAAATCTGCAATAGATGAATTTATTAGTAAAGTTGATGTAAAAAATACTGCACAAATATTACAATTTGGTTCAAGTGCACAAAGTAATATATCAAAATTCTCAGACAGTGTTTTAAATGATGTTAGAACCAAAAGTTCTGGAGAAGTTGGAGATTTACTATCAGGATTAGTAACAGAAATAAAAGAATTTAATGCAGATGTTCCAGTTGAAGAGAAAAAGGGAATATTAGGAATATTCAATTCTGCAAAAAAACAAGTTGAAAAATTAATAGCAAAATATGACAAAGTAGAAAATAATATAGCTAAAATAGAAAAATCATTAGAAACACATAAACTTCAAATGATGAAAGATATTGCAATATTTGATACAATGTATGATAAAAACTTACAATATTTTAAAGAATTATCATTATATATAATTGCTGGTGAAAAGAAATTAGAAGAATTAAAAACAGTTACATTACCAGAATTACAAAAAATAGCAGAAGAAACAAAAGAACAAACAGATGCACAAGCTGTAAATGATATGGTAGCAATAATAAATAGATTTGAAAAAAGAATATATGATTTAAAAACAACAAGAATTATATCAATTCAAATGGCACCACAAATTAGATTAATTCAAAACAATGATAGTGAATTAGTTGAAAAAATACAAAGTTCATTAATAAATACAATTCCACTTTGGAAAAATCAAATTGTTATAGCATTAGGAATAACAAATGCAAGAAATGCATTAGGAGCACAAAAACAAGTTACACAAATGACAAATGATATGCTTACAAAAAATAGTGAATTACTAAAACAAGGAACAATTGAAATTGCAGAAGAATCTGAAAAAGCTGTTGTAGATGTTCAAACATTACAAAAAACAAATCAAGATATTATAGATACATTGGATAAAGTTATAGAAATTCACGAAAATGGAAGAGTAAAAAGACAAGAAGCAGAAGTTCAACTTGAAGAAATTGAAAACAAATTGAAAGAAAAATTATTAGAAATAAAGAATTAATAACAATGTAATTAAATATAGAGAAAACATATGAATATTTGTATAATGCTAGCATACAGTATTAGTATTGGAGAGAAAAATATGAATGTTTTAATAATAATATCTTGTATATGTTTTCTTTTTATTTTCATAAGAATATTTGTAGTACCAATAAAATTAATATTAAAATTGGGGATTAATTCTATTTTAGGGATAATATTTATTTTGATAATAAATTTTATAGGAATATATTTGAAATTTCATATAGGAATAAATTTGATAACAATATTAACAGTACGGAATATTAGGTGTGCCTGGAGGGATATTTATTATATTGTTAAAATTTCTTACATAATAATAATAAAACAGAGGAGAATGGTTTTCACCATCTCCTCTGGCTAGGGTATAACAGAGTTTAAGAATCAACTCTGTTGAAATTCACCAATCTGGTGACTGCTTCGGCAGCAGGGGCAGAGAAAACTACCCGTTTCTTATGAGGGAACGCATTCTTCAACTTATAGTTGAAAGAACTAGGCATTTTGTAAACAGTTCCGAGAAAATCAGAGGCCTTAATTTTTTTCTCCTCGCCAGTGAGCATGTTATGAACAACAAAATACTCGATTTTATCAATTGTTTCAAAAGTAACCCAAACTGTAGCGTTCATCATAACGAACACCCTCCTTAAAATTAATATCTATATTATAACTCAAAAAATGAAAATAATCAATAGTTTTACATAAAATAAAAAAGTTTTAAAAGTATGGACAATATGAAAATTGTAATGTATAATAATTGATATATGCAGGTGTAGTTTAGTGGTAGAATCCCATGCTTCCGACCTGGTGGCCCGAGTTCGATTCTCGGTACCTGCTCCAATCAAATAAGTTGTTTACGTATATCAGTAGTGACGAATAAAAAAATGAATAGATTCAAAAGCATAGCAAAATAAGCAAAAAAAGCTATGCTTTTTTTGTTGAAAAAATATTGCTATTCAATGAAATATTTAATAATATCAGAAATGTCAATGTTTTTAAGTGAAGGAAAATCACAGAGATTTACAGAGACAGCATTTGGAAATATGAAATATTTAGAAAATATAAGTAAAATAATAAAAGAAAAAGTGCCAGATGCAGAAATATATACAAATGTATTCTCAAGAATAAAAAGAAAATAAATGTAATAAGACAAATCATAAAAAAACAAGAAAACAGAAAAATATAGTATAAGGATGTGGATTGCAAATATAAATGCAATCCACTTTTTATATTCAAACTATTGTAAATTCAAGCAAAAAGTTATATAATAAGCACATTAAAAAGAAAAACAGAAGGAGGCAGTTATGAAAGTAAGTAGAGAAGAAATATTACACATAGCAAACTTAGCACAATTAGAATTAAAAGAAGAAGAGATAGACACATATATATTACATTTACAAGATATATTAAATTTTGCAAATATAGTAAATAATGCGCCTGTTGAAGGATTAGATATAACAATAGGAGCAAATGAAGCAAAAAATAGATTTAGAAAAGACGAAGTTAAGGTATTTGATAACATAGAAGGATTATTACAAAATGCGCCAGAACAAGATAGACATATGTTTAAAATTCCAAAAGTATTAAACTAAGCAAAATTTTATAAGGAGGAATGTAAATGGACATTACAGAATTAACAGTACATGAGCTACAAGAAAAAATAAAGAATAAAGAATTAACAATAACAGAAATAACAAAAGCTTATGTAGATAGAATGAATGAGAAAGAAAAAGATGTACAAGCATTTATAACAGAATTAAAAGATGAAGCATTAAAACAATCAGAAGAAATACAAAACAAAATTGATAATGGTGAAAAATTAGGAGATTTAGCAGGAATACCAATAGGAATAAAAGACATAATATGTACAAAAGGTGTAAAAACAACATGTGCATCAAAAATGCTAGAAAACTTTGTATCACCATATGATGCAACTGTTATGGAAAAAATAAATGCAGAAAATATGATAGATTTAGGAAAACTAAATATGGACGAGTTTGCAATGGGAGGTTCAACAGAATATTCATATTTTAAGAAAACAAGAAATCCATGGGATTTATCAAGAGTACCAGGAGGATCTTCAGGTGGTTCTGCAGCTGCAGTTTCAGCAAATATGGTACCATGGGCATTAGGAACAGATACAGGTGGAAGTATAAGACAACCAGCTTCATTATGTGGTGTTGTTGGGTTAAAACCTACTTATGGATTAGTATCAAGATATGGAGTAGTAGCATTTGCATCATCATTAGATCAAGTTGGAGTATTTACAAAAGATGTTCAAGATTGTGCAATGTTATTAAATGTAATTGCTGGATATGATGAAAAAGATTCAACATCTATAGATAATGGAAAGAAAGACTATACAAAATCATTATCAAAAGATGTTAAAGGTTTAAAAATAGGAGTTCCAAAAGAATTTTATGGAGAAGGAATAAATCCTGAAGTAAAAAAATCATTAGAAGAAGCAATTGAAAAATATAAAGAAATGGGAGCAGAGGTAGAAGAGTTTTCATTAGATATTGCTCAATATGCATTAGCAACATATTATATAATAGCATGTGCAGAAGCAAGTTCAAATTTAGGAAGATTTGATGGAATAAGATATACATATAGATCACCAGAAGCAAAAACATTAAAAGAAATTTATAAAAAATCAAGAAGTGAAGGATTTGGTGCAGAAGTAAAGAGAAGAATAATACTTGGAACTTATGTATTATCATCAGGTTATTATGATGCATATTATAAAAAGGCTCAACAAGTTAGAACACTTGTTATGAATGAATTTAATAAAGCATTTGAAAAATATGATGTAATAGTAACACCAACATCACCAACAACAGCATTCAAATTAGGTGAAAAATCAACAAATCCAATGGAAATGTATTTAGCAGATATATGTACAGTTTCTGTAAATATTGCAGGATTACCAGGAATGTCAATCCCTTGTGGAATAGATAGTAATGGACTTCCAATTGGTATGCAAATAATCGGTAAAAAATTTGATGAAGAAACAATCATAAAAACAGCTTATGCTTATGAACAAGAAACAAAGTTCAGAGAAAAATACAAACCTACATTTAAAAAATAATATAACCAAATGAGAGGAGTATAAAATGGGAGATGAAATGAAATATTCTGAAGGTCAAAGAAATCAAATATATGAAAAGTATTTAAGACCTTTAAAATTGAAAATTTCACAAATATTGTTATATGATACAAATGCTGCAGCAGATTTTCTAAAAAAATATAATAACTTACTTCAAAAAACAAGTGACTCTGAATTATTAGATAAAATTACAGAATTAGAGTTAGAAATTGAACAATATGAAAAAACATTAGGAAAAGAAAAGACTTTTCAAGATAAAAGTTCTATTATAATTGGACAAGTTGAAGAATTATTATATGAAAGTGAACAATTTACATTAGAAGATTTCGAAAAAGAAGTGCATAGTTTAGTACAAAGATATAAAGAAAATTTTTCTGGTTATAGTTTAGAAGAAAGAGATTTATTAGAGGCTAAAATTTATGAATTGCAAGCAAGATTAATTTTTAAAAGAGTAAATCAAGAATATCCTGAAAAAATAGATATTCCAAAAGAAGATGAAATTGGAATTATGATATACTTAAACAGAGAAATTACTAGATTACAGCAAAGTAAGAATCCTAAAATTAAAAATTATGTTGAAAAAATAAAGTATGAACTTATGGGAGGAACAGAGGCTATACATAATAGTGAAATATGGAAAGTACTAAGTTATGCTCAAAGAGAAAGATTTGAAGAAAAAGAGGAAAATCCTTCACAAAGTAAGTCATTAGTTTATGTGAGGCCAAAGAAAAATTCACTAATTAATGTAAAAAACAGAAATATAATGTCAGGCATTTTTTCAATTTTTAGAAAAGAACCACAAATTCCATTGACTGAAAGAGATTTATCTAAAATTTCAATTGATTGGTTAGCAAAATATATTCCTAAAGATATGTTACAAGAATTAGAAGCTGATAGAAATAAAAAAGAAAATAATATAAGAAATAAGGAATATTTACCAGATCCAAAAACTCCAATATATGAAATGCTTAAATCAGCAACTAGATATGGAATGAGTAAAGATAAAAGATATGTACTTCGAGGTGAAAATGATAGTGAAATATACATAGACATAGGTGAACAATTGGTAATTGATTATGATATTTATATAACCATGAGAGCTGGAGACATAATGGAAATTAGAACGCCTTGCCAGAGCACTAAAGATGGTAAGATAAAAAAATTAGGTGCATTTTTGGAATTAACTCAAATTATAGATAGATGTTTTGGTACTGAATTTCAACAGGAATTATTAAAAGAAATAAAAAAATATTATATTGAAGAACATAAAATAACTAAAGAAAAAAAAGAAGCGAAACAACCTAAATTATTCAAACAATTAGAAAAAAGTTTATATAAGATGTGGGAAGAATATGAGAGAACAAAATTAGATTTTTTCGCATCAGAAGAAAGAAAAAGAAAAAATTTTTATAGTCAATATAGCTTACAAGAAAGAATAAAAATAAATACTGAAGATTTAACAAATGATAATGAAAAAAATAATAATATGAGTAATGAAACAATTCAAGATAAAGAACAAGGAGGAGAAAATGCCAAGGAATGATTATGAAGTAGTAATGGGCTTAGAAGTCCATGCAGAATTAGCAACAAAAACCAAAATATTTTGTAGTTGCCCAACAAAATTTGGTGCAGCTCCAAATACATAAGTATGTCCAGTATGTATGGCAATGCCTGGAACATTACCAACATTAAATGAAAAAGTAGTAGAATATGCAGTAAAAGCTGGACTTGCTACACATTGTACAATATCAAGAGATAGTAAAAATGATAGAAAAAACTATTTCTATCCAGATACACCAAGAGCATATCAGATTTCACAATTTGATAAACCATTATGTGAGCATGGATATATAGAAATAGAAACAAGTCAAGGAAAAAAGAAAATAGGAATAACACGTATTCATATTGAAGATGATGCTGGAAAGTTAGATCATGATGATTTGGCTGGAGGAGCTCTTATAGATTTGAATAGAGCTGGAGTTCCATTAATAGAAATTGTATCAGAACCAGATTTTAGATCAATAGAAGAAGTTGATGCATATTTAAGAAAATTAAAATCAATACTTGAATATGTAGAGGTATCAGACTGTAAGATGGAAGAAGGATCTTTCAGAGCAGATGTTAACACATCAATTCGTCCAATTGGATCAGAAAAACTTGGTACAAGAACAGAAATGAAAAATATGAACTCATTTAGAAGTATAACAAGAGCACTTGAATGTGAAATAGGTAGACAAGTTGAAGTTATAGATAATGGGGGAGTTGTTGATCAAGAGACATTAAGATGGGATGAAGTATCAGGAAAAACATTTTCAATGAGAGATAAGGAAAATGCACAAGATTATAGATATTTTCCAGAACCTGATCTAGTTGCAATAGAATTATCAGAAGAATATATTGAAAATATTAGAAAAACATTACCAGAAATGCCAGAAAGTAGAAAAGAAAGATATTTAAGAGATTATAAATTATCTGAAAAAGATGCTGGAATAATAACATCTTCAAAATATTTATCAGATTTGTTTGAAAAAGCTTCTGAAATATGTGGAAATATATAAAGAAATGGGAGCAGAAGTAAAGAGAAGAATAATACTTGGAACATATGTATTATCATCAGGTTATTATGATGCATATTACAAAAAAGCTCAACAAGTTAGAACACTTGTTATGAAAGAATTTAATAAAGCATTTGAAAAATATGATGTAATAGTAACACCAACATCACCAACAACAGCATTTAAATTAGGTGAAAAATCAACAAATCCAATGGAAATGTATTTAGCAGATATATGTACAGTTTCTGTAAATATTGCAGGATTACCAGGAATGTCAATTCCTTGTGGAATAGATAGTAATGGTCTTCCAATTGGTATGCAAATAATTGGTAAGAAATTTGATGAAGAAACAATCATAAAAACAGCATATGCTTATGAACAAGAAACAAAGCTTAGAGAAAAATACAAGCCTACATTTAAAAAATAAGATATAAACAAATGAGAGGAGCATAAAATGGGAGATGAAATAAAATATTCTGAAGGTCAAAGAAACCAAATATATGAAAAATACTTAAGGCCTTTAAATTTAAAAATTTCACAAATATTGTTATATGATACAAATGCAGCAGCTGATTTTCTAAACAAATATAATAACTTACTTCAAAAAACAAGTGACTCAGAATTATTAGATAAAATTACAGAATTAGAGTTAGAAATTGAACAATATGAAAAAACATTAGGAAAAGAAAAAAATTTCCAAGATAAAAGTTCTATTATAATTGGACAAGTTGAAGAATTATTATATGAAAGTGAACAATTGACATTAGAAGAGTTCGAAAAAGAAGTACACAGTTTAGTACAAAGATATAGAGAAAATTTTTCTGGTTACAGTTTAGAAGAAAGAGATTCTTTAGAGGCTAAAATTTATGAATTACAAGCAAGATTAATTTTAAAAAGAGTAAATCAAGAATATCCTGAAAAAATAGATATTTCACAAGAAGATGAAATAGGGATTATGATATACTTAAACAGAGAAATTACTAGATTGCAACAAAGTAAAAATCCAAAAATAAAAAATTATGTTGAAAAAATAAAGTATGAACTTATGGGTGGAACAGAGGCTATACATAATAGTGAAATATGGAAAGTATTAAGCTATGCACAAAGAGAGAGGTTTGAAGAAAAAGATGAAAATCTTTCAAAAAGTAAATCATTAATTCGTGTGAAAACAAAGAATAATTCAGTAGTTAATGTGAAAAATAGAAGTATTTTTTCGATTTTTAGAAAAGAGCCACAAATACCACTGACTGAAAGAGACTTATCTAAAATTTCAATTGATTGGTTAGCAAAATATATTCCAAAAGATATGTTGCAAGAATTGGAAGCTGATAGAAATAAAGAAGAAAATAATATAAGAGACAAAGAATATTTGCCAGATCCTAAAGCTCCGATATATGAAATGATTAAATCAGTAACTAGATTTGGAATACCAAATAGAAAAGATTATGTGCTTCAAGATGAAAATGGAAGTAAAATATATATTTTTATTGAAGATCATTTATCATCTAACTTATATTGGACTAGTATAGTTATGGAAGCTGGAAGCATAAAAGTAGTGAAAAATTATAGTACTCAATTAGAGTTTAAAGAGAGGGGAGTTCCTAGACATTTAAATGCAATTTTAAATCTGGCTCAGATTATAGATAGATGTTTTAATACTGATTTTCAACAACAATTATTAAGAGAAGTAAAAGAATGTTGGATAGAAAGAACTAAAAAGCCAAAACTGTTTAAAAAATTAGAGAAAAGCTTATATAAGATGCGTAATGAATATGGAAGAACAAAATTAGATTTTTTCGCATCAGAAGAAAGAAAAAGAGAAAATTTTTACAGACAATATAGATTACAAGAATGGATAAAAGTAAATCCAGAAGATTTAACAAATGATAATGAAAAAAATAATATGAGTAATGAAGTGATTCAAGAAAAGGAACAAGGAGGAGAAAATGCCAAGGAATGATTATGAAGTTGTAATGGGCTTAGAAGTCCATGCAGAATTAGCAACAAAAACCAAAATATTTTGTAGTTGCCCAACAAAATTTGGTGCAGCTCCAAATACATAAGTATGTCCAGTATGTATGGCAATGCCTGGAACATTACCAACATTAAATGAAAAAGTAGTAGAATATGCAGTAAAAGCTGGACTTGCTACACATTGTACAATATCAAGAGATAGTAAAAATGATAGAAAAAACTATTTCTATCCAGATACACCAAGAGCATATCAGATTTCACAATTTGATAAACCATTATGTGAGCATGGATATATAGAAATAGAAACAAGTCAAGGAAAAAAGAAAATAGGAATAACACGTATTCATATTGAAGATGATGCTGGAAAGTTAGATCATGATGATTTGGCTGGAGGAGCTCTTATAGATTTGAATAGAGCTGGAGTTCCATTAATAGAAATTGTATCAGAACCAGATTTTAGATCAATAGAAGAAGTTGATGCATATTTAAGAAAATTAAAATCAATACTTGAATATGTAGAAGTATCAGACTGTAAGATGGAAGAAGGATCTTTCAGAGCAGATGTTAACACATCAATTCGTCCAATTGGTTCAGAAAAACTTGGCACAAGAACAGAAATGAAAAATATGAACTCATTTAGAAGTATAACAAGAGCACTTGAATATGAAATAGGTAGACAAGTTGAAGTTATAGATAATGGGGGAGTTGTTGATCAAGAAACCTTAAGATGGGATGAAGTATCAGGAAAGACATTTTCAATGAGAGATAAGGAAAATGCACAAGATTATAGGTATTTTCCAGAACCTGATTTAGTTGCAATAAAATTATCAGAAGAATATATTGAAAATATTAGAAAAACATTGCCAGAAATGCCAGAAAGTAGAAAAGAAAGATATTTAAGAGATTATAAATTATCTGAAAAAGATGCTGGAATAATAACATCTTCAAAATATTTATCAGATTTATTTGAAAAAGCTTCTGAAATATGTGGAAATTATAAAGCAGTAAATAACTGGATAATTTCAGATATTTCAAGAATATTAAATGAAACAGAAATGGATCCTAAAGAAATACCATTTGATGCAAAACAATTAGCTAAATTAGTAACATTAATAGATAAAGGAACAATTAGTTCAAGCATCGGCAAAAAAGTATTAATAGAATTATTTGAAAATCCAAGAGATCCAGAAGATATTATAAAAGAAAAAGGTTGGATACAGATTTCAGATGAGGGAGCAATCAAAGAAGTTGTATTAAAGATTATTGAAGCAAATCCTCAATCTGTTGCAGATTTTAAAGCTGGTAAAGATAGAGCATTAGGATTTTTAGTTGGACAAGCTATGAAAGAAACAAAAGGAAAAGCAAATCCTCAAATGCTTAACAAAATGTTTGCAGAAGAATTGAAGAAATAAAAAAATTGCCATTATGGCAATTTTTTTTATAGTAGGAAAGTTCTCCTTGTAGTAGAACTTTCTGTACTATATAAATATGGCGAGTCTTAGATTTTCTTAAAATTTTCATTTGATAGAAAAACTTAGACTCGCTTTTTTACTATTTTAAATTTCTTAAAGCTTCAATTCTTGCTTCTGTACTTGGATGTGTAGACCACAAATCAGAAGATTTTTTCTTATTTCTAAAAGGATTTGCAATATACATATTTTCAGTAGCCTTATTAGCAACTTTTAATTCATTTGGATCAGCTGAAATTTTTTCAAGGGCAGAAATCAAACCATCTGGATTTCTAGTAAATTCAATAGCAGTAGCATCTGCTAAAAATTCTCTTTTTCTTGAAATTGCAAGTTGCATAAGCTGACCAAATATTGGAGCTAAGATTAAGAATATTAATCCAATTAGCATAATAATGGCATTACCATTATTATCATTATCTCTATCACGTCCACGTCTACCACCATAAAAAGAAATTCTAGTAAACCAATCAGATAAAATTACAACAAATCCTATCATAACAGAAACAACTGCAGATAAAAGAATATCATAATTTTTAATATGAGACATTTCATGTGCTAAAACACCTTCAAGTTCATAATATTCAAGTTTTTCTAATAAACCAGTTGTGACACATATTACAGCATGCTTAGGATTTCTTCCGGTTGCAAAAGCGTTTGGTTGAGCATCTTCTATAACATATAATTGAGGCTTTTCTTGTAAACCTGCTGAAATAACTAAAGAATCCAAAATATTTACTAATTTTAAATCTTCCTCTTTTGTTGCTGGTCTTGCATTATTTAATTTTAAAACAATTTTATCACTATAATAATATGAGCCCCATGTTGATACAATTGCAAAAATCATAGCAATTATAATAGAAAGTTCACCTAAATCTAGAGCCATACAAATATAATAAACAATTACTGCAATAAATGCTAAAAATAATAAAACTATAAACCATGATTTTATTTTATTTTTCTTTATATCTTCAAACATATTTTTCTCCTACTAATAATTTATAATATTAAAGGATAGAAAAAATTCTATCCTTAACATTATTTACTAAAATCAACTTTAACATTTTTTCTTGCTTCATCACTTTCTGTTGCAAATAATTCTTTCTTTTGAAAATTAAACATTCCAGCAACTAAGTTTGAAGGGAAAAGCTCTAATTTTGTATTATATCTTGTTACGCTATCATTATAAAATTGTCTAGAAAAAGAAATTTTATTTTCTGTGTTGCGTAATTCTTCAGATAAATCAGCAAAATTTGTATTTGCTTTTAATTCTGGATAATTTTCAGAAACTGCCATAATTGTTTTTAATGTGCTTGAAAGTTCTCCATCTAATTTTGCTTTTTCTCCAACTGAAGAAGTATTTGCCCAAGATGTTCTTAATTTTGCTATTTTTTCAAATGTTTCAGATTCATGAGTCATATATCCTTTTACAGTTTCAACAAAATTAGGTATTAAATCAAATCTTCTTTGTAGTTGTACATCAATTTGACTCCAAGCATTTTCAACTTTTTGTCTAGATGAAATTAATCCATTATATACACTTACTATCCATGCAATAATTAATACAACAACTATTAAAATAATCCATCCCATAAAAATACCTCCTTATGAAATATATATTATCATATAATAATATTTTTTACAATACAAAATAAATAATATCTAAAACTTTAAAACTTTCTAAAGAAATTTTTGGAATTTTCTCAGTACAAGCAACATATAATATAATGTTAGCAAGTAATGGCAAGACTTACGGAAAGTTATAACAAAAAAATAAAAAATTTGACAAGAAAACAAAAAATGTGTATAATAAATTTGTCGTTAAAAGGAGGTTTTATGATTTTTATGGATAAAAAAGATAAAGCATCTATTTCTATTATGAAAATCATTGGTGTAAGTTTGATAATAATACTTTTGCTAGGTGTAACTGTAAGAGCTACGGAAGCAAATATTAGAACTGTTGAGATAACTTTGGCAAATGGATATAAGATGTCTGTTATAACATCAAAAACAAATGTATATGAAATATTAGAAGATAATAATATTTTTGTAGAAGAAGACGAAAGAGTAAGTCCAGGTTTAGATGATGACATAAATGAAAGTAATAAAATAGTTATTACCAATAAATCTGTTCAAGAAGTTCAAATTGCAAAAATTTCTGAAAGTGGAATTGAAACAACATTAGAAGAAATATTAAAAGGATATTCACCAATAGTAGAAAAAATAGAAGTAGAACAAGAAATAATACCATATGAAACAATTACAAAAGATGCCTCACAAGGTGCAACAGATACAAAAAATAGAGTAATTCAACAAGGTCAAGACGGATTAAAAGAAGTAACATATAAAACAAAATACCAAAATGACGAACAAATAGAAAAAATAGTTCTTTCAGAAGAAATTATAAAAGAGCCTATTGATAGAATTGTACAAGTACAAAAGAATATTGTAACAACATCAAGATCTGGATATGAAAGAACACAAACAACAGGAAATAAAGTTGGAGAAACAAGAATATTTAAAGTAACGGCATATTGTTCTTGTGCAAAATGTTGCGGTAAAACAAATGGAATAACAGCATCTGGAACAAAAGCAACAGCAGGAAGAACAGTTGCTACATCTAGCCAATTTTCATTTGGAACACAATTAGATATAGGTGGATACACATATACTGTAGAAGATAGAGGAGGAGCTATTCAAGGGAATAGAATAGATGTATACATGAATTCACATGCAGAAGCATTAGCATGGGGAGTTAGATATTTACCAGTTACAGTTGTAGAATAAATTTTAAATAATATAATACAGAAAATTTATAGTAAAGAGATAATTCAATACTATAAATTTTTTTTGCTTTCAAGAATAAGAATTATTAAAAGAATAACATTCACAAATGTATATTAAAATGAAAAGTGATAGAGATATCTTGTTTTTTGCTGCTGAGGGAAGTTTGACTTAGTTGTGCAATATGTAATTATTAAAGTTATTTATTATATGAAGAAATGACGAGATAAAAAATGTTTTGGGCAAGTGATATTATCAAGTGATAGTATAAATAAAATATCAAACAAATTAAAAAATGAAAAAGGAGAAGATAAATTAGAAAACTATTGTTTGAAAGAAAAAAATCAGTTATTTTAATTGATACCCCAAAATCAAATTCATCTGTAAGAGATATACCAATAAAGAAAAAATTTTTGGAAAAGCTGTAGAGAATATAAGTAGATAACAAAAATGTCGTTAAGTATTTTACTTTATGCTAAATTTCTAATAAAATAATATCAATAAAAATTGTTGATGTCAACTAAAAGAATTAAATTACAAAAAAATTATATATTTTTTTATTCTTTACAAATTATTTCAAACTCCCTGAAAAATCAAACATTAATACATTATAAAAATCATAAAGTAAAATACTTAAAGAAATTAAAATCGTATTGATAAATAGTCATTTAGGTAAATGAAATTAAATAAAAAATGCTAAAAAATATGGGGGAAAAATAATATGTCAATTCGAAAAACAAAGGAAAAAGGAATAACCTTAATAGCATTAGTAATAACGATAATAGTAATATTGGTGCTAGCAGGAGTAACTATATCAACTATGCAAGGAAATTCAGGAATAATTTCGAAAGCAGATGAGTCAAAGAGTCAGACTGAAAGAAAAGAAGTAATAGAAAAAGCGAAGATGACAATATCGGAAAAGGTAGTTGATAATGGAGGAAATGAATTAACAAGAAGTGAATTAAAGGAGATATTAGA
>CAKOTF010000012.1 GCA_934120045.1 uncultured Clostridia bacterium
CATATTTGTTACTTGGCTTGTATCAAATTTACTTACATCTAGACTTGTTAAACTACTACACCTATCAAACATAGAATACATACCTGTTACTTTACTTGTATCAAATTTACTTACATCTAGACTTGTTAAACTACTACACTTCTCAAACATAGAATTCATATATTTTACTTTGCTTGTATCAAATTTACTTACATCTAGACTTGTTAAACTTCTACAATAATAAAACATATCATTTATAACTGTTACTTGGCTTGTATCAAATTTACTTACATCTAGACTTGTTAAACTACTACAACAATAAAACATCCAACTCATATTTGTTACTTGGCTTGTATCAAAGTTACTTACCTCTAGACTTGTTAAACTTCTACAACAATAAAACATCTTACTCATATTTGTTACTTGGCTTGTATCAAAATTATCAAATGCTATCTCTTTTACATTTGATAAATAATAAAATAAATATGATGAATTCTGATTTGCTTCTATATTGGTTTCACTTACAAATGTTAATTCATACATATCATTACTATCTTCATCTGTATAATATCCTATTATACTACTATCTTCTGCTTCTGATGCATCAAATTGCTCTATTATTCCACTTGTTGGTACTTGTCCTTTTACGAATTTTATGCTTTCTATTTTATTTTTTGCAACATTGCTTTTTAAATAATTATCAGTATCTTTTCCAGATCCTGATGATGCCACCATTAATGTTGCATTTCCAACTGTTACAGTACATGTCGCCTTTATAGTTCCTGCAGGATTTTGAGCTGTAATTGTAATTCTGCCATTACCAACTCCAGTAACAAGACCATTTCTATTTACTTTAGCAACATCTGTATTACTACTTTTCCAAGTAATTTTCTCTGTAACAGTATTAGGAGTTATAGTTGCAGTCAACTGTGTTGTCTCACCTATTTGAATAAGTGCTGTTACAGGATTTACCGTTATTCCTGTAATTTTTGCTTGACATACTACCAAACATTCTGCACTCTTTCCATTTTTTGATGCTGCCATTATTGTAGAATTTCCAACAGTCTTTCCTGTTACCATTCCATCTTGAGTAACTGTTGCAACAGTTTTCTTCTTACTTGTCCATTTCATTTTTGTGTTTTTATTGGCATTATTAGGAATAGGTGTCGCATTTAATTGTATTGTATTTTTACCATTTAAATCAAGTATTACACTCTTATTATCTAGTTCCACACCTGTTACATCTATTTCCTCTGGTTCTCTAGAAGTATTATTAGTAGGATCTTCATTTGCATTAGAATTATCTGTTCCCGTACTCACACTATTTCCTGTACTTGCCGAATTCTGCCCATTTGAATTAGTACTACTAGTATTTTGCGTACTTGAATTTGTTCCACTATTGTTTGAATTATTAGTACTACTATTATTACTTCCACTATTATCACTTGAACCACCATTAGTGCTACTTGTATTTGAAGAAGTTGTAGAATTATCCTCATTATTTGCTAATACAGCAGTATCATTATATATTTCAGACACTTTTATCACATAATCACCATACTCACTTTTAGTAGTCAATTCAGTATCTAAAGTATAATCATCTGGTACATTTTCAAAATATTTATCCAATATCTCTTTCAATTGGCTTCTTGTTATATCTGTACCTACATTTTCAACAACTGTATCAGATATTTGAGATTTAGCACTTTCAATTATCTCTTGTCTTTCAGACTTATTTTTAGATTCATGTGCCTGATTAATTATTCCACTATTACCCTTAATAGCAGATATAGCTATTCCAGCCAATATAATCATTACAATAATTGTTACAATCAGTGCTATTAATGTTAATCCTTGTTCTCTTTTTCTCATAAAAACTTTTCCTCATTCCCTCTTATATTTAACCATTTTTATTATAAAATATATTATATAAATATGCAATGATTAATAATAATAAAAACCATAAATCATTAAACTCTCATTTAACAATTTACGGTTTTATTTAAGCATCCACATTTTTCAATTTATTTTTTTCTTTTATTTTACCTAATGTTGGTAATACTTTATATATAATTTTAAAACATGAGAATTTTTCTAATTCATTATCTTCTAAACAATCCAAATAAATATCTAATTGTTCAAGGTTTTTACATGCTGTAATTATTGCTGGATGTAAATTGAATTCAAACATTAATTCTAGTCCTAACAATACAGCTTGTTTTTTACTCTTTTTTTCTCTTTCTCTCATTAATGTATATCCTTCATGATATCTTGCTATAATTGAGTTTTTATATTTTTCAATTGGTACTACATAATTTTGATTTATTACTTCTTCAATATTTGAATTATTACTTTTTTGAATTGCTTTTTTCAATTCTTCTTTTGTATATGGTAAATAAACTTTTCCATCTACTTCTGATATAATAAGTTTTGAATTAGATTGTGTACTATTTTCAGCAATCTTTAATTCATCTATTATTAATTTTATTTTTTTATCTTCAATTTCTAATTGTGCTAAATTTGATACATAAAAACTTGTTATATCATCTACTCTTTTTAACTCGCTAACAACATAATTCAATTCGAAATTTTGATTTGTTTCAATTAAGAATCTATCATTGACTCTTTCTATATAAACAAATTTCTTTTTACATATTATTTGTAAATTTTTATAATTAGATATTAAACTTGATTTATCTTTATTATAATAAAAATTATAATTGTCTTTTTGAACATCTATTTTACAATTAAAACTTTGTAATCTCAAATTCATTAAGTTATTTACTTCATCATTTTCTATTTTTATCTCTTTTTTTGAACTTGTACTTTTTTTGGTTTTTGGCTCTTCTAAAATTTCTTCTGTTTTGTCTTTTTCAATTTCTTCTTTTGTTTCTTTTTTTGCAACTTCTGTTTTCTTCTTCCTAACCACCTTAGTTTTAGGAGTTTTTTCTTTTTTTGTTGTTTTTTTCTTTTTTTCTTCGACAATTATATCTTTTTCTTGTATTTTTTCGCTTTCTTCTTTGCTAACTTTTGCCGTTTTCATTTGTTCCTCCTAATCTTAAGTTTTCTATATATTATATATTATATAATATTTTTCCATGAATAACAATGATATTTCTGTTACAATTGTATTAAATAATCTTTATGTTGTAATATTTTTGTAATATTTTTGTAATATTGCATTTTATGTATTTTCACCATCTATATCTTGTGTTGCTATCAGTTGCATATTCACTGAAATGGTTGATTCTAGTGGTATGTTATTTTCTTGGCAATATTTCATATATTTAGCAAATGAATGTCCCCATGTTGAATCTAATAAGTCTTTATTTTCTATATTTTCATCTTCTGCTGGCCAATTAATTGCTAAATTTACAGTTCCTCTTTCACCTGTTAATAATCTTTCTGTTTTATCTATTGTTAAATAAAATGGTACATGTGTATATTCATTATCAACTATAAGACTATTGTCTATCCCTTCTAATATATTTGGATTATTTAGTAATGTTTCATTATTAAGAATATCTTGACCATATCTTTCATCAATAATCGATGGATTTCCTAATATTATATAGTCTTTACCTTTTTCTGCATTAATATCATCTTTAATATTATAAGTTTTTCCCATTATTGTTATATTTTTTATTATATATATTATTTTTACTGGTGATTGTCCATTGTTTTGAATATCTATTGTTAGGCTATCAGAAGTGCTTGGATATAAGTTTGTGAATGATAAATCTATATTTTCTGTATTTGTGATTACATTATTGTCTTTTGAGAATATTACATTCCAAGATACCATATCTAAATTTATTTCATTATCTAATCTCTTTGAAAAAGAAAACCATGCAAATGATGTCATTATAAAATAAAAAGATATTATAAGAAATTTTTTTATATTTATTTTTTTTAGCCTTTTTCTTTTCCATCTTAATAAATTCATTTTATCTTATTCCTTCCTTAATGGATAAATCTAGAATAATTAACCATTATATAATTAATTATTTTTCAGCCTTCTCTTTTTTATTATTAATAAAAGGCACTAGATTTAGTGCCTTTATTTTTTTATCTTCTTATTATGTATTTGCTGTTGGTTGTTTTTCTAATCCAATAACTAAGTTTACACCTTTTCCATGTGATGCATTAGCTATACAGTCAATATCTTGTCCTTCTAACCAAACATATACTCTTACTCTTACTGTTGCATTTGCTGGAATTGCAAAGTTTGTATCAGCTGTTTCACTATCAGCAACAATTAATTGTCTATCAGTATAACTTGTTGTTGCCATAGTATAATCTTTTGGTGTTGTTGAAGTAGTAGCGTCAAATGTTAATTTTGTTTTTAATGTTTTTTGTAATGTTACTTTTGTTGCATCTACTGTATGATTATAAACATCTGTAAGTACATTTTTTGCTGAATCTGTAGTACTTGCAATAGCTGTACTATTTACTGCATATGTATCATATACACCTTGTGTTCCTAATCTTAGAATTTTATTATTGTCATCACCATCTATAGCATTTAATGTATATAAATGATCTGCAGCAGCACCATTTAATGTATTTAATTTTGTTACCATAGCTGGCGTTACTATGATTTGTGGTGTTTTTCTGCTAAAATATGATTTTGTATAATCAACATGGTAGTTAGCATTTGGTTCCCAAATTGCTACATTTGAAATCGTTTTACCTGTTCCTGTTGTTGCACCTATAATTGCTGCAGCATTATCTGTTGTTGATCCTTTTCCACTATATAATGCAAATGCAACTCTCATTCCATTTTGTAAACCTGTTGCTTCATTTTTTGTATCTGCTGCAGTATTACCATCTGTTTTTAAAATTTGGCATAAAGAATCTTTTGTTATTTGTAATGCATCTGTTGCATCTGCATTTGTTGTTCTTGAATTATTTCTTAAAAAGACATCAAATGCATAATATCCAGGATATCCTGCCTCATAATCTTTTAAAGCTACATTTGTTTCATCAACTTTTGTTATATCTTTTAATTCAGTTGATGTTGCTATACCACTATAGAATTGAAGTTCTTGTCCCCTTGCTGTTGATGCAGCAGTATAATCAAATCCTGTTGTTGATACTGGTGCAAGTATATTATCTTGTGGTTTGTGGTTTATATTACCTGTATATGAATTGTATGTTTTTCCTGTTGTTCCTGTTAAATTTGCGTCTGCTAAGTCTATTGTTTGTCCCCAATTTTCAGCATCTAGAGAAATTTCTAGACCCTCAGCTACTTTTACTTCTCCTGTCAATCCTGTAATTGTTACGTCTCTTTGTGTAGAGAACCATGCATAAGTTGACATTACTAGTAATATTGCTGTTAAAGCAATTACAAATACTAAATAACTTATGCTTTTTCTTTTGTTTTTCTGTTCATTTTTTTTCATGTTTTTCTTCCTTCCTTTTATTTAATTAAATTTATTTTTTAATATTAATAACTATTTAATTGTTTTCCAAGTTTATATGTTCTTCTGTTAACCTCATATTCATTTTTATTTCTCCACCTATAAGTTCATCTGTGCAATCTGGATCATCACCTTCAACCCATATTACTATTGTGTATTTATCTTCACTGTCTACTTGGAAATTTTCATTTTTTTCTAACATAATAACATTGTCTGAATAAAATGGTTGTGTATTATTTTCTGCATTTCCTGTACTTTTATTTTTTTTGGCATATATTGTTCTTTCACCGTTTTTTATTACCATTACTCTTATTGCTTCATCAACATTTTTTATTACATCTTCTATTTCTATAGTTGCCCAATAATTTATTGTATCTTGTCCCTTATTTGAAGCATAAAATGTATATGCTATGTAATTTTGTCCATTATGTGAGCCATTTCCTTCATTGTCAATATTCTGTGGCAACCAATTTACTGAAATATCTGTAAAATAATTTATTGGTTCAGACTTTAAATATGTCCTGATTTTTATATCATTCGGATCTTCATAAACAACAAGTCCACTTTCCCTGCCATATTCACTATCAAGAGTTACTGTGAAATTTTCTCCTATATACATTAATCTTAATACTATATAGAGATTTATTAAAAACAATACAATTATAACTAATATTATTTTGAGTACTCGATTTCTTGTTTTTTTTCTTGCCAATTTTTTTGCAGAATTGACTATTTTTTCTTTCATTGTTTATAACTCCTCATCAATTTTTATTTTAATATAAATTAATGTTTTTTTCAACATTTTTCGCAAAAAAGTATGTTAAGTTTTTGTTACAGGAATATTACAGAAATATTACATTTTACTGAATGTGACTACTTGTTACTCTTACTTTTACTCTTATAACTGGTTCTGTATTTTCAGTACTTTTTTGATAATATTCAAATGCTTTTTTTCCAAATTCAGTATCTAATGTATCATTTAGTCCATTCCAAATAAATTTCATCTTAATTGTAGCTACAGACCTATTATTTGTTTCATATCCATATTTTCCATTTGGATCTTTTGCATCTATAAAATTCCCATTTTCATCATATGAAATATATTCATATTTATCATAAATAAATAGTTTGTCATACTCAATTTGAGTTTTAAATGGGTATTCTGAAGAATTTGATAAATCATCAAAAATAATTATTTTGTTATCTTTATTCGTTATTTCTAATTTTTCTTTTAAACTATCTAAAATTTCTTCACCAAAAAGTTTTACAGATATTATTTCTAACTTTATATTTGCTCCTTTTTCTCCTAAATTATATATGTGCAAATTTTGTTCATATGTTGGCATTGTTGGATAAATTGTACTTAAATCAAATGATACTTCTTTATCTATAACTTCTGTATCTGAAATTACATATGCAACATCCCATGAATTTACTTGTCCTGATAGCCCATTTAAGGTTGTTGTCTTAGTAGCTGCAAACCATGCATATGAACTTGATAATAATGTTACACATAGTAACACTATTAGTATAATTCTTTTTCTTTTGCTTTTTTGTGATATTCTTCTTATCTCGCGTAATATATTCATAGAATTTTCCTTCTTTAAATTTATTTACTATAATATTGATCTCTTAATTTTTTTATTTCATATTTTTTTCTTTTTTCTTTTCTAGTTATTTTTTTACTATCTATTTTATTTTTTATCAAAAAGAGAATTATTATTAATATTATTACATTTATAAAGCCTTTTCTGCTTTTTATATAACTTACAATATTACCAATTTTTTTAATGTGATAACATACTTTTCCTAGTATTTCTTCTTTTTTTATTTCATAATTATCTTCTATATTATTATTATCACCTTTTGTAATAAATGTTTCTTCTTTTTCACTATGTTCTACTTTTTTTACTATTCTATGTGTAATTATTTCATTATCTTTTTTATATGTAATTACATCACCAATATTATATTGTTCCTTTGGTATAACAAAAACAACATCATTTTTATTATAAGTTGGCTCCATACTACCGAGAAACTATATTAAATAAATATATTCCCAAAATTTTATCATAATCTTTATCAAAAAAATTCTCACATAATAAAATTAAATTAAATATAAATATAATTATTAATATAATTAAGATACATGTATCAATAATTTTTTTTACATTCTTTTTTATTTTTTGTTTATTATATATTTTATCTTCATTGTACTTCAATCTTATCACCTTTTACTACTTTTGAAGTGCCTTTGCCTTTAGTATATATTCTATATTTTCTACTGTATATGGACTCTTTTGGATATTATTATATCCACATATTATATTAACTCTTTTAATTATATCTTCTATATTATCTTCTTGGAAATTTTCCTTTTGTAAATTTATTCCAAATAATTTATACATATCTTTTATTGTTAAATCTACTGGTTTTTCATCACTTATTCCTATATTATTTATTACTTCAAAATTTGTGTTTTTAATAAATTCTCTTATTTCTTTGATTTTGTTTTGAATTTCTCCATCAGTAATATCGCTTTCTTTTTTTATTATGCTTTTGGCTAAAAATTCATAATTATAGCTTGCGAATTTTAATACATCTAATAATGATGATGTATTTGTTATTTCTTTTACTATTTTTTCTTTTAAGCTTGTACTATCTAATTTTAAATACAAAGATTTTAATTCTAATATGTTTTGATTTCTATTTAATATAGTTTCTTCAACATTTCCTTTAAAAATCTTTTTGTCTACTTTTTGATTGTTTTTTTCTATTTCAGATATTTTTTTCTTAATTTCATTTTCTATTAATTCAGATTCTGGCTTTGTTTTTTTCTTATCTTTTGCTTGTTTTTCTAGCTTTTCTAACTCTTCTGATCTTATTTTTAAAATTTCATCAACTAAATATTTTTGTTGTAAATATTTAAAATATTCATTTAAATTTCTGTTTAATTTTGCAAAATTTTCATCTAATTCTTTTTTGTCATTTTCTTCCAATTTTTCAAAATCTTTTAATATTAAATCTTTATATAAATTTATATAATTATCTTTTTTGTAATCATTTATACTAAGTTCACTATTAAAAAATTTGTTTATTATAATACTTCCATCAATATTTTCTAATCTTTCTTTTTCTTTTATTAATTCTGATTTTTGATTTTCTAAAGTATTTTCTGTAAAATTATATCTTTGCTCTAATTCGTCCTTTTTATCTTTAAAATATTTTTCTATTTTATTTTTATGTTTATCATATATTGTTCTTATATTTACATATATATGTGAAAGTAATTCTGGACATTTCCAATATATTGTTTCAAATGTTCTTTCTATATTAGTTGAATTACTACTATCCATACTTTTTAATAATTCTGCCATATATTCTTGGCAATATTCACTAATATCAAAATCTTTTGCTTCTATTTCTATTCCTATATTTTTATATTTTTTTATAAATTCTATAAGTTCTGAATTTAGTTCTGTTAAACTCTTTTTATAATATCCATTCATATTATATTCTAACTTGTCTAACCCTAGTTTCTCATATGCAGATTCTGTATTAACAAGATTTATTTTTTTGTTTAATTCAGTTATTTTTTGTTCTAACACTTTTATCTCTGGATTTTCATTTACTTCTAAATATTTGTTATATCTTTTGCATATTTCCTTATAAATAGTGTCTTTTAAATTATCATACCCTTCTTTTACTTCACTTATTTTTGATATTAAATTTTTTAATTCTTTTATTTCATTTTTGGGTAATAATGCTATTATTTCTTTATCAACATCAATTTGTTTATCCAAGTCTTCAACGATTTTATTCATGCTTTTTCTTCCTCCATCTTTTTGGCATTATTATACTCTGAGTCTAAATATTTTACAAAATTTTCGACTTTGCTATAAATATATAATAATTCATCATCATTATATTTGCTTATCTTCGCGTCTTTCAATTCCATCTTCATTACCTCCATTATATTCTTTGCTTAAATAAGATTGATGTTTTATATTTATACATTTTTCCTTGAAGATTTGTATGTATAATATTATTTTCTTCTTTATCATTCCATTTTAAATATAATTTTATTTTTTGATTTGTTTTTCCATCTAATAGACTAATCTTTTCTTGAAATATAGCTTTACCACCTGAATTTTCAAAAATAATATCTTCATTTGATGTTTCTATTATTTCACCATCATCTATTGAATATCCATAAACTTCAATATCTTGAATAATATTTTCTATTCCTTGAATTTCTATATTTATGTCAAAATTCACTCCTACATTCTCATAATTTATAATATATTCCATATAGCCTGTTGAAGCTGGTACTAATACATTTTCATTTATATTATCATTATCATTGTTTAATTGCATTGCTAATATATTTTCAAAACTTTCTTCTCCCATTATGTCTTGTTCGTTAACTTTTATTAACCATTGATTTAATGTAACATGTAAATTAGGATTAATATTTTCAGTATATTTAGCATATGTTGTATTTATTAAACAAATTGTAATAATTAATGATAATAAGAAAAATATTTGAATTATATTAATTTTCTTCATCATTATTTTCCTTTTCTTTTGATTCTTCTGAAACATTTTGGGTTTCATCATCATTTAACGATTCAGTCTCCTCATTAGGCAATTTTTCTTTATTTTCTTGTTCTTCTGTCTCATCTTCAATTTTGCCATCATCATTTTCAACATCTTCATTTATTTTTTCTTTATCTTCTTTTGCTTCTTTATCTTCTTTTGCTTCTTCAATTTTATATATTTCTTCCAAATCATCTGCTTTTCTCTTTATTACATTGAAAAATATCCATATTGTTAGTGGAACAATTATAAAAAAGTAGAATATATATTTATTATTTATAAATTTTGTTAGCCATGTTAAAATATTAAGTTTTACTATTACTTTACCAATAACTTGACTTCCATCAATTTCTGGATCTGCTACATTATTTGCAATACCTTTTGTACGGATTGTTATTTTACTATTTTCTGTATTTACTGCAACTATTTGGTGAGTTATTGTTTTTCCTTTTACATCACCTGTTAGCCCATTGTATGTTATATTGTCTCCTGGTTTCAAATTATTTATGTCACATTCTTTTACTAATATAACATCTCCAACCAAATAGTTGGGCACCATACTTCCTGTTTCTATTCTAAAAATTCTATATCCTAGTACTGATTTTTCATTATTACTAACTCTTTGTGTTACTATAATAATAGAAATTCCAACAACTACTATCGTAAGGAGTGTTTCTAATATTTTGAGACAAGCTTTAAAAATTTTCAAAAATTTTTTCATTATTTTAACCTCAATTCTTTAACTCTTGTTAAATAATCATTTATCTCCTGTTTATATTTTTCCTGTAATGGCTTTAATGAAAAACCATCTCTTTTTTTTATAACAGCATATTTCTCTGCAATTAATTTATTTAATTGTTTCTCTGCCATCTCTGGATTTAGCATAATAATTTTTTCGACTAAATTATTTGTTAAATCATCAATTTCTTTCTTAGAATCTTCCGCTCTATTTGACATTCTCACTTGGTTTTGCTCTAATAAATTACTCATTACCAAATAATCTAAATAAAATGTTTCATTAATAAGTTTTTTTACTGTTCCTGTTTCTTCATGCTCTTTTTTAGATAATTGTGATTTATTTTTCATTTCCATTCTATCACTTAAATAGTTCCAAAGCTTTACTGCATATTGAAAATTTGGATTTTTTAATAATACATTTGTCATTTTTAAAGGTGCTTTTACCAATGTTACTCTTTTATCATTCAAGTAATTATATAATTCTGTTGATTTTAACATTTTGATTTTATACTTTATATCTGTTATTTTACTCATTGAGTTTTCATCTTTTTGTGCTTTTGTGTCTAATGATGAATAATATTCAAAATTAACTTTTACTTTTTCTTTTCTTATTGTTGTATGTGCCTCATATGAAGATTTAGTATAATTTTTAGCATTATAATCTTGTTCATTCATTTGTTTAGTTCTAATAAATATAAAGTCTTCCATCAATTTTATTAATGTATATAAAAATCTATTTTCATATGTTATTATTGTTTCCTCTTTGTACGTATTTAATAATTTTGATGGTGTAACTTCTCCTGTTTTTTCATCGAATTTATCAACAAAATCAACATGTTTTGTTAAATGTTTTACACTGTCTACTGAAACTTTTTTTATTAATTCCATTTTTATTACTTCTTCTTCTGAAATTAACTGTTTCTTCGGATCTTTCATTGCCTTTTCTAAATATGGGATTGTACTTTGCATTTCATAAATCCATTCATCATTTAGAACAATTTGTCCTCTTTTAAATTCGACTAACATTTCTCCTTCTAATTTATTAAAAAATTCTTCATCCCTTGCATTATTGGGATCAACTAATTTAACTACATCTAAATCCATACTATATCTCCATTATTAATTATTACTATCCCATTTTCTTTAATCTTAATAGGAATTCTGTACATTCTGGCATTTTTCCTTTTCCAAAAAGTGAATCAAGGAATTCTATATATCCATCTATTTCATCTCTTATCAATGCTAAGTTTAAAGCTTCAAATTTTCTTAAAACTTTTTTTGCCATAAAATAATCAACACCTGCTGTTTCATCACCACCACATGCAACATATACTGGTACAAATGATCTCATGTGTTTTACGATACGGTTACCAAATGCTACTCTAAAGTGTTTTATTGTATAATTATCCATTTTCTCTATTTTTTCATTTGTTTCTTCTGACATTGCACAATCTTTCTTTGCTGACTCAAATAGTCCATTTAAATATGAATAATTTACATCTAATGCATCAACTTCATCATAATCAAATGGTGTTCCTTTTTCATTTAAGTCTATTGGCATTGCTCTATCATATACTTTATCTGTAACCATAAATGTTGAGTCATCATTATTGATTGTTCCTATATACCAACAGTTTGGTGGTACATGTAATTTTCCGTTTATTAACTTTTTAGGGTCTGTTGGCCAAACACTTTGAACAATTTCTATTAACCATTCATCTGTGTTATGCATTTCCAAAATTGAAAGCATTTCTGCAAAATAATATTCAACACGGGCCAAGTTCATTTCGTCTAATATTACTGTATATATCTCATCTGTATATCCTGCTGTATATAAATAACTTAAAAAATCTGTTTCATTAAACTTTTTAGTAAATTCGTTTAAATATCCAAATATATCTGTTCTATCTCTCCAAGAGGGTTGTACTGATGCAACACAACATGGATGTTTTACAAACTTTCCCCATGCTAATGATATAGAGGTTTTTCCAGTTCCTGATATACCTTGTAATATTACTAATTTTGTTGAAGCTATTGCTGAAACAAATAATCTTATCATATTTTCACTATAATATAAATGTAATTTAGATGCTGCAAAATTTCTAAATCTATAGCAAAATTCTTTTAAATCAAATGTATTTTTATAGTCTTTTTGCTTATATTTTGCATATTCTATATCTACCATTGTTAATTTAGAGAATCTACTATCTGTAGGTGATACTTGTTTTTCTTCTTCTTTATTTTCTGTTTCATTTTTTTCACTAGCTCCTGCATTTGAGAAATTCTTAGAATCGATTCCTAATTCTGGATTTTGCATAGACAATATCTTCATTTTTTCATCTACTAGTGTTTCTACTTCATTATTTAATCTATTTATTTCACCTAATAATTCTTCTTGATTAGCTGCTTTTTTTCTTATAATTCCTAATTTTTTTATAAGAATTGCTAACATAACAATAATTGCTATTATTACAATTGCTAATGCTAATATAGCCAAACCTGTTAACATCCATTCTGCAATTCCAAAATCTGAACTATATTGCTGAATAAGTTGAAAATATTCAGGAAAATTAAATACATTTTTTATACAATTAAATATCGCAATAAATATATCTTTAAAACCTGAAAAAAATTGATCTAAAAATTCAAATAAAAATCTTCCGTATGTATTCATTTTTTCTCCTTCTACTTTTCTATAATATTTTTGTATATTTTCTTTTTCCTTGAAATCTCATTATATTGTCTTATTTCTTTTGGCAATATAACTATATTAAATATTTTTAAATTTTCAAGTTTTTCTATGTCTTTAAATGTATTGTCAAGTGTTATGCAAAATTTATATCCTTGTCCTATTAATTCATTTATCTTTTTATTATATGTTACATATTCTTCATAAGTTATATTAAGATTAATTTTTTCTTTCAATGCTTGATTATCTATTAAATTCAATGTACTTTCAAGTTTTTTTTCTTTTTTAAATAATGAACATTCAAATCTACTTATATATACATCATCAAAATTTCCACTTAATATATCTTTTAGTGATATTATACTTAATAAAATATATTCAATTTTTATCTTATCTTCTACTACTATTTTACTAGAAAATGCCTTATCTTTTGCTCTTTCACTATAATTTTCACTTACTTTTATATTATTTAATAATGTAACATAATATATATTTTCTTTGGCATTTTGCATTTCCAAATAAAATCTATCATCTTCAAATTTTTCTAAATATATTTCTTTTGCCAACATATCATCAACTATTTGCTTATATAATTTGTCTTCAAAATCATCTTTTGTTTTTATTTTAAATTTTTCATTTCTTAATATTGTAAGATTTTTTACAACTTCTTTTATGCTATTTATTGTTTTAAAATTATCTACTTTTCTTACATTGTCAAAAAATAATATATATTCAAATACTTTTTCTGCATTTTCAATAATTCTTTCATCTGCTTTTATTTCTTCTTTTTGTAATTTTCTTTCTAGTATTTCTTTTTTGTATTCTAGTTCATTTAATATTCTTTTAAAAAATGCTCGTGACACAACTTCTGAATGTGTTATATTATAATATCTTGCATTTATATATGTTTTTATATATTCATCTATTACAATATTATCATAATATTTTTCAAAAATAATTTTCATATATTTTCGCAGATTTTTCTTAGTGAATTCAATATATTCATCCATCAAATTATTCATTTATTCTCGCCTTTCTTGTATTTTACATAAATGCTAGATTTATTTATATTCTTCTAATTTTTGAGTTGCATTTATACTTATTTTTACTTTTTCTACTAAATCTGAATATTCTTCTTTACTGTATTCTGTAGGAAATTTAACCTCTAATTTATAATAATCTGTTTGATTTTTTTGGTACCCTAATGTGAATTTTTTTTGGGCTTGACTTTTTCCAAATGTAATTTGTTTAACATACTCAACATATGAATTTCCGTTAAATGACTTTCCTTCAGAATTTAATTTTTGTTCTTTATAACACTCATTCCATGTATTTGTATCATCCATTTTTTTCAAACTATATTCAAGTGGCATATTTGTTGTAGCTTCTATTATTATGTTATACTCAAGCACTGTTTCTGTTCTTTTATTATCTTTAAAGTTTGCAACAGAAATTAAATATTCATATGGATTTTCAGATGGTGAGATGTCTGATAGTAATAAATTTTCTTCTCTTTCATATTGATCGTCTATTATCCAAAATGCAATATCAACTTGTCTTTTTAAATTAACATTTCTTACATATCTAGCTAATGTGTTTATTAAACCTGTACTAAATATGATAATTATTAAAATTAGTATTAATATTATTATTGTTTTTCTTCTTTTGGACATTTTTTACTCCTATCTTCTTGATAAAAAATTAATATTGCTAATAAAGTCATAGTAATTGTTAATGGTATAAATACTCTTTTATCTGCAAATACTTTTTTCCATACTTCAACATTTTTCGCAATAAAAACAACTTTTCCTAACACTTCATCTTCTGATATTGGTTTATCAACAGAATTATTATTATCACCCTTAGTTATTATTGTATTTTCTTCCTTTTTTATTACTCTATGTGTTACAAATACATTTTGATCTTTATATGTAATAATATCATTTTCATTAAAATCTTTTCCAATTTTTACTATCACTATATCTCCAATTAATATAGTTTTTTCCATACTAGCTGTCTCTGTTTTAAATAAAGTATATCCAAATATATTTACATATTCTTTATGAAAAATATTTATTTGTGTAAATCCATACACTGAAAAGATTGCTATTATTATTAATATTATTATTATAAAATTCACAAATACATTTAGCATTTTATTAAATATATTATGAAATATTTTCATTTGTTCCTCCTGTATATTGTTCAAATGTCATTGTTACTGGAATTTCTATATTGGCATTTGAATTTGTGCCAATTTGTGTATCTTTTTCATTTTGTTCTTCATCATTTATCCAATTAAAATAAATTTTTAATGATTTTTTCCATCCTTCATTTATAAGTTTTAATGGAAATATACATTGATATACATTATCTTTATTACTATGTAATTTTTCATATTCCTTTAAATATGAATACTGTTCTAATGTAGTATCCAAAACCTCTCCAGTGTCTTTTACATATGATTCTTCAATCCCTTGCAAATTTATATTTATATTTTTATTATTAACAGATACAACTGTTGCTACCACACATTGATATTTTATAGATACATCTGTATCTGATGGATCTAGTATTATTTCAAAATACATTCTTTTTCCAGGAGCAATTTTTCCATCTATAACCTGTTTATCTGTTCCTTCTTTTACTGGTGCATCTTTTATATATTCATCTGTTAATGTTATTTCTTGAGAAGCACTACCGTTTATTTTTATGTTAAATCTTCCTATTTGTTGCTCTATTTCATTTTCAATTTTTGTATTATATAATGCATACATACTATTTATTTGATAAAATGATATAATTAGCATTATTAATAATGCTATTGAAACTATTTTTTTCATTTATTTTTCCTTTGCAGTTTCATATTTTGAATATTTTATTTCTAATACAAGTTCAAATATTTCTTCTAATAGTAAAATTAAAGAAACTATTACTATACAACATAGGTATCCCCATTTTGATTCTAATATTCCTAATATTGTTCCTAAACCTTTTATAGCTTTTGTATTACTTTCTTTTCCTATAAAATAAACAGAACTATATACTCCACTATTTTCTGTTGACAATAATAATGTTTCACCTTGTTGTACTTTTGCTTCAACTTTATCTAATATAACAGAATATTCAGATGAAGAAATAATATTATATAATAAAACATTATCTCCTTCTGCTATATTTTTTAAACTTGATTTTTCTATAATTAATAATTCACCTTTTTTATATGTTGGTTCTAATGAATCATCTTTTACTATATATAATGTATAACCTCCTAATTCACTACAATTATAATCATTATATGATAATAGTAATACTGTTATTGCAATGGCAATAATCACATATATACCAAATAAAACTGTTCCTAAAAATTTTTTCATTTGCTCTCCCTATTCCTTTTCTAATTTTATTACTGTTGTTCCTGTTATATCACCTTTATATATAACACTTACAGCTGTTTCTTCACCTGGTGCTAGTTTATTTATTAATGTTGTCATTGTTCCTAGGACTTCTCCATTATCATTTATAAATAATACGTTTACATTTTCATTTTCAATTGTTGTTGTTGTTGTATTATTTATTTGAAATGATACCATCGTTTGATTCATATTTTTTAAATATTCCATTTGAACATATTTTACTTCCATATTACTATAACTTGTATCTGGCAAATCATATACTGGATTTGTATCACTAGGTGTTTCTGTTTTAGTTTTATTTTTATTTACATTAATTATTATTACTATTACTGCTATTATTAATACTAATGTTACTAATAATAATAATAATTTTTTCTTGTTCTTCTTTCTCATCTTTACATTTCCTTTCTTTTTTGTCATCATTATATAACAATTATTTTATGATGTCTATATTTTTTTTTATTTATTCCATCATAATTTTTAAAATACTTCCATTGTTAAATGAATATGAATTTTCATCTGTGTTTGGATATGTATAATCTATTGTTCTATCTATTTTATAGAATCTTATTTTTTTTGATGATTGTCCTTTTAAATAGAATTTAACCTCTTTTATATATTTTTGAGTAGAATCCAGTGTTCTTGTCCATTGCTTTGAGTTTAAATCTGTCAAATTTGAAACAAGATTATTTAAATCAAATAAATCATCTGTCAAATCAATTCTTATTTTATCTGGATCATATGATATTTTTATTATTGTTGTATCTTTATTCGAATTTACTAAATTTAATACTGCATATTCTGAATTTACACTATCTACTATTGTGTAATCTGTATCTGTAATTCCTATAATAATTTTTACTGTTGCTAATATCTCTTTCTTATATGGTTCTGTTGTTACTGCTTTTAATTTTAAAGTTAGACTCGTATTTAATGGTAATTTTTGTTTTGGTCTTATATACACTTTAACTGGGTCTGTATTTTGACTACTTAAAATACTTCTTTCTATTTTTATCGTTCCATCTTCTTTTCCTTCTGTTGAATTACCATTTTCTGAATCAATAAAAAGTGTTGCTTTATCTTTTTCGACTATTGTACATGTTAATTCATAGTTCATATCATAATTTACTTTAGTTAATTCATTCAATTTTGAATTTACATTAAATTCAAAACTGTATACTGTATTTCCTCCCCAATTTGAAAATGAAACTTTATTATTGTTTATATTTAATAAATCACTTGTAAAATAGAATTGTTTAGAATTTAAATAGCTTTCTTTTATATTATTATATATATATCTTGAAAAAGTCGGTAAAATAATTATTACAACCAGTATAACTATAAATAATAAAATTACTCTTTGTTTTTTTATTTTTTTGTTCATTCTATATAAATTTGTTAATAGTATTTCACTATTAATATCCTTTCTATTTTTATTGTATGGACACGCTTTTTCTGCGTGTCCATCTATTTTTTCAACTTTTTATTGTGTAATAATAAATGTTTTGCTTATTTCTTGTACAAAATAGTCTTCATAATATACTTTAAATACTATCTTATATTCACCTAATGGTAATGTATTTATTACATTTGTCTTAAACATTGCATTAAAGTCTATTGATATATTATCAGATTTACAAGAAGGTATTAATATATATTCATTATCTTTCTTTGTAAGGGTATTATTTGTTGTGAATATTGTATTAAAATCTATTGAACTATATTTTGGTTCATTATAATTTTTTCCATTATATGTTTGTTGTCTCTTAAATAATTCTACTCTTACACTATTTTTTTCTTCAGCACCTTTTAACTTAACATTTAGATTAATTCCAGAGTTTTGTTCATTCATATCTGTTATAGATTTTGTATTTTTGTTAATTGTAAATACTCTGTTAGAATTATCCTGTGTTATTCCTATATTTACTATATTAGTATTTATAACTACTATCTCTATTTCATCATAACTTATTTTTTTAGTTTCACTAGCATAATATTTTCCATCATCTGAGAAGAAATATGTTACTTTTAGTTTATACTTACCTGTGCTTAAAGTTTTTTGAACTATATTTACTGTATATTTTTTATTGACAAATGAGTATCCACTCGTTATATTGAAGCTAACAATTCCATTCATATCTGCATTATATCTTACTGTTTCATCTCCTCTTGTTTCTTCAATATAGAAGTCTGATAATTTAGTATAATCAACATTGTTTCCATTCGAATCAACAAGTTCAAATGCAATACCTCCTGCTTTATCAAAATATTGTGTATCTAATACAATTCCATTTTCTTCTTCACTAACTTTTGCACCTGTTAATGATGCTGTTATGTTTAGTAAATTAGTATATGTTGGATTCATAGCATTATTGTTTTCTTGTGCTATTACTTCAAAATTCATTGTTGCTTTTTTACTTGCATCACTCCAAATATTAAATGTTCTTTTATTTTCTTCATCTTGTCCATATTTTACTGTACCATTATGTCTCAATTCAATATGTATATCTTGTTCTGCAAAATCTTGAGTAATGTTTGTTTCTGCAAAATCAACTAGTAACTCAAAGTCCTCTTTTGCATAACTCTTTGTTGTATCTTCATCTGAATTTTCTGGTTTTTGTGTTGATGTTGTTCCACTTATAACATGATAATAATTACTATTTCCATTTGATTTGTCATTATATTTTACTGAATTTTCAACTGCACCCATTTCTGTAAAGTTTTCTAAGTAATATATATAATTTGTTATATTTCCAGCTTTATCTCTATCAACTTCATCATATCCATCTTCTGAATGTATAATTCTATAATATGTTTTACTTGATGGATTTGATGTATCCATTATTGTCAATTTTGTACCAGCTGGTAATTTCATTGTTGATGAAACTGCTCTTTTATCATTATTGTCATCATATATTGTATAATCAGAATTATAGAATAATCTATAAGTTAAATCTATTTTACTATTTGATGTGTAATTTCTTGTTGTTTCATCTGTATCTTTAAACATTGCTACATATTTTGTATTTGTTATTTCTGCTACTGTTTTCAAGTCTACAGATACTACTACTAAGAATGTTTCTTTTTGTCCTGATTCTTCATTTATATTTTCGCCTAACAATATAAGGTTAATTCTTCCTAAGTTTTGATTTTTAGTTATATTTAAAGAATTATACATTTTAAATCTTAATGTTGGTGGTGTACTTGATGAGTCACTATCAAATGTTAGTCCATTAAATTTAACTCCACCCTCATCTGCTGTATATATATTGTTACTTGTATCTTGTGTCCAGTTTCCTTCTTTTGTTGTTTGTATTGAAAGTCCAAATTGTGAATTTGCTATATCTGTACTATCTGCAATTTCTTTTATTTTACTTGGGTCTACAAGTTCAATTCCTTTTTTCAAAGCATTCAAACTTACTTTTGAAATTGTATATTTTGCATTTGGCAAATATTCAAAATCTAATTTTACATCTGCAATACTTTGTCTTGAATATACTGAACCTGTTAATGCAACATTATATTCTATCATATTGATTCCTATTATCCACTGATAATCATTTCTTCCTTCTATATATGGTATTATTGTTTCATTCTCTGAGAATTCTGTCTTATTGTGTATCATATTGGTATAGAATCCATCTACATATAAATCATGATCATCTTTTCTCTTTCCTTGAACATATGCACCTTGAACAAATACATTTCCTGTTCCCAATTTTGCATTATTAGTTATTGGATCATATATATCATATGTCTTGTCATTTGAGTTTCCAGAATGTTTGAATGCATACATTCCAAAGAATGTTAGTCCATTTACATCTCCAAATTCAGTTATTTCATCTGCTGAATATGTTTCTTGTTTTGCTATAACTAAATTTAATGCTTCTAGAGTATATAGTCTATTTATTACATTTTCAGCTGTTGCCTTTTGTGTTTTTTCTTTATCTACATAACTATTAAATTCTTTTACTAAGTTAAATTCACTCTGTACGTGTACTGCTGATGCTTTATATAATGTTACACTATCTATTTTATTTAATGAATATGATGCTCTATTTGAAGCACTTAGTATATCTTGCTTTCCATCAATTTCTAACCAAGAATTTCCTATATATAAATTGCTTGCTCTTTGAATTGATTTTATTTCTTTTACATTTTTCTGTATTCCAAAGTTTTCAATTGTAATATTTGATGTTCCAGAATATGTAGAGGCATTTCCTGTTCCATATATATTGTTTGCAAATGTTATTGTTGATTTTCCGTCAATATTTATATTTGAATTTCCTTCCACAGAAGTTACTTTGTCAAAATTGTATTCACTTGTTTGTGAATTATCATATTGTAGTTTATATTGAGAATATTCTGAAGTTCCTCCTCCAAAAATATCTCCCTGTATGTTTATATTTCCACTATTGATTTTTTCTGCCTCTATTTGAGCAACTTCTTTTCCTATATTTACAAATGTGTTTCCATATACTTTTCCTAAATCAGAACCTCCATTTACATCACAATAAATTGTTCCACCTGTTATGTTTAATATTGCATTTCCATTTGTACTTGATGTTCCTATATCAGTATTTTGTCCTCCTGCAAATAATTTATTTTTTACTTCTGCTGTTTTTTGTATATTTACTTTTGAATTTATAGTATATCCACCATTTTGATTTCCACCATATACATTGTTAACTGATCCATTCAATATATTTACATTTGTTTCATTTACATTTCCAGAATCTTTTGCTCCTCCATAAATATTTGTAATTCTTGAAGTTCTTGTTGATACATTTACATTAATATTTGTTCTTCCAGCTCCATTATTTAATCCTGCACCATATATATTTGTTATATTTCCATTCAAAACAGAAATATTAGTATTTTCTATAGCTGTATCTAAGTCTTTACCTCCACCATATATATTTGTTATGTTTCCAGATTTTGCTATAATATTAGTTGTTTTTGCTGAATTTCTATTTCCTGCTCCATATACATTTTGAACAGTGCTTCTATCTAATGTGATATTTGTTGTATCTACACTTCCAACTGTATTTCCGCTTCCATATATTTCTGCAATATAACCTCCATTTGTTGTTATATTTGATGTTTTAATTACACTGTTTGCATTAGATGCTCCATATATTTTTAAATATGAATTTCTATTATTTCCAATAACTTCTATGTTAGTTGAATTTAATTTATCATTAATTCCTCCACCATAAATTGTATTATATATTATTGGACTTCCTTCTGTCGAACCTATCGTAATATATGAGTTTTCTTCAAATTTGTCTGTGCTTATATTATTTTGATTTTTACTTCCTCCATATATATTATTAGATGTGTTTTTGTTGCCTATCGTTCCAGTTTTAATATTTACATTAATTGTTCCTGAGATAAATTCTGAATTTTGTTTATATCCTATTCCTGATGTTCCATTTGATGTATTTTCTCCTCCACCATATATATTACCATATAAATTACCTGTTGTAATAATATTTGTACTTTGTTTTACATATGATTGATAAGCTCCTCCAAATAAATCTCCTGTTAGTGTTCCTGATATATTTATATTTGTAGAATCTGATACTTGAGTATTATATCCTCCACCATATACATTTGTATCTATTGTTCCAGCTATGTTTATATTTGTATTACCATTTATAATTCCTGTTACTTCATTTTCAGTATTTTGAGAATATTTACTTCCTCCATATATATTTCCTGATATTTTTACAGAACTTCCTGTTACATTAATTTCTGTATTTGCTGTACCATTTCCTTTACCATCTATAGTTACATTTGAGCCTCCATATACACTTCCATTTATTTGTGTAATACCTGTTAGTGTTATTCTTGAGCCTCCATAAAAGCTTTCATTTGCACCTTGTCCAAATATTCCTCCATTTGGTGAAATAATATTTCCTCCGTAAAAATACATATTTGTAACAACTGCATCTGTATTACTATTTATTGTTCTAGCTCCTGCATATATGTTTCCATTTACTTGTCCACCATACATCTTAAATAAGACATTTCCTTCTGTTGTACTATTTATACTTCTTAAATATATTGCCGAATTTTCACTAGAATTACTATATAAATTGTTTCCTGTAAATGTTCCACTATGTAATTCTATAGTTGCATAATTTTTAGAATACATATTTGTATAATTATCATTTTCTACAGCCTCATATGAATAACAATTTGTTTCATTTTGTCCTAGCATTAAATATCCATTAATTGTTAATTTTGTATTTTGTGCTTTTGTTCCATCTTTCTTTGATCCTATTTGTAATGTTGTTGTTACATATTTTGAATTTGATGTTTTATTGCTTTCACTTATACTGCTTCCAACAATAATGTCATTATATGTTCCACTTTCTATTATTATTTTGTTTCTACCAATTTCACCTTTGTTGCTTTCTGTTTTATAGTTTCCACCAATTACTGCTCCAAAAGAATATTTTCCATTTGATGAACTTATTCTTCTTCCTAGTGTTATATTATGATAATTTCCTATCAATAAGTTTGTAAAGTTTTCATTTGCTAATATTTGCTTTCCATTACTGATTGTTGATGACTCTGAGTCAATTTTAATATTATCAAATACAACATCTGCTTGTAAGTTTATATTTGAAGATATTTTTAATTTTGCATTATTTGTATGTTGATAATCTTTTCCACCATATAAACTTGTTATTGTAACATTTTTATTTATTGTATTATTTAATGTTACTTCATCTGTAACAACTATATAATTTGTTTTTGTAGTTCCACTTGAAGATAATTTTTCTAATGCTTTTTCTATTGTCTTTACTGCTGTTCCTGTTGATAAACCATTATTATTATCATTTCCTTTACTTCCTGAAACAAACACTACATTTGCTTTTTGCCACATTGCTTTTAAATAATGTATTTTTCCTGGAATTTCATCATATACATCAAATTTTCTTAAATATCCATTTTCTTTATTAGAATCATTTTCTTCATATTTTTCTGTATAACTAGAATCTTTATAATATATATAATTTCCTTCTGAATCTGCTTCTACCCAAGCAAAAAATGTTTGTGCATTTTGCGTTCCATTTGTATATTCATATTTTTCAGAGAAGTTTGAATTTTTGCCTTCATAATATAGTTCTCCTATTGTTGATGGAGTATATACTGTTGCATTATTTTCACCAGTTTCATTTATATTTAATAATTCATTTACATATATTACATCTTCATCTACAAAATACTTTATTTCTTCATAATTTGTAGATTTTATTGCTGATTTTGAGAATGTCATTGTTGTTTGAATATTTTTATTCTTTTCTTCATCTATCATTATTCCTTCATTAAATACCAAAGAATATGTACCTGTTACACTTAAATTTGAAAGATTTATATAAAATGTCATACTTCTTGGTATTTTTGTTACTTTGCTGATGCCGGAAACATTTATTCCGACATCACTTGTAACATCTTCTCCATCTCTATATACTTTTACATCATTTGTTGTAATATGACTATTTTCTAAATCTAGATATCTATCTATTGTTTCTACATTTACTGTTGCACTATAAGATTGGTTATCCAAATAATTTACATTTATTCCTTTATATTTTATTCTTGGTTTTACATCATCAACCATATATGTTAAAGTCGTTTCTTCATTATATTTTCCATTTTCATCATATATTGAACCTTCTTTAAATATAAAGCTAAATTTAAATTCATCAACATAGTCTTGAATTGTTATTGAATATTTATATCCATAATTTGTAAATATTGGTGTACTTAACTTCCAATCCAATGTATCTGTAGCATCATCTCCGTTGTCATCAATTATTCGAATTTCATCTTTATCTATTATTGCAAGATTATTTCCTTTTTCATCTTTTTCAGATTTATTTGTTTTAAAGAATCTATCACTTGTTTCAAAACTAATTGTTGCCGTTTGTTTAACATAATCATATACTACTGTATTGTTGTCAGTATATATCTTTGGATCTACAAAGTCTATAATTGTAGCATCTTTTATATTTTCTGTTTCTTTGTCTTCACATATTATTATATATTTTGAGTTATTACTATTTCCTGATGAATCAAAGAATTTTCCTTCTGGTATTGTTATCTCTAATGTTCCACTATATCTTGTATATGGTTCATTTACTTGTCTTTCAATTTCAAAGTTTGATAATACAACTGTATATTCAAGTCCTATAACTCTGTTTTCATCATCTAATATTTCTTTTGTTGAATATGTTCTTGTAATATTTTCTCCTACTGATTTTCCGTCTACTTTAATTTCTAAAGAACTTCCCTCAAATGTATTTCTTGCATAGTTCGTATCTGTTACTTTGAACTTGAATGTTACTGTTTTGTTTTCCTTATTTATTATTGGACTTTGACCATTTTCATATATATATGTTATTTCTGGTTGAATAAAGTCTACTATGTTATCAATAAATCCATTATCTTCTTTCCAATCTGGATTTCCTGCATATATTATTGTTTCTTCATTTCTGTTTCCAGATGTATCATGTACTGTTCCTTCATCAACACTAATTTTTACTTCTCTATCATTTATTCCAAAGTTACCTAATATTAGTTTATATATTTTATATGTTTCTGTTTCTTCTACAAGATTTAATTGTTTTGCTATTTCTGATTTTTCAACATCTTTTACATATACATGTATATAACTTGTATTATATGTTAATTTTCCATTTTGCTCTTTACTCAATTTATCAAATAAATATTGTTTATCACTTAATTTTATTTGTAGCTCAACTGTTTTATTTGTTCTATCTATACTACTTGTATGATATGTAATTTCTGGTTTTATAAAGTCTACTACATTTTCTTTAAATGCTGTATATATTCCTTCTGAATCTCCATCTTCAACCCAATTTGTATTTCCAACATTGATCATTGTTAAGATGTTTTTATTTCCAGATGTATCTTCCAATGTATTTGGTGCTAGTTGAATTTGAGTTTTTCCACTATATTCTTCAAAATTACTTAATACTACCTTATAAGTTACTGATGTATTATTTGATTGTACTTTTGTTATTTGTTTTTGAATTGTTGGTATTTTAGTTCCATCTATAAATACATCTATATCATTAGCTGTTAAACTATCTTTTGATAAATATTTATCAGTTCCTTTAAGTTGTACTTCAACTGTATTATTATTTCTGTTTATAGTACTATTATAATAACTCCATATTGGATTTACAACGTCTACGATAACTGGATTATCTTCATCATCGCCATCATCATAATCTATTGTTATTGTTGTTGCTAAGTTTTGATTTCCTGATGTATCTGTTACTAATCCTTTTTCAAATATTAATTGTACGGGTCCACTATAATTCTTATATTCTTCTCCGTCTAAAATCTTATCTAATTCAAAGTTTGAAATATTTAGAACATAGTCTTTTACTCCATTTACTGCATTTGATGAATTTAAGTTGATTTTTAATTGTTCTGTAATATCTGTTCCATCTACTTTTATTCTAATTTTCTTATTATCTATTGATAATTCATTTCCTTCTTTTAATAAATTTTCATATACATAATTTTCATTTAATTTAAATCCAACTGTTAAAACTTTTTCTTTATAATTAATATCTGGATTTGCTGTTTTACTTACTCCTGAATATTTATATGTAAATGATGGTTTTGTAAAGTCTACAATGTTTTTACTAAATGCATCATATTTTCCATCTGTATCTCCTGCTTCTGTCCAATTTGGATTTCCTACATTTATTGTTGTTTCTTTATTTGTATTTCCATATTTATCAGTTATTGTACCTGTAGGAATTACTATTTGTGTAACTCCTTCTCTCTTTTCAAAGTTTCCTAATGTTAATTCATATACAACTTTTTGAGCATCCTCAGAAATCTTTCTTAATTCTTTTGTTATTGTATTTATTTCTTCTCCATTCATTAACACTTTTATCTTATTTTCATAATTTTCCATTAAGTTATTTGTATCATAATATTTATCACTTCCTGTAATTTGTAGTGTTACTGTTTTTGAGTTTCTATCAATACTACTTATTTTATATAACCACACTGGGTCAACAACATCGACTATAACTGAATTTTCTTCATCATCTCCATCATCTGTATCTATTGTAATTGTTTTAGAAATATTCTTATTTCCTGATAAGTCTTCTATTATTTCACTATTGAATAGTAATTGTACAGGTCCACTATAATCTGCTATTTCTTCTCCAGTTTTAACTTTTGGTTGTTCTAGACCTGTAATTACTAATCTGTATTTTTCACCAATCTTTTGAGAATTTCCATTTATTTGGTCTGTTATGTCTTCAACTTTGGTTAATGTTTTTGTAATATGTGAATTTGCTTCTTCTTCACCATCTACTTTTACAGTTATTAAGTTTGCATTTTCGTCTGTTTGTAATTGTGTAGATTTAAAATATTTGTCTATTACATCAAATTCTACTGTTACTGTTTTTGTAATATAATCTATATTTGGATTTTCTTCTTCTTCTACATTTGAGTATTTATAGTTTATTTGTGGTTTTACTATATCTGCAAACATTGTTTCTTCTGTATTTTGTTTAATCATGTTTTCGTCTTTTAATAATATATTTTCCCATTTGTATTTTTCTGTTGCATTTTCATCATCTATTGCTATTTCGCTTAAATTTTGGTTTCCATACTTGTCAACTAATTTTTGTGCAGATATTTTTAGTTTTATATTTCCACTCCATTCTAAATATTTTTTATCATCAACTCTAGTATTTTCTCTCCAATTTGTAATTGAAACTGTATATTTATTAGAATTTGTTTTATCTTGTACAATTTCTATACTTAAATCTTCATCAGTGTCTTCATAATCATCAAAATATACCTTTATATCATTCTTTGTTAATGTATTTGTTACTTCAGAAGTATATATGTCTGTATCTGTCTTTCCTTCAATTACTGCTTTTATTCCTGATATTTTACCATTTGAATCTTTGATATATGTTCTTTCTGCAAGCTTCCATTCTGGTCTATATATAGGATTAATTTTTGCATTTGTTATTATTTTTTCTTCTGATGTTGTGTTTGGTTTGAATGAATATAAATTAGAATATATTGATTCAGGTGCTAAAAATGTTAATTTATTATCTTTACCACAATTTGTTGCAAAATTATCATATGTTTTTCCTAAGCTTGTGAACATTGGTCCCATATCTATTTGTGTCATTGACTCACTTCCACAATTTTCAAACATTGCTTTGGTATTTTTTACATTTGCTGTATTGAAATTATCTCCTAAGTCTAACTTAGTTAATTTATTTCCAAAGTTTTTGAACATTGCTTCCATATTTACAACTTTTGAAGTTTTGAAATTTTTACCAATATTGAATGTTGTCATTTTATTATATCCTAATCCTTCAAACATTCCTTCCATAGAAGTTATATTTGTTGTATCGAATTTATCTGGTATTTCAAATGTTGTCATTGCATTATATCCTGCATTATAGAACATATAATCCATTTTTCTAACTGTTGTTCCTGTTTCTAGTCTATCTAAGTTTTCGATTATTACTTGTGATTTACATTTTGCCCCATATCCTATATTTGCAAATAAATAACTTGAATCAACATTAAAGTCTATATCATAATTACTTCCTATGTGTACTGTATATGGTGCTTGTGTTTCATCATACCAAGCATATATTACAGCCTCTCCATCCCAAACTACGTCTTCATCATTCCATGTTCCTGTTGCTTGTCTATGTCCTGAAGCTGCTACTGACCATTTTGTTGATGTTTCTTTCATTTTTTGAGTGTCATTTTCTACTATGATTTTTTCAATATCTTGTCTTTGTATTGGTCCACCTAAAAATGGATCTGTTGGCTTGTATTCATATCTATTTTCTTTTTCTATATATGCTACTTTTAATGCATTTACAATTGCAAACATTGTTGCTTTATTTTTATTTGTATGTTCATCTATTACTACTCCTGATGGTAAGAACATATATACTGTATTTGGATTTTGTGTTATTCCTGTTATATATATTTCAAATGTTATACTCTTTTTGTCTTCTGCCATCTTAATATTTTCTAGAACTACATTTAAGCCTTCCTGGTCTGTAATGTCTTTATCTTCACATATAAGTCTAACTTTTTTATTATTTATTGCTTCTTGTAATTTTGTTATTGTTTCTGTTTCGTTTAATTGATATTTATCACTTGCAATTACAGATAATCTAATTGTTCCGTTTACTATATCAATATCTAATCCTTTTCTTCTAACATATGGTGAAACAACGTCAACAATTTCTCCATCTGTCTTATTTCCTGGCAAATCAATTCCTGATGTAATTATTGTATTAATATTTCTCAAACCATTTTTGTCTTCAATACTATTTGAATTTATTGCTATTGTTAAAATACCACTATAGTCTTCTCCATTATTAGGATCTTGTTGTAAATTTGAAAATACTAATTCATATTTCTTTCCTACTATTATGTCTTTACCATTTATTCTATTTTCTATTTCAGATATTTCGTTTAATTCTATTGTTACAAGACCTTTTTCCTGAGCTTCTAGCAAGTTTACTCCATCAATTTGAGCAACTCCTATGTTTTCCAATGTTAGGACACTATTCTCATTAAAATATCTATCTGTAATATCTATTGTCATTTTGAATGTTTTGTTTTGATTATTTATATCTGAAGTTATGTATTTATATGTGATTGTTGGTTTTATATAGTCTACATCTCCACCTATTAATGTTGTTTTATCATTTCCATTTCCAGTTTTATCTTTTATTGTATTTTCAGGTATATCTACTGTTACATATCCACTCCAGTCAATAAACTCTCTATCATAATTTACTTCTGTTCTTTTTTGTTCAAATTTTGATAATATTAATTTGTATGTTCTTACAACATATTGAACACCTGTATTTGTTGTTTTATGTTCATCTACATATGTTAAATTCTTTTCAAGGTTTGCTTCTAATCCATCAACATATGTTGTAATATCATTTGCAGTTAATGTTGTATTTTCTGTAGAATCAAAATATTTATCTATTGCTTTAAATTTTAGTGTTTTTGTTTTATTAGTGTTGTCATAATTTTTCTCATCTTGTGTTAATTCTATTTGTTCAATTCTAGGTTTTATAAAATCTACCATTCCAACATTTAATGTTGTCTCTATATTCTTATTATCTGATTTGTCTACTAAAGTGTCTGCTGAAATTTTTATGTCTATATTACCACTCCACTCTAAATATTCTTTTTTAGCTTGTTTTTCTGCTTGTTCAAAACCTGATAATTTTACTCTATATTTAACTCCATAATTTTTATTTCCATCTTCTCTTTTTTCTGTTACTAATACTCCATATTGACTTTCACCTTTAAAATATTCAAATTCTACTTTTATGTCTCTAGCTTCTTCTTTGTCTACTATTGGTAATATATCTTGAGGTGTTAATGTATTACTTACATAATATTTATCTGTTCCTATAATATCTACATATACATAACTTTCTTCTAATCCTTTTTCAAAGTTTTTATTATGTATTTCTACATTTTCAATTCTCCAAATTGGTTTTACAACATCTACTATTACTGGATTTTTATTATCACCTTTTGGTTCATCTATTCCTATTGTTATTGTTTTTTCAATGTTCTTGTTTCCTGATAAGTCTATTGCTTTATTTGCTGGAATTATTATTGATACATATCCACTATAATTCTTATATAATTCTCCCATTTCTTGTTCTAAATTCTTTACTTCTAATGTATATGTTATTCCTTTTCCATCTTTTCTTTGTGTTTTTGTTAAAGAATTTTTTACGTTATTTATATTAACATTTTCCCATTTTGATGTTGTTTCATTATATACTTTTAATATTAAATCTTGTAATGTTAACCCTTCTGATGAATAATATTTATCAACTACGTCAAATCCTACTGTTAATATTCCATTTGTTTTATCTATTTGTGTATTTGAATATTTATAAATATATTCTGGTTTAACGAAGTCTGAATATAATGTTCCATCTGTGTTTTTATCTATTTCTCCATCTTTAATTGTATCTAATAAGTTTCCATTTCCATATATATCTAGAGCTTGTCTTCTATCAATTTCTATACTTACATTTCCACTCCATTCTCTATATGGCTTGTTTTCTTGTAGTATTGATTGTTCAAAATCTGTTAATGTTATTGTATAATATACACTTCCATTTTCTTCTTTCAAAAATGTAACATCTTTTTTTACATTTGTTCCGTCATCTGCAAGTTCTTCATCTATATATATTTTTATTGTATCTTTTGTTAATTTACTTGTTGTTTCTTTATATGTTGTATTATATCCTGTTGCTTTTACAACTAATGTTAATGTTTTATTTAATTCATCTATTGAGCTACTATATTTACTCCATACTATTTTGTATTTACAGTTTATTGTTCCTATTTCATAATTTATTAAAACTTCTGAATTTGGATTTAATCTTAAATTATTTATATCAGAATATATCGCTTCACCACAATATATTATACAGCCAGCTATTCCTGTATTTTGCAACATTGCTTCATTTGTTTCTGGAATATTAGTAAATGCTGGTCCTAAATCCAATATACTTAAATTACTACATCCGTTAAACATATAACTCATATCTGTTACTAAATTAGTATAAAATTTTTCTTTTAATTCAAGTTGTCCTAAAGTGCTACAATTATTGAACATATAACTCATATTTGTTACTTTGTTTGTATTGAATTTTTCTTTTAAATCTATTGTTTCTAACGTACTACATCCATTAAACATATATGACATATTTATTACTTGTGTTGTATCAAATTTTTCTCCTAAATTAATTGTATTTAAATTGTTACAGTCATTGAACATATATGACATATTTGTTACTTTTTCTGTATTAAATTTTTCTTTTAAATCTATATTTGTTAATTTATTACAATTACTAAACATATATGATGCATCTAATACAATTGATGTATCAAAGTTATTTCCTAAATCTATTGTTGTTAAGTTTATACAATTTTGAAACATTTTACTTATATTTGTTACTTTATTTGTATTAAATTTTTCGTTTAATGTGATATTTTTTAATGTTGAACATCCTCCAAACATTTCTTGCATGTTTCTTACATTCTTGGTATCAAATTTTGAAGAAAACGTTATTTCTTGTAGATTTGCACAATTACTAAACATATATTCCATATTTAATGAATTTATTGTGTTTATTAGATTAATATTTTCTATTGTTGTTATCCCAGTATTTGCAAATAAATAACTTGTGTCTCTATTTACATATATATCAAAATCACTTCCGATATAAACTTCGTATTTTCCATTTCCATCTTTATCTTCATATCCTGCAATTATTGTAGAACTTCCTACAGCTGAAACATCATAATAATTTGTTCCTATTACTTCACTTTTACTTTTTACGAATGTTATTTTTTCTATATCTTTTCTTTTTATTCCATCTATATTTAAGAATTTACTATCTTCTGTTTTTTCTGTATTTGTTGGTCTTAATACATCAAATACTATAAAACTTTTTTCTTCATTTTCATTTTTTGTTTCATCTATTATTGTTCCTTTAGGTATTGTTATTTTTACTTGTTCTATATTTTCTGTTGCTGTATATATTTCGACTTCATATGTAATTCCATATTGAACTTCTTTTGTTACCCCATCTATTGTTCTAGATTCCATTAATTTTTTTCCTGGATGTATTGTTATCTTTACATTTGAGTTTGCTTCTTTTGCATTTACATATACTTTAAAGTTCTTTTTTAATTCTTCACTTGTGGCATTGTATGTTCCTGGTGCAATTGTGTCTGAAGCATAATATGTATCAGATCCTCTTAATGTAAATTTCATTGTTGCTATATTATTATCATTTAATTCTAGTTTTCTGTTTTCTGTTTCCCAAATCGGATTAACAAAGTCTACTATTTTACTTGAATCTGTTGTAATATTAGGATTATAGTCAATATAATCTCCTATGTTATATTCATTTCCTTCAGAGTCTATAATTTTATTATCACTTTCATTTGTTGTCCACCTTAATTGTGATGTTCTTCCTTTGTTTGTTACTGAATATGTTTGGTTACTATTTGTTTTTACTAAATATCCATTTTCTGAGGTTTGTAATTTATAATTGTTTTCTCCTAATTTTTTGTTTAGTTCTTTTACAAATTCATCTGTTTCTAAATATTCTGTATTGCTTTTTGATAATGCATTTTGTGCAGCTTCTTGTATCTTTTGTTTTGTTGTTAATTTATTACTATTTATTCCAATTATCAATATAAAAATCAAAAATAACAAAAATACTACATTTATAAGTCTTATTTTTATTATTTTTTTCTCCTCTTTTTCTTTCATTTTTTCTCCTATTTTTTTCTTTTTTTCTTGTTATTTTTTCTGCTTTTATTATACCAATCTAATTAATTAAAATCAACATTTTTCGAGATTTTTTTTACTGTTATTTTTTGGTGTTTTTGTGTTTCTTTTTACGTCAAAAGTCATTACGCAAAATGGTTATACTGCACAATGTTCTGTATTAGTAATGACAAGTGTAAAGGAAATAAGCATTGGTTCAACATATTCTGTTAATATAAATTCAAAAATAACTATTTCTGCTCGTGTAGATATAGCAGAAAAACAACCTACTGAAAAATTAGAATGGATAAGCAGTAATCCAGAAATAGCAAGTGTAGAAAGTTCATCTGGAACTTGGGAAAAAATTGATATAAATATTTTGTTTATGAAAAAGACATACTATGAAACAGAAGCTGTAATAATAGGAAATAAATTGGGGACTACAACAATTACAGTAAAAGGATATGATGGAAGGATTCTTGGCACAGTTAAAGTTACTGTAACTAAAAAAGTAAATATAACACTTCCTGCTAATGGTAAAAATGGAGAAAGCTATTTTTCAGATTGGAGTGGAGAAATTGAAGCTAGTGCAAAATCAGTAACAATATCACTATTTTTGACATTCATATTATAAATACTTCTATTTGTGTAACTGATTTTAAAAACTGTTGTGTTCTTACTCTATAAAGCATTTTGAAACATTTCTATATAGATCTTAGAAAATCAAAAACAAAAATTAATTTACTTGCAATTCAAAAAATAATATAGTAAAATATTTACATATAAATTACTCTACCAACAGTAGAATATAATGAAAGTGAGGTAAATTATGAGACAATTACCTAAAGGAATAAGCAATTATGAAGATATTGTAAGAGAAAATAGAATATATGTAGACAAAACAATGTATATAGAAAAATTAGAAAAACTTTCAGATAAAACAATAATGTTTTTAAGACCAAGAAAGTTTGGAAAAACTTTATTTACTAGTACATTAGAATGTTATTATGATATAAACAAACAAGATAGATTCAATGAATTATTTCAAAATACATATATAGGAAAAAATCCAACAAATAAAAAAAATAAATATTGTATATTAAGATTTAACTTTTCAGGTATAACTACAAATACATTTGAAGAAACAATAAAAGGATTTAGAGAAAAAGTGGATTTAGGAATTAATGCTTTTGTAGAGTATTATTCCCTTGATTTTTATAATAATCCTGAACAAAGTACTGAAGGAATTTTAGGAAGTTTGTTTCAAGCTTTTAGATTTCAAAAAAGAGATCAAAAAATATATGTATTAATAGATGAATATGATCATTTTGCTAATGAATTACTAGGTTTTAAAACAGATGAATTTAAAGAGTTAGTTGCCAAAAATGGAAAAATAAGAAAATGGTATGAAGTATTAAAAGAAGGTACAGAAACAGTTGTTGATAGAATATTTATAACAGGCGTAGCACCAATAACATTAGATAGTACAACAAGTGGATTTAATATAGCAAATGATATAACAAAAAATATCTTATTTAATGATATGCTTGGTTTTTCAAAAGAAGATGTAATTTATTTAATGAATGAACTTGAAATACC
>CAKOTF010000013.1 GCA_934120045.1 uncultured Clostridia bacterium
GACTAAGTCGAGAAGAAATAAAACAAGAATACGGAATGAGAGAAGGAGAAATAGCACTAGTAGAAAGATATGAAAGAATAATAGAAGAATATGATTTAGGTACTAATTTGAAAAATATAATGGAAATAGAAGAATGGTGTAAAGAACAATTTGAAGGAAAGCCAGAATATAGTAGAAGGATTCCAAGAAGTAAGATAAGAGGAATAAGGGCAGTCAAAGAAGGAGAAGAAGAAACAGAAGAGCAAAGAGAGCTACGATTAGGACAAGCTTTAAACACATTTAAACAAAGTACTATCTGGAAAAATTATCAAGAAGGAAAAGAGAAAGGACTAAGTCGAGAAGAAATAAAACAAGAATACGGAATGAGAGAAGGAGAAATAGCACTAGTAGAAAGATATGAAAGATTAATAGAGGAATATGATATAGATACTAATTTAAAGAATATAATGGAAATAGAGGAATGGTGTAAAGAAAAAAATGAAGAAAAGCCAGAATATAGTAGAAGGATTCCAAGAGGCAATATAAAAGGAATAATTGTATCAAAAGAAGGAGAAGAAACAGAAGAGCAAAGAGAGTTACGATTAGGAAAAGCTTTACACACATTTAAACAAAGGACTATCTGGAAAAATTATCAAGAAGGAAAAGAGAAAGGACTAAGTCGAGAAGAAATAAAACAAGAATACGGAATGAGAGAAGGAGAAATAGCACTAGTAGAAAGATATGAAAGAATAATAGAAGAATATGATTTAGGTACTAATTTGAAAAATATAATGGAAATAGAAGAATGGTGTAAAGAACAATTTGAAGGAAAGCCAGAATATAGTAGAAGGATTCCAAGGACAGGTATAAAAGGAATAATGGCAGTCAAAGAAGGAGAAGAAGAAACAGAAGATCAAAGAGAGATACGATTAGGACAAGCTTTAAGAAGTTTTAAACAACAAAGTGCTATCTGGAAAAATTATCAAAAAGGAAAAGAGCGAGGATTAAGTCGAGAAGAAATAAAACAAGAATATGGAATGAAAGAAGGAGAAATAGCATTAGTAGAAAGATATGAAAGAATAATAGAAGAATATGGTAGAAAAAAAGAAATCACAGGCCAATCCATAGGCCAAGCCTCATATACAGCAACAGTACAAGAATGTGATAAAACACAAAATGATTTGAACAGATTAATTCAAGAACAACAAGAAATAATACAGAAAGACTAAATCAAATGAATAAAACAAAAAATCACTTAATAATAAATTTGTTAAGTGATTTTTTATATACTAGGAAAGTTATACTTTCCTAGTATATAAAAAGCTACAATCGCTAGCCCTTTGAGATTTCATCGCTTCGATCAGAAACTCAAATCGGGTGAGAATAAATCAAAGAAAAATTAAAAATTTTTCTTATTTGTTCTAAATATCTTGATATATTATAACCTTGTATGTTATAATATATTAAAAAACAAAGGAGTGGGTTATTATTGCAAATAATAAAAACAAAAACATACATAAAAGACCTACAAAAGAAAATAAAAAACAAACATAAGAAAAAAGAACAAGAAACAATAGAAGCAATAGAAGAATTAATGATACAAAGTAAAAATATGCAAGAAGTAATAATAAACCCTTTATCAAGAGTATATAATATTGAAAAGAAACAAGGAAACTTAAAAGAAATATATACAGCAAATATAAATATGAAATTAAGAATGTATATAAAGCCTATAGGCGAATATCCATATAAGTTGGAAGAAATAGTAGAAGTAGAATTAAGAGAAATAGATGACCAACACTATGGAGAAGGATAGGAGATGATTGATATGATTTATTTTGGAAAATACCTAAAAGACTATTTAGAATACAACAACATATCGCAAACAGAATTTGCGACAAGAATAGGAATAACACAAAAGCATATGAATGAAATAATAAATGGAAAAACAAGAATAACATTAGAAATGGCAGGAAATATAGAAAGACTAACAGGAATCAAATCAGAATTTATTATAAATGTAGAAAACTCAAGAATATTAAAAGAAAACATTTTAAAACAATATGGAAACATAGACAACTTAAAAAAAGAAATAACAATAAAATATCATATTAATGAAATAAAAAAGAGAAATTGGATAAAATTCAAAGATGAAACAGACATCTTACAAGTATGTATAGATTTATTAGACTTCTTAAAAATAAAAGACTTTGACATAATTCCAAAATTAGAAAAACAAATACTATTCAAAAAAACAGGTAATGACTTTAACAAAATAGCATTGTGGATAGCACATTGTGATGAAACAATAAAACAACAAAATGTAAATGAATATAATAGTTATAATTTAATGTTATTAATAAAAGATTTGCAAGAATTAGCCTACAATAACTCAATAGATATAGACAAAGTAAGAGAACAATTAAATAAATATGGAATTTATTTTGCATGTGAAAAAGCCTTAACAGGAACAAAAATAAGAGGATGTTTTAGAGTTAAAGGAAAACAACCAGCAATTTATGTAACAGATAACTATGCTGGAAAAGACTCATTTTTCTTCGAATTATTTCATGAACTAGGACATTGTAAATCAGATTATAATGAAGGAAAAAATAAAGTAATTATAGATGGAAATGATTTAAAAGAAGAAAAAGCAGATAAATTTGCATTAGAAGTAATGATTCCAGAAAACATTTGGAAAAAGATTGTTGATGGAGAAATAAACGAAAAAACATTAAAGGAAATATCAATTCAAGAAAAAATACCAATGAGTTTTATTGTTGGAAGCCTTGCCAAAAATGGAATAATCACTTATAAAAGTAAACTATATAGAGAAAACTATCAAAAATAATGCAAAATCAATTTATAAAAACACTTTAATCAAATGAATAAAACAAAAAATCACTTAATAAAATTTATTAAGTGATTTTTTAGAATGTACTATACAAAATAGAAAAATAGTTATATAATGTATGCGATAATGGGAGGAATGGCAATTGACAAAATCCCTTATATTAGAGCCTATCAAAAAGCTAGAGTAGGCAAAAGGAGACAAATATGGAATTAAAAAAAATATTAGTAGGATTAGAAGGACTAAAAGCAAAAGGAAACCTTGACTTAGACATAACAGGACTAGAAAGTAACTCAAAAAACATAAAAGAAGGATATATGTTTATAGCAATAAAAGGCTATAGTGTAGACGGTCATGACTATATAAATAATGCAATAGAAGCAGGAGCAAAAGTAGTAATGGTTCAAGAAGGCTGTGACTTGAAAAAAATCAAATTACCAGCAGATGTAACAATAATTATGGCAAAAGACACAAGAGAAGCATTAGCAATATGTAGCTGTAATTTTTACGGAAATCCATCAAGAAAATTCAAATTAATAGGAGTAACAGGAACAAAAGGAAAAACAACAACAACATATATGATTAAAGAAATATTAGAAAAAGCAGGACATAAAGTTGGATTAATAGGAACAATAGCAACATATATAAACGGAAAAATGATATCAGAAAGTGCAAGAACAACACCAGAAAGTATAGAATTACAAAAAACATTTGCACAAATGGTAGAAGCAGGTGTTGAATATGTAGTAATGGAAGTATCATCACAAAGCTTAAAATTACATAGAGTAGATGGATGTAATTTTGATATAGTAGTATTTACAAATTTCTCAGAAGATCATATCAGTGAAAAAGAACATCCAGATATGAAAGACTATTTTGAATCAAAATTAAAACTATTTAAAATGTGTGACAATGGAATAATAAATGTTGATGATTTACAAGTATCAAAAATACCAAGATTATTACCAGAAAATAAAATAATGACATATGGAATAGACAATTATTGTGAAGTATTAGCAAAAGACATAACAATAACAAACTCTTATGTGGATTTCAGAGTAAAAGTATCTGACAGAAATGAAAGAGTAAAAGTAGATATTCCAGGAAGGTTCAGTGTATATAATGCACTTGCAGCAATATGTGTAGCAAAAAAATTAGGAATAGCATCAGACAAAGTAATAGAAGCATTAGCAGAAATAAAAGTGCCAGGAAGATCTGAAATGGTACCAAACAAAAAAGAAATACCAATAATGATAGATTATGCACATTCACCAGAAAGCTTACAAAACATATTATCAGCAGTAAAAAGCTATACAAGAGGAAGAGTAATATCAGTATTTGGATGTGGAGGAGACAGAGATAAAGGAAAAAGACCATTAATGGGAGAAATATCAGGAAAAATAGCAGATTTTACATTTATAACAACAGATAATCCTCGTACAGAAGAACCTGAAGAAATAGTAAAAGAAATTGAAGAAGGAATGAAAAAAACAAACGGAAAATACAAAGTAGTAGTAGACAGAAAAGAAGCAATAAAAGAAGCAATAGAAATGGCAAACAAACTAGATATAATAGTACTTGCAGGGAAAGGTCATGAACCATATCAAGAAATAAATGGAACCAAATATCCATTTGACGAAAGAATAATAGTAAAAGAAATTATAGGATAAATAAAACAGAAGAAAGGTTGATAAAAGTGGATTTTCAAACAAAAATGCTATTAGGAACATTTGCAGTAACAGTACTGCTTGGATTAATAATAGTACCAATATTAAGAAAACTAAAAGTAGGTCAAATAGAAAGAACAGATGGACCACAATCACATTTAAAAAAACAAGGAACACCAACAATGGGTGGAATTATTATCATGTTAGGAATAATAATTGCAACATGTTGTGCATATGTATATTATAAAGGAAAAGATGCATCACTTGCACAAAATTTAATTCCAATACTTTGTTTAACAACAGGATTTGGAATAATAGGATTTATAGATGATTATAAAAAATTAGTATTAAAAAATACAGAAGGTTTAAAACCAAAATTAAAAATGTTAGGATTATTAATAATATCAATTGCATTTGTATCATATTTAGTATGGGGATTAAAGATAGGAACAGAAACATATATACCATTTGCTAATAAATATGTAACAATTCCAATATGGTTATATATACCATTTGCAATTTTAGTAATACTTGCAACAACAAATGCAATAAACTTAACAGATGGAATAGATGGGTTATCATCAAGTGTTAGCACAATAATAATTACATGTTTAACAATTATAGCAACAATGTTTGGAACAAAAGAAATAATAGTATTTGGAGCAATTGTAATAGGAGCAACATTAGGATTTTTAATGTTTAATATATATCCAGCGAAAGCATTTATGGGAGACACAGGTTCACTATTTCTAGGGGGAGTTGTATCTGGAATAGCATTATACTTAAAAATGCCTCTATTATTATTAATTATTGCTATTATACCAGTACTTGAAACATTATCAGTAATAATTCAAGTTGCAGTATTTAAGAAAACTGGAAAAAGAGTATTCAAAATGGCACCACTTCATCACCATTTTGAACTATCAGGTTGGAGAGAAAATCAAGTTGTAATGTTATTTAGTGTAATAACATTAATATCTTGTGTAATAGGACTAAAGATTATATAAAATATATTAAACATAAGAAAGGAAAAATGCTATAATGGCAAGAAAAGAAAAAAACAAAAAAGAAGTAAAAGGCTTTTCAAGTTTTTTAAATAATCAAATAGATTTTACATTATTGATAACAATTTTGCTATTGCTTTCTATAGGTTTAATAATGGTACTTTCAGCAAGTGCACCATCATCATTACAAAAGTATGGAAATAGTTATAAGTTTTTTGAAAAACAATTAATATTTGCAGTTGCTGGAGTTATAGCCATGTGGTTTATTTCAAAAATAGATTATAGAATATATCAAAGATTTTATTGGCTTGCATATGGAGTGTCAATTATTTTGTTGATAGCAGTATTAGCATTTGGTAGTGAAAGTCACGGAGCCAAAAGATGGATAGAAATAACCAAAAGTCTTTCATTCCAACCATCTGAAATAGTAAAATTTTTAATGATAATATTTTACGCTGGAATTTTAGTAAGAAATAGAGAGACATTAGGAAAATATTTTAAAGGACTTGTATTTCATGTAGCACTTTTAGCTCCAGTAATATTGTTGTTATTATTAGAACCACATGTTAGTACATCTATGGTAATAATAATTACATGTTGTATTATGATGATAATGGCAGGATGTAAATTTTGGCAATTTTTAGCAACAGGATTTGTTGGAATATGTGCAGGTGGTGGAATTGCCACAGTTTTATATTTGGCAAGCGAATGGTTTAGAAATAAATTTCAATACATAGTAACAAGATTTATAACATTTACAGATCCATGGAAAGATGCAACAGATAGTGGTTGGCAAATAATTCAAAGTTTATATGCAATAGGTTCAGGAGGTCTATTTGGAGCAGGATTAGGAGAAAGCAAGCAAAAATACTTATATTTATCAGAACCACATAATGACTTTATTTTTGCAGTATTAGCAGAAGAACTTGGATTTGTAGGATGTTTAGTTGTATTTTTATTATTTGCAATATTTATTTGGAGAGGTGTATTAATTGCAATGAAAGCACCAGATATGTTTGGAAGTTTGGTAGCAATAGGAATCACAGCATTAGTGGGAGTGCAAGTAATAATAAATATAGCAGTAGTTACATCGTCAATGCCAGTAACAGGAATGCAATTACCATTTTTCAGTTATGGAGGAACAGCTTTATTCTTATTGCTTTGTGAAATGGGAGTTTTACTGAGCATTTCTAGAGCTAGTTCAAAGCAATAGAAAGAAGGTTGAAAAATAATTATGGCAAAATTTAATTTTTTTCAACCAGATTTTTGAGCCAGAAGAAAGGAAAAAGATTAAAAATGAGAGTTATTGTTGCAGCAGCTGGAACAGGAGGACATATAAATCCAGGTTTAGCAATAGCAAATAAAATAAAAGAAGAAGAAAAAGATTCAGAGATAATTTTTATTGGAACAACAAGAGGACTAGAAAATGATTTAGTTCCACGAGCTGGATATGAATTAAAAACAATTGAAGCATATGGATTAAGTAAAAAAATTTCAATAGATAATATGAAAAAAATGTGTGAGACATTAAAAGCAACATCAAAAGCAAGAAAAATTATAAAAGAATTTAAACCAGATGTAGTAATAGGAGCAGGAGGATATATTTGTGGACCAGTGGTATGGGCTGCCAAAAAAGAAAATATACCAGTAGCATTACATGAAAGTAATGCTTTTCCAGGAAAAGCAGTAAAATTTCTTGCCAAAAAAGCAGATGTAGTATTAATATCATTTGAAGAAGCAAGAGAAAGAATACATAGTGCTAAAAAAATTGTTTTTACAGGAACACCAGTAAAAATTCAAAAAAGAGAATTTTCAAGTGAGCAAAAAAGCAAAATATTAAATGAATTAGGATTGTCTGAAAAATTACCAATTGTTTTAATATTTGGAGGAAGTCAAGGAGCACAAAAAATAAATGAAGCAGTTGTTGGAATTTTAAAAGAAAAATTAAATCAAAAATATCAAATAGTTTGGGCAACAGGGCCAAAACAATTTGATATTGTAAAAGAAGAATTAAAAAAATCTTCAATAGACATAGAAAAAGTACAAAATGCAAAAATACTTCCATATATTTATAATATGGAAGAAATAATGAATATATCAGATATAATAGTAGCAAGAAGTGGTGCAATGACAATAACAGAAATATCAAATTTAGGAAAGCCATCAATATTAATACCACTTCCAAATGTAAGCCAAGATCATCAACTAAGAAATGCAGAAGTATTACAAAAAATAGGTGCAGCACAAATTATATTAAATAATGAATTAGAAAAAGATATATTAAATAAAGAAATAATAGAAATAGCATCAAACAAAGTAAAAATGAAAGAAATGGGAGAAAAAGCATCTACTAAATCAGTAAAAAATGTACAAGAAAAAATATATGCAGAGATTAAAAAAATAGTAAAAGGTGGAAAATAAAATTGGAAAACTATAAATTTATAATATTAATGATTATTATAGACATAATAATACTAATTATAAGTGAAATTTTAATGAAAAAGTATTTAAAAAGAAAAATGTTATTTCCAAAGACAAGACTAATAAAAGGTTCAGGAGTTACAAATGATGATTTAGATATAAATAATAGTGTATTTTTACACATGACAGATGGGATTATTGCTTTTGACAGAAATGGTGTTGTTATTTTAATAAATCCAGCAGCAAAGCAAATGATGAATATATCTCCACAAGATACAACATTTGAAGATATTTTTGGAAGATTACATATAAATCTAGAAAAAATAATATATCTTGAAAACTGGACAAATACTGAAGAAAGAATAAATATTGATGATAGATTTTTAAATGTATATTTTGCACCATTTAAAAAAGATAATGATAAAACTGTTGGAGTTATAGCAGTATTGCAAGATATAACAGAACATGTAAAACTAGATAATATGAGAAAAGAATTTATTGCAGATGTATCACATGAGTTAAAAACACCAATAACATCAATTATGGGATATGCAGACACATTATTAGAAGAAGAATATGATAAAGAAACACAAAGTAAATTCTTAAATGTTATAGCATCAGAAGCTAGAAGAATGGCAAAATTAGTAACAGATTTGCTAACATTATCAAAAAATGATAATAATAGAAATGTTGTAAAAAAAGAACAATTTGATTTAGGTGAACTTGTTAAGAAATGTCAGGACAAGCTTGCAATAGAAATAAAAAGAAAAAATCATAATGTAAATTGTTTTGTAACAGCAGATGTACCACTTGTTTATGCAGATAAAGATGATATTGAAAGAGTTGTTTTAAATATAATGACAAATAGTATTAAATATACTAAAGAAGGTGGGGAAATCAAAATATATGTTGGATTTGTTTACAATGATGCATATATAAAAATTTTTGATAATGGAATTGGAATTCCAGAAGAAGATCTAAGCAGGATTTTTGAAAGATTTTATCGTGTTGATAAAGCTCGTAGCAGAGAAATGGGTGGAACAGGATTAGGTCTTTCAATAGCTAAAGATTTATTAGATAGAAATGGTGGCAGTATTGATATAAAAAGTGAAGTTGGAAAAGGTACTGAAGTTGTAATAAAGGTTCCAACAAAGGAAAAATAATTTTTTGACAAAACCTTAAATATATGATATTATATTTTATGTAAATGACTGATAAGAATTAAATAAATGTTTAATTCTTATAATACAATTCATAATAATAAAATTGGAGGAAAACAAAATGAAAGACTTAGAAGCTCTGTATGAAACAATGAGAAAGAATATGAAGCGGGTTAGAGAAGAAGCAGGAGTTTCAAAAAGGGAATTGGCAAAAGAAATAGGTATGGATAGAGCATCTTATAGTAAATTTGAAAGTGGACAGAGAGGAATAAGTTTATGTAATTTTTATGCATTTTCACAATTTTTTAATGTTTCTATGGATGAATTGTTAAAAGATTAATTTTTAAAAGAGGATATTATTATCAAAATAGTATCCTCTTTTTGTAACATATAAATAAACAAATCATATTATATATCATAACTTAAGAAAGGAATGTGATATAATATGAGTTCAGTATATGAAGAATATATGAGAAATGTTTTAGGATATGAGCCGATAAGATATAGAGATACATATGATGCAGAATATAATGATTACATGAATTATTCTAATTTCAATATGCCTCAACAAGTAGAGAGCAATTTAGAAGTATCAAGATTAGAAAGTTGTTATCCAGATATATATAATTTAGTATATCCAATGGTAAAAAAAGCATGTTCACAGAATAATAGAGCATTAAGCAGTGATTTAGTAAATGAACTTACAAATGAAATATATAATGCAATAGAAGATGATGGTTTAAATGAAAATAGAGCAAGTGAAATAAAAAATAGAAGTATTGATGTGAAAACAGGCTCAAAGTCTATAGAAAACAAATCAAATCTGAGTAGACAAGAAAGTAGTTCAAAAGAAGATAGACAAATAAGAAATCAAGGATTACAAGATTTAATAAAAATATTACTAATAAGAGAATTAATAAATAATTCTGGATTTAGACCAAGACCACCTGCACCACCAAGACCTCCAGTTCCACCACCACCTCCACCAAGACCACCAAGACCACCTCGTCCTCCAATTGGACCAGGACCTGGCAGACCACCATTTAATAGAAGTATGTATGAACAAGATTATGATATATTTGAATATTAAGTTTTTTGACTTTTAATAGAATAAATGTTATAATATAAATAGTTCCTATTTTAGTGTGCTATAAGAAAACAAGGAGGGTTTTGACATGAAGAAGTTTTTTTTCAGCATGGTGATTAGTTTTCTGGTATTGATGACTGTGACGATTCCAGCACTTGCCACTAGCGAAAACATCATTGTTAATGTTCGAGAGTGGCAGAAGCGCGAGATGAGTAAGCAGGCTACTGAAGAAACTGTTTTTGAGGAAGGAACAGTAGATCCTGATGACCTTCTTGAAGTTTGCCCTAAATGTGGCAAAAAACATGATGGTTGTTGCGATGAGGATGCAGAGCATATTCATTTTAGACATTATGTCGACACGGATTTTGATGATTCGAAGTACTATGATGTGAAGGGCGATGCAGTATATTTTGTGACTCCTAACCACAAACTGGTGCTTGTAAATCTCAAGACAAAGCATTTGAAAGTTATTGCTGATAATGTTACATGCTTGACTAGGTCTGGAATGAATGGCCGTAATATTTCGTATATTACGATCAATGGTGAGTCCTTTAATGTTCCTGAAATTGGTGAAGATGAAATGTTTGAAACTGATTTCTGTGATGAATGAAGAATAAGCCTGAGTTCAAATGTAAACAAGAATAGCACACGGCGGCTCCCCTAATGTTGGGGAGCTGTTTTTAATTCACACATAATTCATAAATATAATATATAATAAAATACATTAAAATGGAAAGTCAGTAAAAAAATTTAACTTGAAAAAAGTGAAGCAATATGATATATTAGCAAAAGAATTGAATAAAAGTGTAGAGGGAAGAAATATGAATAAAATAGTACATATAGGAATGGATGTAGGTTCAACAACAGTAAAAATAGTAGTTATGGATGAAAATTTAAAAGAAATATATACATCATATGAAAGACATTATTCAGATACAAAAAATACAGTATGTAAAGTATTAGAAGAATTAGTAGAAAAATATAAAGATAAAGAATTCACAATAGCATTAACAGGTTCAGGGGCAATGAGTACAGCTAAATTTTTAGATGTACCATTTATTCAAGAAGTTGTTGCATGTAAAAGAGCTGTAGAGAGATATATTCCACAAACAAATGTAGTAATTGAACTTGGAGGAGAAGATGCAAAAATCATTTATTTTGGAAGATCTGTAGAACAACGTATGAATGGAACATGTGCAGGTGGAACAGGAGCATTTTTGGACCAAATGGCATCATTATTAAATACAGATACAGCAGGATTAAATGAACTTGCAAAAGGATATCAAACAATATATCCAATTGCATCAAGATGTGGTGTATTTGCCAAGACAGATGTGCAACCATTACTAAATGAAGGTGCAGCTAAAGAAGATATTGCAGTATCTATTTTACAAGCAGTTGTAAATCAAACAATATCAGGATTAGCTTGTGGAAGACCAATTAGAGGAAATGTAGCATTTTTAGGTGGTCCACTAACATATTTGCCAGAATTAAGAAAAAGATTTGTTGAAACATTACATTTAACACCAGAGCAAACAATAGTGCCAGAAGAAGCACATTTATTAGTTGCAAAAGGAGCATGTTTAGAGGCTAAAGATGAAACTCCAATAAGTGTGGAAAAATTAAAAAGCAAAATACAAGTATTAAAACATTCACATGATACAACAACAGTACCATTAAAACCATTATTTTCAACAAATGTAGAATATGATGAATTTAAAGCTAGACATGAAAAAGACAAAGTAGCTAAAAAACCACTTTCAGAACATAAAGGAGACTGTTTTGTTGGAATAGATGCAGGTTCAACAACATCAAAATTAGTAGTTATAGATAGAGATGGAACATTACTATATTCAGCATATCAAGGAAATGGTGGAAAACCACTTGATAGTATAATAGAAATGCTAAAAAAACTATATTCTGTTATGCCAAAAGAATCAATTATTCGTTATAGTGGTGTAACTGGATATGGAGAAAAATTAATACAAACAGCATTAAATGTAGATTTAAATGAAATTGAAACAATAGCACATTATACAGCTGCAAAAAAATTCGAACCTAAAGTAACAAGCATTGTTGATATTGGTGGACAAGACATGAAATATATTAAACTAAAAAATAACACAATAGACAATATAATGTTAAATGAAGCTTGTTCATCAGGATGTGGTTCATTTATTGAAACATTTGCTAAAAGTTTGAACCTAAATATAGAAGAATTTGTAAAAGAAGCATTAGAAGCACAAAATCCAGTAGATTTAGGTTCTAGATGTACAGTATTTATGAATTCAAAAATAAAACAAGCACAAAAAGAAGGATATTCAGTTGGAGACATATCTGCAGGTTTATCATATTCAGTAATAAAAAATGCAATACAAAAAGTAATGAAAATAAGAGATGTAAAAAAATTAGGAAGTCATATTGTTGTACAAGGTGGAACATTCTATAATGAAGCAGTATTAAGAGCATTTGAATTAATTGTTGGAAGAAATGTAACAAGACCAGATATAGCAGGACTTATGGGAGCTTATGGTATGGCATTACTTGCATGTGAACAATATGAAGCAAATATGGATATGGAATATCATTCAACACTTGCAACAATTGAAGAAATTGATAAATTAGATATAAAAGTAACACATACAAGATGTAATGGATGTGAAAATCATTGTCAATTAACAATAAATAGATTTAGTAATGGAAAAAGACATATATCTGGAAACAGATGTGAAAAAGGTGAAGGAATAATAAATTCACACAAAGATTTACCAAACTTAGTAAAATATAAATATGATAGAATATTTGGATATACACCATTAGAAGAAAAAGATGCACCAAGAGGAACAATAGGAATTCCAAGAGTTTTAAATATGTATGAAGATTATCCATTCTGGTTTACATTATTCACAAATTTAGGATTTAGAGTAATAATATCAGAAAAAAGTACAAGAAAGATATATGAAAAAGGTATTGAATCAATGCCATCTGAATCTGTATGTTATCCAGCCAAATTATCACATGGACATGTTATAAGTCTAATACAAAAGGGAATTAAAACAATATTTTATCCATGTATACCATATTCAAGAAAAGAGTATGAAGATGCCAATAATAGATATAATTGTCCAATTGTAATATCTTATTCAGAAGTATTAAAAAATAATATTGAAGAATTAAAAAGTGAAGATATCAAATTCATAAACCCATTTTTACCATTTGAATCAAAAGCATTATTAAAAAGAATGATGGAATTACCTGAATTTAAAGAATATAATTTTAACAAAAAAGAATTAAAAAATGCAATAGAAAAAGCTCAACAAGAATATCAAAAATGTAGACAAGATATACATGATAAAGGAAAAGAAACAATTGAATATATTGAAAAAAATAATTTAAAAGGAATTGTATTAGCAGGAAGACCATATCATGTAGATCCAGAAATAAATCATGGAATAGATACATTAATAACAAGTTTAGGAATGTGTGTATTAACAGAAGATAGTGTGGCAGATAAAGCATTACCAGAAAGACCACTTCGTGTTGTTGACCAATGGATGTTCCATTCAAGATTATATGCAGCAGCAGATTTTGTAGGTAGACATGATAATTTAGAGCTTGTTCAAATAAATTCGTTTGGTTGTGGAGTCGATGCTGTTACAACAGATGAAGTTGAAGAAATTCTAACAAGTTTTGGAAAAATGTATACATTAATAAAAATTGATGAAGTAAATAATCTAGGAGCTGTAAGAATTCGTTTACGTTCATTACTTGCAAGCATTAATAAAAGATTAAATAATAAAAAAGATGAAAAAGAAACAGGTGAATATTTCTTAAAGAAAAATCCATTTACAGAAGAAATGAAAAAAGAATATGTGATTTTAATTCCACAAATGGCACCAATTCATTTCGATTTTATTGAACCAGTTTTACAAAGTGAAGGATATAAAGCAAAACTTTTAAGAGAATGTACTCAAAATACAATTGAAACAGGTTTAAAATATGTAAATAATGATGCATGTTATCCATCAATTATTACAACAGGTCAAATGATAGAAGCATTAGAATCTGGAGAATATGATGTAAATAAAACAGCATTAATAATGTCACAAACAGGTGGAGGATGTAGAGCAACAAATTATATAGGATTTATTCGTAAAGCTCTAAAAGACGCAGGTTTTGGACAAGTTCCAGTAATTTCATTTAATGTTGTTGGAATGGAGAAAAATCCTGGATTTAAGCTAACATTACCATTAGTTGAAAAACTATTAAAATCAATGGTTTATGCAGATTTATTACAAAAAATGTTATATAAAAATAGAGCTTATGAAAAAAATAAAGGTGAGACAGATAAAGTATTTGCAGAATGGATGGAAAAAGCAAAAAAACTCGCAATAAATAGTAGTTCAAAAGAATTTTCAAAGAGTATATATCAAATGGTGGATGATTTTGAAAAAATTGAATGGAAGCAAGGAAAAGAAAAGCCAAAAGTAGGAATAGTAGGAGAAATCTTAATTAAATATCATCCATTTGGAAATAATTATGTAGCAAATTTATTGGAAAAAGAAGGTGCAGAAGTTGTTTTACCAGACTTTATGGGATTTGTTAAATATGTGGCAGCAAATGGAGTAATATCACATCAATTATTAAAAAATAATGGATTGAAATCAATGTTATTTGATGTTGCAATAAAATTGATAAATTCATTTGAGAAAGATGCAAAGAAAGCATTAGAAAGATCTAAAAAAGGATATTTACCAACTTGTGATATTTGGCATTTAGCAGATAATGTAAAGTCAGTATTATCAACAGGAAATCAAACTGGTGAAGGTTGGTTTTTAACAGCAGAAATGCTTGAATATATGGAAAATGGTATTCAAAATATAGTTTGTGTTCAACCATTTGCATGTTTACCAAATCATGTTGTTGGTAAAGGCGTAATAAAAACTATTAGAGATATGTTTCCAGATGCAAATATTGTACCTGTTGATTATGATCCAGGTGCGAGTGAGGCAAATCAAACAAATAGAATTAAACTTCTTATGACAGTAGCTAAAGATAATTTAAAAATTAAACAAAAAGAAAAAAAGATGGCTGAAAAAGAAAATAAAGATACAACAAAAGTATAAAATAAGTAGAAAGTGGCACTTTCCTGTAAAGGATAAGTGCCACTTTGTGCTATTGGTTAGTTAATTTTAACAAGTCTGAATTTGAAAAAATATTAATAAATATTTGTTGAGATTTTTATTTTCATATGTTAAAATTAGAATGATTTACAAAAGGAGGAAAATAAAAGATGGAGAAAAAGAAATATGAAAAAATAGCTATATCAATAATATTAATAATACAGACGATAATATTTATAATAGTAGGAGCAAATAAATCATATATTCATATGGACGAAGCATATTCATTAGGCCTTGCAAGTTATGATAAAGTTGAAATACAAGATAATGAAAACTTTTATAATATATGGCATGATGGAAAATATTATGAAGATTATCTATGTGTAAATGATGATGAAATTGGTCAATATAAACAAGTATATGAAAATCAAAAAAATGATGTTCATCCACCTTTATATTATTTAATATTAAGATTTGCAATGGGATTCCATAAAAATAGTTATTCAAAATGGCCAGGAATAATAATAAATATGATAATATATGCATTTGTAACAATATTTATGTATTTGATACTAACCCAAATATTAAAAGACAAATACAAATATAAAGAAAAATCTGCAATTATAGCTATGGTATCATCACTTGTATTAGCATCAATAACAAATGTAATATACATAAGAATGTATGCATTATCAACACTAAATGTATTGATTACAACATATTTACACTTAAAATTATTAGATAAGAAAGAAATAGATTATAAATTATTAACGTTTATAGGAATTTCAGCACTTGCAGGTTCATTAACACATTATTATTATTTATTTTATTTAGCAATGATGTTTATAATGTTTGCAATAAAATATATAAAAGAAAAAAGATATAAAGAATTAATTGCATATATAGTAACAATGTGTATAGCAGGTGTAACATCTTTAATAATTTTCCCATATTCAATAAAACATTTATTTTTTGGGTATAGAGGACAAGGAGCATTAAGCAAATTAACGCAAATTTCAGAGTTTTTAAAAAGCATAAAGATGTATATAAAGAAATTTAATAGACACGCATTTAATGGCTTGTTATTTATTTTACTAGCATTGATAGTTGGATTAGGAATTTATAAAAAGGTAAATAAAAAGAAAATATTTGAGAACAAAAATCAGTATATAAAATATATAGCAATTCCAACAGCATTTTATACTTTATTAGTTTCATTATCAGCCCCTTGGATTGAATTAAGATATATAATGCCAGTATGTGGATTAGTATTTATATTAATTATATATTTATTAGAGAATGTTTTGGAAAATATTTTTAATGAAAAAGATGTATTTAGAGTTTTAACAGTATGTTTAGCAATTATATTGATAACACCTATAGTATTTAAGATGGAGCCAGAAGAAGAATTTTTAGATAAAAGAGATATTGTAGAAGAGGTTCAAAATGAATTGAATGTTCCAACAATTTATATGTTTAATTCTAATGAAAATAGATTTTTAGATGATATATTGTTATTTTCAAAGTTAGATAATTCATATATAGCTAAAGATGTAGAATGTACAGATGAAAATATAAATAAAATTTTGAATGGTAAAGATTTATCAAATGGAATTTTAGTATTTATAAATGGTGGACAAAATAATGATGAAATGATGGAAAAAATAAAAAATGCAACAGGATTAAATGAATGGAAATGGATTAAAGGATTAAATGCTTGTAATATATATTTAGTTAAGTAATAGTAAAAAACACTTCGTTTGAAGTGTTTTTTTGTACATTTATGCGCGACTTTTAGCAATTGCTATAATTATAAAAAATGTCAATGGTAAGAAAAATGTCTTAAAATACTAAATTGTACTGACCTCCCAGTATAATCAAAAAACATCAAAAAAATGGTATAAATATATAAGGTTTACAAACGAAACCAAAATTAAGAAAATAAGGAAAAAGAATGGAAAGATTATATAAATATATAGAAATAACAGATTTAAAAGATATGCTAAAAAAATCAGGAGAAAAATATGGTGAAAAAATAGCATATAAAATAAGACAAGAAAATGGATATAAAGAAATCACACATAATGAAGTAAGAAAAATGGTTGATGGACTTGGAACAAAATTGATAGATATGGGATTAAAAGATAAAAGAATAGCTGTAATAGGTGAAAATAGATATGAATGGGAAATAGCATATTTATCAATAGTTTGTGGGACAGGAACAGTAGTACCATTAGACAAATCATTACCAGAAAATGAATTAGAAAGTTTAATTGAAAGATCAAAAGCAGAAGCAATAATATGTTCACAAAAATATGTCGAAATATTAAAAAAGACAAAATTAAAATATATCATTTCAATGGATTTAGAAAAAGATAATGATGGAATCATATCACAAAAGAGACTTATATCAGAAGGAATACAGCTAGTAAAATCTGGAAATACAAGTTTTACAAATGCAAAAATTGATAATGAAAAAATGAGTATAATGTTATTTACATCTGGAACAACATCAATATCAAAAGCAGTAGCACTTTCACATAAAAATATATGTTCAAATTTAATGGATATATCATCAATATTAGATGTAAATTCATCAGATGTGTTTTTATCATTTTTACCATTACATCATGTATTTGAATGTACAGTTGGATTTTTATTTTCACTATATGTTGGAGCTGAAACAGTATTTTGTGATGGAATTAGACATATTCCAGAAAACTTAGCTGAATATAAGGTTTCTGTAATGGCATCTGTTCCAGCAATATATGAAAGATTATTCAAAATAATAAAAAAGCACTTGGAAAAACAAGGAAAAGTTGAACAAATACTTAAAGATGAAGAAAAATATAAAGATTCAAGTATGGAAAAGAAAAAAGAAGTATTTAAAGAATTACATGATTTACTTGGTGGAAATATAAAATTATTTATAAGTGGTGCTGCAAGTTTAGAACCAAGTATTGAAGAAAAATTTAGAAGGCTTGGATTTAATATGGTTCAAGGATATGGATTAACAGAGACATCACCAGTTGTTGCAATAGGAAATAAAAAATATCATAAAACAGGCTCTATTGGAAAATGTGTTCCAAGTGATGAAGTAAAATTATTAGATATAAATAAAGATGGAATTGGAGAATTAGCAGTAAAAGGACCTAATGTAATGCTTGAATATTATGAAAATAAAGAAGCAACAGAAAAAGTATTAAAAGATGGATGGTTTCAAACTGGTGATTTAGCAAGAATTGATGAAGCTGGTTATATATTTATTTGTGGAAGAAAGAAAAGTGTAATTGTATTAAAAAATGGCAAAAATATTTTCCCAGAAGAAATGGAAACATTAATTAATAAAGAAGATGGTGTAGAAGAATCATTTATTTTTGGAAAGCCAATTTCAAAAGATCCAAATGATATAAAGATTTTTGTGAAAATTGTTTATAACAAAGAAAGTTTTGAAGGAAAAACAGAAACTGAAATAAAAGAATATTTTAATGAAAAAATAAAATCAATAAATAAAACAATGCCACATTATAAAGCAATTAGAGGAATTATTATTTCAGACAAACCATTAATAAAAACTACGACAAATAAAATTAAAAGAGAAAAAAATTTAGAACAAATAATGAAGGAGTTATAATGACAACACAAATTTTAGGTAATGTATTTGAACATTATGAAGAAATTGACTCTACACAAACAGAAATACATAAAAGAATAGAAAAATGTAAAATACAAAATGGAACAATTATAATGGCAAATAGACAAACAAATGGAAAAGGAACACATGGTAGAGTTTGGCATACAGGTAATGAAAATAATATTGCATTTTCATTTTATATTGAAACAGAATGTGAACCACAAAAACTTGAAGGGATAACAATAGAAATTGCACAAATATTAATACAAATTTTTGAAGAAAAATATGGAATAATTCTTAAAATAAAAGAACCAAATGATCTTTATTATAATGGAAAAAAAGTTGGGGGAATATTAACAGAATCTAAAATTGTTGGACAAAAAACAAAATATATAGTTGTAGGAATAGGCATAAATACTAATAGTAAGAATTTTAGTGATGATATAAGAAATATTGCAACATCAATTAAAAAAGAATTTAACATAGATGTTGATAATTTATTTATTGTAAATGAATTTTGCAAAATATTTGAAAAAAGATTAATGAAAAGGATAGAAGAATAATATGAAAATAGGATTTTTGTTCCCAGGTCAAGGTTCACAATATGTTGGAATGGGAAAAGATTTATATGAGAAATATGAGGAAGTTAGAAATATATATGAAAGAGTAGAAAATTTGACAGGAGTAAATGTAAAAAAAATATCATTTGAAGGTCCTGAAGAAGAATTAAATCAAACTAAAAATACTCAACTTTGTATTTTAACAATGAGTTTAGCAATATTAGAAATACTTAATAAAAATGGAGTTAAAGCAGAAATATCAGCAGGTTTAAGTCTTGGTGAATATTCTGCACTAATATATAGTGGAATATTAAATTTTAAAGATGGAGTAAAATTAGTTCAAAAACGTGGAGAATATATGCAAAATTTAGTTCCAGATGGTGAATGGCTAATGTCAGCTATACTTGGAATGGGAGAAAATGAAGTTGAAGAAGTATGTTCAAAAGTTCAAAATGGATTTGCAGTACCAGTAAATTTTAATTGCCCAGGTCAAATTGTAATTTCAGGTGATAAAGATGGAATAAAAGAAGCAGAAAATATAGCTAAACAATATGGTGCTAGAAGAGTTATTGAATTAAAAACATCAGGTCCTTTTCATACCATAAAATTGCAAAAGGCATCTGATGAATTAAGAAAAGAATTAGATAAAATAAAATTTAATAATGGAGATTCAAAAGTTGTTAAAAATATAGATGCTGAAGTTTATACAGAAAACGATGATATGAAAGATATTTTAGCAAAACATATAATAAGTCCAGTAAGATTTTCAAAGAGTTTAGAAAATATGATTAAACTTGGTGTTGATACTTTCATTGAAATAGGTCCAGGTAAGACATTGTCTGGATTTGCTAAAAAGATTAAAACAGATAAAGAGATTAGGATTTTTAATGTGACAGATGTGGAAACATTGAAAAACGTTTTATATCAAGTTCTGGAAAAAAATTAATTATTTTTCAATAAGAAAGGTGGAAAAAAATGGATAAGTGTGCATTAATAACAGGTGCAACAAGAGGAATAGGCAAACAAATAGCAATAACATTAGCAAAACAAGGTTATAATATTGCATTAAATTATAGAAAAGAAAATGAAGAACTAGAAAATACAAAAAAAGAAATTGAAGAAATTGGAGTTCAAGTTATAGCAGTAAAAGGTGATGTTGCAAATTTTGAAGAGTGTGAAAACTTTGTAAAACAAGTAATAGAAAGATTTGGACAAATAGATGTATTAGTAAATAATGCAGGAATTACAAAAGATATGTTACTTATGAGAATGAAGAAAGAAGATTTTGAACAAGTAATAGATACTAATTTAGTTGGAACATTTAATGTTACAAAAAATGTAGTGCCATATATGATGAAAGCTCGTTCTGGAAGAATAATTAATATTTCATCTGTTGTTGGAATTTCAGGTAATGCAGGTCAAACAAATTATTCTGCATCAAAAGCAGGAATTATCGGATTTACAAAGAGTTTGGCTAAAGAGATTGCTTCAAGAAATATTTTAGTAAATGCTGTTGCTCCTGGTTTTATTGAAACAAATATGACTGATGTTTTAAAAGATGATGTTAAACAGGAAATTGCCAAAAATATTCCTTTGAAGAGAATGGGAACTGCTCAAGATGTTGCTAATGTTGTTAAGTTTTTAGCTTCTGATGATAGTTCTTATATTACTGGGCAAGTTATTAATGTTGATGGTGGCATGCTTATGTGATTTGAATAATAATTAAAATTTTCAGTTAACACATACTGAGGCTATAACAAGCAAGCTTTAACAGTCTCAGTATTCGCCAAAATTTAATTCTTATTCAAATAAAATAAGTGAAAAAATAGGAGAGAAAGATATGGAAAGAAGAGTAGTAATTACAGGACTTGGAGCAATAACTCCAATAGGAAAAGATGTAAATGAATCATGGAATAGTATATTAAATAAAAAATGTGGAATTGATAATATTTCTTTATTTGATAATTCTACGTTTAAAACAAAAGTAGATGCAGAAGTTAAAAATTATGAATCACAAGAATATTTTGATTTGAAACAATCAAAAAGATTAGATAGAAGTTCACAATTTGCAATTATAGCTTCAAGAGAAGCTTTTAAAGATAGTGGAATTACAAAAGAAAATACAGATTTTGAAAGAGTAGGAGTATTTGTAAGTTCAGGAATTGCAGGGCTAAGCACAATTCAAGAACAATGTACAATAAATTGTACAAAAGGACATAATAGAATTGCACCAATGTTTATTCCAATGTCAATTGCAAATATGCCAGCAGGAAATGTTGCAATTGAATTAGGTGCAAAAGGGGAATCAATTTCAATACTTTCAGCTTGTGCATCATCAACACATGCAATAGGAGAAGCATATAAAACAATAAAATATGGTTCAGAAGATGTAATAATAGCAGGTGGTTCAGAAGCATCAATATGTGAAATTGGAATTGCAGGATTTGAAAATATGAAAGCATTATCAAGTGCAACAGATATAACAAGAGCAAGTATTCCATTTGATAAAGAAAGAAGTGGATTTGTAATGGGAGAAGGTGCAGGTGTTTTAGTTTTAGAGGAACTAGAACATGCACAAAAAAGAGGTGCAAAAATATATGCTGAAATAATTGGATATGGTGCAACATCAGATGCTTATCATATAACATCACCAGCTCCTGATGGAGAAGGTGCAGCAAGGGCTATGACAAGAGCAATAGAAGATGCAAAAATAAAACCAGAAGATATAAATTATATAAATGCACATGGAACTTCAACACATTTAAATGATTCTTGCGAAACAATGGCAATAAAAAAAGCATTAGGAAAATATAGTTCAAAAGTAATGATAAGTTCAACAAAAGGAAATACAGGTCATTTATTAGGAGCTGCAGGTGGAGTAGAAGCAATTTTCTGTACAAAAGCAATTGAACAAGGAAAAGTTCCACCAACCATTAATTATAAAGAAAAAGATGAAGAATGTGATTTAGATATAGTTCCAAATGAAGTAAGAAATGAAAAGATAAATATTGCAATGTCAAACTCTTTAGGATTTGGGGGACATAATGCAAGTATTATTTTAAAAAAATATGAGTAATATTGCTGACAGAAAGGAATATAAAAATGAATTATGAAGATATAAAAAAATTAATTGATGACATGGGGAATTCTAAATTAACAGAGATTTCAATAGATTTTCCAGATGGAACTAAAATTGGAATGAAAAAAGAAGTAAAAGTAGTTGAAAAATTACAAGAAAAAAATATACAACATATTGAACAAAAAGAAGTAAATGAAATTGTAGAAACTGAAACACAAGAAGATAATTGCAAAATTGTGAAATCACCAATGGTTGGAACATTTTATTTAAAACCAGATCCTAATTCAAATCCTTATGTAGAGATTGGAAAAAAAGTAAAAAAAGGTGATATTTTATGTATTATAGAAGCAATGAAATTGATGAATGAAATAGAATGTGAATTTGATGGTGAAATTGCAGAAATCCTTGTTAAAGATGGAGAGATGGTTGAATATGGAAAGCCATTATTTAAGATAAAATAAAAGGAAGGAAAATAAAGATGTTAAATAAAGAGCAAATAAAAGAAATAATACCACAAAGAGAACCATTTTTAATGATAGATGAGGTAGAAGAATATATACCAGGAGAAAGTGCAGTAGCATATAAATATGTAAATGAAGAAGAATGGTACTTTAAAGGACATTTTCCTGGAAATCCAATAATGCCAGGTGTATTAATAACAGAAAGTCTAGCACAAGCAGGAGCAATTGCAATATTAAGTTTGGAAGAAAATAAAGGAAAAAATGCTTTATTTGGTGGAATAGACAAAATGAAGTTCAAAAAAATGGTTGTTCCAGGAGATAAGTTAAAATTAGAAGTAAAAATTATAAAAAGAAAAGGTCCAATTGGAATTGGAGAAGCAATAGCCACAGTTGATGGTAAAATTGTAGCAAAAGGTGAATTAACATTTGCAGTAGTTGATAACAAATAAAAAATTGTTAATATGTGTGAACTTGAAACAATAGAGAAAAGGATGGGAATATAAATGAACAAGATATTAATTGCAAATAGAGGAGAAATAGCAGTCAGAATAATAAGAGCATGTAAAGAAATGAATATAAAAACAGTAGCAGTATATTCAGAAATAGATAAAGATGCAATGCATACAAAACTTGCAGATGAAGCAATTTGTATAGGCCCAGCAAGCTCAAATAAAAGTTATTTGAATTTCAAAAACATAATAGAGGCAGCACATATTACAGGGGCAGATGGAATACATCCAGGTTTTGGGTTTTTATCAGAAAACAGTCAATTTGCAAAAATATGTGAAGAATCAAATATAAAATTCATAGGACCTAAATATCAAGTAATAGAATTATTAGGAAATAAATCAAATGCAAAAAAATTAATGGAATCTGCAGGAGTCCCAGTAATACCAGGTTCAAAAGGAAGTGTTACAGGGCTTACAGATGCAATAAAAACAGCTGAAAAAATAGGATATCCTGTTATGCTAAAAGCAGCAGCTGGTGGTGGTGGAAAAGGAATACGAATTGCAAATAATTCTGAAGAACTAGAAAAAAATTATAATATAGTAAAACAAGAAGCAAAAATATCTTTTAATGATGATGAAATATATATGGAAAAATTCATAAAAAATCCTCGTCATGTAGAAATTCAAATATTAGCAGACGAACATGGAAATGTAATACATTTAGGTGAAAGAGATTGTTCAATTCAAAGAAGAAATCAAAAAGTATTAGAAGAAACACCATCAACAGCAATAGATGATAAATTAAGAAATAAAATGGGAGAAGCGGCAGTAAAAGCAGCTAAAGTTGCAGGATATACAAGTTGTGGAACAATAGAATTTTTAGTGGATAGTGATAAAAACTTTTATTTTATGGAAATGAATACAAGAATTCAAGTAGAACATCCAATAACAGAAGAAAGAACAGGTATAGACATAGTAAAAGAACAAATAAAAATAGCAGCAGGTGAAACATTAAAATTAAAACAAAAAGATGTTGAATTTAGAGGATATAGTATGGAATGTAGAATAAATGCAGAAAATCCTAGTAAAAATTTTATGCCATGTCCAGGAACAATTACAGGATTAAACTTGCCAGGAGGTAATGGTGTAAGAATAGATACAGCAATATATGAAGGATATACAATTCCACCAACATATGATTCAATGATAGCCAAAATAATAACACATGGAGATAGTAGAAATGAAGCAATTAGCAAAATGAAAAGAGCGTTGGAAGAAACTGTGATTGAAGGTGTTGATACAAATATAGACTTTTTATTTAAAATAATTAAAAATTCAAACTTTATTAGGGGAAATTTTGATACTTCTTTTATTGAAAAAGAAATATTGAAGAAATAATTTTATTGAAAGAGGTTAAATATGATAGTAGACAAAATAAAAAAAAGAGAACCTACTGCCAAAAGAAAAGAAAACAAAGTTGATATACCTGTTGGAAAATGGGTAAAATGTGATAAATGTAAAGAAATAATTTATAAAGAAACAATCAGAGAAAACATGAATATTTGTCCTAATTGTGGTGGATATTTTAGAATGCATATAAATAGAAGGCTTGAAAGCATAATTGATGAAGGAACATATCAAAAGTTTGATTTGAATATAGATACAACAAATCCATTAAATTTAGAAGATTACACTAAAAAGATAAAAGCTTTAAGAGAAAAAACAGGATTGCAGGAAGCAGTAAGTGCAGGAAAAGGAAAAATAAATGGTGAAGATGTTGTAATATGTGTAATGGATAGTGGATTTTTGATGGGAAGTATGGGAGTAGTTGTTGGTGAAAAGATTACATATTCAATAGAAAAAGCAATAGAATTAAAACTTCCAATAATAATATTTTGCGTTTCTGGTGGTGCAAGAATGCAAGAAGGAATAATGTCATTAATGCAAATGGCAAAAACAACATCAGCTATATCTAAATTAAATGAAGCAGGATTATTATATATATCTGTTTTAACAGATCCAACTTATGGAGGTGTAACAGCATCTTTTGCAAGTATAGCAGATATAATTTTAGCAGAACCAGGTGCAATGATAGGATTTGCTGGTCAAAGAGTTATTGAACAAACTATTGGAGAAAAATTACCAGAAGGATTTCAAACAGCAGAATTTTTATTAGAACATGGATTTATAGATAAAATTGTTGAAAGAAAAGATTTGAAAAATACATTATCAAATCTAATACAATTAAATAAATAATATATATAATAAAAGTTAGAATTTTTTATTGATGACAGACAATTCGAATTGTGTGAGAATAAATCAGATTTTAAGGAAGGAAAGATAAAATGGATGCTTATGAAAAAGTAGAAATTGCAAGAAATCCTAAAAGAAAAACATCATTAGATTATATAGAAAAAATATTTGATGAATTTATTGAATTACATGGAGATAGACAATTTAAAGATGATAAAGCAATAGTTTGTGGACTTGCAAGAATTGGTAATCAAAATTTTACAATTATAGCAGAACAAAAAGGAAGAACAACAAAAGAAAATATTGAAAGAAATTTTGGAATGCCAAATCCAGAAAGCTATAGAAAAGGAATAAGATTTATGAAACAAGCAGAAAAATTTCATAGACCTGTAATTACTTTTATAGATACAAAAGGGGCATATCCAGGAATTGGAGCAGAAGAAAGAGGACAAGGTGAAGCAATTGCAAGTTCAATGTTAGAAATGGCAAGTTTAACAGTTCCAACAATTAGTATTATTATTGGAGAAGGATCAAGTGGAGGAGCTTTAGCATTAGGACTTGGAAACAATGTATTAATGCTTGAAAATGCTATATATTCAATTCTTTCACCAGAAGGATATGCAAGTATATTATGGAAAGATGCTTCAAGAGCAAAAGAAGCGGCAGAAAAAATGAAATTAACAGCTAAAGATTTAAAAGAAATGAATGTAATTGATGAAATAATAAAAGAACCAGAAATTGAAGAAAGTGAAGCTTGTGAAGTTGTTAGCCAAAATTTGAAAAATGAAATTTTGAAAGCAATAAAAAAATATGCTAAAATGAAACCAGAAGATATAAAAGAAGAAAGATATCAAAAGTTTAGAAATATGGGAGAATTTCAAATATTATAAAAAGGAGGAAAATAGTTTGTTTGTGTTTAAATAATTGTCTAATAGAAAGAAATTATACACGAATTTTATAAACTATAAAAAAAGAAATGTTATTAGAAGGTAAAAAAATATTAATAATGGGAATAAGAAACAAATGGAGTATAGCATTTGGAATTGCAAAATCAGCTTATGAAAATGGAGCACAATTATTATTTACATATATGGGAGAAGAAAATAAAGAAAAAATAGAAGAACTTGTATCAGAATTTAAAGGAAGTAAAGCATATGTATTAAATGGTGCTTCAGAAGATGAAAAAGTGAGAGAGACATTTACAAAAATAAAAGAAGAAAATGGAAAAATAGATGGAATAGTACATGCAATAGCACATGCGAATACAGAAGATTTACACAATGATTTTATATATACAAGTAAAGAAGGATTTGCACATGCTTGTGATGTTAGTGCATATTCATTTGTATTAATTGCAAGAATGGCAAAAGAATTAGATATGTTAAATGAAAATGCAAGTTTAATTACATTAACATATCATGGTTCAACAAAAGTATTAGAAGGATATAATGTAATGGGAATTGCTAAAGCAGCATTAGAATCTAGTGTTAGATATTTAGCAGAAAATTTAGGAAAAGAAAATATAAGAGTTAATGCAGTATCAGCAGGACCAATAAAAACATTATCTGCAAAAGGAATAAAAGATTTTAGTTCAATATTAAATGTAGTAGAACAAAAGGCTCCTTTACACAGAAATGTTACAACTGTACAAGTTGGAAATGTAGCAACATTTTTATTAAGTCCTATGTCAGAAGCAGTTACAGGTCAAGTTGTTTATGCAGATAATGGATATAATATAATGGGAGTATAGTTGTATACTCCCTTTAAATATATAAAAAGTAAAAAAAACATACTCAAATAGCTTTCTATAAACTCCTTTAATATTATAATATAAATGAAAAGGAGAAACAAAAGAAATGCAAATAATAAGAAGAATCAAAAGAAGTATAAAAGGAGAAAATAAATTTAGAAAAGTAGCAAATGAATGGTTAGAATATAAGAAAAATTCAATCAAAAACTCAACATATTACAATTATAAATTCATAATAGAAAAATATTTAAATAAAGAATTTGGAGAGCAAAATGTAGAAAAAATAAAAGATTATAATCAATATATACAAGAATTAACCAAAAAGTTAGCATCAAAAACAATAAGAGACATAATTTGTGTATTAAAAGCAATTTTAAAATATTATGAAGAAGAAAATGATTATAAATTAAAATATAAAAGAATGAATATTCCAAAATTAGAAAAGAAAGAAATAAAAATATTATCCTCAAAAGAAAGAATCAGATTAGAAAAGTATTGTTTAAAAGAAAATACTTTGAAATCACTTGGAATTTTATTAAGTTTAAATACAGGGTTAAGAATAGGAGAAATTTGTGCTTTAAAATGGGAAAACATTGATTTAAAAGAAAAAAATATATATGTAAAGAAAACATTGCAAAGAGTATATGATACTGAAAATAAGAAAACTAAAATAATTATAGATAAGCCTAAAACAGAAAATTCTATAAGATGTATACCATTAAATTCTAAGATTTATGGAGAATTAAATAAAATAAAAAAGGGGTTTTCAGAAAAAGATTTTTTTTTGACAGGAGCAGATGGAATTTATATAGAGCCAAGAGTTTATCAAAATTATTATAAAAATATGTTAAAAAGCAGTAAAGTAAAAGAATATAATTTTCATGTTTTAAGACACACTTTTGCAACAAATTGTATAGAGGTGGGAATGGATATAAAATCATTGAGTGAAATATTAGGACATGCTACTGTAGATATTACTTTAAATAGATATGTACATTCATCAAGAAAAATGAAGGAAAAATACTTAGAAAAATTATAAGAAATTATAACCAAAATAAATAGTGATGGAGATAAAATATGGGAGAAATTAATTGGGAAAGTACCTGTATATGCTATTTGTGAAAGCAAATAAAAAAGTAAAATATTTGAAGTAGTGTGAAGAATTTATTATTTTTTCAAAAGAACACAAAAAAGTACCTACTAAATACATTGCATTTATTTAGAGACTATGTTATTATTTTTATATAGTATACTAAAGAAAGGTATAAAATAAAAATGAAAAGAGAAAAAGGAATAACAACAATAGGGTTGGTAGTAACAATAATAGTAATGATAATATTAGCAGGAGTAACAATATCTGTAATGAAAGGAGACTCAGGGATTATTTCAAAAGCAGATGAGTCAAAAAATTCATCCAAAAGAAGTGAATTAATAGAAAGAGCAAAAATAAAAGTATCAGATAAAGTAGTAAACAAAGGTGGAACACTATTAACAAAAGATGAATTAAGAGAGATATTAGAAAATTATTTTATAGAAGTTCCTGCAAATTATAAAACTGATACAGATTTAATAACCAAAAGTGAATATGGAAATTATACAATAAAAGTATCAGAAATATATGATAGAGAATTTTGGGGAGATGATGAAGAAACACCAGATAATCCAGTAACCCCACCAGAGCCAACACCAAC
>CAKOTF010000014.1 GCA_934120045.1 uncultured Clostridia bacterium
ACAATCTTTCGATTACAAAGCTACTAGTTTTTCTAGTTTACCTTATTTCATCTATATATTTTTCAATGTGCTTTTTGTTATTTGCTAAATAAGTTTAGCTGGTGGAGCTGAGGAGAGTCGAACTCCTGACCTCCTGCTTGCAAGGCAGGCGCTCTAGCCAACTGAGCTACAGCCCCATTAATAACAATATATGTTTACCACGTTTAGATAAATCTGTATTCCTAAAACCATCACTTAGAACTTGAATTAGGGTATGGTAAACTTTCAATGTACTATTTAAAGTACATTGAAAAATAAACAATGAATCCATCTAGATCTGTTTCTCCTTAGAAAGGAGGTGATCCAGCCGCACCTTCCGATACGGCTACCTTGTTACGACTTCACCCCAATCATTGATTCTACCTTCGACTGCTGCCTCTAAAAGTTAGCTCACAGGCTTCGGGTATTCCCAACTCTCATGGTGTGACGGGCGGTGTGTACAAGGCCCGGGAACGTATTCACGGCAGTATGCTGACCTGCCATTACTAGCAATTCCAGCTTCATGTAGACGAATTTCAGTCTACAATCCGAACTGAGACTACTTTTTTGAGTTTTGCTCCACCTCGCGGTCTCGCTTCTCTTTGTTATAGCCATTGTAGTACGTGTGTAGCCCAGGACATAAAGGGCATGATGATTTGACGTCGTCCCCACCTTCCTCCGATTTATCACCGGCAGTCTCTCCAGAGTCCCCACCTTTATGTGCTGGTAACTGGAAACAGGGGTTGCGCTCGTTGCGGGACTTAACCCAACATCTCACGACACGAGCTGACGACAACCATGCACCACCTGTATAAGTGCTCCGAAGAGCTAATTAATCTCTTAATTATTCACTTATATGTCAAGCCCTGGTAAGGTTCTTCGCGTTGCGTCGAATTAAACCACATACTCCACTGCTTGTGCGGGCCCCCGTCAATTCCTTTGAGTTTCAACCTTGCGGCCGTACTCCCCAGGTGGGATACTTATTGCGTTTGCGGCGGCACAGAGAATTTTAATATTCCCTACACCTAGTATCCATCGTTTACGGTGTGGACTACCAGGGTATCTAATCCTGTTTGCTCCCCACACTTTCGTGCCTCAACGTCAGTTACTGTCCAGAAAGTCGCCTTCGCCACCGGTGTTCCTCCTAATATCTACGCATTTCACCGCTACACTAGGAATTCCACTTTCCTCTCCAACACTCAAGAACAATAGTTTTAGTTGCAGTTCCTCAGTTAAGCCGAGGGATTTCACAACTAACTTGTTGTCCCGTCTACGCACCCTTTACACCCAATAAATCCGGATAACGCTTGCTCCCTACGTATTACCGCGGCTGCTGGCACGTAGTTAGCCGGAGCTTCCTCCTTAGGTACTGTCTTGTATCTTCCCTAACGACAATAGTTTACAATCCGAAAACCTTCTTCCTATACGCGGCGTCACTGCGTCAGAGTTTCCTCCATTGCGCAATATTCCCGACTGCTGCCTCCCGTAGGAGTCTGGGCCGTATCTCAGTCCCAATGTGGCCGTTCAACCTCTCAGTTCGGCTACTGATCGTTGCCTTGGTAGGCCGTTGCCCCACCAACTAGCTAATCAGACGCAAGCCCATCTATCAGCGAATTGCTTCTTTCCCTTTTGAACCATGTGATTCTAAGGCATATGCGGTATTAGCAGTCATTTCTAACTGTTGTTCCCCTCTGATAGGCAGGTTGCTTACGTGTTACTCACCAGTCCGCCACTAACCGCTCCAATAGTAAACTAATGGTTAAGTTCGTTCGACTTGCATGTCTTATGTGCGCCGCCAGCGTTTATCCTGAGCCAGGATCAAACTCTCAATATAATTTTGAGTTTTTTCAAGCTCTTTTTATAAACTTTAATTTTTTAATCTTTTTTGATTTACTTTTTGGTACTTCTTTATTTCTAAAGAATACCGTTTGGTTTTTTCTCTAAAGGATTCATTGTTTACTTTTCAATGTACTTTTTTCGTTCTGCTGTTTGTGTAGAACGATTTGTATTTTAACATACCTTTTTCTTTTTGTCAACACTTTTTTAAAATATTTTTCAAAATTATTTTTGCCATTTTTGAGGCAAAATAAAAAACTAGTAATTGATGTTTTTTGTTTGATTTTCGTCTTACTTTTTACTAATTCTTATGTGATAATTTTAATTATTTTTGTCTGTTGCTTGGTACGTTTTCTATATTAACACATGATGTCATATTTTGTCAACACTTTTTAAAATATTTTTTATATTTTTTTAAGTATTTTTATGAGCTTTCGCTGTGTTCAATTAAGTCTTGAATTATATTAACACCATTCTATTTTAAAGTCAATACTTTTTTAAAAATTTTTTTATATTTCTACTAAAATCAAATCCTCACCTATACAATGTATATGTTCCCACGGAATTATAATATCATTATTATTAGAAAACAAACTAAGAAATTTATTATTCCCTCCTGGTACTATTATAGAAGTTATCCTTCCAGTTTGAAAATCTGCACATACATCTTGAACATATCCTAACCTTTTTCCATTATTAATATCTATAACTTCTTTATGCTTAAAATCCAATCCTTTATTATTCATTATTTTTCTCCTTTTATATACTGAAAATTTCTAATTATATAAATGTTCCAAAATTTATTTATTCTATTATATGTTATTTCTATATAATTGCTACAATAAAAAATAGCTCAAGAAATATTTTCAAATCCAAAATTATTCTTGAGTTATTAGTTTATTTATAATATCTTTTCATATGATCTAATGCATTTTTTTCTAATCGAGAAACTTGTGCTTGTGAAATTCCAATTTCATCTGCAATTTCCATTTGAGTTTTCCCATCAAAATATCTTCTAATTATTATATTTTTTTCTTTATCATTTAATCTTTTTAATGCTTCATTTATTGTCATAGTTTCTGCCCAATTTTCATCATTGTTTTTTGTATCTTTTACTTGATCCATTACAAATATATTTTCAGTCCCATCATTATACACTGGTTCTTGTAATGATACAGGATCCTGTATCGCATCCAAACTTGCTGCTATTTCTTCTTTTTCCACGCCTAATTCCTTTGCTATTTCTTCTATCGATGGTTCTCTTCCTTTCTCTTTATTAAATTTTTCTCTATATTGAATCGTTTTATATGCCAAATCTCTTATTGACCTACTTACTCTTATGCTATTATTGTCTCTTAAATACCTCCTAACTTCTCCGAATTATCATCGGTACTGCATATGTGCTAAACTGCACACCTTGTGTTAAATCAAAATTATCTATCGCTTTTATCAATCCAATACATCCTATTTGAAATAAATCATCTGCACTTTCTCCTCTTCCATAAAATCTTTGTATAACACTTAATACTAATCTTAAATTTCCTTTTATAAATTCTGTTCTTGCGTTTTCGTCTCCTTGTTTTATTCTTATAAATAGTTCTTCTTTTTCTTTATTTGTTAATATAGGTAATTGTGATGTATTCACTGATGATATTTCTACTTTATTAATCAAATAAAAACCTCCCTTTAAAAATAATGTTTTTAACATTATTTCCAAAGAGAAGTTTTTTATTCAATTTCTATTTTAGCATCTTGTGGACAAATATTAATAAACGTATTTCCATCGCTTACTTCTATTGTGTTTCCTTTAAGATCTTTATATTGAGTTTGGGCTGTTCTTGATTCTTTTTCACATTTTATTGGAATTGCATATCCATTGGTTACATAATACCCATCAAATGTTCCTATATTTTTTAATCCTTGTCTACCTTTTCCTTCACTATCAGCTAGTGTATAATTATCACACATTGTTATAATTATATTTTTAGTTTGTATATTTTCCCCTGTAATATAGTCTGTTTGTACTTTTCCTCTTGCATATCTTACATATGTTTTACTATTTTCATCATAGTCATATTCAACTGTTTGCAAAGTAGAATGTGGTATTACTATTTTTGTAGCATTAATTGCTTTGCTTTCAGTTAAAGTATTTTCTGTCTGTTCTTCTGCTATACCATATCTTTCTTTTAAGTCAACATCACTCGCTATATAATTTAACACACTTTTCTTATTTGATGTAGTTGCATATCCTTTTCTTTCTGCAATTTTCAAAATACTAGCTGTACTTGTAAACATATTATGAGGAGATTTTTTGTCTTTTACTCTCCAAAAATTATTAGAACTTTCTTGAATTCCATTAATATTATTTACATTAAGTGCTGAAATATCGTTTTGAGCTTGTGGGCTCCAACCATGATGTACATATATAGCATCATTTTCTAAAGCATAATCTAAAAAATAATGTCTTGAGCTTCTTATTGGTCCAATTTTTTCTAAATCTTGTCCTTTAAAAACAGCCATCAATCTTGTTTCTCCGCCTTCTACTATTATTTCATACACTAAATATGCTTTATTTAGGTTGGCCTGTGGCCATGCTCCAGAATGATTATCAATCATTACAGCTATTGGTCTATCATTTCCATTAAATATTTGTGGTTTTTTTTCTTCAACAACCAATTCTTTATCATTTTTATCTTCGTTTATATCAACATTATCATCTGCAACTACATTTTCAGATTCTTCTTTTTCATTAATTATTTTATAAATTAACATTCCTCCAGCCACTATTACAAGAATGGAAAGAATTACTATAAGCAAAGTCGTCCCTTTATTATTCATTTATGTCCTCCCTTGTTATTCCAAGTTTATTTAGAACCTTTTCTTCTTTGGGTCTCATAATAGCTTTGTCTTCATCTTTTATATGGTCATATCCCATCAAATGATAAAAGCCATGTACTATCATATATGCAAATTCTCTTTCAAAACCATGTCCATATTCCTTAGCTTGTTCTTTTACTCTATCAATTGAAATTACAATATCGCCAAGAACATCCTCATGTTCAAAATTTTGAGAATTGATTTTACTTTCTAATTCTTCTTTTTCAAACATAGGAAATGATAATACATCTGTTTCTCTATCAACATCTCTATATTGCTTATTTATTTTATGAATATTGTCTGGAGTTGTTAATGTGATACTTACATACAATTTTGATTGTTCTAATTTTTCTTCCTTAAAACATTGTTCTAATACTTTTTTTATTATTTCTTCATATGTATTATTTTCTTCTAAATCCAGATATTCTAATTGATACATTTTTTCCTCTTTTTCTTTTATGCTATTTTTTGTTTTTTTATTCTTTTTCCAAAATATTTTACATTTTTTGTTTTTGCTTTTCTTATTTCTTTCATAACTCCATAGTCTACTAATTTTCTTTTGTAATATCTTATAAGTCTACTATAATCTGTCTTATCATTTCTAATTTTCTTTAAGTCTGTTTTTATAAATAATATTTCTTTTTCTTTTACATATTTTATAAAATCTACTTCTTTTAATTTTTCAATTTGCTTATATTGTTCATAGAATTTTTTAAATTCTTCTCGTTCTTTGCTATTATCCCAATATACTTTTGTTGATAATAGTCTTATATTATAATCTTCAATTAAGTTTAATACCATTGTATATGCTTTTTCTCTTTTGGCAGCAATCTTTGTATCTTGAACTAAACATCTTGCATCTTTTAATAATTTCATATAACATTGCTCTGCTACTACTAGCGGCAAACTATGTGTAAATAAGTTTCTGCTTATTCCTAATAATATCATATTTTTTTCTATATTATCTCTTGTATCTAATTTTCCAACTGAAAATTTTTCATATTTTTCATAATCTTTAGATACTGATTCAAGTTTTGGGTCTGAAATTTTTAATGGTAATATATTTTTCATATAGTCTTCTAGTGTATTAAATATTTTTACATATATCCAATCTTTACTTGAATCATATATATTTGTAGAATCTGCTAATTTTATTGAATAGTTTTTTAATATTCCTTTATATAAACTGTCTTGTTTTGAAACATAAAATCTATTATATTTTTCTATTACTTTTTCCTTAGCTGTATTTTTTACACTTTCATTGTCTAATTCTAATAAATATTTTTGTTTTCTATATTTATATTCATTATATTCTCTATCTTTTAATTGTACTATTCCATAATATTGAGATAATGCTGTGCTTTCAAATTGTGTTGCTGTTTCATTTTTTACTTTTTTATATATTGTGTCTAACACATATTTATCAAGTGCTTCTAGATATGCAGTATATGCATCATCATATCTTTTTTCTAATTCTTCTTTTTTCTCTACTGGTGCATTTTCAACATTTAATGTTTCATATGTTTTTATTAATACATTTCTTTTCATTGAGATTTTTAAACTATTAAATCCTATTTGTGTTGGTATTAAAAATTTTGTCAATGTGTTTGTTAATTTATTAAAAAATGTTTTGTCTGTTGCTACTACCCTTAAACTTCTTTCTTCCATAGTTTATCATACCTTCCTTTTCAGAATATTGTAATTCTAAGTTTTGGTAAACAGGTATCTTTTATTTTACTATCTTCTGTATGATTAGTTTTTTTCTATTTTTTCCTGTATTCCTATATTTTCAATTACTTCATATGTTACATTTACCTCTATATAATTATCATTTTCTATTACATCTACTTTTTTATCTATTATATTTTTATTTGTCACTATTTCATCCTCTATTATTTTCTCTAACTTTGTTGTTCCTATTTGCATTGCTTCTTCTTTTGTGTAATTTTTCTCTATTTTTTCTAATTCTTGATTAGTAATTCTTGATATTGAAATAGGTAAATATATGTTTGAAAATATTTTAAACTTTTTTTCTATTTCTATTGTATCATAAATTTCAAATTTGGAAAGTGTTTTATAAAAATTTATTTGAAAATTCCTTATTTTTAATTTATATTTCGTTTCTTTTTTCCCTGTTGCGACTTTTTCTATTGTTTTTAGAGGTATTTTTTCTGTCTTACTATATTTAACTATAGCTTCTACTTCACCTAAACTATGTACATTTCTTATTCCTGTATACTTTCCTTCCATTTGTCCTGCAATTAATATTTGATTTTCTTCTACTTCATCTCCAATATTTACCATTGCCGTTCCATTTTGAGCTATTATTTTTGTAATGACTCCAGATTTTTTTGCTATTATATTTGAATATTCTTTTTCATCAACTATTTCTGGTGCTTCTTTAGCTTTTACTACCCTCACTATTGCATTTGTTCCTTTTATTTCAATTCCTATCCATGAGATGTCATTTCTTTTTAATCTTATTTTATTTGTTATTTCTTGAACATTGATTTTTTCTTTTTTCATTCCCACATTTAATCCCGCTTCTTTTACATCTTCTTCAATTCCAATCATTTCCATATTTGAATCTATTTGTATATTTATATTCCAAACATATTTTGTGCTTATTCCTATCAAAATTGTAACAACTAATAATGTAATAACAAATATTTTTCTTTTTTTATATTTATGTAATAAAAATGGAATTCCTCTTTTTTGAATTATCTTGACTTTGCATTTTAATTTTTTCGCAATTTTTACTGCTTCAAAAAAATCTTTTATTCCTATATTAAGATATAATCTTACTCCTTTTTCTCTTTTCAAATTCCATATTAAGATTTTGCTAGTTGTACATATATTTATAAATCTTTCAATATAATATCCTTCTACTGTTATTCTTACATAACCTAATATATATTTTAGCAATATCTTAATAAACATATTCTATTCCTCAGTCCTTTCTATATCTATACTCTCAATTTTTCCAGTAATTTTAATATCGTCATTTGTCATTTTTTCTAAGTTTAAATTGAATCCATTTATATTTACAATTCCTATATATGTACTTATACTAGCAAAAAATTCTTCATATTCTAAAATTCCTTTATAGTTTTCTAATATTAATTCATTAAATCCTGTAATTGTAATTTTAGGAATATTTGAACATACTTCTTCTGGCATTTCTAAAATTTTACCAATTTTTCCTTTTTTCATGAACTTTTTCCTCTCATACTCTTTTTTATTTTTTGGGTATTTTCATATATTAAATCATTCCATATTTAATTTTTAAATTCATCTAAACTTTTAAATTCATATCCTTGATTTTTTGCTTCTTTTATTATTTTATCTAATACTTCAGAATTAGTTTTTGAATTTGAATGTAATAACATTATTTCTCCAGAGTGGAAATTCTTTGTAATTATTTTTATTGCTTCTTCCTGAGATGGTTGCTTTTTTTCATCCCAATCACAATAAGCAAAACTCCACATTACTGTTTTATATCCTAATGAACTTGTTTTTTGTAATGTTCTTTCATTAAATTCTCCTTTAGGGGGTCTTAAATATTTCATTTCATAACCAAATTTTTCATACATTGATTGATGTAATTGCATAATTTCTTTTTCTATTGTTTCATTATTTATTGATGGCATACTTTTGTGATTTACTGTATGATTCCCTATTATGTGTCCATCATTTACCATTTTTTCAACTTCTTCTGTTGCAGAATTCAAATAATGTGCTGTTATAAAAAATGTAGCTTTTACATTATTTTCTTTTAATGTTGTTAAAATTTTATCCATATAACCTGCTTCATAACCTGAATCAAATGTTAAATATATAATCTTTTCACCGTCTCTTCCCATACAAATTCCATTATTTTCTTCTAATATCTGTTTATTTTTACTCCCAACATCTGGTTGTAAATGATCGTTTCCTCTTTTTATTCCCCATCCAATAGTTTTCTCATAATTTGCACTTGTTAACATTGGAATTTCTTTATTATCAGATATTATACTTATAACAAATATAATACAAAGTGCAATTATAGTTAATTCTATTTTTTCATAAATCTTCGTTTTACTCATCTTTCCTATTTCTCCTGTTCAGATTTTATCTCTTACATTTTATGATTTATAATAATAATTTATTACTTTTTACATTTTTTGTATTTTATTTTTGCAAAAATTAGTATAAAAAAATCCTTTGTTCTGTTGAAATATATATGTTTCTTGACTTTTCAATATGTGCAAATAGAGTATTGACAATTAAAAAAATTTATTTTATATTTTTATTTATGATTTGTCGAAATATTGAAAATTCCATCGAATGTATATAGGAGGATAAATGCTAAATTTTGTTATTTGTGACGACGATATTCGAATGATTGAAAAATTATCTTCTGTAATAGAAAAAGTACTTCTTAATCATGACTATGATGCAAAAATTGTATTCAAAACAACTAACTATGATAAACTTCTTGAATATATATCGTCAAATAATGTTAATGTTGTATTTTTAGACATTGAATTTTCAGGTTGTAAAGAAAATGGTCTTGATATTGCAAAGAAAATACGAAAAATAAATAAAAATTGTTATCTTATCTTTGTAACTAGTCATTTTGAATATATTGTTAATGCATATAAATTCAAAACATTTGATTACATATTTAAATCAAGTATTGATATTGAAAATATTAGTTCTACTTTAAAAAGATTGTTTGATGATATTTATGATTCTGACGCAAAATTTTTAAAAATTAATAACAAAAATACTTTTATTGATTTGAAAGATATTCTTTTTATCGAAAAAGCTGGTGTAAAAATTATTTATCATACTTATCAAACTGATTATGTCTCTTATAATTCATTTAATAAATTAACATTACCAAAAAACTTTATAAGATGCCATAAGTCATTTATTGTAAATATTGATAATATTTCAAATATTTCATATGCTGATAATATAATTTATTTAAAAAATGGTTCAACATGCTATATTGGTCCAAAATATAAAAATTCATTATTGGAGGTGATTCGCTATGACTCAGTTTCTTAATTGGATTTCGAATATTTTGTTTTCACAAAATGAGAATATTATTCATTTTATTTTAATCCCTGCATGTTTTATCGAATCAGCATTTTTATATACTATTTTAATGAGCTTATTAAATATGAATTTAACTCATAAAAAGAATTTATTATATACATTTTTCTTTTCAATTATTGGAGTAATATTGTATATATTAATTCCTGCACCATTTAATACAATCTTATATTATATATTTGTTTGCTTCTTATTAAAATTATTATTAAATGTAAAATTAATGAAAAGTTTTCTAACTATTATAATTTCTTTATTTATAATAGCTTCAATAAATTTACTTATCCAAAAGCCTTATATGGCGGTACTAAACATAGACAATGATACTTACATGAATACACCAATTTACAGAATATTATATCTTGCTATTTTTTACTTTTTATTATTTGGAACAAATAAAATTATCAAAAAAGTAAAAAAGACTGATTTTTCAATTGAACCATTAGATGTATTAGATAAACAAACTTTTGTTACTATTTATCACTATATTGGATTTGCATTTTTATGCTTAATTATTGAGTTACTATTGACCGCTTTTTATATTGATAAAATACCTGTAGCTGTTACTATATTTAATTTTTGTTTGATTTTTTCTATCTTTTTATTAAGTTTATTTATTCTTTCTCGTGTAATAACTCTTGAAACAACTAAAAAGAGTCTTCAAAGTGCTGAAGAATATAATAAATCTCTAACTATTTTATATGATGAAGTAAAAGGATTTAATCATGATTTCAAAAACATTGTTTCTGCAATAGATGGTTACATTTGTACAAATAATATTGATGGATTAAAAAAATATATTGATGAAGTTAAAGAAGATTGTAAACTTACTAATAATTTATCTATTTTAAATCCAAGAATAATAAATGAACCAGGAATTTACAGTCTTTTAAATAATAAATACTTTAAAGCAACAAATGCAGGAATAAAATTTGATTTAGAATTTTTTCTTGATCTAACTTCTTTAAAAGTAAATAATTATAAATTTTCAAGAATTATTGGCATTTTATTAGATAATGCAATAGAAGAAGCAGAAAAATGTGACGAGAAAATTATTAGGGTCTCTTTTAGGAGAGAAGAAAAAAATCACAGAGCTATTATAAAAATAGAAAATACTTACACTAATAAAGATGTAAACATTGATGATATATTTAAAAAGGGATTCTCAGGAAAAGAAAATCACTCTGGCATTGGACTATGGGAAGTTAGAAAATATATAAAAAACAGAAAAAATTCTGATTTATTCACATCAAAAAATGATAAGTTCTTTTCTCAAGAACTTACAATATATGATACTAAATAAAAAGTGAGTTATAATTAACCCACTTTTTATTTTTTGAATTGAATTTATAATGTTTAAGAAATAACATCTTTTTTTTATTAGTCCTTTTTTATTAATGATGCTGGTATTTTTGGTTGATGTCCCCACCATAATATAGCACAAGCTGTATTTGTTGATTTTGCATATTTCTCAGCTAATTTTGCTAAAAATTTTATCATGGAAAATTCCCCCTTTTTAGTGATTTTTTATAATATAAAAATGTTGCTAGCCTAACACTTTTACATCATACCATTTAACTTTCTGCATATATTTCATGCCCATACTTATTGTGCGTAACTTTATATGCAATTCTTGTAATTGTCAATGTTTGTATAAAATCTCCAAATATTATAATTCCTGATATTGTTGTATTTTTAATAAATATAGCAATTAAAATTTCACTAGTTATTATAATATATGAAAGAATTTGTTTTTGCTTCCTTTCTTTTTTTCTTAAAATAGGTAAATTTTCAGTATCTGCTGGTGCATATAGTTTTATCATTATCATGCAAAATATCCATATAGCTATAGCTAACATAATTTTTACATTTCCTGTTAAAACAATATATTTTCCTAATAATGAAGAACCACTATATAATAATAATGTATATATAATACAACCTATATGTGTTTTCATATGTACCCCTCCAGATACACATCTATATGGTGCGATTATTAAAATTGATATTACTGTAAGTTTAAAAATTCCAAGAATATATGCAATTATTAAAATTATTATACCTTTTGGAAGCTCACCTATTATATTTTGTAATCCATACATTATTACTTCTGCTCTCTCATCATCTACTTCAGGCATTTCTTCTCTAATCTTTTTAGTTAAATATGCACAAAATTTATCTATCATACTCTTCTCCTTTTTATGTTTGCTCTTTTCTTTTGTACATATACAATTTACCATAATTTATTTGATTTGTTTTATTTTTTTTACGAAAAGTGTATTCTAATAAATAAAATCTTATTTCTTTATTTTTGTATATCTTTTTGTATATGTAAATATAATTTAACATTTACTTTCTTAGCTAAATTTTAAAACTCTTAATTAGTTAACAATTATGATTTTAGAACAAAGCGACGTAGTCGCCCTTTGTTCTCGCCTGATTTGAGTTTTCGACTAAAAGGAGAAAATCTCAAAGGGCTAGCAATTGTAGCTTTTATACACTAGGAAGTTCAAAGAACTTTCCTAGTATATAAAAAAAGTTCAGGTTAATCTGAACTTTTTTCTTTTTTTGCTTCTATCCAATCATTTATAATAATCTTAAATACTGCTACTACAGGAACTGCTAAAAACATTCCTAAGACTCCAAAATAAGCTCCACCTACTGTTACTGCTATAATTACTAATAATGGACTTATTTCTAATGAATCACCAATTATTTTTGGATTGATAATATTTGAATCAATTTGTTGTAATATTATAACAATTAATGCCATCCAAAATGCCTTTGATAATCCTCCTGTAATTACTGTTATTAATATGCTTAATCCAACAGCAACTATTGCTCCAAAATATGGAATTATATTAAATAATCCAATCATAAATCCTAATAATATAGAATATTTAACTCCAATTATACTCATTGCTATTGTAACTAAAATTCCAACTACAACTGCATCTATTAATTGTCCACTTATAAATTTAAAAAATATATAATTTGAATTATGTACATATTCACTTATTTTTTTACAAGTTTTTTCTCCAAATATTGCCATTGTTAAATCTTTAAAAAATCCAACAATTTGAGTCCTTTGTAATAATATATAAACAGATACTATTATCGTTACAAATACATCAAAGATTCCACTAGCAACACCTAAAGCACCTTTTACATATTCTGTAATTTTTTCAGGATTAATATATTTTTTTAAATCTATATTTTTAATATTATCTCCTATTTCTTTTATTGTTTCTATTACCTTTTCACTTTTTAAAATTGAATCTTCTGGTAATTCATTCAATTTACTTATTGTTGTGTTCCAATAATTCTGAAAATTATTTACTAGTTCAACAATACTCTCTGTTACTACAGGTAATATAACATTTACAAGTAATATTATTAATAATATTGTAAGTGTAAATGTTATAAAAACACTTAATCTTCTTGCTCTTTTCTTAAAAAACTTCTTTTTCGATTTTAATAATTTTTTTTCAATTCTTGATGCTGGTATATATAACAAATATGCCAGCAATGTTCCTGCTAAGAATGGTGATATTATTCCTAGAAATTTTCCTATTGCATTTCCTATTGCAGTAAAATTATCAAGAAACTTATAAACTAAAATTATTGCAACTGCTAATAAAAACCAGTACATCCATTTAGAAAAATTCTTTTTTACTTCATTCATCTTTCTTCCTCCAACTATTTAATTTCTAATCCAACTGGACAATGATCACTTCCTAATATTCCTGTATATATTGTTGCATCTTTTATATTTTCTCTAAAATCATTTGATACAATAAAATAATCAATTCTCCACCCTACATTTTTTTCCCTTGCATGTCCCATATATGACCACCAACTATATTCAATTTTTTCTGGATATAAATATCTATACGAATCTATAAAACCTGCATTTAGTAGTTCCGTCATTTTTTCTCTTTCTTCATTTGTAAATCCTGCATTTCCTTTATTAGTTTTTGGATTTTTTAAATCTATTTCTTCATGTGCTACATTTAAGTCTCCACACATAATTACTGGTTTCTTTTTATTTAATTCTAATAAATATTTTCTAATTTCATCTTCCCATACCATTCTATAATCTAGTCTTTCTAGCTCTCTTTTGGCATTAGGCGTATAATTAGTTACTAAATAAAAATTTTCGAATTCCAGTGTTATTATTCTTCCTTCTTTATCATGTTCTTCTATTCCAATTCCATATGTTACATTTACTGGTTGTTTTTTAGTAAATATTGCTGTTCCTGAATATCCTTTTCTTTCTGCACTATTCCAATAACTTGTATATCCTTCAAATTCTAGATTAATTTGTTCTGGCTGACATTTTGTTTCTTGCAAACAAAATATATCTGCATTTACTTCTTTAAAAAAATCCGAAAAGCCTTTATTTAAACATGCCCTTATTCCGTTAACATTCCATGATATTAATTTCATTTGACTCCTCCTACATACAGGATTATAACATATAATTTTACAAAAAGAAAGTTTTATTGTTAATAATAAGATTTTATTAATATCAACCTATGCCAATAAAAATTTTAATATTTTTTTATTAAAAGTATTGAAATTTTATAAAATGTATGCTATTATATATAAGCATTTGGAAATCGAGGCGTAGCGCAGTTGGTAGCGCGCGTGGTTTGGGACCATGAGGTCGCAGGTTCGATCCCTGTCGCCTCGACCATATTTAAACAGTAAATTCAATTTACTGTTTATTTTTTTGTCCAAAAGAGCTCCCCACTATATATAAATCATAGGGGGAGCTCTTTTCTAAAACAAAAATAGAGTAAAAAGGCTTATTGAAACCTTTTTACTCTGTTCATTTAAGAGGCTATTGCTAGTTGGGCCATTTTTATAGCATCTTGGATTGTTTCAGCACTTCCGACAAATCCACCATCATGACAGAAAATTGCAGTATTTACTCCAGTAACCTTTTGCAATTCTTTTCCTTTTAAGCCACACCATTCTTCAGGAACAGGCTTCATAGGAATACGTTTTTTCAAATCTGTTGTAACAGTTTGCCAATTATATCCACCTCTAAGAGAAGGATAAATCACAAACCAGATATCTATTGCCTTTGGATTAGTCGACAGGTATAAATACCTTTGCCATGGAACAAAACGCTGTAAAACCATAATATGATTAGAAGATTGTTCAATTGCTTCCTTAACAAACGTCTTGGCTTTACAAGTTGAAACAGACTTCTTAACAATGTTCCAAAATGTTTCTCTTGCTATGTTACAAGCATTTAAAAATGCTTCATCATAATCTGTTTCATCATCCCACGTAGGATTATAGTTCGAAATCATTTGGCAAATTGACATTGCAGATACTTCTTGAGAACTAGAATTGTTAACACCATTATCTGTTGCATCAATGCCTTGAATTAACATTTTATCAACAGAATTCCATACTTCATACAAATTCGTATTAGGAAAATATTTTTTTATTGCTTCATATCCAAAATCTCTCCAAATAAGACCTGCTGCTGCATATGGTACTCCAATCTTTCTTCCATTTTTTCTTGCACCATTTCCTCCTTTTTGATGATGATCCCATTTTCCACCACCAATGTCGTAAACAATAACGTTAGAATTTAACTTTTCTGGTACTTCGAGAACCCGACATACAGTTACATCTCCAAAAACTTTTTCCAGAATAACTGTAGCCATCACATCATCAGCGTGGAATACACCTCCATGAGTGATAAGATTAGCCTTCTGAATACTATTTGTTGTTCTTATCATACTAACCTCCGTATACATGAACAAGTTTATATAGCAGATAACCCCATTATACTACAATTTACATAATTTTGCAATCATTATTTTATATCTTTATAATAGCAAAATGAGAATTAGAAAATTTCTAATTCTCATTAATCATTATTTTAATTGTTTCATAACTTCTTCAGCAAAGTTTTCTTCTTTCTTTTCAATACCTTCACCTGTTTCAAATCTTGCAAATTCAAGAACTTTTGAATCTTTTAATATATCAGAAACTTTTTTACTTGGATCTTTAACGAATTCTTGATCTACTAAACAAATTTCTTGATAGAATTTGTTAATTCTTCCTAAAACTATTTTTTCAGCAATTGCTTCTGGTTTTCCTTCATTCATTGTTTGAATTTTTAAAATTTCTTTTTCTTTTTCTACTCTTTCAGCAGGTACTTGATCTCTATCAATAAATTCAGGTCTTGCTGCAGCTATTTGCATACATACATCTTTTGCTAATTCTTTAGTTCCAGATGTCATATTTACTAATACTGCAATTTTTCCATCACCATGAATATATTTTTCAATTAATCCATCTGTTGTTTCAAATCTTGCAAATCTTCTTATTGAGATATTCTCTCCAATTGTTGCAATTTTTCCAATTAATGCTTCATTAACTGTTTTTCCTTCTTCAAACATTGCTGGTTCTGCTAATAATGCTTCTACTGATTCTGGATTATTTTTTACTATTTGTTTTGCAACATCCATTACAAATGTTCTGAATTCTTCATTTTTTGCAACAAAGTCTGTTTCAGAGTTAACTTCAACTATTGCTCCTACTCTTTCATCTTCTGAAATATATGCTTCTACCATACCTTCAGCAGCAACTCTTCCTGATTTTTTTGCAGCCTTTGTTATTCCTTTTTCACGTAAAAGTTCTGCAGCTTTTTCTAAATCTCCATCTGTTTCTGTTAAAACCTTTTTGCAGTCCATCATTCCTGCTCCTGTTTTTTCTCTTAATTCTTTAACTAATGCAGCTGTAACCATTATTTATTCCTCCTTTTAAATTTTAATAATTGTTTATTCCAATTATTATATACATAATTATTAAAATAGAGTAGAGCAGTAGAGCCCCACTCTTTTATTCTTAATTATTATTCAGCTTTTTCGTCAGCTTCACTTGCAACTTGTTCCATTGATGTAGCTTCTTCTTCAACATTTTGTTCTTCTGTTGTTTCAAAGCTTTCACCTTGTTTTCCTTCAATGATTGCATTTGCCATAACATCTGCTATTAAGCTTACAGATCTTATTGCATCATCATTTCCTGGAATTGGATAGTCTAAGTCTTGTGGATTGCAGTTTGTATCTACAATTCCAACTACTGGTATATTTAATTTTTTAGCTTCTAATATTGCTATTCTTTCTTTTTTAGGATCTACTAAGAAGATAACTCCTGGTAATTTATCCATTTCTTTGATTCCACCAAGATTTTTTTCTAGTTTTTCCATTTCTTTCTTTAATAGAATTACTTCTTTTTTTGGTAATACATCAAATGTACCATCTTCTTCCATTTTTTCAAGATCTTTTAATCTTTGAATTCTTTTTTGGATTGTATCAAAGTTTGTTAACATTCCACCTAACCATCTTTGATTTACATAGTACATTCCACTCTTTATTGCTGCATCTTTCATGCAATCTTGAGCTTGTTTTTTTGTTCCTACAAATAGGACTGTTTTTCCTTCTTCTACTTGTTCTTTGATGAATTCATATGCTTCATCAATTTTCTTTGAAGCTTTTTGTAAGTCGATGATATGAATACCATTTCTAGCTTGGAATATGTATTCTGCCATTCTTGGATCCCATCTTCTTGTTTGATGTCCAAAGTGAACACCTGCTTCTAGTAATTGTTTCATTGCAACTACTGCCATTTCTAATTCCTCCCTTTTTGTTATAACTTCCATAAAGTATCTTCATCTATTCGGACCTATTTTCATAGGCACTTCCTACTAAACTACTCTTTATGTGTTTTTTACGCTCATTATTATAACACATTTTTTGAAAAAATCAAGTGTTTTTTGTTTATTTTACACATTTTTCTAATAATTCAATTGGTAATTTCTTAGATGTATCTATTTTTGCATTTGTTCCTATTGGAATTACTATCTTTTTCTCAATATGTCCAAAATTATCTGATTTTATTATTGGTCCATCGAATTCATTACCTATTACATCTAACAAAATTTGTTCTAGTGTAATTTTGCTTTCATGTGTATAATTTCCTAACCATATTCCTCTTATTTTTTTAAATATATCATTTTGTTTCATATAATATAAGTAATTATTTGCAAGTGCTGGACATGTTTCAAATCCCAATTCTTCTAGAAATAATATTTTATCTGTGAAATCTATATTATACTTTCCAGCTACTAGTGCTTTTGTTAAACTTAAATTTCCACCAATAAGTTGTCCTTCAACATTTCCTTTTTGAATTATTCTATAATCTGCTTCTTCCCCTAATTGCAAATCTCCATCTACAAATCTTTTCAAAACTTGTTTTAAACTATAATCTGTCTCATCTGTTGCTACTGTCTTAAAATTTGTACTACTATATGTAATTAATCCTGTTTTTTGAGTTATTATATTTGTTAATGATGTTATATCACTATATCCACAAATTATTTTTGGATTTTGCTTTATCATATCAAAATCAAGATATTCAAATGTAGAATTACTATTTTCCCCACCTTTTGCACACCATATCATTTTTATATTCGGATTTTTAAACATTTCATTTATATCTTTTGCTTTTTCTTTTGCACTAGCACTATAATTTTGCGAATTGGAAAATAAATTTTTAGAAAATTTTACTTTATATCCTAAATTTTCAATTATTTTTTTTGCATTTTGAATTTCTTCAATATTATCTTCAATTATCGGACTAGCTGGAGCTACAACTCCTATTAAGTCACCTTTTTTTAGTTTTTCTGGAATTATCAATTTCATTCTCCTAATCTCTTTCTTCTTTTATCTTTACATTTTTATTTTGAATTTCTTCTACTATTTCATTTCTTAAGTCTATCATTTCAAAGCTTTCTATTGCTTTTCCACCTTCAAATACAACCACATTAGAATATGTTGTATTAAATATTGCATTATCTATATTCTTGATTATTCTCTCTTTACTTATTCCTTGTTCTAATTGTTTCATAGCATGTTTTATTAAGAAATTATATAAATTTTGTTTTACACTTAATTCTGGTTGAATACTTATTCCTTCTTGTAATGCCGTACATAACATATCACAACTTGATATATTATCATAAATAGTATCAATTCCTATTTTCTTCGCTTTTTGAATAAATCTTGATGTTCCTTTGTTAACAAGATCTGTTGGACTATCATGTGTTACATTTAACATTACTTCTAATTGCTCACTTATTGCTTGATAACTTCCTTTTTCAATTCCTTTATCTCCTAATGCATTTTTCGAAACAATATCAGCTATTGCTTCTGCAAATCCAGTTCCATATACTTGCAAATTTCCAGTGTCTTTAAAATAAATTATAGCTTCTGTTCCCATATATATTTTTTTTCCATCTTTTTGCATTATAATTCCAGTAATTGCATGTGCTAACTCATGTAATAATGTTTCTTCATTAACATTCTCTGGATTTATAAAAATTATACTATTTGCTTTATCAAATGCAGCTATAGAATTTGGGCCTTCTTGTTCACTAATTTCTTTACCTGTTTTTTCTACAACTTTTAATCCTCGTTTCAAATGTTCATCTAATACTGATAAGTTTAAATCAGGCATTGTTACTTTTAAATTCTCTAGTCCTTCTATAAAAACTGTTTTATATTTATCTGGAATACTACTATTTTGTTGTATCTTTTTTTCTATTTCAGCATATGTTGGTTTATTTTTTCCTAATTGCTTACTAAATTCTTCTACTGAATCAAAATACAAATCACTTCCACAATTTCCTGTTAATAATTTATATTCATTTGGAGCTAATTTTTGTATAGTTACTACTTCATCACTACTATTCTCCTGATTAATTTCTATATCTTTTTCATTAAGTTCAATTTGACTTTGTATTTGATCTACTGTAACTATTTCTTGACTTTTTCCTTCTGCTTTTACTGTTTGTCCACATCCCAAAATTGATATTGCTGTTACTAATGAAACAAGAGTCTTTCCAAAAATAATTTTTGGTTCAAATTTTAATTTTTTATGGTTAAATTTTGAATTATTTTCAGCTTGTTGAAAATCTTTATGATAACATTTATTTCTTATTTCATTTTTTTCAAAAATATTATATAATTCTGTAAATTCTTGCATTGTCGGATACATAAATTTTTCATCATCTAATATTTTCAAAAAATATTTTTGATGTCTTGTATTTAATAAAATTAAATATTTGTTTTCTTTATATAATATTTGCATTACAACTTTAAATTCTTCCATTTTACAACATTTCCTTTTCTACTATTTTAATCCAATTATTGCAGTTGATAGTCCATATTTCTCTTTTTCTACTCTATATGAATGTATTAAATCTGAATTACAAACACTACAAATTCCACAATCTACAATATTTTCTTTTTTTAGTCCTGCTTTTTGCAAAATTTCTTCATTTATTTTTACTGTATCTATCAGCCATTTATTTTCTGATTTTCTTTCTATAATTTCATCTAATTTTAAATCTTTAAACTCATTTTCGAATAAAGTTTTTACATCTCTTTCAACTTCAAAATGACATTTTCTTATACTTGGACATATACAACAAATAATATCTTTTGGATTGCTTCCATATTCTTTTTGCATTTTTTCTACTGTTTCTACAGAAATTCTTTGAAGTGTTCCTTTCCATCCTGAATGTACATTTGCTATTGCCTTTTTTACTGGATCAAAAAATATTAATAATATACAATCTGCATTTGTTGTTGCTAATAAAGTATTAGGCTTATTTGTTATTAATCCATCTGTTAAATCATATTCCTTTAAGTTGAAGTCTGGTTTGTTAATATTTACATGTTCATCTACTTTTTTTACATTTTTAGTATGTGCTTGATTTGGTTTTACTGCATCTATATAGTTCACTTCTATAGCATTACATAAATCCGCATAGTCTTTATTTGCTTCTTTAAATTCTTCTTTAGTTATTGGCTCTGCAGTTTTTGCTCTTGCCGTCCTAAAGTTTTTATCTATTCCTAAACTATAGGCATGTACTAAAATATCACTATATTCTAATAATCTCCTAAATTGTAAATATTGTACTCCATCTTTAACAATATGAATTACATTTTCATTAGATAAGTCTTTCATTATTTTGATATTCCTTTCTTGAAACTTAACTTTTTTTGGCTTCTGTCATTTCTTTCTTACACATTATAAGCCAAGCCTTTTCTTATTCTAAGCTAATTAGACTTTTCTTGTTTTATTTTTTCTAATATTTCTTTTTTACTCTTTTCATCAATGAAATTATATTTATTTTGACAAGCTCCATTATTGAAATTACATATACTTCTATAATCACAATAACTACATGGTGTTTTTTTATTTTTATAAAATGGTTTTAAATCTATTTTTCCACTTAAGATTTCATTTGAAATTTGTTTTATTACTTTATACATATAATCTTGTAAATCTTTAAATTCTTCTTTACTTACACAACTAGAATTTCCTTCACTTATATCTCCAGTTTTCTTTGAAATATATGCTGGAACTAAATTTGAATATCCACTATCTAGATTTTTATCATGTAATTTTACTACTTTTACATCTGCTAATATTAGTCCTTTCATTTTAAAACCTTTTCTTATTTGTTCTTCTATTTTTTCAATTCCGATATTTTTTTCTGTTTTTACCATTTGCTCTATTAAATTGAAATATAAAATTCCTGCTGGTAATAAATCTTCTTCTTTACATGCTGCATCTAAATATGTTAATAATTGTATTTGTAATCCTGCATATACTTCATTTAAGTCTATGTTTTTTATTGATGATTTATAGTCAATTATTCTTAAATATTTTCCATCTTCATTTTGTGCAGTATCTATTCTATCAATTTTTCCTATTATTTCAACATTTTTTCCATTATCTAATGTTATCCTAATTGGCTTGTATTTTCCTTTTTCATCAAATTCTATTTCTGTTCCTAATACATTAAATTCACTTAATGTTAATGTTTCCACTATATATTTTAGTGCTTTTTTTACTAATCTTTTTAATCTTACAACTAATGCTCTATATTTTGCTGTTGATGTAAATATATAATTTTTATTTTGTAAAAGTTTTTCATCAATTATTTTGTCTATTATTTCTGATATTTGTTCTTCTGTTAATTCTGATAATTGATATCCATTTTCTTTTACAATTGAAAAAAATTCATCAATTGTCTCATGCATAAATGTTCCTGTGTCAAAACTTTGTACTTTTAATTCTTCTTGTGGTTTTATTTTTAGTCCATATTGTAAAAAATATGAGAATGGACATCTTCTATATTGTTCTAGTTTTGATATACTTGTTGTTAATTTATTTCCATATAATTTATCTATATTTTCTTGTTTTATTTTTTCTGGTAAATTTGAATAGTCTAATCCTTTTAAGCTTTGTTGTAATTTATTGTTCCAATTTTCGTCTTTTTTATAATAGTCATATACATAATACCACATTTTTTCAATTTCTGTGTCTTTTAATTTATTAATATTTTTTATTAATTGTTCAAATGTTGTATTTTGATTTAATATTTCTGATTTCTCTTTTATTACATCACTTTGTTCTTCTATATTTTTATAGATTTTTTTGATTTTATTTATTAACATTGATGGTCTTAATGCTTTTCCCTGCATATCTGATGATGGATATGATAAATACAATCTTTCTTCTGCTGTTGTAAATGCTTTATATATATTGAAATTATCTTCATATAATTTGTCTATTGTTCCTTTTGCAAGTTCTATTCCATCTTGTTTTAAAATCTCTCTATCAGCATCATTCAAAAATCCTTCATCTTTTCTTACACTTGGAAATACTCCATCATTTAATCCTATTATAAATATTGCCTTTACTTTATGACTTCTTGATCTGTCTATATCTCCCATCATCACTTGGTCTTGTGTTCCTGGTATTTTTGTTAAACTACTATTTTTAAATCCTACTTTTAAAATTTGAGCATATTTGTCTAATGTTATTTTGTCATCTTTAAAAACCAGTACAATCTCATCTAATATATCTATAATTGTCTGTATACTGTTTTGATATTCATTTGATAAATCTATCAATCCTTGATCTTCTAATTTTTCTTGTTTTTGTTTTATTTTTTCTGCTATATTTTGCTCTATTAGAAAATTATATATTGTTCTTGATATTCCTTCTGCTGTTTTATTTTCGTCTAATTTATTTTTTAAGCTTATTAATGGTTCTATTATTTGTTTTCTTATTTCTTCTAATCTTGCTATTTCTTCTTTATCTTTTTCATCATAATTACCATATGTAAATTCTTTTTTCCACTTGTTTTGCTTAATTCCCCATTTTAAACAATATTTTTCTAATCTAAATAAATCATCTTCATCTATTTCTGAAAATCCTATTTTTATATAATTTAGTACTGCTTCTTCTGTCCAATTTTTTGTAAATATTTCTAATATTGAGAGTACATATTGTACTAAAATGTTTTGGCTTAAGTCTCTATTTTCATCTATAAATATTGGTATGTTATATTTGTCAAATATTGCTCTTGCTAAACTTGAATATGTGTCTATATTTTTCGTAATTACTGCTATATCCCTATATCTGTAGTTTTCATCTCTTACTAATTTATATATTTTCTTGGCCACTTCTTCTATTTCTGAATATTGATTTTTAGCAAGAAATATTTTTATATTTTGTGGTATTTGTTCAAAATAGTTTATTTTTGAATTATATAAATTTTTCTCTAAGTGCTTTAATTCTGGTGTTTTAAATCTATACGTTTGCTCTAATTCTACTTCTTCTATTTTAATATCATTTTCTGATGCTAATTGTAATAATTTATTTATTGTTATTTGATTTGAATAAAATATGTCTGTATCTGCATTTTTTATTTCATGTATTGTGTCTGTACATATTGTTATTGTTACTTGTTTTGCAATTTTCACAAGTTTTTGAATGATATCATATTCTTGACTTGTAAATCCTGCAAATTCATCTATATATATCAAATTCTCCTTAAAATCAGGTACTTTATCCACATTTTGTGCTAATATTGTTAATAAGTCTGTTTCATCTATATATTTTCCAGCAATTTGTTCTTGAAATTTTTCATATATCATATTTATATCGTTTAATTTATTTTTTAAGTATATATCACTTTGTTTTTCTGTTTCTTGTTTTAATTGTTCTACACTTATTCCATGTTTTTTGAATTCTGTTATTGCTGTTCCTGCCATGTCAACATTTTCGTCTGTTTTTCCAAGGAATTTTAGGTCTTTTTTGCAATTGTTTAATATTGAGTATATTAACATTGCTTTTCCACATTTACTTAGGTTTGTTTCTGTTCTTCCTCCTATTTCTTGTATTACTCTATATGCCATTCTACTAAATGTTACAACTTCTGCATTGAATACTGCTTCTGTTTCTATTACTTCCATTAGTTTTTTTTCTGCTGTAAATGAAAATTGCTCTGGTGTTATTATTAATATTTTGTTGTTTTGTTTTATTTTTTCTGATATTTCTTTATAACATTTTTCACTTTTTCCTATTCCAGCTCTTCCATATATTAATCTTAACCCCATTGTTTAATTCTCCTTCTTTTATTTTTGTTCTTGTTTTTGCTTATTTATTTGTTTATCTAGTTCTTGCCCTTCTTGTATTGCTCCTTTTATTTCTCCTATTAATTTTTTCTTTTCTTCATATTCTTTTACCTTTTTTTGATAATTTTTTCTTGATAGTCCAAATATAGAATTAAATTTATTTCCTTTTACTATTGGTTCACCTATACTTTCTATAAATGCTTGTCTTTCTTTTATTTCTTCTACTGTCAATATTAAAATTGATGCACTTGTTTTGATTGTTTCTAATACTCCTATACTTTGTAAATATGGTAATGTTTTTTGAAGATGTTTTAAATTTTTAGATACTACTAAAGGAGTTAAATATTCTTCTCCATAATTCTGTTTCATATATTCAATATTTTCTTTTAATTGTTTTGAATTTTTAAAAAATATACTCCCTGTTATTTCTATTCTGTTTTCTTTACATACTTCAACTATTCCTTTTATTTCAGTTGCTGTTTTTACAAATACACTTCCTGTTGCTTCTATTCCGTTTTCTTTACATACTTCTACTATTTCTTTTATTTCGGCTGCTGTTCTATTAAATACATTTCCTGTTGCTTCTATTCCGTTTTCTTTACATACTTCTACTATTTCTTTTATTTCGGCTGCTGTTCTATTAAATACA
>CAKOTF010000015.1 GCA_934120045.1 uncultured Clostridia bacterium
ATAGATAGTAATGGAGAAATAGTATGGGATAAACAATTGAGAAGACATGATGGTAGTGGAGTTGAAGATGGTTATGGACCTGTATATGATATTGTTCCAACATCAGATGGAGGATATTTATTAGGAAGAGGAACATTATATAAAGGGTCAGCTAGTAAAGGATATATCACAAAAATAGATAGTAATGGAGAAATAGTATGGGATAAACAATTGAGAAGACATGATGGTAGTGGAGTTGAAGATGGTTATGGTCCAGTATATGCTATTTGTGAAAGCAAATAGAGGCTGTGTTATTATTCTAATATAGATATTTGTTAGGAAGAGGAAATTAATAAACATCTTGATTAATAATTAACATTTTATTAAAAAACAGCATAAATATTGATAAAAAGAATCTTTTATGATAATATTTATAAAGAAAAATAGGAAAGAAGAATAAAAGATGAAAAAAAATGGTAAAGTATTCAGAAATGCGTTGATATTTATAGTTTTAATAGCTTTAACATTTTATATATTGTTAAAAGACCAGAATCCAATAGAAATCTTAAAAATAATCTCATCAGCAAAAATAAAATTTGTTCTAATAGGAATATTATGTATGTTTTTTTACGTAATATTAGAAGCAGTAAATATAAGAAGAACATTAAAAAATTTAAATGAAAAAACAACATTTTTACAAGACATCAAATATGCGTTAATAGGATTTTTCTTTAGTGCAGTAACACCAGCGGCAAGTGGTGGGCAACCAATGCAAATATATTATATGTACAAAGATGGAATAGCAGTATCAAATTCAACACTTGCATTATTATTAAATTTAACAAGTATGCAAATATGTACTATAAGCATTGCATTGGTAAGCTTGAATTTTAATCATCAATATATGAATAAATTATTAATAATATTTTTTATAATTGGAATTGCACTAAATTCAAGTGCATTAATATTATTATTAATAGGAGTATTTTCAAAAAGATTGTCAAAATGGTTAATAGATTTTGCAATAAAAGTTTTAAAACTATTTAAAGTAAGAAATATTGAAAGTAAAAAAGAAAAATTCGAAGCAGAACTTACTAAATATCAAGAAGGAGCTAAATATGTAAAACATAATAGATTATTAATGTTAAAAATTTTAGGAACTACACTAATACAATTTTTAATATATTATAGCGTAACATATTGGACATATAGAGCATTAGGATTTTCACAATACAATATTTTAAGATTAACATCATTACAATCAGTATTATATGCCACAGTATCTGGAATACCTTCACCAGGAGCAGTTGGAGTAACAGAAGGAGCATTTACAGAAATATTCAGAAATATTTATCCAGAAAATATAATGAGTAGTGCAGTATTATTAAATAGAGGAATTAATTTTTACTTATTTGTATTAGTAAGTGGAATTGTTACAATAATTAGTCATATGAAAAGTGAAAAAGATAATGTTGAGGAACAAGAAGAGAATAATTGCGAAAAGAGATAAAATAAAAAATATATTGAAAACAATTGACAAAGTTGGAGATATATGTTAAAATACTTAACTGTAATCCGCTTAGTCAAGGTAAGCAAATGTTATGAAAAAATAACTACCTTTTTTAAGGATTAGCGAGTATACAAATAAGGGAGGTGCATTTTAAATGTACGCAGTAATTGAAAGTTGTGGAAAACAATACAAAGTAGCAGAAGGAGATGTAGTATTCTTCGAAAAATTAGATACAGCAGAAGGAAAAAAAGTTACTTTTGATAAAGTAATATTAGTATCTGATGATGGAAAAGTACAAGTTGGAAATCCTTATGTTAAAGGTGTAAAGGTTGAAGGAAAAGTTGTAGCACATGGAAAAGCTAAAAAAATCATAGTTTTCAAAATGAAAGCTAAGAAAAATGAAAGAACAAAACAAGGACATAGACAACCATACACTAAAGTTGAAATTACAGGAATAAAAACAGCTGCAAAGAAAACAGCAGCAAAAGCTGAAAAAACAGAAAAAGTTGAAGCTTAGTTATAAATAGTGATTTTAATAATAGTAATATAATGAAGAAATTCATATAAGGCAATCTGGAAGAGAAATCAGATTAGATTAAAAGCTGAAAGGAGTGAAAATCATGGCACATAAAAAAGGTCAAGGTAGTATCAAGAACGGTAGAGATAGTGAATCTAAGAGACTTGGTGTCAAGAGAGCTGATGGTCAATTTGTTTTAGCAGGAAATATTCTAATAAGACAAAGAGGAACAAAAGTACATCCAGGAGTTAATGTTGGAAAAGGTAGTGATGATACACTATTTGCATTAGTTGATGGAACAGTAAAATTTGAAAGAAAAGGTAAAGACAAAAAACAAGTTAGTGTTTACCCTGTTGAAGAAACAACAGTAAATGAATAATTTTTACATAAAGAAGCATGAAAAATCATGTTTCTTTTCTTTTTTTTTATTAAGTCTTGCCTTTTTTTTCTTTTATTGTTATACTAAAATAAAAGGTATATTTTTTACAAAGGGGATGGTTGTATGAAGAAACAAACGATAAACAAAGGAATTACATTAATAGCATTAGCAATTACAATTGTAGTATTATTAATATTAACAGGAGTAACGGTTTCGACAATAGGAAATGGTCAAATATTTTCAAGAGCCAGTACATCAAAACAACAAACTGAAATTTCAGAAGAAAAAAATATTTTAAAAGCATCTGTATTATATTCACAAAATATGGATAGTGTAGGTGAAGTTACATTAGAAAATTTAAGACAAGGACTTGATAAAAATATAGATGAAAAATATCAAGGACTTGAAGAGAGTGTTGATAGTCAATATGGAAAAATATATGAACTTACATTCAAAAAGACAGGTAATATGTATATTATTCTAAGTGATGGAACAATATATAGTCAGGAAGAATTTTATAATAAAAATGATGATAACTTAAATATAACTCCAGGATCAATTTCTAATTTTGTAGTAGGAAGTAGAAAAGAAATTCAAATATCAGGAGGTCTTTTAAATAATCCTAATATTAAAATAAGTTGGAAATCTACAGATGAAGATGTTGTAGAAATTCAAGAAAACGAATCAGATAAGACTAAAGTCATTGCAATTGCAAAAACAAATGGAAACTCAATAATTGAGGCTAAAGTAGAAGTTAGAAATAGTAGTGGAAGTTTAGAAAAAACAAAAACAGCAATATGTAGTATTTTAGTAAGAGAAAGAAATATCATAGTAAGTTCTATTAATCTAAATGCTGATGATGTAACAATTGATTTGAGTAGTGATAATATTACAAGACAGATAACAGCAACAACAGATGAGAATGAAACAATCAGTAATGATGATATAAGTTGGAAATCATTACAACCTGAAATAGCAAGTGTTGATAAAAACGGATTAGTAACAGGAGTTTCAAATGGAACAGCAATAATCTCAGCAAGAATAGATAATGGAAGATATGCAACAATACCAGTTAGAGTTAGAACAACACCAACAGCAGTTAAACTAGATAATAATAATCCGATAATTGATTTATCAAAAACTAATGAATTGAAATTAAATGCAACAATAGAACCAAGTACAGCAAATTATCAAACAGGACTAACATGGACAAGTAGTGATACTTCAGTAGCTACAGTTGATAAAGATGGAAATGTAATAGGAATAAAAAATGGTAAAACAATTATAAGAGTAGAAACAGAAAATGGTAAATTTATAGAAGTTAATTTAACAGTACAAACAAGTCCAACAGGAATTGAATTAGATAGAAAGAATATAATATTAGATTTAAGTGGTACGAAAAAAATTACATTAAATGCAACAATAAGTCCAAGTACAGCAAATGTAGAAAATGAAATAACATGGACAATTGAAAACCCAGTTGTTGCTAAAGTTGAAAATGGTACTGTAACAGGTCTTTCAAATGGAAATACAAAATTAATAGCAAGAACAGAAAATGGAATGGAAACAACATGTGATGTAGTAGTTCAAACATCAATAACAAGCATAGCACTAGATAAAGAAACATATTTATTGGATTTAGTAGCATTAAAAGCACCTAATACAGGAAAATTAAATGCAATAATAGAGCCAAAAACAAGAACAGAACAAATTATTTGGACAAGCAGTAATGAAACTGTAGTACAAGTTGATCAAAATGGTAATATAACAGCTAAAAATAATGGAAATGCAACAATTACTGTAAAAAGTTCGAGTGGAAGATGTTATGCAAATTGTAATGTAACAGTAACTACATCTATAACTGTTGATAAAACACCAGCACAATATACATTACCAGCTGCATATAGTTATGAAGTTGTTGTTGATGAAGAGGAACATTGCGTAACAACGACAATGTGTTCTCGTTATCAAGAAGAATGTTATGAAAATCTAGCACATGAATTAAAATGTTGGTGGACAAGTAATTGTGCTGAATATCGAACTGAGACATCTTGCCATATGGATGATGTAACAGAAACAAGATGGCAAAATGGAGAAACAACAGTTTCATTTACACTTAATCAAGAAATTGCAACTAGTAATTTGAAAATTACATGGACAGGAAGTAATGGAGTAACTGTAGGGGAAATTAGTAAGAATGGAAAAACATATACTGTGAAACTAGAAAATTCTAATACAAGTAATGCTTCAGGAACATTAGGTTTAACATATATTAATGGAGGAGTATCAAGAACAATATATGCTTGGAAAATTCAATAGAAAAATAAAAATATGAGACAATTTGTCTCATATTTTTATATAATACATTATTTGACAAGAGGAAAAGAGGAAAAGAATGGATAAACTAGTATTAATAGACGGAAATAGCATAATGAATAGAGCATTTTATGGAATAATGGGAAGTAAAATGTTAACAACGAAAGATGGAAAATACACAAACGCAGTATATGGATTTTTAGCAATATTGTTTAATATAATAGATGATATAAAACCAGAATATATAGCTGTTGCATTTGACTTAAAGGGAAAATTAAAAAGAAAAGAACTATTTGAAGGATATAAAGCAAATAGACATGGAATGCCAGAGGAACTAGCAGAACAAATGCCAGTAATAAAAGATGTTTTAAGAGCAATGAATATAGATATTATTGAAAAAGAAGGATATGAAGGTGATGATATTCTAGGTACACTTGCCAAATATGGAGAAAGGCAAGGACTGGAAGTTACAATACTTTCAGGAGATAGAGATACATTTCAATTAGCAAGTGATAATATAACAATAAGAATTCCAAGAACAAAAGCAGGAAAAACAGAAACAGAAAATTATAATAGAGCAAAAGTTCTTGAAGAATATGGATTAGAACCTGTGCAATTAATAGAAGTAAAAGCATTGCAAGGAGATACATCTGACAACATTCCTGGTGTTCCAGGAATAGGACCAAAAACAGCAATATCATTAATTCAAAAATATCATTCTGTAAAAGAATTATATGAAAAAATAAAAAAAGGTGAAGATGATTTAAAAGGAAAACAAAAAGAAAATATTGTTGCAAATAAAGATATGGCAGAACTTTCAAGAACACTTGGAGAAATAGATACAAATGTACCATTGGAAGATACATTAGAAAATTTAAAAGTAGAAGAATGGGATAAAGCAAAAGTATTAGAAATTTTTGAAGAACTACGTTTTCAAAGATATATTGATAGATTTGGACTAAGAACTGCTGGAATAGTTGAACAAACAAAAAAAGAAAATGTAAGAATAGAAGTTAAAGATATAACTGAAATACCAAATTTAGATGGAAAATTATATTATTATTTAGATTTACAAGACAATTCAAATGAAGAAGATATTATAAAAAAAGATATAATAGGAATTGCAATATATAATGAAAAAAATATATATTATATGCAAAAAACGCAAGACTTTGAAGAAAAATTAAAAAAAGTTTTTGAAGATGAAAAAATAGAAAAATATGGATATAATTTAGCTCAAGACTATATTTTATTAAAACAAATTGGAATAACAATGAAAAATATAGTGTATGATGCCAAAATTGCAGCATATATATTAGATCCAACAAGCAAATATGAAATAGATATAATTGTTAGAGATTATTTAGAAATAAATAATGATGAATTACTAGAAAAACAAGGAATACAAGAAAACAATAAACAAACATCATTATTTGAAAGTATAAGTGATGAAAACACAGATAATACTTCAAAAATAAAAGCAGGAATATATGCAAAAGAAATATTTGAATTATCAGAAGTTACAATAAATAAGTTAAAAGAAACAGATTGCTTAGAATTATTTAAAAATATAGATATGCCAACAGTAGAAGTATTAGCTGAAATGCAATGGAATGGTATGTATTTAGATGTTGATGAATTAAATAAGTATGGTGATCAATTAAAAGAAAGATTAGAAATATTAACAAAAGAAATATATGAATTATGTGGTGAAGAGTTTAATATAAATTCAACAAAACAACTTGGAGAAATGTTATTTGAAAAATTAAAATTACCAGTAGTAAAAAAGACAAAGAGTGGATATTCAACAGATGTAGATGTACTAGAAAAATTAGTAGAAGAACATCCTGTAATAGAAAAAATATTAGAATATAGACAATTAATGAAATTAAACTCAACATATGTAGAAGGAATGAAACCATATATAAACCCAAAAACAAAAAGAATACATTCATTTTTCCATCAAACAATAACAGCAACAGGAAGAATAAGTTCAACAGAACCAAATCTTCAAAATATTCCAACAAGATTTGAATTAGGAAAACAATTAAGAAAAGTATTCAAACCAGCAGAAAATTATATTTATATAGATGCAGATTATTCACAAATTGAATTAAGAGTATTAGCACATATTTCAAATGATGAACATATGGTGCAAGCATTTATAAATGGAGAAGACATCCATAGACAAGCAGCATCAAAAGTATTTAATACACCAATAGATGAAGTAACAAAAGAACAAAGAAGTAATGCAAAAGCAGTAAACTTTGGAATTGTTTATGGAATAAGTGATTTTGGATTAGGAGAACAATTACATATATCAAGAAAAAAAGCAAAACAATATATAGATCAATATTTGGAAATGTATTCAGGAATAAAGAAATTTATGGAAGATATTGTAGAAAGTGCAAAAGAAAAGGGATATGTTGAAACAGAATTTAAAAGAAGAAGATATATACCAGAACTAAAATCAAATAATTATATGGTAAGACAATTTGGACAAAGAGTAGCAATGAATACACCAATTCAAGGAACAGCAGCAGATATAATGAAAATAGCAATGATTAATGTTATGAAAGAATTAAAATCAAGAAATATGAAATCTAAAATAGTATTACAAGTACATGATGAAATGATGATAGAAACAGCATTAGAAGAAGTTGATGAAGTGAAAGACATTTTAAAGGAAAAAATGGAAAATGCAATAAAATTAAGAGTACCACTTATAGCAGAAGTTTCAGAAGCTACAAATTGGTATGATTGCAAATAGGAAAAAAAGGTGGCAGATGTCACCTTTTTTGTATTTGTTCTTCAGAAATACTTGAAAAAAATGCAAAAAAATAGTAAAATAGACTACGTAAAGAAAAGAGGAAAATATGTATTTAATTGTAGGATTAGGAAATCCAGAAGAAGAATATAACAAAACAAGACATAATATGGGATTTAACACAATAAATAAAATCTCACAAAAATATAATATTGATGTAAAACAAAATAAATTTCAAGCATTATATGGAAGTGGAATAATAGAAAATAAAAAAGTTATATTATTAAAACCACAAACATATATGAATTTAAGTGGAAATAGTGTTAAAGAAGTAGTGGATTTTTATAAAATAGAAAAAGAAAAAATTCTAGTAATATATGATGATATGGACATAGAACCAGGAAAAATAAAAATAAGAAAAAAAGGAAGTGCTGGTGGACATAATGGAATGAAAAGCATTATCCAGATGATTGGAACAGAAGAATTTCTAAGAATAAGAGTAGGAATAGGAAGACCAATTCATAAAGGTGATGAAATAAATTATGTAATAGGAGCAATACCAGAAGAAGAATTAAAAAGACTAGATGAAGGAACAGAAAAAGCCCAAAAAGCTGTAGAGGAAATATTAAAAAATGGTGTTGATTCTGCAATGAACAAATATAATTAAGTACATTAATAATGAGGAGAAATGCAAATGGTAGAGATAATTATTGACCAAAAAGAAGATGTGAAAACTATTGCAGTTATTGAAAATGGAAAATTGATAGAAGTATATGAAGAAAACAAAGAAAATAAACATGAAAGAAATGAAGGAAATATATATTCTGGAATAATTAAAGACATAATTCCAGGAATGCAAGCAGCATTTATTGATATAGGAACTGAAAAAAATAGTTTTATACATGTTAGAGATATAATACCACAAATTGATGAAAAAATTGAGAAAAAAGTTGAACCAAAAATAAAAGAAATTGTAAAGACAAAACAAAAATTACTTGTACAAGTTCAAAAAGACAGTAGTGATAAAAAAGGTGCAAGGACATCAACACATATAAAATTAACAGGAAAATATATAATATTGCTACCTCAAACAACAATTGTAACAATATCACAAAAAATAATGAACGAAGCAGAAAAAGAAAGACTAATAAAAATTGTAAAAAATAATCTTCCAGAGGGAGTGGGAGCAATAATAAGAACTAGTGCAGAACAAAAAGAAGAAAGTATTTTAATAGATGATATAAAAGATTTGAATCAAAAATGGAATAATATATATGAAAAATTCCAAAAATGTGATGATAAACCACAATTATTATATAAGAGTCCTAATATAGTAGAAAAGTTGGTTCTAGATTTACCTGATGAAAAAATAGATTCTATTATTTCAAATAATAAAAAAGATATAGAGAATCTAAAACAAATGGTAAATTCAGAGATAAAATTAATGTTAGAAGAAAATACTAATCTGTTAGAAAAATATGAATTGGAAAATCAAATTGAAAAAACAAAGCAACATAAAATATGGTTAAATTGTGGAGGATTTATAACAATAGATTCAACAGAAGCTTTAGTTGCAATAGACGTAAATTCAGGTAAATATACAGGAAAAACAAGTTTAGAAGAAACAGTCTATAAAGTAAATTATGAGGCAACAATAGAAATAGCAAAACAGCTAAGATTAAGAGATATTGGTGGAATAATAATAATTGATTATATAGATATGAAAAATTCAGATAATAAAGAAAAAATTGAAAAATTATTAAAAGAAACATTAAAACAAGATAGAGCGAAAACACAAGTTGAAGGATTTACTAAATTAAATTTAATGGAATTAACAAGGAAACATATTTGTGCACATAATAGTTAAAAAATATTAGTCAATCATAAGAATTTTAAATTATAAAAATGAAAGGATGTAAAAAGTGAAAGTAGGATTTGTATCACTTGGATGTAGTAAAAATTTAATAGATACTGAAATAGCAATAGGACACTTTAAAGATAATAATTATGAGATAGAAAATAATCCTAATAAAGCAGACATAATAGTTATAAATACATGTGGATTTATAGCATCAGCAAAAGAAGAAGCAATAAATACGATATTAGAAATGGCAGAATATAAAAAGAAAAAATGTAAATATCTAATTGCAATGGGATGTTTAGTACAAAGATATTATGATGACTTAGTAAAATCATTGCCAGAAGTAGATTTATTTATAAAAATAGATGAATATGGTGATATGTGGAAAAAGATCCAAGATTTAGTAGAAAATAACAAAGTAGAAAAAAGTATAACAAAAACAGTAACAAAAGTATCTGAAATTGAACAATTACCAATGCCTAAATTTGATGAATTTTATGATAGAGTTATAACAACTGGAAAAAATTATGCATATTTAAAAATTGGAGAAGGTTGTAGTAATATGTGTACATATTGTGCTATTCCATATATTAGAGGAAAATTTATAAGTAGAAAAATAGAAGAAATATTAGATGAAGCAAAAATGTTAGCATCTAAAGGAATAAAAGAATTAATAGTTATAGCACAAGATACAACGAAATATGGTGTTGACATATATGGTAAGCCCAAACTTGCAGAATTATTACAAAAATTATCAGAAATAGATGGAATAAAATGGATTAGATTTTTATATTCATATCCAGAAGGAATAACAGATGAACTTATAGAAGTAGTGAAAAATAATGATAAAATATGTAAATATTTTGATATTCCAATACAACATATCTCAAATAAAATTTTAAAAAGAATGAATAGGAAAACAAACAAAGAGCAAATTGAAAGTATAATATCAAATATCAGAAAACAAATTCCAAATGTTGTATTAAGAACAAGTTTAATAGTCGGATTTCCAGGTGAAACAGAAGAAGATTTTAAAGAATTAGAACAATTTGTTGAAAAAACAAAATTTGATAAATTAGGAACTTTTATGTATTCAAAAGAAGAAGGAACACCTGCTTCTAAACTTCCAGAGCAAATACACGGAAATACAAAAAAATCAAGATATAATAAAATAATGGCAATACAACAAAAAGTATCAAATGAAAATTTAAAAAATAAAATAGGACAAGATGTTGAAGTATTAATAGAAGATATTTCATTTGATGGAAAATACTTGATTGGAAGAACATCACAAGATGTTCCAGAAGAAGATGGAATTATATATATTGAAAACAATAATTTTGAAAGTAAAGTAAATAAATTTGTTAAAGCAATTATAACTGAAGTAAAAGAATATGATTTGATTGGAAAAATCATAGATTAATTAGTATTAGGAGTGAAATATATGGAAAAAGATGAAATTGATTTAAATTTCGAGAAAAAGTTAAATGATGTATCTGAAAGTGTAAAACAAACTATACAAGAAAATGATAAAAAACTAATTGAAACTAGATATTATAAAGAATTTGTATTAAATACAAAACAAGGCCAATTAGTTCTTAATGATGTATTTATCACATTAGAAAGAAATAAAGAAGGAGATATGGAATATCACTTTAGATGGGCAAAAGAAAATGAACAAGGAGAAATGACTATTGAAGAAAAAATGATGGCAGATAAAGATGGAAATGTTTATTCAATAGAAGCTCTAAGAGAATATTTTGAAAATACAACATTAGATATGGATACAGTGCTTTCAAAAAATGACAAAGAAAGAGGAAGACTTCGTGCAATTGCAGAAGAAAAAGAAGAAAATAAAAAAGATAAAGAAGAAGAAACAAAAGCTCCTCAGAATGAAGAACAAGAAGAAAAGAAAGCAGAAGAAGACTTAAAGAAAGAAGATAAAGATATAGAAATTAGTAAGTTTAGAAGAATTAAAGATAATCATTTACAAGAAAGAATGCCAAATGTATTTAACAATAATGCAGAATATGCAATTGCATATTCTGCAACACTTGGAAGTTTTGTAGTGCTAGAAGCGAGAGAAGAAATTGATGAAAAAGGTGAATTAAGAAAAAATTGGAAGGTAAATGAAAATGTTCAAACAGCAGGAGCAAATTATCGTTCAATAATAAGTATTAGTGAAAATGGAGACAAAGTAGAAAGAAAGGTTCCATATGCATTATTAAGAACAAATAAAGCAGATAAAGAAATAGCAATAACATTAGAAGCTCAAAATTATGGTGAATTAGATATTGAAACAGTTGATGTAATGCCATGTCAAGAAAGAGTTTCAAGACAAGTAAGAACACAAGGAGATGGTATTGAAAAACAAGAAACACTTGAAACAAGAAGAGAATTTGAAAAAGCTGGTACTCAAGATGGAGTAAATAAGAAAGCTCATGAAATTGCACATGGATTTGAAAATGCAGAAGAAGATCAAAAAGAAGATGGTGAAGCAGTAGATCCAAGTGTAATCGATGCAAACACACCAATTCCAGATTCAGATATGACATGGGGAGAACTCTCAGAAGAAACTGGAGAAAATATATTAAAATTAGTAGAAAGATATAATAGAGAAAAAGCTGAAATTCAGGGAAAAGGAGAAAAGCCAAAATCTGAAAATATAATTCAAACAATTTTATATGATTATAAAAACGTTAACCGTGAGCATAATTTTAATTAAAGGGGAGAAAAATGTATATGTTGATAGAAACACTAATATTTTCAATTATAGCATTTGCTTTGTTTGTATATATTTTTTACAGGCTAATAAAAGAAAATGATACAAAATATGTACCAATACTTGCTATAGAAGCATTTCGGAATAGCAATAAAATTTATAATGGTATATAATGATACACAAAAGATAAATATTTTTATTGAATTAATAGTATATTTTTTATCAATAATTGTACCAATAGGAATTATATTATTAGAAACAGTTACTGGAAATATCTCAGAAATGTTATATATAAATATTGTGAGATTATATTTAATAATTGGAAATACAAAACATGCCAAAAAGATGCTTATAGAAATAGTAACTAAAAACCCTGAAAGTTATAATGGACACAAATTACTTGCAAAATTATATGAAAAAGAAGGTGGACAAAGAAAAGCAGTTGACGAATATGCACAGGTCATTAGTATTAATCCAAAAGAATATGAAGCATATTTTAAAGTTGCAACATTACTCACAGATTTAGATAAAAAAGATGAAGCAATAGACACATTAACAAGCTTATTAAGTAAAAAGCCAGACTATCCAGAAGCAACAATTGCATTAGGTGACTTGTTAATAGAAAAAGAAAACTATAAAGAAGCAGCAAACTATTATAATGAAGCATTAAAATATGATCCAACAAGTTTTGAGCTAAACTATAATCTTGGAATTGTATATACAATGTTAAATGATTTTGCAAGTGCTAAATTATATTATGAAAAATCAGCAGAATTAAATACAATAATATGTAATGCGAAATATAGTTTAGCAGAAATTGCAATAATGTATAAAGAATTAGAAGAAGCTGAAAATTATTTATTACAAATAGTTGATGATGAAGAATTAGGAGCAGATGCATATTTAGAATTAGCCAAAATTTATATATTAAAAAATGATAAGCAAAAAGCTATACAATATGCGAATGTCGCTATACAAGATTCTCCAAGAAGAATTGTTGATAAGATTAGAAAAGATACAACATTTGCAATAATAATAGCTAAATTATCAATACCATTTAACTTAGATTTTGAGGAAGAAAAAGAAAGAAAATTAACTAAAAAAGAATTAATGGCAAAACAACATTTGGAAGAAATGGTAGAAATAACTAAAAAAATAGGTTTTGCTGATTTAAAAGTTGAAAAGAAAAATCGCGAAACAAAGATTGAAAAATCACAAGAAATAGAAAAAGAAAATTAAAATTCATAAAAAATTTCAAATTAAATATAATATAATAGAACAAATAAGAAAAATTGAAAAATTTAATTTGGAGGGATTATGAAAAATAAATTAGCAGTAATAGGTGGAGATTTAAGAATTGCAAAATTAGCAATAATGCTTGCTAATGATGGAAATGAAGTATATGTATATGGATTAGAAAAATCTGAAGAAATAAAAAGACAAAAAAATATTATTCAATGTGATACAATAAGAAAAGCAATCGATGATGTAGAAATAGTAATTGGACCAATACCATTTTCAAGTAATGGAAATACAATAAATATGCCATTTAGTGATAAAGAAATTACTATTAGAGAAATGATGCATAATATAAATGCAAAAGTTCTTATAGCAGGATCTATTTTACCAGAAGTATATGAAATGGCAAATGATGAATATATAGAGATTATTGATATAATGAAAAGAGAAGAATTAGCAGTATTAAATACAATTGCAACAGCAGAAGGGACAATTCAAGTAGCAATAGAAAATACAAATAGAATTTTACATGGAAGTGAAGTTTTAATATTAGGATTTGGAAGAATTGGAAAAGTCTTAGCAAGAAAACTTGCTGGATTATCAGTAAAGGTAACATGTGCAGCAAGAAAAGATGAAGATTTGGCATGGATAGAAGCATATGGACATAAATCATTAAATATTAATAATTTAGGTGAAAATTTAAGACCATTTGATATAATAATAAATACAGTTCCACATATTATTTTAACAGAACAAAAATTAGAATATGTAAAAAAAGAAACATTGTTAATAGATTTAGCTTCAAATCCAGGTGGAATTGACAAAAAAGCAATTAAAGATAGAAATTTGAAATTTGTTTGGGCATTATCATTACCAGGAAAAGTTGCACCAACAACATCAGCAGAATTTATAAAAAATACAATATATAATATATTAAGAGAAATATATAAAGTTTAAAAGAAGCAAAAGAAAGGAGAGTGTTAATCTAAAAAGATTAACATTATAAAAAAATATGGAAATATATCAAGCAATAGTTTTAGGAATAGTTCAAGGATTAACAGAACTATTACCAGTATCAAGTTCAGCACATTTAAAATTAATACCATGGATGTTTAATTGGAATATTCCAGAAAGTTTTGATGTAGCATTACATTTAGGAACATTATTAGCAATAACATTATTTTTCTTCAAAGATTGGTTAGGTCTAATAAAAGGTGGATATGACCAAGTAGTAAAAAAGAAAAAATCAACAGAAGGTAAAATCTTCTGGTACATAGTAGCAGTAACTATTCCAACAGGAATTTTAAGTTTAGTATTAGACAAATTCTCAGGATATATTTGTGACAAATTTAACATAGAATCAATAATGATAGCAATTGCATTAATAGTATTAGGAATTGCACTTTATATTGTTGATAAAAAAGCACCATCTGAAACAAAATATGAAGATATGACATTTAAACAATCATTTTTAATAGGATTATCACAAGCAATAGCAGCAGCATTTCCAGGAACATCAAGATCTGGTATAACAATGACTGTTGCAAGAGCTTTAAAACTAGACAGAGAAAGTGCAGCAAAATATTCATTTTTATTATCAACACCAATAGTATTAGCAGCAGTACTTGTAAGTATAAAAGACTTTGAATTTACACTTGCATTCTTTATGGGAGTATTATTCAGTTTCTTAGTAGGAATAATTGTAATTAAATTTTTATTAAACTACTTGAAAAAAGGAAGTTTCAAAGGATTTGCTATATATAGAGTAATACTTGGAATAATAGTAATTGCTATGACAATTATGAGATAGAATTTGTAGAAGAGGCACAAAAGTGCTTCTTTTTTCATATTATAAAACATAGGAGGAAAATCAATTATGTTTTGTAGAAGATGTTATAGAAATAGAGGTTATTACAAAAATAGTTCTCAAAATGAAATTAATTTTGAACAATTAAAAAATATGGTATCTAAAGGAGCAATTCTAATAGATGTAAGAAGTCCACAAGAATTCAAGGAAGGACATTTACCAGGAGCAATAAATATACCTGAATATGAAATAAGAAAAGTAAAAAATGAAATGCCAAAATTAAATCAACAAATTGTCGTATATTGTCAATATGGAGGAAGAAGTAAAAATGCTTATAATATGATGAAAAAAATGGGATATACTAATGTTTACTCATTAAAAGGTGGATTAGAAATGATTTAAAATATATTAGAAAAAATATTAAAAAAAGGTTGATATTTTAAAAAAAATAAAGTAAAATCTATAAAGAATGTTCATAGCAACAAATTATTATAAATAAAGTGAAAGGAATGCTAAAAATGAAAAAGGTAAAAATATTAACAATTGTATTAGCAATAATATTAGTAACATTAATTGCGTTTGGAGGAATATATCTTCCAACACAAAATAGAATGGAAAATAAAGTTAAAGATTATGAGCTAGGAAGAGAGCTAGACAGTCAAAGAGTTATTGAATTAAAAATAAAAGAAAATTCAACTGATAATTCTGAAGAAAATTCATCTGAAGAAACAACAGACTCTGGAAATACAGAAGAAACAGAAAAGTCTGAAGAAACAACATCAACAGAGAATAAATCAACAGAAAATGAATTAACAGAAAAAGATTATGAAAATGCAAAAAAGATAATGGAGAATAGATTACAAGCATTAGGTGCACAAGATTATACAATATCATTAGATAAAGAAAACGGAATTGTTAGAGTAGAATTAGCAGAAAATGATAATGTTGATATGTATATATATTATTTATATGCAAGTCAAAAAATAACAATAAAAGACACAGATTCTAAAGATATACTTTTAAATGATGATATGATAAAAGGAGCAAAATATTCATATTCAAATGATAGTAAAGGAGCATATCAAGTATATGAAGAAATAGAGCTAACAAAAGATGGACAAGCAAAAATAAATGAATTATTGAATGATTATGCATTATTAGCAACAGATGTAACAGAAATAGAAAATGCAAAAAAGGCAAGTGAATCTGAAAGTACAAAAACAGAATCAACAAGTGAAGAGAATACAGAATCAACAGAAAACAAAGATGAACAAAATACAGAAAGTACAGAAACACAAAGTACAACAGAAGAAACATCAAGTAATTCAGAAACAACAAAGAAAACAGCAAAATTGTATGTAAATGATACAACATATGATATATCAAAAATAGAAAAAGGAAAAATAACAGTAAAAATAGGAGCATCATCAACAAACACAACATCAGTAAATAATAATATATCAAAAGCCGCAGAAATAGCAATGTTAGAAAATGCTGGAAAATTACCAGCAGATTATGAACTTGATACAAATAGATATGAATATTCAAGCATAACACAAAAAGAAATTATTTATTTTGCAATAACAATGCTAGCAATATTAGTAATAATATTATTAGTATATTGTGTAATATACAAAAAGTCAGGAATATTAGCAAGTATTTCATTTGTTGGATTTGTATCAATATTCTCATTATTGATAAGATATACAAATGTTGCAATTTCAATAGAAGGAATAAGTGCAATAATAATTGTTATGATAATTAATTTAATAATAAATAGAGAAATATTATCAAAAACAAAGAAAATGAATTTAGTAAATGAAGCTGTAAAATCAACATATAAAAACATATATTTAAAATTAGTACCAGTTGGAATATTAACAATCGTATTCTGTTTATCTAAATGGGAAAGCTTAAGTAGTTTTGGAATGATAATGTTCTGGGGATTAGTTTTAACAGCAATTTATAATGTAATAGTAACAAGAACATTATTAAATTTAAAAGAGAACAAATAATATAAGATAATATAAGAAAGGAGAAAGTACTAACTTGAATAAAGTTAGTACTTGCTAGAAAAAATGAAAAAGAAAAATGTAATTATATTAGCAATAGCAATGATAATAGTAATTGCTGGGGTTATAGTAGCATCTACAATTGGTTTTAATAAGCAATTAAGATATCAAGATAGCCAAAAAATAGATATATATGTAGCAAGTGAAGTAGATGTTGATAAAATTAAAAGTATAGCCAATGAAGTACTTGGAAAACAAAATATGGTTCAAACAATAGAAATATATCAAGATATGGTAACAATAAGAGCCAAATCTATATCAGATGAACAAAAAGATTCAATAGTAAATAAAATTAAAGAAAACTATGAATTTGAACAAACTGCAGAAAAAACAGAAATAAAAGATATTCCAGCTACAAGAATAAGAGACATGTTTAAAAAATATGTTTTGCCATTTGTATTATCATTTATAATAATATTAGTATATATGGTTGTAAGATATCGTCAAAAAGGAATTTTAAATGTTTTTGCTCAAACAATAGCAATTCCAGTACTTTGCGAGATACTATTAATTAGTTTAATAGCAATTACAAGAATACCAGTAGGAGTATATACACCAACATTAGTATTGGTAGTATATTTAGCATCTATAACATATACAGTTATAAAAGTAGAAAAACAAGCAGACAAAAACTAATAAGGATATCTTTCAAATAAATATTTTATGATATCATTTGAATTTGCTGGTGAAACTTTGATAAAAATATTCTTATCAAGGGTAATCCACATAATTAAATTAAAAGAATGAATATTGTCGATAAATGCGGCAACAATTTCAGAAATTTCAATAGGATTAGAAAAATCTTTTTGCCAAATATTAGATTTCTCTAATTCTATTTTTTTATTTAGAAATTTATTCAAAAATTTTTCTATATCACCATCTTTTTTTGATAATAACATAACTTTTGCATTCATATTATAATCCTTTCAATAAATATTATTTGATAAAAAAATAAAAATATTCAATAGAATAAAATTATAATAAAAGAGCATAATAAAAATGTTCTAATTTTTATTTAGTATGAAAAATTGTAGAGTATATGATTTTTCAGTACAGATTTATTTAGAATGATAGTTTGGAAGAATGTGTTATGAGTTTTTAATAATATAAGAAAGGAATAGAAATTATCATGGAAAAAAATCAAAGAATAAATTGCACAGTTCAAAGTTGTGCATATCAAGACCAAAAATCAAAATGTTGTACACTACATGCAATTAATGTAGTTCCTACACCAAATAACAATTCAATGCAATCAGATGAATCAAAATGTGGAAGTTATGAATATAACAATAATTACTAAAAAATAATATACAATCTTGACAAAGTTTTGAAATAGAAATAAAATACTCATGTAATAATACAAAAAGAGGAGTGATTAATATGCCATTAGTAACAACTAAGGAAATGTTTGAAAAATCAATGAAAGAAGGGTTTGCAATTGGTGCATTTAATGTAAATAATATGGAATTAATACAAGGAATTGTTGATGCAGCTGGTGAAAACAATTCACCAGTTATATTACAAGCATCATCAAGTGCAATAAAATATGCTAGAATTAACTATTTAATGAAAATGGTTGAGGCTGCTGTAGAGGAACATCCTAATATTCCGATAGCAATACACTTAGACCATGGTCCTGATTTTGAAACATGTAAAATGTGTGTAGACAATGGATTCACATCTGTAATGTTTGATGGTTCAAAATATGATTTTGAAGAAAATATCAGACTAACAAAAGAAGTTGTTGATTATGCACATGAACATGGAGTTGTTGTAGAAGCAGAATTAGGAAAATTAGCAGGAATTGAAGATGATGTAAATGTATCTGCATCTGATGCAATGTATACAGATCCAGCACAAGCTGAAGAATTTGTAAGAAGAACAGGAGTTGATTCATTAGCAATAGCAATTGGAACAAGTCATGGAGCTTATAAGTTTAAAGGTGAAGCAAAACTTAGATTTGATATTTTAAAACAAATCAAAGAAAGAATTCCAAATACACCAATAGTATTACATGGAGCTTCAACAGTAATTCCAGAATTAGTAAATATGTGTAATGAATATGGAGGAAATATTCCAGGAGCTAAAGGTGTACCTGATGAAATATTACATGAGGCAAGTATTTCAGGAGTTTCAAAAATAAATGTAGATACTGATTTAAGACTTGCAATGACAGCAGGAATTAGAAAAGTATTTGTAGAAGATCCAAGTGCATTTGACCCAAGAAAGTATTTAATTCCAGCAAGAGAATTAGTAAAAGAAACAGTTTCACACAAAATGAAAGATGTATTTGGTTCAGCTAATAAAGCATAGAAAGAAAATAGAGACATTACTTAAATAATAAGTAAGTCTCTATTTTTTATTAACTATTATCTCTTATTTTTTGTCTCATAGCTTTTTGCATTCTTCTTTCAGCATCTTTTTTGGCAATATCTTGACGTTTATCATAAAGTTTTTTTCCTTTTCCTACTCCTAATTCAAGTTTGACTAAACTTCCTTTGAAATATAAAGAAATAGGAACTAAAGAATAACCATCAATTTTTACTTTTGAATATAATTTTAATAATTCTCTTTTGTTTAATAATAATTTTCTATCTCGTAAAGGATCTTTGTTATAAATGTTTCCATGTTCATAAGGACTTATGTGCATAGAATATATATAACATTCTCCATCTTTAAAACCAGCATAACTATCTTTTAAATTTACTTTTCCAGCTCTTATAGATTTTATTTCTGTTCCAGATAAAACAATTCCAGCTTCATATTTGTTTTCTATGTTGAAATTGTGGTATGCAACTGGATTTTTTGCTATTAATTTTGTCTCCATAGTTTTTATTCCTTTCGAAGATATTGTACTCTAAAAAGTGGAAAAAATCAATAATTACACATTTATTTTTTCATTAGAATCTTCATATTTTGTTAAGTCAATTTGATCTAATGAATTTTGAATACAACTAACTATAACATTATTAAAACTCATATTTTCTTTTTCAGCAATTTTTTTTAGTGTATCATTCATTGTTTCTGGCAAACGTATAGAAATTTTCACATTACTTTTTTTATATTTTGATATTTCAAACATAATTGTTCCTCCAATTTTTTTGTTAATTGTCTCACAAAAATATTTCAAAAAATACCTGACAAATGTATTGTACTTTGGATAATGGTATGGTATTATTTAATTAGATGTTACTAAAGAAAGGGGAAAAATAACATGAGAAGAGAAAGAGGAATAACAACAATAGGTTTAGTAGTAACAATAATAGTAATGTTAATATTAGCAGGAGTAACATTATCTTTGATAAAAGGAAATTCAGGAATGATTTCAAAAGCAGATGAGTCAAAAAGTCAGACTGAAAGAAAAGAAGTAATAGAAAAAGCAAAGATGACAATATCAGAAAAGGTAGTTGATAATGGAGGAAATGAATTAACAAGAAGTGAATTAAAGGAGATATTAGAACAATATTTTATAAATGTTCCAGAAGATTATACATTGGAAACAATATTAAAAACAAAAGAAGAGAATGGAAAGTATGAAATAAAAGTATCAGAGATATATGATAGAGATATAATGACAGAAAATGAAGAAACAGATGGTAGTACAGAAGTAGTACCACCAACATCAAGTACTAATGCGGAAAATGGAAGTAGTGGCAATACAGGAAGTGGTGGTAATACAGAAAATAATGGCGATACAGGAAGTAACGGTAATATAGGAAATGGTGGCAATACAGGAAGTAGTACAGGAGGCACTTGGAATACAAATAGTGAAAGTACATCAGGAGGAAATAGTAATAATACAGGAAATAGTGGAAATAATTCAACAGAAATAGATGTAACAAAAGTAGAAATGGATAAGCAAACAGCAACAGTAGATATAAATGGAGAAAATACAGTACAATTAAATGCAAAAGTAATTCCAAGTAATGCCAATAAAAACACAGAAATAACATGGACAAGCAAGAAAAAAGCAGTAGCAAGTGTAAATCAAAAAGGATTAGTAACAGGAAAAACAGTAGGAAATTCAATGATAATGGCAACAAGTCAAAATGGATATAGTGCAGATTGCTTAGTAGTATGTCAAGCAAAAATTACAGGAATAAAAATAAATCCAGTAACAGCTAATATGATAGTTGGACAAAAAATAACATTAACAGCAACAACAAGCCCAGAAATAGTAACAGAAAAGGTAACATGGAAAAGTAGAAATGAAAATGTAGCAAAAGTAGATAATAATGGAAATGTAACAGGAATAGGAAAAGGAGTAGTAGAGATAATAGCACAAAATCCAGGAGGAACAATACAAGCAGTATGTACAGTAACAGTAAAAATAAATCCAACAGAAATAAGATTGAACTACTCTAAATTAGTATTAGATAAGAATTCATCAAATATACCAAAATTGGAGGCAACAATATTGCCAGATACAACATATGTAAATAATAGTATAGTATGGGATAGTAGTAATAAAAATGTAGTTACAGTAGAAAATGGAAATTTAACGTTAATAGAAAATGGAGAGACTCAAATAACAGTAAGTACAGAAAATGGATTGACAGCAACTTGTGATGTGACAGTTCAAACATCAATAACAAGTATAGCAGTAGATTCAACGAATAAAAAGATGGAAGTTAATCAAACGGCTAAACTAACAGCAACAGTAACTCCAGCAGATGCAACAGAGAAAGTGCAGTGGACAAGTAGTAATACAGATGTAGCAACAGTAAATAATACAGGGCTTGTAACAGCAAAAACATCAGGAACAGTGACAATTACAGTAAAAAATGCAAATGGAACGAAATTAGTTACATGTGTGGTTGATGTTATAGATGGATATTTATTAGGAAGAGGATATGAATATACAAATGGAGGAGGAGCTGGATATATCACCAAAATAGATAGTAATGGAAAGAAAATATGGGAAAAAGTAATGTCATCTGATAGAGAAAATTATTCAGATGGTAATGGAGCTGTATATGCTATTACTCCAACGTCAGATGGAGGATACTTATTAGGAAGAGGATATGAATATACAAATGGAGGAGGAGCTGGATATATCACCAAAATAGATAGTAATGGAAAGAA
>CAKOTF010000016.1 GCA_934120045.1 uncultured Clostridia bacterium
CAGAGAAAGTGCAGTGGACAAGTAGTAATACAGATGTAGCAACAGTAAATAATACAGGGCTTGTAACAGCAAAAACAACAGGAACAGTGACAATTACGGTAAAAAATGCGAATGGAACGAAGTCTGCTACATGTGTGGTTGATGTTACAAAACAAGTAAGTACAAGTGAAAGCTATGTTGGATATTATGCAGATATAGAAGGAGATGGGACTGTTGATGGAATAATATTTGAGGATTTTGCGATAGGAGGTAGTGGGACTTGGGGTGGATATTCATACTCAGTCTCTAAAGTATCAAATACACAAGAATATTATATAAGTCAAGTCGAATACGATGGACCATTTGGAAAAAAAGATGTAATTTCTTTAAAAAATAGTTCTAGTGGAAATAAAAGGTTTTATGTGATGGCACTTACGGATGCATTAGACATAACAATTCACTATAGCAAAGTAGATTTTTTACCTAGAAATAATGAATGGACTGTACCAAGTGTAAATGAATGGGCAGCTTTTGCTGACAGAATTGTTACTTCTTCAAATTACAGTACATATGGTCTAAGTCCATATTATTGGACATCATCTAGTAGTATTAATTCGGATTTGTGGTATTGGATTAACCTTAGTTATAACAAAATATCTGATAACGGAAAGTTTAAGTATGAGGTTGTAGATGATAGTAATTACGTACGTTGGGCTAAACAATTTTAAATTTTACATTTTTATAAGAAGTGTATAGCGAATTGATAAAATTAATATAATATAAATTTTTGTCCAGTATAAGTAACTATAGAAAAAAGGTTATTTATACTGGGCAAATTTTTTATCTATATTATTAGCAAAATAAACTCCACAATCCAATTGAAATTATGTAAATTTTATGATATACTAATTGAGTAAATTGAAGAAAAATGTCGAAGAATAGGGGAAATAAATGAAAAAAGCAGTATTAATGGGAGTACCACACCACAATAATTTAGGAGATCATGCAATAGTATTAGCAGAAAGAGAATATATAGAAGATAATTTCAAAGAATACCAATATTATGAAGTATCAGAAGAAACAGCAGAAAAATGTTTAGAAAAAGTAGAAAAACACATTCATCCAGAAGATATATTATTTTTACACGGAGGAGGAAATTTAGGAGACGAATATTTATATGTAGAAGAAGCAAGAAGAAAAGTAGTACAATTATTTCCTAATAATATAATAATATTTTTTCCACAAACAATGCATTTTAGCAATACAGAAAAAGGAAAGAGAGAACTTAACAAAAGTAGAGAAATATATGCAAATCATAAGAAACTAGTTATGGTAGCAAGAGAAGAAGTATCATATCAAACAATGAAAAAAGAATTCTATGAAAACAATGTAATAAAAACACCAGATATTGTAACATACTTAAATAAAAATGGAATTGATCAAAAAAGAGATGGAGCATTATTAATTTTAAGAAGTGATATAGAAGCAAATTTAGATGATGAAAAAATAAAACAAATAGAACAAATAACAATGAAATATTTTAAAGATGTAGTATATGATGATACTGCTAAAGGACCTGGAATATTATCAAAATATAGAGAAGAAAAAATAGAAGAAATGTTAAAAAAATATAGAAAATGTCAATTAGTAATTACAGATAGATTACATGGAATGATATTTGCAACAATAACAAGTACACCATGTATAGCATTAGGAAATTATAACCATAAAATAAAATCATGCAGTGAAATATTAGAACATTTAGGATATATAAAATATGTAGATAATGTTGAAGAAATAGAAGAAAATATAAAATATTTAATGACAAATAAATTCGAAAAATATGATAATAAATTTGCATTAGAACAATTTAAGCAAATAAAAGAAGAAGTACAAAAATTAGAAGGAAAAAATAAATATGAAAACAAGAATATTTATAGTTAGACATACAGAAACAACAGGAAACATTGAAAAAAGATTAACAGGAAGGCAAGATTATTCAATAACAGCCAATGGAGAAATATTAATTCAAAAATTAACAAGAGAATTAGAAAATATAAAATTTGATAAAATATATTCTAGTACATCAGGAAGAGCAATAAAAACAATAGAACAGATAGCGAATAAACAAAAATTAAAAATAGAAGAATCAGATGAATTATGTGAAATGTATTTTGGAATATATGATGGTTGGAAATGGGAAGATGTAAATAAAATTCAACCAGAAATAAAGCAAAAACAAAACGAAATAAATGAAATAATAGGAATTCCAAAACAAGAAAGTATGGAAGAAACAGCAAATAGAATGTATAATTATGTTTTAAAAATTTCAAAAGAAAATGAAGGAAAAACAATATTGATAAGTTCACATGGTGTAGCAATAGAAGCATTTTTAAGGAAAATAGAAAATATAAAATTTAAATATGAAAGAAAAAAATTTTGTCAACACAATGTAGCAATAAATGAATTGGAATATGAAAACAATAAATTTAAAATAATAAGATTAGCAGATATAGATTATTTAAAAAATAAATTTTAGAGGAGATACCCAAGGCATGGAAAAAGATTTAATATCAGTAATAATACCAGTTTACAAGGTAGAAAAATATCTAGAAAAATGTATAGAAAGTATTATAAAACAAACATATACAAATTTACAAATTATATTAGTAGATGATGGGTCACCAGATAATTGTGGGAAAATTTGTGATGAATATGCCAAAAAAGATTCAAGAATAGAAGTAATACATAAAATAAATGGTGGTTTATCAGATGCTAGAAATGTTGGAATAAATAGAGCAAATGGAAGATATATAGGTTTTGTAGATAGTGATGACTATATTAAAGAAGATATGTATGAAAAACTAATAAATTTAATAAAAGAATATAATGCAGATGTTAGTATATGTAACTTATATGATGTATTTGATGGAAAAGAATATGTAAGAAACAAAGATAATGGAATACATGAATATAGCAGAATTGATATTTTAAAAGAAATATTATTAGATAAAAACATTCAAAGTTATGCATGGAATAAATTGTATAAAAAAGAATTATTTGATGAAATAAAATATCCTATTGGAAAAAAATATGAAGATATAGGGACAACATTTTATTTATTTGAAAAATGTAATAAAATAGTAGTAACATCAGAGCCTGAATATTACTATTTAAAAAGAGCTGACAGTTTAGTAAACAATGTTACAGAAAGTACAATTTTAGATTATACAGAAATAATTATTCAGAGATATCTATATATAAAACAAAATATAAAAGAATTAAGAAAATACAATAATTATTATTTAGCCAAAACATTAATAACAGCACATAATGATATGAAAACACTAAAAAAAGTAAGTGAGAAAATGAAAGAAAGATACAATGAATTATATTATTTAGTGTGTGATATAATCAAAAATAATAGAGAAGATATTAAAGAGTTTTTTGATGATTCAAATTTTTTATTGCAATTTCAAGCATAATATAGTAAAATAATACCATATGAAAGAGAGGAAATGCAAATGGCAGATAATCAAAATGAAAATAATAATTATGAACAAATAATTGAAGCAATACTATTTGCAGCAGGGCGAGTTGTAACAGAACAAGAATTAATGATTGCATTAGAAATGAGTCAAGAAAAAATAGAAAATATAATAAATAAAATGCAAATAAGATATGAAAAAAGTGGAATACAAATTATAAAAGTAGAAAAAGGTTATCAAATGTGTAGTAATCCTAAATATTATGAATATATATATCCAATAATAGATAAAAGAACAAAACCAAACTTATCAAATGCAGCATTAGAAACATTAGCCATAATAGCATATAATCCAAGAGCAACAAGACCTGAAATTGAGGCAATAAGAGGTGTAAACTCAGATGGTACAATTTATAAATTATTAGAATATGGATTAATAGAAGAAGCAGGAAAAGCAGACTTGCCAGGAAGACCAACAACATATAAAACGACACAAGAATTTCTAAAAATGTTTGGATATACAGATCTAAATAAATTACCAGAACTTCCAAGATATAAATTAGACTCAAATAGACAAATTGTAATAGATGATTTGATTGAGACAGAGGCTCCAATGCCGAGTGAAATAGAAAAGATAAAATAAAATCAAAAATAAAAAGGAGAAAATATTAATGGAAGATAATAAAAACTTTGTAAAAGAAATAACAAATATAGATGAAAACTTTGCTCAATGGTATACAGATATAGTATTAAAAGCAGAACTTGCAGATTATACAGACACAAAAGGTTGTATAGCAATAAGACCATATGGATATGCAATTTGGGAAAATATACAAAATTATGCAGATAGAAAATTTAAAGAAATAGGAGTAAAAAATACATATTTTCCAGTATTAATACCAGAAAGTTTATTACAAAAAGAAAAAGACCATGTAGAAGGATTTGCACCAGAAGTTGCTTGGGTAACAGAAGCAGGAGGAGAAAAACTAGACGAAAAATTATGTGTAAGACCAACATCAGAAACAATATTTACAACAATGTATTCAAAATGGTTAAAATCATGGAGAGATTTACCATTTGTATATAATCAATGGTGTAGTGTATTAAGATGGGAAAAAGAAACAAGACCATTTTTACGTTCGAGAGAATTTTTGTGGCAAGAAGGACATACAATACATGAAACAGCACAAGAAGCTCAAGAAAGAACATTACAAATGTTAAATATATATGCAGATATAGCTGAAAATCTCTTAGCGATACCAGTTATAAAAGGAATAAAAACAGAATCAGAAAAATTTGCTGGAGCTGACGAAACATATACAATAGAAGCAATGACATATGATGGAAAAGCATTACAATCAGGAACATCACATTATTTTGGACAAAATTTCACAAAACCATTTAATGTAGTATTTCAAAATAGAGAAGGAAAACAAGAATATGCATACCAAACATCTTGGGGAATATCAACAAGATTGATTGGAGCATTAATAATGGCACATGGTGATAATAGAGGCTTAAAATTACCACCAAAAGTAGCACCAATACAAGTTGTTTTAGTACCAGTAGCAATGCACAAAGAAGGTGTAAAAGAAAAAGCACAAGAAATATATGAAAAGCTAAAAAATAAATATAGAATAGAATTAGATGATAGAGAAAAAGTATCACCAGGTTATAAATTCAATGATTGGGAAATGAGAGGAGTTCCATTAAGAATAGAAATGGGACCAAGAGATATAGAAAAAGGAATTTGTATTTTAGTTAGAAGAGATACAAATGAAAAAATAGAAGTGAAATTAGATGAATTAGATTCAAAAATAGGTGAAATACTAGAATTAATTCAACAAAACATGTTTGATACATGTAAAAAAAGAATGGAAAATAAAACAACTATTGCACACAATTTAGAAGAATTCCAAGCAAATATGAATAAGGAACAAGGATTTATAAAAACAATGTGGTGTGGAAATGAAGAATGTGAGGCAAAAATAAAAGAATTAACATCAGCAAAATCAAGATGTATGCCATTTGAACAAGAACATATTGGAGATACATGTGTATGTTGTGGAAAACCAGCAACAAAAATGGTTGTATGGGGAAGACAATATTAATATAATAAATCGTAAAAAATGGTTGTAAAAAAACAGAAAAATTGATATACTTATAGAGAAAAGATATAAAATATATCTAAAAAAACAAGAAAGGAATGTTGATATATGGAAGAAAATAATGTTGAAAATGAAGAAGTAAAAGAAATTGAAGAAGGAAATAACGGCATAAAAATAGCAAATGATGTAATATCTGTAATTGCTGGTGTAGCGGTATCAGAAGTACAAGGAGTTGCAAGTATGGCAGGAGGATTCGCAGGAGGAATTTCAGAAGTATTGAGTGGAAAGAAAAATCTTAGCAAAGGAATAAAAGTTGATGCTGATGAAAAAGAAGTAAGAATAGATGTAAACATCATTGTAGAATATGGTTCAAGAATTCCGGATGTAGCTTATGAAATACAAACAAGAGTAAAAAAATCAGTTGAAAATATGACAGGATTAAAAGTTTCAGAAGTTAATGTACATGTACAAGGTGTAAAAACAGAAAAAGAAGTTGAAGAAAAAGAAAATGAAGAAGTAACAGAAGAACAACAATAAAGTGGAAAAAGGCATGAGAAAGATATAGTTTTTGTTTTAATCATGCCTTTTTCATTTAAGATAAAAGAGAAAATAGGTGTTTTAGAAAGGAATGTGAAGAAAAATGAAATTTTTAGAGAAATTTGCACTAATAGTGTATTCATATATAATATTAATTTTAGCAGTAATAATGTGTTTTCTAGTATTTAACTGGATGGATGTAGAAAGTATAACAGAAGTAATGACAAAAATTGTACAAGGTGATATAGCGTCAAAAATAACATTAGCAGTAAGCGCAATATTTATATTATTATCAATAAAATGCATATTTTTTGATTCAGATACAGAAGAAAAAATAAAAGAATCACAAGGAATATTATTAAAAAATGAAAATGGACAACTTTTAATAACAAAAGACACTTTAGATAATATGATAAAAACAGTAGTTTATAAATTTGATAATATTGAAAACTGTACACCACAAATATCAATAGATGAGCAAAATGAAATATCAATAACACTACAAGTTGTAGTAAAAAATGATGTTATAATAAAAGATTTAGCAAGTAGTTTACAAGCTAAAGTAAAAGAAGAAATGAAGAAAACATCAGATTTAGATGTAAAAAATGTTAATATTAAAATTATAAATATGAGTAAAAAACAAACAGAAACAAAAGAATAAGCAATAACAAATTAAAATGGAGGTATAACATGGAAGGATTTAAAAATTTTTGGAACCAATATAAGGGTGCAATTATAGGAATAGTTGTTGCTATATTAATACTTTGTACAAAACTATATGAATTCATAATTGGATGTGTTGTAATAATATTAGGAGCAATGGTTGGTAGTTATGTACAAAAAAATAAGGACAGTGTAAAAGAAAAACTAAAAAGTTTTATAGATAGACTTTAAAATATATAAAATTTAGAAAGGAGAATGCTAGAAGAAAAGTCTAGCATAAAAAATATGAAAAGATCAGCAATTAGAGAAGCAGCATTTAAACTAATATATAGTTTTGAAATTCAAGAACCAGAAAATTTAGAAGAACAAATTGATTTATATTTAGAATGTGAAGAGATAACAGATAAAGAAGCAAAAGAATATATTATAGACGCAATTAATGGAATAAAACAACATGCAGATGAAATAAATAATTTAATTAAAAAGAATCTAAAAGCTGATTGGACACTAGAAAGAATTTCAAAAGTAGATTTTAGTATATTAAAGCTTGCTATTTATGAAATAAAATATAAAGAATTACCATATAAAGTTGCAATAAATGAAGCATTAGAGATTTCCAAAAAATATGGAGAAGAAACATCAAGAAATTTTATAAATGGAATACTTGCAAGTGTTGTTAAAGAACAAATTTCTGAATAAACATAAATGAATATTAAGGTTTTCTAGCTAGAGTTGAAAGACACATAGGAAGGAATGCAATTAAAATGAAATATAATGCAGTAACAGTAACACAATTAAATAAATATTTAAAAGATAGATTTGATGAAGATGAAAATTTAAATGCAATATTAGTAAAAGGAGAGATATCAAATTTTAAGAATCATTATACAGGACATTTATATTTTACTTTAAAAGATGAGAACTCTTTAATAAAATGTATAATGTTTAAAAGTTATGCAGAAAAATTAAACTTTAAACCTAAAGATGGAATGAAAGTTATGGTATTTGGAACTGTATCTGTATTTGAAAGAGATGGAGTATATCAAATATATGCCAAATCAATGATGGAAGATGGCATGGGAGATTTGCATGAACAATTTGAACAATTAAAGGCTAAGCTTGAAAAAGAAGGCCTTTTTGCGCAAACTCATAAAAAAGAAATACCATTATATCCAAAAGTAATAGGAGTTTTAACATCTCAAACAGGAGCTGTTATAAGAGATATAATAAATGTTTCAACAAGAAGAAATCCAAATGTATATATAAGACTATTACCAGTTCCAGTACAAGGTCCTGGTGCTGCAGAACAAATAGCTGATAAAATTAGAATAATGAATGAAAAAAAATTAGCAGATGTTTTAATAATTGGAAGAGGAGGAGGATCATTAGAAGATTTATGGCCATTTAATGAAGAAATTGTGGCAAGAGCAATTTATGATTCTGAAATTCCAATAATCTCAGCAGTAGGACATGAAACTGATTTTACAATAGCAGACTTTGTTGCAGATTTGAGAGCACCAACCCCATCTGCTGCGGCAGAATTAGCAGTACCAGATATTTTTGAAGTTAAGCAAAAAATTATAAATTATCAAGATAGAAGCAAATTAGCATTAAAGAAAAAAATAGAAATCATGAAATTAAGATTTGAGAAAATAATGAAATCCAGAATATTTACAGACCCAATGAGAAAAATTATGGATGATTCTATAATATTAGATGATTATATGAAAAGATTAGAAAATGCGATGAAAGAAATAAAAACAGAAAACAAAAATAAATATATAGAATTAATAACAAAATTAGATTCTATAAGTCCATTAAAAACATTAACTAGAGGATATAGTTTAACAGAAAAAGATGGACAAATTATAAAGAGTGCTAGTCAAATAGATAAAGGTGATATAATTACAATAAAGTTTTCTGATGGAGAAAAAAATGCGAAAATTTTATAGAATAAGCTTACTAAAGAAATATGAAGAGAAAGGAAAAAGAAAATGGAAACAAGGGAAAAACAAAATTTGTTAACAATGATGATAATTGTTGCATTTTTAGCAATTGCATTAATTGTTGGTTTTATAATATATCCAGAAATAATAGAAAACAACAAATCAAATTCATTAAATAGTCAAAGTACAAAACAAACAGAAAATACAAACATAACTACAAATTCAACTCAAACTACTAGTACAACAAATACAGAAACAACTAAGACAGAAAGTACTAGTACAGCTTCAACAAATGGATATGTAGGAGAAGAAGAAAAAGAAAGTGATGCAAGTCAAACAACTAGTACATCACAAACAAAAGAAGAAAAAGCAATAGAACTTGCCAAAAAAGAATGGGGAGAAAATGATTCAAATGTTACATATAATGTAGAACAAAAAGAAGGAAATGTTTATTATATTGCTGTAAGATTAAATGATCAAGTTCAAAAATGGTATGAAGTAAATACTGAAAAATGGACAATACAAGAATATTAATTCATAATATTAGAATAATATTTTTGAGAAAATTCGTAAATATTATGATATTTTGAAAAAATGCAAGGAGATGAGGATCAAGAACATGAAAGTTTATGATTTAGCAAATGAATTAGCAGAAGAAATAAAGAAGTCAGAAGAATATGTAACATATAGAACTGCAAAAGAAGCTATTAACTTAAATTATGAATTAAAGAAAAAAATTGATGAATTTGAAAATGCAAGATATGAAACTCAAATAGTAGCATTACAAACAGGAAAAGATAATGAACAAAAAATGAAACATGTTCAAGAATTATATGGAGAACTTATCCAAAATGAAGTAGCAAGTAAATATTTTGATGCTGAAATAAGATTTAATGTATTAATAGCAGATGTAAATAAAATAATAGGAAATGTAGTCCAAGAACTATTAAAATAAGAATTGAATTTATAATGTAATTAGGAAATTTTAATTATAAAAGAAAGGTAATAATTAAAAATGATACTAATTATAATAATTGCACTTATTTCAAGTGTAATAATGATAATCTTAATGCCAATTAATATTAAGAAATTAAATAAAATTGCAATAGATAAAGAATTAAATAAAATTTCAGAAAAATATCCAGATAATATAGAAATTTGTAAAGAAATATTAAAAAAAATGGAAAACGAAAAAACGCAAATAGAAGAAAATGCGGAATCAGATTCAACATTATATATTGCACTACAAGATAAAATATATTTAGGAAATATGCATGGAAGTTTTACAAGGCTTCAAATAATCGCACATGAATGTTTACATTCAATACAAGACAGAAAAGTCTTGATTTTTAATTTTATTTTTTCAAATATATACATATTATATTTCATAATAACAAGTATATTAATAATCATAAAAAAACTACCAAATGAATTATTTTTTTCAAATATATTATTAATAATAAGTATGTTATATTATGCTATTAGAATGTTTTTAGAAAATGATGCAATGATAAAATCAGAATATTTAGCAAAAGAATATTTGAAAGAAAAAAAGATACTTGATGAAGAAGAAGTGAAAAAAATCGGTAAAGGATTAGAAGAATTAAATAAAGGAGCTATAATAGCTACAAATTCAAGTTTATTTATAAAAATTATGTTAAAAGTTGCAGTTTTTAATTTATTAGCATTGATTTTCTAGGAAATATATGTTAAAATGTTCTAGTATTATAAATATGAATAATTAAACCGTTAGGAGGAATACTAAATGCAAGTAGTAAAAATAATATTAGTTGTAGTAGATTTAATAATTTGTTTAGCATTAACAATATTAGCCATGGTACAATCAAAAGATGATGCAGGGTTATCATCAACAATAACAGGTTCATCTACAAATAACTTTTTTGAGAAAAATAAAGGCAGAACAAAAGAAGGAATGCAAAAAAAATGGACTATTATATTAGGAATATCATTTGTAATAGTTACAATAGCACTTTCTATAATTTACATAGCATAAATTAACAAAAGCGGTTCAGTAGAACTGCTTTCTTTTATATATTAAATCATAATTTAGGAGGAAAAATGAGCAAAGAAGAAATAATTGGAACATATAGGAAAAATCAAAAAGGATTTGGATTTGTAAAAATAGAAGATCAAGAAGATGAAATATATATATCAAGAGAAAATTCAAAAAATGCTTTAAATGGAGATACTGTAGCAATTAAAATAATAGCAGAAAAAGAAGGAGATAAAAAGCAAGAAGGTAAAATAGTAAAAATAGTAAGACATGAAAAAGATACAGTAGTTGGAACTTTTCAAAAAAGTAGAAATTTTGCATTTGTTGTTCCTGATGATAAGAATTTTGGAACAGATATATTTATATCAAAAGCTAATTGGGGAAAAGCAAGAGATAAGAAAAAAGTATTAGTACAAATTTTAAAATATCCAGAAAAAGGAAAAAATGCAGAAGGAAAAGTTATTGAAGTATTAGGCGGAATTAATGAAGCAGGTGTTGACATGTTATCATTAATAAAACAATATGAACTTCCATATAAATTTCCAGATGAGGTTGTTGCAGAAGCAAAAGCCTATGGAGATAAAATTGATCCATCAGATTTGCCAAGAAGAAGAGATTTGCGTAATGACATAATATTTACAATTGATGGTGAAGATGCTAAAGATTTAGATGATGCAATACATGTAGAAAAATTGGAAAATGGCAATTATAAATTAGATGTTCATATTGCAGATGTAAGTCATTATGTAAGAGAAAAAACAGAACTTGATAAAGAAGCATATTTAAGAGGAACAAGTATTTATATGTTAGGAAGAGTAATACCAATGCTTCCAAGAGAATTATCAAATGGAATATGTAGTTTAAATGCAGGTGAAGATAGATATACATTATCATGTTCAATGGAAATAACACCAAAAGCTAAAATAGTATCATCAGATATATATAAAGGTGTAATACGTGTAACAGAAAGAATGTGCTATACAGATGTACAAAAAATATTAGATAGATCTGATGAAACAGTCTTAAAAAGATATGAAAAATATATTTCATATTTTGATTTAATGGCAGAATTAGCAAATATATTAAAAGCAAAAAGAAAAGAAAATGGATATTTGAATCTTGAAATTCCAGAAAGTAAAATAATACTTGATGAAAATGGTGTTGCAATAGATGTAAAAAAATATGAAACATATTTTGCAAATGAAATAATTGAACAATTTATGCTAATTGCAAATGAAACAGTTGCTGAAAAATTTTATTGGTTACAAGCACCATTTATATATAGAAACCATGAAGCACCAGATGTTGATAAAGTAAAAGAATTAAATAAATCATTATATAATTTTGGATATAAAATAAAAATTTCAAAAGAAGAAATTATTTATCCAAATGAATTTGCAAAAATTCTTGAAGATGTAAAAGGTAAAGACGAAGAAAAAGTAGTATCAAATATAATATTAAGAACTTTGAGAGTTGCAAAATATGAAGCAGAAAATAAAGGACATTTTGGAATTGCAAGTAAATATTATTGCCATTTTACATCACCAATAAGAAGATATCCTGATTTATTCATACACAGAATAATATCAAAATATTTAGATAATGATTATTTAGTAAATGATTTTTGGATTAAGAAATATGAAAAAAGAGCAGAAAAGAGAGCTGAAAATTGTTCTGAAAGAGAAAGGGTTGCAACAAAGGTAGAAAGAGAAGCAGAAGATATTAAGAAAGCAGAATTCATGGAAAGTAAAATTGGTGAAGAATATGAAGGAATTGTATCATCTGTTACTAATTTTGGAATATTTGTTGAACTTGACAATACTGTTGAAGGTTTAATTCGTTACGAAAAATTAGGTGATGAATATTTTATTTACAATGAAGAAAAGAGACAAGCTATTGGTGAACATACTGGAAAGGTTTATCAAATTGGAGATAAGGTTAAAATTAGAGTTGCTAATGCTAGTAAATTAATGAGACAAATTGATTTTGAGATATGCTAGAAAGTTTTATTTGAAGTATTGAAAAAGGCTAATTAATATGCTATAATTATGTATACGAATGGAGGAAGAAAATGGATGATATTAGATATGTGTCAAAAGAAGAAGCATTAAAAGCAGTAAAACAAGATGGAAGAGCATTAAAGTATGCAAGTAAAGGATTAAAAGGAAATAAACAAGTAGTATTAGAAGCTGTAAAGCAAGATGGAACAGCATTATTCTACGCAAGTGAAAAATTACAAGGAGATAAGGAAGTAGTATTAGAAGCAATAAAACGAGGTGGACGATTATACGATGTAAGTAAAGAATTAAGAGGAGATAAAGAAGTAGTATTGGAAGCAGTAAGACAACATGGAATGGACTTAGACTATGCAAGTAAAGAATTAAGAGCAGATAAAGAAGTGGTAATAGAGGCAGTAAAACAACATGGAACAGCATTATGCTATGCAAGTGAAAAATTACAAGGAGATAAAGAAGTAGTATTAGAAGCAGTAAAACAAGATGGCTGTGTATTATACTACGCAAGTGAAGAATTAAGAGCAGATAAAGAAGTAGTATTAGAAGCAGTAAAACAAGATGGAATTGCATTATACCACGCAAGTGAGGAATTACAAGGAGATAAGGGAGTAGTATTAGAAGCAGTAAAACAAGATGGAATTGCATTATACTACGCAAGTGAAGAATTAAGAGCAGATAAAGATATACAAAAAGCACTAAAATCACAAGATTCAGAGAAAACGGAAGAAGCTTTAAGCAATATGAGCTTAGAACAATTAACAAATATATTAGATAAAAATAATGCGAGCATAAAAGCAAATGAAGAACTAATAAAGAGAATTTTAGAACAACAGCAGGTAATAAAAAAACAAGAAGAACAAATACAAAATTTAAGAACACAAATCCAACAAAAGTAAAAATGTTTTATAGTATTTATATAGAGAAAGGAAAAAAATAATTCACAGAGTTTATATAAATATTATAGTAAATTTCAAAGAAAGGAAAAATTCGTATAATAAATATATTTTTATTATACGAGGATAGAAAATGAATAACAACAAGTTAAAAAATTATAAGTCTAATAGTATAACTAGAATAACAGAAATTTTTAAAACCATTTTTTCAAGGAAGAGAACAGAAAAAAGTAATACAGATGAAGAGCAAAGTGCAGTAATAGAAAATAATAAAAGACAAAAGTTTTTAGAACAAATTGAAGATAAAAGCAATTCAGCAAGCAAAGTAGCAAGAAAAGTTGAGATGTTAAGTAAGATAGAGAATGACGAAAATAAATTAAAAGAAATGTCTATTGAAGAGCTAAAAGAATTAAGTATATATTATAATGAGATTATTGAAAGAAATAATATTATTATAGAAAAATTAAAAAAATCTGCATAAAATATAAATTATGTAACAATAAAGGAGATGTTAGCCATCTCCTTTTATATTTTCTAAATCCATTCACCATATTTCTTAATATAAATCTTTTTAGCAATAACTGCAACAAAACAATACAATATTGGAACACCAATAATAACTAAGAAATCTTTAGCAGCAAGAGCAGTAAGACCAATTGCACGACCTATAAAAGTAAAAGGTATAATCATAGCAATAATACAAATTGAAATTGATGAAAAGTAAACAGCTTTTGAAGCATGACTCTCTTTAAAAGGAATCTTAGCAGTTCTAATAACATGCATTCCAACAAGGTTTGAAACAATACTATAAATAAACCAAATAGTTTGGAAAATTGCAGGTTCATGAATATCATAAGTAAACCAAACTAAAGCAAAAACTATTAAATCAAAACATGAACTAAGTGGTCCCATAAATAGCATAAAATTTTTTAGACTTTTTACATCAAACTTTTTAGGTTTTTTCAAATATTCTTCATCAACATTATCTAAAGGTAAAGTCAATTGACTGAAATCATATAATAATCCTTCAACTAAAAGTTGAATTGGTGTTTCAGGTAAAAATGGAAGAATAACACTTGCAATAATTACAGACATAACCTCACCAAAATTAAAGCTTGCAGCAAGTTTAATATATTTCATTAGATTTGCATAAGTATGACGACCTTCTTTTACACCATCAAGTAAAACATGTAAATCTTTTTCAAGTAAAATAATATCTGCAGATTCTTTTGCAATATCAACAGCTGTATCAACAGAAATACCAACATCAGAATTTATAAGTGAAGGACTATCATTTATACCATCACCCATGTATCCAACAACATTTCCACTGTCTCTTAAAAGTCTTATAATACGAGCTTTTTGAATAGGAGAAAGTTTTGCAAAAATATTTGTCTTTTTCAATAATCTTTTTACAGCAATATCTTGTAATTTATCAATTTGACTTCCAATAACAATTTGTGGTGATTTAATACCAACTTTATCACAAATACATTTTGTAACTTCAACATTATCACCAGTTAAAACAATAACTCTAATTCCATTTTTATTAAGTTTTTCAATTGATGATTTTGCACTTTCTTTTGGTGGATCAAGAAATCCTATAAAACCAATTAAAATCATATTTTTTTCATCTGATACTGTAAATTCAGAAGTTTTTTCTAAATTATTTTTTTGACAAACAGCAACAACACGAAGTCCCTGTTTGTTTAAATCTTTAGTAATTCTTTTGATATTTTCTTTAATTGCATTTGTTATAGGAGATACATTACCTTGATAATCAACCATCGTAGAAATACCTAAAATTTCTTCGACAGCACCTTTTGTAATCATTTGAGTTTTTTGACCATCACTAACTATAACAGAAAGACGACGTCTTGCAAAATCAAAAGGAATTTCATCAATTTTTGTATATTTTTCTGATAATTCACTTAAACCATGTTCATTTATATGATTTATAACAGCTTCATCAATATTACTTTTCAATCCAGTTTGAAAATAACTATTTAAAAAAGCATGTTTTAAAGTTCTAATATCTTCATTTCCATTAATATCAAGATATTTTTCAAGAACAATTTTATCTTCAGTTAATGTACCAGTTTTATCTGTACATAAAATATTCATTGCACCAAAGCTTTGAATTGAATCAAGCTTTTTTACAATTGTTTTCTTTTTTGACATTCGTAAAGCACCTTTTGATAAACTAGATGAAAGTATAACAGGTAATAGAAGAGGTGTAATACCAATTGCAATAGCAACAGCAAATGTAAATGATGTTATAATACTATGTTTTTGAACTGTAAGTATAAAAACAATAGGTATTAAAATTAGCATAAATTTTATTAATAATTTACTTATATTTTCGATACCTTTTTGAAATGCTGTTTTAGGTTTACCAGAAGTTAGTGTATGAGATACTTTCCCAAAATAAGTATCATCAGCAGTTAATACAACAATACCTTTAGCACTACCACTAATAATATTTGTTCCCATAAAACATATTGTATCAATATCTGAAAGATTTTCTATATCAGTATTAAAATCAAGTTCTGTAGTATCAAGTTTTTTTATTGCATCAGACTCACCAGTTAAACTTGATTGACCAACATATAAATCTTTTGATTCAATAATTCTTAAATCAGCTGGAACCATGTCACCAGCTGAAAGTAATATAGTATCACCTAAAACTAAATCTTTAAAAGGTAGTTTTTCTTTTTTACCATTTCTTATAACTGTTGCAGTAGTCGAAACTAATTGTTTTAGTTTTTCGGCAGCCTTGTTTGATCTATATGAAGATATAAAATCTAATAAAGTGCTTATTGTAACTAAAACGAGAATTACAATAATATTTGCATAATTAGGATCTTCAGCTAAATAAACATCTGTGTAATATAATACACAAGATATTGCTAATAATATATTATTAAAAGGTGTAAATAAACTACGAAACAGATAATTATACCATTTTTTTGGTTTTGTTTGTGTAACTTCATTCAAACCATATTTTTGCCTTCTAAATGTTATTTCCTCATCAGATAGGCCACCTTCTTTTATTTTGAACTTTGTGCAAAATTCTTCTTTGGGCATTTTACATAGATGCCCATAAATTTTATTGATGTCAACATCATCTTTTTTGTCATTTGCCATATTTTCTCACGTTCCTTTCATATTTATTATGTTTTTTCTTTTGAAATTTTAAACATATTTAATATACCACTATGAAAAATAAAATTCAATTGATATAAAAATTTTTTAAAATTCTTGACAAAAAAATGACATATTATATAATATAGTGGATAAGATAAAACAAAAGAGAGTCATGAGGTTAAAAAATAATTATAATTTTTACTGTGTTAAATTTTATTTAAAACGCGGTTACATACACTACGTATGCGCCCTTGCCTTTTAAATAAAATTTGCCTTGTAAAAATTTAATTCTTTTTCAACCATAGTTTGAGCTCCTGAACAGAGGAGCGCAACTGACGAAGAAAGGAAAAAAGATAAAATGGAAAATCAAAACCCAGAAGAAGAAGCAAGAGTTGAGCAAATGATAGATGAACTAATGAGAAAAGCAAAAATAGCATCACAAGAATATATGAAATTAGATCAAGAAACAGTTGATAATATAACAAAAGCAATGTCAATGGCAGGATTAGAACATCATATGGAATTAGCAAAAATGGCTGTTGAAGAAACTGGAAGAGGAATATATGAAGACAAAATAACAAAGAACATGTTTGCAACAGAATATGTATATCATAGTATAAAACATGAAAAAACAGTAGGAATAATAAAAGAAAATGATGAAGATGGTTATGTAGAAATAGCAGAACCAGTTGGAATAATAGCAGGTGTAACACCAGTAACAAACCCAACATCAACAACAATGTTTAAATCTATAATAGCAGCAAAAACAAGAAATGTAATAGTATTTGGATTCCATCCATCTGCACAAAAATGTAGTGTTGCAGCAGCAACAATATTAAGAGATGCTGCAGTAAAAGCTGGAGCTCCAGAAAATTGTATATTATGGGTAGAAGAGCCATCAATATTAGCAACAAAATTATTAATGAACCATCCTGATGTAAGTTTAATATTAGCAACAGGTGGAACAGGAATGGTAAAATCAGCATATTCATGTGGAAAACCAGCATTAGGAGTAGGGCCTGGAAATGTACCATGTTATATAGATAAAACAGCCAAATTACAAACATCAGTAAATGATTTAGTAATGTCAAAATCATTTGATAATGGTATGATATGTGCATCAGAACAAGCAGTATTAGTAGATAAAGATATATACCAAGAATTTGAAAAATTAATGAGAGAAGCAGGATGTTACTTTGTAAATCCAGAAGAAAAAGAAAAACTAAAAAATAGTATGTTTGACTCACAAAATGGATATAAATTAAAATCACATGTACCAGGACAAAGTCCAGCAACAATTGCAAGAGAAGCAGGATTTGAAGTACCTGAAAATACAAAAGTATTAGTAGTATATGAAGATGGAATTGGAGAAGGATATCCATTCTCTAAAGAAAAATTAAGTCCAGTATTAACATATTATATTGTAAATGATTCTGAAGAAGGAATATCAAAAGCAGAAAAATTACTAGAATATGGTGGATTAGGACATTCAGCAGTAATACATTCAGAAGATAAAGCAACAATATTAAAATTCTCAAAAACAATGAAAGCAGGAAGAATTATTGTAAATTCTCCATCAACACATGGTGCAATAGGAGACATATATAATACAAATATGCCATCATTAACACTTGGATGTGGATCTTATGGAAGCAACTCAACAACAGCAAATGTATCAAGTGTAAACTTAATTAATATAAAAAGAGTAGCAAAAAGGAGAGTTAATATGCAATGGTTCAAAGTACCTGAAAAAATATATTTTGAAGCAGGTTCAATATCATACTTAGAAAAAATGCCAAATATAGAAAGAGCATTTATAGTTACAGATCCAGGAATGGTTAAATTTGGATATGTTGATAAAATATTATATCACATTAGAAAAAGACAAAATCATGTACATTGTGAGATATTTAGTGAAGTAGAATCAGATCCATCATTTGAAACTGTAAACAAAGGATTATCTGCAATGAACAACTTTAAGCCAGATGTAATAATTGCATTAGGTGGAGGAAGTGCAATAGATGCAGCAAAAGGAATGTGGTTATTCTATGAAAATCCAGATGCAGATCCAGAAGGATTAAAATTAAAATTCATGGATATTCGTAAACGTACTTATAAATTCCCAAAAATGGGAACAAAAGCCAAAATGGTTGCAATTCCAACAACATCTGGAACAGGTTCAGAAGTAACATCATTTGCAGTAATTACAGATAAAGTAAAAAATAAAAAATACCCATTAGCAGATTATGAATTAACACCAGATGTAGCAATTGTTGATCCAGATTTAGTTATGAGTTTACCAAAATCAATCACAGCAGATACTGGAATGGATGTATTAACACATGCATTAGAAGCTTATGTTTCTGTTATGGCATCAGACTATACAGATGGATTAGCAGAAAAAGCAGCAGAATTAGTTGTAAAATATTTAAGAGAAGCTTATGAACATGGAGATAATAAAACTGCAAGAGAAAAGATGCACAATGCAAGTACAATTGCTGGTATGGCATTTACAAACGCATTTTTAGGTGTATGTCACTCTATGGCTCACAAAATAGGGGCAGAATTCCATTTACCACATGGTAGAATTAATGCGATATTATTACCATATGTAATTAGATATAATGCAACTGAACCAACCAAATTTGTATCATGGCCAAAATATGAATATTATATAGCAAATGAAAAATATGCAACAATTGCTAGAAAGATAGGATTAAAAGCAGATACAGTTGAAGAAGGTGTAGATTCTTTAATTGCTGAAGTAAGAAAAATGAATGAAGAGTTAAATATTCCAAAATCATTTAAAGATGCAGGTATTGATGAAAAAGAATTCTTGGCTAAAGTTGATTTATTAGCAGATAGAGCTTTTGAGGATCAATGTACTACTGCAAATCCTAGAGTTCCTCTTGTTTCAGAAATTAAACAAATGTTATTAGATAGTTATTATGGAAAATAGAAAAGTTTGACATAGCGAATTAAAATTTGTGATTATGTGCAGGAGCAGTACGGAATCTGCATGTAAAAACTTTCTGAATTCGTATTTGGATTTTGCCATATTTTCGAAAGAAATTATGGCAAAGTCCATTTTTTGGTAAAAATACTTCAAAAAAAATAATCAATATGCTAAAATAAAAGTAGAAAAAAATCGAAAGAGAAAATAACAGGAGAAAGCTATGGAAGAAATGTTTGATATAGAAAAATTCAATATAATAAGTGATGAAGAAAATTACTACTTTTTTAGGTCATTAGAGCCAGGAGACATAAAAGACCTAGAAGAAGGAAACATAAAAGATGAGAACGGAAAATATATAAGATTACGTACAGATAGAGAAAGATGGGAAGAAACGCATAATTTAACACCAAGATGGAATGCAGAAAGTCAAGTAACATTAGAAGAAATGTACAACCATATAAAAACACCATATAGTTTAGAAACAAATTGTATTTCATTATCAAGCAATGCAAATGTAGCAAGAACATATGGAGAAACATTTAGTGATAAATATGTAATGATAAAAGTTCCCAAAAAAGAAATGGGGCAAAGGGTATATAATGCAGGGCAATATATGTTATCAGAAATTGCCAGAAAAGTTCAAGAGAGAATAGCTCAAGGGAATATTCCAGAAGAAGTATTAGAAGATTTTAGAAAAATAGATGAAGCTACAAAATCAGAAGATTTAAAAGATATAATAAGAGTAAAATATACAGCACCAAAAGGAATAGATACAAGTAAATCTGGAATGAAAAAAGGAATAATATATAAAGCACCATTAGCTAGAGTAAGTAGTTTCCAAGCATTAGATGATGAGCAAACATTAGAAAAAAATAAAATAGTAGCAAAATTAACAATATTAGAACAAAAAGGATTAATGGAAACACTTGTCCCAAGAATAAAAACAAATAGTCAACTAATAAGCACAATGGGAAGTGCATTTGCATCAGGAGAGCAAATATATTATGGAGATATAGAAGGAGATAGAATAACAGATATATCAAAAGAATTATTAGATATGTTTGCATTAATACAACAAACAGAAAATCAAGATAAACAAATTGTAAATGAATTAAAAACAGAATTAGTAAAATATATAACCAAAGGTGGAAAATTAGAAATACCAGAAGGAAGCCTATTAAGAGATGACGGAACACCAAGAACAGACATATCAATAGAAGAAATGTATGAATTGACAGCAGGAAAAGTTGAATATGGACAAGCAAGTTCTATTGTAAAAAATATGTATTATTTATCAAAAGGACAAGCAAATGCAAGAATATTAGCAGGAATGTTAAGAGAGATAACAGGAAATAATCCTAAATATGAAGAAATTATAGAGTACATTGAAAATAATGGATTTGAAATTGAACCAAAAATAACTGCAAGAAAAAGTAATAAAGGATATAGAATAAGCGAATCTGTAAACTTAGACTTAAAACCAAATGAAATAGGATTAGTAGACTCAATAAGAAATTTAACAGATGAAGAACAAATGCAAATAATACAAGATAGAGGTCTATCAAATGTAAGGGACATAATGAATACAAGTTTTGCGCAAATGCAAACAGTACAACAAATATCAAAAGAAGACTATTTTGCTAGTGCAATAGTAGACACATATGACTGGGACAAAATTAATGTTGAAGAATTATCTATAACAGAAAGAAATGAATTAATACAAAAATTAAAACAAAGTAATTGTGTTTCAATTTATGAAAAGTTAAAAGAAGCAGGAATAGAAAATAAAGACATACCAACAGCAGTTATAAACATTGCATCAAAAGGAAATTTAAAAGGAATATTAGAATCAGAAAATTATATAGAGCAAATTCAAAACAATATAGAAGAAATAACACAAGGACTTTCAATAGAACAAGTAGAAAGATATTTAGGATATTATGATGTAAAAGGAACAGGAATAGAATTAAGAGATTATCAGCAAGATGCAGTAAAC
>CAKOTF010000017.1 GCA_934120045.1 uncultured Clostridia bacterium
GGTATTTCAAGTTCATTCATTAAATAAATTACATCTTCTTTTGAAAAACCAAGCATATCATTAAATAAGATATTTTTGGTTATATCATTTGCTATATTAAATCCACTTGTTGTACTATCTAATGTTATTGGTGCTACACCTGTTATAAATATTCTATCAACAACTGTTTCTGTACCTTTTTTTAATATTTCATACCATTTTCTTATTTTTCCGTTTTTAGCAACTAAGTTTTTAAATTCATCTGTTCTAAATCCTAGTAATTCATTAGCAAAATGATCATATTCATCTATTAATACATATATTTTATTGTTATTTTTTTGAATTTGAAAGGCTGTGTATAAACTATTTAATATTTCTTCTGCTTCCTGATTTTCATTTATATAAAAATCCAAATGGTATTTTGCTATAAATATTTTTATTGATTCTATTGTACTATTTTTAAAACTTTTCTTTGTTTCATCTAATGTTTCTGTACTAATACCTGAAAAGTTAAATCTTAATATACAATATTGGTTTTTATTTTTGGTTGGATTTTTTCCAATATATGTGTTCCCAAATAATTCTTCAAATTTATCTATTTTATTTTTATCATAATAACATTCTAATGTACTTGTAAACAATGTTTTTCCAAACTTTCTTGGTCTTAAAAACATTATTGTTTTATCTGATAAATCTTCCATTTTTTCTATGTACATTGTTTTGTCTACATATATTCTATTTTCTCTTACAATATCTTCATAATTGCTTATTCCTTTAGGTAATTGTCTCATAATTTACCTCACTTTCATTATATTCTACTATTAGTAGAGTAATTTATATGTAAATATTTTACTATATTATTTTTTGAATTGCAAGTAAATTAATTTTTTGTTTCCAATTTTCTAAGCTCTATATAGAAATGTTTTGAAATGCTTTGTAGAGTAAGAATACAACCGTTTTTTTAAATCAGTTACACAAAATGGATATACTGCGCAATGTTCTATAACAGTAATAACTCCTATAACTAGCCTTGCTGTAAGTCCAACAAGTGAAACAGTGTATGTTGGAAATACTGTACAGTTAACAGGTACAGTTAATCCTTCTAATACAACAGAAAGTACTTTATGGACAAGTAGCAATACAGATGTTGCGACTGTCAGTGATACAGGTCTTGTGACTGCTAAGTCTGCTGGTACTGCAACTATTACTTTTAAGAATTCTAGTGGAACTAAGTTGGATAGTTGTACAATAACAGTAGAAAATTATAAAAAAGCATTAGAAACAGAGTCATATGTAGGATATTATGCAGATGTAGACGGAGATGGAACAGTAGATGGAATAATATTTGCAGACTTATTGCATGGGAAAACAGGACAATGGGGAGATAGTAGTGGAACATATACAATACCAACAATAGAAAGTACAAAAGTAAAAAGTTATAAAATAAGTCAAGAAGATTATACAGATCAGCTTGGAGGAACATCAAAAATATTAACACCATCAGGAGAAGGAGAAGACAGATTTTATGTAATGGCATTAACAGATATCGGAACAGGTACATATAAGCTTGGATGTTCGATGTCAGGTACTACGACTACTTTTGGAAGTGGAAAAACAAATACCCAAACACTAATAGGAGAAGCAAATAGTAGTTTAAAGGAACAAATTCAGCCAAAAGTAAATAAAGGGTGGTTTATACCATCCAAAGAAGAATGGAGTGCATTTGGAGAAGAATTAGGAATAACGGGAAGTAATTGTAGGGCTAAAGGCTTAAATAGTTTGTACTGGTCGTCTTCGCAGGACACTACTAACGCCTACAGCGCATGGCGCGCGTACTTCATCGGTGACTGTATGCGCAACGACAGCACCTACAGCCACAACTGGGTTCGCTTGGTCACGACTTTCTAATTTTGTAAAAAATTAGAAATAAATATCCACCAGCTTAGCTGGTGGTTTTTTAAATACGCCCATAGGGCTTCTTTACCAGCTACGTCTAAAGACATACCTTTTTTGACTGACTCTTGATTTTTTTATTTATTGACCCTTAAATGGGTCTATATCTTCTATTGTCAATTGATCACTCAATCTGTCTTCTTTCAGTTGATTTGCTATGTATTCTTTTATCTTTTTTGTATTTTTCCCTACTGTATCAACATAATATCCTCTACACCAAAATTCTCTATTTCTATATTTATATTTCATATTTCCCCATTGGCTATATATCATTATGCTACTTTTTCCTTTTAAGAATCCCATTATTCCTGATACACTATACTTTGGTGGTATTTCTATTAGCATATGCACATGGTCTGGACATACTTCTGCTTCTATTATTGTTATTCCTTTCCATCTACACAATTCTCTTGATATTTTTCCTATTTCCAATCTTTTACTTTCAAAAAATACTTTTCTCCTATACTTTGGGGCAAATACTACATGGTACTTGCAATTCCAACTTGTATGTGATAAACTTTTTACATCATTCATTTTGAATGTTCTCCTTTCAATATATTTTTTTGCAATCGTCAGTCGCAAAATTATTATATATTGAAAGGAGTTTTTGGTCTACTCATCGCTAAAGCTTTACGGAACCACCAGACTATCTGGGGGTTTCTAAAGCAAAAAGACACGTTATGTAAATAACGTGCAAAAAACTTCAAGTAATGAAAACTTCGTAAGGATTTTGTCAAGTTTTGTGTGTAAATTTTTTCATACTATGTTTAAAGAAGTGATATAGTGAACATAAAACTATATTACTTCTTTTTATTTAATTTTCAAATAAATTTATTTTTTTACAATAGTTATATCCCATATCTTCCAAGAACTATACATATCCTTTCTTTTGGAGAAAATATTATTACCATCTTTATCATATTTTACTAAATAGGCTGTTCTATCAGTTCCTACTACAACACTTCCATCTGAATATGTAGCAATAGTAGATATATTTCCTGCTATACTACTACTTTTTGGTATTGAGCTTTGCCAAACCTTTTTTCCGTTTTCATCGTATTTTGCAATCTTATTTCCACCAGCAAGATATATGTAATTATCCAGGCTAGTAGTAATACAATTAAAATTAGAGCTCAATTTAGTATTTGATACTTCACTTCCAGAAGAATTTAAAATTTTTAATGTAGATTCTGCTATAGTTACAATATTACCATTTTGTAAAACGGCAATATTGGATGCTCCACTAATTTTCCATTCCAAAGTACCATTTTCATTCAATTTATAAATATATCCACCATAATAAAATACAACTCCGTTATCTTGAGTCGCAGAAATACTATGTACTGCTCCTATTCCATTTTGAGTTATATTGTATGTCCATTGAATTTTTTCAAAACTATTATATTTATATACATTTACCGGACCTGTATTATTGCTATAATAACTAGTGTTATAATCAAACCAACCACCAACAAAAAAGCCACCATCTTTACTTGAAGCAACACAACTATATCCTGTACTTTTGTTTTCGCCCAATGTTGATATTATATTTCCATTTTTTACATTTATTATATATATTATCCCACCATCAATATAGTGATAGTCATCATCATGATATCTATAATCTCCTAGTGATGTATATACTGCTACAACATTTCCATTCTCAAGAGTTGCAACCTCGCCTGGATAATAATCATGGCTATTTCTCCATATATTTCCGGCCCCTTTTACCAAATCATTACTAGTATAATGATAATTTTCAGGATTAACATCCAAACATCCCATCATATATACAATTTCTTCTTCTTCGCAAACCATTACAGTACAACTATCCGACTCAGTACCACTTGAATTCTTAAAAGTAATAGTTGCTGTACCAGCAGATTTAGCAGTCACAAGTCCTGTATCACTCACAGTCGCAACATCTGTATTACTACTTGTCCACAAAGTACTCTCTGTTGTATTAGAAGGATTAACTGTACCTGTTAGCTGTATAGTATTTCCAACATACACTGTTTCACTTGTTGGACTTACAGCAAGGCTAGTTATAGGCGTTATTACTGTTATAGAACATTGCGCAGTATATCCATTTTGTGTAGTAACTGTTATTTGAGCTTCTCCATTTTCTATTAACGTTAAATTTCCATTCTCTACTGTAACTACATTTTTATTACTACTATCCCATACTATACTATCATTTACATATGTTGTATCTGGCAATATTGTTGCCTCCAATTTTGGTATATTTGATGAATTCTTATCTAATACTAATTTAGAGTAGTTCAATCTTATTTCTGTTGGATTTATTTTTACTGTTACTGTACATACTGCTTGTATTGTTCCTCCTGGATTTTGTGCTATTATCTCTACTACTCCTTTTCCTATTCCTGTTACATTTCCATTATTATCTACTTTTGCTACATTTTCATTTCTACTTTTCCATGTTACCTTTTCTGTTACTATTTCTGGGCTTGTTGTTGCTGTTAATGTTATTTTTTGTCCAACTATCATATTAGCTGTTACTGGATTTATTTTTATTCCTGTAATTTTTGCTTGACATACTACTAAGCAATCTGCACTATATCCATTTTGACTTGTTGCCATTATCATTGAATTTCCTACTGTTTTTCCTGTTACTAATCCTTTTTGATTTACACTTGCTACTGCTTTTTTCTTGCTTGTCCATGTTATTTCTGTGTTTTTATTTGCATTACTTGGAATTACTTTTGCATTTAATTGTACTGTATTTTTTCCATTTATATCTACTGTTGCTGTTTGCTTATCCATTTCTACTTTTGTTACATCTATTTCTGTTGAATTACTTCCACTATTTCCTGTATTATTACTATTTCCTCCTGATGTACTTTCACTATTTGTATTACCATTGCCTCCTGTACTACTTCCTGTATTACTGTTATTTCCTGTATTACCACTACTTCCTGTATTGCCACTATTTCCATTTTCCACATTAGTACTTGATGTTGGTGGTACTACTTCTGTACTACCATCTGTTTCTTCATTTTCTGTCATTATATCTCTATCATATATCTCTGATACTTTTATTTCATACTTTCCATTCTCTTCTTTTGTTTTTAATATTGTTTCCAATGTATAATCTTCTGGAACATTTATAAAATATTGTTCTAATATCTCCTTTAATTCACTTCTTGTTAATTCATTTCCTCCATTATCAACTACCTTTTCTGATATTGTCATCTTTGCTTTTTCTATTACTTCTTTTCTTTCAGTCTGACTTTTTGACTCATCTGCTTTTGAAATTATTCCTGAATTTCCTTTCATCAAAGATATTGTTACTCCTGCTAATATTAACATTACTATTATAGTTACTACTAACCCTATTGTTGTTATTCCTTTATTTCTTTTGTTCATCTTTTCCTCCAATATTTTACAACATATATTTATTTCATTAAGTAATTAACTTAATACTATTTGTAGCACCGTAAAGACTTGTTTTCTTAGTATTTAGAGGATTTATATAAAAATAAAAAAATCTATAAAATTTATCATCAAAATTCTTCTTTTCAATTGACATTAAATGGTTTTATTGATATTATTAATTTAATAATTTTAAATTAAGTTAATTACTTAATGATTTCTCATACCAAAAATAGCTATATATATGAACCATATAAAGTTCACATATATAGCTATTCTTTTATCTTTTTACATCAAATGCACTAAAAATATCTTTGCTAAACTCAAAAAAATAAAAAATCCCAATACATCAGTAGCAGTTGTCAAAAATATTGAAGAAGACAACGCTGGATCAATTTTTAACTTTTGCAAAATTAATGGAATCAATATTCCAGACACACCTGAAATTATCAAATTTGCGACCATTGCTAAAAAAGCAATAATTCCCAAATAATAATTTTCATACATTATTGAAACAATTCCACTTGTTACAATTCCTATAACTGCCCCATCTATAACTCCAAGCAATATTTCTTTTCCAAGTAAATGCCAAGAATCTTTTAAGCTAACCTTTCCCATTGCAATATTTCTAATTATAATAGAAATAGTTTGTGTTCCTGCATTTCCACCCATACCTGTAATAATTGACATTATAGATGATAATGCTACAACTTGTGCAATTGTAGATTCAAAAACTTTTATTGTTGCAGATGCTAAAAATGCTGTTAACAAATTTACAAGTAACCATGGAAGTCTTAATTTTATAGATTCCCATAATGTACTATCTAATGTTTCTTCTTTTGCAACACCACCCATTTTTAACAAATCTTCTGTGTGTTCTTCAACTATTACATCAACTATATCATCAATTGTTATAATTCCAAGCATCGCTTTTTTCTTATTTAAAACTGGTATTGCAGTCAAATCATATTTTGAAACTATTAAAGCAACTTCCTCTTGGTCTGTTTCTGGATCAACATATACAAAATGCTCATTTGTTATTTCTTCTAATTTTTCATTTTCTGGGGCAACTAATATATCTCTTAATTGTGCTGTTCCTATTAATTCTTTTTTTCTATTTACAACAAAAATTGTATCAATTAACTCTGTTTTTGGTGCTATTTCTTTTATCTTTTTTATTGCATCTTCTATTGGAAGATTAGCATTAAGAGCTATATATTCTGTTGTCATAATACCACCAGCACAATCATCTTTATACCCTAAGAGTTCTTTAATAACAGCTCTATCTCCACTTTTCATCAAATTAATCAATTCTTTAGATTTTCCAACATTCATTTCTCCTAAAATATCTACAATATCATCTTTTGACATATAGCTAAATACTTTTAAGATTTTCTTATTATCTAAAAACTTTAATATTCTAAGCTGTGTATCTAATTCAGCTTCTTCTAATATTCCAGCTAATTCTTCCTCTGTTGGTTTCTTTAAAAATTCTTCTAATTCGTCATCATCATATTCAGATAGCTTTAAAGCTAGATCAACAGCAGTAATGTCGTCTAGCTCTTCTAAGTTCTCTAAATCATTATTTTCGTTTCCTTCAATCACGATTTATTCACCCCATTTATTATATTTTCTTCATCTAACCCATATATTTTTTCAAGTTCATCAACACTTCCATGTTTTATGAATTCATCAGGATATGCATAACTTTTTATTTTTACTCCTTGTAAATTATTATTTACAATTACTTCTTTTACTGCTGTGGCTAATCCATTTATAATAGTTCCATCTTCTATTGTTATTACATTTTTTGTTTTCTTAATACTTTCAATTATTGTATTATCATCTAATGGTTTCAAAAATCTTGCATTTATAACTTCAACATCCATTTTTTCTTGTAGTCTTTGTCCTATATCCATCGCTCTTGCAACCATTTTTCCAATTGCTATTATTGTTACTCTTTCTCTTTGTGTCTTGTTATTAAATACTTTATCTCCAATCTTTTGTAATATCTTGGTTTTATTTGATTTTTCTTCATCTATAATTTTCTTTAAAACTTCTGCTTTTCCTAATTCGATATTTTCATGTCTTTCAAATTTTATTTTTGAATCTTCTCCTCCACGAGGATATCTAATAATTACTGGCTTGTTTAATTTTACTGCAAATTCTAACATATCTTCTAATTCTTTAAAATCTTTTGGTGCCATTATTGTTAAATTAGGAACAAGTCTAAAAAATGCCATGTCTAATGTTCCTTGATGTGTTTCTCCATCTGCTCCAACACATCCAGCTCTATCTACACACATAATTACTGGCAAATTTTGCATCGCAACATCATGTATAACTTGATCATATGCTCTTTGATAAAATGATGAATATATTGGTATTACAGGTATCATTCCTTCTTTTGCCATTCCTGCAGACATTGTTATAGCATGTTGTTCTGCAATTCCTACATCAAAAAATCTTTTTGGAAATTCTTTTTGGAATTCTCTAAGTCCTGTTCCATCTTTCATTGATGCTGTAACAGAAACTATTTTTTCATTTTCTCTTGCTAGTTTTACCAATTTTTCTCCAAATATTTTAGAATAGTCTGCTTTTTTCGCTTTTTTTAGTTCTCCTGTTTCTATGTTAAATGGAGATGTTGCATGAAATCTATCTGGATTTTTTTCTGCTATTTTATATCCTTTTCCTTTTTTAGTTAATACATGTATTAAAACTGGTCCTTCTATTTCTTTACTTAGTTTTAATATACTTTCTAATTTTTCAATATTATGTCCATCAACAGGTCCTAAATATGTAAAACCTATATCTTCAAAATACATTCCTCTTATTACTAATTGTTTACATGCTCTTTTAAATCTCTGAATAATTCTTACTAATTTATTTCCTACAACTGGTAATTTATTTAATTTGTTTTTTATTAATTTATTTGTTCGAGTATATAATTTTTTGGTTCTTAATGTACTTAAAAATTGATTTATCCCACCTATATTTTTGGCAATACTCATTTCATTATCATTTAATATAACTGTTAAATTACAATTACTACATCCTGCATCATTTAATGCTTCTAATGCCATTCCACCTGTTAAGGCACCATCACCAATTACTGCTATACAAGAATTCTTTTTTCCCTGTAAATCTCTTGCTCTAGCCATTCCTAATGCTGCTGAAATTGATGTACTACTATGTCCTGTATTAAAACAATCTGCATCTGATTCATTGCTTTTAGGAAAACCTGCAATTCCATTTAGTTTTCTTATATTTTTTAATTCTTCTCTTCTTCCAGTTATAATTTTATGTACATAACTTTGATGTCCTACATCCCATACTATTTTGTCTTCTGGAACATTAAATACGGAGTGTAGTGCTATTGTTAGTTCTACCACTCCTAAATTTGAGGCTAGATGTCCTCCATTTTCTGAAACTACATCTAATATATATTTTCTTATTTCTTCTGCTAATTGTTTCTTTTCTTTTTCATTTAATTTTTTTAAATCTTGTGGTGAATTGATTTGTTCTAACATGTTATTACCTTCTTTATTGTATAATAAGTATTAATTCCCAAATATTTTACCACAATTTGTCGTTTCTTGCAATACATTAATCTTTATTATCTTCTACTGCATTACTTTCGTTTAGTATTTCTTCTTTTTCTTTTGCTGTAATGAATTCATATCTTACCATTTTATCTAATACTTGATTTTGTCTTTTTTTGGCTAAATCTAAATGTTTTGTTGGACAATATGCTGATGGAGCATTTGGAATTCCAGCCAACATGCTTGATTCATTTCTATTCATATCTTTTGGTTCTTTTTTATAATATCCTCTTGATGCTTCTGCTACACAATAATATCCATCTCCAAAATAACTTGTATTTAAATATAATTCCAATATTGTATCTTTATTTAAATTTTTTTCTAAATCATATGCCATAAATATTTCAGCTATTTTTCTTAATGCTGATTTTTCTTGTGTGAAATATATATTTTTGGCAAGTTGCTGTGTTATTGTACTTCCACCTTCTCTTAATTCTTTTGCTTTTATATTTGAATATACAGCTCTTGCTAATGCAATTGGGTCTATTGCACCATGTTCATAAAATCTCCTATCTTCTACTGCAATTACTGCATCTTTATAAAACTCAGACATATCTTCAAGTTTTGTATAGTTTTCATCTGATTTTATTTCTGCAACTTTATCTGATATACTGATTTTTTCAAGTGCTTGTTTATATAATTCATGTCCTTTATATAAAAATCCTGCTACTATAAATATTATGATTAATAGTATAATTATTAATATTCTTTTTATTACTTTCATTTCATCACCCTTTTGTTGTATTCGAAAAATAATATCTTTCGACACAAATTTATCTATTTTTATTTTACTACATTTAATGTGACAAAACAATGACATTTATATTAATTTTTTATTAAATAAAAAAGCGAGCCTAAGATTTTCTATCAAATGAAAATTTTAAGAAAATCTAAGGCTCGCCATATTTATCTAGTACAGAAAGTTCTCCTACAAGGAGAACTTTCCTACTATATAAAAAGGCTTAAATTGTTTTTACACAATCCTCGCCTTTCTTGTACATAGCTCTTATTTTAGAACTATGGTGAGTGTATTAGTATTAGCCCCATACTTTATAGAAGATGTGGCCACCTTTTTGTATTTTGCATCTGATGTTATTTCTTGCTGCCAGTTCAGAAGAACTTGTAAATTCAGGACTATAGAAGTATAGCGCACCTCCTGATCCATATTTTACAGGATCCAATCCTAATCTTTTTGCCTCTTTTCTGAGCCAATTTTCTGTAGGATCTTCTCCATTTAGAGCTCTCCGAGCTGCTTCTTTTGTCATATCAGGCACTTTGGAAAAATCAACTGTTTTTCCACATGCATAGATGTGACCATTTTTAGTGGATGCAAATTGACCTCGTTGCATAATCACTTCCTTTATTGTATTGGGGAAGATTGAGCTTCCAACTCTGTTAAGAATTGTAGCTGCTGCTGCAACTTGCTGTTCCTCTGTTTGATTGCCTGCCTCTGCATAAGTAATCTCACAAAGTAGTTCATAATCACTTTCGGAATACAAACAATTTTCTTTCTCAATTTCTGATTCAGCCATAACCTCTTCTTCAACTTGCTTACTTGTTGTTTCTTCCAGAACGTCTCTTCCTACTTCTTCATTGTAGGAATCTTCGTTTTCTACAAGTTCACTAGCTAATTCAGCCTCATACTCAGAATTATAAGAATCTTCTGATTCCTTACTTCCAAAAGGAGCAATTTCTTGCTTTTTTCCTAAAAGTTTCTGCTGAATTTCATCTAATGACTCCGGAATTTCAACTTCTTCGAGTTGATTAGATTGGCTTTGAATCTCAACAATTGTTTGAGCACGTTTGGCTACTTCTCTTACATTTTGAACTTTAGAGTTTACAAAATTGCAAGAGTTAACTGAAACCATAACGCCGATAGCACAACAGACTAATGTTGTTCCATCAAAGTTTCTCCGTTTGTATCTTCTTCGTTTCTTTTGTTCTTTCAACATCTTTTACACTCCTAAAAAAATAGTTTGCCATATATTTATTATACTACTTTTGGGTATCGCTTTCAAGTACTTTTTGGAATAAAATGTAAAAACAAAAATAGCAACCTAACCAAAATTGCTACTTTTATCTAATTACATTATTATTTTTTCTTTCCTACATAATAATTCTTCTTTCCTCTTTTTATGATAACATATGTATTATCTATAAACATGTCTGCTGATATTATTTGATTAATATCTGTTATTTTGTTTCCGTTTAAAGATACTGCTCCACTTGTTATAAACTCTCTTGCTTCTCTTTTACTTGATGCTGCACCTACTGATATTACCATATCAACTATACTTATGTCAGCATTAACTTCTTTCATATCTTGCTCATCAAATAAATCTGCAATATCTTGTTTTGTTAAATCTTCAAATTTATTATTAAATAAGCTTTGTGCTAATTTTTCGGCTCTTTCATATTCTTCTTTTCCATGTAAAAATGTTATTATTTCACGTGCTAAAGCTTTATGTGCTTCTCTTAATTCTGGATGTTCATTATTTTTTCTTTCATATTCTTCAATTTCTTCTTTTGAAAGAAATGTATATATTTTTAAATAATTTATTACCATTGAATCTTCTACATTTACAAAAAATTGATATAATTTGTAACTTGATGTTTTTGTTTTATCTAACCATAAAGCATTTCCTTCACTTTTTCCAAATTTCTTTCCTTGTGAATCTGTAACTAATGGCATTGTAAATCCATATACTTCATCACCTGTTGATTTTCTTATTAAATCAATTCCTGCTGTAATATTTCCCCATTGGTCAGATCCAGCACATTGTAAATCTACTCCATTACATTCATGTAAATGTTTGAAGTCTAATGCTTGTAATATCATATATGAAAATTCTGTATATGTAATTCCAGAATCTAATCTTCTTCTAATAATATCTTTATCTAACATGTAATTAACATTAAAATATTTTCCATAATCTCTTAAAAAATCTATAACATTGATATCTTGATACCAATCATTATTATTTACAACTTTAAATCCAAATATATCTTCAACTTGTTTTTTTAGGCATTCAAAATTATGTTTTACTTGTTCTTTACTAATCATTGCTCTTTCTGTTGTTGGTCTTGGATCTCCTATCATTCCTGTTCCACCACCAACTAATAATATCGGATGATGTCCTGCTTCTTTTAGTCTTTTTGAAATTAAAAAGCTTGATAAATGTCCTACATGTAAACTATCTGCTGTTGGATCTGTTCCTATATAAAATGTTAATCCACCTTGGTTTAATTTTTCTTCTAATTCTGGACTTGATATATCTTTTATTAGTCCTCTCCATTTTAAATCTTCTACTAATGTCATCTTATTTCTCCTCTATATTTTTGCTTTTCTATTGTGAAATTATATCACTTTATTAGATAAAATGTCAATACAAATCATAATAAAGCCAAGAGAAGCAAGATATTACTTCTCGCTCCTCCTGGCTTTTGCTATCTTTCCTGATTTACAATTAAAGATTAATCGTCCAAATACTCAAGAACATAGATATATTTAATGTTCTCACTACGCAAAGGCAAATTATAGCGAACAACTCCACGACTGTCATAGATTACAGTAATAATACTCTCCACCCCTTTACATTTATCTGCATTAAACAGATCAAAGGGATAAATTGTATATGCTACTTTATCTAACAACATGGAACCATGCGTGATTACCATACAAGTTCCATCATCAGCGGTGTACCCTTCTGTGTAGTATTTGCACAATCCTTTCTTAGAAATTTTGTGCATAACTTCAGACTTGAATACAAATGCTACATTGCCCCCAACTTGCTCGAGTACTCTCGAAATTTCGTCTTTAAAGTTATTGCAATTTACTTTCAAAGACCGAAATTCAACATTTTCTCTTAATTGCAGTTTCATGGATAAACCTCCTTACATTTCATCGTAATGTAATGTGTTAAAACTAATACTATTTGTACCAGTTATGTTGATTATAACACGTTTATTTAAAAAAATCTATAGTTTTATATAAAAAATAAGGTTAGAAATACGAAATTTTTCAATATTTCTAGCCTTATTTTTTAATTAGACTTCTGAATTCACATAAGCAAATCCATCGGAGTCTGCCGGAGACTTCGGCGCCTGATACCAGATTTCAGAAAAATCATTATTGCTCTTAATCTGGTATACAAATCCCCAATGGCCTTCTACTTCATTCCAAGCAAACACCATATTGGGTGTCGAAAAGAAATAGTGCTTTCCGTCGTTGTTCTTGTTCAACTTTTTTGCACGAAGAAATTTCTTGAGATCGTCAAGATTTACAACGATCATCCAGGATTTCCTTGCATTCAAGTTACACCAGTTCGATACCTGACGTTCCATTTCTTCAACGTCCATTTCAAACCAACCAGGGATCCAGCAACTAGCATTCATTGCCATAACTATCTTCTCCTTAGTTTTTAGAGTGTTAATTCAATCGTTCCTGTGGACTTTTTTACAGATTTGGGATTATTATACACATCCTTTCCGTTTATTACGATTCTGAAAATGATATAGAAAAACTTTTCAGAGAAATCAATGTAGTAAAGCTGTGCATGAAAGCCTTCACAAGCTCCACAAGCGCAATTAACTGTACCATCAAAAATTATGTCTTCACTAAGTTCTTTGGGTAACAAGTTACAAATTTCCAACTTCTTTTGGTTAACAAAGTCGTCTAACTCTTTTTTGTTAATAATGAGTTGATGCTCATCATCTGCAAGAAGAGAAATCATTTTGAAAATACTTTTTACATTACCTTGGGCTTTATGCTCTTTACCCTCATTTGTCGTCACACAAACCATAGCCATGTCGCTTTCCTCCTTGATGCCTAATACATAAAAAATGCAACACGTGCTTTAGCACATATCGCATTTTATTATAACACATATTATTAATTTTGTCCATTATTTTTTATTAATTAGAATGCTCTTCTAAATAATTCAATAAAGTCTTCTTTTGATACTTCTCTTGGATTTCCTGGTTTGCAAGGATCTTGCATTGCTTTATCCGCTAGCATTTCAAAATCTTCTTCTTTGGCTCCAACATCTCTAACTCTTTGTGTAATTCCTACTGATTTTGATAATTCAGATATCATCCATACAAATGTATTTATAACATCTTGGTCATTTAAGTTTGCAGCATCTGGTCTACCAATTTCACATAAGATTTCTCTAAATCTTTGTGCTGTTGCTGGATCTTCACCATTAAATCTCATAACTGTTGGTAATAAAATAGCATTTGCAAGACCATGTGGAGTATCATAAACAGCTCCTAATTGATGTGCCATTGAATGTACAATTCCTAATCCTACATTTGAGAATCCCATACCAGCAATATATTGAGCTAATCCCATCATTTCTATTGCTTCTTCATCTTTTTCATTTACTGCTGATGGTAAATATTTGAATATTAATTTTATTGCTTTCATATGGAACATATCTGACATTGTATTATGTGCTTTTGTGATATATCCTTCAACTGCATGTGTTAATGCATCCATTCCTGTAGCTGATGCTAATGATTTTGGCATTGTTGCCATTAAGTCTGAATCAACAATTGCCATAATTGGAATATCATGTGGATCTACACATACCATTTTTATTTCTCTTTCTTCATCTGTTATAACATAATTTATTGTTACTTCAGCAGCTGTTCCTGATGTTGTTGGTAATGCTATTACTGGCATACCTCTATTTACTGTGTTTGATGCACCATTTAATGATACAATATCAGATCTATCTGGGTTTGTCATAACTATAGATATTCCTTTTGCTGTATCTATGCTTGATCCTCCACCAACTGCAACAATTACATCTGCACCTGATTTTTTACAAGCTTCAATTCCATCTGTTACATTTTTTATTGTTGGGTTTGGTTTTACTTCTGAATATACTTCAAAAGGTATTCCTGCTTTTTCTAAAACATCTGTAACTTTATTGATAACTCCACATTCTGCTAATGATTTATCTGTAACTACAAATGCTTTTTTAAATCCTCTGTTTTTTATTTCTGGTGCTAATTCTTCTCTTGCACCTTTTCCAAAATATGATGTTTCATTTAACATAAATCTAACTGACATATTTTTTTACACTCCTTCTTTTGAATCTTATTCCTCTTTTATAAGAGGTTTTTTATTTATATAATCGCCTATTGGCGCAATTATATACTACTGTATATTTAATTTTCTGCATATGTTGTTGGTATTTCAAATAGTTTACTATTTGTTTCTTGAGTTATTTCTATTTTTTGCAATTCTTCTGTTCCATTTTCATATATTGTTTTTATATATACTAAATCTTTGTTTTTGTCAAAATAAAATCTTGTTTTTGTTTTACTTTCATCAATATCTAATGATGTTGTTTCTGAAAACATTGTTGAACCTGTATATTCTTCATATTTCAACTTTCTGCCTCTTACTTTTTCTTCACCATTAGTATGTTCTTTTCCAATAACATCTTTTATCCAATCTATTACAATACTATTTTCTATATTTGTACTATTATATATATAATATTCTTCTTTATCATGTAAAATATAATATGTTTTATTATCTTTTATTACTGTTGTTGTATGTTGACCATCAGCATAACTATCTATTGCTGTTTTGTCTCCATCTTTTGCAACTATTGTTTTATTTTTTGAATCTTTCTCTTTAGTGAATTGATATGATTGCATTGAGCTTAATTTATCATATTCTCCTTGCAATAATTGTTCTTCACTTGTTTTACTATTTTTATTAATTACTACTACAATTATTATAATTGCAATTATTACTAATATAATTGGTATTATTGGTATTCTTATCTTTTTTTTCATTTTACTTCACATTCCTTTTTTTATTGAATATTTAGTATTTCTGTGTATTTAGTTTTGACTATTATCAACATATTCTAATGTTCCTGGTATCATTCTATCTATAAAAACAATTCCATCTAAATGGTCAATTTCATGTGCAACTGCTTGTGCTAATAAGTCTTTTGCTTTTAATTTAAACTTCTTTCCTTCTCTATCTAATGCTTCTACTGTAAGTTCCTTTGGTCTTACAACTTTTGCATATTCGTTTGGAAAACTTAAGCAACCTTCTTCTACTTCATGTTCTCCTTTTGTACTTGTTATTTTAGGATTTATAAATACTCTTGCTCCTTCTCCATCTTCTATGTCTATTACAACTACTCTTTTTAAAACACCTACTTGTACAGCTGATAGTCCAACTCCATTGTATTTATACATTGTTTCTATCATGTCATCTATTAATGTTTGTATTTTGTCATTTATTATATCTACTTCTCTTGATTTTTTTCTCAATATTTCGTCTTTTTCAAGTCTCATTGTTCTTATTGCCACGTTTATATTCTCCCTTCTATACACTATTACCTTAAATATCATATCCCAAATAAGTTTATTTGTCAATTATTTTCGACTAAAAATCTGTTGGTAATTACATCATGTTATTTGGGTTTATTTTTATTGTAACTTTAGTATTTTTATAATTGCAATTATAGAATTTTTGTAAATATTCATTTAAGATTTGATTCGCATTTTCTGTCATAATTCCTTTTATTATTATTCTCCATCTAAATCTATTTTGAATTTTGTCTATTGGTGATGGCATTGGTTTTAAAACATTAAATTCTTCTGTATTAAACATTTTTCTAAAATATTGATATGTTTTTTCAGCAATTTGTTTTACTTCATTTTCATTTAAACTGCTAAATCCAATTAAAATTATGTCACTAAATGGTGGATATTTTAATTGTTCTCTTAATGCTATTTCTGTATTATAAAATTTGTCATAATTCTGTTCTTTGGCACATTGTATTGCGAAATTTTCTGGATTATATGTTTGTATTATTACATTTCCTTCTAATTGTTCTCTTCCAGCTCTTCCTGCAACTTGTGTTAAAATTTGAAATGTTCTTTCATTTGCTCTATAGTCATCTATATTTAAACTACTGTCTGCTGCAATTACTCCTACTAATGTAACATTAGGAAAATGATGTCCTTTTACTACCATTTGTGTTCCTATTAAAATATCTATATTTTCATTTCTAAATTTATTTAATATTTCTTCATGTGAATTTTTTTTGTTTACTGTATCTACATCCATTCTTATTGTTGTGGCTTGTGGAAATACTTTATTTATTTCTTGTTCTAATTTTTGTGTTCCTGTTCCAAAATATCTTATTTTTGTACTATGACATTCTGGGCAAACTGTTACAACGTCTTCTTCATATCCACAATAATGACATTTTAGCTTATTTTCAAATCTATGATATGTTAAACTTATATCACAATTTTTGCATTTTACTGTATAACCACATTCTCTACACATTATAAATGTTGAATATCCTCTTCTGTTTAAGAAAAGTATTGTTTGTCTTTTTTCTTCAAGATTTTTTTGGATTGCATCATGTAATTTATAACTTAACATTGATCTATTTCCATTTGCTAATTCCATTTTTAAATCAACAACATCTACACTTGGAAGTTTTGAATTATTTGCTCTTTTAGTTAATACTAATAATGTTATTTCACCTTGTTGTGCTTTATAATATGTAGTTAAGTCTGGTGTTGCACTTCCTAATACTAATGGACAATTGTTTTCTTTTGCTATTTTTTTTGCTATTTCTTTTGCATCATATTTTGGAACTGATTCTGATTTATATGAACTATCATGTTCTTCATCTATAATAATTATTCCAATATTATTTAATGGTGCAAATATTGCAGACCTTGCTCCTATTACAATTTTAGCTTTTCCTTCTTTTATTCTATTCCATTCATCATATCTTTCTCCAAGTGATAATTTGCTATGTAATACTGCAATTTCATCTTTTCCAAAACGGCTTATAAATCTGTCTATCATTTGTGGGGTTAATGATATTTCTGGTACTAATACTATTGAAGTTTTATTTTGTTCCATTGCTTTTCCTATTAGTTGTAAATATATTTCTGTTTTTCCAGAACCTGTTACTCCATATATTAAAAATCTTTCATATTGTTGTTGCTCCATTTTTTCTGATATTTCGTCAAATGCCATTTGTTGTTCAAGTGTAAGTTTTAAATTCTCTGTTTTTTCTATCTTTTTGCTTGCAAGTGGGTCTCTTTCTATTTTCTTTTCTATTATTTCTACATATCCGTTTTTTTCTAATGTTTTTACAATTGCTCTTGTTCCACCTATATATGCTTCAATTTCAGGTACTGTTACTCCTTCATTGTCTTTTAAAAATTGTAAAACTTTTTTCTGCTTTTCTGATTTGATTTTTTTCATTTCTATATCAAATTCAATTTCTTCTATGTCTTTTTTTAGATATACTGCATTTATTGTTTTATCTTGAACATTTTGGTTTTCGTCTTTTGCTTTTGTTCCTGGTGTTAACATTTGTTTTATGCAATCAGATACATTGCAAAAATATCTTTTTGCCATCCATTGTGCTAATTCAATTTGCTTTTCTGTTAAATTGTGTTTTATTTTTACTATATCTTTTACTTCATATGTTGTGTTTTCTTTTATTCCTACAACATATCCTTCTGCTAAATTTGTTTCTTTTCCTTCTGCACTTTTTCCGAATGGAACTATTACTGTGCTTCCTATCATTATTAGTTCTTCTAGTTCTTTTGGTATGTTATAATCAAATGTTCTATTTAGTCTTTTGGCTGATCTGTTTATTATTATTTCTGCTATCATATGTTTTCTCCTTTTTACGATGATTACATTATAACATATTTTTCTTATTTTTCTACATTTTTTGTTATATAAATAATATTGAATGAAGGTGTAGAGGGTGTAGAATATAGTGTGCTTTTTATATTTCACACACTATATTCTACACCCTCGAATGTTGGGATTATTTTTCAACTGCCTACTTATAAAAATACTTTTTTCCTCTTTCTAATTCACGGCTTTAGCACTCAGTTCTGCTAATAAAGTGTAAGGCGGGAACCTTGGTTGGAAGAGCTAAAAGTAGGATTGTTGAGGCTACGAACGTCTGGTCTAGTGCTGTTGGCATACGTAATGTTGTAACCGCCTCCAAGTCCACCTCGAAATCCGGTGACGATGGCCTCTAGGCTCCCTTCCCAGACATTTCCTGCTAAATCAAATATATTCTTTGTAGAATAAGGATCTTGACTTCCTGTTGGGGCTACTTCTGAATAAACATCATTTTTCACTCCCCTTATTGTCCCATAATTTCCTTTTCCTGCTCCATTTGTTACATAATATTTTCCTCTTGATTGTGCTTGATCTGAACTTTTTTCTTCTTTCATCCATATCATTATTTGATCCCACTGACTTCCCCATATCATACTACTAGTTGTTTTACTTTCTAATGCTAACTCTGAATATATTTTCTGCTGTGCATACATCCTATACCAGGTTACACTATTTATTCCATTTGTTGTATTTCTTTTACTTGATACTTGAATTCTATTTGATGCTATATAATTTTCTGTTGTGCTATTACTCATACTACTCGTTTCATATCTTCCTACCCAAAATCCTCCTTTTTCTTCTACTTTTTTCACCATTTCATTATATTGACTTTGCAATGCACTTTCAAAACTTGTTGAATCATTATAACTTGTATTTAATATTCCATTTACTTGTTTTAAGTTCGTTTCCGTATCTCCTTTTGTTGAATTTGTTAATCCTGCTGGTTCTCTATGAGTTGTTGATTTTGGAGTCCAGTTTGAATGTGGTGTTACTTTTACATATGTTGTATTATTCTCTGTTACTTCACTAAATTCATATAGTACTCCTATATAATCTCCTGCTGTATTTGTTTTTATTGCCATTGGATATTTTCCAACATTTATTTGTTCTTGAACTTTACTTCTTATTCCTGCATCATCTAAACCTGAATATGTACTACTTAAATCTAGTATTGCATTTTTTACTGGTACCCATACAAATTGATCATATGTTTCTTGCATTTTTGTTTTATTTGTCCAGTCTGGTGTATCTATCTTTCCATCTCCATCTGCATCTTTCATTATATATATTACTATTCCTCTGTCTATATTTTCATATTCTCCTTCAAATTGTGATAACACTGCTAATTCTGGTATTGTCAAATTTTTAGCTGATTTATTTATGTCTGTTAAATATCCTGGTTCTCCTTCTTTGTCTATTCTTGCATATGTTGCATCTACATTACTAGAATTAAATTTTGTTCCATTTCCACCAACTAACTTTGTTGCTCCAGAAAACATATTAGAAGAATCTGTTACATTTTTTGTTGTCCAGCCTTTTCCTGTTTCTTCATCATATTTACTTACATATATTTTACTTAATTTACTACATTCATAAAACATTCTCATCATATTTGTTACTTGGCTTGTATCAAATTTACTTACATCTAGACTTGTTAAACTTTTACATCCATTAAACATAACACTCATATTTGTTACTTTGCTTGTATCAAATTTACTTACATCTAAACTTGTTAAACTACTACACATCATAAACATAGAACTCATATTTGTTACTTTGCTTGTATCAAATTTACTTACATCTAGACTTGTTAAACTTTTACATCCATAAAACATAGAACTCATATCTGTTACTTTGCTTGTATCAAATTTACTTACATCTAGACTTGTTAAACTACTACAAGTCCAAAACATCCAACTCATATTTGTTACTTTGCTTGTATCAAATTTACTTACATCTAGACTTGTTAATCTAGTACAAGAAGCAAACATATAACTCATATCTGTTACTTGGCTTGTATCAAATTTACTTACATTTATACTTGTTAAACTTTTACATACATAAAACATTCTCATCATATCTGTTACTTTGCTTGTATCAAATTTACTTACATCTAGACTTGTTAAACTACTACAAGAAGCAAACATAACTCTCATATTTGTTACTTGGCTTGTATCAAATTTACTTACATCTAGACTTGTTAATCTAGTACAAGAAGCAAACATATAACTCATATCTGTTACTT
>CAKOTF010000018.1 GCA_934120045.1 uncultured Clostridia bacterium
TACTATCTGGAAAAATTATCAAGAAGGAAAAGAGAAAGGACTAAGTCGAGAAGAAATAAAACAAGAATACGGAATGAAAGAAGGAGAAATAGCATTAGTAGAAAGATATGAAAGTTCAATAGAAGAATATAATTATGGTTACTTAAATATTCAGGCGGATAATATAATAGAAATAGAAAAATGGTGTAAAGAGCAATTTGAAGGAAAGCCAGAATATAGTAGAAGGATTCCAAGATGCGGTATAAGAGGAATAATTGCAGCAAAAGAAGGAGAAGAGGAAACAGAAGAGCAAAGAGAGTTACGATTAGGAAAAGCTTTAAAAAATTTTAAACAAAATACTATCTGGAAAAATTATCAAGAAGGAAAAGAGAAAGGACTAAGTCGAGAAGAAATAAAACAAGAATACGGAATGAGAGAAGGAGAAATAGCACTAGTAGAAAGATATGAAAGAGTAATAGAAGAATATGATTATGGCAACTTAAATATTCAGGCGGATAATATAATAAAAATAGAAAAATGGTGTAAAGAGCAATTTGAAGGAAAGCCAGAATATAGTAGAAGGACTCCAAGAAAGGATATACAAGGAATAATTGTAGCCAAAGAAGGAGAAGAAGAAACAGAAGAACAAAGAGAGTTACGATTAGGAAATGCTTTAAACAAATTTAAACAAAGGACTATCTGGAAAAATTATCAAGAAGGAAAAGAGAAAGGATTAAGTCGAGAAAAAATAAAACAAGAATACGGAATGAGAGAAGGAGAAATAGCATTAGTAGAAAGATATGAAAGCGCAATAGAAGAATATAATTATGGCGACTTAAATATTCAGGCGGATAATATAATAAAAATAGAAAAATGGTGTAAAGAGCAATTTGAAGGAAAGCCAGAATATAGTAGAAGGACTCCAAGAAAGGATATACAAGGAATAATTGTAGCCAAAGAAGGAGAAGAAGAAACAGAAGAGCAAAGAGAGTTACGATTAGGAAAAGCTTTAGGCACATTTAAACAAAGTACTATCTGGAAAAATTATCAAGAAGGAAAAGAGAAAGGGTTAAGCAGAGAAGAAATAAAACAAGAATACGGAATGAGAGAAGGAGAAATAGCATTAGTAGAAAGATATGAAAGAATAATAGAAGAATATGATGTCAAAAAGAAAATCACAGGGCAATCAATAGGACAAGTATCATATACAGCAACAGTACAAGAATGTGATAATGCACAAATGGATTTAAACAGACTAATTCAAGGGCAAAGAACAAAAGAAGGAGGAAAAGAACAAGATGACTAAATATAAAAATGCATATACAGAAGTATATGAAATAATAAAACAATTAGATGAAGAAGAATATAATAAAATACCTTCAGAAGTAATTAAAGCAATAGAAGAAAATAGAAATACTGAATATGAATTTGACTTAGATGAAGATATAGAATTAAAAGACCAAGAATTATTACCAGAAACAAAAGCAATTTTATTCAATTTATTTAGAGATTATTTATCAACAGCAGAACAAAAAGAAAAAATAATAAAAATGCAAGTAGAAGAAAGACGAAAAAATGAACAAAATAAATCAGAACAATATAATTCAGATTTATTTGCTAGTAAGAAAAAAGTTCAAGACATTAGAGAGGAACATACAGAGTTAATTGAATATAAAGAAAATATATTTAAAAGAATTTTTAATAAAATAAGACAATTTTTTCATGTGTAAAAAATTGAATATTAGCATTAAAAGTGTTATAATTCAAACATAAGGTAAAAGCCTTATGATGAAAAAGCTTTTGATATCAAAAGGAGAATAATATATGATTTATACACCCAAAACAAAGAAAGCCATGATAATAGCATATAATGCACACAATGGGCAAGTTGATAAATCAGGAATACCATATATTTATCACCCAATTCACCTTGCAGAGCAAATGGACACAGAAACAGAATGTATTGTAGCATTATTACATGATGTAGTAGAAGATACAAATGTAACATTTGATGAGTTAGAAAAAGAATTTTCACCAGAAGTTATAGAAGGATTGAAATTATTAACACATGATAAAAATGTAGATTATTTAGAATATGTAAGAAAAATAAAAAATAATCCAATTGCTAGAAAAGTAAAATTGGCAGATTTGTATCACAATAGTGATCCAACTCGTATGGAAAATCCTACTCCAAAAGACCTAGAAAGAAAAGAAAAATATCGTAAAGCTATTGAAATTTTAAAATATTAAGAAATAAAGTCAGCATCTAAATAGGTGCTGACTTATTTTTCTCATTTTCAATAAAAAATAGATAATTATAAGAAAAACTAATAATCAACATAAAAACTATTAATTTTACATAAGTAACAAATAATGTTAAAATAATTATGTAAAATAAATGAAAGGAAATAAATAAAATGGAAGAATATGTTGAAGAAAGAAATAATAGATTCAATAATGTAAAAATAAAAGGAAGAATAATGAGAAATCAAGGATTAAAAATGCATAATTTTGGAAAATCAGAAAAACCAGATCATACACGAGATTATGGGAAAAAAAGTGGAAAAGTAAATGAAAGAATTGCAAGAATGTTAAGAAGAAATGAGAGGAACGAAGGGATAAACAATATAGTTGTAGATGATGAATATGAAGAAACAATAGAATTAGAGCAGTTAAGAGAGCAAGCATTAGAAGAAAGCCAAGCACCACAATTACAAAGACAAGTTGTAGCAGAAAAAATAAATGCTATTGAAAATATGGAACAAGAAGAAAAAGAATTATTACAAAGAATTCAACAACTTAGACTTCAAAGAGGAAAAGAAAAATTAAAGCTTCTTGCAAATGGTGAAAATACATCAATTTTATTTGAAGAATGGGAAGCATTAGAAGAACAAATATTAGCAAAAGCAAAAAATCATAATTTAGGTGGAGTAATGGCTTGGAAAGAATATAGATATAGCCCATATGGAGAGTATACAGAATTAAATGAATATGCAATTAGACTACAAAATAAATTATTACATATATATCAATATGCAGATAAAATACAAGCTGGGTTAGAACAATTAACAGAAGAAAGAAAAGCTTCATTAGAAAGAAAAGCTACAAAAGATAGTAAAACAGATGGAGCCATAGGATGGAAAAGAATATTAGGAAATCAATATTCTTTAGAAGAAGCATTCAGTATTGAATCAGTATTAGAAGCAACTCAAGGTACATCAAAAAAATTATCATATTTTGAAAAAGCATTAGAAGATTCAATTGCTAATTCAGAAATAGGAGAAGGAACAAGAGAATCAGTAGAAATAATTTTGGAAAACATGCAGAATTTGCAAGAAGAAAGATAATAAAAATAGAAAAAATGAAAGGAAATAAAAAATGAAAAAAGAAGAATTAAAAAAGAAATTAGAACCAAAAAGATTTAATGATGTTACAATGGAATTTTTAACAACAGCAGTAAATGATGTATTAGAATTATATGGAGAATATATATCAGAAGATGTAATAATAGAAAGAATAAAACAAAATTTAGATAAAGATATAGAATTTGAAAGAAATCTTGGAAAAAATATAGCAGGATCTTATAATTTTGGAGAAAAAAATATAAAAATAAAGAAAAAAAGTATAGATGAAGAAAGGCAAGTATTTTTCCATGTATTTTTACATTGTGTTTCAGTACATCAAAAGACAGATGGAAAGATTTCAACTGGTCTTAAAGGTAATATAATCGGAGTTGGAATAAATGAAGCAATGACAGAATATTTAACAAAGCAAAGATATCCAAAATTAAGAGGAGGATATGATGAAGAAGAAAAAGTTATGAAAAAATTATTAGAAATAATTCCTATAGAAGAAATGATTCAATCATATTTATATGGTAAACCTGAAATAAAAGAATTAACAAAAAAATATGGTATGGATAGTTTTAACTTATTATATAGTTTGGATGAATTATTTGCAGATAATAAAAAATATAGTTCATTAGAAAATAAAATTATACCAGATGAAAATAGAATAGATGCAAAACAGCAACTTATATTTGAATATGTAAAAGGATATTGTAGTTCAAGAAAGTTAGAAGAGATAGATATAGAAGAACTAATGAACAATGTTGTTGAGTTTGAAGGAATACTAGAAACAATGGGAGAAAAATCTGACTTTGATTATATGCAATATATTAATAGGATTATTGCTCAAAAATTACAACTAGGAATAGGTGAAGAAGAACTAAAACAATTACCAAATGAATATATTGTGAGAATAAATCAACAAAGAGTAAAAGAGAAAATTTATAATAAAACAAGAAAAAGAATTTTAGATGAAGATTTTTCAAGAGAAAAAAACACTTATGAAGATTTTTATAAAGATAATATATATATGGAAAAGATAATAAAAAAAATATGTGGAGAAGGAACAATATTAGAAAAAGAATCAATGAAATTCAATTGGGTTACAAGACTATGGAATGAAATAAAACTAAGATATCCAGATATAGATTTTGATTGGATTGATTTTGGTTTTATAAATAATAAATATATTATTGCTAGATTAAATGGAAAAATTATTGGAGCAATGAATATAGATATTGATGATGAAATTGAATATCAAAAATATAAACAAGTAGTTAAATCTGAAAAAGGTAGTAAAAAATATAGAATTATAAATAAAGATAATGAATATATAGAAATAAATGAAGCTCAAGATGAAGGAACATATTATCAAAATGGAGAAATAGGACATGAACAGGAAGATGTTGTAGAAACTTTTAAAAGATTAGAAAAATTACATGAGACAAGAAGACAACTTGAAATTTTAAAAAGTTTAGGAGCACCAAGTATTGCAATAAGTAGATTAGAAGAAGAAATTGAAAAATTGTCACATCAAGAAGAAAGAGAGCAAAGATATAAGATAGAATATTCTGGAGATTATTTAGAAAGACAAAAAGAAAATGGAGAAATGGAAGTAGATGAATATAATATTGAGGTTCAAAAAAAGAATGAATGGGAAAAGAAACATTGTAAAGAAGTTTCAGTAGATGATGATACTGAAAGATAAAATTAAAATACTACAAATTTGTAATTATATAAATTTGTAGTATTTTAATTTTATTCGAAAACTCAAATTTTGTGAGAGTAAATTAAAGAAAAAAATTTGTTATGTATTGAAAAAAAAGAGACAAAATGATAATATTATTTTAGAAGTAAAGAGATTGGAGAAAAACAAATGATTAATGAAACTAGAGAAAGACTTACATTAGAAGGAAATGTAAAATTAATAAAAGATATTTTCTTTGGTAAACAAACATCTCAATTAAGATTAATTGATTTAAAGAGTATAGAAGTATCTAATAGGGATGGAAATGAAGATGAAGATAAAAATGATGAATTAGCAGAAATATTTGAAAATTTGTTAGATTATTGTAAAAGTGGAATTACTATATATGATTTAATTAATTTATATAATGTAGATACTAGAAAACATAGTGAAGAATTTACAGGGCATAGATATAGCAATGTAAGTGCTGGTGGAAAAAAACTTATAGATATTATAAATAGTATAAGAGGAGTACCAACAAGAATAAGTAGTTCTAGTTATGAAAAGTGGGTTGACTCATTAGTGAAAAAGGAGAACCAAAACTCATTAGAAAGTGATACATGTTTAGGAAGAATAACATCATTAATGATGATAGCTTTTTACGCAAATAAGGCAGAAAAAAGAAGAATAGATGAATATTTTGGAAGAAACAAAAGAAGTAATGTAGATAAATTGGGAGAAGAAGATTTACAAATTATTGATTCATATAAAAAGATATTATATGATATTAAGCAAGAATGTGTAAGACAAGCAATAGTAACACTTACAACTGATAAGGAGGCAATATATAATGGCAGTTGGGGAATAGATTGGGATGAAGAAAGGAAAGCATATTTGTTTACATATTTAGATGATGAACAAGTAATACCATTTAGTTTTCATATTCCAGCAAAGTGTTGTAGAACTTTTTCAAAAGAGATTATGTCTAAAATAGCTAGAGGAGAATATTCCATAGATAGGATAAAGAATGAAAAAACAAGACAGGCATTAAAAAAACTATGTAAAAAGCAGATATTAGAGGAGCCAACATTAGCATTAAAGAAATCTGATAGAAGAATTGTTGAAAGTACTTTAGAAGTTAATAGAAATACAAAAACAAAAGAATTTAGTGAAGTAGACTTAATATTACATAAAGTATTAGGAAACTTGGCTTACGAGCAAGATGAAGAAGAAATAAACTCAGAAATGCAAACTCAACCACAAGAAGCTGAAGAAGTGCATAAAAAAATAATAAATGATATAAAAAGAAGCAATGGTATAGTAGTAACACAATATGGAGAAAATTTAGATTTACATTCTATTATAGCAACACTACAATATTATTTTGATAAGAATGAATCTGAACTAGGAATTAAAATAAAAAGAGAAATGATTGATAATGGAAAAGAATCAAATAAACATCTAACAATAGATGCTGGAAATCTAACTGGAAATAAAAATATAAATAGTAATAAATCAGCTGAGATAAATGCAAATCAAAGAAAAGGTCAAAGATCAGCAGTTTCAATACTTGCTGAAAATGGATTTTATGTTCCTAGAATGATAGTAAAATATGCAGATGCAGTTATTTCAGATGAAAGAGTCCTAGATCCATTTAATGGTTGTGCTTTAGCAAGAGAAGTACCAACAGATAAATTGTTTGAATATGCAGAAGAAAAAGATGCAAAGACAAAAAAATATTTAATGGAAAGTAGTTTAGATGAAGAACAATTAAAAAGATATGGACTATATGATTTTGCAATGAAAAGAAAAAATGATATAGAAAATGCAATCAAATTGATATCTCAAAACTCATATTGTATTGGGCAAAATGGTACAAAGAAGAAGATTGCGGTAGTTCCACAATTTGTATATAATGGTTCAAATATTGCGTATGCTTTAGGATATGATGTGTATATTTCGATTACTCCATATAAAAGAGATTCATCAAAATCAACTTTTTCAATAACATTAAATCCTAATGCCAAAAATGAAAAAGGTCAAAATCTATTAATTCCAGAGAATATTATAAGTATTCTTAATGAAAAGATATCAGTTTATAATCAAGATGAAATTACAGGAAATAAGCAAAAAAAAGAAATATTTGTTCTTCCTAATAAAAAGCTTGCAAGTGTCGGAGGACCAAAATTCCCAGGATTATATGCTGATAAAACAGCAAGTGAGATTAGAGAAATTTTTACATCAAAACTATTAAGAGATGAAGAACAAGCTCAATTAGTAGAAAAAAAGTTAATGGGAATAAGAGCAAAACATAAAGGAATAACAGGAAGAGAAATTTTTGAAGCATCAAAATCAGCAATAAAAAATCCAGAATTATTAGACCAAGCTCAAAAAGCTATATGTGGAGATATTGAGCATCAAAGTGAAAAAAGTGAAAAATAACCTGCATTTGCAGGTTATTCTGTTAGTTTGAAGGAGATTAGAGGAAATCAAGTAAAACATTTCCCAAAGCTGTAAAATAAACAGAAACATTTTTTATAACCTCCAAAAGTTGTTTGCTTATAATAATATTTTTACCGAATTGTTTATGAATATCGCTAATAAGTGCATTTTGGGCCCATCCTAAAGAAGAATAATTTGTTCTACAGTTAGGTTGAAATAAAATATTTTCTTTTTTGATAATTTTTCCGTTGTGAGTCGAAATTTTAATAAGATGCCATGCTGAATTTCTTTGAATAGAAGTTTTGCTGTCAATTAAAAGATAGTTTTTCATAAAATTTCTCTCCTTCAATAAATTAATTAATTTGTTTTGCGTGCTTATATTATAATAGATTACATAATATTTGTAAAATTAATTATTTAAATATTAATTATTAGTAGAACTTATAATGCTTAAACTATTGAAAAAAATAAAATAGAATGTTAAGATATAGAAAAAGGAGAGATTATATGAATGCAAATTTAGAATTATATAGAATATTTTGTGAAGTAGTAAAATATAAAAATATATCAAAAGCTGCTGAAAATATATACATATCACAGTCAGCTGTTACACAATCAATACAAAAATTAGAGAAAATATTAGGTGGGAAATTATTTTTTAGAAATAAAAACGGAGTAGAACTTACAGAAGAAGGAAAAAATTTATATGAATATATAGGAGATAGTATTGAGAAAATGAATAATGCAGAAAACTTATTTTCTCAATATATAAATCTAGAAAAAGGAATAATAAGAATATGTGGTGGAAAATTTTTAGTAAATAAATATGTTATGCCATCATTAGTTGGATTTATTAAAGATTATCCTAATATAGATATAAGAATATCAAGAGCAACAACACAAGAAAGCTTAAAAAAATTATCAAATGGAGAAATAGATATTGCAATGTTGAATTTATCAGATATTCCAACAGAGTATACAAATATAGATTTTATCTCATTAAAAAGTACACCAAGATATTGTTTTATAGCAACTAATGATTATATAAAGAAAAATAAAATTTCAAAAGATAGTAATTTTGAAAATTGTAAAATAATAATACCTAAATCTACAGCATTAAAGCAACATTTAAAAGAATATTGTTCTCAAAATAATATTGATATTGCTCCAAATTATGAAATTGGTGATACAGAATTAATTGATAGACTAGTATTAAATAATTGCGGTGTTTTGCTTTCAAATATTGAATATGAAGAAGAGCTATTAAAAAGAGATGATATTCAAATAATAAAAGAATTCCAAATTGGAGAAGATAATAAATCTATAGCAACATTAAAGAAAAATATGTGTAATAAAGCAACATTAGAATTAGTAAGAAGAATAAAAGAAGATTTCATGGAATAAAAGGAGAATTAAATGAGAGAAAGAGAAATGACAGGATTTCAAGGAATATTTTTTGATGAAATAAATAAGAAAAAATTAATTGATTTACAAGAAAGAAAACTAAAATATGTAGTTAAAGACATGCATATTACTTTTAAATTTGGAAAAACAGAGAGGTATCCAGAAGAGTTATTAAATAAAGACTATGAAGTTAAAGTTGTAGGATATGCAGCAACAGATAAAAATAGTGGATTTCAAGTTGAATTACCCAAAGAACTAAAGGCATATTTTAAAAATGAGAATGGACCACATATTACAGTTTCTATTGGAGAAGTTGACGGAGTAAAAGGAAAAGCATATGAAACAGGATTACTACATTTTAATGAAATAAAAGAGCCTTTTATGATTTCAGGAAGGTTAGGATATTATATTTATGGAAAAGGAAAAATAATGGATAATACTGTTTTTAAAAAGAAAGAAATTGATGATGAAATTTCAAGATAATAAAAAACCTCATTTACAAATGAGGTTTTTTGTATGTGCAAAGATTGAAAGACTAAAATATAGAAAATTTTATTATTTTAAGAGTAATTTTAAAGCATTAATAAAATAATCAACCTCTTCAAAAGTATTAAAATCACTAAAAGTAGACCTAATAGCAGAATTAATATACAATTTAGGAGTATTAATAGCAGACAAAACATGAGAAGGAGTAGTATTACCAGAAGAACAAGCAGAACCACTAGAAACACAAATTCCCATATTATCAAGTTCAAAAATTAATTTAGAGGCATCTGCACCCACAAAAGAAACATTAGCATTTCCGAGGTAACCTATTTTGAATAGAACCATTAATTTTAAATCTATTTTTAAAATATCTATTAAGTAAATTAAAATAATAATTTCTAAGTCGAGATACATAAGTAATGTGTGAACTCAAATTAACTCTAGCAATTTCACAAGCTTTGCCAAGACCAACAATTTCAGCAACATTTTCAGTACCAGCTCTTTTATTTTTTTCCTGATGACCACCATTTATAAAATTTTCAAATTCAATTCCATTTTTTGCATAAAGAGCACCAATTCCTTTAGGAGCATGAATTTTATGACCTGAAAGAGAAAGCATATCAATATTCATTTTTTGAACATCAATAAAACAATTTCCAATAGCCTGAACTGCATCTGTATGAAAAATAATATTGTGATTATGAGCAATTTTGGCAATATCTTCAATTGGCTGAATTGTGCCAATTTCATTATTAGCAAACATGATACTAATCAAAATAGTTGTAGGTCTAATTGCATTTTCAAGTTCTTGTAAATTAATAAAACCATCTGAATCAACATTTATATAAGAAATATCAAAGCCCTGTTTTTCTAAAAACTTACAAGACTCTAATATTGCAGGATGTTCTATTTTTGATGTAATAATATGATTACCTTTTTTCTTATTTGCAAATGCAATACCTTTAAGTGCAGTATTATCACTTTCAGAACCACAACTAGTAAAATAAATTTCATTTGGATTACAATTTATTAAACTTGCAACTTGAGCTCTAGCATTATCAATAGCATGTTTTGATGTTCTACCAATAGAATATAGGGAAGAAGCATTTCCATAATTTGATGTTAAATATGGTATCATTTCATTTAAAACTTCAGATCTAATTTTTGTTGTTGCAGCATTATCGAAATAAACAATATTCATATTAAAAATCCTTTCTTAAAGGTTTATATATTATATGAATAAAATACTAAAAAGTTAAAGCGAACACAGGTTCTGAAATATAGTTAACTCTAAGACGAACAGACTTTCTTTAAAAACAAAAATTTCAAAAATTTTCCTAAAAATACTTGAAAAAAAATAGTATTTGTATTATTATTTATGCATAGTGGTTAAAAGTGGTACAAAGTGGTAGAAAAATGGAGAGGAGGAAATCCAAATGTTAATTGGTGAATACGAACATTCTCTAGATGTAAAAGGTAGATTAATAATGCCAGCAAAATTAAGACAAGACATCGGAGAAACATTCATAATAACAAAAGGTTTAGATGGATGTTTATTTGTATTTTCACAAAACGAATGGAATAACTTCGAAGAAAAACTAAAATCATTACCACTATCAGACAAAAATGCCAGAAACTTTGTAAGATTTTTCTTATCAGGAGCAACAGAATGTGAAATTGACAAACAAGGAAGATTTTTAATCCCTGCAAATTTAAGAATTTCAGCAAAATTAGAAAAAGATGCAATGATTATAGGAGTAGGAACAAGATTAGAAATATGGGACAAAGCAACATGGCAAAAATGTGATGAAAACATATCTGCAGATGAGATTGCAGAAAATATGACAATGTTAGGAATTTAATTGTGAGGTGCTGAAAATTGGAATTTAAACATAAACCTGTACTATTAGAAGAAACAATTGAAGGGCTAAAGATAAAAGAAGATGGAATTTATGTAGATGGGACATTAGGTGGAGCAGGGCATAGTAAAGAAATTCTAAAAAGATTATCATCAAAAGGAATGTTAATAGGAATAGATAGAGATGAAGAAGCACTAAAAGCAGCAAAAGAGAACTTAAAACAATACTCAAATGTAAAATATGTACATGGAAATCATGATGAAATTGAAGAAATTTTAAAAAAATTAAATATAGAAAAAGTAGATGGAATATTACTTGACTTAGGAGTATCATCATATCAATTAGATGAAAGAAATAGAGGATTTAGCTATTTAGGAAATAATGAATTAGATATGAGGATGGATAAAACTCAAAGTTTAACAGCGAAAAAAGTCGTAAATACATATTCTGAGGAAGAATTAGCAAATATAATATACGAATATGGCGAAGAAAGGTTTTCAAGACAAATTGCTAAAAATATATGTATTGCAAGAAAAGAAAAAGAAATTGAGACAACAGAAGAATTAGTTAAAATAATAGAAAAATCAATGCCTGCATTTGCAAAAAAAGAAGGACATCCAGCAAAGAGAACATTTCAAGCAATAAGAATAGAAGTAAATAATGAAATAAAACCATTATATAATACATCAAGAAAATGTATAGAATTATTAAAAAATGAAGGAAGATTATGTATAATAACATTCCATTCATTAGAAGATAGGGCAGTAAAAAATGCTTATGTTGATGCACAAGGAAAGTGCACATGTCCTAAAGATTTGCCATATTGTGTATGTGGTGCAAAATCAGAAGGAAAAATAATAAATAAAAAACCAATAATAGCAACAGAAGAAGAACAAGAAGAAAACTCAAGATCAAAAAGCGCAAAATTAAGAATTTTTGAAAAAATAATTAAATAAAGCGTAAGAAAAGAACAAAGTACAAAGGAAGGAGGTAAGTAACATGTCAAGAAGTTCATATCAATATGAAACAAGTCCTAGAAAATATGAGCCAGATTATGATATACCAAGAAAAAGAACACAACAAACAAGAAGAAAAAACAGTACTAAAAAAACAACAGCAAAAAAACAAACAATAAAAACAAATTATCAAATAAAAAAAGAAAAGAAAAAAGTAGAAATGTTGAATCATGTTAAACAAATTTTGATTGTAATTGGTATATTTATCATGTTACTTATAGTAAGTTTTAGAGAAATTTCTATAATGGAAATGTTCAATAATAAGAAAAAAATGGAAAATGAACTTGCATTAGTTCAAAAAGAGAATGGTCAAGTTGAAAAAGATATAAAGGCACAAGAAAGTAAACTTGATTGGAACATGATAAAACAAAAAGCAACAGAAGAATTAGGAATGCAAGAAGCAAATAAGATTGCCATAGAACTTGATAAATCAGATAATGTTGAAAAAGAAGTAACATTAATTAAAGCTGATAATACAAGTTTTCTTGAAAAATTAATAGAAAAGTTTATAATAAAATAAAACAGATTAATTTTATAATATTAATAAATTCTTATTGATATTATAAAGCTAATCTGTTTTTTTATATAGTAGGAAAGTTCTCCTTGCAGGAGGACTTTCTGTACTAGATAAATATGGCGAGTCTTAGATTTTCTTAAAATTTTCATTTGATAGAAAATCTTAGACTCGCTTTTTTATTATAGTAGATGATTTTTTACAATAAATTTTTGCATAAATAAATAATTAAAAAAAATTTTTAAATAGCTATTTTTGAGGCAAATAAAAAAATTGCACCAACACCAGCCAATGGCAAAAGTATATATAAGAAGATATATGAAAATATTGTCATTGCTTTTATTGGTAAATTAAAAATATAACAAATTGTTCTTATAAATACTTTATGTACAGAATGTAATCCTTCTGCATATCCATTGCTTTTTGCTTGTACTAATATTTCACTTGGAATTTGATATAATTCAGAAATTTTATATATTGTGTTTAAATCAGGGTATTCAAAACTGTATTCCCATTTTTTTACATCTTTTGCAGTGACATTAGGTAATGCTAATTGTTCTGCTAAATGTTTATAATTCCAACCTCTTTTTAATCTCTCATTTTGTAAAATTACTTCTAATGTAATAGGTTTTTCTTTTGGCTCTTTTAATTTCAATTTCATAAGCAAATCCTTTCAAAAGTATTATATAAATAATATATAAAATTGGCAAGATAAAAAATGAATCTTTCAAGAAAAAATATATTGAGATTTTATTGATTATTTGATAATATAGTATTGTAAAGGAGACTAAAAATGAGTGAATTTGTAAATGAAATCAAAGAAATTTGTAGAAAAAATAAAAAAGTAGCTATGTATATAGATATGGATGGCACAATAGCAGAATATCACTTGTATAATCCAGAAGAAATTTCAAGAAAAATGGAAGAAGAATATTTGAAAAATGAGCCATTAAAAAATGTAATTGATGTATTAGAAGAAATTTCAAAAATTAATAATATAGAGATGTATATATTATCATTATCAAAGACAAAAAAGATAACAGAAAAGAAGAAAATATGGTTAAAAAAATATGTACCATTTATTAAAGAGGAAAACTGGATAATATTAACAAAAGAAATTGGTGAGTATTCAAATGAAAATAGAAATGAAATAAAAGGAAAAAATATAGAATTAAGACAAAAAGATTATGATAAGTCAATAATGTTAGATGATGAACAAGTTGTTTTAAGAGAAGCTAAAAAAATATTAAATGATAAAGTTGAAGTATTTCATATATCTTCAGCATTGATTTAATAAAAAATGGAAAAAGGTGAGTACAATAATAAATCTATTATTATGCCCACCTTTTTTTGTTCTTAAGAAACTTCTGTTACAAATTGTTTCGCAATTTTTTCAATAGAAGCCCACAAACGATAGTAGTCGAAGATGTCACCAGTATATTCTTTATGCTGAGACAAATATCCGTCAAGTTCAGCTTTCCAGGTTTTTTCACGTCTGTCATCAAAAACATGTATACCAGTGGAAGGCAAAATTTCAGGGATTTGAGATACAGTTTCAAGAGATACATGTCCATCTTTTAACATCAAATCATTGATTTCGGTATAAGAACCATACATACCATCATGAGAAAAGAATGTTTTAACATCCCATTCCTTATGATTACGAGGATTAATTACTTTCATAGTCGAAGTATCCCAGATGAATTCAGGAATCAAAAAGTCTTCAATAAAATAATAATCCAAATAGAGATGGCAGTACATACCGAATTTGACAGAGTCAGAAGGCACAAACAAGTCTTTTTTTACTGATTCCATAGTGGGAACAAAAAATCCATTAACAGAAGCCTTTTTTCTATAGTGAGAAGCTTTTTTGTCATTGGCAAGATCAGGAATAAGGTTACCTGCCATAAAGTTAACCTTATCCAACTTCATTTGTTCTGAAAAATTCCGATATACTTCTTCAGCGAATGCAAGATGATACAAAATACCGGGCATAAATTTTTCCTCCTAATTAAATAAATTTGGATGTGGTTAATAGTTTTAGTATAAACTATTAGATATGCAAACGCATAACGCCCAAATTATAACATGGATATAAAAATAAGTCAAGAAACATACTTGACAATTATGTAAAATTACGACATTATTATTAAGGTTTGCTTATGTCTTCAGAATATTGAATAATATTTTGAGTATATAGTGATACTTTAATAAGAAGTTAACTTAATTTGACCCTTTGGTCGTAAAAATTAACTTGACAATAAATGTAAAAGAGAATATACTTTATGAAGTAAATTCTATATATAATATAGAAATTAAAGGAGGAAAAACATGAACAATTTAATAGAAATTAGATGGCATGGTAGAGGCGGACAAGGAGCAAAAACAGCATCATTATTACTTGCTGATGCAGCATTTAATACAGGAAAATACATTCAAGGATTTCCAGAATATGGACCAGAAAGAATGGGAGCACCAATAACAGCCTATAATAGAATAAGTGATAAACCAATAACAATACATAGTAATATATATGAGCCAAATTATGTAGTAGTTGTAGATGATACATTATTAGAAAGTGTACCAGTAACTGCAGGTCTAAAAAAAGAAGGAGCAATAGTAATAAATACTACAAAATCACCAGAATATTTAAAAGAAAAATTAAATGGATATGATGGAAATATTTATACAATAGATGCAAGAAAAGTATCTGAAGAAACATTAGGAAAATATTTTCCTAATACACCAATGCTTGCAGCAATTGTAAAAGTAACAGGAATAATGAGTGATGAAGCATTCTTAGAAGATATGAAAGGCTCATTTAAACATAAATTTGCTAAAAAGCCAGAAGTTATAGAAGGAAATATGAAAGCATTAGAATTAGCATTAAAAGAAGTAACAAAAATCCAATAAGAAGGTAGAAAATAACTTAAGTTTTTCCTAATAGAGTAATAGGAAAGGAAGGAGAAAAAATGACAGAAATAAACAAAGAAACACCAATGAAAGACTTAACAATTGGTGGAAACATATATTGTGCAGGAAATGCAAGAGAATTTAAAACAGGTGACTGGAGAAGCATGAAACCTGTATGGGATGAAGAAAAATGTAAACAATGTGGATTATGTTTTGCAGTATGTCCAGATAATTCAATACCAGTAGGAAAAGATTGTAAAAGAACAGAAACAGATTTTGACTATTGTAAAGGATGTGGAGTATGTGCACAAGTATGTCCATTTAAAGCAATAGAAATGAAAGTCGAATAAATCAATTAAAGTTCAAAAATATAAAATTTGGCAAGAACAAATATGAAATTTAATATGAAAATGATTTTATATGAATAATGAGAAAAATTTAGAAAGGAAATAAAAAAATGAGTATAAGAGAAAGATTAAGTGGAAATGAAGCAACAGCAATAGCAATGAAACAAATAAATCCAGATGTAGTTGCAGCATTCCCAATTACACCATCAACAGAAATACCACAATATTTTTCAACATTTGTATCAAATGGAGAAGTAGATACAGAATTTGTTGCAGTTGAAAGTGAACATAGTGCAATGTCTGCAACAATTGGTGCAGAAGCTGCTGGAGCAAGAGCAATGACAGCTACATCTGCAAACGGATTATCATTAATGTGGGAAATGATATATATAGCATCAAGTTTAAGATTACCAATAGTAATGGCATTAGTAAATAGAGCAGTTTCAGGACCATTAAATATCCATAATGATCATTCAGATGCAATGGGAGTAAGAGATGCTGGATGGATAATGTTATTTTCAGAAAATAACCAAGAAGCTTATGATAATATGTTAATGGCACATAGAATTGCAGAACATAAAGATGTTCAATTACCAGTAATGGTATGCCAAGATGGATTTATTACATCACATTCAATTGAAAATATTGAATTAGAAAATGATGAAGAAGTAAAGAAATTTGTTGGACAATACAAACCTGAACATTATTTATTAAATGATAAAGAACCAATAGCAATTGGACCATTAGATTTACAAGCATATTTATTTGAACATAAGGCTCAACAAGCAGAAGCAATGAAAAATGCTAAAAAAGTAATAAAAGAAGTTGCAAAAAAATTTGAAAAATGGACAGGAAGAAAATATGAATTCTTTGAAAAATACAAATTAGATGATGCAGAAATAGCAATAGTATGTATGAACTCAACAGCAGGAACAACAAAAGCAGTTGTAGATGAATTAAGAGAAAAAGGTGTAAAAGCAGGATTATTAAAATTAAGAATGTTTAGACCATTCCCAGCAGAAGAAATTGCAGAAGCATTACAAGGATTAAAAGCAGTAGCAATACTTGATAAAGCAGATTCATTAAATTCAGCAGGTGGAGCATTATTTGAAGATGTAACATCAGCAATGTATGTTAATAAAAAACAAGTACCAATGGTAAATTATATTTATGGAATTGGTGGAAGAGATACAACAACAATGCAGATAGAATCTGTATATAATGATTTACAAGAAATAGTAAAAACAGGAGAAACAGGAAATCCATATAGATATTTAGGACTAAGAAAGGGGGAAGAATAAAATGGCTTATGATTTAAAGAAGATAATGGCAGAAAAGCCATCAAGATTCACAGAAGGACACAGAATGTGTGCAGGATGTGGAGCCCCAGTAGTAGCAAGAATGATATTAAGAGCATTAAAACCAGAAGATCATGCTGTTATAGCAAATGCAACTGGATGTATGGAAGTATCAACATTTATATATCCATATACAGCATGGACAGATTCATTTATACACACAGCATTTGAAAATGCTGGTGCAACATGTTCTGGTGCAGAAGCGGCATATAAAGCCTTAAAAAAACAAGGAAAATTACCACAAGATAAAGACACAAAATTTATAGCATTTGGTGGAGATGGAGGAACTTATGATATAGGTTTACAAAGCTTATCAGGAGCAATGGAAAGAGGACATGATATGGTTTATGTATGTTATGATAATGGAGCATATATGAACACAGGAATCCAAAGGTCATCTGCAACTCCAAAATTTGCTGACACAACAACATCACCAGCAGGAAAAGTTATTCCAGGAAAAATGCAAATAAGAAAAGATTTAACAAAAATCATGGCAGATCATCATATTCCTTATGTTGCTCAAACACTTGCAATGACAAATTTTAAAGATTTATATGAAAAATCAGAAAAAGCAATTTATACAAAAGGACCAGCATTCTTAAATGTTATGGCACCATGTCCAAGAGGTTGGGGATATGCAACAGAAGATTTAATGAAAATTAATAAATTAGCTGCAGATACATGTTATTGGCCATTATATGAAGTTGTTGATGGAAAATATCATATAACATATAAACCAGCAAAAAAATTACCAGTTGAAGAATTTTTACGTCCACAAAAACGTTTTAAACATATGTTTAAACCTGGAAATGAGTGGATGATAGAAGAATTCCAAAAAGAAGTTGATAAGAGATGGAATGAACTTTTGGAATTAGAGGAAATTACTAATAAATAATTTTATAAAGTAAGAAAATATATTGAAAAACACTACATAGTTTGAAAGAATATGTGGTGTTTTTTCTATATAAAAACTATTGAAATTGCAAAAGTGTGATAAATAGCAGAAAAAAGCTTGCAAAAATGTGATAAAATAATAAAAATAAGTTGCAAAAACGTGATTGAATGAAAAATTGCTAGATTTTCAATGAGAAATTTGGATATGAGTGGAAATATTTTGAATGTGCCAATTTTTATGGCTGAATATATTGATAAATTAATTCGAATTGGAGAAAAGTAGTAAGATATAAATGTCTTACTATTTTTTTATTCCAAACCACTTCAAAAAAAATAATCAATATGCTAAAATAAAAGAAGAAAAAAGTCGAGAAATCGAAAGAAAAAGTGAGAGGAAAACACTATGGAAGAAATGTTTGATATAGAAAAATTTAATGTAATAAGTGATGAAGAAAATTACTACTTTTTTAGGTCATTAGAGCCAGGAGACATAAAAGACCTAGAAGAAGGAAACATAAAAGATGAGAACGGAAAATATGTAAGATTACGTACAGATAGAGAAAGATGGGAAGGAACACATAGTATAAAGCCAAGATGGAATGCAGAAAGTACAGTAACACTAGAAGAAATGTATAATCATATAAAAATGCATTATAGCTTAGAAACAAATTGTATATCATTATCAAGCAATGCCAATGTAGCAAGAACATATGGAGAAACATTTAGTGATAAATATGTAATGATAAAAGTTCCAAAAAAAGAAATGGGACAAAGAGTATATAATGCAGGGCAATATATGTTAGCAGAAATAGATAAAAAAGTACAAGAAAGAATAGCCCAAGGAAATATCCCAGAAGAAGTATTAGAAGATTTAAAAAAAATAGATGAAGCTACAGAATCAAAAGAATTAAAAGAGATAATAAAAGTAAAATATACTGCTCCAGATGGAATAGATACAAGTAAATCTGGAATGAAAAAAGGAATAATATATAAAGCACCATTAGCTAGAGTAAGTAGTTTCCAAGCATTAGATGATGAGCAAACATTAGAAAAAAATAAAATAGTAGCAAAATTAACAATATTAGAACAAAAAGGATTAATGGGACCAGCAGTACCAAGAATAAAAACAAATAGTGAATTAATAAAAACACTAGGAAGTGCATTTGCATCAGGAGAGCAAATATATTATGGAGATATAGAAGGAAACAGGGTAACAGACATATCAAAAGAATTTTTAGATATGTTTGCATTAATACAACAAGCAGAAAATCAAGATAAAGAAGTAGTAAAAGAATTAAAAACAGAATTAGTAAAATACATAATAAATGGTGGGAAAATAGAAATACCAGAAGAAAGTATATTAAGAGATGACGGAACACCAAAAGATGATATATCAATAGAAGAAATGTATCAAATAACGGAAGGAAAAGTAGAATATGGACAAGCAAGTTCTATTGTAAAAAATATGTATTATTTATCAAAAGGACAAGCCCAAGCAAGAGTATTAGCAGGAATGTTAAGAGAGATAACAGGAAATAATCCAAAATATGAAGAGATTATAAAGTACATTGAAAATAACGGATTTGAAATAGAACCAAAAATAACAACAAGAAAAAGTAATACAGGATATAGAATAAGTGAATCTGTAAACTTAAATCTAAAACCAAATGAAATAGGATTAGTAGACTCAATAAAAACTTTAACAGATGAAGAACAAATGCAAATAGTACAAGAAAGAGGACTCTCAAATATAAGAGATATAATGACATCAAACTTTGCACAAATGCAGACTATAGAGAAGATATCAAGAGAGGATTATTTTGCAAGTGCAATAGCAGATATGTATGATTGGGGAAGTCTTAATATTGAGGAAATATCTGTAGCAGAAAGAAATGAATTAATCCAAAAATTAAAACAAAGTAATTGTGTATCAATATATGAAAAATTAAAAGAAGCAGGAATAGAAAATAAAGATATACCAAGAGCAGTTATAAATATGGCATCAAAAGGAAGATTAAATGAAATATTACAAACAGAAAATTATGTAGAAAAAATACAAG
>CAKOTF010000019.1 GCA_934120045.1 uncultured Clostridia bacterium
ACTAGTAACAATGACAATGAACCTATACCAATTTTTTTATTTTTCATTACAAATACCTCCTCGATAAATTACTATTTTTTATTATCTGCCATTTTTCAATTGACCTACTATTTACAAACATTATACCATATTATTTCTAAAAAGTGGTAAATTTAAAAATTAAATTTTAAGCATAGTATGTGTCAAGTGTTAGATCGTCCTTTCGGTTGATTTTCTAAGCACATAACTATTCATATTTCAAAAAAATCTTTTTTAATTTTTTCTTTTATTCCCCTACCTTCTTAAAAATTAGTAATTTTACTTAAATTATAAACAGCAAACTTAAAAAATATTAAAATTTTTACTTAATATTCATCTTTAATTTTCCCAAAAATATTTAATTTATCTTGAATTGATGCAGCCTTATTAAATAAAGTAATCAATTCTGTATCAGTTATTTCTTCTTTTTTGGTTTATTTTTCACTTTTTTAACTCCTGTCTATTTATATATACTAGAACTTAAAGATAAGTAATAGCAGAAATTGTTTTTTCTACTATTACATAATTCTTAATTTATATTTTTAAGTTTTTCTTTGTACATATCATTATTTTGTCTAAAATAAAATATATTATTATTTAGCTCATTAATTTCATCTTCTGATATATGAATTTTATCATTAACATGATCCAATTCGCTTTGCATCATTAGTTGAACCTTTATTAAATCATGTATCATTAATTCTTCTGGTTTTATAATTCCTTTTTTTAGATTATTATAAATAATAAAAAAATCGTTTTTTTCATGGTTATTTTCAGTATAGTCATTTTTTCGGGGTTGAAAGTCGTCTAATGCTTGTGAAGATTCTTCAATTAATTTAATATCTTTTTTGTTAAATAATTGCATAAAATATATCTTTATTTTATTAAATATTTTTTGAATTTTATTCATATTTACCTCTTAATTTATTTATCTAAATCTTGCATTGGATTCATAAGATTAATTCTATTTCTTAATATTGCATTTTCTTTTTTTAGTTTTTCTAATAAATCTTTATTTTCTGTTTTTTCATTTTCAAGTTGTTTTATTTTTTCTTCTCTTTGTTTTATCATCATTTGATATTTTGTTATTTGTTTGCAAAGTAATGTTTTTATTTGCGGACACATTTCTGATGCTTTATAAAGTGATAAATTCAAAGAACTTCTATTTTTTACACCATATTTATTAAGAATTTCTTTAGCTTTTCCTTTAGTAACACCATTTAGTATATATTCTCTTGTAAATATAATTTCATTTGGAGTTTTTCCCTGTCTGTTTTTTCCGTTCTCATCTAATCCAAAAGCATTATATCCTTCATGATATAACTCTCCAGTATCTTTATATGTACCATCTTGTCGGAATCCTGCTCTATCATATTGTCTATTATTATTCCACCTACATTTGCCATCTATATCAAATCCACGTAAGTCCTCTATTACTCTTGTTATAATATGCTTTCTATCTTTGCCAAAACCTGCAGGAGTATATCTAGTTCCTGTATTAATATATGTTCCATCATCTTGCTTTTTACAGTAATATCCTTTTCTATCAAATCCATTTGCATCAACACATATAAATTCATATTCTGTTTGAGGCAAATTTGTATCTATATCTATTCCATCTTTATTTAAGTTTAGAGGCAAAATTCCTAATTTCTTATATTCTATTATATCTTCAAGTTCAAGTTCTTCTTTATGCTCTTGTAAATACTTTCTTGCACATTCTATTTCGTGTTTTACATTAAATCTACGAGGAATACCTTTTCTTCTAATATCACTACCCTCTTTCCTGTATTGAGAAACATATTCCATAAAATTACCATCTGGTAATTCATCAATACTTTCGTTTACAGTACATACTCCATATAAATTCGTTGATAGTGTTAATACTTCTTTTAGATATTGTAATTGATTAAATGCATTATTAGTATGTTTATAAATTTCAATAGGCTTAACACTTTTTCCGAAGAAATCTCTCGGTAAATTGGTATCTGTATCAACCCCATCTTTATTAATGGTTAATGGTAATATTCCTAGTCTTTTATACTCAATAATTTCTTCTAGACTTAAATCATCAATTTTGCTCTGTAAATGTTTTCTAGCATATAACATTTCTTGTTTAAGTGGAAATTTCATAGGAATACCTGCATAATGATTTTCTGTTGCTATATAATCATCTGGTCTATATAATTTTACACAATCCCTAGCAGATAAACCGGCTATTTCGTCAAGTGATATATTTGCAAGAGTATATCCCTCTGGAAGATATTTATGAAGTTGTTGTATAACAGCAAGTCTTTCTTTGAATTTTTTAGTTGGTAAATCTTCTGTAAATGGTGATGGTCTTCCGTTTTCATCTAAATATGTTCCAGTTTTTACATTTAATCCTCTTAACTCTTTTTTTCCAAATATTATAAAATCTTTAAAAAGCACATTACTTTTAATTTTGTCAATTTTTTGCTTGTCTTGTATATGTTCATCTATATATGCATCCTCTACATCTTCAAAAATTCCACATGCATATAATTTTCTAACATCAGACTTTTCAAAAAATTTCCAAACAGAATTATCTTTAAATGAAGCCTTTGCAAAATTAAACTCTTGACCAATCGGATATTCTTCATCATAGCTTGAAAGTTCCTCTAATAAAATTTGTTGCATTTCTTGAGGACATCTCAAAATAACATCTTTTAAAGTATCTCCATAATGTATTAAATTATTATCAATAAAAATATCATTACTATTTAAAGTTTCTAAAACATTCATAATATCGTTTAATTTAGCATTAGGATGACTTTTATGTCTTTCTGTATTACCTAATACTTTGTTAGCATCTTTATATAATTCTAAAAATTTCTTTTGAGTTGAAGAAATTTTAAATAATTGAACTTCACTCAAATCTTTTTCTCCAGGTGGTATTATTCTGTTTTCTATTTCCATATTAAATAAATCTATTGATTGAGCTAATTCCATAATTTGCTCAATTTCATATATATCTGATTTGCTTAATCTTGGATTATTTATTCCGTTAAGATATTTTTTATATTTTGTTTGTATTTTCTTTAATGTAATTGCTTTTCGTGCTTCTTTTGTATTCTCGCTATTTATATCAGGTTCATATCCATGTTTATCCATCCATTCAATAATTTCTTGTAATTTTTGCAGATCTGATTTTGGAGTTGTTTGATTAACTGTTCTGTTCATATTTTGAATAAGATAGTTATTATATATATCATAAACTATTGGGATTTCCTCATCTGGCACAGGTTTATCTTTATCTAAAGAATAGATTACTCTACCCAATTGTTGTAAATACAATATTGTACTTCCATCATTAATTTTTCTATACATTATTTCGCCATTAATTCCATCAACATGAACTCCTTCATTTAATTTATTAATGGCTAACATTATTTTTAGATGTTCTGAATTAGAATTTTCAAAATCTGTTATCGCTTTTTTATTTTTTACTTTTGTATTTCCAGAATCATCTTTACTTAATAATCTATATATTTCAGGATTACCATCTATTCCTGATAAGATTTCTTTTATTTTTTTTGCTTGTTGTTCAAAATATTGCGATTCACTTAAACCATCATTATGAGCATGTTGTGGTAAAAATACTATATATTTACCATCTTTTTTTTGAATAGTTTGTTTAATGATTTTTCCAATTTCTTCATTTTCTTTTTGAGAAATATTATTTTTAATATGTTCTGAAATTTGTGTATCTCCACTTATTAAATCATCAATTTGTGCTTTTATTTGTATTAACTGCTGTTTTTTGTTTTCATCAGCTTCATTTTCAATCATTCTAATAATATCTTGGTATTCATCAGTTTCTCTTAGCATAAAATTAAAAGAAACTAATTTAGGTTCAACTACCAAACCTCTTTGTATTGCATCTGTTAAATATATTTCACATCCATCTCCGAGATATTGTTTTGTAGATAATTCTTCTTCACTATATGTATGTGTCATCTCAGCCAATTCTTTCATCATATCAACATGGTCATCATCTCTAATTGGTGTTGCAGTTATTCCTAATATATTTGCTTTTTTATTATAATTAATTAATTGATTAACAACATTTTTCCATGTTTTAGCCCCACTCCTATGTAACTCATCAAAAACTATTAGATCAGCATCTTTATTCTTTAATATTTCTTTTATTTCTTTTTCTTCAATATCGCTTTCTCTTTTTTCTTCATCAGTTAAATCTTCTCTGTTTTGAGATGCTAAACCCTGATAGCATAACATTGTTAGATGAGGAAATACTTTTTTTACATATTCACTAGATTGACTTGGTAAAATTTTTCCTTTTGGTAATTTTAATTCTTTTGGATTAGTTATATTTTGTTTTTTCTTTAAATCTTCAACTTCTTCAGTAGTTAAAATTTCAACATTAGCAATATTCTTTAATATATGTCTTTCTACTTGATTTAAAATTTCATGTTGTGGTGCAATATATAAAATATTACCATTTTGATTTTTTAGCATTTCTGTCATTGCTACAAATGATTTACCTGCACCAGTTGGAAATACTAAACCTGCAAATCTTTTATCTTTTTCAAAAAGTCCATCAATACTATTTACTGCTTTTTTTTGGTAATCTCTTAACTTAATTGATGTATCCCCTACTCTATTATCATTATCAGATGTTCCTCTTAAATCTTCTAGTGTAGATGGATAAACATGACCTTTTAAATTTTTATTATCTATATTTGTTTTTATTATTTCGTTTAAATTTTCTAATTTTGATAATTCTTCAAAAGTGTATCCTTTATATCCATTACTTGCTAAAATATTTATAATATATTCTGAAATTTCATTTTCATTTATTCCAGCATTTAAAAATGCATTTACTAACTTTTTGCAATCTGCTTTTTCAAGTTGTCCAATTATTCTTTCTCTTTCTTCTTCATTTAAACTTTTATCTCTAATTGCCCTTCTATATATTTTTGGTATATTTAAAGTATCAATTATAGTTTCTGCATAATATCTATTTAATCTTTCTTCAATAGATTTATTTGCATCAATGTTTTCATGTTGCAAACTTTGCATATAGATATTCTGCTCTAATTCAATACCTTTATTTGATAAAATCAAATCTAAATGTTCAGTTGAAAGTTCTTTAATTCTTTCATATATTTTTCTTTGTTCATCATCAGAAAATACTTTTCTTTCTCCTCTATTCATATCAATATTTACAGATTCAGAAACTTGTATTCCTTTACCATTTTTTCTCGTTATAATTCTATCATTAATTGCTATTGATTTTTGTGCTATTTCTTCAATAACACTATCTAACTCGCTATCATTTAAAATTAATTTTAATACATTAGATAATTCAACAGTTTTTCTTTGTGCAATAGCCAAATTATATACGAATTGTGAAGCATTTTGGGCTCTTGAAAAACTTATGCTTCCATTTGTTTTTTCAAACATTTCATCAATAGAAATACTTGAATTATCTTTTAAATTTTGTTCATTTATAAGCACACTATCACTATTCAAATTTAACTCAATATCATTAGTACCATTTGAATAATATAATCGTCCATCTCTATTTAACAATTCATATCTTTGATTTGTAAATTCAATAAGTTTATTTTCTATTTGTTTTATTTTTTGTTCATCAATTCCCTGTTCTTTAGCAACTTGTAATAAAGCAAACATTTCTAAATTTATTTTTGAAATTGGTACAAATTCATCTGCACTTATTTCTCCATAATGAACGAATTCTCTATTAGAAAACTCACTACCTATTGTGCTTGTTAATGATGCAATATTTATATTATCAAAGATTTCTTTTGGAAGCATTCCAGAAATTTCTAACAAGGTGAGTTTTCCCATTAACTTATTATATTCTAATTGTTGTTCATTTGAAAATGCTTGTCTATTTTTAAATCTTTCTTGTAAAGATTCTTTTGTTCTTACGCTTATATTTGATGTGTATCTTCCTCCAGTACGAGCTCGATTAAATCTATTGCTAATAATATCTCGTACTGCTCTATTATCTTCTATCTTTTCTATTTTTTGAATTAATTGAACTATTTCTGAATCTTGTGGTAATTGTTCAATTTTCTTATCTAACATTTTATTCAATTCGGAGATCATATATTGTCCTGCATTATAAACAGTACCACTTTGCTCTCTAGGTATTTTTATCATCAAATATTTATGACCATATTTTGAGCCATAATCTATTGATACATTAGCATTTGAAGAAAGAGAGATGCAATTAGTCCCTTTATAAAAATTAACACTTTTTGTATGATCCCAAACCTCCTGTAATGATATTTTACTTCTATTTGCATATTTATTGTTTTCTGGATATCTTTTTTTATTTGTAATTACTTTCTGTATCACACCATTATTTGCAGTAATTTCTCTATCTATTTCTGTTTGATCATCTATATTTAATGCTCTAAATACATAATAATATTGATTATCACTTATTAAATTGAAATTATCTATTCCAAAAATTTCTTCATTCATTTATTTCTCTCCTAAAAGGTATAAAAATCCTTTATAATTATATCAAAAAACCATTGTTCTTGTCTTTTAAAAAAGAGATATTACAAAAATTTAATATTTTTGTAATATCTCTGTAATATTTTATTTTTTCGTTAAATTATAACTCTGTTCAATTAATCCTTTTACTAAATTTTCATCTACTTTACTAAATGTTAGAACAAATATCATTGCAGTTGTCTTATATAGTTTCCTGTTATTTTTTTAAATAGCAGGAATAAAAAATCCTAAAGGTACAAACAAAATTGTTGCGAATATTATAAGAAATATTGAGCAGAATAAACCTAATTTTCCTAATTGTCCTATTATATTTTTTCTTTTCTTTCTTAAAATCAGTAGAATCGGTAAATATAATATAGTAATAATTATTATAAAAATAATTGCTAGTCTAGTATATGCCTCAATTCTATGCATAATTTTCTCTTTAAATAAAATTTAATTTTATTACTTATTCTACCTGATGTTTACTATATGTTTTCTTTGCACAAATTAATGCTATAATCATCATAAAAATATAAGTAATTATAGTCATCATAGGTAAATCAATAACAATATTTCCTAACTTATATGATACCATTTGAGAAAAGTCTGAATAAATTGCATTATATGGCATTAAGAATAATATTTTATTTAATATTCCAAAAGCTGACTTTATGCTCAAAAATACTGGTAACATAATAATAGCAATATCTATTACTAATACTGTCATAGGATTTTTCAGTTTAGATGACAAGAATAATGTTAATCCCACCATACCAAACAATACTGTATATGAAATCACTATATTATATAAAAGTGATTGGAAGAATGTTAGTGCGTATGGACTTAATATGTTAGAAATTTGTATTGGTAAATTTCCTCCATCTGTACCAAACATTAAGAATATTGTTCCTATTGCAAATATTAAATATATTGTAAATACTAATGTTGCAAATATATAAGATGCGATTATTTTCGCAGTTACACCTTTACTTTTTCCATACTTTGTGGTTAATAATATTTTATCTGTACCATTTTGATACTCTCCTGCAAAAACAGATGCTAAACATATACATATAGCAATTACTCCAAATATAAGTAATTCATAAGTGTTATACAAATTAGAATATCCATAATAAAAATCATATTCAAATGGTGTTTTTGTGTTATTAGACTTCTTTAACCAATATTCTTTTTCTTGAGGTGTATATTTTTTTCCATCATAACTTTGATTTAATTCTTCTTCTATTCTTTGTTGTCTTGTTTCATAAAAATCTTTCTGTTCTTTTAAATTTAGATTAAATAATTCAGTTATATAGCTAGTATTATAATTTGCATATACACGGTTTATATTTGTTAATAAATCAAGTCTATTATTTAAATATTCATTATAAATTTCAATACTAAAATCCTTTTCTCCATCACTATTTGTAATAAGATTATTTGGATCATTATGCAACTCTTGTAATTTTTCTATTTCTTTTATAATCTTTTCATTTGTTAAAGTTCCAGCAATCTCTTTCATTTGTTCTTTTCTAACACTAATAGCCTCTTTACCTTTATAAGATTTTCCACTCTTATCTCTTGCTAGAAAATCTTTACCTGCCATAGAAAATAGTAATGTTATTAAAAACAAACAAACTATGATTACAATAATATTCATTTTTTTATTAAATAATTTCTTTAATTCAAATTTCACTAATGTTCCCATATTGTTCATTCCTTTCTTTTCTATTTTTCATTATCTTGAAAATATGCTAAATATAAATCTTCTAAATTAGGTTCTATATTAACAGCATTCACAGTTGGTTTTTGCCTACTTACAATTCTTAATTCTGTTGTATTATTTTCTTGATGAATATTAATAATACAATATTTATGATTCAGCATTTCTACTTCTTTTTTATCATAAGCAACACATTTCCATACACTGCCTCTTAAATCTTGTAAAAGTTCTTCTGGCGTTCCTGTTAATATCTTTTTACCTGCTTTCATCACAATAATTTCATCTGCAATAAATTCAATATCTGATACAATATGAGTTGATAATATTACAATTTTATCTTGTGAAAAACTACTAATTAAGTTTCTAAACTTTACCCTTTCTTTTGGGTCTAGTCCTGCTGTTGGCTCATCTAAAATTAGAATCTTTGGGTTATTTAACATTGCTTGTGCAATTCCTAATCTTTGTTTCATTCCTCCAGAAAATGTCTTTACTTTTTGTTTTTTTTCATTTTCCAAATTAACTATTTGTAATAACTCATTCACTCTCATTTCAGCCTTTTCTTTTGATAATCCCTTTAATGCAGCAATATACATTAAAAAATCATAAGCTGTAAAATCTGGATAGTATCCAAAATCTTGTGGTAAATAACCAAGAACTTGTCTGTAATCCTCCCCTAGTTTTTTTATATCTGTTCCATTATATTTAATTTGACCAGAAGTTGGATTTTGAATACCACATATCATTCTCATAAGTGTTGTTTTTCCTGCTCCATTTGCACCAAGTAATCCATAAACTCCTGGTTTTAGTTTTATAGAAACTCTATCCACTGCAATTTTATTTTTATATTGTTTTGTTAGCATATCTATTGCAAGTTCCATATATAATCATCCTCCTCTTCATAAAATTGATAAACAGCTTTTATAAAATAAAATACTGTTATAATTAATAAACCTAACCATACTAAAACACTTGAAGTTTCATAAACACTAGGAAACTTTATATTAATGTTAAATAAAATCGCATTGATTAATAACATTATCGTCATATTTACAATTTCGTTTGACTTATTTTTTAATAAACGCATTGTTGAAATGTTAGCAACATTGGTTATCATAAATGGCACTAAAAAATAAAGAATTAATACATAACTTTCCTGTTCAAAATGAGTTCCAGTCATAACTGCAAATACTGTCATTATACATAAATTAATAAATGTATTAATTATTAATTTAATTGAAATCGATTCTTTTAAGTCCATTTTACAACTCATTTCAATTTCATACATATTATATTTAAAACTTTTCTCTAACTCAATTATTTGAAGAAATGCTAATATTGGCATTACAAGTGATAAAATTAGCATTGTTTTCTCAAAATTCATAGATTTTATAACTAATATTCCTACCAATAATAGAATAAATTGGAAAAGAAAAGTAATTTTACTCATAAAAGGAATATATCTTTTTATCTTTTCAAAATAGCTTTCCTTTACTGTTATTTCTGTATTTGCTATTTCCATTTTTAATATTTCTATTGATTGCCTTTTTTTATTTTCATCTATACTTGGCAATTCTCTTTTGTTTAAAATTTCTCTCCACTTATCCATCTAATTAAAAGTCCTCCTTTCCTAAATACCTACTCAATTTTTCTATTCCCTGCTTTAGTCTTGATTTAATGGTAGGTACTTTTTCATCAAGTATTTTAGATATATCTTTAATTTTCAAATCTTCATAATACTTCAAAATAATTACTTCTTTTTGTTTTTCTGGTAGCTCTTTTAATGCTTTATCAATTGAATTTTTTTGTTCTATTCTTGATAATTCATTAGAATCATTTTCTTTATAAGTTTGATTATCATCTAATTCTTCTAACTCCACTTTATTCTCGTCAAAATAAGTGTTACATACATTCATTGCTATTGTAATTAAATAACTTTTAAATTTTCCTCTATGTTTATAAGTTCCTATATATTTAATCAATTTCAAGAATGTTTCCTGTGTTAAATCATAAGAAAGTGAGCTATTTCCTGTTTTATAATAACAAAATCTATAAATATCATCATAATATTTCTCAATTAATATCTCTAATAATTCTTTATTTCCGTGCTGTATTTTATAGATTAATTCTTTATCTTCCAAGTAAATACCTCCTTTCTTTTATAAACTAGCTTACATATAATATAACCTAAAAAAATATAAAAAAGATTTAAAATTTTATTAAATTTTTAAATTTTTTCATTTTAATGTTTTATTAATTATAAATTAAATATATATTTTTGTATAATAATTCAAATTAGTACATAGGTGTTCCATAGCCATATATAACATTGCTACTGATGTCATATTCTTTTTGTCTACACATATCATCATTTGAATTTCCTTCTATCGTATATACTTTTTCATTTTCACACTTTTCAACTGTTCCAACGTGATCTGAAGTGCCATCACTTTCACAATCGAAAAATATAATATCTCCGTGATTTTGGTATATAACCTCTTTCTTTCTAAAGTCCACAAGTTTTAAACCACGATATACCCTTTGTTTGACAACTTGCAAATTTAGGTATAATTCCACTATCTATATATCCACATTGATTAGCACACCAACTGACAAAACAAGCTCCAGTGCAACTTTTACAATATCATTGGCTGTTTTATGATTTATATTGATATGTAATTTTGTATGTGTAACTGTTTTACGCTCTGTCCAAGTTAAATGTATTATTGTTTCTTGATGTTTTATTTGAAAATCTTTTCTATCACAGAAATACAAATTATCATCTTTACCAAAATATCCTAAATCTCCTGTTTTATATGTAGTTGGGATAGATAAAGACGGTGATTTAATATCTCTTCTTGATTATATTTATAAACAAAGATAGTTACAATAGCCAAAGATACTAAAGTTTTAGTATCTTTTTATTTTTTATATATTTCATTGAATTTGAGCTAAATTCGTATTATAATATTAGGGTATTTCATACTTATATCCAAAGTACATTACTAGGATTATACAAATGCATTATTAAAGAAAGGGAAATTGTTTTAGTTTTCGTAACTCACTTGTAAAAAAGATAGGAGGATTTTAAATGGGTATTTCAGATTTTTCTAAACGGGATTATTTATATTTAGCTCCCAAGTCCTATAAGTGCCCTTTTTGTCGTAGAGAACATACTTACGATAAAGAATATTTTGATTATCAATCTGGTAAAACAAAGAATCGTTCTCTAGCATCATATCAAACTTTATACCCTGGCTCCCTTGTATTAAAACATAATCAAATATCACTTTCTTTTGATCCTTTTTATTGCTATTGGAAAATACATGGTAGCATTGACAAAAACAATTATTATGATGAAATTGATGGTGAAGGTAAAGTTTCTTTGGAAGAAATGGAAGACTGTGAGGATGGCACAATCACATTCAAATTTACTATCAGCAGTTTTAAAAACATATATTTAAAATTCATTTATGACCAAGAAAACTCATTTGGAGCCGTTTATCTTCAAAAAATGAAAGCAGAACTGGCTTCGCGTGAAAAAAATTTACGTCAAAAAGAACGTGAACTAAATGCTCGGGAAAGAAATTTACAAACTAAGGAGCAAGAAAAAAGAGAAAAAGATTTAAGAAGTCTTGAACAAGTTTTACAGCAGAAAGAAAAAGAACTCAAAGAGCGTGAGAAAAAGTTGCAAGAAGCAAAAACATCCATGCTAACAACCTTAAATCAAATTTAGCAAAATTTTTCTATACTGAGGCATCAGTAAAATTCCAAATAATGCATTGCCGTCCGAGATATATCTCGGGCGGCCACTTATTTTATAAAGCTAATATCTTTATTATTTTAACAAATTGTCATTCTTATCATCTTGTATTAGTAACTTTTCAATATGTGCTATATGAAATTTTGCTTTGTTTTCTATTGGCACTCCTAATATATCCTCACATATATTAGAAAATCTATTTTGAGATACTTTATAAATATTATTTTCGTATATAACTCCTTTTAAAACAGAATCTCCAAATACCACTAATATCTGACATTTTTATTCCTCCTCGTATAATATTACAATTTGTTCTAATGTTTTTAAATCATCTGTATTTGGATGTGATAATGCTTTATCAAAGT
>CAKOTF010000020.1 GCA_934120045.1 uncultured Clostridia bacterium
TATTCCTGCTAATATTATTATTACTATTATAGTTACCATTAGTGCTATTAAGGTTATTCCTTTTTCCTTTGTTTTTCTAATTGACATATTACTTCTCCCCCATTTTCGTTTTAAGCACATATTTTATGTATGCTTTTTGCTTACCTTTATTATAAACTATCAATTTATAAATAGCAATACTTTTAAATCCTTAAGTATATTAATTGAACATTTTTTATAATATATCAATCTGCAGTTTTTCAGTACTTTGAAGCAAATTATTAAAGATAAAAATATATAGAAAATTTTAAATATAATTTTATTCATTTAATTGACATTAGTAACTTTTATTGATATTATTTTATTAAGAATTTTAACATTAAGTAATATACTTAATGTTTTTTTCATACCCAAAAGAGGCAGACTTTTGTAAGTCTGCCTCTTTTGCCATATTATATATTATGCAAATTATTATTTTGTATTTGCTCTTCTATTCTTTTTTCATTTTCAATTATTGTCATTATAACTTGTACTGTTTTTTCAAAATCATCATTTTTTATTACATAATCGTAAAGTTTAATTTTATCTTCTTCATATTCTAATCTGCCAAGTCTTACTTCAATATCTTGAATATTGTCTCCTCTTTCGATTAGACGTCTTTTTAATTCTTCTTTTCCTACTTTTAAGAATATTGTAACAATTCTTGTATCATTTCCTAAAATTTTCAAAAGATTTTCTGTTCCATTTACTTCTATGTCTTTTACTATTATTTTTCCCTCTTTTATTTTGTTATTCATAAGTTCTCTTGATGTTCCATAATAGTTTCCATGGTGCAAATCATATTCATAGAAGTCTCCTTTACGGATTTTTTCTTCAAATTCTTCTTTACTAATAAAATGATAATGATCACCTTCTACTTCTCCAGGTCTCATATCTCTTGATGTGAATGATGGAAGTGTTACTGCATTAGGTATTCTTTTTAATAGTTCTTTTTTTATTGTATCTTTTCCAGCTCCTGATACTCCTGATAATATTACTAGCACTTATTCTTCTCCTCTTTCTATTCTATCTTCTTTTTCTTCAGCTGGTTCAACTATTTCTACTTTCCCTTCTGCAATTTCATTTGCAGCTAAAGTTACTGGTGATTCTTCCTTTACCTTTGTTTTTACTTCTGCTCCTTCTGCTATTTGTCTTGCTCTTTTTGATGTTGCTATTACTAATTCATATCTGTTTTTTGCTTTTTTTAGTAATTCTGCAACTGTTGGTTTTACCATCATTTTAAATCTACCTCCTAAATATTTATTTTTATTATTCATCTATCTGAACAGGTTGAGTAATATCTTTGTCTACTCTTCCTGCTACAGTTTCTGGCTGTACTGCTGCTAAAATTATGTGTCCTGAATCCATTATTAAAACAGCTCTTGTTTTTCTTCCACATGTTGCATCAATTGCTGTTCCTGCATCTTTAGCATCTTGCACCATTCTTTTTATTGGTGCTGAATCTGGACTTACTATTGCTACGATTTTGTTTGCTGCAATTATATTTCCAAAACCTATATTTACTAATTGCATATTTCTCTTCCTTTCCAATTATTCTTCAGTCTTATTTTTTCTTCTTGTTTCTTTTTTGATTGGTTCGTCTTTTACTATTTCTTTTATGTCACTTAAATTGTCTAGTTCTTTCTTTCTTTCACATGTATATATAACTACATTTTTTATTCCATAATATATCAAAAAAATATATGTTCCTGCAATCATATACATATTTTCATCTATCTTTAATATTTTAGGAATATATTGTATTAATAATGAAAATATTGCCAAAACTAAAAATTCAATTCCGTTTAATGCTATTTCATCACTGTCTTTTTTATATGCTATCTCAAATATAAAAATAGAAAACAATAAAAATATAAAACTTGCTATTTTTATATATTGTGTAAATACTGTTGCTTCTGTTGCTACTGCATACATGTTAAAGAACATAAAATATATTGTTATCATTGATGCATATACTAAATTGTTTAATACATTTCCTGTTACTAAATCATTTATTTTTTTTACTATATTATTTTTTTCTTTTGAATCGTTTTCCAACTTTCTTTCCTCTTTCTTATTCGTATATATGCCATTTTACCATTTTTTTTTAGATTTATCAAGTGTTTTTATAATGTTTTCAATAAAATAGAAACATGGATTTTCTTAAATCCCTGTTAATTACATATATCATTATTTGGAATAATTACAGATGTTTGACACTTTTTTTATATAAAAATCTTTGTAAGTGTTGAAAACGTTTATTTTTTTGTAAATTTTTCGTTTTTCTTCTCGTGTATTGTGTGGTATTGTACTAAAATAACTATATCTTAATACGGAGGAAAAAATATGCGATTATCTATAGAAAAATCATCTAACACTAAACAATTCTATATAATCGAATCGTTTACTACTAAAACTGGTAAACGAACATCTAGAATTGTAGAAAAATTAGGTAATGAATTAGAAACATACAAATTATCTAAAATTTTATCGAACAACCTAGTTTTGAACTACATCTTACTTCTTTGAATTAGAAGATGATGATAGCTTAAAACAATATGGCCCATCAAAAGAACATCGTAATACACCTATAGTACAAATGAGATTATTTATGGACGGAGATGGTATTCCACTTGCTTTTAATATAACACCTGGTAATACCAATGAACAAACAACTTTAACTCCAACAGAACAAAAAAATATTAGATGATTTTAAACTATCAAAATTTATAGTATGTACAGATGATAGTCTTGTTTCAGTTAATAATAGAAAATTTAATGATAAAGAAAATCGAGCATTTATAACAACACAATCTATAAAACAATTAAAAAAACATTTAAAAGAATGGGCGTTATCTCCTATTGTTTGGAGATTAAATGAAGATTTAAAAGAATATGATATAAGTAAATTAGAAGATTCTGCAAAAGAAATAATAAAAGTAAATAAAAGAAGATGTGAAATCGAAAAAAGCTTTAGAATTATGAATGTATTAAAAAGTGAAACTGAAGGTTATTTACCATCGTATGAAAGGACTGATATAACATACTTGTTACATGATAAATTTAGGACAAACTACGAAATAGTAACAAATAAAGAAATTAAAAAAATTTTAAAATTATTAAAAAAATAATTTAGGTACGCATTTTTCAAATAAATTTATAAAGCCTATAAGCTAGCATTTGTCTAGCTTACAGGTTTTTTACTTTTAAAAAAGTGTCAAATTCAAGATTATAACATATTTTTCTACATTTTTTGTTATATAAATAATATTGAATGAAGGTGTAGAATATAGTGTGCTTTTTATATTTCACACACTATATTCTACACCTTCGAATGTTGGGATTATTTTTCAACTGCCTATTTATAAAAGTACTTTTTTCCTCTTTCTAATTCACGACTTTAGCACTCAGTTCTGCTAATAAAGTGTAAGGCGGGATCCATTGTAGAAATCGCTAGCGGTAGGAATGAGGTCGTAACGATTGTCTGGTCTAGTGTCGTAGGCACTCGTACTGGTGTAATAGCCCCCACGTAGAACTCGACTACTGGTGTAGTTGGTGGCCCCTAGGCTCGCCTCTAGGCTCCATTCATTGACATTTCCTGCTAAATCAAATATATTCTTTGTAGAATAAGGATCTTGACTTCCTGTTGGGGCTACTCTTGAATAAACATCATTTTTCACTCCACTTATTGCCCCATAATTTCCTTTTCCTGCTCCATTTGTTACATAATATTTTCCTCTTGATGGTGCTTGATCTGAACTTTTCTCTCCTTTCATCCATATCATTATTTGATCATATTGACTTCCCCATATCATACTACTAGTTGTTTTACTTTCTAATGCTAACTCTGAATATATTTTCTGCTGTGCATACATCCTATACCAGGTTACACTATTTATTCCATTTGTTGTATTTCTTTTACTTGATACTTGAATTCTATTTGATGCTATATAATTTTCTGTTGTGCTATTACTCATACTACTCGTTTCATATCTTCCTACCCAAAATCCTCCTTTTTCTTCTACTTTTTTCACCATTTCATTATATTGACTTTGCAATGCACTTTCAAAACTTGTTGAATCATTATAACTTGTATTTAATATTCCATTTACTTGTTTTAAGTTCGTTTCCGTATCTCCTTTTGTTGAATTTGTTAATCCTGCTGGTTCTCTATGAGTTGTTGATTTTGGAGTCCAGTTTGAATGTGGTGTTACTTTTACATATGTTGTATTATTCTCTGTTACTTCACTAAATTCATATAGTACTCCTATATAATCTCCTGCTGTATTTGTTTTTATTGCCATTGGATATTTTCCAACATTTATTTGTTCTTGAACTTTACTTCTTATTCCTGCATCATCTAAACCTGAATATGTACTACTTAAATCTAGTATTGCATTTTTTACTGGTACCCATACAAATTGATCATATGTTTCTTGCATTTTTGTTTTATTTGTCCAGTCTGGTGTATCTATCTTTCCATCTCCATCTGCATCTTTCATTATATATATTACTATTCCTCTGTCTATATTTTCATATTCTCCTTCAAATTGTGATAACACTGCTAACTCTGGTATTGTTATACGATTATTTATGGCTGATAAATATCCTGGTTCTCCTTCTTTGTCTATTCTTGCATATGTTGCATCTCTATTCCCATAATTGTATACTGTTCCATTTTCGCCAACTAATTTTGTTGCTCCAATAAACATATCATCAGAATCCGTTACATTTTTTGTTGTCCATCCCTTACCAGTTGTTTCATTATACTCACTTACATATATTTTACTTAATTTACTACAATTTCCAAACATATAACTCATATCTGTTACTTGGCTTGTATTAAATTTACTTACATCTAGACTTGTTAAACTACTACAAGAATCAAACATACCACCCATATTTGTTACTTGGCTTGTATCAAATTTACTTACATCTAGACTTGTTAAACTACTACAAGAATCAAACATATAATTCATATATGTAACTTTGCTTGTATCAAATTTACTTACATCTAGACTTGTTAAACTCTTACAATCACTAAACATACTACGCATATCTGTTACTTGGCTTGTATCAAATTTACTTACATCTAAACTTGTTAAACTACTGCACTGAATAAACATTTGACTCATATCTGTTACTTGGATTGTATCAAATTTACTTACATCTAAACTTGTTAACCCACTACAATTCCAAAACATAGAACTCATATTTGTTACTTTGCTTGTATCAAATTTACTTACATCTAGACTTGTTAAACTACTACACTCCATAAACATACAATCCATATATGTAACTTTGCTTGTATCAAATTTACTTACATCTAAACTTGTTAAACTACTACATTCATAAAACATCCAACTCATATTTGTTACTTGGTTTGTATCAAATTTACTTACATCTAAACTTGTTAAACTACTACAACTCTCAAACATACGACTCATATTTGTTACTTGGCTTGTATCAAATTTACTTACATCTAGACTTGTTAAACTACTACACTCCATAAACATACAATCCATATATGTAACTT
>CAKOTF010000021.1 GCA_934120045.1 uncultured Clostridia bacterium
ATAAAATGGTACCTATAAAATAGACAGTATAAAAAGAGTGATTTTTATACAATGGCTATTTTATAGGGCCATTTTTTGTTGTATAATTTTTTAGAGAGGAGTATTATGAGTAAATTAAAATTTAGTAAGGAAGATATAGAAAAATTAAAAAATAATCCGTATATTTTTAACATCACTGAAAAGGCTATAACATATGCAGATGAATTTAAAGAAAAGTTTATTGAATTATATAATAATGGTATTACACCAACAGAAATATTTAGAAAATGTGAAATACCACCAGAAATAATTGGTCAAAAGAGAATAGATACTTTTTCGTATCGAGTAAAACAAAAAATTAAAGATGGAAAATTGTTGGAAGATGATCGAAAAGGAAAATCAGGTAGACCAAAAACAAAGCAATTAAATAAAGATGAAGAAATTCGACAATTGAAACATAAAATTAAATATCAAGAACAGCAAATTGAATTTCTAAAAAAAATTTCTTTTGTAGAGAAGAAAGCCAAATGGGAATCATCCAAGAAAAATACGAGATAATAATTCAAATATTATCTAAAGATAATAACCAATTAAACATTAAATGGCTCTGTGATATGGCTGGAGTTTCCAGGTCAGGTTTTTATGCTTATAAAAATAGAAAAGTTAACCTTTCTAAAAAAGAAATTCAAGATAGAGCAGATTTTGAATTAATATTAAAAGCTTATACTCATAGAGGCTACAATAAAGGTTCTAGAAGTATAAAAATGAATTTAGAACATAATGGAATAATTATGAGTAGAAGCAAAATTCAAAGGCTTATGAACAAATATGGATTATTTTGTCCAATTAGAAAAGCTAATCCAGCTCGTAGAATTGCTAAAGCAATAAAAACTAATAACTATGTAGATAATTTGGTTAATAGGGACTTCAAAGATTGTAATCCAAGAGAAATCCTATTAACAGACATTACATATTTGATTTATAATAATGAAAAAAGAGCATATCTTTCAACAATTAAAGATGCAAAAACAAATGAAATATTGGCATATGCTTTATCTGAATCACTGGAAATGAGTATAGTAGAAGAAACCATAAAAATATTAATAAGAAAACATGGATTAACACTAACATCAAAAACAATTATGCACTCAGATCAAGGTGCTCATTATACAAGTATAAGATTTAAAGAATTATTAAAAGAAAATAATTGGCTACAATCTATGTCAAGGCGTGGAAATTGTTGGGATAATGCTCCACAAGAATCCTTTTATGGTCATATGAAAGATGAAATTGATTTAACTAAATGTAAAAATTTTGAAGATGTAAAATTAATAATAGATGACTATATGGATTATTATAATACTGAAAGATATCAATGGAATTTGGCTAAATTATCTCCAAGTGAATATTATAAATATTTTATTACTGGAATATACCCATAAAAAAATGATAATAGAAATAATTAATATTTCTATTATCATTTTTTCTTAAAATTTGTCAACACTTTTTTTAAAAATGTCCTTGACATTGGGTCCACTTTAAAATAATTTCATCCTCTTTTTATATATTTTTAAATTTGGGATTAAAATTTGTGTCTAGCCAGCACTGAATTTGTACTTCCACACAAATTCTACTATAGAAAATTTCATCCTCATATTATTAAAAATTAAAATTTAAATATACATAATTATCCATATTGTAAGATAAATTGTTTTTTATCATTTTGTTAGCAAGGTTGCAACATTTTGAAATTCTTTTACCATTAAATAATGGATCAATATATCTAATCTTTGCCCCATGATGCACATAATAGATGTTTTTTGGTTTTTCTTTTGATATTTTCACTTTCTTAGCATTTTTCCAGATATTGAATATGTCATTATATTTAGAAGATTCTATAATATCTATTACTTCACTTTCTTTTAATTCATATAAATCCTTTTTAGAAATTTT